>VXTM01000007.1 GCA_009837445.1 Acidimicrobiaceae bacterium
CCTTCTTTTTTTTTCACCCAGTCGAGGGCATCCGATATTTCTGCTTGTCTCGTGGTCGTGGTTTTGTGTATACTCTTCCGGGGGGTGGGAGTCATGTGCGGAACTGCCTCGTGGGCGGGGGCGACAGATGTCATAGGGCTTCTCCTGGGCCCAGCGGCACGGATGCAGGTGCAATGTCGTGCGCGTGATGAAGGACAGTGGCGCACCGCTGTATGGCCCGGTGGCGAAGCTCATAGATCAGAATAGCTTCAGATTTACTCTGGCGCAACTTAATGACGAGACTCCACCTTGAGTCTCATTGCAAGCTGCGCGACCAGAGGCCGCCGCCTAGACGGGCACCAACCTGAGAATCAGGCTCGTAGGGCGGGGAGGACCTCGCGGCCCAGGAGCTCGACCGAGGCGAACCAGCGGTCGAAGTTCATGCGCAGGTCGAACACCAGGTGCTCCACTCCCACGTCGGCGAATCGCCCGACCTGCTCGACCACCTCGTCGGGGGTGCCGGCGATCAGCGAGCCCTCGATGTCCTCAGCGGTGGTGAAGCTGCCCGACGGGGGCTTGGCCCACCACTTGCCCCGCAGGTTGGCCCAGGCCAGCAGGCCCTCCAGGTTCACCCCGGACACCGCCAGATCGTGGGTGGCCGCGATCGACGTGGGCGGGATCACCGCGACCGTCGGCATGGGCCGGCCGTTATCGGCGGTCATCGCCTGCATGGTGGCCACCCGCTCGGCGATGGTCAGCAGCGTGGTGCGGCCCGGCATCCAGCCGTCGCAGTACTCGGCGGCCAGACGGGCTGAGCGGGGCGTGGCCCCGCAGTACCAGAACGGCACCGGCGCACCCGGCTTGGGCTCGATGGAGATGTCGTCGAACGAGTACACGTCGTCGCGGTAGGTCACCCCGTCCTCGGTCAGCAGCCGGCGCAGGATCTCGGCGTTGGACCGCACCAGTCCGACCCGGTCGACCCCAGCCATGTCGATCACGTCGAACTCGTGGTCGAAGGTGCCCGCACCGAAGCCCAGCACCACCCGGTCACCCACCAGGCTGCACAGCGTGCCGATGCTGATGGCGGTGTGCACGGGGTGGCGGAACGGGATCAGCGAGCCCGTGCCCAGCGTGATGTTCTCGGTGACCGCCCCGATGGCGGTGAGGGTGGTGAGGGCCTCGTAGAAGGTGATGTCGGCCGCCTCCATCTCGGCGTGGGGCTCGAACACCAGGTGGTCGCGCACCCACAGCGAGTCGAAGGCGAAGCTCTCGGCCAGCACCGCCCCGTCGAGCACGGCCCGGCGGCTGGCATGGCCCCCGAAGTGAGGCATCAGCAGGCCGAACTTCATATCCGAGGTGTCGGTCATCGCGTCCTCCTCACAGTGTGGGGCGGGCGTGGCAGCCCCAGCCGGGCTCGCCCACCACCTTGCGGTCGACGTACACGTCGCGGCCCCGCACGAGCGTGCGGTGGATGCGGCCCTTGGTGATCCGGCCGTCGTAGGCGGTCCAGCCGCACTTCGACAGCACGGTGTCGGCCGAGTGGCGGGTCTGGTCGGCCGGGTCGAAGATCACGATGTCGGCGTCGTAGCCGGGTCGCAGGAACCCCTTGGAGGGCAGCTTGAACTCGGTGGCCGGCTCCTCGGCCACCACCTCGGCCACCCTGGGCAGCGAGATCATCCCGTCCATCGAGCAGTCCAGCAGCATGGGGTACTGCTCCTGGACGCCGGGGGTGCCGGTGTGGCAGGCCCAGCAGTCCTCCCAGCCGATGTCCTTCTCGGCCCGGGTGTGGGGAGCGTGGTCCGAGGACAGCATGTCGATGGTGCCGTCGTTGAGGGCGCCCCACACCGCCTCCCGATGGTGGTCGGGCACCCAGTACGACAGGGCGTAGGGGCCGAGCTCCTCGATGTCGCGCCACCGCGACAGGAACAGGGCCCAGTGGTTGACCTCGCAGCTCACCGGCACACCCCGCTCCTTGGCCCGCCGCACCAGCTCCACCGACCCCTCGGTCTGCATGTGCACGATGTGGAGCTTGGTGCCGGTGGCCTCGGCCATCTGCAGGATCACCGCGATGGCGGCGTCCCAGATCAGCCCGTTGTGGGTGGCCAGGGTCTGGGCGTAGGCGGCCGGGCTGCGATCGCCCCGGTCCCAGTGCGACTGCTCGGTCACGTCCATGATGGCCTGGTCGTGAGGGTGGATCATGAACGGCAGCCCGGTCGGGCCGATGGCCTCGAACATGCGCAGCAGATGCCCGTGGTCGTGGATGCCGGTGCCCGAGGGATGGGGGTAGTCGCGGCCGGTGTCGACCACCATGTAGATCTTGAAGGCGGCCACCCCGGCGTCAGCCATGGGCTGCACCTCGTGCAGCACGCTGGGCACCGGGTTGTGGTTCCAGTCAACAATGCTCTTGGTGTCGTAGAGGTCGAACAGCTCCTCGAGCACCTGCAGGTTCTTGGTGACCGGGTTGAGGTTGGGCATCCCGAACACGGTGGTCACCCCGCCGGCCGCGGCCGCCGCGGTGCAGGTGCTGATGTCCTCCTTGTGGACGTAGCCGGGCTCGCGCAGGTGCACGTGCACGTCGACCATGCCGGGCAGCACCCACTTGCCGGTGGCGTCGATGCGCTCCACCGAGTCCGGAAGCGGGATGGTCCCGGGGGCGGCGATGGCCGCGATCTGCTCGCCCGCGATCAGCACGTCGGCGTCCTGGGTGCCCGTGCCCGACACCACGGTGCCGCCGGCCACGATCCGATCGACGGTGGGAGAACCAGACATCAGGGGGCCCCGAGGGGGGCTGTCATCGGCGGAGTCAGCATGGGCGGATTGTATACAGACGGCGGCGGACGCCCGGGGCGCATAGGATCCGCGCATGACTGAGCCCGCACTCCCCTTCGAGACGTTCATGGCGCAGCACGGGCCGCTGGGGGACCTGATCGGCCGGATCGACGAGTCCATCTGGGAGAGGTCCGCGGTGAGCCCGGTCCTCAAGGAGCGGGCCCGGATCGCCAGCGCCGAGTCCCTCGGATGCGACTATTGAATCACCTTCAGGACGGTCCGGTCGGGCCACCAGATCCTCGACGACGAAGCCGCCATGTCAGCCGATCCTGACCAGCGTCGACGCCTGGAGATGGTGGAGCGCTACACCCATGAACTCGTCGCCAACCGGGGAGCGGTCGACGACGAGCTGACCCTGGAGATGCAGCAGATCTTCACCAAAGCAGAGTTCTCCGACCTGCTGTTCACCATCTGCTACCACATCGGAATGCAGTACGTTGGAAGAGCCATGCACTGGGACGATGCCTGCCCGGTGCCGTGGCTGCGCGAGGCGGTTGAGGCCGCCGGCTGACCCGCCAGCGGCAAGCAATTCGCCACTAGTCGGGGTCCTTGACCAGCAGCTCGGGCGGGTCGGCCAGGGTGCTCTGGTGCACTTCTACCGACCCGCCGGTGAAGTGGGTGCGGTACCAGTCGACCATCTGGGGGATCACCGCGTCGCCGTACTGCTTATAGGCCGCGTAGTGGGTGGTGTGGCGCTGCATGACCAGCTTCTTGGGGGCGTTGGCCCGCTCGTAGAGGCGCTCGGCGTGGTCGGTGGGGGTGGTGGCGTCGTCGGCGACCGCGATGATCATCAGCGCGGCCGGGGCCACCTGGTGGACCACGTCGATGGGCCGGTAGTCCATGATCGCCTCGGCGCAGCGCAGCGGCACCGACGACGGGATCCGGTCGTCGACGTCGGCCTTCACCTTGGAGGCCCGGCGCTCGGGGGTGGGGACCATGATGTCCTCGCGGGGATGGACCATCTCGCCCTCGCCGGTGAGCACCCGCCGGTTGCGGTCGGCGTCGAGGCGGGCCAGGAACTCGTACCACTCGTACTCGCGGCGCATCCGCCGCAGCCAGTCCTCGCCGTCGGCCACCGGCACCTGCGACACCGCGGCCCGCACCCGGCGGTCGGCCGCGGCCAGCAGCACCGCGTTGCCCCCGCCGGTGCCGCCGCTGCCGAACACCCCGATGTTGTCGGAGTCGACGTCGTCGCGGGTGCACAGGTAGGTGACCGCGTTGATGAGGTCCTCGAGCTGGTACTGGGGCAGCAGGATCCCCCGGTCGCCCCCGGAGTCGCCGAAGCCCCGGTAGTCGAAGATCAGCACATGGAAGCCGGCCGCAGTGAGGGCCTCGTGGTAGGGCAGGTACAGCTTGGCGTCCTTGAGCCCGAGCCAGCCCGGCCCCTGCACGATGGCCGGCGAAGGGCCGGCGACCACGTCGGGCGAGCGGAGCAGCCCGCTCAACTTGACACCCTCGCTGAAGAAGTCAACCTGGGTCTCGTGCACGGTCGTCTCCCTCCCGAGCCCGCCCGATTTGAGCCCGATCAGAACCCTCAGTATTGTATACAATGGCGGGCGCCGGGGATTCCGACCTCTCCCCGGCGCCCCTTCCATTCCGGACCCGTCGTGCAGCAGCCGAACCATTAGGAGCAGTGTCATGGCCGACCTGATGTCCCACAGTGATTTCCGAGTGGCTCTCGAGGAGGCGTTCTCCGGCACGATGGCCAAGGACGCCTCCTTCAGCCGGGCCTGGGCCACCGGCAAGCTCCACAAGGAGCACTTCGTGCACTGGGCCACCAACCACTACCACTACATCGGCCCGTTCGGCGACTACCTGGGCCTCATGTACGCCAACACGCCCGACCACGCCCGCGACGCCAAGGACTTCCTGCTGCAGAACATGTACGAGGAGGAGCTGAGCGACGACCGCCACACCGACCTGCTGATCCGCTTCGCCGAGGCGTGCGGCGGGACCCGGGCCTACGTGCAGGACCGCAACAACGCCATGCCCTTCGCCAAGGGCATGCAGGGCTGGATGTACTACGTGTCGGGCCGGGAGAACTTCGTGGTGTCGTCGGCCGCGCTGATCGTCGGCCTGGAGTCGCAGGTGCCGTCCATCTACCGCACCCAGTACCCGACGCTCATCAACAAGTACGGGTTCTCGGAGTGGGAGGCGGAGTTCTTCGACCTGCACATCACCTCCGACGAGATCCACGGCGAGCGGGGCTACCAGATCGTGCTCAAGTACGCCGACACCCCCGAGCTCCAGCAGCGCTGCCTGCACTACGTGCGGGAGGCCGCCGACATGCGCTTCGCCTACACCAAGGCGCTTTACCAGACGTATGTCGAGCCCGACCTCGGCCCGTGGGTGGAGGAAGACGAGCGCGAGCCTGCGCTTGTCGGCTGACAGCCCGGGCGCTTGCCGGGCTGATGGCGGGTTAAGTCCGGGCGCGGGGCTCTGACCGGCGTGCCGCGCATCTACTTCAAGACCGCCGAGGCGTACGTGGACTTCGCCGAGGGCGAGGAGGTCAACGTGCTGCGGATGGCCATCCGGGAGAACATTGACGTGCCGTGGCAGTGCGCCAGCGGCAACTGCGGCACCGACCGGCTGGTGGTGGAGGACGGCGCCGAGAACCTCGACCCGCCCCGCCGGCGGGAGCGGGCCCGGCTGGGCGAGCTGGTGGACGAGGGCTACCGCCTGGCGTGCCAGACCTACACCCGCGGCGACGTGACCTTCAGCTGGGATCCCGACCAGGTGGGCCTCGACGACGAGCCCGGCAGCAGCAGCGGCGGGTCGCGGGCCGGCTGGGCCGGCACCGGCTGAGCGGCTGACCGGCTGAGCGGCAGGGACGGGCTGCGCGATGGCGCCACCCAGGGGATGGTTCGAGGTGGAGGCCACCGCTGACCAGCTGGCCTCGGCGGGCAAGCTGGTGGTGAGCCTGCACCGCCACGAGATCCTGCTGCTGTGGAACGACGGCGAGCCGGTGGCGCTGTCCAACGTGTGCATCCACCGGGGCCGCAAGCTCAACGAGGGCGTGATGCTGGGCACCCGGCTGGTGTGCGCCGGCCACCAGTGGGCCTACGAGGTCACCACCGGGTACTGCACGGCCAGGGAGCGCTACCAGCCCCGCTACTCGCTGGAAGTGCGAGACGGCCAGATCTTCATCGAACTGCCCGCCAAGCGAGGCCCCGACACGCCCGATTGACGGCTGCCGAGCCTTCTCCCCAGCGCAGACAACACCCGCTAGTAGGGTGCCGCGCGATTGGACGTGCTGAGCAGGAGGAGCCCGCCATGATCGAGCCTGTACGGCGCCAGTACCGGGCCTATGCGGGGTTCGTGACCACCCCGCAGTTCTTCGACGACTCCCCCACCCAGTTCGTGAAGGTGGCCCCGCCCGGAACCGGCATCATCCAGCGGGTCAACCACATCGACGGCTACCAGTACACGCTGGACGACCGGGCCCGGAACTTCGGCGTGCTGGAGGAGTCGGCCGTCTGTCTGGGCCGCTCGCACTGCCAGGTCATCGGCCAGGTGGGCACCAACTGGGTGCACTGCACCGGCACCAGCCCGAGCGACATCGAACGCATCTGCGCGGACATCTCGGCGAAGGCCGGCGCGCCGTTCGTGATGGCCGGCCAGGCCATCGTCGAGGGCCTGCGCGAGATCGGCGCCGAGACGATCACCATCGCCAACGGGTACTTCCGGCCCGACTGGTCGGCCGGCATCAACGGCTACCTGGAGGCGGCCGGCTTCCGGGTGCTGTGGGCCGGCAACATCATCGACCAGGGGCTGATCGCCGACCACGACGAGATGCTGCGCCACGAGGCCGCCACGCTGTGGGACTACCCCGACGACATGATGTTCGCGGCCGCGGTCGACGCCCACGCCCGGGCCCCGCAGGCCGACGCCGTCGTGCAGACCGGCGCCGGCATGCGGATGGTCCGGGTGCTCGACATGGTCGAGGGGGCCACCGGCAAGCCCCTGGTGGCCTCCGACGGTGCGCTCTACTGGGCCATGCTCAAGCGACTCGGCCTGGGGGCCAACCCCGGCTACGGCCACCTCCTGTCGACCCTGGGATGACCCCGAAGCCGACCATCGCTGAGATCGTCGCCAACGACCTGTGCATCGGCTGCGGGCTGTGCGAGGCGCTCACCGGGGGTCGAGTCAAGATGGCCATGACCAGGCGCGGATCGCTGCGGCCCACGCCCGTGGACGAGTTCACACCGGCTGAGGAGGCTCAGCTGGTGGCCGCCTGCCCGGGCGCAGTGGCCGAAGCCCGCGTCGAGGCCGGCTGCAAGTCCGACCCCGTCTGGGGCGCCTACCGGTCGATGGCCCGAGCTTGGGCTGCCCATCCCGACGTCCGCTACGAGGGCGCCACCGGCGGAGTGCTGACCGCGCTGGGCATGCACGCCCTGCGAACGGGGCGGGTCGACTTCGTGCTCCACGTCGGGGCCGACCCCGAGCAGCCCATGCGCAGCCGCTGGGTCATGTCCAAGACCCCGGACTCGGTACGGGCCAACACCGCGTCACGCTACGGGCCGACCGCCCCCCTTGCCGGCCTGGCTGCCGCGCTGGACCGGGGCCGGCCCTTCGCCCTCATCGCCAAGCCCTGCGACCTCGGAGCAGTTCACTCGCTCTCCAGGACAGACCCCCGAGTCGACGAGCTGTGTACGATCCGCCTGGCGCTGGTGTGCGGGGGGCAGTCGCGGCTCACCAAGTCGACGGCGGTGCTCGACGAGTTCGGTCTGGACGAGACCGAGGTCGCGCTGTTTCGGTACCGGGGCCACGGCAACCCCGGAGCGACCGTGGTGGAGACCAGGGCCGGCGAGCGCTTCACCAAGACCTACCTCGACATGTGGGAGGACGAGGCCGGCTGGGAGGTCGAGACCCGCTGCAAGTTCTGTCCCGACGCCCTGGGCGAGGCCGCCGACGTGGCCTCAGCCGACATCTGGCCGGGCGGGGCCCCCACCGGCGAGGACGAGGGATTCAACGGGATCATCGTTCGCACCGAGGTCGGCGAGGAACTGGTGGCGTCGGCCGTGAAGGCCGGCGAACTAGTGGTGACCGATGAGATCACGACCCGGCAATTCGATGACTTCCAACCCCATCAGGTGCGCAAGAAGGAGGCGCTGGCGGCCCGCTACCACGGCTTGGCCGACTCGGGGATCGCCCCAATCGAGACCCGGGGCCTGCGCATCACCGAGCTCGGCCGGCGGCTGAACCCCGAACGGTTCGAGCACGAGCGAGCCGGCACCCGCCGCCGGGTAGAGCGTCTCTAGCGTCCCGGCGCCCGTCTCGGAGTCCGGCCGTTCCGGGCCTGTCAGGGACGTGACGTACAATCGTGGTTGTGAGCGGCACCAGCCGGATCGACTTGACGGTGCGCCTCTGGCGGGGCGGATCCAAGCGGCAGTTCGAGCGGTACATCAACCGCCTGCTCAAGCTGCTGCCCCGCCACGGCGGGCGGGCCGAGCGCCGGGCCGGGGAGGTGGACGCCGGGCCGGGACGTCCTGACGCGGTGCTGGTGCTGTCGTTCCCCGACACCGCGGCGGTCGACGCCTACCTGACCGACCCCCGACGGGACGACCTGGAGGAGCTCGCTGCCAAGGCGGTCACCAGGTCGCTGATCACCGGCGGGCGCAGGCACGACGCCGGCGAGCACGACCCGGTCGAGGTGACCGAACTCCCCCTCAACCCCGCCTGACCGGCCCGGCGGCGCTCAACTGCTGGGTCGGAAGCGGGCCGGGTCCAGCGCCGCCACGTCATCGGGCTGCAGCGGCGGCTCGCGGTCCAGGATGAGCGCCGCGCACAAGCGACCCAGAGCAGGGGACGTCTTGATGCCGTAGCCGCCCTGACCGGCGAGCCAGAAGAAGCCCGGATGGTCCGGGTCGAAGCCGGCCGCCGGCACATCATCGGGCGCGAAGGTTCGCAGACCGGCCCAGGTGCGGCGCACGCCCCGGACCTGCAAGGTGGTGGCCGCCTCCAACTCCTCGACCCCCAGCGCGATGTCCTCCACCTCGGGCCGGGCGTCGCACGGCTCGCTGGGGGTCTCGTCGACGGGCGACACCAGCAGCATCGGCCCCTCCGGCTCGAAGTAGAACCGGTTGCCGATGTCCCAGACCATGGGCCAGCCCAAAGCATCGACTCCCTCCGGAGGGGGGAACACGAACACCGAGCGCCGCAGCGGCCTCAGGCCCAGCGGGGCAATCCCAGCCAGGGTGGCCACCGGGTCGCACCAGGCACCCGCCGCGTTCACGACCACGTCGCAGTCCCAGTGCAGATCTCCGGCTTGCACCCGCCAGCCGCCGTCCCGCTCGGTGACCGCGGTGATCCCGGCGTCCACATGCAACTCGGCGCCCCGGTGGCGGGCACCCCGCAGGAATCCCTGCAGCAACCCGTCCACGTCGATGTTCATGGCGCCCGGTTCGTGGACCCCGCCGGCGGCGGCCTCGGGGTGCAGCACCCCGACCAGGTCGCAGCACTGCGACGAGTCGAGGCGATGGACCTCTACACCGTGGGCCTCCGCCGCGGCCGCCTTGTCTTCCAGCAGGTGGCGCTCGGCGGCCCGGGCGATCCACAGCAGGCCCCTCCTCGACAGCAGCGCATGGTCGGTGAACCCGGTGGGCGGCTCGGCCAGGAACGGACGGCTGGCCGCGGCCAGCGCGCTCACCACCGGAGCACCCGAGGTCTCGGTGTGCAGGGCCGCGGATCGGCCGGTGGCGTGGGCGCCGGGGTGGGCCTCCTGCTCGATGATGTCCACCGAGGCGTGCTCGGCCAAGTGCCAGGCCGCGGCCGCGCCCGCGATCCCGGCACCGATGACGACCACCCGCATCCGGTCAGCCTGCCACGCCCTCCCCCCGGACCGAGCGTCGGGGAGTCGCCAGCCGAAATTGATGCCGATAGTGGGCATCCAGTGCCCATTTCGTCCCCAATTTGGCAGCGAGCCCACGGGCCTGCCGGTTCGGCAACCGGGTACATCTCGCCCGATGCAAGGGTGTACAGACAAACGGTATACAATCCGGCGCGGCGGGTCGGCCGGGAGCAACGCTCCGGAAGCCAGCAACACCCAACCAGGAGGAGCGTCGTGCGCGACGGGCTGACCATCATCGACACCGACACCCATGTGTGGCCGTCGGTGGAGGTGCTCAAGCGGTACGCCGACCGCAAGCTGCTCGACCGCTGGGACGCGGAGCTGGCCCACTACGAGCGCCGGGTGGAGCTGCCGCTCACCTACGGCGACCCCGAGGAGCCCTGGACCAACCTCAGCATCGAGCCGCGGGGCTACCTGCGCGAGATCGGCGAGAAGTCGCACTTGGAGGAGGAGCTGGGCGCGGGTGGCCGGGCCGCGCTGGAGGGCAAGATCCGGGGACTGGTGGTGACCGAGGACTCCCCCCGCTACGGCGTCGGCCACGACAACGCCGAGGGCCGCATCGCCGACATGGACCGAGAGGGCACGGACGTGCACCTGCTGATCCCCGGCACCTGGCCCCAGTCGGTGACGGTGTGCCCCACCGACGTGGCCACCGGACTGTACGAGTCCTACGCCCGCTATATGGCCGACTTCTGCTCCATCGACACCGGCCGGCTCAAGAGCCTGCTGCAGCTCACCGGCGAGGACGTGGAATGGTCGGTGGGCCACATAGAGGAGTGGGCTGACCAGCCGGCGGTGGCCGGGGCCATGCTGGCGCTGGCCGAGGGCTTCCCCATCGACGACCCCGACCTGGAGCCCATCTGGGCCGCGATGGCGGCCGCGGACCTGCCGCTGCTGCACCACTCGTTCTTCTACGAGCCCCCCTACTTCCCCGGCTACCGCGACGTGTGGGACAACATCGTGGTGGCCCGCACCGCAGCCCACCCGTGGGGCGCGCAGCTCCGGCTGGCCTACCTGCTGCTGTCGGGGGTGTTCGACCGGCACCCGAACTTCCGGGTCGGGTTCTCCGAGACCGGCTGCGGCTGGCTGCCGGAGTGGCTGCTGCGCCTCGACGGGCAGTCCAGGCACCTCAAGAGCAAGGGGCCGGCGCTGTCGATGCTGCCCTCGGAGTACGCCCGGGCCGGCCACGTCTACTGCGGGATCGAGCTCTACGAGGGCCGCAAGATCTACGACTACGTCGACAGCGTGCTCGGCGACGGCGTGCTCATGTACCAGTCGGACTTCCCCCACGCCCAGTGCCGTTTCCCGGACTCGCCCGGCGCCGCGTTGGAATGGGGCATTGAAGACAGCGCAAAACGCGAGAAACTGTTCTCGGGCAACGCCACCCGGTTCCTGCGCATGGCGGCCTGACCGTCGCAGCCGCCGGCGGGACAGTCGTTGCCAGGCACGCGAGACCCCAACAGACAGGACAGAGGACGACAATGGTCGAACGAGAGCAGACGCGGCTGCGCGAGCGTGACCGCAGCACCGAGGACCGCCACCCCTACGAGGTGTTCTTCTCGACCTTCGAGGAGAGGCGTAACCTGGCCAACAACGGCCAGGTGGTGATCAAGGGCAAGGACCTGCCCTGGCAGCAGTCCCGGCAGGGCCGCAGCAAGTACTACCTGCACATGCAGGCCGAGGACCGCTCGGTGCAGGACTGGATGGTGTTCCGCAAGGACATCCAGACCGAGTCGGGGGCCCACACCCACCAGGGCGGGCTGGTGATCTACGTCACCCGGGGCGCGGGCTACAGCGTGTTCGACGGGGTCGAGTATCACTGGAAGCCCGGCGACCTCCTGATCCTGCCGGTGAAGCCCGGCGGCGTCGAGCACCAGCACTTCAACTACGACGACTCCCAGAGCTCGCAGTGGATCGCCTTCATCTACATCCCGTTCCTGTTCCAGACCGGGTCGATGCTGGCCCAGGTGAAGGAGCAGTCGAACTGGCGGGAGATGGCGGCCAAGGACACCGGCACCGACGGCGACGGCTCCGGCGACGGGGACGGCGACGGGGCCACCGAGGATCCCATCGTGGCGGTCACCCGGATCATCGGCGAGAGGGCCGGCGATGGCTGAGCCGACCCTGTACGACCTCACCTTCGAGGAGTCGAGGGCGGAGCGCGACCGCCGGGCCGCGGCCAAGAACCTGATCGGCCGCGAGGACTGCGAGCCCGAGCTGAACCGCATGGGGACCATGCGGTGGTACCTGCATCCCCACCTGGAGACGCCCAGCACCCGGGCCCTGTACTTCCACGAGCTCGAGATCCCCCAGGGCTCCAACAGCGGCCAGCTCTACTGCCAGGGCGGCATCCTCCACTTCGTGCTGGTCGGCAGCGGCCACACCGTGCTCGACGGCCGGGCCCACGAGTGGGAGGAGGGCGACGTCATCGCCGTCCCGATCAAGGAGTCGGGCGTCACCTACCAGCACTTCAACACCGGCGTAGGCCCCACCCGGATGCTGGTGTGCTGGGCCAACCTCGACTCAGCCATAAGCCCCGAGGGGGGCGTGGCCATGGAGGTGCTCGAGCCGTGCCCGGAGTGGCAGGCCCAGAACAGCTGAGGTGCTGGGCGGCCCGGCCCGCGCCGGGATCGAAGCTCGGACCGTCCGAGGCCAGCCTGTCGGCGGCGGGACTGGAGCAGTTGGGCCTGGCCGAGGGCGAGGCGGTCGCGCTCCGCAACGATGACCACACCGCCTGGGCGGTGGTCCGGGTCCACGACCACGACGACGCGCTGGTGCGCCTCGGCCGCATGCTGTGGCCCCAGCTGGCGGTCCGTCCCGGCGAGCCGCTGGAGGCGGCCGCGGCCGGTGAGCTGCCCGCCGCCGAGAGCGCCCGTATCACCCCGCCCTACAACCTGACGTTCAACCTGCACCAGCGGCTGCTGGAGCGGCTGCGCGACGACCGCACGCCGCTGTACCCCGGGAACCGGGTGCTGGCCGAGATCTACCCGGGCGGGGCGGGGATGCTGGTGCGGATCGACCTGGCGTCGCCGTCGCCGTCGCGCATGGGCGACGGCACCGAGGTGGAGCTGCACCGGGCCGACGTGAGCGTCTCGGAGCGGCTCATCACCCTGGCCGACGTCGGCGGGTGCGACCCCATCATCCGGCGCCTGCGCGAGCTGGTGGAGCTGCCGCTGCTGCGTCCCGCGTTCTACCGGCGGCTGGGGGTGCGCCCGCCCAAGGGGGTGCTGCTGCACGGCCCGCCCGGCACCGGCAAGACACTCATCTGCAAGGCGCTGGCCAACGAGCTGGGCGTCACCGCCTATCGCATGTCGGCCACCGAGCTGGTGGGCAGCGTGCAGGGCGAGACCGAGGCCAACCTCCGGCTGCTGTTCTCGCGGGCGCTGGCCCACGCCCCGTCGCTGGTGATGATCGACGAGTTCGACGTGATCGCCACCAACCGGGAGCGCCTGGCGTCACAGAGCGACGTGCGGGCGGCCAGCCAGCTCCTGACCCTGATGGACGGGCTGGAGGAGGTGGACGGCCTGATCCTGATGGCCACCACCAACCGCATCCAGGCCATCGACCCGGCCTTCCGCCGTCCCGGGCGTTTCGAGGAGGAGATCTTCGTGGGCCCGCCCAACGAGGCGGCCCGGGCCGAGATCCTGTCCATCCATACCCGGGAGATGCCCCTGACCGCCGAGGCCCAGGACGCCATCGCGTCGGTGGCCGGCGAGACCGGCGGCTTTACCGGGGCCGACTTGATGCATCTGGCCCGCTCGGCCGGTCTGGAGGCGGCTGACCGGCTGGCCTCGGGCCGCGAGGGCTTCGAGCTAGCCGACTCGCTGGAGGGCACCGACCTGGCGGTTGAGCCCGGCGACCTGGAGGCCGCGCTCCGGACGGTGCGGCCCAGCGTGCTGCGCGACGTGGTGACCCGCACCGAGCGCATCACCTGGGACCAGATCGTGGGCCTCGGCGAGCTCAAGGGGCGGCTCCGGGAGCTGGGCCGCCGGGCGGTGGACTCCGGCGACACCGGCATCGATCAGGGGGTTCTGCTGCACGGACCCGCAGGCTCGGGGAAGAGCGCGCTGGTGCATGCCCTGGCCTCGGAGCTGGGCGTGAACTTCGTGGCCATCGAGGGGAGCAAGGTCTACAACCAGTGGCTGGGCGAGTCGGAGGAAGCGGTGCGGGCCCTGTTCCGGCGGGCGGCCGAGGCCCGGCCGTCGCTGGTGATGCTCGACCACCTCGACGCGCTAGCCCCGGTGCGGGCCGGCGAGAGTGGCGAGCGCACCGATGAGCGGGTGGTATCGGCCCTGCTGGCATCGCTCGACGACGTGCTGGCAACCGGCCAGGTGTTCGTGGTGGGTGCGTCCAACCGGCCCGAGCTGATCGATGAGGCGGTGCTGCGGTCGGGACGGCTCGGGGTGCACCTGGAGGTCCCCAACCCCGACCGGGGCCGGCGGGGCGAGCTGATCGGGTCGCTGGCCGCCGCCCATGGATTGGTACTTGACGAGGACCTGGCCGCCGAGCTGGCTGAGAGCACCGAGGGCTGGAGCGCGGCCGACATAGCGATGCTCGCCGGCGAGGCCGCCAGCAGAGCCGCCTTAGAGGACCGGCCGCTGCGCTTCGACGACCTGGTCGACGCTCTGCCCGCCATCACCAGGCTCTAGACGGCCGAGCGGGTAGGCGGCAGGATGCGGGTCGCCGAGTCTGTTAGCGGGTCGGCGGGGGTCGCCAGCGGGCACAAGCTGGCCACCGAGGCGGGGATCGAGGCCCTGCGCGCCGGTGGTTCGGCGGTCGACGCCGCGCTGTCCGCGGCTTTCACCCAGTGGGTGGTCAACGCCCCGCAGTCCGGACCGGGCGGGGAGATGGTGGCCCTGGTGGCCGGCGGGGACGAACAGGCCAGCGAGGTCGTCGAGGTGTACGGAGGGTGGTCGCGTGTGCCGCTGGCGCCGGCCGGCTCCAACGGCGCGAACCGCGAGGGCTGGCCGCCCACCAGCGGTCCGCACAACGCGGTGGTGCCCGGCTCGCTGCGGGGCGCCGAGGCGGCCTGGCGGGCCCATGGGAGGCTGGACTGGGCCGAGCTCTTCGACGGTGCGGGAGCGGCCGCGGCCGGTCATGTCGTGACCGCTCGCATGGCCGACGTGTACCGGCGGGTGCAGGACCGGGGACACACCGAAGCGCTGCATCGGATGCTGGGCACCGGCACAGCCCCGGGCCAGGGCACGACCATCCGCATGCCGGAGCTGGCAGCCACCCTGGACGTTGTCGCGCAGCGAGGGTCTGACGCGTTCTACCGCGGCGAGCTGGCCGACCGGCTCGTGGCCGCGGCCGCCGAGGAGGGCGCGGCCCTCACCCACGACGACCTGCACTCGGTGCAGGCGACCGTTGAGCCGGCCCGGCGCTTCGAGTTCGACGACGTCGTGGTGTGGGTGGCACCGGCGCCGAGCCAGGCGGCCATCACTCCGGCGCTGCTGTCGGCCGCCGGACCCGGCGCCGACCCCGCGTCGCGGGAGTACGCCGAGGCGACCGCGCCGCTCACCGAGGAACAGCTCACCGAGTTCTGCCGCCGGGGGTCTGCCCTGCCGGCCGGCACCGCGGTGGCCACCGCGGTGGACCGCCGCGGGCTGTCGGCAACGGTGGTGCACAGCCTGGCCGGAGTGCAGTTCGGCACGGGCTGGGTGGCGAACGGCACCGGCGTGGCCTTCAGCAACCGGGTCGGGACCGCGCTGTCGGACCGCCCGGACCTGCCCGGATGCAACCGGCGCGGTGGGGCCGTGCTGCCCCACACGCTGAGCGCGGCCCATGTCCGGCGCCGCGACGGCTCGGGCTGGATGACCCTGGCCACCCCCGGAGGCGACCGGCAGGTGCAGTGGCTGGCCCAGGCCATCCAGCGCTTCCGGCTGGGCGCGGCCACGGCCGACATCGCGGCCGGGCCGCGCTGGTTCGTGTGCCCCACCGGCGACCGCTTCGGCGTTCCGGCCGGGATCGGCCAGCCGTGGTACGCCTTCGCGGAGCCGGGCATCGAGTGGCGCGACGACGCCAGGCTGGCCGGCTACGAGGTACGCCCCACGGCCAACGTGGGCGGGGGGCTGCAGGTGGTCGTCGCCCCGCACGCCCAGGACGGGGACCACCGTCACGCCGAGCTCGCCAGCGACCCCCGCTCGGGAGGAGCAGCCCTGGCCCTCCAGTGACACGGGTCCGGTAACAGGAGCAGGCTGGCCACCCGGTGACAGGGGCGGGCAGGCCCGCTCGTGCCATGTGTGACGAATGGCACATTTACATCACGCGCATCATTCGAAATACTGAAGCCACGACCTACACACGCCTCTCTCGATGCTGCGATCCGGGGGCAAGGCAGCCATGCGGGCCGGCTGGCAGGAGCCAGGGCACGCGTGCAGGTCGACTCCCTTGCGGTGGCTGGAGAGGGAGAACCGTCAGGCCGGCCTGCCGCGCCGGCTCCGTATCGGGGGAGAAAGAAAGAGGAGGACAATGGACATAGCAGAAGTGATGGGCGTCGACGCGGCCGAAGGCCGGGGCCGAGACTGGTTCATCAACCTGTACGACGACAACTACCGGATGCTGCTGGCCTACGCCCGCAGGCGCGTGGACGGGCAGACGGCCGACGATGTGGTCTCGGAGACCTTCCTGGTGGCCTGGCGGCGACGTGACGAGGTTCCCGAGGGCTACGAACGGGCATGGCTGTTCGGGGTAGCCCGCAACACGATCCTCACCGCGGTCCGATCCGCCCGCCGTCTCATACGGCTCAGGGGCAAGATCCGCAGCGCGACCCCTCCCGCGTGGGCCGACAGCCCGCCGGAGGTCACCGACCGGGCCAGCGCCCTGCTCCCGGCGCTGAGCAGCCTGCGAGAGGCCGACCGCGAACTCCTGATGCTGGTGGCGTGGGAAGAGATGTCACACGCCGAGATCGGCGAGGCCATGGGCATCTCACCCAACGCGGTCGCCATCCGGGTCCACCGGGCCCGCAAGCGACTCGAGGACCGCATGAACACGCTTTCTGGCCACTAATGGGCCTGAATCCCTACGATCCCAGGAAACATGGGTTGAGCACACGAAGGCGGGAAGGCGCGATGGCCGACGACAGGCCGGTCCCGAGCGAGCGGGGCGACACCGACATCGAAGACGATGTCATCGAGGAGCTCCGCAGATGCAACCCGGTCGACGCGGCCGCCCTCCCGTCCTCTCGCAGTTCCGAAGCGGCCAGAACGCTGGATCGGATCCTCACATCGGACGACGAGTCCGAGGCCGACGACTCCTCACCTGACGAATCCGAGCCCGACGAGTCCTGAGACGGCAGGCCAAGAGGCCGAGCGAGTAGGCGGGCGAATCCGGCCCATACGAGCGAGGCCGTGGCCCGAGCGGCCCGTGAGCGCAAGCGAACAAGAGCGGGCTAGACCACTCCGCGGCGCGAGGCGCTGGCACCTATTCGTGGACGCTCTATAGCCCCCCTTAGGTGTCGGTGTGCGGGTTGGTATACAACATGGGCCCAACCCGCTCCGCCAGGACGAGCCATGTACGTGAACCTGACTTTCAAGGACCCGGATTGGCCCGGATCCACCATCGCAGCCATGGCTGCATTCGCGGAGGAGCACCGGGACGAGCTGCGGTCCTGCCAGCGTGAGGCCCGCTTCCCAGCCGACATATACGCGGCCATGGGCAGCCGGGGCTGGGTGGGTCCCTTCACCCCGGTGGATGAGGGAGGCAGCGGCCTGGGCGTGGCCGAATACTGCCTGATCGAGGAGGAAGTGGGCCGGCTGGGGCTGGTGTCCCCCCAGATCTCGATCCAAGGCCAGCGGTGGCTGATCGACTGGGCCACGCCCGAACAGCGCGAGCGCTACCTGCCCGGCATGGCCCGGGGCACGCTGATCTTCTCGGAGTCGATCTCGGAACCGGGTGTGGGCTCGTCCATGAAGCTGATGCGCACCACTGCGGTGCGCGACGGCGGTGACTGGATCCTCAACGGCGCCAAGACCCACGTGAACCTGGGCGCCGAGAGCCAGGTGACGCTGGTGTACGCCATCGCGCCCGAGGGGATCACCGCCTTCCTGGTGGACACCGACCTGCCCGGCGTGTCCACCCGCCACACCGACCCGATTGGGCTGCGCCTCATCCCCACCGCTGACGTGTGGCTGGAGGACGTCCGGGTGCCGGACTCGGCGCTGCTGGGCGAGGCCGGCCGGGGCATGGACACGTTCTTCTCCACGTTCAACATGAGCCGGCTGGGCAACGCGTCGGAGCTGATCGGCTTCGGGCGGAGGGCCCTGGCCGACGCCATCGCCTACGGGTCGGGCCGGGAGGTGGGCGACTCGGTGGTGACCGATTTCCAGGGCATCCAGTGGACGGTGGCCGACTGCTACAGCGACCTGTACGGGGCGTCGCTGGCCCGCGACCACGCCGCCAACGTCCACGACGCCGGAGGGGACGTGGCGCTGGCCACGACGCTGGCCAAGAAGATGGCCATCCGGGCCTCGGAGCACGCCGTCAACGAGGCCTTCGCCCTCACCGGTGGCCACGGCCTGTACACCGACACCGACTACGGCCAGCTGCTGCACGACATGAAGGTGCTGCGGGTGGCGGGCGGCTCGCTGGAGGTGCTGCGCAACTACGTCGCCCGCCGGGTGCTCAGGTCCGACGACTACGAGGGCCTCGGTTGACCCCAGAGCGGGTAGCGGCGTGAGGAACCTGGCCGAGCTGGTCTGCGACCGGGTGGAGCGCCGGCCCGGGGCCCGCTTCGGGATAGCCGGCGACGCAACACCGACGCTGGAGCAGGCCGCCGGCCGGGCGATGGGCGCGACCGGCGCGCTGGAGCAGGCCGGCGCGGGATTGGGCCGGCGGGTGGCCCTGATCGGGACCACGTCGGACTCCTACCTGACGGCGTGGCTGGCGCTGGTTCTGGCCGGGGCCGAGGTCGCGATGGTGAACCCCGACTACCCCGACGAGCTGCTGGCCGAGATGCTGGAGCAGCTCGCACCCGAAGCAGTGGTGTGGGTGGGTCGGGAGGTGTCGCCGCCGGTCGCCGCGGGAGCGGTGCACCTCGATGCCGGCGGCCTCGACCGGGGAGTGCTGGCCTCCACCGGCGGGCGCGTGATCGATGCGGTGGCCGCGGCCGGTCTCGACGGGCTGGCCGATGCGCCGGGTCTGGGGCGGGACCGGTTCGACGTGGCCGGGTGGATGCACACGTCGGGAACCACCGGCGTGCCCAAGTTCTGCGAGCAGACCCACGAGTACTTCCTGCGCCTCGGCCGGTTCATCGCCGACTCGATGTGCTTCTCGGAGGCCGACACCGTGCTGGCACCGTTGCCGATGTTCCACATCAACCCGCTGGGCTACGGAGTGATCGGCGGCCTGACCGGCGGCGTCGACGTGCTGGGCCTGGAGCGCTTCTCGGCCAGCGGCTTCTGGCCGCTGGTCCGGGCGGTCGGGGCGACGGTGCTGATCCTGCACGCGCCCCCGGTGGAGATACTCAAGCGGGCCACGACCGCCGCCGACGCGGCCGGCCACCAGGTGAGCCGGGTGTTCTTCGCCGATGCCGACTTCCTGGAGACGTTCGGGGTGCCGTTGGGCTTCTCGGCCTACGGCTCCACCGAGGCGGGCGGGCTGTGCCACATCTGGGCGTGGCGCCGCGGCGAGAGGCCGGAGCTGGCCGAGGGCATGTCCCGCTACGGCGGCCGGGCCCGCCACGAGGTGCAGTGGCAGGTCGACGACCGCGGGGAGATCCGGGTCCGGGCCGACCGTGAGGGAGTGCTGTTCTCCGGCTACCGGCGGTCCGACGGGCTGCTGCGACCGTTCGACGAGGACGGCTGGTTCGCCACCGGGGATCTGGGCCGCACCGACGAGGCCGGGAACCTGGTGTTCATCGAGCGGCGCAGCGAGTCCATCAGGGTGAAAGGCGAGTTCGTGCCGATCGGCTACGTGGAGCAGCGGTTCGCGTCGGTGGACGGCATCGACGATGTGGCGGTGTGGCGCCGCGACAGCGACCTGGTCGGCGACGAGATCGTGCTCTACATGACCGGCGAGTCGATCCCCACCGACGCGATTCTGGCCACCAGCTCCGGCCTGCCGACCTTCATGCGCCCCAGCGCAGTGGCCCGGGTGGACGACATCCCCCGCGACTCCGGCGTCGGCAAGGTGCGCCGGAGGCTGCTCACAGACATCGCTGTACAGGAATGGATCGATCTGCAAGGGGCCCGCTCATGACGGTCATCGACGGAATCATCGACTTCCACGTGCACTCCGCGCCGAGCCTGGCGCCCCGCCACAGCCACGACCCCGACACGCTGGTCGAGGCCAAGGCGGCGGGGGTGTCCATGTTCGTGCTCAAGGCCCACGAGGGGTCCTCGGCCGAGCGGGCCGCTCTGCTCGGCGACGACACCATCGGCGGCGTGGTGCTCAACTCGCCCGTCGGGGGCGCCAACCCCGACGCAGTGGCGGTGGCAGCCGCCCTCGGCGCCCGGGTGGTGTGGCTCCCGACGATCTCGTCGCCGGCTCACATCGCGGCCAGCAGCAACCCCGAGCTGAGCGCGCACCGGGGCATCGCGTTCCGGGAGGTGCCGGTGGTGGACGACGGCAAGGTGCGCCCGGAATGGCTGGACGTGCTCGACGAGGTTGCCCGCAACGACATGGTCCTGGCCTCGGGCCACCTCACCATGGACGAGGCCGTGGTCGCTCTGGACACCGCCCGGCAGCGGGGGGTGCAGCGGCTGGTGGTCAACCACCCGGGCCTGCCGTTCCTGGGCTGGCGCGACGACCACCTCGCGCAGTTCCGGGCCCTGGACGCGCACCTGGAGATCGGGGTGCTGGCCGACATGCTGGCCAGCGAGGCCGGACCGAGGACCGAGGACCTGGTGGCCTCCTACCCGCACGAGCTGCTGGTGTTCGGCAGCGACCTGGGGCACCGGGACTACCCGCCCATCGCGGAGGGGATCCGGGCCTGGGTCGAGCGGCTCGACCCGGTCCTGGGCGACACCGGCCTCGAGATGGTCGCCCGTCTCAGCGCGGAGGCGATGCTGGCATGAGCGGTGCTCGGCGCATCGCGGTGCTGCCCGGCGACGGTGTCGGGGCCGAGGTGGTGGCCGGGCCGACCGAGCTGCTGGAGGCCGTCGCAGCCGCGGGCCGCATCGAGCTGACCGGACCGTGGCCGGTCGGAGCCTCGGCCTTCGGTGAGCTGGGCACCGGCCTGCCCGAGCCCACCCTGGCCGCCTGCGACGACTGCGACGCCATGTTCTTCGGCGCGGCCGGGGAGCACCCGGGCGTGTCGCTGGACGACTACCGCCCCGAGCACTCCATCATCGGCCTGCGCCAGCGCTACGACCTGCGGGTCAGCATCCGCAACATCGTGCGGGTCAACACCGGCCCGAGCGGCGACGGTGCCGCGGCGGCTCGGCCGCTGATCGTGCTGCGCAACCTGCTGGGCGGGGCCTACGGCGCGGCCTCCACCCGCACCGAGAGCGACGGGTCCGAAGCGGCCTGCGACGAGGTGATCCTGACCCCGGCGCAGATCACGGAGTTGGCCGAGATGGCCTGCGACCTCGTCGAGCAGGGCCTGGCCTCCAGCATCGTGTCGGCCGACAAGGCCAACCTGATGGCCACCAGCCGGTTGTGGCGCTCAATCACCCAGCGGGTGGCCGACGCCCGGGGGGTGCCGTTGCGCCACACCTACGTGGACCGCATGGCCTTCGAGCTGGCCCACGACGACGTCATGGCCGACACGGTCGTGCTGACCGAGGGCATCTTCGGCGACATGCTCAGCGACCTGGCGGCGGGACGGGCCGGCTCGATCGCGCTGTGCGGCTCGGCCAGCGTCAACCCGGGCCCGCCGGTGGAGGGCCGCTGCGTGGGGCTGTTTGAGCCGGTGCACGGCTCGGCTCCCCGCCACTTCGGCCAGGGCCGGGTCAACCCGTCGGGGGCCTACCTGGCGCTGGCTGCGCTGCTGGAGTGGTTCACCGAGACCGCCGACCTCGGTCCGGTGGTGACCGAAGCGCTCGCAGGGGCGCTCCGGGCCGGACCGCTCACCTACGATCTGGCGCCGCCGGGCACCGATCCGGCCAGCACCGAGGCCTTCGCGGCCGCGGTCAACGCCAGAGCCCTCCCCCGACTCAAGGAGCTTCTATGAGCCCCGTCCCACACTTCACGGAGGAGCGGAGATGAGCCCCGTCCCCCACTACACCGAGGAGCGGATCGCCGAGTTGTGCGATCTGGCCACCGTCACCGACTGGCTGGAGCAGGCCTGGCGCGACCTGGGCGCGGGCGAGGCGGCCACCACGCTGCGGGTGCGGGCCGCGGCTTCCGGGCTCATGGGCAGCGCCATGGCCGCGTCGTGGCCCCGGCACCAGGTCGTCGGAGGCAAGCTCTACCTCACCCATCCCGGCGGATTCGCCTTCCTGGTTGGGCTGTTCAGCCCCGACGCAGGGCTGGTGGCCACCTTCGACGGCTTGGGTCTCACCGCCATCCGCACCGCGGCGGCCAGCGCGCTGGCGGTCAGGCACCTGGCGCCCCCGGGTGCGTCCGCCGCAGCGGTGCTCGGCACCGGCACGCAGAGCCGGCCCCATGTGGAAGCGCTGGCCCAGGAGCTGCCGCTACAGGACCTCCGGGTGTGGGGCCGCAGCCACGACAAGGCCGAAGAGGTGGCCCGATGGGGCCGCGACCGGGGCATCCCGGCGCGGGCCGTAGCCGACGCCGACGAGGCCGTCACCGGCGCGGCGGTGGTGGCCACGGTGACCTCCAGCTACACCCCGCTCTTCGACGGCGCCCGCCTGCACCCGGCCGCGCTGGTGTGCGCAGTGGGGTCCACCAAGGCCGACCGCCGCGAGGTGGACGGCGCCACCGTGGAGCGGGCCGGTTTCGTGGTGAGCGACAGCGCCGAGGGGGCCCGCACCGAGGCCGGCGACCTGATCCACGCCGCCGCCGACGGGATCTTCGACTGGGACGACCTGGTCGACCTGGCCGACGTGATCGCGGGCACGGTCACCCCGCCCCAGCCGGGAAGCGGCATCGTGCTGTTCGAGTCGCAGGGCGTGGCCCTTCAGGACGTGGTGATCGCCACCCTGGCCCACCAGCGCTCCGAAGGCCGGTACGGTCCCACCTCATGAGCATCTGCACCGTCGAGATCGACGTGGCCGCCGACCGGCAGCGGACGTTCGCCTATCTGGCCGACGCCGCCAACCAGTCCGAGTGGCGCCACGACGTTGCCACCTGCGAGCTGACCGGGGGCGCCGCCGGCACGGTGGGAGCCGTCTACCGCCAGACCAACCGCGGCCAGGAGGTCGAGTTCCGCATCACCGCCGTCGAGGCTGGCTCGTCGATCACCTGGGTCTGCGCCGAGGACACTTCCTGGCCGGTAGCGGGCACCTACCGTCTCAGCGACACCGCCGACGGCGGCACCCGCATCACCATGGATCTGGAGATGACCCCGTCGGGTCCGTGGATCATCATGCGGCCCTTCGTGCCGCTGATGGTCAAGACGCAGCGCAAGAAGTACGCCGCCGGCCTCCAAGCCGCTCTCGGCTGAGGACTAGCGCAGTCCACACCGCCGCCGAGAATGTATTTTGTGCATAAAGATTCTCGCAAACTCAACAAATTGAGAGGGTGAATCGAAGGAATCGACAAACCTCAAGAATCTGTTTTGTGTGACTGTTTCGTGAAGGCTCAACAAATTGATACCACATGATTGAATGAAAAATCATCTTATAGCTGCTAGACTGTAGGTCATGAGTGACCACCCCACAGCATCTGTGAGCGGAGGACGTCTGGCCCATCAGGAGGTCTATCGCCGCCTGCAGATCCAAGTCTCCGAGTTGCGAGACAATCTCGGTGGCATGCCCCTCGCCGAGGAGGCCGCCGGCATTTGGCGCGGCATCTGGTACGAGGAGGCCCATCATTCCACCGCCATCGAAGGCAACACCCTCGTCCTCAAGCAAGTACAGCGGCTGCTCGACGAGGGTCGCGCTGTCGGCAACAGGGAGTTGCATGAGTACCTTGAAGTGCGGGGCTACGCTGACGCCGCGGACTGGGTCTACCGGCAGGCGGTCCGCCCTTCGGCACTGGCAAGCCATGGCAAAGTGCTGACCGCCTCCGAGGTCCGTGAAGTTCATCGGGCCGCCATGGCCCCCGTGTGGGAGGTGGCGCCTCACCCAGATGCCACGCACCGGGAGGGGCCCGGCTGCTATCGAGAGCACGACATCCATGCCTTCCCCGGGGGCATGACACCCGTGTCATGGCCGCTGGTCGGTGCCGAGCTCACCGCCTGGGTGGACAATGTCAACGCTCTCGACACCAACTCGCTCACCTTCCCCGAGGCACTGGCCTCGCTGCACTGCCGCTTCGAGCAGGTCCATCCGTTCCTCGACGGCAACGGCCGCACCGGGCGTCTCGCGCTGAACCTGATCCTGGTGCGCTCGGGCTATCCGCCGGCCATCATCTACAAGCGGGACCGAGCTAAGTACCTCCGGGCGCTCCAGCGAGCCGATGCTGGCGCGTTCGCGCCGTTGGGCGGGATGATCGCTCGTGCGGTACTCGACAGCCTCTATAGGTTTGTGCTCCCGGCTGTCGCGGGTCCGGCCAAGCTCGTGCCGATCGAGTCGCTGGCCGGATCAGACCTGAGCATCGCAGCGTTGCGCGAAGCTGCCCGCCGCGGCCGGCTGCAGGCCACGAGGGGGAGTGACGGCCGCTGGCGAAGCTCGCAACGCTGGGTGGACGAGTACAGGGAGTCCCGATACCGCCGTCGATGAATCGTTCAGAACCGCGCAGAGACTCTCTCTCAGGGCCCTCGGCCCGCGGCGGGGGCTAGGTTGGGCGCTGGTGCTGCTGGCGCACGACTCGGTGCATGTGGCGGCCACGCCGCGGGAGGTGCTGGAGTTCGTCTGCGACCTCCAGGCCTACTGGACGCTCGACAGCAAGATCGCCAAGGTGTACGACAACCCGCCCCTTGGCGCCGACGGCACCACCCATGTGGTGATCCAGGGCTCGATCCGGGGCATCCGCAGCCCCCGACAGCGCCTGTCGGTGAAGCTCGACCGGTGGCGGTCGGTCACCTTCGAGAGTGACGGACCCTGGCTCACGGATCGCCTCATGTGGATGCGGGGAAGCTTCGTGGTGGATCCGCGGGGCCGCGGGTCGCTGGTTACCCACAGCTACCGCTTCTGGTTCAAGGGCTTCTACGGGCCGCTGATGGAGCGCTACCTGCGCGACTGGCTGGAACGGGACCTGCACGACGAGGTACAGCGGATCAAGAGCCACTTCGACCGGCAAGCCGCTGGACTCCCGCCGCTGAACGTCCTGCACCGGCGACCCGCCCGGACCGAGGAGCAGAGGACGCGGGACAAGATCAAGCAGTGGCGTTCCATGCCCAATCCTTGGTAGCTGAACCGCCGGGGCGGCCCCGGTCAGGGGGTGGCGCCGGCGCGGATCAGCCGTCTGCGGCTGACGTCGATGGCCACGGCGGCCAGCAGGGCGCAGCCCGCCATGGCCAGGAACCCGGCCGCGAAGGAGACCTGCTCGACCAGCAGGCCGAAAGCGAATGGGCCGACAACCCCGCCGACGTTGAGGCCGCCGAAGGTCATGCCGGAGGCCGCGCCGGGGGAGTCGCGGTAGGCCCGGATCACGGAGTGCAGCATCAGGCCGCTCCAGCCCCATCCGACCCCGAGGGCGAATATCGCGCCGAGCGGTACCAGCACCGTCGAGCCGGTGGCCGCGGCCACGTACCCGGCGGTGCTGGCGCCGAGCAGCAACGAGACGATCCGCAGATGGCCGGACTCGAAGCGGTCCGCCAGATATCCCGCCGCGATCCTCGTGGCGACCGGCGCGCTGCTCGCTATTGCGAGCAGGTTGCCGGCCCGACCCTCCTGCAGGCCGGCGTCGATCGCGGCAGACACGAAGAACGCGGCCATGGACGTCGTCGCAGCTGAGCCGAGCCCTGCGGCCAGTCCGATGAGGTTCAACGGCCCGTAGTCGATCTCGCTCAGGCCCCGGGCCGCGCCCGCCGTCTTGACATCGGGACCGGACCGGGTCCCGTATGCCGGGGCCAGCACGAATCCCGCGAGCGGTAGGGCGATGGCGATCCCGAAGGCCCAACGCCATCCGAGCGTGAGCCCGATCGTCGGAACGGCCAAGCCTGCCAGCACCACCGACAACGGCGCCGCGGCCGCCAGCACCCCGAAGCCGGCGCCGTGACGGCGGGCTGGAACACCCTGGGCCACCATGGTCGAACACCCGGGCCCGGCGATGGCGAGCCCGATCGCGCCGATCGCCAGCGCAACCAGCAGCACCCAGTACGAGCGCGCCACCGTGGCCACCAACAGCAGTGCCGCACCGCAGAGGATGTTTGCGGTTCGCAACGACCGTTGCGGGCCGAGACGGTCGGCCAGAGTTCCGGCGTGCGGCGACGTCGCCGCGGCCAGCAAGAAGAAGAAGGCCACCGCTGAGCCCAGGCCGACCGCTCCGAAACTCAGATCTTCGCCCATCAACGGCGCTAGAGAGCCCACCGCGAACGCCGGGAAGAGAGAAGCGGTCTGCGACGAGGCCGACGAGACGAGTGAGAGAGTCGGTCGTGCGCCGCCGCTGCCGGGTTGAGTCAAGGGCTGGCAGTCGCCGCTGCCGGGTTGAGTCACGGCCGTACGCCGCGGCTACGGAGTTGAGTCACGGGTTGGCGCCGGCTCGGATCAGGCGTCGGCGGCCGGCGTCGGCGGCCAGCGCGGCCAGCAGGGCGCAGGCCGCGATCGTCAGGAACCCGGCGGTGTAGGAGACCTGCTCGGCCAGCAGGCCGAAGGCGAACGGTCCGACCACCCCGCCGACGTTGAGCCCGCCCGAGGTCATGCCGGTGGCCGCGCCGGGGGAGTCCCGGTAGGCCCGGACCACCGAGTGGACCATCAGCCCGCTCCAGGCCCACCCCACACCGAGTGCGAACATCGCGCCCGCCGGGACCAGCACTACCGAGCCGGTGGCCGCGGCCAGGTAACCCAGCGTGCTGGTGCCCAGCAGCAGCGACACGATCCGCAGGTGCCCGGACTCGAAGCGGTCGGCCAGGTAGCCCGCCGCGATCCGGGTGGCGATCGGCAGGCCGCTGGCCACCGCCAGCAGGCCGCCGGCGAGGCCCTCGGTGAGGCCGGCGTTGGTGGCGGCCGACACGAAGAAGGCGGCCATGGTCGTGGCCGCGGCCGACCCCAGCGCGGCGGCCAGCCCGATCAGGTTCAGCGGTCCGTAGTCGATCCTGCTCAGGCCCCGGGTCGCTCCCCCGGTCCTGACCGTGTGGCCGGGCCGGGCCCGGTATCCGGGTGCCAGCAGCAGGCCGGTCATCGGCACGGCCACCGCGAACCCGAACGCCCAGCGCCACCCCAGCGTCCGCCCGATGGCGGGCACTGCCAGACCGGCCAACAGCACCGACAGGGGCACCGCCGCGGCCTGGACGCCGAAGAACAGGCCGTGCCGGCGGGCGTCGGTGCCCCGGGCCACCATGGTCTTAGTCCCCGGCCCGGCGATGGTAAGCCCGATCGCCCCTACGCCCAGCGCGGCCAGCAGCAGCCAGTAGGACTGCACCACGAGAGCGATCCCCAGCAGCGCGGCGGCGCTGCAGATGTTGGCCACCCGCAGCGACCGCTGCGGGCCGAGCCGGTCGGTGAGCGTCCCGGCGTGGGGCGATGTCACCGCGGCCAGCAGGAAGAAGAAGGCCACTGCCGAGCCCAGGCCGGCTTCGGTGAAGCCCAGGTCGTCGCCCATCTGCAGCGCCAGCGCGCCTGCCCCGAACGCCGGGAACATGGCCGCCGTCTGCGACGACACCGACGAGACCAGTGAGACGACCGGCCTGGTCGGCTCGCCGGCCAGCCCGCCGCTGGCTGCCTGGGTCACTTCAAGCCGAAGTTGTCTCGCAGCACCGTCCCGGCCTCGGCGATGGCGCCGAGGTCGGTGGTGTCGTGCATGTTGACGATCAGCCCGTCGAGCCCGGCGTCGAACAGGGCCGCCACCTGCTCGCACACGCTGTCACGGTCGCCCTCCAGTGCGTAGCCCTGGTACTTCTCCATGCTCATGTTGCGGGTATGGCGCATCTCGGCGCCGAGCCGGGCTGCGTCGGCGGTGGTGTCGGCCATGACCAGCGCGCCGAGGCGGGTCTTGGATATCTCGGCCGGGTCGCGGCCGGCCTTCTCGCAGTGGGCCTCGAGCACGTCGAGTTTGTGGCGCACCCCGGCCGGGTCGCCGAAGATGTTGCAGGCGTCGGCGTGACGAGCCGCGATCTGCAGTGTTCGCCGCTCGCCGCCCCCGCCCACCAGGATGGGCGGACCGCCCGCCGCCAGGGGTCGGGGCCGGTTCAGGGCTCCGGCCACCCGGTGGTGGGTCCCCGACACGGTGGCCGGGCCGCCGTCGAACATGGCCCGGCAGATCCGCACCGCGTCCTCCAGCCGGTTCATGCGCTCGCCCACCGGCGGAAAGTCGTAGCCGTAGGCGATGTGCTCGGCCTCGAACCAGGCTGCGCCGATGCCGAGCACGGCCCGCCCGCCCGACACGATGTCGAGGGTGGTGACCGTCTTGGCCAGCAGGGCGGGGTTGCGGTACGTGACGCCGGTGACGAGCGCACCCAGCCGGGCGGTCCGGGTCCAGGGGGCCAGGGCCGCCAGCAGGGTGTAGGGCTCCAGCATCGGCTCGTGGTCGGAGCCCATCGGCGGGATCTGGTGGAAGTGGTCCATCACCCACAGCGAGTCGAACCCGCTGTTCTCGGCGGTGGCCGCGGCGGCGCACACCGCGTTGAACAGGTCGGCGTCGTCGATGCCTAGGTACGTGAAACTGGGGATGTTGAACCCGAACCGCGTAAGCGTCATGATTCCTGTATACAGCAATCCGGTCCACGCCTGAACCGATGCGGCCCGTGACCGCGGATCCGCAGACCCTCGATCAGCTCCCCACGCCCAGTCTGGTTGTGGAGCGCAGCCTGTTCGACGCCAACGTCGCGGCCATGGCCGCGGCGTGGCCCGGAACGTCGCTGCGGCCCCACGTGAAGGCGTTCAAGTCCACCGCCATCGCCCGGATCCTCGCCTCCGGCGGCCACCAGGGATTCTGCGCGGCCACCATCCGGGAGCTGGAGGGCCTGGCCGCGGCCGGGCTCGGTCACGACCTGCTGCTGGCCAACGAGGTGCTGGACGCGTCGCGGCTGGGCCGTCTCGTCGATGCCGGCCATCGGGTCACGGTCGCCGTCGACTCCGACGCCACCGTCGCCGGCGCGGCGGCCGGGGGCGTGTCCGAGGTGCTGGTCGACGTGAACGTCGGGCTCAGGCGCTGCGGCTGCGACCCCGGCGACGCCGGACGCCTCGCCGGCGCGGCCCGGGCCGCGGGGCTGGAGGTCCGCGGCGTGATGGGTTACGAGGGCCACCTGATGATGGCCGGCGCCGACGCCAAGGCGGCCGGCGTGCAGGCCTCGATGGAGCTGCTCCTCGAAGCTCACGCCGCGGTCGGCGGTGACGTCGTGTCGGGCGGCGGCACCGGCACCTTCGCGGTCAACCGGTGGGTGACCGAGCTCCAGGCCGGCTCGTTCTGCCTGCTCGACACCGACTACGCCCGGCTCGACAGCCCGTTCGAGATCGCGGTCTCGGTGCTGGCCACCGTGATCTCGGTGACCGGCGGCCGGTGGGCGGTGGCCGACGCCGGCCTCAAGGCCTTCGGCATGGACCATGGGCCGCCGTCGTGGCCCGGGGGCGAGGTGATGTTCGTGTCGGACGAGCACACCACCCTGGTCGATCCCGACCGCACGCTGGCCGTCGGCGATCGGGTGAGGCTGCTGCCCGGGCACCTCGACCCGACCGTCGCCCGTCACCAGTGCCTCTGGGTGGTCGACGGCGACGACGTGATCGACCGCTGGCCCATCGATCTGCGCCACTGGTGAAAGACGGATGAGGACTGCCACGTTCCGCAACTGGGCCGGCAACCAGGTGTGCGTGCCGAGGGAGATCCTCAGGCCGGGCTCGCCCGAGGAGGTGGCCGCCATCGTGAGGCGGGCCGCCCATGCCGGGCTGACCGTGAAGGCGGTCGGGTCGGGCCACTCCTTCACCGACACGGCATGCACTACCGGGATCCTGGTATCGCTGGACCGCCTGGCCGCGGTCGAGGCCGTCGACGCGGCCCAGGGCCGGGTCACCGTGCAGGCCGGCATCCGCCTCGACGTCCTCAACCGAGAGCTGCACGAGGCCGGCCTGGCCATGCCCAACCTCGGCGACATCGACCGCCAGTCGCTGGCCGGGGCCACCGCCACCGCCACCCACGGCACCGGGATGGGCCTCGGCAACCTGGCCACCACGATCGTCGGCATGGAGATCGTCGACGGGCGGGGGGAGATCATCAGCTGCGACGGGCACCATCGGCCCGATCTGCTCCGTGCGGCCCGGGTGGGCGTCGGGGCTCTCGGCATCGTCACCCGCCTGACCCTCCAGTGCGTCCCCGCCTTCAACCTGCATGCGGTCGAGACCGTCGAGCCGCTCGACGGGCTGCTAGACGACTTCGAGCAGCAGATGGCCGGCTACGACCACATGGAGTTCTTCTGGATCCCCGGAGCCCGTCGGGCCCACGTCAAGCGCAACAACCGCACGGATGGACCCCCGCGACCACAGAACCGGCTGGCCGCCGCTCGCGACAAGATGCTCTACGAGAATGTCGTGTTCGGGCTGGCCAACCGCACCGTGCGGCGCTTCCCGTCGTTGGCCCCGACGGTGGCCAGGCTCACCAGCGGCGCCTTCAGCGAGCGGGACTTCATCGACGCCAGCCACCGGGTGTTCGCGTCGAGGCGCCTCGTGCGCTTCAACGAGATGGAGTACGGGGTGCCCGTCGCCGCCGTGCCCGAGGCCGTGCGCCGCATCGGGGCCTTGGTCCGGAGCCTGCCCTCGCTGGTCACGTTCCCCGTCGAGGTGCGGGTATCGGCCGCCGACGACATCCCGCTGTCCACCGCCTACGGCCGCGACACCGGCTGGTTCGCGGTCCACGTCTACGCGGGCACGCCCTACCTGGCCTACTTCCAGGGGGTGGAGGCCATCGCGGCCGACTACTCCGGCCGGCCCCACTGGGGCAAGCTCCACTTCCACGACCACCGGTCCCTGGCCCCGCTGTACCCCGAGTGGGACCGGTTCCAGCGGGTCCGCTCCGAGCTCGATCCGGCCGGGACTTTCTCCAACAGCTACACCGATAGGGTCCTCGGGCCGATCGCCTGAACCCGAGCGAGACGGGAGCCCAACATGAACACCCCGGCCGCCAGCGAGCACTCGGACACCGACGAGCAGTCGCTCAAGGAGTGGGTGGACCGCTTCTCGGGCCATGTGGCCAACCTCCGCTACGACGACGCCGCCGCCATGATGGATCCCGAGGTCAACAGCTTCAGCACCTGGACCGACGTGGTGGTGGGGGTGGAGCACTTCGTCAACGCCCAGTGGCGCAACGTCTGGCCCACCATGACCGACTTCGTCCTGCTCACCGGCAAGATGCGGTCCCGTGTCTCGCCCGACCGTCTGATGGCCGGGGTGATGGTCACCTGGACCTCGACTGGCTACGCGGAGGACGGTGAGCCCTTCGACCGACCGGGCCGCTGCTCGTTCGTGCTGGTCAGAGACTCCGTCGACGGCCCCTGGCGCGGCGTCCAAGGCCACTTCTCGCTGATGAGAGGCGTCCCCCAGCAGTCCTTCGGCCCGGGCGGCCATAAGCGAGTGGAGTAGCCGGGCGGGGAGGGGGCGCTCAGCTAGGCGGGGGATGCGGGTGTTCGACTTACGAGCAAGTCGGGCGAAGCCCGTGCGAGCAAGCGGACACCCGTAGCACCCGCCGGTCCCCGCGCGCCCTTCCCCCGGCGGTCGGAGCGACTCCGGGGCGGGTCCCGTCAGGCGGGCTGGTCGTCTGAGGAGCCGTTGGAGCTGGAGGACTCGGCGCCGGCCGCGGCGCCGGCGGCGACCGGGACGGCGACCGCCTCTACCAAGCGGCCGGTGATGCCCGAGATCCTGGGCAGGGGCGGCAGCTCCATCCCGCCTATTCGGCGCAGCTCCAGCACCGCGGCGTGGTAGTCCTCGAGGGCCTTGATGGCCTCGGGCGTGTAGTAGCCCCTGCCGTCGAGGAAGGGGCCGACGTTGCGGTCGACGATGGCGCTCACATCCTCGCCGGTGATGGTCTTGTGGGTCTCCAGCGCGTGGGCCACCGCCAGGACCTCGATGCGGTTGGCCTCCAGCAGGGCCCTGGCCGCGTCGTAGCGGTCGGCCAGCCGGGTCTCGACCTGGTCGCCGAGCCCGGTGCGCAGCAGCTCCCGCTCAGGGTCCTCGTCGTCGCCCTTGCGCTGCCCGCCGCCGATGCCGAACTGGCGCTGCACCGCGTGGCTGGCGAAGGTCTCGCCCATGCCCCAGTAGCCGGCCATCATCGTGGCCAGCTGGGTGGCGTTGCGCAGGTCGCCGCCGACCCCAGAGGAGTTGTCGTCGCCGAAGAACATCCGCTCCCCGGCCAGCGACGCCAGCGACACCTCCAGGTCGGACTCGTACTCCGAGCGCCAGTGAGTGAAGCGGTCCTCGGGCGGGATGTGCGAAACGAATCCGCCGACGTTGCCCCGGCGCTCGATGGTGGCCAGGTCGATCATGCGGTGGCGGCTGACCCGGTGCAGGGCCACCGCGTGGCAGGCCTCGTGGATGGCCAGGGCGTGGCGCTCGTGCTCGACGTAGTCGAAGTCGTCGGCCAGGCCGTGCTCCTTGAGCTGCTTGGCCTTGATCATGTCGGCCCAGGTGATGACCCGCCGGCCGTCGCGGATGGCGGTGATGAGGGCCTCGTTCACCATGTCCTTGATGGTGGCCCCGGTGGCGTAGGGGGTGATGGTGGCCAGCTTCTCGATGTCGTCGTCGGTGAGGACGTGCTCGACCTTGTCCAGGTAGCCCTCGTAGGTGCGCTTGCGGCCCTCCTGGGTGGGGTAGCCGACCTTGTAGATGCGGTCGATGCGGCCCGGCCGCAGCATTGCCGGGTCTAGGGCCTCGGGCAGGTTGGAGGCCATCATCACCAGTATCCGGAACTTCGGGGGCGGTTTGGGCCGCATGCCCAGCATCTTGCGCACGATCCGGTTGAAGAAGCCGCGAGGCTTCTTGAGGCCCGACAGCTCGGCCAGCAGAGCCTGGAGGGTGCCCATGCCGCCCCCGCCGCCCATCATCATGATCGACTCCCGCCGGGGGCCACTCCACTCGCTCCCGCCGTAGGCGCCCAGCGTGCCGGCCCGGTCGTAGCCGCCCAGCGCGACCTCTTGCAGGGCCTGCTGAGCGCCCGCCGAGAGGTACGGGTACGACGAGCCGGGCTCGGTGGCGTCGCGCAGGAACGCCGCGAACCGCTCCGAGCCGAAGCCGCCGCCGTCGCCGACCGCCCCGCCCCGGTTGCCCAGGGCGTCAGCCTCGTCGAAGAACGCCACCACGCCCCCGTAGCGCAGGGCCAGCTTGCGGAGCTTGCGGAACAGGCCCTTCACCTTGAGGATGCCAACGCCGAAGAACATGTTCATGAACGCGCCGGGCTCGACGAACACGAACGGCTTGCCGGTCTCGCCGGCGGCGGCCTCGGCCAGCAGCGTCTTGCCGGTGCCGGGCGGGCCGTAGAGCAGGATGCCGCCGGGGGCGTAGCCGCCGACCTCCTCGATGGCCTCGGGGTTCTCCAGGAAGATCAGGTTCTCCCGCACCCGCTCCTTGACCGGGTCCTGGCCCCACACGTCGTCGAAGCGGGTGTCGATGTCGTCGGGGAAGTAGGTCTCGACCCCGCCCCGGGACAGGAACCAGAACAGCAGCACGAACTGGCTGATCAGCAGCAGCGGGTAGATGATCAGCCGTGCGGCCCACGGGAGCCAGCTGTTGAGAAGGCCGGGAAGGCCGATGAGGGCGGCGACCGGGTTCTGGTCGGTGAACTGGCCGATGATCACACCGAACAGCAGCAGCCAGAACAGGATCCGGAGCACCCGGGCGATCCGGAAGCGGATCCACGGGTCCATGCGGGACTTGCGGTTCTCGACCCGGGCGAAGACCTTGAACTTCCAGAACCGGTAGTAGCCCGACCAGTGCTCGGCCACCACGAAGTGCAGCTGGCGCAGGACCTCCAGCCCGAGCAGCACCCAGATCCAGGCCTGACTGTCGACGGTCTCCCAGAAGCCGTCGGCCACCGACTTGATGGGGTTGCCGTTCAGCTTCTGCCACCAGAAGAAGGCGAACAGGACCGACCCCAGGATCAGGTACTTCGAGCGGTCCCAGGGATCGAGCTTCCGCCGGGTCTTGCGGTCGGCGTCGCGGGGACGCGACGTGGTCGAGCCGAGAGTCATCTCGTGCTCGGACGGCCCCTTCGCGGAACGGGAACTCCTACGCCTCAGCCGCACGTCTCAGCCCTCCACCGTGAAGGTGCTCATAACCTCTTCGATCAACGTGGCGTTGGCCTTGTAGCAGCCGATGCTGCACCGGAGGTCGACGCTGTAGACGACGCTGTTGATGCTGTCGGTCAGGACCAGCCGGTCGCCCATCAACTCGAGGCCCTCGGCGGTGACCTCCTTCCAGATGAAGCGGTGACCGGAGACGTCGCCGACGGTCACGAGGTGGTGAAGCAACTCCTGCACCCCTTCCTGCTCGCCGGACACCTCCGGGAAGAAGAACGTGAGCGGCAGCCTCTCCTGGATGCGCCGATCGACCGGCTGGACCTCGACGGATCCCGTCACGTAGTCGGACGAGCCCCCGAGGGTGCCGGGAGCGGCGTCGAACTCGGCCCGCCACGGCAGGACGAACTCGCCGGGAATGGGCTGGATGTCGTCGTCGGGGGTGAGGGCGAAGTTGACGGTCCCCTCGGACACCACGTTCCAGTCCTCGGGGATCTTCAGGAAGACGGTGTCGTCGGCGTTCTCGACGTACTGGTAACCCGAACGGCCGCACCCCGCGAGCAGCACCGCCGCTGTGATCAGCGCCAGCGGTGCGACACGTGCCCACACCGGGAGCCTCATGCCTCTATTCAACCGCATTCTCGGCTGCAATACGACCGGATCGGCCGCTCAGCCTCTAGCGGCTGATCCAGGCGGCCCGCAACGGCTCCAGGCCGGCCGCGCCGGCCAGCCGCTCGGCGGCCTCCGCCGCGGTGGCCATCACCTCGTCCTGGTCGAGGAGGGTGGACCGGCCGCGGCGCACCACCACCTCGCCGTCGACGATCACGTCACGGACGTCGCAGCCGTGTCCCAGCAGCGTGAGCGTCGCCACCGGCCGGTGCCCGGGCACGAAGCGCGGCGTCTGGGTGTCGACCACCACCATGTCAGCCAGCGCCCCCTCGGTGAGAGCGCCAGCGGGCTTGCCCAGGACGCGGGCGCCGTGGGTGCACACGAGCTCCAGCAGCGTCTCCGACGGCGGCCAGGTCGGGTCCATGCGGCTGAGGCGGTGGAGGGCATAGGCCGACTTCATGGCCTCGAACATGCTCTGACCGCTCACCGCCAGGCCGTCGGTGCCCAGCGCCACCGTGGCCCCGGCGTCGACCAGCTCCCGCAGCCTCATCACCCCCGAAGAAACCACCTGGTTGCACACCGGGAGGTGCAGCCCGCAGGCGCCGGCCCCGCCCATGGCGGCCACCTCGCCGTCGTCGAGCCAGATGGCGTGGGCCAGCGTGGCCCTCGGTCCGAGCAGGCCGGTCCGGCTCAGCCACTCGACCGGGCGCTCGCCGTGGACGTCGGTGAAGATCACGACCTCCGCCTGGGCCTCGCTGCAGTGGGCCTGCCAGCGCAGGTCGTGGTCGGCGGCGAGCTGGGCGCAGGCCGCGATCAGGTCCAGGTCGACGTAGACGACGTTCTCGGGCATGGGCCAGATCTCGACCCGGGAGCCGGCCGGACGCTCCTGGATGCACTCGGTCGTGATGGCGAGCTCCTCGGCGGCGGTGTAGGCGTGAAGCTCGTCGGGGACTCCCATGCGGTCGCTGCCCTCGACCCGGCTGCCGAAAATGCCGCGGGCGATCGCCCCGCGTAGCCCGGTGCTCTCCACGGCCTCGGCCACGGCCAGCGTGGTGGCCGTGTCGGTGGGGGCGTAGTGGTTGTCGACGACGGCGGTGGTGCCGGCGAGGACCGCCATCAACGCACTGAGCCGCACGGCGGCAGCGGCGTCGTCAGAGGTCATGTGCAGCGTCATGGGGAACATGAAGTCCCGCAGCCAGGCCATCAGCTCCAGCCCGTCGCCCAGTCCCCGGCCCAGAACCTGGAACAGGTGGGTGTGGGTGTCGATCATCCCCGGCATCAGCAGGCACCCGGAGGCGTCGATGCGCTGATCGGCCCGCGGGTAGGCGGCGGCCACCTCCGAAGCGGGGCCCACCGCGGCTATGGCCTCGCCGACCACCGCCACCGACCCGTCCACGATCACGGGGCGGCCGGGGTCGAGGGTCACGACGTAGGCGCCCTCGATGATCAGGTCGGCGCGCCGGTCGGCTGAGTCCTCCATGCTTTCCAGGGGTTCAGACACCGGCGGCCTCGACAGCGTCGGCCAGGCGGTCCACCTGGGTCAGGTCGGCCATAGTGGGCACGAAGGTGTACTCGTCCACGCCGATGGCCGCGAAGTCCCGCAACGCGGCGGTGACATCGGCGGCACGCCGGTAGGCACCGTCGGCGAACATGCGGGCCCGTTCGCCCTGGTAGCCGTAGTAGTCCATCAGGTAGTCGACGTTGGAGTCCTCGCCGAGGGCGAAGTAGTGCATCACCATGATCATGGGCGAGCCGTCGCGGCCCGCCTCCCGCCACGCCGCCCGCACCCGCTCGGCGTTGTTGTGAGTCTCTTTGGGGCCTCTCGACGACACGCTCCATCCCACACCCCAGCGCACGATGCGACCTATAGCCGCCTCCAGGCTGCCACCGAAGAAGACGGGCACCGCGCCGTCGCGCACAGACGGCACGGTCGACGGCCGGGACCGGCCTCCCGCCGGCTGGCCGCGCCACTCGGCGTGTATGGCCTCCAGGTCGGCGTCGAGGCGGCGGCCCCGAGTGTGGAAGTCACGGCCGGTGGCCTCGTAGTCGTCGGTGCGGCGGCCCACGCCGATGCCCAGCATGAAGCGACCACCGCTGATCTGGTCCACCGACGCGGCCTGCTTGGCCACCATCGGCGCGCTGCGGGCCGGGGCCAGCAACACGTTGGTGCGCAGGCCGATGCGGCTGGTGACGGCCGCGGCCGCGGCCATGGCGGTCATCGACTCGAAGCCGGGGTACACGATCCGGTCGATGGAGGTCAGAGCGTCGAACCCGGCCTCCTCGGCCCGGCGGGCCCAAGCCAGCAGCAGCTCACCGCCGGTGCCCTTGGTAGTGACAGGCAGCCCGATCCCGACCCTCATGCCAGTGCCTCCCTCATTTCAGTACCTCCCCCATTGCGGCACGTTCCCGTCCTTCCGCCGTCGCTCGGACCATCATGACGACCCCCGGCGGGCGCTACGGGCGTCCGCTTGCTCGCACGGGCTTCGCCCTACTCGCTCGCAAGTCGGACACCCGCATCCCCCGCCTGGTTGTCGCGGTTCCTCCGGCGGGAGGGTCGGATGAACGTATCCGGTCGGCGACGCCTCGCTTGTTCAGTTCGGCCGTCAAGGCCGGGACGATCGTCTGCCATTCGCCGATAAGGCCGACGTCGACCTGGTCGAAGATCTCGGCGTCGGGGTTCGAGTTGACGGCCATGAGCACCCCCGCGTTGCGGATGCCGACGGTGTGGTTGAACCGGCCGCTGGAGCCGACCGCCACCAGCAGCCGGGGCGACACCGCGTGCCCGGTGACCCCGATCTGGCGGCTGCGGGGCACCCACCCCTGGTCGGTGACCCTGCGGGTGGCGCCCAGGGCGGCATCTCCGAGTGCGGCCCGCAGCTCGTCGATCACCGGGTAGCCGTCGGGTTCGACGCCCACGCCTACGGCCACCACGATCCGGGCCCTACGCAGCTCGCCGGTGTCGTCGTCGTCGCGCTCGACCGCCACGGTGCGGATCCGGGCCCGCTCGGGCGCCGGAAGCATCTCGGCGGTGGGATCGATCGCGTCCGGGCGGGAAGGTCGCAGGGCCAGGACACCGGGCCGGATGGTGGCCATCTGCACCGGCGAGCGCGACAGGATCGGCACCTGGAGGCGGCCGCCGAACGCGGGCTTCCAGGCGACCAGGCGACCGTCGGGGCTGACCTCGAGCCCCACCGCGTCGCCGGTGAGTCCCCAGCCGCAGCGGGCAGCCACGATAGAGGCCACCACCCGACCCGAGCGGGTTCCCTCCACCAGGAGCGCCCAGGGCAGGCTTCGGGCTGCGGCCGCGGCCAGCGCGGCGGCCTGCTCAGAGGGCTCAGTGGCCGACTCGATCACCAACAGCCGGTCGGCGCCGGCTGCGCCCAGACCGGACGTGTTGGCGGCGTTGGCGGTGGTGGTGACCGCAGTCACCGTCCCGGAGATCCAGGCGGCCAGCTCGGCCGCTTCGCCCAGCAGTTCGGCACCCACGCCCGGCTCGGTGAAGAAGCACCACACCGACCGCTCGCCTGCGGGGTGTTGCCCGTCGCCGTCGACGGCCAGAAGAGCGGCACTGGCCCGTGACGCTTCCTCCTCGCCAGTATCGTCTGACTCGGGCGGGTCGGAGAAGGCGCCGAGCTCCTCGAGCAGGTCGACGGCGTGGCCGACCGAGGTAGCTCTCAGGGCCCGCCGGCTGGCGGTCAGCACCCGGATGGGGCCCACCGATGTGGGCGAGCCCGGCGCGCCGAGCTGTTCGGGGGGCACGTCCAGGTCGGCTGCGGTGAGCCGCAGGATGCGGTCATCAGCCACCGCGGCGTACTCCTCGGGGAGTGCCTTGGACGGCGCGCAGAGCCGCTCGGCGGTGGACAGCGCGGCGGGCAGGTCGCCGGTGACGGTGTAGTACCCGTCGTCGGTCTCCAGCTTGGCCGTGAACGCCCCGCCGGTCACGTCCAGCTCGCGTACCCCGGCCGCGAAGGGCAGATCCAGCAGCTCCGCGACCTCGACGGGCACCTGGCCGGTGTCGGAGTCGAGCGAGTTGAGGCCGGCCAGCACCAGGTCGAAGGGGCCCTGGTGGCGGATGGCGGCGGCCAGCGCCACCGCGGTGGCCAGCGTGTCGGCACCGGCGAGGGCGGGATCGCACAGGTGCACTCCCCGGTGGGCGCCGCAGGCGATCATCTCCCGCAGGGCGTCGGCGGCCGCGGGCGGCCCCATGGTGAACACCACGACCTCGCCGTCCGGTCCGGCCAGCTCAACGGCCTTGGCGTTGGCCCGCCGGCAGTAGGCGTTGACCTCCAGCGGCACGCCGTCGCGCACCAGGCGCCCGTCCTGCATCCGGAACTCGACCGGGGCAGGGATCTGCTTGACCAGAACGGCAATCCTCACGGCGTCCTGTATACCGTCTGAGCCGCCCGACGCTGCTACCGGGACACCGTCAGTAGCCGATGACGGCGCCCCCGTCGACCCGCACGACCGAGCCGGTCACGAAGCTGGCCCTAGCGCCGCAAAGGAATGCGATCACGTCGGCCAGCTCCGAGGCGTGCCCGAACCGGCCCATGGGAATGGAGGCCCGGTGGCGGTCGCGCACCGCCTCCGGGGTCGTGCCCTCGGCGACCGCCCGAGCCGCCTGGGCCCGGGCCAGCGCGCCGGTGTCGAACTGGCCGGGAACGACCACGTTCACCAGCACCTCGGGCGCCAGCTCGATGGCCAGCGAGCGGGCGGCGGCGGCCACCCCGCTGCGGAACACCCCCGACAGGGCCAGCTCAGGCGAGGCCTCCACCACCGACCGGGCGGTGATGTACACCAGCCGTCCGTCACCGCCGGCCCGCAGGTGCGGTATGGCGGCCCGGGTGGCGGCCAGCGCGGGCCGCAGCATCCGCTCGTAGGCGCTCGCCTCGTCGTCGGCGGTGACCTCAGTCATGCCTCCCGGTGTGCCGCCGCTGGTGTTGACCACACAGATGTCGAGGCCGCCGAGCCGGGACGCGGCCTCATCCACCATCCGGGCCGGCTCGCCGACCACGGTCAGGTCGCCGGTCACGGCGACGGCACCGGGCAGCGACGCCGCGACCTCGGCGGCTACCTCCGCCCGACGCCCCGAGATCGCCACCAGCGCGCCCTCGGCTGCCAGCGTCTCGGCGGTGGCCCTTCCCAGCCCAGCAGTCGAGCCGAACACGATCGCCCGCCGCCCGATCAAGCCCAGATCCATGGCGAGCGAAGCTAGCGGCCCCGGCCAGCCCGGCCCGAGTCGGCGGGTGCGGCGTGGCGGGCTGTAGGGTCGGTATACAGCATCGCGGAACGGTTACGGGAGGCACCCGAATGTCCTATGAGCAGGCGGCCAGAGATGCCGGCGTCGACCTCGACATGACCCTGCTGAGGGCGGGCAACTTCGACCCGGTGGCCCAGGTCCACGACGTGCTGTTCGTGTCGGGCTCCATCGCGCTGGCCCCCGGCGGCGGCGGGATCGACTACGTGGGCCGCCTCGGAGGCGACATGGACATCGAGACCGGCCAGGCCAGCGCCCGGGGCGCGGCCGAGGCCATCCTGGCGTCGGTGCACCAGCACCTGGGCAGCCTCGACGATGTGCTGCGGGTGGTGCGCCTCACCGGCTACGTGGCCAGCGACCCGGGCTTCAACGCCCAGCCCAAGGTGATCAACGGGGCCAGCGACCTGATGATCGAGGTGTTCGGCGACGCTGGGCGCCATGCCCGCTCCGCCATCGGCGTGGCCGAGCTGCCCCTCGGAGCCTCCGTCGAGGTCGAGGCCATCTTCCAGGTCAAGCCCTGACCACGCCCCATCCGCCGGTCCGACCGGATCCACCGAACCAACCCCCCAACCCAACCCCAGGAGCAATCCATGAACACCATGAACGTCGAGACCCTCACCCTCGAGGGCGCCAAGCTCGCCGCCGACGTGGCGCTGTCGACCGCGGATGACGAGGGCCTGGCCGTGTGCGTGGCCGTGGTGAACGCCACCGGCAACCTCGTGCTGGTGCACCGCATGGACAACGTGGTGGAGATCGCCCTCGAGAACGCCATCGCCAAGGCGGTGGCCGCGCTCACGTTCAAGCGCGACACCGGTGCGCTGTCCGACTACTTCCAGAAGGACAACTCGCTCGGCCCGCCCATGACCGCCCGCCACCACATCCTGGCCGTGGAGGGCGGCGAGCCGCTGACGACCGCGGCCGGCACCATCGTGGGAGCGCTGGGCATCTCCGGCGCCAAGCACGCCGAGGACGTGGTGTGCTCGCAGGCCGCATCCGAGGCGTTCACCGCAGCTACCTAAGGGGTTCTCCGATGGCAGACGACCATCACGACCACGACCACAACCACTACGAACACGCCAACCCGATCCTGAAGGATCTGCCCGAGGGGTCGTTCGCGTTCCACTACACGCTGCAGGCCAAACCGGGGCGGGCCCAGGACTTCATCGACTCCTTCGAGGCCTGGGACCACAGCGACCAGAACATCGTCCACACCACGCCGGGCATCGTGCACGAGGGCGTGCTGTACCAGAGCGAGGACGACCCCGAGCGGTTCTACCTGATCGGCACCTGGAACAACCGCGAGAACCACCGCAACGTGGTGGCCCGACTCATCGAGCAACGCCCGGCGTGGATGGACATGCTCACCGAGGACATAGTCCCCGAGTACTGCGCCATCATCGGCTAACCCCGATCACAACCAGGAGGACCCGAGTTGCAGCCGGACTTCGATCTTGATCAGAAGTTCACGCAGGAACGGGGACGGGTGCTGGTCACCGGGGTGCAGGCGCTGGTCCGGCTCCCCATCGACCAGCACCGCGCCGACGCGGCCCGGGGGCTGCGCACGGCCACGTTCATCTCCGGCTACCAGGGCTCGCCGCTGGGCACCGTCGACCTCACCATCGAGCGCAACCTGGACCTGCTGACGGCCCACGACGTGGTGTGGGTGCCCGGCGTGAACGAGGAGCTGGCCGCCACCGCGGTGTGGGGCAGCCAGGAGCCCCTGCTCGGACCGCTCGCCCACCACGACGGGGTGGTGGGCATGTGGTACGGCAAGGGGCCGGGCGTGGACCGCTGCGGCGACGTGTTCAAGCACGCCAACTTCAAGGGCACCGCCCCTAACGGCGGGGTGCTGGTACTGGCCGGCGACGACCCGATGGCCAAGTCGTCGACGTTGCCCACCCAGGTGGAGCCCGCCTTCTACGACGCCCAGATCCCGGTGCTGTACCCGGGCACCATGCAGGAGGTCATCGACCTCGGGCTGCACGGCATCGCCCTGTCGAGGTACTCGGGCCTGTGGACCGCGTTCAAGATCGTCACCACCGTCGCCGACGGGTTCGGCGTCGCCGAGGTGGCCCCCGACCGGATCGTGCCCGTCGACCCCGGACTGGAGATCGACGGGGAGCCGTGGCGCCACGTCCAGCGGCCCGGCCTGGTGACACCGCTGAGCCTCGAGCAGGAGAAGGACATCGTCTACGGGCGCCTGGAGGCGGCCACCGCCTACGCCGCGGCCAACGGCCTCAACGAGATCAGCGGGGCCGCCGGGGCCGCCCGCCTCGGGATCGCGGCCGCGGGCCGCACCTTCACCGAGCTGCGCCAGGCCCTCGACGATCTCGGCCTCGACGACGAGGCTCTGCGCCACTTCGGCATAAGGCTGCTGCGCCTGGGGATGGTATGGCCGGTGGAGCCCGAGATCGTGCGCCGCTTCGCCGGAGGTCTCGACGAGATCCTGGTGCTGGACGAGAAGCGGGCCTTCATCGAGCTGTTCGTGCGCGACATCCTCTACGGCCGGGCCGGTGCGCCCCGGGTGGTGGGCAAGGCCGACGAGCGCGGCCGCCGGCTGGTGCCCGCCGACGGCGAGCTGAGCGCCGACCGGATCGCGGTCGTCATCGCCAACCGGCTCCGCGCCGGGGTGCTGGGAGGCGAGGTGGGCGCCCTGCCGGTGGCGGTCGAGGCCCGCCTGGCCCTCATCGAGGCCGCCGCCCGGGCCGGGGAGGCCGAAGTGGCCCGGACTCCGTACTGGTGCAGCGGCTGCCCCCACAACCGATCGACGGCGGCTCCCGACGGCTCCTTCGTCGGTGCCGGGGTGGGCTGCCACGCCATGGCCCTGTGGATCGACGACCGGGCCCAGATCGTGCACCAGATGGGCGGCGAGGGCGCCACCTGGATCGGCCGGGCGCCGTTCACCGAGAGGCCCCACATCTTCCAGAACGTCGGCGACGGCACGTTCTTCCACTCCGCCAGCCTGGCGGTGCGGGCCGCGGTGGCCGCCGGCGTCGACATCACCTACAAGATCCTCTACAACGGGGCGGTCGCCATGACGGGCGGCCAGGACGTGGCCGGCTCCATCGGCGTCGCCGAGCTGACCCAGGCGATGGCCGCCGAGGGCGTGAGCCGCATCATCGTGTGCAGCGACGACCCCGACCGCCACACCAGCGGCGCGGCGCTGGCCGAGGGCGCCGACGTGTGGGGGCGGGACCGCCTCGACGAGGCCCAGATCGCCCTGCGGGACACGCCCGGCGTGACGGTGCTGATCTACGACCAGCAGTGCGCGGCCGAGAAACGCCGGGAACGCAAGCGGGGCCTGCGCCCCACCCCGACCAAGCGCATCTTCATCAACGAGGCCGTGTGCGAGGGCTGCGGCGACTGCGGGGCCAAGAGCCACTGCCTGTCGGTGCAGCCGGTCGACACCGAGCTGGGCACCAAGACCCGCATACACCAGTCGTCCTGCAACTTCGACTACACGTGCATCGAGGGCGACTGCCCGTCGTTCATCCGGGTCAAGACCCGGCCCGGCCCCGCCAGGACCAGCGCGGCGGTCGCCGCGGGCATCGGTAGGGCCGCTCCGAGCGCGCCGCCCGCCGACATTGCGGAGCCGGACCGGCCCGTGCCCGGCACCGACGGTTTTGCGGTGTTCATGGCGGGCGTGGGCGGCACCGGGGTGGTGACGGTCAGCCAGGTGCTGGCCACCGCGGCCCTACTCGACGGCCTGGGCGTGATCGGCCTGGACCAGACCGGGCTCAGCCAGAAGGGCGGACCGGTCGTCTCGCACCTGCGCTTCTTCAACGGCGAGGCCAGCGGCGCGAACCTCATCGGGGCGGGCGGCACCGACTGCTACCTGGGCATGGACCTGCTGGTGGCCGCCGATCCCAAGAACCTGGCCAAGGCCGACCGCGACCGCACGCTGGCCGTGGTGTCGACCAGCAAGCTCCCCACCGGCGACATGGTGGCCCACACCGAAGAGACCTACCCCGACACCGATCGGCTGCTGGCCACCATCGACGGCGCCACCCGCGCCGGCGACGGCGTCCGCCTCGACGCCGACCGGATGGCCGACGCCCTGCTGGGCACGGCCATGCCCGCCAACGTGCTGGTGCTGGGGGCCGCGTACCAGGCGGGCGGCATTCCGGTGTCGGCGGCCTCCATCGAGCGGGCCATCGAACTGAACGGGGTGGCCGTCGCGGCCAACATCGCCGCCTTCCGGTGGGGACGGCTGTACAGGCGCGACGGCATCGACGGCCTGGTCAGCCGGGCCGGTGTGGCCGGGGTGGCTTCCGCAGCCGCCCCCACACCAACGGAGCCGGCCGCGCCCGGCCTCGGGCTGGACGCCGTTGGAGCCAGAGCCAAGGCCGCCGCCCGGTCTCTGGTGGAGAACTCGGGCCTGGCTGCAAGCACTACCGAGGCCGGAGCGGCCCTGGCCGAGACCGTGGAGCGGCGGGCCGCGGACCTGGTCGACTACCAGTCGCGGGAACTGGCCTCGGCCTACGTGGACTTCGTGGACGCGGCGTCGGCCCGCGAGCGCGAGGCGATGGGCGACCGGACCGAGCTGGCCGACTCGGTGGCCCGCTACCTCTACAAGCTGACGGCCTACAAGGACGAGTACGAGGTGGCCCGGCTGCATCTGCGGCCCGGCATGGCTGACGCCGTGCGCGACGCGGTGGGCGACTTCGCCGGCTACCGCATCCTGCTGCATCCCCCGGTGCTGCGGGCCCTGGGGCTGAAGCGCAAGATCTCTCTGGGACCGTTCCAGCGGCCGTCGCTGGCGGTGCTGAAGGGGCTGCGCCGGCTGCGGGGCACGCCCTTGGACGTGTTCGGCTACGCCGGGGTTCGCCGGACCGAGCGCGAGCTGATCGCGGAGTACCGGTCACTGATGGAGACCGAACTGGACGCCCTGACCCCGGACACCTACGGCAGGGCGCTGCAGCTGGCCCAACTCCCCGACATCATCAGGGGCTACGAGGACGTGAAGCTGGCCAACGTCGAACGCTTCCGGGAGCAGGTGCGAGCCATCCGCAGCCCCGGCACCCGGCCGGTGGCGCTGACCGCCAAACCAGCCGGCTAAACGCAAGCAGGAACATGGCCGACGCCGCAACGGCGCCCCCGCCGGTTGCCGGCGCGGCTCCCGTTCAGGCGGTGGCGGCCTCGGTGGCCTGCGTCACCGCCAGCGTCATGCCCGGCTTCCTGGCCGGCGCGCTGGGCAGCGACATCAAGGCCGAGTTCGGCATCGGCGACACCGGGCTCGGCGTGGCGCTGGCCCTGACCTACATCTTCGCGGCGGTGGCCATCGTCCACGCCGGAGAGCTGTCCGACCGGATCGGCTCCCGCCGCAGCCTGACAATCTCAATGCTGGTCACGATGGCCGGCTACCTGGTGGTGGCCGGTGCCGCCCGGTCGTTCGCGATGCTGCTGGTGGGGCTGACGGTGGCCGGGGCGGGACTGACGCTGGCCGGTCCGGCCGCCAAGGTGCTGGTAGCCGACCATGTGTCGCCGGAGCGTCAGGGCCTGGCCTTCGGAGTTCACATGTCGGCCATCCCGCTGGGACCGCTGCTAGCCGGGCTGACCGTCCCGGTGGTGGGCGGCACCGACGGATGGCGATGGCCGTTCCTCGGCGGGGCGGTGCTGGCCGGCGCCGGGATGCTGATGCTCCCGCGCGAGAGGGCCGCGGCGCCGGCGGCGGCACGGCCCTCGAGGGATCCCGCGGCGGGCCGCTTCGGGCACGTGAGGATGGGGCCCCTGTTCGTGTTCGCAGCGGCCGCCATGCTGGCCTCCTGTTCAGTCGTGGCGGCGGCCGCGTTCTTCGTGGTCAACAGCGAGGCCGCCGGGATCTCCGAGAGCACGGCCGGGCTGCTGCTCTCAGCGGCCAGCGCCGGAGTGATCACCGTGCGCATCGCGCTGGGCGCCCTCGCCGACCGCTTCCGCACGGGCGCGGTAAGCACCGTGGCGATGCTGCTGACCGCCAGCGCGGCCGGCTACGCGCTGATGGCCGCCAACACGCCCTGGCTGTACGCGCTGGGCGGACAGGCCGCCATCATCCTGGGGTGGTCGTGGCCGGGGCTGATGGTGCTGGCGCTGGTGCGGATCTACCCCGAGGCGCCCGGGCTGGCCTCGTCGTTCGTGATCGGGGGCCTGAACCTCGGCGCGGTGATCGGACCGGTGGCCTTCGGGGCGATCAGCGACGCGGCCTCGCCGGCAGTGGCGCTGGCGGTGGCGGCCGCCTGGGTGCTGGGGGCAGCCGTGCTCAGCCTGGCCAGCCGGATCCGTCTCGACAGCAGCCGCTCCCCGTCCCCCGCCTAGCCGCCGTCACCCGGGACCGGCAACAGAGATGTCGGAGCCGTCCAACACGTCCGAGTCGTCCCAGGCAGGCTCGTCGCCGTCGGACAGGTGCACCGCGGTCTCGGATGCGGGCCCCTGCATCCCCCGGGCGTTGCGCTCGCAATGGGCCCGCCACACGGTGACGGACTTATCGGGGCGGAACAACCGCTCCGGCGGGATGCGGACCTGCTCGATCATCTGCTGGTCCTGGCGGTTGAACTGCCACATGTACGCCCAACGGATGTACAGCCAGAACCGCAGCCCGAACCAGGCAGCCCGCAGGCCCCTGGCGTGGGACACGGCGAACATGAACGACAGGTGGGCGCCGTCGGTCGTCCCCATGAACACCTCGTAGGCCGTCCAGTCGGGCCACTGGATGCGCACCCAGCCGGGGAGACGCACCGAGCCGCGGACGACCACGTTGCGCTGCCACGGGCGGAAGCCGTGGGGCCAGGTGCCGAGCCCCGGATAGTCGACCTGCTCCACGACGTCGTCGACGGTGCGGACCAGCCAGTCACCCTCCTGCTCGACGTGGACGACCCGGTAGGCGGGCTTGCGCCGGATCCACGTCCACACGACACCGCGGTGCAGGTAGGTGGAATGGCCCTCGTCGAAGCCGTTCTCGACGGCGTAGCGCCAGTCGCCCTTCCTGGTGCGGAGCCAGCCCCGCACCCTGACTCCCGGCTGGAAGAAGTCCTCGGGGACGTCGGTGGTAATGGGCGGCGGCTCGCCGTCGCCGACGTAGACGAAGACCACGCCGCCGTGCTCCTCGACCGGGTAGGTCCTCACCCTCACGCTCTTGTTCCCGACGATCGGAGAGTCCCGGCCGTCGACCAGGGCGGCCCGCAGGCTGCCGTCGGCCAGGTCGTAGGTCCATCCGTGGTACGCACACGAGATGGTGCCGGCGAACCAGCATTTGCCCATCGACAGGGGCACGCCGCGGTGGGCGCAGCGGTCGTCGAGGGCGAACGCCCTGCCGTCGTGGCGGATCAGGAAGAGTTGCTCGCCGCAGATCGTCACCGGCACCGGCTTGCGGCCGACGCGCTTGGAGAAGGCGACCGGGTACCAGTAGTTCTTCAGGCCCTCGGATGCGGCCCGGTAGCGGGGCCACCGCTTGTAGGCATGGTCCCCGCTCGCCGAGTACCGCTCCGCCTGCGCACTGCCAGCCGCCGCCATCGCCGCCATCCTTGCACCTGCTTCCGCCGGTGGCTGATTCGGACGGGTAGTCGAAGTGTGGCTACGGTATACAGACGGCCCAAGTCGCAGGGCCAGCGATGGCCCGACGAGGGAGGCAGCGCGTTGCTTCGATGGCTTGCCAAGCGCATCATCGCCGCCGCCCTCGTCGTGTTCGTGGTCACCTCCCTGGTGTTCGTGGTCACCCACATCTTCACCGACCCGGCCACGGTGTCGCTGCCGCTGGAGGCCAGCCAGGAGGACCGGGCCAGCCGTCGGGCTTCACTCGGCCTGGACCGGCCTCTGAGCGTCCAGTACTGGGACTTCCTGTCGGGTCTGGTGGTGGGCGACCTCGGCGAGTCGTTCTTCCAGACCCAGCCGGCCTCGAAGCTCGTGTTCGAGCGGCTGCCGGCCACCCTCAGGCTGGTGGCCGGGGCCACCGCGGTGACCGTGCTGATGGCCGCGCCCATGGGAATGCTGGCCGCGTGGTGGGAGCGCCGCTTCGCCGACCACGCGGTGCTCGGCTTCTCGATGGCATCGATCAGCGCCCCGCCGTTCTGGATCGGCTACCTGCTCATCATCGTGTTCGCGGTGCAGCTCGGCTGGGTGCCGACGTTCGGCTCGAGCGGGTTCAAGTCTCTCATCCTCCCGTCGTTCGCCATCGGTCTGGCCAGCGCCGGTCGGCTGGCCCAGATGACCCGCCGTGGCATTGTGGAGGAGCTGCGAAAACCGTACGCAGTCACCGCAATGTCGAGGGGCTTCTCCCGGTCCTACACGATCGTGCACCACACCTTCCGCAACGTGGCCTCGGGCTTCGTGACCATGACCGGCTGGGAGGTGACCCGGATGTTCACCGGCTACACGGTGGTGATCGAGGTGGTGTTCTCCTGGCCAGGCGTGGGCCGGCTGGCCGTCGAAGCCATCAACGACCGGGACCTGATCCTGGTGCAGGCCGCGGTGGTGGTGCTGGCCACCATGGTGGTGCTGACCAACCTGCTGGTGGACATCGCCCGCCGGCTGATCGACCCGCGGGTGGACCTGGCATGACCGCGGTGGAGAACCCGATGGACCCGGCCGCCGGCGCAGGCACGGGCGACGCGGCGCCGCCCGAGAGCGTGACCGTCATGGCCGAACTGCGGTCGCATCTTTGGAAGTCGAAGGCGGGCATATCGGGGATCGTCATCTGCTCGCTGTTTGTCCTCGCAGCGGTGGCGGGACCTTGGCTGCCGCTCATCAAGGATCCCACCAAGCAGAGTCTGCCCGACAGGCTCACGCCCCCGGTGGGCTGGGGCGGAACTTGGGCCCACCCCCTCGGCACCGACCAGCTCGGACGTGACATCCTGGCCCGCCTCATCGACGGAGCCCGCATCTCGCTGTTGGTGAGCGTAACCGCGGTCATCATCGCGGCCGTCCTCGGCACCGTCCTAGGGCTCATCGCGGGCTACATGGGCGGGAAGATCGACACCCTCATAGTCTCGGCCGCCGATGTGCAGATGGCCTTCCCGGGGGTGCTGGCCGGCCTGATCCTGGTGGCCGCATTCGGGCCGAGCGTGTGGCTGGTCATCATCGTCATCGCCATATCCAGCTGGATGGTCTTCACCAGGGTCGGGCGGGGTCTCGTGTTCACCCTCAAGACCTCGCTGTACGTGGAGGCGTCGGAGTTGGCGGGCGCGTCGTCGCGGCGGATCATGTGGCGTCACCTGCTGCCCAACCTGGTCAGCTCGCTCATCACGCTGTGCGTGCTAGAGCTGGCCGCAGCCATCCTGTCGGAGTCGGCGTTCGCCTTCCTCGGCTTCGGGGTGCAGCCGCCTCGCTCGTCGTGGGGGCTGATGATCCAGCAGGGCCGCAACTATGTCACCGGCGACGGCTGGTGGATCGTCACCTTCGCGGGCATGGCCATCGCCATCGTGGTGCTGGGCGTGAACCTGCTTTCGCTGTGGCTGCAGTCGTTCAACGACGTAGCCGAGCGCGAGCAGATCGTCCTCGAGAGGCCGGGCGGCTAGGAATGAGCGCGACCGGTGGAGACGGCCGCACCGAGCGCCTGCTGGAGGTCAAGGACCTGACCGTCGGGTTCCCCACCCGCGACGGCACGGTGCTGGGCGTGGACGGCCTGACCCTCAACGTCGGCTCCCACGAGCGCCTCGGCGTGGTGGGCGAGTCGGGCTCGGGCAAGAGCGTCATGGGCCTGGCCATCCTGGGCATGGTCCTGCCGCCGGGCCGCATCATGGGGGGCTCGGTGCGCTGGAAGGGCGAGAACGTGCTTGACGAGGCGGTGGCCAACCGGGTGCGGGGCCGGGAGATCGCCATGATCTTCCAGGACCCGATGGTGTCGCTCAACCCGCTCAAGACGGTGGGCGCGCAGCTGCGGGAGCTGCTGCAGCGCAGGGTCGGGCTGCAGGGGAGCGCCATCAAGCAGCGCTCGCTGGAGCTGCTCGACATGGTCGGGATCGCCAACCCCGGCGACCGGCTCAAGTCCTACGCGTTCGAGCTGTCGGGAGGCATGCGCCAGCGGGTGATGATCGCCACCGCCCTGGCCTGCGATCCGACGCTGCTGATCGCGGACGAGCCCACTACCGGGCTCGACGTGACCATCCAGGACCAGATCCTCACCCTGCTGCACAACCTGTCCACCGAGCTCGGCGTGTCGGTGCTGATGATCACCCACGACCTGGGGGTGGTGGCCCAGTTCTGCGACCGGGTGCAGGTGATGTACGCGGGCCGCATCGTGGAGCGGGCCCCCATCGCTCAGATGTTCGCCGATCCCCAGCACCCCTACTCGCTCGGCCTGCTGCAGTCGGTGCCTAGGGTGGACCAGGCCGCGGCCGAGCTGGCCGGCATACCGGGCGAGCCGCTCGACCGGGCCCAGTTCCCGCCGGGCTGCGCTTTCGAGCCCCGCTGCGGCGAGGCGCACGACACCTGCCGGGGGGCGCCGCCGCCGCTGGTCAAGATCGCCGAGCGGCGCTGGGTGGCCTGCTACAACCGCCCCGGGGAGGCCGGGGAGACGTCGACATGAACGAGCCGGTTGTGCCGCTGGTCGAGAGCCGCGACGTCAGCGTCCACTTCAGCCGCTGGGTGGGCAGCCGCCGGCGGACGGTGTACGCGTTGGACGACTTCAGCATCGCGGTGGCGCCCGGCGAGACCGTCGGCCTGGTGGGCGAGTCGGGCTGCGGCAAGTCCACCGCGGGCCGGGCTCTGCTCGGGGCGGTGAAGCTCACCAAGGGCCAGGTGCTCTTCGAGGGCAAGGACGTGACCAACCTGAGCCGGCGCAACTGGCGGGCCATGCGCAAGCAGGTCCAGATGATCTTCCAGGACCCCTACTCGGCGCTCAACCCCAAGATCAAGATCCGCGACAGCATCGCCGAGCCGTTCCTGGTGCACACCCGCAAACGGGGCGCGGAGCTGGACGCGGCGGTGGGCGAGCTGCTGGAGATGGTGGGCATGACCGCCAGCGCGGCCGACAAGTACCCGCACGCCTTCTCCGGCGGCCAGCGCCAGCGCATCGTGATCGCCCGGGCCCTGGCTCTGCATCCCGGGTTCGTGGTGGCCGACGAGGCCACCGCCGCCCTCGACGTGTCGATCCAGGCCCAGATCGTCAACCTGCTGGTCGAGCTCAAGGAGAGCGTCGGCCTGTCCTACCTGTTCATCTCCCACAACCTGGCGGTGGTGCGCCACGTTTCGGACCGGGTGGCCATCATGTACCTGGGTCACCTGATGGAGATCGGCAGCCACCACGACATCTACGAGAACCCGACCCATCCCTACTCCCAGGCCCTGCTCTCGGCGGTGCCGGTGCCAGACCCCACCACCCGGGGCGACCACGAGCCCCTCAAGGGCGACCTTCCCAGCCCGATGGACCCGCCCAAGGGCTGCCGGTTCAACACCCGCTGCCCGCTGGCGGTGGAGCAGTGCTTCGAGGAGCGCCCGCCGCTGCGGGAGCGCTCCAGCGGCCACCTGGTGGCCTGCTGGGTGAATTGAGCGAACCCGCGGCCAGCGGCCGTATGACGCCGCGCCAGGCGACCTTCGCGTACCTGTTCACGCTGTACTTCATCCTCGGCGGGGCCGAGACGATGATGTCGCCGCTGTTCCCGCTGGTGCAGCCCGACCTCAACATCAGCGAGAGCAACCTGGCCGCCATCCTGGCCGCGGTCTCGGCCGGCATCGCCTCGTTCAACATCCTCGGCGGCATCAGCAGCCGCTGGCTCACCGACCGGTCGCTGGTCCGGGCCTCGGCGGTGGCCCTGGCGGCCGGGATGGCGCTTTCGGCCGCGGCCGAGACGTTCTGGGTGCTGATCATCGGCCAGACCCTGCTGGGCGTTGCGTTCGGGATTTACTTCCCGCCGGGACTGGCCAGCGTGGCCCGCATGTACCGGGGAGCGGAAGGCAAGGCCATCGCGGTGTGGGGCCAGGCCTACTCGTTCGGCCTGGCCGCAGCCGCACTGAGCGTGTTCGCCGGGGAGGGCTGGCGCTGGGTGTTCGCCGGTTGCGCGATCCCCCCGTTGCTGGCCATCGTCTACGTGCCGCGATGGGTGGAAGCCGAACGGGACCCGGCGCCGGTGCCGTGGCTGGCCCAGCTCGTCCAGAACGCCCGCAAGCTGAATTACCGGCTGGCCTTCATGGCCAGCTTCGGCGGGGTGTCCATGCACTTCGTGGTGATCGGCTTCTCGCCGACATTTTTTGAGTCCCGGGGGGTGAACCTGTGGCTGGTGGGCGTGCTGCTGGCCGCGGGCCGGATCCTGTCGGCCCCGGTGAAGCTGGTGGGCGGGGCGCTGTACGACCGGCACGGAGGACCGTGGACGGCCAGGCTGATGACCACGACGACCTTCGCCTTCGGCCTGCCTCTGCTGCTGGCCCCGGCCAACGTGGGGGTGTGGATGCTGGTGCCGTTCGTGGGGATGGCGGTGTCGGTGCTGCCGGTGGCCAACGCCATGCTGGTGGCGGCCCTGCCGCCCCAGTCGGGCTGGGGGATCGGCACGTTCCGGGCCGCCCTGCTGGGCTCGGCCGCACTGCTGTCGGCGATCGTCAGCGGCCTGCTGACACTAGGAGCGCCGCTGCGGGTCCTGATGCTTATCTCGCTGGTCCTGCCCGCCCTGGTAGCCGCAGCCATGCACCGCGCCGTGGAGCCTGGGGCAACGGCCGGTCCGGGCTAGGCGGGCACCGGGCAGGCGGAGAGCTTGTAGGTGTTGAGGCGCTTGCGCAGGGTGTAGAGCAGCAGCCCGACCGCCAGCAGGCCGATGAAGGGCTGCACCGGAGCCCACCACGACAGGGCGCCCGACACGCCCACCAGGGCCACCACCGCCTGGTTGCAGACCGGGCAGCCCACCGCCAGGAACGACACGAACCCGCCCCAGATCGTGCGGGTGCCCTGGCGGTCGACGGTCACGGCCAGCTCCTCCGACACGGCCGTGTCGACCGGATCGGCCGGCTCGGGGCGGATGGCGAAGATCAGCCCGATCAGCGCGGAGGTGACGGCCAGGATCACGTAGTCGATCCAGCGCACCTCCACAGGCCGGCCGAAGATCGGAGTATCGATCAGGTCCGACGGCACCGCGATCAGCACCGCGGCCACCCCGGCGAACAGCACAGCCCGAGGCCACGTCGCCCGGGGCAACTCCAGCAACTCGCGGATCACGCCTGAGACGCTACCCGCCCCGAAATTGATGACGAAACCGCCCGTGCAGGGCCCACAATCCGCATCAATTTCGGACGAGCGCTAGGTGACTTTGTCTATTACCCGGAAGGCGTAGTCGCGCTGCTCGTCCCCGAGGGTGGCCCGCACCCGGTAGCCGCCGGCCTTCGGGAACTGGACTATGCCGGTCACCACCAGGGGCGAGCGGCTGTCAGTGCCGGGCACCTTGCCGGGAGGGCGCCCGACCTCGATGTTGGCCTTGGCCTCCATCAGCTTGTGATGGCCGTCCTCGTCCTCGACGCGGATCAGCATCTCGTGGCGCTGGTTGGTCTCCGACCACGGGACCAGTACCGACAAGGCAATGGAGAAGTGCTGGGGGCGGGGCTTCTTGCCCTCCTTGTAGGCCCGGGTGACCCGGTCCCACCCGGCGCCGCTCAGGTACAGCAGCCCGTTCTGCACCTCGGCGTGGTTCGCAAGGGTCAACATCTCGATCTCAGGCACCGCCCGCAGTCTAAGCAACCATCTTGAGGCGCTGATCCCCGGCGAACGGTCGTCCCGGCGAACGGAGGGCGCTTTCACCGAGCTCCGACGTGGCCTCACCGGGCTTCGCCCTAAGATTCGGCCAGTCGGACTCGGTGCGCCCCCTCCGCCCGCCTATTTGGTCGCGTCGGCGCCGCGGTCCCGCCGCTTCTTGCTAGGCCGGGGGGTGGCGGCGAGTCAGATGACCGACGAATAGGGCGAAGCCCGTGTCGGTCATCTCGGCTCGGCGACAGGACCCGCCGGCCGGGAGGGTCGTCTATTGGTCGTTGGGTGGGGTTAGGCCTAGGCGGTCGGCTAGGCCTATGCGCTGGAGCTTGCCGGTGGGGCCCTTGGGGAGTTCGTCGAGCACGAGTATCCGGCGGGGCACCTTGAACGCGGCCAGCGACTTCGACAGGAACCGGCGCAGCTCGCGCTCGTCGACGTCGGCTCCGTCGACGGCCACCACCGCGGCGGCCACCTCCTCGCCCAGTTTGGGATGGGGCACGGCGAACGTCACCGCCTGGGCGACCGACGGGTGGCGCAGCAGGGCCTCGTCCACCTCCAGCGGGGACACCTTCTCGCCGCCCCGGTTGATCTGCTCCTTGAGCCTCCCGGTGAGGAACAGGTAGCCGTCGTCGTCGAGGTAGCCCTCGTCGCCCGTGCGGAACCAGCCGTCGGTGAAGGCGGCTTCGTTGGCGTCGGGGTTGTTCTCGTAGCCGTCGATCACCGTCGGGCCCTTGATGGACACCTCGCCCCGCTCCCCCGGCGCCAGGACCCGGTTGTCGCGGTCGAGCACGGCCACCTCGATGCCGGTGGCAACGCCGACCGACCTCGGCTTGGCCACCGCCGGCGGCAACGGGTTGGCGCACATCTGGTGGGTGGCCTCGGTCATGCCGTAGGCCTCGATCACCGGCGCGGCGAACAGCTCGCCCAGCTCCTGCAGCACCGGCTCGGGCAGCGACGCCGACGAGGAGCGCACGAACCGCAGGGCCGCGGCCCGGGCCGCGTCCCGGTGACGGGACGACCGTGCGATCACCATCTGGTGCATGGTCGGCACCGCGGTGAAGTAGGTCGGGCGCAGCTCGGAGAGCTGGGCGAAGAACCGGAAGGCGTCGAAGCCCTCAGTGCAGGCCACCGAGCCGCCGGCCGACAGCGGGGCCAGCAGCCCGGCCAGCAGCCCGTGAATGTGGAACAGCGGCATCACCTGCAACGACCGGTCAGCAGCGGTGAGAGCCAGCGACTCGGCAATGCCGCAAGCGGAGCGGGCCAGGTTCCGTTGGCGCAGCGGCACGATCTTGGGCCTAGACGTGGTCCCGGAGGTGTGCAGAACCAGGGCCACGTCGTCGGGGGACGGCCCGTTCGAAGCCGAGGGCTCGGGGGCAGGCGAGGAGGCGATCAGGTCGATCAAGCCCGAGCCGCCTGAAGCCGAACCGGTCAGCGCCACCGGCAGCACCCCGGCGTCGGCGGAGCGGGCTGCGTCGCGGGCATCCGAGCCAGACTCGTCGGGGCGGGTGATGAGCGCCCTAGCGCCCAGGTCGTCGAGGTAGAAGCGCAGCTCCTCGGTGCGGTACTTGGGGTTGAGCGGTGCGGCGCAGCCGGCGCAGGCCGCGGCCAGGAAGGCGATGGCCATCTCCGGACCGTTGGGAACCACGATGGCGATGCGGTCGTCGGCTCGCAGCCCCAGAGCCCTCAGCCGGCCGGCGAGCCGGTCCACCTCGGCTCGCAGCCCGCCGTGGGTGAGCACCGCGCCGTCAGGGGTGACGATGGCCGGGTCACGGTCGGCCCCCGCGTCGAGCAGGCCTCGCAGAGTCGCCGGATGAGTCATGTGCCCGAGGCCAGGCGGTGGTTGAGCAGGGAGGTGAGACCGTAGACGGTGCTGATGGCGGGGGTGGGCACGCCGGTCAGCTCACCAAGCTCGACGAACACGCCGACCAGCGGATCGAGCTCCAGGGGGCGACCAGCCTCCGCGTCCTGGAGCATCGACGTCTTGTGCTCGCCGACGGCCTCGGCGCCATCGATGCGACGCTCGACGCTGATCCGGATGCTCACCCCTAGAGCCTCCGCGATCTGGCCGGCCTCGGTCATCATCTGCGCGGCCAGGCTCCGGGTGGCCGGCGTGCGGCAGATCCCGGCCAGCGTCGCGCCGGTCAGGGCGCTGATCGGGTTGAAGGCCAGGTTCCCCCAGGCCTTCACCCACAGGACGGACCGGATGTCGGTCAGAACCCGGGACTTGAACCCGGCCGACGCCAGAGCGCCGGCCAGCTCCCTCGCCCGGTTGGACTTGGTGCCGTCGAGTTCGCCCACCGGGAAGCGGTCGCCCTCGACGTGGGTGATCACGCCGGGTGCGGTCTTCTCCGCGGCCGGGTAGGCGATGCAGGCCACGATCCGTTCCGCCTCCACCGCGGCCGCGATGGCGCCGTCGGGGTCCAGCGACTCGAGCCGGCGCCCGTCGTGGGGGCCGCCGTGGCGCTCGAAGTACCACCACCCGATGCCGTTCTGGACCGGCACGACCGTGGTGTGCTCGTCGAACAATGCCCCGAGCTGGTGGGCGACCGCCGCGATCTGGTGGGCCTTGAGGGCCAGGATCACGGTGTCGTGGGTCCCCAGGGCCCCGAAGTCGTCCGACGCCTCGATGTTGGCCGCCACCGTCGTGGACCCGTCCAACTCCACCAGCCTCAGCCCGTGTTGCCGGATGGCGTCGAGGTGGTCGCCCCGGGCGATGACGCTCACGTCGTGATTGTCGGCCGACAGGCGGGCGGCCAGCATTCCGCCGATGGCTCCCGCGCCCACCACACAAATCCGCACGGCGACAGTGTGCCAGCGCCGCAACGCCAAGCGGTATACCGCCTCCCGGCGGCACGCGTTGGTGCCGAGACCCGGGGGGAAGGCCTCGGCACCAATTGGGGGCTGGAGTGATCCTCAGGATCGCATTCGCTGGTAAGAGATCCGCGAGAACTGTCCCCCGGCGAACGGAGGGGGCTGTCACCGAGCTCCGACGTGGCCTCACCGGGCTTCGCCCTAAGATTCGGCCAGTCGGACTCGGTGCGCCCCCTCCGCCCGCCTATTTGGTCGCGTCGGCGCCGCGGTCCCGCCGCTTCTTGCTAGGCCGGGGGGTGGCGGCGAGTCAGATGACCGACGAATAGGGCGAAGCCCGTGTCGGTCATCTCGGCTCGGCGACAGGACCCGCCGGCCGGGAGGGGCGATCAGCGGCGGTTAGATGACTGGCCAGCGGGGTTGGGCGTATTGGGATAGGCCGGTGCGGTCGGCGGCGGCTTTGGCGGCTTCGCGGCCTCGGGCCATGATGGCTCGGGCGTCTAGGTTCACGAACTCGCCGGACTCGACGATCACCTTGCCGTCGATGACGACGGTGTCGACCGAGTCGCCGCTGACTCCGTGGCCCAGGTTCGACAGCGGGTTGTGCAGCGGCACCCACTCGGGCCGGTCGAGGTCGAACAGCAGGAGGTCGGCCCGCTTGCCCGGTTCCAGCGAGCCGACCTCGTCGTCCCACAGCACCGAGCGGGCACCGTCGATGGTGAGGTGCTCCAGGATGGTCTCGGCCGGCATCAGCGAGGCGTCCTCGAAGATGTCGCGGTACACCCGGAAGTACTGGGCGATCCGCAGGATGTCGGTGGTGTGCGAGCAGGCGCCGATATCGGTGCCCACCCCAACGGTCACCCCCCGCTCCAGCAGCTTCAGGTGGGTGGCCCGCTGGAGGCCGCCCCAGCCGAACACCGCGCTGGCGGTGGGGCACATCGACACCTTCACGTCGCGCTCGGCCAGCAGGTCGCACTCGTCGTCGGTGAGGAAGTGGCAGTGCACGAGCTGCACGTTGGGGCCGAGGACGCGGTTGCGCTCGTAGCGGGCGATGGGGCGCTCACCGTCGAACACCCGCTGGTGGTGCTCGACGGAGTCGCGGTTGGAGATCATGTGCGACACGATGCCGGTGCCGTGCTCGGCGGCCAGCTCGGTGACGGCCCGGCACAGGCGATCCGACACCATGCGCTCGGTGCGCAGCGAGAACCAGGGCCGGACCCGTCCGCCGGCCGCCCCCTCATGGGACTCCACGAAGTCCAGACCCTCCGCGATGGCGTCGTCGGTGGTGGAGTCGAACGTGCCCGGCATGGCCCGGCCCCCGGCCAGGTCGGTGAGCGAGCGGGACAGCACCGCCCGGCAGCCGACCTCGTCGACGGCCCGGGCCGAGTTCTCGGGGTTCTGGGAGCCCGGATCACACAGGGTGGTAGTGCCGTGGCGGACCGACTCCAGCAGCGCGCACATCGCCGCCAGATAGGCCTCCCCGTCGGTGACACCGGCCTCCATCGGGTAGCAGCGGTCGTGCAGGAACACCTTGAGGGGCACGTCGTCGCCCAGGCCCCGCACGAAGAACGGCGCCAGATGCTGGTGGTTGTCGACGAAGCCGGGCGTGACCAGCCGGCCGCGTGCGTCGATGGTGCGGGCCGCCTCCCGGTATCCGGCGGCCTCGACGCCGGCGGTGGTGCCCACCGCCTTGATCTCGCCGCCGTCGACGGCCAGAGCGCCGTCGCGCACCATGCGGCGCTCGGGATCCATGGTGATCAGCCAGTCGGCGTTGCGAACCAGCAAGTCGATCATCCGCTCAGCCTCCTCAACTTGGCGAGCCTGTTCGCCGAACTGGCAGCACTCGGTGCCCCATAGGGGGCAAATCGCTGCCAGTTCCGGGGGAGAGTCATTGGGACAGCCTCCTCAGCTCGTAGGCGTAGTGGCTCAGCCCGGCCTCCATGTCGAAGGTGGGCTTCCAGCCCAGCGCGGTCTCGGTGTGGGACAGGTCGAGCGGGTCGCCGGCCGACACCGCCGGCGGTTGGCCCGGGATGACCTGCACCTTCAGGTCGTCGAAGATCCGCCGGGCCGCGCCGACCAAGTCTTCGAAGGTGGTGATCGTGCCGGTCCCGATGTTGAAGACGGCCCGCTCGGGAAGGTCCACGGTGGCGGCAAGGTCCACCGCCCGGCCGACATCGAGGTCGTACACGTACTCGAAGTCCATGGTGTGCTTCTGGTCGACGAAGGCGGCCTGGCCCTTGATGCCGGCCTGGAGCAGGGCCTGGATCTTGGACCCGAACGATCCCCCCTCGAAGTGCCCGTAGCCGTAGGCGTTGGCCGGTCGCAGGATGGCAAGCTCGAAGCCGAACTCCTTCTGGTAGCTCTCCGCGGCCAGCTCCTTCATGACCTTGGAGTTGCCGTAGGCCCGTCCCGGCCCCCGGGGCGCGTCCTCGGTGAGGGGCGCGCCCCTCGCCCGCCGCCGGTCGTACACCGCGAAGCTGCTGATGAGCACCAGCCGGCGCACCCGATTGAGCCGCACCGCCTCCAGGACGTTGATGGTGCCGGTGACATTCACCTCGAGACCGGTGTAGAGCTGGCGCGACACGCTGTCGCCGATCAGGCCGGCGGTGTGCACCACCGTTTCCGCCTTGTGGTCCCGCATAGCGCTGAGGACCGCCGACTGGTCTCGGATGTCGGCCTTCACGGTGGGAATGTCGGCCGCCACCGGTCCGAGGCGCTCATGCAGGTAGTCGGGACGCTCCTGAAGGTCGAGGAACACGACCTGCTCGCCCCTCTGCAAGGCGCAGCGGGCGAAGGCCGTGCCCACCAGCCCGATCCCGGTCACCAGTGTGGTCATTCCTCTGACACCTCGAACTCTCCGCTGATCTCGACGGGCTGCTGGCGGGGCAGGCTGGCCATGCCGACCGCGGCCCGGGCGTGGCGGCCGCGGTCGGGGCCGAACAGCTCGAAGAACAGGTCGGAAGCGCCGTCGACGACCCTCGGCATGAGCTCGAAGTCAGGGGTGGAGTTCACCATCCCCATCAGCCGCACCACCCTCCGGACCCGGTCTAGGTCACCCAACTCGGCCCGCAGGGTGGCCAGGATGGACAGCCCGCAGGCCTTGGCCACCTCGTAACCCTGCTCGACAGTGAGCTCGGCGCCGAGCTTGCCCCGGCGCACGATGTCCATGCCGGGATGGTGCGGACCGTGGCCCGACACGAACATCACATTGCCAACCCGGACGCAGCCCTGCCGGTTGGCGCTGGGGAACTGCCGGGGCTCGGGCAGCGTGAGCCCCATGGCGGCCAGCCGGGCCTCGATCCCGGCCGTCACAATTCCCGCTCTTGTTCGCTGCGCTCACGGGCCGCTCGGGCCACGGCCTCGCCCGTATGGACCGGATTCGCCCGCCTCGTTGCTCGGCCTCTGGTCACAGGATCTCCGCGGCCTCGCGCACGCTGGAGATCAGCGACGCTCTCAACAGGAACTCCCGGGCCAGGACAGGATCATCGGCGGCCCGGCGCAGCTCGTCGCGGTTGCGGCGCCGCACCTCCGGGTCGGCCTCGGCCATCAGCTTCTTGTTGCGGATGGTGATGGCCTGCACATGGGCGACGGCCACGTGGCGGCGCTGGCGGACATAGCGGTCGAGCACCTGGTCGCCGGCCTCGCCCCGCAGCACCGAAGACAGCTTGGCGGCCAGGTTCACGGCGTCGTGTATGCCGCTGTTCATGCCCATGGCGCCGATGGGGCTGTTGACGTGGGCCGCGTCACCGGCCAGCAGCACCCGCCCGTCCCGGAACGTCTCGGCCACCCGCTGATGCACGGTGTAGAGCGACTTGGACACCACCTCGTAGGGCTCCCCGGTGGGGTGGAACCTCTGGAGTCCGGCCTCTATGACGTTGTCGTCGAGGAGCGCTTCGGGGTCGGCGTTCACATCGGCGGGCAGCACCACCCGCCACAGGTCGGTCCACCGGAACAGGTTGGCCCACTCGACCGGGTCGAGGATGTAGTTGCGATAGCCATAGGGCAGGATCGAGTCGAAGTCGAACAGCACGCTCAGCGTCATGGTGCGGTCCGGGAAGGCGAACCCCTCGAAGTCGATGCCGAGCTGCTTGCGGACAACGCTGTGGGCGCCCTCGCAACCCACCAGGTGGGTGCCCTGCAGTTCCTGGTGCTCGCCGTCGGCGGTCTCGACGGCCGCGGTCACCGAATCGGACTCCTGGCGGAAGCCGACGAGCTCGGTGCCGGTGCGGATCTCGATCAGGTCGTCGCTGGAGGCCATCTTGAGCGCCTCCTCCACCAGTTTGAGGCGGTCGCACTGCAACGCGTAGGGGAAGCGGGTGTCGCCGGCCAGCACGCCGTGGTCGAACACTGCGATGGGCTCGGGGGCGCCCCGGTCCCAGTAGTGGACGAGTGGGGCGACGATGCCGCGGGGTTCGAGGCGCTCGTAGAGGCCGATGTCGTCGAGCATCTCCAGGGTGGCCGCATGGATGGTTCCGGCCCGCCGGACCTGATCGAGCAGGTCCACCAGCTTCTCGACCACCACCACCCGGTGGCCGCGCCGGGCCAGGCACAGGGCCAGCACCAGACCCACCGGTCCGGCGCCGGCGACCAGCACCCGGTTGTCAGCTCGTGTCACCGGAATCTGCCGATTCGGCTCCCTCGGGATCCCGCAGCGCACCGATCCAGCCCGACGTGGTGAGATCGAAGATCAGCCCGTCGGGCGAGCGGTACTTGACCTCGTAGTAGCGGTTGGGCTCGTCGGGCCGCCGGCCCCTCAGATGCTCGGCCCCGGCCGCCTCCACCTGTTCGGAGGCATCGTCGAGATCGTCCACCCACATCCCGAAGTGGTAGAGCCCGTAGAACGGCTCCGAGCCGTCGCCAGCCTCGGTGACCCCGACAACGGGGTCACCGCCGAAGTGAAGCAGGGCCACGTTCATCACGCCGTCGGTCATGTACACGCCGCGTCCGGCGTCACCGGCCTTGGTCATGCCGAAGGCCTGCTCGAAGAACGCCTGGGCGGCAGCCACGTCGGGCACCGAGATGGCCAAGTGTCGGAGCCGGGCAGCCACGGCGACCGACTGTATACAACCCACGCGCATGACATCCCATCAGCCAGGCGAACTAACAAGAACCGCGGGTGAGTTGATGCCTGCGTACATTCGGGTGCGGTGATCGGGCGGCAGGGACAAGCAGCGGTGGCGGCGGGGCACCCGCGGGCCACTGACACAGCGGTGGCGCTGCTGCGGGCCGGGGGATCGGCGGTGGACGCGGCCATCGGGGCCGATGCGGTCATGGGCGTGGTGGAGCCCACCGGCACCGGCGTCGGCGGGGATCTGATGGCGGTGGTGGCGACTGCCGAGGGAGTCGAGGTGCTCAGCGGCGCCGGCCGCTCGGGTCGGGGCACCGACCCGGCATCGGTGCCCGACAACGGCCACGGCTTCGTGCCTTCCGTGGGGGGATGCGCGGTGACCGTGCCGGGGACGGTGGCCGGGTGGGAGGACCTGCACCGCCGCTTCGGCCGGCTGCCGTGGCCTGCCCTGTTCGAGCCTGCCATCGAGGCCGCCAGCGAGGGCGCTGAGGTCGGTGCGACCGGAAGCCGGCTGTGGGAGGGCTCCCGCGGCCGGCTGGACGCCGCAGGCGAGGCCCTCTACTTCCCGGATGGCACGGCTCCCGCACCGGGAAAGCGCTGGCGAAACCCCGCCCTCGCCGCGGTCCTGGCCCAGATAGCCACCGACGGCCCCGAGACGCTCTACCACGGCGCGCTGGCCCAAGCCATTGAGGAGGCGACCGTGACCGCGGGCGGGAGCGTGCACACGGACGACCTCGCCCGGCATCGCAGCGAGTGGGTGGAGCCGCTGCGGGCCGAGCTGGGCGATCACGAGCTGCTCACGGTGCCGCCCCCCTGCCAGGGAACAGCAACGGCCCTGGCCGCCCAATGGGTTCACGAACGGGGACTCCTGGGCGTCACCGAAGGAGCGGCAGGGGCCGGCGCGGCGGCGTCGATGGTCGAAGCGCTCGACCGGGCCTTCGCAGTGGCCCTCGACTGCCTGGCCGACCCCGCGAGCGGCAGCGTTCCCAGCTACGACGAGATGCGATCCCGTATGGCCGGCGCGCGGCTGCATGGCCCTATGCCGCTGGGTCCCGGGACGGTGTTGACGGTGGTGTTCACCCCGGACCAAGCCGTGGTGCTCACGTCCAGCGTGTGCGACCGATTCGGCTCGGGCGTGACCGTGGCCGAGGGGGGTTTCGTGCTGCAGAGCCGGGGCCGGGGCTTCTCCACCGACCTGAACCACCCCAACGCGGTGGGGCCCGACAAGCGGCCCTACCACACGATCGTGCCCACCCTGGTCCTGGAACAGGGACGCCCCATGCTCGGCATGGGCGTCGTGGGCGGCATCATGCAGCCCCAGGGACAGCTGCAGATCCTGCACCGGGTGCTAGGCGGCGCCGGCCTAGTCACCGCGGTCGAGGCCGGCCGGTTCCGCCTGATCGGCTACGGCCAGGTGACCACCGAAGCCACCCTCGAACCCGCCTGGCGAACCGCGATCGGCCGGTCCGGCTACGAACTCGTCGACACCGCCGACGTAATCGGCGGCTTCGGCGGCGCCCAAACCGTGCTGCAAGCCAACAACACCCTCACCGCGGCCGCCGACCCCCGCCGCGACGGCACGTCAACGGTCATCTCGCTGCCTGACTGATTCTCCCGCCCGGCCGGCGGAGGGCGCTGTCACCGAGCTCCGAGCTGGCCTCACCGGGCTTCGCCCTAAGATTCGGCCAGTCGGACTCGGTGCGCCCCCTCCGCCCGCCTATCTGGTCGCGTCGGCGCCGCGGCCTGCCGGGTACTCGCTAGGCCGGGGGGTGGCGACGAGTCAGATGACCGACGAATAGGGCGAAGCCCGTGTCGGTCATCTCGGCTCGGCGACAGGACCCGCCGGCCGGGGAACTCCGGGCGCTAGTGGAGGCTGTTGAGCCAGTCGATTACGTGGTCTAGGGGGGCCACGTCGGCGTACTTCATGTGCAGGTCGAGCAGGTTGACCTTGTGGGAGATCTGGCTCCGGTCGGCCACGCACTCGAATGGGATGACCACGTCGAAGTTGTACTGGAAGGCGTCGACCGCGGTGGCCCGCACGCAGCCGCTGGTGGTCATGCCGGTGACGACCACGGTGTCGACCTTGTCGTAGACGAGCAGGGCAGCCAGCTCGGTGCCGAAGAATCCGCTCGGCTTGTGGTGCTTGCACACCACCAGCTCACCCGGCTTGGGAGCCAGCTCGTCCACGATCACATCGCCGGGCGGCAGGTCCGGGTCCGGCAGGCGGCGGCCCACCGTCTTCCAGCGGCCCTTCTGAGACGGCGCCGCCGAGTGGGTGGGATCCTCGTACATCTTGGTGAAGTACACCGGGTAGCCGAGCCGGCGCACCTCGGCCAGCAGCCGGGCGTTGGCGTCGACCGCAGGCCATCCCGTCTGGGAGTGGCCGGTGGGCCAACGGCCGTCCACGAAGGCCAGCGTCATGTCCACGACGATCAACGCCGGTGAGGTGCCCGCGCTGATGGCACGGAACTCGTCGCCGCTGAAGCTGTCCCCGTAGCCGGCCGCGAGGTACCGGGCTATGTCGTCGGGGGGTATGGCGTCGTTCCAGGGATACACAGCGCCGGTGTCCCCCACTAGTAGCCGTCCGGCCGGCAGGCCCCCAGAGAAGCCCACGAGGGAGCACGACCGACTCTCATCAGGCCGTGCTCCCTCGCAGGTGGAGGGGATCTGTCAGTCCGGGAGGGTCAGTTCAGCGTCATGTCCTCCACACGGGCGGTGTCGTCGTAGCGCGGGATCCACGACAGGTTCGCCGCGCCGCCGTTGACGCTGAGATAGGTCAGCACCGGCAGGATGCCGATGTTCTCGCAGTTGTAGGCCATGATCTCGTGGTACATGTCCTCCCGCACTGCCGGGTCGAGCTCCTGAGCGGCGGCTCCGAGCATGCCCTCGAGTACAGGGTCGAGGTAGGACGAGACGATGGTGTTCCCGATGTAGGAACCGAGTCGGGCTCCGTCCTGCAGCTCGTTGGAGGACGACGACAGGAAGATGTCACCGCGCGTCGGCCCGGGCTGACCCTCGTCCGGGTTCGGATACGTGAGGAACTCCTGGTCGAGCCAGACCTCCCACGACTGCAACTCGTAGTCGATGTTCAGGCCCGCAGCAGTCATGTCGGCAAAGATGGCTTCGGAGAGTTCGTCGAACTTGGTCCAGCGAGTGCCGTTGGCCCAGAACGTGATCGGCTCGCCCTGATATCCGGAGTCGGCGACGATCTGCGCAGCCAGGTCCGGGTCGTAGGGCCGGTCGGTGATGTCGGGATTGTGGCCGAACACGCCGGAGCCGAAGATGTGGCAGTTGGGCCGGCTGGCCTGGCCCTCGTAGATGAACTCGACGTAGTCGTCCACGTTCATGGCGTGGGCGATGGCCACCCGCAACTCGGGATAGTCAGCCAGCGGACCGTCGAAGTTCTTCAGCCGAAGGTACGGGTACTCGATGCCCTCGTCACGCACGAACAGCTTGGGCACGTCGCCCGCAGAATCGGACGACAATCCCAGCGCGAGGTGAACCTCGCCGGCCTGCACGGCCGCCACTCGGGCCTGCTCGTCGGGCAGGAACACGAACCTCACCTCGTCGATCTCGGGCTCCGGACCCCAGTAATCCGTGTTGCGGGTAAGAGTCAGGTAATCACCCGAAGACCACTCCACGAACTTGTAGGGGCCGGTTCCGTCGGCGTTGTTGGCAAGGCCCTCAACAGTGGCGCTGGCCGGCACCATCTGCACCATGTAGAGCCGGGCCGGCAGCACCGGGTCGGGGTTCGCGGTGTTGACGCGGACGGTGTAGTCGTCCACGATGTCCACACCCGTGATCCCCTCTACTTGCTCTCTGAGGTCGGAACTCAGCTCATCGTCATAGATGACCCGCTCGAAGGAGTGCTTGACCGCCGCCGCGTTGAACGCCTCACCGCTGTGGAAGCTGATGCCGCGACGCAGCTTGAGCTCCCAAGTGGTGTCGTCGACCCGCCTCGGAAGCGACGCAGCCAGCCTCGGGACGAAGATCGACGGGTCCACGAGGTCACGCTCGATGAGGCGCTCGTAGACGTTCTCCATGGTGCGGCGCATTGCGCCGTCCTGGTAGTGGGGATCCAGCTTGTTCGGCTGGCCCGGAGAGGCGATGACGATGGACTCGGGCGCCTCGGCGGCCATCATGGCCTCCTCCGCGGCAGCGGACGCGGCGGCAGCAGCCTCCTCGGCAGCCGCAGCAGCCGCGGCGGTCTCCTCGGCCTCAGCCATAGCCGCAGCCTCAGCAGCCTGGGCGGCCTCCAGAGCAGCCTGGAGCTCGGCCACGGCCGCAGAGTCTCCCTCGGCCTCGGCCATGGCATCAGCCAGGGCCGCCTCCGCGGCGGCCGCTTCAGCCGCAGCCTCTTCAGCCGCAGCGGCAGCCGCGCCGGCCTCGGCCTGGGCCGCGGCCGCTTCGGCCTCGGCAGCCGCCGCCTCAGCCTCGGCCGCTTGAAGAGCGGCGGCATCGGCCGCGCTGGTATCCGGAGCAGCCGGTTCTTCGTCGTCGCCGCACGCGGCGGCGACAAGCGTGAAGACGAGCAGGGCGGCGATCAGCCGCTGCATGAAAGTGAACTTTTTGAACATCTGGTGGCGTCCCCTCCAGTGGTTCCGTGGATATTCGACGGCTGCAATACGTCTTTTGCAGCCGATCCCAGCAACGGTATACCGCATCGGGACAGCCCGCAAATTGTTGTATACAGAGGTCTTAGAGGCAGCCGACGGCTAGCGCCGCGGGCGCCACGCCCGGCTGTCGCTGAACACCGCCGCCGGGGCAACGAGGACCGTAGTCGCCACCAGCACCGCGGGCCCGAGGCCCAGCACCAGCAGGGCGGCCACGCCGAGGGGAGCACCGGAGAGGGTCAGCCCGCGGGCTACGCCGACGAGGGTCACCGCATCACCGGTCAACTCGTCCTGCACCGTCTCGCTGATGGCGGTGATGGCCAGGACCTGTATCAGGCCGGTGGCCACACCGCCCACGACAAGGGCGGCCGTCATCAACGCGATGTGAAGCTCGAAGCCGACGAACGCGGTAGCCACGAGCGTCACCACGCCCCAGCGGGCCACCCCGGGCGCGACCCGGGGGCCCACCATGGGCACGGCGGCGTAACCGCCGATCGCGGCGGCGCCGTTGGCCACCGCCACTACCACCCCGATGAGGAACTCGCTGCTGCCAGCCGCGTCCAGGCCGATGGGCACGTACGACCCCAGCAGCCCCCGCCAGGCTCCCACCGCGATGCTGGCCCACACCCCGACCTGCACGCCCCGATTCCGGAGCAGGTCCCGGTAGCCGTGACCGCCGACCCGGGCGAAGGGCGGGGGCCGGTGCAGCACCAGCGTCGGGACGACGCTGGCGAGAGCCACCGCCGATGCCACCGCGAACGCGGCCCCGAAGGAGCGCCCGGCGATGAAGCCTCCCAGTGCCGGGCCGATCAGCATGCCCACGGTGGCCGTCATGTTGAGAGTGGCGATCGCCTTGGGGGTGGGACGGGACGAGCGGACGATCTGAACCTGGTTGCCGGTCCAGAAGAAGGCCCGGGCCATACCCTGGAGCGCAGCCGATACCACCAGCGCGGCCATGCCCGGCGACAGGACCAGCAGCCCGACGGCCGCGCACTTCAGCACGGCCGCCGCGCTGATCACGTTGGCGTTGGACACGACCCGCATCAGCGCTCCGAGCTGCCAGCGGGTGAGCACCTGGACCGCGGCCGACAGCCCGATGAGGACGCCGGCCACCGTCTTCGACCGGCCCTCGCCCACGACGAACAGCGGGTAGGCCACCAGGGTGATGCCCAGACTCACCGAGAAGAACAGCGCGCCGGTGTACTGGGCTAAGGCCTCCCTGCGTTCGGAAGGCGCCGGACCGGCCGCGCCGGAGGGTGCGCCGCCGGTCACTCGATGATCACGCGGAGCGGGCAGGGGTGATGGCGATGCTGATGGCCTTGGAGCGGGTGTAGCTCAAGATGTCGTCGACCAGTCCCAGCTCCTTGCCGATCCCGGACTGCTTCAAACCGCCGAAGGGCAGCCCCGGATAGCGCACCTCCACGTCGTTCACCCACACGTAGCCGGCGTCGATGGCCCGGGCGGCTCCGAGCGCCCGGTCGATGTCGTTGCTCCAGATGCTGGCCGTCAACCCGTAGGGGGTGTCGTTGGCCATGGCGACGGCCGCGGCCGCGTCGGTGAAGGAGGTGACGGCCAGCACGGGGCCGAATATCTCGGTGCGGGCGATGGTGGCGCCGTGGTCCACGCCGTCGAACACCGCGGGCCGGACGAAGGCTCCCCGGGCGAGTTCGGGATCGTCGGGGGCGGTGCCGCCGGTCAGGAGCCGCCCGCCGTCGGCTAGGCCCGCGTCGACGAAGCCCAGTATCCGGTCGCGGTGGGCGTGCGAAACCATGCAGCCCATGTCGGCCGACGGGTCGTCGGGCATGCCGATGCGGATCCGCTCGGTCGACTCGACCACCCGCTCCAGCACGGCCTCGCGCAAGTCCTCGTGGATCAGTAGCCGGCTGGTGGCGCCGCAGCTCTGGCCGCCGACGCGGGCGAAGTTCGAGCCCTTCACCACCGCGGCGGCGGCACTGTCGGGGTCGACGTCGTCGAAGATCAGGATGGGGTTCTTGCCCCCCAGTTCGAGGGTGAGGCTCTTGAGCACCCCCGACGCGCCGGCGGCAGCCTGCACCGCCAGCCCGGTGCGGAGCGAGCCGGTGAACGACACCCGGGGCACGCCGGGATGGGTGACCAGGGCCTCGCCGGCGGCCGCCCCTCCGGGCACCACGTTGAACACACCGTCGGGCAGCAGGTCGGTGGCCAGCGAAGCGATCACCAGCGGCGACAGCGGGGTCTGCTCGGCCGGTTTGAGCACCACCGAGTTGCCGGCGGCCAGCGCGGGCGCGGCCTTCATACAGGTGAACAGGGTTGGATGGTTGTAGGCGCACAGCGCGGCCACCACGCCCCAGGGGGCGGGCTCGGTGAAGTGCAGCCCTCCGGGGGTGGCCGGGATGGTCCGCCCGTGCAGTTCGGGAGCCACCCCGGCGATGGTCTGCAGGAACTTGCCGCCCTTGGCCGCGCTGGCCGCCATCGAGGCCACCGCGGTGCCGCTGTCGCGGGCGTCGAGCAGGCCGAGCCGGGGCGCGGCCTCGGTGACCCGCCGGCCCCACTCAGCCAGGCGGGCCGCCCTCTCGTGGACGCCCATGGCGGCCCATGCCAGCTGGGACCGGGCGGCCGCGGCCACGGCCCGATCGACGTCGGCGGCCGAAGCCTGGTGGACCCGGGCCAGCACCGAGCCCGTAGACGGATTCACGTCGTCGCGCACGGCGCCGGCACCGCCGGCCGACGCCACGGCCCGGCCGTCGATCCACATCGGAATATCGGCACCGGCCCCACCCGAGGGCAGGTCGAGCAGGTCGGCGTGGGCTGTCATCTCGGGCATACGCGCCCGGCGGTCTCTGCGGTCAGGCTCAGGCGGCGGCCGGGGCGCTAGCGGGATACCACTGGCGGCCCTCTACGTACTGGAGCCACAGACCGTCCATGTAGAACCAGCGCTTCATGGCGGCGGCCCGCACCTGGTCGATCACCATCTGCTGGTCCCGCTCGTCGGTGGAGTGATTGATGATGATCTCGAAGCCGGCGTCGCCGTGCTCCACGTCGGCCACGACGTGCAGGGTGAAGAACTCGATGTCGGCGTCGGTGAACCCGTAGACGTTGCGCAGCGGGTCGATCAGCGGCCTGTACAGATCCGGCACCTGCGACTCCAGCCCGATGGTGAGGGTGGCGATGCCCTCCAGCACGCTCTTCATCATCAGCGTGTTGATGATGAAGTCCTTGAGCGCGGCGGTGGTGGGCAGGTCGGGAGCCGAACGCGACTCCTCGAAGGTCATGCCGAGGGCCATGCCGAAGCGGGCCAGCAGGTCGACGTGGCGCTCCTCGGGGTCCTCCTCCTCATTGAGGTTCTCGAGCAGCAGCACCCGGGCGTCGTGCCAGTCGCACAGCCCGTACATGATCCCGGAGTAGCGGGAGGCGTTGCTCACGAAGTTGTAGTGCTGCTGGCAGTAGGCCCTCATGGCCTCGTTGGAGAGCTCGCCCTTGGCCCAGGTCTTGAAGAAGGGATGGTTCTTGGAGTGCCACTCGTCGCGGGCGGCTTCCAGAGCCTTGCGGTATTCGGCTGGTCCAAGCATTGGATGCCTTTCTGTTGTGGTTCAGGTCGGGGTTCCGTCTAGGAGCGCAAGTACACGGTCTTGGTGCGGGTGAAGAACTCCAGCGACGACTCGCCGCCCTCAGCCCAGCCGGCCCCGGAGTGGCCGTAGCCCTCGAAGGGCACATGGAACGGGACGCCGGTCAGCGGCGAGTTGACTTTGACGGTACCGGCGTGGGAGCCCTTCCAGAAGCGGCGGGCCACCGCCACGTCACTGGTGACGATGCCGGAGGTGAGCCCGTAGGCGGTGGCGTTGGCTTTGGCCACGGCCTCGTCGATGTCGCTCACAGCCTCGAAGGTGACCACCGGGCCGAAGATCTCCTCGGTGGTGAGCGGACCGGTGTCGGGATCCACCAGCACCGCTGGCGACACCCGCCCCTCGCGCCAGCCGCCGGGCTCGGGCCGGATCACGTCGCGGGCGTCGTCACCGGCCAGGGACACGTACTCCTCGACGCGGTCGGCCTCCCGGTCGCTCACCAGGATCCCGAGCTCGTCGGGGCCCGACATGTCGGTCATGGCCCGCACCTTGGTCGACAGCATGTCCAGAAGCTCGTCATATACGTCGGTATGCACCAGCAGCCGGCCGGCCGCGGTGCAGATCTGGCCGTTGTTGCGGAAGCTGGAGGCCGCGATGATGTCGACGGCCTTGGCGAGGTCGGCGTCGGCCCACACCACGATGGTGTTCTTGCCGCCCAGCTCGGCCTGGAACGGCACCTCCATGCGCAGCCGGCTGCGGATCGCCACGGCGGCCTCGTACGAGCCTGTAAGGCTCACCCCGTCGAGTTCGGGAGCGGACAGCAGAGCCTCCTCGATGACCGAGCTGCGGCCGATGGCGGTCTGGACGAGACCGGGCGGCAGGCCGGCGTCGAGCAACGTGACCGCGATCATCAGCCCGGTGATGCCCGCGTTGGTGGACGGCTTGAACACGACGGCATTGCCGGCAGCCAGTGCGGCCGACAGCTTGCGGATCGGGATCGTGAACGGGAAGTTCCAGGGGGTGATCAGGGCCACCACACCGAGCGGCTCGACGATGGTGAAGATGTCCTCGTCGAAATCGGTGCGGTAGGTGGTGCCCAGGCGCCGGTAGCCGAGTTCGGCGTAGTAGTCGAGCACGGCTGCTCCCTTGGCCACCTCGACGGTGGCCTCGGAGGCCGGCTTGCCCATGTCGGCGGAGATGATGGGAGCCAGTTCGGTGGCCCGCTCCCGAAACAGCTCGGCGGCCCGGTGGAGCACCTCGGCCCGGGCTGCGGGGCCGGTGGCGCCCCAGGCGGGGGCCGCTTCGGCAGCTACCTGGTAGGCAGTGCGCACGTCGGTGGGACCGGCGCTACGGACCACAGCCAGCACGCGGCCGTCGCTACGGCTGATCAGCTTCTGCTCGGGGCCCGTCCCCGGCCTGATGGCGCCGTCGATCAGGATGCCGACCTCGTCGGTGTCGCCGCTGCCGTCGACGGTTATGCGGGCTGGTATCAGCGTCATGGACTGCCTCTTTGGGAGTGTGCGCATCACTCGCGAAGCGAGCGCGCCGCGCACGACCGCGTCTTGTATACAGGTCGGTGTATACCCTAGGCCGACCGGTTCGAGACTTGCCAACGAGAGGACGCTGTCCAGTGCACGAGAGTTCCGGACCGGGTCGCGCGAAGCTCGCGGGGAACTCGGGGCCCACGGCCGGATTCGCCGCCCTGGTCGCGGCCTCTTTGCTGGTCACCACTGCGGCCAACCTCAGCCCGACGCTGGTGAGCGCCCTGGCCGTGCAGATCGAGGAGGACCTCGGCATCGGGGAGACCGAGATCGGCATGACGGTCAGCGCCTTCTTCTTCGTGGGCATGTTGAGTTCGGTGCTGACCGGGCGGATGGTGGAACGCATCGGACCGACTGCCGGGCTGCGCCTGGCGGCGGCACTGGCCGGCGCTGTGCTGGTGGCCACCGGGACGCTGGGACGATCCTGGCCGGCACTTCTCGTCCTCGTGGGGGTGTCAGGGCTGGCCAACGCTTGGGGCCAGCCGGCCGCCAACCTATACGTGGCCCGGGGAGTGTCGAGCCGCCGCCAGGGTCTGGCCCTGGGCATCCAGAAGTCGGGCATCCCGACCGCGTCGCTGCTGGGCGGACTGGCCATCCCGACGGTGGGATTGACCATCGGCTGGAGCTGGGCCTTCGTGCTGGGCGGCCTTCTGGCCCTCGGCTTGTTGATGGGCGTTCCCGCGGTCGATCAGGCACGGCCCGCAGTCACCCGCGACGGGTCGCGAGCGGGTCCGGGGGCCGGGCGCCGGCCCGACGTGCCCGTGCGACTGCTGGTCGCGGTGGCCTGCTCCACCTGCCTGGCCGCCATGGGCTCGATGGCGCTGAGCACCTTCTTCGTGCTCTCCAGTGTGGAGAGCGGCTTCGATGAGGCCGTGGCCGGGATCCTGCTGATGGTCGGAAGCGTGGTCGGGATCGCGTCCAGGCTGGGCATGGGAGCCAGCGCCGACCGGGCGTCCATGAGCCCCTTCACCATGCTCACCGCGGTGTTCGCGGTGGCCTCGCTGGCCTTCGTCGGCCTGTCCACGGGGTCCAGGACAATGGTGCTGGTGGCTATGCCGTTCGCTTTCGCCACGTCGCTGGCGTGGCCCGGCCTGTTCCATCTGGCCACGGTGCGGGCCAACCCCTCGGCGCCGGGAGCGGCCACCGGCATCACCCTCACCGGCACCTTGGCCGGCGCGGTGAGCGGGCCGCTGCTGTTCGGCGTGCTGGTGGAGGCGACCAGCTACGGCTGGGGCTGGAGGCTGGCCGCGGTCACATCGGGGGCGGCTTCGGCGGTGATGGCCGTGGCCGGCCGGCTGATCGACAACCGGTCCGCCAGCTACCCAACCGGGAGGCCGTAGAGGCGTTCGGCGTTGCCGGCCAGGATGGCCTGCTTGTCGGGGTCGGTCAGGTCGGGGTTCTCGAGCAGCTCGTCGATCTCGTGGCGGCAGGTGGCCGCGGTGACCTCGTGGGGGAAGTCCGAGGAGAACACCAGAGGCGAGCTGCCCACCAGTTCCACCAGACGGGCCAGGCCGAGCTCGTCGCCCTCGCAGCCCACGAAGACGCGGCCGGCGTCGGCGTGGGCGATCACGTAGTCGCTGACCCGGCCGCCGGGCTCCACCGCGCAGAACCGCCCGGCCGGATCGTGCTGGCTGAAGGCGGCCCATGAGTTGTCGAAGCGCTCCAGGCAGGTGACGAACCAGTTGACGCCGCCTTCCAGGAAGGCGATGCGCAGCCCCGGGTGGCGGTCGAGGATGCCGTTGGAGACGATCCCGGCCAGTGCGATCATCTGGCCCCACGGATGGCCCAGGGCGTGCACGAAGGGCCAGACGTCGAGGTGGTCGATCCCGAAGTTGGCGTGGCATCCGCCGTGCACCGACAGGGCGCAGCCCAGCCGCTCGGCCTCGGCGTACACCGGCCAGTACTCCTGTGAGCCGAGATGGCCCCGCAGACCGTTGGAGGGCAGCATGGCTCCCACCAGTCCCAGCTCGGTGACAGCCCGCTGCAGCTCCTCCACCGCGGCGGCGGGGATCTGCATGGGCAGCAGCGCCATGCCACTGAGCCGCTCATCGGCGGAGGTGTGGGTGTCGCTTAACCAGTCGTTGTAGGCCCGGGCCAGGGCGACGGCGACCTCCGGGTAGTTGACCCGGCCGATGGACAGGCCCGCGGTCGGGTACAGCACCGCGGCCGAGATCCCGACGGTGTCGAGGAACTCACGCCACTGCGGGGCCCTCACCCGGCCGGCGCGGTTGAAGCTGGCCGCGGAGTGCCGGAAGCTGGTGTGCACATGGTCCAGGGGCGGGAACAGGCCCACCACCGGCGGGACCAGGCCCACGCTGCGGGGTGTCTCCAGGGCCATCTCCCGGTAGTTGCCGGGCAGGTACTCGAGGATCTCCGTCGAGTCCTCCTGAACGTGGCCGTCGGCGTCGATAACCCTCATCCCGACAGCCATCGCAGATAGTCGGCCACCGCGACGTCCATCGGGTACTCCACCTTGTAGCCGAGGTCGCGGCGGGCGGCGGTCAGGTCCATGGGGCTAGTCGGGTTGCCGTACTTGGTCATCGAGTCCTCCTGGGTGATCTCCAGGTCGATCGGGCGGCCCGCGGCCTGCTCGATCTGCTCGATGATGACCGCGATGGTGAGGAGCTCTCCCATGGTGGCGTTGTAGACCCGGTTGGGGACTGCGGGCGCGAAGGCGGCCTTCACCAGGCCCTGGGCGCCGTCGACGGAGTACGTGTAGTCCATGCCCTGGCGGTGCAGGTCGGCCTCGGCGATGCGGTACGTGTGCCCGTAGTGGGCGCACTCGATGAGCTGCTTGAGCAGCTTGCTGGGCCCGCCGCCGGGCACGCCGTGCCACGGGCCGAACACGCCACCGAAGCGGACCACGGCGGTGTCGAGCCCGTAGGAGTCGGCGTAGTTGTGGCACAGCCACTCAGACGCCAGCTTCATCGAGGCGTACAGCGACGGCGGGTACTCGCTGACCACGTTGAGGTTGAAGTCCTCGACGGTGTCGTCGGCGGGGGCGACACTTCGCCGGCCCATGGTCACCACCGTCGAGCTGCAGAACACCACCCGGGCCAGACCAGCCATCCGGGCCGCCTCCAGCACGTTGAGGGTGCCCATGACGTTCACCCGCACTCCGGCCACCGGCCGGGGGATCAGGTCCCGGGTCAGCAGGGACGCGGTGTGGATGATCCGCTCCACGCCGTGGGACTCGATGGCCCGGAGCAGGTCGCCGATGTCGCCGACGTCGCCCTTGACCAGCTCCACCGAACCGAGGTCGAGACGCTCGGACAGGTTCCGCTCGCTGAAGGCGATGTCGTAGAGGACCGGCCGCTCGTCCCGCTCCTCAGCGATGCGGGCCGCAGCAAGCGACCCGATCATCCCTGCGCCGGTGATGAGGGTGGTCATTGCAGGTCCCCTACTCGCTCGGGCTCCGGCGCGCTTGTCTACACGGACCTGTCGCCTAGCTTCCTATCGGGCGGGCGGCCCATGTAACATCGGCCCGCGGGGGGATGGAGGACCAGAACCTTGAGCGACGACAACAGCGAACAGCCCCTGCGGGAGGTGGTCGCCGGCCAGCTTCGCTCGATGATCCTCGGCGGGGAGTTGAAGCCCGGACAGCGACTGGTGGAGGGCCAGCTCGCGGAGCGCCTGGGAGTGAGCCGCAACCCCGTGCGGGAGGCGATGCGCTCGCTGGAGGCGACCGGTTTGATCGAGGTGGTGCCCCGGCGGGGTGCCCATGTGTGCACCATCGACAAGTGCGAGGTCCACCACATCCAGCGCATCAGGACGCTGGTGGAGGGTTACGCGGTGGAGCAGGCCGCGCAGCGCCAGGATCCCGAGAGCATCGGGCGGATCCTGAGCTGCCTCGAGGACGGGCGGGCCGCTACCGAGCGGGGCGACCCGGTCACCGCCGCACTCTGCCACCGGGACTTCCACATCGCGGTGGAGGAGGCCGCCGGCATCCCGTTCCTCCACCAGGTGCTGGACCCGCTCCGCCAGCAGACCGAGCTCGTCTTCTCGGTGGTCACCGACAGCCGGGGCGACATCACCTGGGACGAGCACCAGGCGATCTATGACGCGGTGGCCTCGGGCAACGCGGAGTGCGCCAAGGAGCTAATCCGCCAGCACATCGTGAACGCGCTGGAGACCTTCGAGCAGGCGTTGGAATCGACGGCAGCCGCCGCGGAGCGTTGACGCCGAGCACACGCCGGCGGGCCACCGAGTGGCTGGCGGCCGACCCCGACCCCGAGACCGGCGCGGAGCTGCGAGCCTTGCTGGCCGGCGACCCGGTCGATCTCGAACGCCGTTTCGAGGGCCGGCTCGCCTTCGGGACCGCCGGCATGCGGGGCCGGATGGGGTCCGGACCCCTCCGGATGAACCGGGTGCTGGTGCGGATGGTGGCCGCCGCGCTGGCCGAGCGGGTGCTGCAGGAGCGCGAGGAACGGCCCCATGTGATGGTCGGGTACGACGCACGCCACAAGAGCGGCCTCTTCGCCGACGACACCGCCCGGGTGCTGGCCGCTCGCCGGGTGCCGGTGACCGTGCTGCCGGGCCCGGTTCCGACCCCGGTGCTGGCTTTCGCGGTGAAGCATCTCGACGCGTCGGCCGGGGTGATGGTCACTGCCAGCCACAACCCACGGACCGACAACGGCTACAAGGTCTACTGGCGGGGCGGCCGTCAGCTGGCGGCCCCGACCGACGCCGAGATCAGCCGGATCATCGACCGGACGGCGCCGCCGGTCCCTGGTGATCTGGCATCCGGCGACGATCCCCTCGTCGCGGCCGCGGGCGATGACCTGATCGAGGCGTACCTGGAGGCGGTGGCGGGCCTGCTGGCTCCTCAAGGGTCTCGCTCGGTGCGCATCGCCTACACGCCGCTTCACGGCGTGGGTGCGGCCACGTTCCTGCGCGCCCTGTCACACGCCGGGTTCGATCCACCCGCGGTGGTGGCCGGCCAGGCCGAGCCCGATCCCGATTTCCCGACCGCCCCGTTCCCCAACCCGGAGGAGACCGGAGTCCTCGATCCGCTCATGGCGCTGGCCGCGGACACCGGCGCCGATGTGGCCCTGGCCCACGACCCCGACGCCGACCGGCTGGCGGTGGCGGTGCCGGCCGGTGGGCGGTGGCGGATGCTGACCGGCGACGAGACCGGCTGCCTGCTGGCCGAGTACCTGCTCGGCCGGGATGAAGGGCGCCGAGACGGCCGGCACAGGCTCCTGGTCAACACCGTGGTCTCCTCGCGCCTGCTGCGGCGCATCGCCGCCCACCACGACGCAGAGTGGGCCGAGACGCTCACCGGATTCAAGTGGATCATGCAGGCCCACTCGCAGCGGGCCTCCAGCCACGACCTGGTGCTGGGATACGAGGAGGCGCTCGGCTATGCGGTGGGCGAGGCCGTCAGCGACAAGGACGGCATAGGGACGGCACTGGTGATGGCCGAGCTCGTCGCCGAGCTCAAGGCCCGCGGGCAGGCCCTTAGCGACCTCCTCGACGACCTCCATCGTCGCCACGGCGTGCACGCCAGCGGGCAGCGCTCCATCCGCTTCGAGTCGACGCCCGGCGGCGAGCAGCCCATGAAGCGGGCCATGGCCGCGCTGCGTGAGGCTCCACCCGCCGGGTTGGCCGGCGCGGCGGTGACCGCGGTCCACGACCTCGCGGCGGGGAGCGGTGACCTGCCGCCCGCCGACGCGGTGGTGCTGGAGGTCTCCGGGCGCGAGGCCAGGGTGATCGTCAGGCCTAGCGGGACCGAGCCCAAGATGAAGGTCTACGCCGAGGCGGTCGTGGCCCCGCCCACTGGCGGCGGCGACGTTCCGTGGCTGGGGCCAGCCCGCGTCGAGGCCCGGACGAGGATGGCGGCGGTGCTCGACGCGGCCGTGGGCCATGTGGCCGACCCCGAGCGGCACGAGTCCGTCCGCGCCGCATCCGCCGATTCCCGGACCGGCGATCTGCCGGCCCGGACGCAGACAGCGGACCGCGCCAAGCCATCCCGAGCCGATGACCTGCGCCTGATCGTGCGCTGCATCGACCTGACCACCCTGGAGGGTGACGACACCCCGGGGCGGATCCGGGCGCTGTGCTCCCAAGCCCTGCGGCCCGATCCGGCGGATCCGACCGTGGGGCCGGTGGCCGCGGTGTGCGTCTACCCGTCGCTGGCGGGCTTGGCCGCCGAACTGCTGGCGGGTACGCCGGTCGCGGTGGCCAGCGTGGCCGGAGCCTTCCCGAGCGGGTTGTCGCCGCTGGAGGTGAAGGTGGCCGAGGTGAGCGCCGCGGTGGCCGACGGCGCCACCGAGATCGACACCGTGCTGAACCGCGCTGCGTTCCTGTCGGGCCGTCATGATCTCGCCGCCGCGGAGTTGCGGGCCCTGCGGAAGGCCGCGGGGTCTGCGCATTTCAAGGTGATCCTGGAGGTCTGCGAGCTCGGCTCGGCCGCGGCAGTCGTCGAGGCGACCCGGCTGGCCATCGACGCGGGGGCCGACATGGTCAAGACCTCCACCGGCAAGGGCGCTGCGGGCGCTTCGCCGGCCGCGGTCGCAGCGATGGCGGAAGCGGTGGCAGAGCACTGCGCCGCGGGCGGGCGTCCCGTCGGGATCAAGGTGGCCGGCGGCGTCCGCACCGCGGCCGATGCCCTCGAGTATCTGGAGATCGTGCGTGATGTGCTGGGCGACGGCTGGCTGGTGCCGGAGCGCCTCCGATTCGGCGCCTCCAGCCTGCTGGGGAATGTCGTAGCTGAACTAGTCGCCTGCTGAGGCGAGCCTCATGCGGCATAATTCGCCCACCAGGAGGGCACGTATGACCGGAGCAGTCGCGGCCGTCGAGATCGACGGCGTCACCAAGCGCTTCGGCGAGGTCGTCGCGGTGGACAACGTCGACCTGGCCATCGACGACGGCGAGTTCTTCGCCCTGCTGGGCCCGTCGGGCTGCGGCAAGACCACCACCCTGCGGATGATCGCCGGACTCGACCTGCCGACCGAGGGCAGCCTGCGGATCTTCGGCGAGGAGGTGGGGATGGCGCCACCCGACCTGAGGCCGGTCAACACCGTGTTCCAGGCCTACGCCCTGTTCCCGCACATGACGGTCCGCCAAAACATCGAGTTCGGCCTGCGGATGCGGAGGGTCAAGGATCCCGAACTGTCGCAGCGGGTGGCCGAAGCCACCGGGATGGTGCGGCTGTCGGGGATGGAGGACCGCCGGCCCGACCAGCTTTCCGGAGGCCAGCAGCAGCGGGTGGCGCTGGCCCGGGCCCTGGTCAACCAGCCCAAGGTGCTGCTGCTCGACGAGCCGCTGGGGGCGCTGGATCTCAAGCTGCGCCAGGAGATGCAGCAGGAGCTCAAGGCCCTGCAGCGCACCGTCGGCATCACGTTCGTCTTCGTCACCCACGACCAGGAGGAGGCCCTCGCCATGAGCGAGCGGATCGGGGTGATGTCGGAGGGCCGGCTGCTGCAGGTCGGAACTCCCCGCGAGATCTACGAGCGGCCGGCCAGCCGCTTCGTGGCCGACTTCATAGGCCGGACCAACCTTCTGGAGGCCACGGTGGAGTCGGCCGGGACGGTGCGTCTCGCCAACGGGGCGCGGATCGAGGCCGAGACCTCGCTGCCGGCCGGCTCCGAGGTCTCGGTCAGCCTGCGTCCGGAGCGGGCCCGGTTGCACCCGCGGGGCACGGCCGACGCCGAGGGCTCGAGCCTCGAAGGCGAGGTGCGCGACATCACCTACCTGGGCCACGCGGTGGTGTACGAGGTTGCGGTCGGGCCGATGTCGGTCGAGGTGCGGGTCGAGGGCGAGACCGGCCGACCGTTCGGCTCCGGCGACGACGTGACCATCAGCTGGGATCACGGTGCCGCCGCCGTGGTCGCCGATTAGAGGATGCAGCCGGCGAACCGGACCTCGGAGAGCACCCCGGCCTCCGGGGAGAAGGCGGCCGCTCAGGCCCAGCGACGCCAGGGGATGCTCCTGGCCTCGCCCGGAGCCCTCTACCTGCTGATCTTCTTCGTCGCTCCGCTCGCGCTGATCTCGGTCTACTCCTTCGCCACCCGCACCTCCACGGGCCGGACGTCGCTGAGCGGCTGGAACGTCGAGTCGTACCGGGCCATCGGCGACGACGTCATCGTCGGGATCATCGGGCGGTCGGCGTGGCTGGCCACCCTCACCACCGCCCTGTGCCTCGCGGTCGGCTACCCCTTCGCCTACTACCTGGCCACGCGGCCCCGCCATGTGCGGGCCATCCTGCTGGTGCTGGTGATGATCCCGTTCTGGACCAACGGGCTGGTGCGGGTCTTCGCCATCCGCTTCCTGCTCGGGTCGAACGGCCCCGCATCGGCGCTCAGCGAGAATCTGGGCTTCGGCACGTTCCGGATCCTGTTCACGCCGACCGCGGTGACCATCGGCATGGTCTACAGCTTCCTGACATTCATGGTCCTGCCGTTGTACGTCTCCCTAGAGCGCATGGACTGGAGCCTCACGGAGGCGGCCCGCGACCTGTACGCCAGCGGCTCCAAGGCGTTCTGGAAGGTCACGCTGCCCCTCACTAAGTCGGGGATAGTGGCCGGCAGCGTGCTGGTGTTCGTTCCAAGCTTCGGCTCCTACGTGGTGCCCGACATCCTGGGCGGGGCCAAGACGCTGCTCATCGGCTCCTACATCGCACGCCAGTTCCGAGACGCCCGCAACTACCCGCTCGGGGCAGCCCTGAGCGTGCTGCTGATCGTGGCCATGCTGGTGGCGGTCGCGCTCAACCAGCGCTCCGGCAGCGGCGCAGAGGGCGGCGACCGGCCCCGGCGCCGAAGGCGCGGACGGGCCCGAGCCGAGCCCGAGCCGGCGGCAGTGTCATGAGTGGCAACGTCGAGACCGGGCTGGGACCGCGCACCCGGCGGCTGCTGGCCGGGTGGGCCTGGGTCGTCTTCGCCTTCCTGTACGTGCCCATCGCCGTGCTGGTGGTCTTCTCGTTCAACGCTTCGTCCCGGGTGAACATCTGGGGGGGCTTCTCCTTCCAGTGGTACGGCGAGGCCCTCAACAACGAGGTGATCACCTCGGCGATACGGGTGTCGCTCATAGTGGCCGCGGTCTCCACCGCCGTCTCGGTGGTGCTGGGCACCGCGGTAGCCCTCGCGCTCGACCGCTACCGGTTCAAGGGTCGCCGCGCCCTCGACGGCACCATCTACCTGCCCATCGTCATCCCCGACATCACCATGGCGGTGATGCTGCTGGTGTTCTTCGCCGAGGCGTTCAAGTTCATCGACTCGTTCGGCCCGCGGTTCACCCTCGGGATCTCAACCATCGCCCTGTCCCACATCGCCTTCAACATCTCGTTCGTGTGCGTGGTGGTCCGGGCCCGGCTCGACCAGTTCGACCGCACCCTGGAGGAGGCCGCCCGCGACCTGTACGCGACGGGGTGGCAAACGTTCCGGAGGGTCACCCTGCCGCTCATCATGCCCGGCATCGCGGCCGGAGGTCTGCTCGCCCTCACCCTGTCGCTCGACGACGTGGTGATCTCGGCGTTCGTGGCCGGCCCGGGCTCGACGACCCTGCCCGTGTACGTGTTCAGCAGCATCCGGCGGGGCGTCACTCCAGAGCTCAACGCCATCTCGACTCTGATGCTCGCCGCGTCGATCGCGCTGGTGCTGGGCTCGCTCGCCCTCCAGCGGCGCCGGGCCAGCGCATCGCAGCAGACCCAAGTCCTATAGTTCTGTCGTTCACCAATGAACCCAGGAGGGACAATTCGATGAGTTCAACGACCAGAACAAGGGCGGCGCGCCCGCGCGGCCGGCGCGCCAGGCTGATGATGCTCGGCGGGATCGTCGGTATCGCCAGCCTGCTGGCCGCGGCCTGCGGCGACGACGACGCCGAGGAGCCAGCCGCGGCCCCGGAGACGACTCAGGCTCCCGCACCGGCCGAGGAAGCCGCACCGGCCGAAGAACCTGCACCGGCCGAGGAAGCACCGGCCGAAGAAGCCGCACCGGCCGGGCCAGCCGCGCACTGCGCAGCCGGCCAGACCGACGGCGACCTCACCTTCTACAACTGGGCCGAGTACATCGACGATGAGCTCCTCGCCGCGTTCGAGGCCGAGACCGGCATCAACGTGGACTACACGACCTACGAGTCCAACGAGGAGATGCTCACCAAGGTCGAGTCGGGCGCAGCCATCTACGACCTGGTGGTGCCCTCGGACTACATGGTCGACACGATGCGCCGCGAGGGGCTGCTGCTGGAGTTGAACTACGACGCCATCCCCAACTCGGCCAACATCGATCCCGCGTTCACCAACCCGCCCTTCGATCCCGAGCACAGGTACCACGTCGCATACCAGTGGGGCACCACCGGCATCGGCATGACCTACGAGGTGCTCGAGCTGCTGGGCGGGGAGTCCACCTGGGCGGTGCTCTTCGATCCCGACACCGCTGCGCTGGTCCCCGGCAGCATCTCGATGCTCGACGACGCCCCCGAGACGGTGTCGGCCGCGCTCAAGTACCTCGGCTACAGCATCGAGGACGTGATCAACAGCCGTAATGAGGACGCCATCCAAGAGGCCGGTGACCTGCTGAGGGCCACCAACGAGCGGCTCCTCAAGTACGACTCGGTCACCTTCGGCGACGACCTGGTGAACGGCGAGGTGGACGTGGCCCACGGTTGGAGCGGCGGGTTCGCGCTGTCGATCGACGAGGCCGACGCCTACGAGACCCACGTCTACACCATCCCCGCCGAGGGCGGCGTCCGCTGGGTGGACACCATGGCCATACCCCACAACGCCGACAACGTGTGCTCGGCGCACGCCATGATCAACTTCCTGACCGACGCCGAGAACGGCGCGACGCTGACCAACTGGACGTTCTACGGCAGCCCCAACGCGGCGGCCACGCCGTTCATCGACAGCGCGATCCTGGAGGACCCGGGCATCTACCCGCCGCCCGAGGTCGACGCCCGGCTGGAGTTCATCCCCCACGCCGGCGACATGGCCCTGCTAATCCAGGACCAGCTAACCAACGCCAAGAGCTAGCAGTCACGGGTGTTAGCCCACCGGGGGCGGCCTAGCTCGCCTCCGGTGGGGCCCGCCCGTCACACGATCGGAGCGATGTCCTTCCAGCCGTAGGACAGCTCCGTGAGATCAGCCCCTCCGATGGTGGCGGTCTGCTGCCCGATCTGCTCGCCTCCCAGCGACTCGTAGAACCGGCGGGCCGGAAGGTTGTCCTCGAGCACCCACAACCGCATCGAGGCGAATCCTTGACGCCACAGGTGGCGAACGACGGCCGTCAGCAACTCCCGGCCGACTCCCCGCCGCTGGTATGCCTGGAGCACGTATACGGAGTAGATCTCCCCCCGGTAGGTAGTGTCGCCCTGACGATCGGGGCCCGCTCCCGCGAAGCCGACGATCCCGCGCTCGCCGGCCTCGGCGACCACAGTGCTCGTGTCGGGCAGCTCGGTCAACAGGATCTCGTCCCATCTCGACTGAGCATCCACATACGACAGACCGGCCAGGAAGTCGGCCGGCACGATGCCGGGGTACGTGGCCCGCCACGTGTCGACGTGGATCCTCGCCAACGCACGGGCATCCGCCGGGCCAGCAGCCCTAATTCGAATCGACCCGGCGGCTGGCGGTTCCCCCCGGCCGGCGGGTCCTGTCACGGACGCGGTCTGGCGGCGCGAGCGCCGCCATTCCTTGCCTCCGTGCCACCCCCCGGCCTCACTGATCGCGCCCGTCCACCCATTCTCGCAAACTAGCGGGCCTGCCAGTTCGGGGGACGGCCCTCCTTCCAGGCGTTGATGCCCTCGGCCGCGTCGGCCGTGTTGGACGCCACCCGGCGCATGGTCTCGCCCATCCGCACGGCCTCGGTCCAGGGCAGGGTGCGGCCCCGGCGGGCCATCTCGTTGGTGGCCCTCACCGCCAGGGGCGCCCCGGCGCACAGGCGGTCGGCGAGGGCGCGGGCCTCGGCCATCAGGTCGTCTTGGGGGATGACCTTCCAGGCGAGGCCCGTTTCCTTGGCCCGCGCCGCGTCGATGGTCTCGCCGGTCAGCAGCAGCTCCAGAGCGTCGGGCCACGCCACCCGGTCAGGCAGGCGCAGCGCCCCGACGATGGTGGGCACACCGATGCGGACCTCCGGGTAGGCGAACGTGGCCCGGTCGCTGGCCAGCACGAAATCGCAGGCCAGCACCGCGGTGAGGCCATAGCCGATGCAGGGACCGTTGACCGCGGCGATGGTCGGCTTCCAGATCTCCAGGCCCGACTCGAAGGTGGTGATGGTTGGCCACTCCCAGAACGAGCCCGGCCAGTCCCCCGTCGCGCCCTCGGGATCCTTGAGGTCGGCGCCCGCGCAGAAGGCCCGGCCCGTGCCGGTGACGATGGCCACCCAGGCCTCGGTGTCTTCCCGGAAGGCGACCCAGGCGTCGTCCAGGGCCCGGCGCATGGCCCCGTTCACTGCGTTGAGGGCCTCGGGGCGGTTGTAGGTGATGGTGGCGACGTGCCCGTCGCGCTCGTAAGTCGCCGCAGCCATGGGTTCCAGTATCGCAAACCGATTCCGCTTCGAAACTGGCAGCACAATGCACGCATACCGTGCACAACGCTGCCAATTCCGGCCGGGCAGCCGGACGCCTCACGAACTGGCAGCACAATGCACGCATACCGTGCACAACGCTGCCAATCCCGGCCGGGCAGCCGGACGCCTCACGAACTGGCAGCACAATGCGCGCATACCGTGCACAACGCTGCCAATTCCCGGATCGGGGGACTCGAACCGGGTCGTACGCTTGCGGCATGACCACCATTACTGCCGACGTCAAGATCGAGCCCGGCGCTGAGTTCTCGGTGGAGCTGCGGTCCGGGTCGCACCTGTGGCACGCCGACGAGCCAACCGACGTGGGCGGGGCCGACACCGGCCCCAATCCCTACGAGCTGCTGCTGTCGTCGGTGGCCGCCTGCACATGCATCACCGTGTCGATGTACTGCCGCCGCAAGGGCTGGAACCTGCACTCGGTCTCGGCCAGCTACACCCACGACCGGGTGCACGCCAACGACTGCGACGACTGCGAGTCCGAGTCGTCGGGCTACATCGACCGGGTGCGCAGCCAGATCTTCATCGAGGGCGACTTCGACGACGACCAGCCTTCCCGCCTGACCGACATCGCCCGCCGCTGCCCGGTGCACAAGACCCTCGAGCGGGGTCTGACGTTCACTACCGAGACCGTCTTCGCGGGCTGATGAACGACCCCGGCCACTCCCGGATCCCGATGATCGTCAGCGTGGACGACCACGTGGTGGAGCCGCCCCATGTGTGGCAGGAGTGGCTGCCGACCAAGCACCGGGACGCCGGCCCGAGAGTCGAGCGGCACCGCCTCGGCGAGCTGAGCTACACCGCCGGCACCACCTACACCTACGACCTCGACCCGGCCGACGGCTCCGGCGAGTGGTGCGACATCTGGTTCTACGAGGACGGCATGTACCCCCACAAGCGCCACGTGGCCGCGGTCGGGTTCGACCGCGACGACATGACGCTGTCGCCGATCACCTACGACGAGATGCGCCCCGGCTGCTACCAGCCCGAGGCCCGGGCGGCCGACATGCTGGCCAACCACGTCGACCGGTCGCTCAGCTTCCCGACGTTCCCCCGCTTCTGCGGCCAGACCTTCTACGAGGCCGGCGACCGCGAGCTCGCGCTGGCCTGCATCCACGCCTACAACGACTGGATGGTCGAGGAGTGGTGCGCGCAGAGCGACGGGGTGCTGGTGCCGCTCATCATCATCCCGCTGTGGGACGCCGAGCTGGCCGCGGCCGAGGTCCGGCGCAACGCCGAGCGGGGCTGCCGGGCGGTGTGCTTCAGCGAGATCCCGTCCAAGCTGGGCCTGCCGTCGATCCACACCGGCTTCTACGAGCCGTTCATCACGGCCTGCGAGGAGACCGGCACCACCATCTGCATGCACATCGGGTCGAGTTCGCAGATGCCGCTGACCTCGGCCGACGCCCCAACGGGGGTGGCGGCCACGCTGAGCTTCAACAACGCCATGGCGTCGCTGTCGGACTGGCTGTTCTCGGGGATCCTGCCCCGCCACCCGAAGCTGAAGATCGCCTACAGCGAGGGCCAGATCGGCTGGCTGCCCTACATCCTGGAGCGGGCCGACACCGTGTGGGAGGAGCACCGGGCCTGGGCCGACACCAAGCGGCTGGTGCCCGAGCCCCCGTCGACGTACTGGTACCGCCACGGGTTCGGCTGCTTCTTCAGCGACCGCCACGGCCTGGCCAGCCTCGATGAGGTCGGGGTGGACAACGTCACCTTCGAGACCGACTACCCCCATACCGACTCCACCTGGCCCAACACGCTGCAGGTGGCGACCGAGATGTTCGCCGGCCTCGACGACGAGACCGTCTACAAGATCGTGCGGGGCAACGCCCTGAGGATGCTCGAGCTCACCGATTGAGGCCCGAGGCCAGGCTTGTCCGCCCGATCGACGGGTCCGACAGGCTGACGGGAGCTTTGTTATTGTGGGCGAATGAACGACACCCATAAGCCTCGCAAGGCCTATCACGCCCTTCTCATCGCGATCGCAGCGGCATTTGCCCTGATCGCCGCGGCCTGCGGCGACGATGGCGATGACACGGCCGACACCGCGCCCGCCACCACGGCCGCGCCCGAGACAACCGCCGCGCCCGAGACGACGGCCGCGCCCGAACCGGCCGCGGAAGCGCCCAAGATGGCCATCATCTACTCGGCAGAGTGGAACGACGGATCCTGGGGCGAGGCCGCGTTCGACGGCGGCAACAAGCTCCTGGCCGACGGCACCATCTCCGACGTCGTGATGGTCGAGAACGTGCCTCCGGGAGCCGAGGCCGAGAGAGCGCTGCGCGACTTCGCGGAACAGGGGTACAACCCGATCGTGGCCCACTCGTTCAACTACGGCGACAACGTCAAGACCGTCGGCGCCGAGTTCCCCGACACGATCTTCGCCTACGCGGGCGGCTTCGGCGATGTGGCCGGCAATGTCGGCGACTACGACCAGCCGTTCTACGAGGCGTCCTACCTCTCGGGCATCCTCGGAGCCGGGGCCACCGACGGCGGGAACGTCGCCGGCGCCGGCGGCTTCGAGATCCCGGTCTGCGTAGGGATGTACCACGCCTACCTGGCCGGGGCCCGCGAGCTCAGGCCCGAGACCGAGGGCTCGTTCGTGGCCGTCGGCGACTGGATCGACGTTCAGCTGGCCAAGGAGGCCGCCCTCTCGCAGGCCGACGCCGGGGCGACGATGTTCGTGGGTTGCGGCCAGGGCCCGACCTTCGGGCAGATCGAGGCAGCCAACGACATCGGCGGCGTGTCCACCGGCTACGTGGGTGACATGGCCGCACTCGGCGAGTCCGTACTGAGCTCCTTCGTCTGGCGTCTCGACCGGGTGTTCGAGCAGATGGTCGCCGATGTGGCCGCGGGCCAGACCGAGGCCCGCTACTACTCGGTGCCCCTGGCCAACGGCGGGATGGACGTCCTGATCTCTCCCGGAGGTGAGGCGAAGATCTCCCAGGAGGCGCTCGACCTGTTCGACCAGCGACTCTCGGAGATCCAGGACGGCAGCTTCGCCGTGCCCTTCGTAGGCGAGAACTGAGCCCACCGACTCAGCCAGCTACGGCCGAGGCGCACTTGGACCAGTCACAGCCGCCAGCACAAGCTCCAGCCGCCGTGATGCGGTCGGTGTCACGTCGCTTCGGCGAGACCGTCGCGCTGGACGGCGTGGACTTCGAGGCGCGCCCCGGCGAGATACACGCTCTGCTCGGGGCCAACGGGGCAGGCAAGACGACGCTCATGCGGATACTGGCCGGCCTCGACCGCCCCGACACCGGGACTGTCGAGGTATTCGGCCAGCGCATAGAGAACTTCGAGCCCGGACCCATACGAGCACTCGGAGTGGCGCTGGTTCAGCAGCACTTCACGCTGGTGCCCACCCTGACCGCGTCGGAGAACCTGGTGCTGGCCCGTCCCGAGGGAGCGCTCCTGCCCCCCGGCCGGACGGCCGGCGTACGGGTCCAGAAGCTGGTCGAGCAATTCGGTCTGGAGGTGCGCGACGGGGTGCCCGCTTCGCAGCTGTCGGTGGGCGAGCGACAGCGGCTCGAGATCCTGCGGGCTCTCGACGCCGACGCCAAGATCCTCCTGCTGGACGAGCCGACCGCGGTGCTGACCGACGTCGAGGCCGAACGGCTTCTCGGCGTGGCCCGCGCCCTCGCCGACCAGGGTCGGGCCCTGGTAGTGATCACCCACCGTCTTGCCGAGGTCGAAGCCTGCGACCGGGTGACGGTCCTGCGGGAGGGGATCGAGGCGATAAGCGACGGCGCGGTCGACGGTTACACCCGGGCCGATCTGGCCTCGGCCATGATCGGTACCGACACCTCGGGAACGATCACGGCGCGGACCAGCCGCCGAACCCAGGCAGCCCCGGTTTGCCTGCGGGTCCGGGACGTGTCGCTGGGACGGGTGTCCAGCCTGTCTCTCGACGTCGGCGAGGGCGAGATCGTGGGCATCGCCGGTGTCGACGGAAACGGCCAGTCCGAGCTGGAGGCGGCCCTGTCGGGCAGGAGCGCAGCCGAGTCGGGCGAGGTCTCCATCAGCGGAGAACCGATCGCTCCCGGAGACCCGCGGTCCCGCCGGGGTCAGGGCCTGGCCTACATCCCGTCGGACCGCTATTCGTGGGGCCTGATCGGGCCGATGGACCTCGCGGACAACCTCGAACTGGGCCGGGTCCTCCCCATCCGGCCTAATCGACCCGCCCGCCACAAGGCAGCCCGCCCGTCACTGGACCACTGGGATGTGCGCACAGCCGGGCCGCACGCCAGAACGAGCTCCCTGTCGGGCGGCAACGCCCAGAAGCTGGTCCTGGCCCGGGAGCTGGACGAGCACCCCAGCGCGGTGCTGGCGTGCTACCCGACACGGGGCCTCGATCCCGAGGCGGCCGACACGGTGGCCACCCGTCTCGTGGCCGCAGCCGAAGCCGGCTGCGCAGTCCTGTGGATCGGAGCTGAGCTCGACGAGTTGCTGGCGGTGTCCGACCGGATCGAGGTGCTGTACGACGGCACCCTGTTCGGCCCGTACCTGCCGCCCTTCGACCGGGCTGCAATCGGCCTGGCCATGGCGGGCGACGCGGCCGACAGGGCCCGCTCCGCAACCGGCGGGGAGGCGGGCCCGCCATGACGAAGCTCACGCGCACCACCCGGCTACCGCGATGACGTCCTCCGAAACGCGCCAGCCCACTTCCGGGACGACCCCCTCACCGGAGTCGACTTGGCCCCCGAAACTCGACGGCTGGCTGGACGCGGTGGCCCGCCGGGCCACCGCCGAGGGGATCCTGTCGTCGATCCTGGTGCCGGTGGTCTCCGCGCTGGCAGCGCTGCTAGTGGGCGGCGTGCTGATAGCCATCGACGGCGTCAACCCGCTGTCGGTGTACCACGCCATCCTCCAAGGCGTCTTCACCAAGTCGAGGGGGTTCAGCTACACGGCCACGGTGGCGACCCCCCTGGTGCTGATCGGCGTCGGCTATGCGCTGGCCTACAGGGCCCGGGTGTTCACCATCGGCGGCGAGGGCCAGTACCTGGTGGGCGCGGTGGCGGGCACGGCCGTAGTGACCGCAGGCGGCATCGGCGACCTTCCCCGCGTAGTGCTCATCGTGATAGGCCTCGGTGCGGCCATCGTGGCCGGAGCGCTCTGGGGAGGGCTGGCGGGAGTGCTGGCCAACCGGTTCGGGGCGAGCATCGTGATCTCCACGCTGATGCTGAGCTTCATCGGCGACAGCCTCCTGCAATGGGCGGTTCGCGACGGCATCCGCGACCCGGAGTCCTACAACGCCAACAGCCGGCCTATCACGGCGGCCGCGCTACCCAGCTTCTTCGGGCAGAAGACCCACCTCGGCTTCCTGTTCGCTCTGGTTCTGGTGCCCATCGCGTGGTGGCTCATCCGGCGGCACCGCTGGGGGTTCCGGATCGACGCCCTCGGCCACAACCCGGGAACGCTCGACGCCAACGAGTTCTCGTCGGCCAGGGTCACGCTCAGCGTCCTGGTGGTGGCCGGCGGCCTCGCCGGCCTTGCCGGGATGGTCGAGACCACCGGTGTGAACATCCGCCTGGGTCAGGAGGCCTCGGTCGGCTACGGCTGGGACGCGATCATCGTGGCGCTGATCGGCCGCCTCCATCCCGTCGGGGTGCTGATCGCGGGGTTGGGCATGGCCGGGCTCACAATCGGCTTCGAGTCGGCCCAGCGCCAGTTCGAGCTGCCCTCGTCGCTGGTGTCGCTTATCACGGCCTTCGTCATCATCTTCGTGGTGTGGGGAGACGCCATCGCGGCCCGCTGGAAAGAGACCCGCTGATGGACACGCTGTTCAGCATCGCCACCGTCGAGGCCGGTATCCGGCTGGGTCTGCCCGTAGCCCTCGCCGCGCTCGGCGCCATCATCAACGAGCGCAGCGGCGTGCTCAACCTCGGGCTCGAGGGGATGATGCTCTCGGGCGCCCTCGGGGGCTACATCGTGAACGACGCCACCGGTTCCCCGTGGATCGGCCTGCTTGCCGGTCTACTGGTGGGCGCCTTGACCGGCGGCGTGTTCGCCGGCTTGGTGGTCACCTTCCGGACCAGCCAGGTGGTCACCGGGATCGCCTTCACCATCGTGGCCATCGCCGCCACCACCTACCTGTTCCAGCTGCGCTGGGACATCGGCGAGCTGCCGCCGCGGGTGGAGCGGCTGGGCATGTGGCCCCTGGTCGCTCTGACCCTGGTGTGCGTGGCGGGCGTGTGGTTCCTGTTCCGCCGCACGACGCTCGGCTTGACGATCAGCGCGGTCGGGGAGTCGCCCGAGTCGGCCGACGCTCTGGGCTACAACGTTGTCCTCATCCGCTGGATGGCGACCATCGCCGGGGGCGCCCTGGCCGGTCTGGGCGGCGCGGTGCTGGTCAACGGGCCGCTGGGGCTGTTCATCGAGGAGGTCACCGCCGGCCGGGGCTGGGTGGCCCTGGCGCTGGTGGTGTTCGCCGGATGGCGGCCGGTTCCTGCGGTGGCCGGCGCCTTCCTGTTCGGGTTGTGCGACGCGGCCCAGCTGCGCCTTCAGGGGACAGCCACAGAGGTGCCCTACGAGGTGTTCCTGGCGCTGCCGTATGTGGTGACGCTGATCGCGCTGGTGGTCAGGGCCAGGCGCAGCCACACCCCCGCCGCCCTCGGCGATCCCTACGTGCGGGGAGCCGCCTGAGCGCTACCCCGCCAGGCCCGCTACGCCCGGGCCGGCGCCGCGAAGAAGACTCCCGGCATTGGTGTGAAGCCGTCGATGCGCTTGACCCGGTCGGTCCAGCGGTGCAGGGCCGGGTAGTCCTGCCGGCTGACGCCGCCCTCCTCCGACAGGATCACGTCCGGGAACAGGGCCAGGTCGGCGATGGTGGGATGGTCGGTCGGGACCAGCCAGTCGTAGCCCTCCTGCTCGGCGAACCAGAGGTGCTCGTCGGCCACCCGGAACAGCCGGTGGGCGCCGGCGCGGACCGCGTCGATGTCGAAGTCGTAGTGCAGCGAGTCATGCAGCCGGGCGGCCGAGGCGGTGCTGGTGGTGCCCTCGCAGAACAGCAGCCACTGGGCCGTCTTGGCCAGCAGTTCGGGGTCGCTGGTGGGATACCACCGGCCGCTCGGGTCGTACCTGGCGGCCAGGTAGATCAGGATGGCATGGGCGTCTCGCACCATGAAGCCGTCGTCGTCGAGCACCGGGATGTGCCCCAGCGGGTTGATCTCCAGGAAGGCCTCGGACTTGTGCTCCATGCCCGGGAAGAACTCGATGGTGACCGCCTCGTAGTCGAGGCCGAGGATGCTGAGGAACAGGCGCTGCTTGTAGCAGTTGGCCGACAGCTCGTAGTTGTAGAGCTTGATCACCGCGTCCTCCCCTACAGGTCGAGCACGAGGCGATCGGAGGTCGCCCGGGACACGCAGGTAAGCATCCGGTCGCCGGCCGCCCGCTCCGAGCGACTCAGATAGACGTCCTGGTGGAGGATCTCGCCTTCCAGCACCGACGCCAGGCAAGTGCCGCAGGCACCCTGCTCGCACGACGACGGCATGTCTATGTCGTGCGCTCGCAGCGCCTCGAGCACGGTCTGGGCCGACTCGACCCGAAGCGTCAACCCGGAGCGGGCCAGCGCCACATCGAACGCGGTGGAGTCGTCGATCTCGTTGGGGTTGGCGAAATACTCGAAGTGCACCGACTCCTCGGGCCAGCCGAGTTCGTCGGCGATCCCGGAGGTGGCCTCGATCATCGGTGCGGGCCCGCACACGTACAACTGAGCCGAGAGGGTGTGCTCGCCCAGGATCCGCCCGATCTCTTCGGTCGTCCGCTGCGGCGACAGCCCCAGATGCTCGACCACGGAGTCACCGCACGACGACACCAGCTCACCGAACGGCAGGAACCGGCGGTCCCGGACGAAGACGTGCATCTCGAAAGCCAGACCGGACTGGCGCAGCGTCTGGGCCATCGACAGCAGCGGGGTGATCCCGATCCCGCCGGCCAGCAGCACCGTGCGCTCGGACGCCCGGCTGAGGGTGAAGTTGTTGCGGGGCTCCGAGATGGCCAGCACGTCACCCTCGCGGACCGTCTCGTGGAGGCATACCGATCCACCGCTGGACTCCGGCTCGAGCTTCACCCCGATGCGGTAGCAATCCGACTCGCCGGGACCGTTGGTCAGCGAGTATTGGCGGACCAGGCCGTTGGGCAGGTGGACGTCGATGTGGGCGCCGGCCTGGAATCCGGGTAGCGGCGAGCCGACCGGCTCCAACTCGAAGCCGGCCACGTCGGCGGCTGCGGACCATTTGCGGGCGACCCGGACACGCAGCGGCGCCCTCCGGCCTGCGCCCAGCTCGGGCATGCCGGACAGCTCCACGGTCACCGGCACGATCTCCACTTGGATCGGCTCCGGCATCGGCTCGAGCGCGGCCTGCTCCTCGACCCGGTCGCGCAGCCGGCTCAGCAGGTGATTGTGGTGCCGGAGCACGGCGAGGCGAGACGGCGCGGGCGGCCGGGCGTCGAGCACGCCCCGGATCACGCTGCGGTGGGCGTCGACGGGCTGGACCCACAGCACGACGTGCGTCTCGTCGTCTCCGTCGGCGGCTCGCAGAGTGACCCGCAGGTCGTCCCGCTCCACGGTGGCCACATCCCATTCGCCCACGGGGGATCGGTACGAGCGCCAGTCCGCGGCGGCACCGGGGTGTTGCGTCACTGCCGCGGACGGCTGGAACCGGTAGCCGGCCAGCGCATCGGCCACCTTCGCGGGCGGGGCGTTCACAACGATGGGGCGCAGCGGCGTGGGAGCGCCCGCCTCCAGCAGGTCCACGGCCGGAGGGCCGGCCTGCCCGGAGTCTTGCGGCTCGACGGATCCCCACACCAGGCCGTAGCGCTCGGCCACCGGGTAGGTGCGGTTGCAGACCGAGCGGGCCGGGGCGTCGGCGGGATGAGCGGGGATGTACGTGCAGCCCGCGGTGCGGTTGGCGTAACGCCATCCGTGGTAGCGGCACATGAGCTCGGCGCCGTCGTTGATGCCCAGGGTGAGCCGGCTCCCCCGGTGCAGGCAGCGGTTCTCCCAGAGGTTGACGGCGTCGTCGTCGGCCCGCCAGGCGACCAGCTCGCGGCCCGAGATCTGAGCGTGGTATGTGGTGCGGTAGGTCAGGTCGGCCGATGACGCGACCGGATGCCACGTCATGCGGCCTCCGGGACGACGCCGTAGGTGATGCCGAGGTCCGACAGCCACCGCCGGTACGTGATCGAGGACTTGTCGGCCCGGATCGGCGTCTCGGCCCGGGGGGCGAGGGGAAGACGCCGGGGCATCTGGTTCTCGATGATCGGCTTGTCCTGCCCGAAGATCTTCTGCTGGAAGATCTTCAGCTCGGAGTCGGTGTTCGTGTGGTCGACCATGCACAGGAAGTTGTGGGCCACGATCTGCTCCTCGGTCACCGCCTGGACGAAGATGGCGATGGCGTCCAGGCGGCTGGGGTCGGGCGGCGCCGTCTTGTAGAGCATGGCCACGTAGGGATGCGGAACCCGGTAGGTGTACTCGGTCATCTGGCCCTTGGTGGCGGCCAGCGCCGCGAGCGGTTGGTAGAACAGGCAGCGGGTGGCCAGGACCTCGTTGTCCTCGGTGATGTCGACGTCGTACTCGACCACCTCGGTATGGGGCTCGACACCGAGGATGCCGGTGTGAACGTACGGGAAGTGGCCCATGTCGAGGAAGTTCTCCACGGCCCGGGGCGCCGAGGTGTGCACCCCGATCGAGGCGGCCGCGAAAGTGCGGCGGTCGGATTCGTCGAACTCGGGAATGGAGAACAGCCGGTCCGGCGGGTCTCCGTACGAGGTCCAGATGAAGCAGAACCGGTCGATGACGGGAAGACGCTCAGTGATCCGGGCTGCGTCGACGGGCATGCCCGGCCGGAGCGCCGGATCGGCTCGCCACACGACGGGCTGACCGTCACCGTCGAGGGTGTAGCTCACCGGGCTGCCGAGCAGTCGGGTGGTGTGGACCCGGCCCGGCTTGATCTCGGCCGCGGCAGAGATCGGGTGCCACATGTCAAGGACCACTGGATCGGTACACGGACTCGCTACTCGGGCCACAGCTCTGCCTCCAAGGGTTCTGATCGCACCAGACCCAGACTACGTAGGACGCGTGCGCTGAGTCTTGCCGAAGGGTCTCGGTGAGTATCCCACACCGGATACTGCGACTAGTCTCGCCGCGGCCACGGGATAGGAGTACGGGCAATGGACGAGCCAGCCTGGACGATGGGCATCGAGGAGGAGTACCTGCTCGTCGAGCGCGACACCGGGGCCCTCATCACCAAGCAGCCTGCCGGCCTGCTGGAGAAGGTGGCCGACCTGCGCCACGGTCTGGTGGCCCGGGAGCTGTTCAGCTCGCAGATCGAGATCGGCACGGGCGTGTGCACCAACATGAAGGAGCTGCGGGCCGACATCGGGCTGTTGCGCCTGGCGGTGACCGAGGCCGCCGCCGAGTACGGCATGGTACCCATCGCAGTCTCGTCCCATCCGTTCGCGAGGTGGCACTCGCAGCAGTACACCGACGCGGAGCGCTACCAGGCCCTCACCAGGGATCTGCAAGCCGTGAGCCGACGCATGGTCATCTCCGGTCTGCACGTCCACGTCGGCATCGAGGATCCCGACCTGCGGATCGATCTGATGGACCAGGTCGTGTACTTCCTGCCCCATCTGCTGGCCCTGTCGACCTCGTCGCCCTTCTGGGAGGGGCGCGACACCGGTCTTAAGTGCTACCGCTTGGCGGTGGGAGAGGCGCTGCCGCGCACCGGGTTCCCGGAGAAGTTCAGCTCGTGGTCGGACTTCGAGCGCCATGTGGACGTGCTGGTGCAAGCCGGGATCATCGAGGACTCCACCATGGTGTGGTGGCACATCCGCCCGTCGGAGCGCTACCCCACCGTGGAGATGCGGGTGACCGACCTGCCCACCAGGATGGAGGACACCATCGCGCTGGCCGCCATGTACGTCTGCCTGATGAGGATGCTCTGGCGGCTCAAGCTGGAGAACCGCCGCTGGCGCAGCTACGCCAACTTCCTGCTGTCGGAGAACCTGTGGCGGGCCGAGCGCTACGGGATAAGCGGCGAGCTCATGGACTTCGGCAAGGGCGTGCTGGTGCCCTTCGTCGACCTGCTGGAGGAGCTGATCGAGTTGGTCATGCCCGACGCCGAGGCCCTGGACTGCACCGAGGAGATCAAGCACACCCGCACGATCTGCGAGCGGGGCACATCCGCCGACCGCCAGCTCGCGGTCTACCACGGGGCGCTCGGGGAGGGCGCCACCGAAGACGAGGCCCTCAAGGCCGTGGTCGACTTGCTGATAGCCGACACCCTCGCACCCCCCAGCAGATAGCCGCCCCGGCCGGCGGGTCCTGGCACGTTTGGCGCGCGCCTATGCTGGCGGCGTGGCCGGAGCGGTGGTGATGGTGATAGTGCTGGTGGTGCTGTTCCCAGTGGCGGTGCTGGTGGGCAGCGGAATCCTGGCCGCGGCTCTGGGGAGCTTCCTGAAGGCTGACTCAGACGCCGCCAACCGCAGCGACGACGGCCCCAACGAGTACCTGGAGCTGGCCCGCAAGGAAGCCGAGACCGGCTATCCCCAGCTCGATGACGGGCACGGCGGGCGCCGGCGGCTCAACCTCCCAGGACGCTTTCGCCGTTCCTAGAGGCCACGATGCCTACCGGTCGGTGGGCCAGACCGGCGGGCATCCCCGGTCGATCCAGACCGCGGCGGCCACCGCGGCGAACACTGCGTCGCTGCCGTTGACCGGTTCGGAGCCGTCGTCGACCACCTCCACCTGAACGGCTGGCATGTTGGCTGCGCTGACGATGCCGAAGGAGCGAACGGTGAGGTCGTGGACGGTGCCTTCGGGATCGACGCCGAGCGATTCGCTGGTCACCCACGAGTAGGCCATGTGGGCCGCGCCCGCGCAGTAGGAGCGAAGGACGGTCTCGTCGAGGGTCCGGCCCGCCCGCACCTGCACTCTGATCGAGCCGTCAGCCTCCACCGTGGCGGTAGCCGAGCCGCCACCGGGACCGGTGATCCAGCCCGGCTCGTCCCGGACCGCGGCCAGCAGCGCCGCGGCCTCGGCCCAGCCCGCGCCCCTCACCTGCGAGGACGTCGGCGGTCCGGGTAAATCGACCTCGGTCACCGCCAGTCCCGGCGCGTGCGCCCGGATCGCGGCGGCAATGCCCGGAGTGCGGGCCACCACCATCTCGCCGGTGCCGTCGGGCCGCACACCGGCAGCCACCGGCGGGCGCTTGGGGCCGAGCTCGGCCGTATCGGGACGGGACCACAGCACCCTCACCGGCTCGCCGTGGCGGTCGGCCAACCGGCGGGCAGCCTCGGCCACCGGCGACTGGAGCTTGCCCCCGAAGGCGCCGCCGTTGCCGAGCGGGGAGGCGGGCTCGCCGCCGGGCACGCACCAGGCTGCGTCGGTCTCCAGGTACCCGGGCTCGGTCCAGTTCGTGCGCAGGGTGACCGCCCAGTCCCCGGCCGGTACCTCCAGCGGCGGATCCCAGCTGGCGGTAGTGCGACGGCCGGGCACGCGGGCCGCGAGCCGTCGAGCCTCGACCAGGGTCTCGGCCACCACCCAGCCGTCCTCGTCGGCTGCCTCGCAGCCCTCTCCAGCCCGCACCGCCACTAGGGCGCCGTCCGGCGCGGTGTCATCGGCGAAGCCGCCGGCTCCGAGGGCCACATGAGGCCCGGTCGACTGCGGCGAGCCCCCCTCGATGGTGGCCCGAAGGCCAGCGTCAGCTCGCTGGCCCGGATCGTCAGGTCCCAGAGCATCGGCTCGGACAACCAGGAGAGGGTAGGCCTCCCAGGCGTCGAGGATGGGCTGCCAGCCGGTGCAGCGGCACAGATGGGCGGCCAGAGCCCGCGCCGCGGCATCCCGGTCGTCGTGGTCGGCACCCTTGGCCTGCAGACCTGCGAACCGGCAGATGATCCCGGGCGTGCAGAAGCCGCACTGGCTGCCGCCCGTGGCCGCGAAGGCTCGGGCCCAGCCGTCACGCACTTCGGCGTCGAGCCCTTCGAGGGTGGTGATGGCCCGCCCGGCCACCCGCCGGGCGGGCGTCACGCACGCAACTCGGGGCTGGCCGTCCACCAGCACCGTGCAGCAGCCGCACTGGCCCTGCGGGCTGCACCCGTCCTTCACCGAGCGCACCCCGAACTGCTCCCGCAGCACGTCCAGCAGCGTCAACTGCTCGTCAGCGACGGCTACCGCCGTGCCGTCAACGACAATCTCGAAGCCTTCACCAACCCCAGCAGCCATAACCCCGCAGGCTAGATCGGACAAGCGGGATGCCCGAGGAGCGGCTCCGGAACGCGTCAGCCCGGTGTCTCCAGGGTCACGCCGGCGAAGCGCAGGAATCCCCTGTCGTACGACACGACTTCGCAACGGTGCTCAATCGCGAGAGCCGCCAAGTGCGCGTCACTGACGAGGTTCCCTCCAGTCCCCAGCGGATCGAGCAGGTCGCGTACAAGGGCGAGGTGGCGAGCGGTCGGTTCCACGACTACGGCAGAGGGCTGAGCCAGCCAGTCTTCGGCCTGCCGGATCGCCTCTTGGGGAGACAGAGGGGCGGGGAACAGGCGACGGCTGGTGGTCAGCCGAAGAAACGCCAGTAGCGCCACCCATGAGAACGCAACGGTGGCACCGCCGCTGAGCGCCCCATCGAGCCAGTCTCGCGACTCTGGATGCCGGGGCGCGTCCGCGTTGACCGCGTAGATGAGGACATTGGCGTCAACCAGCTTCACGAACCGATCTCCATCCGCCGGAGAAGCTCATCGTCCTCCAGCTTGCCGGCAATCTGCAGTGCCTTATCCAGATCGACCGTCGGAAGCCCCATGGACCTAGTCGTCGTTCTGAACTCCGGCGGTCCATCGATCGAGGCCCGTCCCTCACGGACCAGATCGTTGAGTGCCTGCTTGAAGGAGATCCGGTGCTCGTTCATCCGCTGCCGGATGATCTGCTCGGTGTCAGCGTCCAAAGTAACTGTAGTCCTCATGGTGACAGCATAACATCATCTAAGTTGATGATTAGCTGTCACAACGGACGGCGCGCCGCTACCGCCCTACTGGGCACCTGGGCTGAGGTGCCAGAGAGACGCGACAGCTAGCTGAAGCTCTGGCCGCAGCCGCAGCTTCGCTGGGCGTTGGGGTTGTCGATCGAGAATCCGGCGGACTGAAGGCCGTCGGAGTAGTCGAGCGTGGCCCCATCGAGCAGCATCGCCGACGAAGGGTCGACCACCACCTGGACGTCCCCGAACGTCGACTTGGTGTCGCCGTCACCGACGTCGGTATCAAAGTACATCTCATATGAGAAGCCCGAACAACCTCCCGGCCGGACCGCGACCCGAAGTGCCAGCCCCTCCTCGTTCTCGGCCTCAATCAGCTCCGACACCTTGGCCGACGCCTTCTCGGTGAGTGTGATCATGATGGCTCCCCATGCGGTGAGTGAGGTGAGACTGCTCTGGAGCCAACCTACCCACCACCGGCAGGTACTGCTACCGGCCGGCCAGATTGGCCCGGCAAGCACCACGGTAGCATCGGGTCGTGACCACGACCGTGCCGACGGCCGAGGACGTCCTGGAACTGATGCGGGGCGTGGTCGATCCTGAACTGGGCAGCAACCTGGTGGAGCTGGGCATGGCCCGGGGCGCGCAGGTGTCCGATGACGGGCTGGTGCGCATCGAGATCGCCCTGACCACGGCCGGCTGCCCGCTGCGAGCCCAGATCCAGAAGGATGTGAAGGCCCGGCTGGAATCTCTGCCGGGAGTCACCAAGGTGCGCATCGTGTGGGCCGAGTTGACCGCCGAGGAGAAGACAGCGGCCATGGCCAAGGCCCGCTTCAACGTGTCGCAGCGGGCGCCGGACACGGCCATCCCGCCCACCACCAAGGTTCTCATGGTGGCCAGCGGCAAGGGCGGCGTGGGTAAGTCCACGGTGACGACCAACCTGGCGGCCGCGCTTGCCGAGGAGGGGTTCAACGTCGGGGTGATGGACGCCGACATCTGGGGGTACTCGGTGCCCCGGATGCTGGGGGTGGACGGGGACCTGCGCTCCCGCGAGGGCAAGATCGTGCCCCTCACCCGAGACGTCGGTGAGGGCCGCCTCGAGGTGGTGTCGATGGGCTTCCTGGTCGACCGGGAGGACTCGGCGCTGATGTGGCGGGGACTGATGCTGAACCGGGCGGTGCAGCATTTCTGCGAGGACGTCCGCTGGAGCGACGACCTCGACTACCTGCTGATCGACATGCCGCCGGGAACCGGCGACGTGCAGATGGGCCTGGCCAAGATGCTCCCACGAGCCGAGATGATCATCGTCACCACCCCGGCGGTGGCCGCCCAGAAGGTGGCCGCCAGGGTGGCCGACATGGGCCGCAAGAACTACCTGCGCATCGTGGGCGTCGTGGAGAACATGAGCTATCTGGTGACACCCGACGGCGAGCACCAGGCGGTGTTCGGCTCAGGCGGGGGTGAGGCCCTGGCCGCCGAGATCGGTGCGCCCCTGCTGGGCCGCGTCCCGCTCGACCCCGCGGTGGCCGAAGGGTCCGATATTGGTGAGCCGGCTGTGCTCGGTGCCGGCGTCGCTGCGAAGGAACTGAAGTCGGTGGCCCTCGCCCTGTCCGAGGAGCACGTGCCGCCGGTGGAGATGGCCGGTTGCAGCGCCCGGATGCTCGAGGCAGCCGTCGCCGCCCTCGACGCGCTGGACGCCTCCGAGGCCTGACGGGCTGCCCGATACGACAGACGGGTCCTCTCGTGAGGCCACCGAGCCGATTGGTCCTGGCGCTCGCAACAGCTTCCATCGCGATGTTCGGCGCAGTCCCGACCATCGCCGGAGCCCAGCCGTCCGACATCACCGACGCCGGGGTTCACCAGAGCGCAGTCGAGGCGCTCGATGCGGCCGGAGTCCTGCGAGGCACCGGCTGCGCATCGGACCGTCTATGCCCGCAGGAGCCGCTGCCCCGTTGGGCGATGGCGGTGTGGCTGGTGCGGGCCCTCGACGGGGACGACCCGCAGCGATCGGGCGCCTCACGCTTCGCCGACGTCGAGTCGTGGCGATGGTGGGCGCCGCACGTGGAGCGGCTCGCCGATCTTGGCGTGACCGCGGGGTGCAGGACCGGCCCGGCCCGCTACTGCCCGCAACGGTCGGTCACCCGGGCCGAGATGGCCACCTTCCTGTCCCGGGCGTTCAGGCTCAGCCCCGCACCCCCGGCCGGGTTCACCGACACCGTCCGCAGCGTCCACCGATCAGCCATCGACGCGCTGGCCGGCGCCGGCATCACCGCGGGATGCACCCGTAGTCCGGCCCGCTACTGCCCCAGCGTGGCTGTCACCCGGGCCCAGATGGCGTCGTTCCTATATGGGGCGCTGCGGTTCAACGCCACCGTGACATGGCTGTCCGCAGGCGATTCCTACTCGTCTGGCGTCGGAACCGACCCGCACGCCGAGGGGCCGTGCCGGCGAAGCCCGCAGGCGGCCGGTCCCGCAGCCGCGGAGATGCTCCGTCTACAGGGATGGACGATCGCCCACACCCACACCGCCTGCGAGGGCGGGCTCGTGGAGGACATGTTCAACCGGAGATCTCAGGCATCGGGGCGGATGTCGATGTGGGAGGAGCACGTCGAGGCTCTAGGCGGGCCGAGGCGGGTGGATGTCGTCACCCTGTCGCTGGGAGGCAACGATGTCGGCTTCGAGGAGGTGGTCCTGGCTTGCGTCCCGTTCACCCGGGTCACCGAACTCTTCGTCGGCTGCCCGTCGGAGGCGGCGCTGCAGGCTCGCATCGACAGCCTGGTCGATCCCTCAAGGACGTGCCCCGGCACCAGCCGCAGAGCTTCGAGGCCGGACTACGGCTGCGCCCTCCGCATCGACGGCCAGCAGTACGGGTCAATCTCCGACTTCTACCGCGAGATCGTCACGGAACGGCTCACCGAGCGGGGCCGCCTATACGTGATCGGCTATCCCAGCCTGATCGCCCCCTCCAGCGAATGGCGGCTGTTCGGCCCGTGCCGGGTGCTGTACAAGCCCGAGACCGTCGACCGGCTCGGCCGGCTGGCCGAGCACCTCAACCGGCAGCTGGCGGAGGCGGTTCGGCAGGCCAACCAGGCACTCGGCGCCGAGCGGGTCCACTACGTGGACACCTACACGCCGTTCCGTGAGGGCCGTCGCGAGGTGTGCGGGCGGGGCTCCGACTTCATACACGGCATAACCCATGTGGGTACCAACCCGCTGACGGGCTGGTACCGGAGCTTCCACCTGAACAACGCCGGCCACGCCGAGGTGGCCCGGCTCCTCGCCGAGGAGTTCCGCTCGACATTCGAAGCCCCGGTGGCGCCGCCCCAGCCGTAGACGCGGGGATGAGCGGTGTCTCGGTGCGCTCCGTATCCTCCGGTTCAGTGATTCCTGTTCATGGCGACCGGCGGGTGGACGACCCGTGGGAGGCCATCGAGGCCTGCTACGACGCGGGCTGGACCGATGGGCTGCCGGTGGTGCCGCCCACCGAGCCGCTGGTCGACGCCATGCTGGCCGGGGGAGTGTGGGCCACCGACGATGTGCTTCTCGACGACCCTTGGCGGGGCCTGGCCGTCACCGCCCGCAAGGCCGCGGTGAACGCAGTCATGGCTGGCTGCCTCCCCGAGTACTTCCCGGTGGTGGGCGCGGCCCTGAAGGCGATGAGCGAGCCCGCCTTCGGGCTGCACGCGGTAGCGGCCAGCACCGGCGGGGCCGCCGTCCTCGTAGCGGTCAACGGGCCCGTCCGCGACGAGATCGGAATCCACTGCAAGGAGAACCTGTTCGGCCCGGGCTTCCGGGCCAACGCCACCATCGGCCGCACTGTCCGCCTGGTGCTGCGCAACTGCCTGATGGCCATACCGGGAGCGCTCGACAAGAGCACCCAGGGCTGGGCCGGCAAGTACGCGATGTGCTTCGGCGAGGACGAGGCCACGTGTCCGTGGGAGCCGTTCCACGTGTCGAGGGGCTACGAACCGTCGCAGAGCACGGTCACGGTCATGGCCGCCGAGTCGGGCCACAACGTGCTCAACCACGCCTCCTCGGACGTTGTCGAGCTGCTCGGAACCTTCGCCGACACGATGGCCGCGTTCGGATCGCTCAGCTCGGGCCGGTCCCTGATCGTGTTCGCGCCCGAACATGCCCGCAAGATCGCGGCGTCGGGATGGACCCGGGCCCAAGTGCAGGAGTACCTGTTCGAGCACTCGGCCCGCTCGTTCGCCGACGTCAAGCGGGGAGGCAAGGTCGAGCCGTCCGGCTTCGTCGAGGGCTTCGACCCGGTGTGGTGGATGGCGTCGGACCCGGCCGTCCATCCCGGCGACGAGGACATCCTCATACGGCGGGGGACCGGCCCCGATGACATCGCCCTCATGGTCGGCGGCGGCGACGCCGGCGGGCACTCGGCCTTCTTCCCTACCTGGAGCCGGGATCGCAGTGTCCCGCTGATCACTCAGGAGATAGTCAGCCCATGACCGTCACCCTCGTCGACCCGACCCTCTCCCCGGCCTTCGCAGGCAAGGAGCTCGCCCCCAGGCCGGCCAGCCTCGACGGCGCGGTGCTGGGGCTGGTCAACAACGGCAAGGCCCGCGGCCGCGAGATCCTCCAGCGGGTGGCCGAGAACCTCGCGGCGCGGCATCGCATCAGCAGCACAACGATCCTGGTCACCAAGCCCGACTCCAGCTTCCCGGCGGAACCGGCCGATATCGAGATGCTGGCCGCCGACGCCACCGCCATCATCGCCGCCATCGGCGATTGAGGCAGCTGCTCGTCGGGCAGTGTGCTCGACGCCGTCCGGTTCGAGGAGCTCGGTCTGCCCGCGGCCGCAATCGTGACCGAGCCGTTCACGGCCACCGGCAAGGTCATGGCCGAGCTCCAGGGCTTCGCCGACTACCCGTTCGCCACCGTCCCGCACCCGGTGGCCAGCCTCTCCATCGACCAGGTGAATGCCCTGGCCGACGCGGTCACCCCCGAGGTCGAGCGCCTGCTCCTCGGCAGCGTGGCCGACCCAAGGCCCGTCGAAGTCAGCACCGGTGGCGAGCGGACGGGACTCGAATACGTGGTGGAGGTCCTGGCTGAGGGCCTGAGAGCCGATCGCGCCGACCTGACCGCCGAGCAGACTGGAAACACGATCACATTCCGGCTCCACATACCCGACGAAGCGTGCGCGGAGTGCGTGATGCCCTCGTCGATGCTGGTCCCCATGTTCCAGCGCCGCATCGACCAAGATCTCGGTCCCGGCCTCGTCGTTGTCCTCAACGACCCCCGAGACCACTCGCTTCGGACTGAGGCAGGCGGCTAGAGGCAGAGGCCTTCGTCGCTCACGCCCCGGTGGCTGTGGCAGAGGACCGTGCGCTCGACACTCTTGAGGGTGAACGGGCCGGGGTCGTCCTCGGTCCAGTCCTCGGCCGGGTGGGCGAACACCACCAGGCGGAACCCACGGACCGAGTCGTCGCCGATGCCTACGATGTCGATGGTCACCTGCCCGAGATCGCCGGCGAGGCCGGGCGCCCCCGACACCACGACACTGGATTGGGGCTCTTCGCTCGTCATGGTCTGAGCGACCTCAAGACCCAGCTCCACCATGGTGTCGGCCACTGGGAGCTCGCCCAAGGCGTCGACCACTTCGGACGTGGCGTCTTCGGTGGCTCCGAGCTGGGCGAGAAAGGCGGCACTTGACCAGCCGGTCAGGTCACCGGCCAGGAACTCGTGCCAGGTACTCGTCGTCAGCTCGCGGGTGTTGCCGGTGGCGACGACGCCGCGCTTCCAGACAACCGTGGTGATGATGTCGTCGGAGTTCGGGCGCCGCACGTAGATGGCCGGGTCGCGCACCCCGTCCATCACGTTGTCGAGCCTGGCGATGATCTCGCCGTTGGGGACGGCGCGCATGTTCAGCGCGCTGTCGTACCTAATCCCCACGACCGCCAGCCCGGCACCCTCGGCCGGGCCCAACACAAGCGGCTCACCGGGAAGGTCCGCTGCCGCACCGGTGTCGTCGGGCTCGGCAGCGTCCTCATCGGTAGCGGCGGCGTCATCCTCCGGCATGGGCTCCTCAACGGGTGCCTCCTCGGAAACTGGAGGATCCTCAAGGGGTTCCTCCTGCATCGGCTCCTCAGCGAGTTCCTCCCCGGCTTCGGTCCCGTCCTCGGGAGCGTCGTCGTCGGCGCCTGTGGCTCCGCCGGCAGCGTCGGCCGCCACCAGAGCGGTGGCCGCCAGGTTCCGCGCCTCCTCCAGCTGAGCCTCGAGCCGGGCGATAGTTGCCGGATCCACGGTCTCGCCGGCCGCGGCCATCGCGTCGGCGAGCGCAGCCTGCGCGGCAGCCGCTACTGCTGCGGCCTCTTCGGCAATGACGATGGCCGCATCGGCCATGGCGGTGGCCGCATCGGCCTCCTCCTGGGCAGAGGACGCGTCGTCCCGGGCCTGTTCGACGGCTGCGGTCTCGGCCGGATCGGTCCCGGGCTCACCCAGTAGCGCGACCACCACGGCCAGGGCGGCGATCACCATCGCAGCCGCCGCGACCACCATCGCCCGCCGTGCCACCACCAGCGCGGCCGGGATCGGTCGCCGCATCGGCGGTCCTTGCTCGGTCATCGGTCAACGCTCATAGGACGCGAGTATGACAGGACCGCGACCGCCTTCCGGTGACCATCGCGGCGTCGCCCGAGAACACTCGCCAGTAGGCCGATTCGTTCACCTACCAGCTCGGCGCCTGAGGCCGCCCTCAGTCTGGAACCAGCGCCAGAGCACGGCCCAGCGTGTCCAGCCGTTCGTGGACGGTCTCACCCGCGGGATAGAGGCGCACGGTGTCAACCCCGGCGGACGCCCAAACGGCCAGGCGGTCGCGCACCATGGCGGCGGTGCCGATGAGGGTCGTTCCCAGCACCATCTCGTCGGGGATCACCGCGGCCGCAGCCCCGCGGTCGCCGGCCAGCCACAGGCGCTGCGACTCGGCCGCCACCTCGGCGAAGCCCTGGCGGGCGTATGCAGAGTTGTAGAAGTTGGAGATGGCCGATCCCATGCCCCCCAGGCTGAAGGCCAGTCCGGCCCGGCGGGCGTCGATCATGGCGGCCAGCTCGGCCTCGTCAGCAGCGAAGGCGACTTCGGCGCCCTGGCACACGTCGAGATCGTCCAGCGTCCGGCCGGATCGGGCTGCGCCGGCTCGCAGGTGCCGGAAGTAGGCGTCGTCGGCGCCCTCGGGCACGAAGCTGGTGCCCAGCCAGCCGCCGGCTCGCTCCCCGGTCAGTTCCAGCATCCTCGGCAGCATCGAGGCCAGGTAGACGGGCGGGGGCGACTCCGAGCGCAGTGACAGGCGCAGCGACTTGCCCTCGCCGCCGGGCAGCGGAAGCTGCAGATGGCGTCCCGCGTAGGCCACCCGCTCGCCGGCGAAGGCCTGCCCGATCACGTCGAGGGTCTCGGCCATGCGACCCACCGGATCGCCGAAGTGGACCCCGTGCAGGCCCTCCATCACCTGCGGTCCCGACACCCCGAGACCCAGCACGAACCGGCCCTGGGAGAGCTCGTTGAGGGTCAGCGCGGTCTGGGCGGTCATCACCGCGGAGCGCACCCCCACCTGGAACACCGACGCGCCCAGCATCACCCGCTCGGTGCGGGCCGCCAGGTAGCCCAGCGGCGACGCCGCATCGGATCCCCAGGCCTCGGCCACCCACACCGCGTCGACGCCCAGGGACTCGGCCCCGACCACGAAGTCGACCAGCTCGGGCCAGGGCCCGGCGTCGGCGGTGAGCTGTACCGACGTCCTCATGGACGGTCGTAGGCCAGTCTGCGGGCCACCGTCAGGAGCCGGCTGGGGCCCGCTCGAACAGGGCCTTGATCCCGTCAACCACCCGCTGCATGTTGGCCCTGTGCTCGTCGATTCGCCGAGCGATGATGCGGGGCTCTAGATCGGGCCGGGACTCGATGATGCTGTCCAGGCCGGACGGGCCGGGCCCCAAGATGCCCCGGAAGCGCAGGCGGGTTCCGCCCACGACGGGCTCCAGCTCGAAGCGCCACCGGGCGCCTGGATTGTCGATGTCGCTGGTGCACCAGCCGAACGCGGCCAGCTCCTCGAACACGTCGACGAAGCAGGTCGCCTCCCAGTCGCCCCGCCCGGGATGGTGGTTGCGGCCCACGAAGCGGGCGCCCAGCGCCGGGCCGTCATGGCCGTCCCACCACTCGGCGCCCTGGAACTCTTCGGAGAACTCGGCGGGCAGGTTGATGTCGGTGACTCGGGCCCACACCGCGGCCGGGTCGGCCCGGATGTCGGCCTCGGCAACGGTGCCGGGGCCGTCGGCCATGCACACCGGGTCGCTGGGCCCCCGCTCGAAGGTGCGGGCGTAGCCGTCGAAGTAGGCGATCTCGCGGGCCGGATGGCGCCGGGCCGGCTTGAAGTCGGTGCCGACCGTCCACGCCACCGGGAACATGGCGATCTCGGTCACGTCGGAGGGGATGCCCAGCAGCTCCTTGATGTCGGCGGCGCTGGCCAGCCCGGCGGTGGTCCAGACCGTGCCCAGGCCCCGGGCCCGCAAGGCCAGGCAGAAACTCCAGCCGCTCTGGATCACCGAGTCGAACAGGCCGGGCCGGCCGCTGCCGTCGTGGCGACCGAGGATCACCGGGATGACGATGGCCGGCACCTCGCCCAGATGCTCGGCCAGGTGGGCCGAGGACCGCATGGACCGCTCCCGAGGGTCTCCGCTGCCGGCCAGGCGGTCGCGGGCCTCGATCATGCGGTTGCCGATCACGCCGCGGTACAGCTCCGCCAGGCGCTGCTTGAGATCGGGGTCCCGCACGATGAGCCAGCGCCGGCTGCCCTGGTTGCCCCCGGTGGGCGCCTGCTCGGCGATGTCGATGCAGTCCAGGATGATCTCGTCGTCCACGTCGCGCTCGAGGTCGAGGCGCCGCCGCACCGCCCGGGTGGTGGTGAGCACCTGGTCGACGGCCGCAGTGGCGGCCGGGTCAATCTGCATGGTCATTCCCCGTTCTGGTCACGTTTGGTCTGCTCACCGTCGCCGACCTCGCGCACGTCGTCGACATCCCGGACGTCGGGCCCGCCGGGCCGGCGCCGGCCGCCGCCCGGTGCATGGCCGAAGCCGAAGCCGAAGCCGCCCTGACCGCCCGGCCCGGCCGTCCATCCGTGCAGGTTGATCTTGCGGGCGAAGCGGCGCAGCAGCAGCGACCGCACCGCCAGCCGGGTGGGGAAGAACAGCAGCAGCAGCCCCACCGCGTCGGTGATGAACCCGGGCGTGAGCATCAGCGCGCCCGCGATCAGGATCAGCAGCCCGTCGACCAGCTCCCCGGTGGGCAGCTCGCCCCGGTTGAGGCGGACCCGGATCTGGTTAAGCACGCCAAGACCGGACCGTCGCACCATCCACGCCCCCACCACCGACACCGCGATCAGCAGACCGATGGTCTCTGGTGTGCCGACCCCGCCGGCCACCCGGATGATCACGTACAGCTCCAGCAGCGGTACGCACAACAGCGCCAGGAGCAGCACTACGAACACGGCCCCAGCGTAAGAGGCCGAGCGGCTGGGCGGCACCGTCGCTCCAGGAGCGACCCGGGGCGGCTAGACGGCACCGCCAAGCGGATGCGTAGCCTTGTCGTCGACGTGTCGCTTCAGGATCGACCGCCCTCCGTGGACCGGCTGGCCCGCTCGCTGGCCGCTACCGGCCTGCCCCATCCGCTGCTGGTGGACGCAGCCCGGGCCGCCATCGCGGCCGGCGACCCCGACTCGGCCCCGGCCCGGGCCCGCACTCTCCACCGGCGGTTGCTCACACCGGTGATCAACGCCACCGGCGTGCTGCTGCACACCAACCTGGGTCGGGCGCCGCAGGCATGGAGTCAGAGTGCCCGCTACTCCAACCTGGAGCTCGACCTCGACACCGGCGAACGCGGCGATCGCCAGACGGGCGCGCCCGATCTGCTGGCCCGGGCCTGCGGCGCGGAGGCCGCCATGGCCGTCAACAACTGCGCAGCCGCGGTGATGCTCGTGCTGGCCGCGCTGGCCGAGGGCCGCGACGCGGTGGTGTCGCGGGGCGAGCTGGTGGAGATAGGCGGCGGCTTCCGGGTGCCCGACGTGATGGCCTGGTCGGGCGCACGGCTGGTGGAGGTCGGGACGACCAACCGCACCCGCCGGGACGACTACGTGGCAGCGGTGTCCGACCCGGTCAACGATGTCGCGGCGGTGGTGCAGGTGCACCGGTCGAACTTCCGGGTGGTGGGCTTCACCGAGGCGCCCCGCACCGCTGAACTGGCCAGCCTGGGCCCGCCGCTGGTGGCCGACATCGGGTCGGGCCTGCTCGACAGCCGCTGCGGCTGGCTCGAAAGCGGTCCGCCGCCGTGGCTGGACTCCGAGCCCGCCGCCCGCCAGACCCTCGAGGCCGGAGCGGCCCTGGTGACCTTCTCCGGCGACAAGCTCCTGGGCGGGCCCCAGGCCGGCATCATCGCGGGGCGGGCCGAACTGGTCGACGCTTGCCGCCGCCACCCGCTGGCCCGGGCGCTGCGGCCCGGATCGCTGGTGCTGGCCGCCCTGCAGGACACCGCGCTGGCCTACCTGCGGGGCGACGGCCGCGCCATCGAGTTCTGGCGGATGGCCGCCCTCACCCCGGCCGAGCTGCGTGGCCGGCTGGGCGCGTACGAGGGTCTCGCCGAGGTTGTCACCGCGGCCACGCCCGGCGGTGGCACCTTGCCCGGTGTCGAGATCGAGTCGGTAGGCGTGTCTGTGCCCGGCGACCACGCCGGGGCGCTGCGGTCCCGGCCGCGGCCGATCATCGCACGGGTGATCGACGGCGCCACCGTGGCCGATCTGCGCACGGTCCACCCCGACGACGACGCCGAGGTGGCGGCAGCCCTGCGCGAGGTCGCCGGCTAGCACGCCGGTCGCCGGGACATGATGCGAGGACGCAGTGTTGTGGCCGCTTGCGGCCTGGCTTTCGTTGCCGCGGTCGCTGCCGTCTCAGGGTGCGCGGCGCAGGATGGTGAAGACTCGCAACAGCCAGCGGCGTCAGCCGCCGCGACCACGCTGGGCACAACCACAGCCCCGCCGGAGACAGCAACCACCGCAACCCAAACCACGACCACAGCACCCCAGACCACGACCACAACCACCACAACCACGGCCCCGCCAGAACCGACCAACACGACAACATTGACGCCGTACCAGCGGGACCTGGCGGCCGCAGCCCGGATGGCACCGGACTTCGTGATGCCCAACGACTGCCGGCCCCCACCCCTGGGTTCGCCCTATTCGATGCCGAACGCGCCCCGCGCCTACCGCTCCGGGGTCCACGCGGGGGTCGATTTCCTGTGCTCGGCGCCCGGGGATCCGGTGGTGTCGGTGCTCAGCGGCCAGGTGGCGGTAGCTGCAGGCGGCTACGTCGATCCCACGCCGAGCGAGTGGAACGAACTGCTCGGCATCGCTATCGCCCTGGGCGACACGCCGGCGTACACCAACGCGATGCTCTCGGGCTCCTACGTGGTCGTCGATCACGGCATCATCGACGGCGTGGGCCACGTGGTGTCGCTCTACGCCCACCTGGACGCCGTCGATCCCGGCATCCGGGTGGGGATGCGGGTCGACGCCGGCCAGCGCCTCGGGGGCGTCGGCAACACCGGCACCCGCGCCGGCACCTCGGGAGACCGCTACGGGCAGCTCCACCTCCACTGGAACTTCTATGTCGGCGACCGGTACCTAGGCGCCGGCCTGTCCGCCGCAGAGACCCGAGCGGTGTACGCGGAACTGTTCAGCCACGCCACCGGCACCGGCGCGGGCACGCCCCCACCAGGCGACGCAACTGTCACACCGGGTCCGGGGCCGGCCGGGCCGGGAACGATCACACCCAGCGGCCGCAAGCTGCTGGCCGAACCGATCACATTCGAGGAGGCCCGGGCCGCGGCCGAGCTGCTGTCCGCCGGCATCGTCGTGCCCAGCGACTGCGGGCCGGTGCCCCTGGATCGGACGTCGGCGCTTCCCAATGCGCCCCGCCCCTACCGCTCCGGCATCCACCAGGGCATCGACTTCTGGTGCCCGGTGCTCGGACACCAGGCCGTGGCCGCCCTCGCCGGCCGGGTGGTGGTGGCCGTGGGCGACTTCGAGGACCCCACTCCCCTGGAGTGGAACCAACTGCTCGACACCGCCGCGGTGCTCGGAACCACCCCTCCGTACACGCTCATGATGCTCTACGGCAACCACGTCGCCGTCGACCACGGCATCATCGACGGCGTGGGCCACGTCGTGTCGCTGTACGCCCACCTCGACGGGCTGGAGCCCGGCATCCGGCCGGGGCTGAGGGTCGAGGCGGGCCAGCCCCTCGGCACGATCGGCAACTCCGGCACCCGGGCGGGCGCGGCGGGAGCGGTCCACGACCAGCTGCACCTGCACTGGGAGCTTCACATCGACGGCCAGTACCTGGGCATCGGCCTGTCCCACGAAGACACCCGAGCCGTGTACACAGCACTCTTCAGCGGCTAGGAACACCGCATGCATGTAGTCGCCACCGCCGGCCATGTCGACCACGGCAAGAGCACGCTGGTGCGGGCGCTCACCGGCACCGATCCCGACCGGTGGGACGAGGAGAAGGAGCGGGGCCTCACCATCGACCTGGGCTTCGCGTCGATGCCGCTGCCGTCGGGGCGCGGGATCGCCTTCATCGACGTTCCCGGCCATGTCCGGTTCCTCAAGAACATGCTGGCCGGGGTCAGCGGGGTGGACGCCTGCGTGTTCGTGGTGGACGTGACCGAGGGATGGAAACCGCAGTCGGAGGAGCATCTGCGCATCCTGCAGCTCCTCGGCTTGAGCCACGGAATGGTTGCCCTCACCAAGGCCGGAGACGCCGACGAGGACCTGGTGGAGCTGGCCCGTCTCGACGTGGCCGATCATGTCGCCGGCACATTCCTGGCCGATGCGCCCATCGTGGCCACCGACGCGGTGGACGGCACCGGAATGGACGAGCTGGTCGCCGCGCTGGACGACCTGCTGGCCACCACCCCCACCGCGGCCGACCGCGACCGGCCCCGGCTGTGGGTGGACCGGGCCTTCGCCATCAAGGGGTCGGGCACGGTGGTGACCGGCACGCTCACCGGAGGGCGGCTCCGCATCGATGACACCCTCGCAGTGGTGCCCGCCGGGCACAGCGTGCGGGTGCGGGCCCTGCAGAGCCTGCACCAGCAGTGCGACGAGTTGGGTCCCGGCAACCGGGTAGCGGTCAACCTGGCCGGCGCGGGCCACCGTGACGTGGCCCGGGGGGACGCGGTGGTTCGGGCTCAGCAGTGGCACGCGGCCCGCACCATCGACGCCGAGCTGTCGGTGCTGGCCTCCCTCGACCACCCGGTCACCCGCCGGGGGGCCTACGTGGCCTACATCGGGTCGGGCGAGTACCCGGTGCGGCTGCGGGTGCTGGGGCCGTCGGCCATCGAGCCGGGCCGGGCCGGGCTGGTGCGGCTCCACCTGCCGGTGCCGCTGCCGCTGTGCATGGGGGACCGCTTCATCCTGCGCGAGTCGGGCCGCTCCGAGACGGTCGGGGGCGGCGAGGTGCTCGACGTCGACCCGGTGCTACCCGCTTCGAGGGCCCGGCCCGACCGGTCGGTGGAACGGATCGTCGCCGAGCGGGGCCGGATCGACGCGGCGCGGCTGGAGAGGCTCGCCGGCCGGGCCCGACCGCCCGATCTGGGCCGGTGGGCGGTGGACCCCGAGTTCCTGGCCCGGACCAGGCAGCGCCTCACCGATGCGGTAGCCGCCGCGGGTCCGCTCGGACTCGACCTGGCCGGGCTCGACGACTTCGAGCGGACCGTTATCGGCACCATCGACGGCATCACCAGCGGCGAGGGCCGGGCTCGCGCGGCGGGCGGCGACGACCCGCTGGCCGACCATCCGTTCGTGGCCGCGGCTGCCGCCGAGCCGTTCACGCCCCCCGCTCCAACCAGCGTCAGCAACGACGAACTGCGTCTCCTGGTGCGTCAGGGCCACCTTGTCGAGAGCGGCGGCATCCACTTCGCGACATCAGCGGTCGACGAGGCCGCAAGGGTGGTGGCTCGGCTGCTGGCCGATCAGCCCGAAGGGGTGACGGTGGCTGAGGTGCGCGACGCCTGGGGAGCCACCCGCAAGTACGCCCTGGCCCTGCTGGCCCGGCTGGACAGCACCGGCGTGACCCGGCGGCGAGGCGACCTGCGCATCGCCGGTCCCCGGCTGCCCGAGCTCTAGTTCGGCCTCTGGGTCAGGCCCGGGCTGTTCGCAGCAGGAGGTCGCGTCTCTCGACTTCGTTGAGACCGCCCCAGATGCCGTGCTGCTCGCCGATGTCCAGCGCGTACTGGAGGCAGTCGGACTGCACGGAGCAGGTGGCGCAGATGTCCTTGGCCCGCAGCTCGCGGCGGCGCTTCTCGTCGCGTTTCTCGACGTAGGGCGGCGGGAAGAACACCGACGCGTGCGGGCCTCTGCAGGCCGCCCGCATCTGCCATTCAACCCTGTCGGCCGATGGAAACCCCATACCAACGCCCTCCTCGACTGTGACGACTACCACACGAGGTGACCCGAAGCCAAGCCGCTCAGGCGCTTTTCTCGGCAGCGTCGTCGGCAGCGTCGGCGGGCTCGACGGTGAGGACCAGGCCCTCCAGCGCCATCACGCGGATGGGATCGCCCTCCGCGATGGGGGTGGCCCGCTGGGTGCGGGCTCGCCAGGGGGCGCCGTCGATGACCACGACCCCCTCGGGGTCCACCGGGTCACGGGCGACGCCCAGGGCGCCGATCATCCATTCCCGCCCGATGGTCGGGGTGCCGTACCGGGTGCGGACCATCGCGGGCATGCCGGTCACCATCCCCGCGGTGACCCCGACGATCCCTGCCAGCAGCGTGACCCACGACAGGGACACCCCGTCGAACAGCGTCAGCGACCCGACCGTCAGGCAGACGGTTGCGATGGCAGTCCAGACCCGGGGCACGCCGGTCTGGATGTCCACGCCGTACCCGAACATGGCCACCAGCAGCAGCCCGACGGCCCAGCCCCGAGCCGGGAGCGCAGCCAGCCCGTAGCAGCCGAGCAGGAACGACAGCGCGCCCAGCCCCCCGGCAATTCCCACGCCCGCGGTGTAGAGCTCGAAGACGAGCAGCCCGGTGCCGGCCAGGAACAGCAGGTAGGCCAGCGCAGGACTGGCCGCGGTGTGCATGAACTGGTCGATCAGGGAGAGCTTGGCGAAGCGCACCGGGCTGACCGGGACCCGTACCGGCTCGTCGCCGGTGGTGTCGATCTCGGCCACGAATCCGGGCAGGTCGATCACGAAGAAGCCCAGGGTGGGGGCTTCCCGTGCCAGTCCGAGGTCGATGGTCTCAGCCGATGAGACGGTCCGGTCCTGCATGATGGGGTAGGCATCGGCGAACGGCTCGGCCAGGTGCTCGGCCGGCAGGATCAGCGGGCCGAGGTCGCCCAGCTTCGAGCCGGGAGCCACCGCCAGGTCGCCCACCACGCCGGCCAGCTGGCCGACCGCGCCGGTGGCCACCGACCCGGAGGGGCCGACCCACATGTAGACCGGCACATCCGAGGAGCGGATGCGGGCAGCGAGCTCGACCAGGCGTTCGTCGTCGACGATGGCACGCGGGCTGTTCACCTGGAGCACGAGTCCCAACGAGCCCTTGGCGGAGGCCTGTTCGATGGATCGCTCGATGAAGTCGGCCATGATCCCGTCGAGGAAGCCCGACACCTCCACCACGTCGAGGATGTCGGTGCTGGCCGCAGCCGTGCCGTCGAGACTGCCGGAGGCCCCGGCGGCGGCGTTCGAGCCCAGAGTCAGCAGCGCGCCGACGGCTAGCGCGCCGGCTGCGGCCACGCGCATCAGGCGCCGCGTCCCGCGGATTCTTGGCATTGGTGTAGCTACCCGCTCGGCCGCTGGGCCGTGTCCGTGGTCAGGCGTCGGGGTCTCGGTCGAGGGCGCCGACCGCGGCTTCGAGGGTCTCCTCGACGGGCACGATGCGGTCGAAGCCGGTGGTGTGCAGCAGCCGGATCAGCGTCGGGCCGTTGCAGAACACCACGACCCGGCCCTCGTTCTCGCGGATGCGGCGGATCCCGCCGATGAGGGCCCCGAGGCCGGCCGAGTCGATGAAGGGCACGTTGCAGAGATCCACGACGAGACGGTCGGCGTTGGCGTTGTCGGCGAGCGCCTCCCGGAAATGGGCCACCGTGTAGGCATCGAGTTCGCCGGAGGGACGGAGCAGGTAGTAGGACTCGGCCTCGTTGTAGAAAGACTCGATGTCCAGCACGGGCTGGAGGATATACCCCAGCCGCCGGGATCGGGCTAGCGAGCGAGGCACGTTACGATCTCCGCCGTGCCTGAGGTGCTGCTGGTGACCGATGCCGACTGGGTGGCGGCGCAGTGCGAGGCCGCGCTGGGCGGCGAGCACACCCTGCACCGGGTACGGCGGGGCGCGGACACCCTCGAGGCGATCGAGCTGGTCGACCCCGCTCTGGTGCTGCTCGACCTGCAGGTCGGCAACATGGGCGGGATGGCCGCCTGCCTGGCGGTCCGCCAGGAGGAGGACATGGGCCGCCTGCCGCGACGGCCGGTGATCATGCTTCTGGACCGCGACGCCGACGAGTTCCTGGCCCGCCGCAGCACCGCGGACGCCTGGCTGGTCAAGCCCATCGACCCGATGGGCCTGGCCCGCCTAGTGGCCACCACCCTGGCCGAGGCCTCCGCCCCCGCCTGACCGCTTCGCATCGGGGCGGATGGCGCTGCCAACGCCACCGGCGGTTAGCATCTCAGCGCTGCACACGGGCAGTGGCGCAGCTTGGTAGCGCGCCTCGTTCGGGACGAGGAGGTCGTGGGTTCAAATCCCGCCTGCCCGACGCTTGTGATATGTCAGCTATGACGCAGCGGTAATGAAGTTGCGGTAGAGCTGCTGGGCGTCGGACACGAAGCCTTCCATGTGGCGGTCGGCGTCGGCGGCTAGCGCGTCGACAGAGTCCTCGCCTAGCACCGACTCCAGTGCCTGGCGGTAGGCGGGAATCTCGCCCCAGTTGTGGACGGTGTCGTCCTCGACCTCCACGTGATACTGCATCGACCAGGCGCGCGGCCCCACCCGCATGGCCTGCACCCGGCACACCGGCGAGCTGGCCAGCACCACCGCGTCCTCCGGCGGCTGGGCTACGCACACCGAATGCCACTGCAACGCGTGCTGCTGCTCGGCCATCCGGTCGAAGATCGGGTCGGACCGGCCCTCGGGGGTTAGCTCCACCGGCAACACCCCGATCTCGGGCGGTCGCTGAGGGCCGCATGTGCCGCCCAGGGCGTCGGCCAGCAGCTGATGGCCCAGGCACACCCCCAGGAACGGCTTCTGCAGCTCGCGCACCCAGCGGCGGATGGCCCGCTTCTCGGACACCAGCCACGGGTGCTCGTCCACGTCCCACACGTCCATCGGGCCGCCCATCACCCACATGGCGTCGTAGTCCTCCAGCGGCGGGATGGGCTCGCCCTCGTCCAGCTCCACCGCAGTCCATTCGATCCCGTCGTCCCGCAGGAAGTCCCGCAGCCGCCCGGGATGCTCACAGTCGATGTGCTGCAGCACTAGCAGGCGCACACGACGACGCTACACCGGCCGCCCACCCGCCCCCCTGATCGGGGAAGTAGCCTCCCGAGGCAACACTCAAGCCGACGGGAGACGGCCGCGTGAGGGAGCTGCTACTCGAAGGTCGGGTGTCCTGGCGCTCGGAGCGATCAGGCCAGGACAGGACACTGTCGATCGGACCGGCGAGGATCTTCGGGCTGCGCCGGCTCATCGCCGCACTCGGCTTCGCGGCGGTGGCCGCCATGATGGTGGCGCTGGTGGCGCTGGCGGCTGGTGCGGTGGCCGCGGGCCTCGGCGCTCGCTGGGTCGAGAGGCGCCGGGAGCAGGGACTGGACGATCCCATCGCCATGGTGCAGCAACGGGTTCACGAGGCCAGGGAGTGGATCGACGCCCGCCGCTCATCGCAGAACAACGCGCCGGGGAGCGACTTCTAGCCGCGGCTCAGCCTGCGAGCGGCGGGACCGTCTCCACCCGGTAGTTCAACTCCAGCGGCGGCAGACCAGGGCCAGCCAGGGTGGCGGCGAAACTCGAGCTGGGGCGAATGTCGCCGATCACCGGCACCGTGCCGGTGAAGGCCGCGAAACAGCGGGGCCGCGGCCCGGCCCACGGGATGGCCGCCACCAGCTCCAGCGGAGGCAGGTTGGCCCCGGCCGAGCCGTCCTGGTACGCCACACCGCCGTCGATGCGGCTGGACAGCGTGAGATCCTCCCAGCGACCGGACACCGCGGCGGCCGCCCAACCCGACGTTGCCACCGGCTTGGGGCACACCCCCTTGGAGGCGACAATGTCGACCGCCTCCAGCGCCCGGTCGGTGTGGTCGGACCCGAGCGTCACGAAAGCCTCGTCGTCGTCCACCACCACCACGATCTCGGCCTCGCCCGAACTCGCCGGGCCGGCCACCACTATCGACGGCGCCTGTGAGAGCAGCCACGGCGGGAACACCATGAACAGCGGGATGCTGGCCGGCCGAGGAACCCCCAGTTCGGCCAGCTCGTCGATGTGGTGCTCCACCGCGGCCCGGTCCCGCCCGGCGTAGCCGATCACCACCAGCACCTCGGGCGCGAACGCCCGCTCGACGCCGTCGATGGACAGCCTCATCGCCCGCCTGACCCGCCCAGCCCGACCGGCTACGGGTTGTAGCCGCCGGTGCGGAACTCCACCATCAGCACGCCGGCGGTGCTGCGCCACGGGCCGTGGGGCATGCCCGGCGGGCGGCAGGCGTACATGCCGGCGGTGAACGTCTCGCCCAGCCGCAGGTCGGTGAGGTCGCCCTCCACGATGTAGACCTCCTCCCAGAAGTGGTGGGTCAGCACCCCGTTGGGCGACGAGTCGACGCCCGGCGCGAAGCGCATCAGCCGGGTGTAGGGCCCGTCGGGCTGGCCGTCGGTGGACAGGATCATCTCGTCGATGCCCTCCACCGGGCCGCCCGCCGGGCGCCACGCCCCGTCGGGTATGTGGAACTCCAGCTCTGGTTTCTCAGCCATGGCACTCACCCCAGTTCGTAGACCTTCGGTTCGAGACGGTGGTTGATGTTGCGGGCGCCGTCTTCGGTGATCACGTAGGTGTCGCCCATGAACACGCCCTTGATGATGTCGGTGGTGCAGGGATGGATCTCCACGCACAGCGCCATATTGGGCTCCAGCACCACGTCCTTGTCGGGCCGGTGCGACGTACCCACGAACGGTCCGGCGTCGATGGGGTTGAACACCCCGTGCACCAGCGGGGCCACGATGGTGTAGCCCCGCTCGGTGATGATGCTGCCCGCGGCCCGCAGCTCCTTGGCGGTGCAGCCCGGCTTCAGCTCGGCCACGATCCGGTGGTAGGCCTCCAGCATCACCTCCAGCAGGTCGGCGTAGTCGGGCGGTGGCTTGGAGAACACCATCGCCTTGCCCGTCTGGGCCTCGTACCCGTGGCCGTCGCGGGCGCCGACCTCCATCAGCAGCACATCGTCGGAGGTGATGGTGCGCCCGATGGGCCGGGGCCGCTGGAAGCCGCTAGTCGGGTTGCTCATCGACTCGCTGCCGGCCAGCACCATGCATGGGATCTCGCCCCGCTCCTCGGCGAGGGTGGTGAAGATGATCCGGAACAGGTCGTGCTCGGTCATGCCGGGTCGCAGCTGCTCCATCACCGCCACCTGGGTGGCGTCGCCGATGCGGGCCGCCTCCTCCAGGCAGGCGACCTCCTCGTCGGACAGCACCAGCCGCATCCTCCAGAACTCGTCGGAGTACTCCTCGAACACCACCTCGGGGTAGGTCTCGGTCAGGGCGATCCAGTGGTCCCGCGACACCGACAGGTACGGCGTGGGGTTGATGATGCCGACCCGGCCCTTCCGCAGGCCCAGCTCCTCGAGCCGGTCCACCAGGATGGTGCGGGTGTTTAGGGCGCCTCGCACGTCGGGGAATCTCGAGCGGGTGACCCGGTCGGGCAGGCGGGCGTTGAGGCCGAGGATGGCCAGGGTCGGCTCGCCGTCGGCGGGGAAGATCACGAAGCTGTCGAGCTCCATGGTGCCCATGTAGTTGGTGATCCAGCGCACGTTGGCCCAGCCCCGGTCCCAAAGATGAGCCGCCCCGGCCACCAGCAGGCAGTCGAGGTCGCGCTCGGCCATGAATCCCCGCACCAACCCGTGGCGGCGTTCGAACTCGGCGTCGGAGAACGTCGGCCAGTCGTACCAGTCGTGGTTGATCGGGTGGGGGTAGGTGATGGCCCTCGGCCCGAACTTTGGGGCCGACATCACATCGGTCATGGAGTCTCCTCTCTCGTGACGGTCACCAGGGCCGCTCCCCGGCGATGATCGGCCGCACCGAACGTCTCCGAGCGTTGCGGACCCGCCCCGGCGATGGTGCAACTGCCGAACAGGTCATTGTCGGAGGCCGCGCCGTCGGCCGCGACCGGGTGGCCGCGCCGGGCCAGCTCCGAGCCCAGGTGGGGCGGGAACCCGGGCTCCAGGAACAGCAGGTCGTCGGCGTCGGGCAGCCGGGGCGCACCCGACAGCCAGCGGGGCCCGTCGACAGCCGCTTGAGGGTCGGCCCCGTCGTCGATGATGGCCCGCAGCACCTGGAAGTTGGTCTGGACCTGGCCCCGGCCGCCGGGAGTGGCCCCCACCAGCCGGCGGCCGCGATGGGCGACGTGGTAGCCGACCAGGGTGTGCAGCGGCCGGCGCGGCCGGTCCGACCCGCCATTCCGGTCGACACGGGCGGGCTGCTTGGCCAGCCGGTCGTTGAGCACGATCCCGGTGCCAGGCACCACCACCCGGGAGCCGAACTCGTTGAAGAGGCTGTGGATGAACGTCACCATCAGCCCCCGGCCGTCGACCACCGACAGGCAGGTGGTGTCGGTGCCGCCGGCCGGGCCCGGAGCGGCCGGGGCCCCCACCGTCGCCAGCACCGATCGGCGCTGATCTTCGATGATCGAGCACCATCGGTCGAGGGAGTCCTCGCCCAGCACCGCGGTCACGTCGGATGCCTCCTGCCACCTGGGCATACCGGCGAGATCGGAGAAGGCGGCATGCTTGCACCGCACCATCAAGTCGATCCGATCGGCTTCGCCGTCGATCAGACGGCCATCGAGCCTCTCGTAGAGCAGCAGCTGCTGCAGCAGCACCCAGCCCATCGACACCGGCGGCGTCACCGACACCTCCGCCGAGCCGTAACGGACCGTGATCGGCGCCTCGAAGTCACAGGAGTGCGCGGCCAAGTCGTCGGCGGACAGCAGGCCGCCCAGCCGGTCCAGCGTCGAGACCAGGTTTGAGGCCAGCGACCCCGTGTAGAACGCCGCGGGCCCGCCGGCGGCGATCTCGCGCAGCGTGCGAGCCAGGGCCGGCAAACGGAAACCGTCACCAGCGGCCGAGCCGTTGCCCTCGCAGAACTCCGCCACGAACGGATCATCGGGACCGACCGCGGCCCGGACCCGGTCGAGGGCCCGGGCGAACGCGTCGTCGAGAGCGAATCCCTCGTCGGCGAGCTCGGCCGCGGGCTCGATCAGGGCCGCGAAGGGCCGGGATCCGTGGCGCTCCCAGAGCCGCCACCAGGCGTCCACCAGTCCCGGAACCGAGATCGACAGCGGACCGAAGCGGGGCAGGCGCCCGCCGGGGATCGAGGCGGTGGCCAGGGCGGTGGGCACCGCGCCGGCGCCGTTGAGTGCCTCCAGCCGGCCTTCGGGGCCCGAGACCAGCGCGAAGGCGTCGCCGCCCAAGCCGCACCACGGCAGCTCTCGCACGCACTGCACCGCCGAGGCGGCTATGGCCGCGTCCACCGCGTTGCCGCCCGACGCCAGCACGGCCGCGCCAACCTCCGCGGCCTCCCGGCAACCGGCGCTGATCACCGCGCCGCCCGGATCGGGCAGATCAGACAATCGCGACCGCCTCGATCTCGACGAGCATCTCGGGGTTCTTGAGGCGGGCCACGAACAGCGACGAGCGGGCGGGCAGGGGCTCACCGAAGTGCTTGACCCACTGCTCGTTGAGGGGTCCGGTCGGGGTGCCCTCCTTGAGGAAGACGGTGGTCTTGACCACGTCGGCCATGGAGGCGCCGGCGGCCTCGAGGATGGCGGTGATGTTGCGCAGCGCCCAGTCGGCCTGCTCGCCTATGTCGCCCATCTGGCCGGTGTCGCGGTTGCGTCCCGCCTGGCCCGCGGTGAACACGAGGTTCCCGACCCGGATGGCCTGGCTGAAGGGACCGGTCGGAGTGGGAGCTCCGTCGGTGCTCACGGCTTGACGATCACTCATGGTGCTTGCTCCTGACTGTTGGAGGACGGTTGGGCCCCAGACCGGACCGCGATGTCGCGCCAGTGGTGGCACCGCAGCGAATGGAGGCCGTCGGTGTGGTCCACCGCCTCGGGCGGCGGCTCGGTGGCGGCGCACTCGTCGTCGGCGTAGGGGCAGCGGGTGCGGTAGCGGCATCCCGACGGCGGGTCGAGCAGGCTGGGCAGCTCGCCCAGCACCAGACGGCGCGCGGTCTGCAGCCGGGTCGCGCTCTCGGCGTCGGCTCGGGGCACCGACGTGATGAGTCCCTGCGTGTAGGGATGGCGGGGCTCGGTGAACACCTCGGAGGCGGTGCCCGTCTCCACGATCTGGCCGAGGTACATGACGGCCACCCGATCGCTGAGGTGGCGCACCACCGACAGGTCGTGCGCGATGAACAGCATGGCCAGGTCGAGCTCGTCTCGCAGCTCGTCGAGCACGTTGATGATCTGGGCCTGGATGGACACGTCCAGCGCCGACACCGGCTCGTCGCAGACCAGCACCGCGGGGTCGGTGACGATGGCCCGGGCGATGCCGACCCGCTGCTGCTGGCCGCCGCTGAGCTCGCTGGGAAGGCGGTCGGACACTGCGGTGGGCAGCCCGACCAGCTCCATGGCCTCAGCCACTGCCCGGGCCCGGCTGGTCCGGTCGCCGATGCCATGGACCCGGAGCGGCTCGCCGATGATGGTGGACACGCTCATGCGGGGGTCGAGGGAGCCGCGGGGGTCCTGGAATACCATCTGGATGCGGTGGCGCATGCGGCGCAGCTCCCGTCGGGGCAGCGTGCCGAGGTCGGTGCCCTCGAGACGCACCGAGCCCCGCTGCATCGGCACCAGCTGCATGATGGCCCGGGCCAGCGTGGACTTCCCGCACCCGCTCTCTCCCACCAGGCCCAGCGTCTCGCCGGTGGCCAGATGCAGGGACACCCCGTCCACCGCGGTGATCCGGCCCGCGTCGGTGTCGAACTCGACCATCACATCGTTCACCTCGAGCACGCCCCGCGGCCCAGCGGCTTCCTCGGGCTCGGGCGAACCGGTATCGAGCGTCGATCCGACGACCACGGCGTCGCTCATGGCGTCCTCCGCCAGGGACGGCCCGCCTCGGTGCCCTCCTTGGCCCGGTCAGCCGCCAGCCAGCAGGCGCTGAGATGCTCGGGTCCCACCGCCACCTCGGGCGGAATCTCGCGGTGGCAGCGGTCGAAGGCGTGGGCGCATCGCGGCGCGAAGGCGCACGACGAGCCGCCACCTCCGGTTATGGGCGGCTGGCCCGGGATGGGATGCAGCCGCCCGGTGTGAGCGTCCTCGAAGCGGGGCACCAGCCGCAGGAGCCCCTCGGTGTAGGGATGGTTGGCCCGGTCGAACAGATGGGTCATCGAGGCCTTCTCCACCAGCTTGCCGGCGTACATGACCTGCACGTCCTCGCAGGTGGCCGCGACCACGCCGAAGTCGTGGGTGATGAGCATCAGCGCCATGCCCTCGGACCGGCGCAGCTCGTCGAGCAGCAGCAGGATCTCGGCCTGCACGGTCACGTCGAGGGCGGTGGTGGGCTCATCGGCGATCAGCAGGCGGGGCCGGCAGGCGATGGCCAGTGAGATCATCACCCGCTGGCGCATTCCTCCGCTGAAGCTGCTGGGCAGCTCGGTGGCCCGCTTCTCGGGATCGGCGATGCCGACCCGGGCCAGAAGCTCCACCGCCTCGGAGGCGGCCTCGGCCCGTCCCATGCCCCGGTGCAGCCGCAGAGACTCGGCGATCTGCTCGCCCACCGCCATCAGGGGATTGAGCGACGTGAGCGGATCCTGGAAGATCATGCCGATCTGCCCGCCGCGCACATGGCGCAGCCTGCGTTCGTCGACACGGAGCAGGTCGGCCCCGTCGAAGTGCACCGACCCGGAGACGCGCACGTCGTCGGTGATAGCGAACAGGCGCAGAAGGGCCCGCGCGGTGACGCTCTTGCCGCTGCCGCTCTCGCCCACAACGCCCAAGGAGGCGCCGGGCGCCATGGTGAAGCTCACGCCGTCCACCGCGTGCACCGGTCCCGAGGCTGTGTTGAACGTGACGTGAAGGTCGTCCACCTCCAGGAGAGGCAGGACGCTCATGCCGCCACATCCGAAGACACGAATCTGGGCCTCACCCGGCGGCTCCTGAGCGGGACTCCCAGTAGCGGCCCAGCAGGTTGAGCACCAGCACTGTGATTCCCAGCAGCACGCCGGGCAGGATCGTGAGCCACCAGGCCACCGCCAGCAGCGGTCGGCCCTCGGAGATCAGCAGTCCCCAGGTGGTGTCGGGCGGCTGGACACCCACACCGAGGAAGCTGAGCCCGGCCTCTGCCAGCATCACGTGGCCGATCTCCACCACGCACAGCACCAGGATGCGGGGGGCGACATTGGGCAGCAGGTGGCGGCCCAGGATGGTCGAGGTGGAGCAGCCGGTGGCGATCGAGGCCTCGACGAACGTCTCCTCCCGGAGCCTCAGCGCCTCAGCCCTCACTACCCGGGCGAAGATGGGCCAAACCAGGCACGGCAGCACTACGAGCAGGATTCCCACGCTGGGCCCGAGCAGGCTCAGCAGCAGGATGGCCACCAGGAACATCGGCATGGCCGTCTGGGCTTCGCCCAGGCGCATCAGCAGCCGGTCCGTGCGCCCGCCGAAGTAGCCGCCCAGCAGCCCGAACAGCACGCCTATGGCCGCGCCGATCAGGGTGGCGGTCACCGCTATGAACATCGTGAGTCGGGTGCCGATCACCATCCGGGAGAACAGGTCCCGGCCCAGGCTGTCGGTCCCTAGCAGGTGCAGACCCTCCGACGAGGACTCTCCCGGCCCCAGTAGGCGAGCCCGCAGGTTCTGGGCCTCATGGTCGTGCGGGGCGAAGACGTCGGGCACGATCGAGGCCGCCACCAGCAGCAGAAGGAAGAGCACCAGCAGCATCCAGCCTCGGCTGCCCAGCATGCTTATGAGGCGGCCCCACACGCCGTGCTCCGAGGTGCGGGCCGGGCCCTCGCCGGTGCGCTTGGCGACGGTGACGCCCATCAGGAGGCCGCGATCCGGCGGTCGATGAACTGGTAGCCCATGTCGATGAGGAGGTTGCTGAAGATCACGAACGCTCCTGCGATGATGACTGCGGCCTGGAGCACGAAGAAGTCGTGCTTGTGGGCGGCGTCGATGGTCAGTAGGCCGATCCCGGGCCAGGCGAACACGTACTCGATGGCGAAAACGGCGCCACCCCACATCCGCACGTACTCCCAGCCGACGATGGTGGCGGTGGTGACCCCGGTATTGCGGACCACGTGGCGGCGTAGGATGTTCCATTCGGTGAGGCCCTTGCTGCGGGCCACGGTTACGTACGGCTTGGACATCTCCTCGAAGGTCGCCGAGCGCACAAGCTGGTAGATGCGCCCGCCGTGCACGATGCCCAGGGTGAGCGCAGGCATCACGATGCTGGCCGTCTCGAAACGCCCCGAGGTGGGAAGCCAGCCGAGCTGCACACCGAGCACCAGGATCAGCAGCAGCCCCAGCCAGAAGTTCGGCACCGACAGCGCCGCCACCGACAGCAGGTTCGAGGTCTTGTCAAACGGCTTGCGCGCTCTGGCACCCGCCACGATGCCGGGCACCACCCCCAGCACCGCGGCCGCGCCCAGGCCGACGACGGTGAGGTAGATCGTGGACGGCAGCGCCTCCTTCACCGCATCGATGGCGGGGCGCTGCTGCCAGGTCGACTCGCCGAAGTCGAGCTGGGCCAGGCCGACCAGGTACTCCCAGTAGCGCTCCGCGACCGGGCGGTCCAGCCCGAATTGGCGGTGGAGTTCTGCTATGTGCTCGTCGGTGGCGTCTACCGGGGCGAACACCAGCGCCGGGTTCCCGACGACGTGGGCCAGGAAGAAGATCACTGTCACCACGAGCAGCAGCACGATGACGCCGTCGCGCAGCCTCCGCAGCAACAGGCCGCGCAGCGACTCGCCGCCGAAGAGGCGGGCGACCCATCCCTGGAGGTCGCGCAGCCATCGCCGCAGCCCGCCGCGCCGCGGCCGCTGCGACGGCGGCGTGGTCTCCGTCGTCGTCTGCATTTCCATCGATACCTATGGACGCTCAGCCCTGCCGGGCCCGGCTCGGCCCTGGAACGACCGAGCCGGGCCAGCAGGTCAACAGCAAGCCAACCAGCCTGACGTGCTAGTTCAGGCTCATCTCCGACACGAGGTACTCGTCGTCGAGCCGGGGCTGCCAGTCGAGACGCTCCGTCGCGCCGTAGATCAGGTCCTGCTGAAGCAGGTAGATGGCATGAGGGTTCTCATGCAGCCGGGCCCAGGCCCTCTGGTAGAGGACGTTGCGCAGCTCCTGGTCGGTCGTCGAGCCGGCCATCTCGAACTGCTCCGTGACGTACTCGTCGCACAGCTTGGAGGACGAGCCGCCGCACACCAGGAAGTTGCGGGTGCGGGCCCCGTCGAACCACTCGTTGGAGTTCCAGCCGTAGCGAGCGTCATAGGCGCCGGGCTCTTCGCCCCTGATCCGGCTGCCGGCGCGGAAGCGGGTCCACTCAGCGAGCCGTACCTCGGTGTTGAAGCCGACGTCGTTCAGCATCGTGGCCACCGCCTGAGTCGTCTCCACGCCGCGCAGGTACCGGCCGATCGGCGCGTAGATCTCGAGGAACAAGGGGTTGTCCTCGTTCCAGCCGTGCGATTCCATGATCTCGCGGGCCTGATCCGGGTCGTACGGGAACGGGCCGACGTCGGGGTTGTAGCCGAGCATCCCCGGCGACAGGTGCTGGGCGTGATTGGGCTCGGCGTAGCCCTCATAGAGCGTCTCCGCGATCAGCTCCTTGTCCACGGCCAAGTTCATGGCCACCCGAATCTCGGGCGGGGCCAGATCGGGACGGAGCGCGTTGAGCGCTATGTAGCTGTACTCGGTGGCGGGCACGCTGAGCGCCTGGGGCACCAGCGGAACCTGCTCCGGCAGGATGTCCAGCACCAGGTCGACCTCGCCGGCCTGCAGGGCGGCCAGCGACGTCTGCTTGTCGGGGATGAACCGCACCGTGAACGCGTCGATCGACGGCGCATCGCCCCAGTAGTTCGGGTTCCGCACCGCGGTGATCTGCTGGCCGCGCTCCCAGGACTCGAACATGTAGGGACCGGTCCCCACCGGGTTCTCACCCACCGTGTCGGCCGTGCCCGGCGCGAAGATGGGGAGCTGCGCGATCTGCAGCGGCAGGGTGGCGTTGACCCCGTCGGTGTGGATGTCGACGGTGCCGGCGTCCACTGCCTCCACCACCCTCATGCCTCGGATGTACGAGTCGCGCTGGGTCGAGTAGTCCGGATCCAGCATGCGGTTCAGAGCGTCGGCCACGGCCTGGGCGTCGAGAGCCTGGCCGTCGTGGAAGGTCACGCCCTCGCGCACCGTGAAGCGCCACGTGTCCTCGTCAATCGCCTCGTAGCCGGTGGCCAGCACCGGGACCAGCGCCGTCGAGGCGTCCCGGCCGAGCAGGGACTCGAACAGGTTGGCGGTAACGACTCGCGAGCTGCGGTCGTTGACGGCCTGCGGGTCGAGGGTGGACGGCTCGGTGGTAACCGCGATGGTGACCCTGCCCGGGTCTCCGGTCGGGGCGGCCTCCTCCACCATCTCCTCCTCGGCGGCCATGGCGGCCTCCTCGGCGGCCATCTCGGCCTCCGAGGCCCTCGACTCGGCCTCCGCGGCGGCGGTCATGGCCGCCTCCGCCTCAGCCTGGGCGGCTTCCAGCGCGGCCTGCGCCTCAGCCATCTGCTCGGCGCTGGCCTCGGCGGCGGCCGCCTCAGCCGCTTCCAGGGCCGCCGCGGCGTCGGCGGCGGCGGCAGCAGCCGCGTCGGCATCGGCCCTGGCCGCGTCGGCATCTGCCTGCGCGGCCGCGGCCTCCGCCTCAGCCGCATCGATGGCCGAGGTGTCGACGGCGGCCGGAGCGGCCGGCTCGTCGTCGCCGCAGCCCGCGGCTACCAGCGCGAGCACGAAGAGCGCCGCGAGCGGCACCCCCAGTCTCTTCCGTATGTGTCCCATGTTGCTGTTTCCTCCTTTGGGTCTGTGAATCAACTTCATCAGATCTATCCCCCCTTGGCACTGTGGAATTGCTCCGCGGCCGCAGCCGCGATCTCGTGGTCGATGTGTGGCGAGCCGCCACCCACGCCGATGGCGCCCACGCATACGTCTCCCTCGAAGAGCGGCACGCCGCCAGGGTTGACGGTGACGCCTCCGGGGATGATCTCCACGAGACTGGTCGGGAACATGGGCCGGTCAGCCCACTGCTCCATCAGATCCTTGGTCGGCTTGGCGAAGGCGGCCGCCAGACGGGCCTTGCCCATGGCCATGTAGGGCCCGTGCCAGCGCTTGCCCCGCATCACCACCAGGGGATGGCCGGCGTCGTCGTGCACGGCCACGGTGGCGTTGATGCCGCGGGTTGCCGCGATGGCTCGAGCCTGGTGCACGAGCTCCAGCGCCTGCTCAACGTCCATTGCCGCTCCGTCCGTTGCCGTCGCGGCTGCCGTCCCACGGGTCCGACAGCAGCCGCAGGTAGCGGGCCGCGTTGCCGGCCATGAGCTTGCGCAGGGCCTCCTCGCCGATGACGGGTCCCCACGAGATCACGTTGTCGGTGCTGTCGGGGTAGTAGCATTCGGGGTGGGGGAAGTCGGACTCGTACATCAGCACGCCGTCGCCGAGGATGTCGATCACCGCCTTGGTCATCTCGGGACCCTCGTGCTGCTCGATGGCGCAGAACACCCGGCCCATCTTCACGTACTCCATCGGCGTGTGCTTCAGGTCGGCGGGCACCGCGCCCTTCACGTAGTCGATCTGGCTGGTGAGGCGGATTATCCAGTGCGGAAGCCAGCCGTGGCCGGTCTCCACCGTGGCTACCCGCAGGTTCGGGTAGCGGTCGAGCATCCCCGACACCAGAACGTAGGCCATGAGCCGCTGGGCGCCCCACACGTGGGCCGCGGTGCGGGCCACGGCCACGTTGCCCCAGATGTCGCGGTAGCCGGGGAAGTAGGGGGCCTCGTAGAAGAAGCTGTGGTGCATGATGGGCAGGTCGGCCTCATCCATGGCCTGCCAGATCGGTTCGAGATCGGGGTCGTCCACCGGCAGTCCCTCCGGCAGGACCGGCCACACTGCGGACAGCCACTCCTCGTCGGCGTGCTGGCGGATGGTGTCGGCCGCCCATTGTGGGTCGGCGCCGGGGGCCAGCAGCAGTCCCTTCAGGCGGCGGGGATCGGCAGAGCAGTAGTCGGCCATGTAGCGGTGGTAGGAGCGGTACATGGCCTTGGCCAGGCTGAGGTCCAGGGCGGTGCTGCCCGGTGCCCAGGTGCCGGGGATGATGAAGTTGATGTCCACCCCCTCGACGTCCATGTTGGCCAGCCGCCCCTCGGAGTTGGTGTGCTGGATGCCATCGGCGATGGGCTTGACCGCAAGGTTCTGGACCCGGCCCTCGAGCGCTCCCTTGGCGCCGGCGCCGCGGGTGTCCACCGAGGCGTCCGGCTTGTGCCCGGCCACCCGGTTGTAGGGCTGGGGGTTGACCCGCACCACGCCGTAGGGGTGGGTCGGATGGCCCCGGCCCGCGGTCGGCTTGGTCACCCGGACATAGGGCGTGAGCTCGTCGGCCCGGTCCTTCAGCTCGCGGTCGCCGTACTCGACGAGAACCTCGACCGAGGGGGTCACGTGGGTGTCGGCGTCGATCACCCGGTATCCCTGTCTCATGGCTTCCTCTCTGTTTCCTCTGTGGGGGATGGCGTGCCGGACGCTGGGGACGGCCCATCGTCGGCCGCGCCCAGCGTCTCGTGCATTATCGCGAGCAGGCTCCGTTCCACCTGCAGCAGGTGGCGTTGCATCTGCTCGCGGGCCAGGTCGGGGTCTTGGCGGACGATGGCGTTGTGTATTTGCAGGTGGCCCTGGTAGCCCGAACCCACCCGGTGTCGCTGTTCGGGCGCCCGGGTGAACACCCGCCAGAAGGCCGGCTCGCGGAAGAAGAGACCGATCCCGGCCTCGTAGAGCTCGGCCAGCACGGTGTTGCGGGAGGCCCGCACCACCGCGCAGTGGAAGCTGCGGTCGGCGGTGTGGTACTGGGTCTCGTCCTGGGTGTCCATGCGCTGCAGGCACCCGGCTATCTCGGCGAGGTCGTCGGCGGTGCGGTTGGTGGCGGCCAGACCGGCCGCGTGGATCTCCAGCAGCTTGCGCACGTCGAACACCTGCTGCACCGAGGCGTCGGAGGCCCTGGCGGCCAGGTCCAGCATGCGGGGGCTGATGTCGCTGGGGTGCCGCACCACCAGCCGGCCCGCGTCCCGGGCCAGGAAGCCGGACGAGACCAGCCCCTGGAGGGCCTCGCGCACGGTGGTGCGGCCCACGCCGAAGGCCTCGCACAGCTCTCGCTCCGATGGCATGGTGGCGCCCGGCACCAGGCGGCCCGACAGCATCTGGCGCTTGAGCTGCTCCTGGAGCCGGTCGGCAAGCGTCTCGCGGCTGAGCTTCACGCGCGTCCCCCCAGCCAGCTCAACACGGTGGCCCCGGAGTAGGCGGCGTCGAGCTCCGAGTCCTCCTCGGCGGGAGCCGCGAAGGAGATCCGCTCGAAGTCGGCCCGCTGCGCGTAAGGCACCGAGGCGTCCAGGACGGCCTTGGTGCCGACCCCGGCATGAGAGGTTCGCACATACTCGTGGCCGCGCATCTGGGGCATGACCAGGAGGTCCGAGGCGGCGTCGAACCGGGTGGCCAGGGCGTACTCCACGTCGACGGGGTCGTGTATGTCGATGTCGTCGTCGGTCAGGATGATCATGTTGAGGTCCTTGAGGGCCCCGAAGGCGGCCATGGCCGCATTGCGGCCCCAGCCCTCGTCGCGCTCGGACCGCTTCGACAGCGCCATCACCAGATGGAACCGGTGGAGCCCGCCTGAGGGCATGCACACGTCGGTCACGATGGGCGTCACCGGCCTGACCGCCTCCAGGGCGGCCACCTCAAGCACGTGCTTGCGCAGCACGATCGTCTCTCGGCCGGCGCCGTTGATGGCGTGGTACACCGGCTCGTGGCGGGCGGTGACCGCGGTGACGTCCACGGTGGGGGCAAGCCCGGCCGGCGAGGCGTAGCCGACGAACTCTCCGAAGGGGCCCTCGTGGGCCTGCTCGCCCGCCTTGATGACGCCCTCGATGACGATCTCGGTCTCGGCCGGCACGTCCACGTCGACCGACACGCCCGGCACTACCGGCAGGCCCTGGCCCCGGCACCCGCCGGCCGCGCACAGCTCGTCGCGGCTCTCGGGCATGAGCGCGCCCATGGTCGAGGCCGCGTAGATCAGGGCCACGTCGGTGCCGACGCAGACCGCCACCGGCAAGTCCTGGCCCATCTCCACCGCGTGATCGAGGGCCCGGCCCAGGTGGCGCCCGTGGTCGATCTTGATGGCCACCCTGTCCGGCTCCAGCAGTTGGAGCCGGTGGAAGGAGGCGTTGCGCACGCCGGTGAGGGGGTCACGCACGATCAGCACGCCGGCGGTCACGAAGCGCCCGCCGTCACCGGGGGCGTGCTTGAGCACCGGGAGCTGCTCGCCCAGGTTGATGGCGCCCTTCTGCCAGACCTGCTCCTGGGCCGGGGCCGCAGCGGCCGGGACGGGCTCGACGTCGGTGTGGATGCCCCGGGCCAGCGCGGCCCGCAGCTGGGCGCGGTCCAGTCCCATGGCCGCCTCGGACGACTCCGGGGTAGCGAAGACGTTGCCGACGACGGGGACTTCGTGGTCCTTGACGCTCTCGAACAGCAGGGCCGCTCCGGCGTCGTGGCGCTTCATGAGCCCGGCCACCTCGAGGTCGGGGTCCACCGTGCGCGACACCCTGGCCAGCAGCCCGGCCTGGTCGAGGCGCGCCAGCGCGGTCCGGAACCCGGTGTCGAGGATCCCGATCCGGTCGGAGCCGCGGCCGCCGCCCGGCGTCATGGGCCCTCCTCCGGGCCGGCCCCGCCGGCGGTGTGGGCCTCGGCCAGGCAGCTCTGCACCATGGAGCGGGCCCGGTCCCAGTCGTAGTTGCGGTACAGGCGGCCCTGGACCACCGACGCCGACCCCGCGTAGAACATCTCGTACTGGAAGTGACGGCTGGCGAACTCCGAGCCGATGGCGTCCCAGATCAGCTTCAGCAGCCCGACCCGGTGCTGGGCGTCCACGTCGGGCCAGCGCACGAACCGCTCGAAGTCGGCCCGGGTGACAGGATCCTCCCATGAGCGCATCGACGAGGGCACCTGGATGGTGGTCCCCCCGGTCAGCTCCCGCAGCGCGAAGGTGATGTCGCGGTACAGCGCGGGCTGCTGGGTCATCGCCGCGTAGAGCATCTCCGGGTCGGGGCGGGCCACGCCGTTGGCGTCGATGGCGGCGTTGTACTCGCCGGCCAGCACCATCCCGTAGGGCACCGATGCCTCAGCCGCCACGCGGGCCAGGCTCAGCTGGAAGTTCCGGTCCCGGGCCTGGCCCGACCATTCGGCCAGCTGGGAGGCCAGCCCGGCCAGGAATCTCATCTTCACCGCGTAGCGGATCTGGGCCTGGGTGTTCCCCAGAAGGTGTGCGGGTGTGCGGTTGAACTGGGCGAAGGTGATGTCCCGGTCGCGGTCCACGAACACGTGCTCGGCGGGCACGTCCACGTCGTCGAACACCACCAGCGCGTCGGTCTCGTCGTAGGTCGCCGACAGCGGGTAGTCGCCCGCCGCGGTGACGTCCCGGCCGTAGGGCCGGCGGGGGTAGATGCGCAGCCGGGGATGGTTGACGGGGATCACCACCGACAGGCCGTAGTCGTCGGCGCCCGGCGGCAGCGGCTGGATGGAGCTGACGAACAGGTAGTCCGACAGGATCGTTCCCGTCCCCAACATCTGGGCGCCCCTGACCACCACCCCGTCGTTGCTGGAGCGGGCGATGGCGGCGTACAGGTGGGGTTCGTACTGCTCGTGAGGGCCCTTGGACCGGTCGATCTGAGGGTGGATGATGGTGTAGGTGACGTACAGGTCCTCGTCGCGGGCCCGCTCGTAGAACCGCTGCACGTTGTCGGCGTAGCGGTCGCCGGCCTTGGCGAAGGTGTCGAGCGACCCCGAGAAGCCGGCAAAGAACGAGGCCACATGGTCGGGGGACCGGCCCAGGTAGCCGTAGCTGAGCTCCGACCAGGCCTCGATGGCCAGGCGGCGACGGCGCAGGTCGTCCACCGAGCGGGGCACCAGCCAGCTCAGGTTCACGGGGTGGCCGCCGGCGGGCGACTCGTAGGTCATGAGCTCGCGGTTGTCGGGGTCGGCCGCGAAGTCGTAGAGCCGGGCCACGGCGCGCACCCCGGCGGCGAAAGCGGGATGGGCCGCGACATCCTCGACATGCTCGCCGTCGAGGATCACGTTGCGCCCGTCTCGCAGCGACTCGACGTAGCTGTCTCCCGTGCGCATCCATCCTCCGTCAGGGCGCGAGAACCGCCCGGCGGCCGCCCGGTTCTCTTAGCAGATTGTCTGACAACCTGCTGATGCTGTCAAACTGGGTCGGTGAGGATCACGTGAGGACCGCGCTGGGCCGGCTGGCCGGCACGCTGAGCAACCCCAACTTCCGCCGCTACGCCGGCGCCCAGTTCCTGCACGGCGCCGGGATGTGGGCCCACCACCTCGCCGAGGTGTGGCTGGTGTACGAGATCACCGGCAGTGCATTCGTGGTTGGGCTCACCGTCGCGGTCCGGTCGGGCTCGGCCGTCGTTCTTGCGCCGCTGGCGGGGACACTGGCCGACCGGATGGACCGGCGCCGGCTGCTGGCCTCCACTCAGGGCTCGAAGTCCGTCGTCGCCGGCGCGCTGGCGCTCCTCGCGCTGGCGATGGGAGAGGACCTGCCGCTGGCAGTGCTGTTCGTAGCGGTCGCGGTGCTGGGCGTGATCGGTGCCATCGACACGCCACTGCGGCGGGCCTTCGTGCGCGATGTCGTCCTCGCCGACGGGATCAACCGGGCGGCCCGGCTGCACACCTCAGTGATGTCGATCGGCCGGTTCCTGGGAAGCGGCGCAGCTTGGCTCTTCCTGAGCCTGTCCGCGGCATGGGCCTGCTTCGCGGTGAACAGCGCGACGTCGCTGCTCGCGTCCATGCTGGTGCTCCGGGTGGTGACCACCACCGCCACCGTGTCGAAGGACGCCCGGGCGGCCGGGGGGCCCGTGCTCGGCTACCTGCTGCGCACCCCGGCGGTGACCATACCGATGGCCCTGCTGTGCTCGTTCACCCTGTTCGGCTGGAATCTGGCTGTGTTGCTGCCGGTGGTCGCCGACAAGCAGCTTGCGAGCGGGGCGGGCACGTTCGCGATCCTGGCCCAGGTCATGGCGGTCGGCAGCCTGATCGGCTCGGTGATGATGGCTGCATCGAAGCTGGAGGGATCGCGCAGTCTCGCGATCCTGCTGGTCGTGTTCAGCGTGACGATGGCCTCGCTGGCCGCGGTGAACTTCCTGGTCGCGGGGATGGTGGCCATCCTGGTGGTGGGCACCTTCGGCGGCGGGTTCCTGAGCCTGGCCAACGGATCGGTGCAGTCGGCGGCCGATCCCCGCCTCCAGGGCCGGGTCTCGGCCGCGTACGGGGTGGTCTTCGTGGGGGCCCGCGCCGTCGGCGGCCCCATCCTGGGCTGGCTGGTGGACGCCTTCGGCAGCCGGGTCGCCCTGGTCACGGTGGGGATCTTCACCGCCGCCTGCGCCCTGATCGGTCTCCTCGCCGTCGCCCAGAGTCGCTTGAGCCGATAGAACGACCCCACGACCGGAGAACCGATCCGGTCGCCAAGTCAGGAAGGAGGAGCATCCATGCTCACTCAGGGACTCGACCATGTGGCCGTCATCACCAACGACTCCGACCGGCTCCAGGCCTTCTACATCGAGATGTTCGGCGCCACCGTGGAGTTCGACGGCGAGGAGTTCCCCGGCGGGCCTCGCATGACTGTCATCAACGTCGGCCCGGCCACCGAGCTGAACGTCTTCGAGATCGAAGGGAACGAGCAGGCCGACCACCAGACGCCGATGTTCGGCCGGGGCCGTCTCGACCACATCGGCTTGCACGCGGCCAGCCTCGACGACTTCAGCGAGATCCGCGCCAGACTCACGGCGGCCGGGGCCACCGACGGAACGGTCACCGACTTCGGCCGCAAGCTGAGCCTGTTCTTCCGGGATCCCGACCGGATGGAGTGCGAGGTGCTGGTGGCCAACCCCGAACCAGGCCAAGTCCCGATTGGCAGCGCCTCTCACCTCTACGCCTAAGAGCGTCCGTCATGAAGCCAGGGGGTCGGAATGCAGCCGGTGCGGCATGCATCGGCGCAGCGGCGGTGTTCTACTCGTTGATACCGCTGCCGATCCGGTACGCCGGCGAGGGATTCTCCGTGCTGGTGCTGGGCACGCTTATGGAGTCGGCCTGCGCCACGATGCTGCTGGCCGCGCTGGCGGTGTCGTCCAAGGCCGCTCTGGGGGTCGGCCCATTAAGGGCGATGCGCCCGGCGCGGCTCGTGGCGCTGCCTCCCGCCGGGCCGGCAGGCCCGCGCCCGGCTCTGCTGCTGGCGTTTCTGCTGGTCACTGCACCCAACGTCCTGCTGTACGCCGGCACGGCGGCGCTGCTGCCGCTCGTGGTGCTGTCCTGCTTCTCGGACGGCCTGGACGTCGTACCCCAGTCTCTTCTGATCGCGCGCTGGAGCGGCAGCAGCAGGAGCATCTCATCGCGCAGCGCCGTCATGATGTGCGGACTGCCCGTTGCCGTGTTGGCGGTCGTGTGGAGCCAGACGGCCCCCGGCCAGATCGACGGAGGCTCCTGGCGGGAAACGGCAGTCGGGTTGGTGCTGGGGGTGCTGACCACGGCGACGTACGCGATCCGGCCATCGGCGGGGATCATCTACGGCGACCGGTGCGCCTTGGCCCGCCGCTCTGGCGAGACCGCCGCGTCCGTCAAGGACTACGGCGTGGCCCTGTGGTGGTCGACGTTCGCCGCCTCCGCGGTCAGCGCCCCGATCGTGGCGGTGGTCGCCCTGATGCTCGCCTTCGGCGGGTTGGGCACCACCCGATCAGCGGCCTACGGCGCGGTGGCCGGACTGATCATGGGATGTGCCCGCCTGATGCACCGCGCGGGCAACATCGTCACGGCTGACACTCGCGTCAACAGCCTGCTCTACGCGTCGCCTGCTATGGCGGCCATATGGCTGACAATCGCCGGCGACCCCATCTACCAACCCGTGCTGTTCGGTGCAGGCATGGCGGTCATCGCCGTACTCAACGCAGCCATCGCCGCCGACCGGGGAGATCCGCAGCCAGTCACTCCGCAGTGACCGAAGGGCCGATCAGTGGCGCTTGACGCCTCCGTACTTCATGCGGGTGTCGCTCATGGAGGCTGAGCGCGCGTCGTCGACGTTGATGTCGCCATCCACCAGTTCGCCCACGAACAGGGTGTGGGTGCCGAGGTCGATGGCGTGGCGCACCTCGCAGTCCATCCAGGCGATGGCCTCGGTGAACACCGGCGCACCCGTGGTGGCCTCCCGCACCGGCCGGCCGTTGAGGGTGCCGTCGGCATAGGCGGCCGGTTTGGAGAACTTGACGAACACCCGGGTGTCGTCGGAGTTCCACAGGTTGACCGTGAACGAGCCCCCCTCGGAGATGAGCCGGTGCGTCACTGCCGTATTGTCCACCCCGACACCTATGAGGACCGGCTCCATCGACAGCTGCGTGATCCAGCTCGCGGTCATGCCGTTGCGCTCGTCGCCCGAGCGCGACCCGATCAGGGCCAGGGCGTTGGGGATCTTCCAGGTGAGCCGGTTAACGAGCTGGTCGTCCAGAGCCATGATGCCACCCTATCGGGGGGTCTGATGCGCTCCCGAGAGCTCGCCCCCGAGGGGCTGTTCATGGTCGGGGCGGTGTCGCAGTACCTGGGCGCGGCGGTCGCCGTGGTGCTCTTCGACGAGCTGGCCCCGGGCGGGGTGGCACTGCTGAGGGTGCTGGCCGCGGCGGCCGTCATCGTGGCCCTGCGGCGCTCATGGCGGCGGCGGTGGCAGGCCCGCGAGCTGGGTCGGGCCGCGGCCTTCGGCGTGTCTCTGGCCGCCATGAACCTGTGCTTCTACCTGGCCATGGACCGGCTCCCGCTGGGCAACGCGGTGGCCATCGAGTTCACCGGTCCGGTGGTGGTGGCCGCCCTCGGAGCCCGCGCCCTGCGCTCGGCCGGGGCGGTGGTGCTGGCGGTGGCGGGGGTGCTCGTGTTGGCTGGCGTGGAATCGGAGGGCACGGCCGCGGGTGTGGGGTTCGCGCTGCTGGCCGGCGGGTTCTGGGCCGGCTACATCCTGCTCGGCCACCGGGTGGCCCGAAGCCCGGCCTCGGTGGACGGGCTGGGGCTGGGGATGCTGGCCGGCGCGGTGGCCATCAGCCCGTTCGGCGTCACCGCGGTGACCGGCGCGCTGGACGCTCCGGTGGTGCTCGCCCTCGGGTTGACCACCGGCGTGCTGTCCAACGTGATCCCCTACCGCATCGACCAGACGGTGATGCGCCGGGTCGACCCTCACCGCTTCGCCCTGCTGCAGGCGCTGCTGCCGGCCACGGCCACCGTGGTCGGCCTGGCCGCTCTGGCCCAGGTGCCAAGCGTCCAGGAGGCCCTCGGCATCGGCCTGGTGATCGCAGCCATCCTGGCCGGCCGTCCCGGCGCCGATCCGGATTAGCGCCTGAACTCACGGCCGTTACGGCGCCGATCCGGATTAGCGCCTGAACTCACGGCCGTTACGGTGTCTGCGGTGCCAGCCATGATCTTCACCCACGGGACGGTCATCACGATGAACCCGGCCCGGGAGGTCATCGACGACGGCGCGGTGGTGGTCTCCGGCGACCGCATCGAGGCGGTGGGCAAGACCTCGGACCTGCGGGCCCGCTACGCCGACGCCGAGGAGATCGACGTCCGTGGCCACATCGTGCTTCCGGGGCTGGTCGACACCCATGTGCATCTGGCCCAGACGATGTTGCGGGGCGTGTCGGAGGGGAAGCGGTTGGCGGAGTTCTCGAACTGGCTGTTCGGGCGTATCTTCCCGTTGCAGGGCTCCTACACCGAGGCCGACGCCGCGGCCAGCGCCCGCCTGGCCGTGCTGGAGATGATCAAGTCGGGCACGACCTCCTTCGTGGAGTGCCTGCTGGCCGAGCGCTACGGATTCGACGGGATCGCCGAGGTGTGCGTCAGCTCCGGCATCCGGGCCGCCCTCGGCAAGATCGTGATGGCCGTCAGTGCTGAGACTCGCGACGAGCTGGGCTGGCACCACGGCATGTGGCAGACCCGGGAGTCCTCCATCACCCAGACCCTGGACGCCCACGACCGCTGGGAGGGCGCCGGGAACGGGCGGCTCCAGGTGTGGTTCGGCTGCCGCTCGGCCGAACCGGCGTGCGATCTATCCCTCTACGACGAGGTGTCGGAGCTGGCCCGCGAGCGCGCCATGGGCATCACAATCCATCTGGCCGAGCTGCCTTCGGACAACGAGTTCGCCCGCAGCCTTGGATTCCGCAGCCACGTCGAACTCGCCGGTGGCCACGGCCTGCTCGGATCCCGCACCGTGCTGGCCCACTGCACCGTGGCCGACGACGGCGACCATGAACTCCTGGCCGCCACCGGGACCTCGGTGTCGCACAACCCGGCCAACAACGCCTCCGCAGCCTGGGGCCCGGCGGCGGTCACAGACATGCTGGCAGCCGGGGTCAACGTCGCCCTCGGCTGCGACGCGGCCCCCTCCAACGCCAACCTCGACGTGCTGCGGGACATGCGCATCGCCTGCCACTCGGCCCGCCAGCGAGCCGGCACCCGCCTGGCCATCGGTCCCGAGACGGTGCTGGAGATGGCCACCCTCAACGGCGCCCGGGCCATCGGACTCGGCGATTCGCTCGGCTCGCTGGAGCCGAACAAGAAGGCCGACTTCATCACTATCGACACCGACGCCCCCCACCTCCAGCCGGTGTGGAACCCGGTGGCCACGACTGTCTTCGCGGCCCAGGGCTCCGACGTCGACACCGTAGTGATCGACGGTCAGGTGGTCATGCGCAACCGGGTGGTACGCACCATGGACGAGGCCGCGGTGCTCGACGACGTGAAGGGCCGCTTCCGGGCGGTGGCGGACCGAGCCGGCGTCACCGGGCTGGAGTCCGAGTGGCCGACGGTGTGACGGCGCCGCACCGAACCGTCTACGTCACCCACCGGGCGCCGGTTCACCAGGAGGTGTCCCGGGCCGCCTGCCCCGCCGAACTCGAGCTCGTCATGCTGGTGTCGCCCTCGAACCCGGAGATCATCGATGCGGTGGCCGGCGCCGAGTTCCTGGTGAGCGAGCGGTCCCGGGTCATCGACGCATCGATCATCGAGGCCGGGACCGGGCTGCGACTCGTCCAGCGCCTCGGACTCCAGGTTCACGACATCGACCTCGACGCAGCCCGGCGGGCCCGGATCCCGGTGTGCCGGTGGCCGCTGCCCCAGTGCGCCATGGTGGCCGAGCATGTCGTCATGCAGCTGATGACCCTGCTCAAGCGCACCCGCGCCGCCGAGCGGATCGTCACCGAGGCCAGCACCGAGTGGGGGCCGCCCCAGCGCTGCGACGCGGACACCTTCCTGATCGACTGGTCGAGGATGAGCGGCGTCCGCCAGCTGCGGGACTGCACCGTGGGGATCGTCGGTCTGGGCGAGATCGGGACCGAGCTGGCTCTGCGGCTCGGCCCGTTCGGCTGCGAGCTCCTCTACCACCGGCGGAACCGGATGCCGGACCGGGCCGAGAAGCAGATGCAGATCGCCTACGCCGGCCTCGACGACCTGCTGGGCCGCTCGGACGCGGTGGTGCTGTTGCTGCCCCATTCCGCCGACACGGCCCGGATCGCCGACGATCGGTTCCTGAACCTCCTGAGGCCCGGATCGCTACTGATCAACGCCGGAGCCAGCGCCCTGCTCGACGAGGAGGCGGTGGCCCGCGCCTACCGGTCCGGGCATCTGGGCGGGGTGGCCACCGACGGGTTCTCTTGGGAGCCGGTCCGGCCCGACAACCCCCTCGTGGCCCTGGCCGCCGACCCACGGGCCAACGTGGTGCTGACCCCCCACTCGGCCCAGGCAGGGCTGGTGATCGACACGGCCGTGCGCCGGGCCGAGTACACCAACCTGCTAGCTGTCCTGGAGGGCAACCCGCTGCAGCATCAAGTCGCCTGAGGGACCGAGCCCCGGCCACCGGCTCGCCGGGCGCGGGCTAGGCGGCGGGGAGGAGGCCGCGGTCGGCCATTGCCTCCGCGATCTGGATGGCGTTCAGCGCGGCCCCCTTGCGGAGGTTGTCACCCGACACGAACAGCGACAGCCCGTTGGGGCGGGTGGGGTCGCGGCGGATGCGGCCCACGTACGACGGATCGGCGCCGGCCGCCTTCAGCGGGGTGGGCACGTCGGCCAGCACCACGCCGGGCGCGCCAGCCAGCACGTCCGTCGCCCGCTCGGGGGTGATCGGGCGCTCGAACGAGGCGCTGATCGACAGGGAGTGGCCGCAGTAGACCGGCACCCGCACGCAGGTGGCCGCCACGGCCAGGTCGGGCAGTTCGAGGATCTTGCGGCTCTCGTGGGTGAGCTTCTGCTCCTCGTCGGTCTCGCCGGTGCCGTCGTCGACAATCGCGCCGGCCATCGGGATGACGTTGAACGCGATCGGTTCGGGGAACTTCTCGCCCGCCTGCAGGCCGGCCGCGCCGCCGTCGAAGGTGAGCTTGGGGGCGTCCTCGCCCGCCTTCTGGACCTGCTCGTGCAGTTCGTCAACCCCGGCGAGGCCGGCGCCCGAGACGGTCTGGTAGGTCGACACCACCATGGCGGCCAGGCCCGCCTCGGCGTCGAGGTGCTTCAGCGGCGGCATGGCCACCATCGTCGTGCAGTTGGGGTTGGCGACGATGCCCTTGGGTATCGAGTCCAGCGTGTGGGGGTTGACCTCGGACACCACCAGCGGCACATCGGGGTCGCGCCGCCACGCCGACGAGTTGTCGATCACGACGGCGCCCTGTGACGCGACCTTCTCGGCCAGGGCCCGGCTGGTGGTGGCCCCGGCGGAGAACAGGCACACGTCGAGCCCCGAGTAGTCGGCGGCGGCTGCGTCCTCCACCACGACGGCCCGGTCACGCCAGTGCAGCGTGTGCCCGGCTGAACGCGACGAAGCGAAGAAGCGCAGGCCGTCCACCGGGAAGTCGCGCTCGTCCAGCAGGGCCCGCATGACCCCGCCCACCTGTCCGGTCGCGCCGATGACGCCTACATCCATGGGGCCGCAGGCTACCGGCGAGAAGCCCGAACGAACTGGCAGCACAATGCACGCATACCGCGCATAACGCTGCCAATTCGAGGGCAGGTCAGTAGACGTTGCGGCGGTCGGCGGGGTCCTTGTCGAGCTCGAACGACTCGTGCAGCGCCACCACGGCCCGCTCCATGTCCCCGGCCCGGATCACGCAGGAGATGCGGATGGCGGACGTCGAGATCATCTCGATGTTGATCCCGGCGGCGGCCAGCGTCTCGAACATCCGGGCGGCCACGCCCGGATTGGTCTGCATGCCGGCGCCGATCAGGCTCACCCGGGAGATGCCGTCGTCGGCGGACACGTCGTCGGCGCCCAGCTCGCCGATCAGTCCCTGCGCCACCGACCGGGCTGCGTCGAGCTGCAGCTTCGGCACGGTGAAGCTGATGTCGGTGACGCCCTCGCTCGACACGTTCTGAACGATCATGTCGATGTTCACGTCGGTGTCGGCCAGCGCCCGGAACAGCCGGCCGGCCACTCCGGGCTTGTCGGCGACCCCTGAGACGGTCATCTTCGCCTCGCTGGCGTCGTGGGTGACGGCCGAGATGATGGCGTGCTCCATGGCTTCCTCCCCGGTAACTGTGGTGCCCGGCATCCAGCTGAACGCGGATCGCACGTGCAACTCAACGCCGTAGGTCCTGGCCAGCTCCACCGCCCGCATGGCCGGCTTCGGGCAGCCGCTGGCGGTCATCTCCAGCAGCTCGTCGAACGAGACCGCATCCATGCGCCGGGCCTCGGGCACGAGGCGGGGGTCGGCGCTGAACACCCCGGGCACATCGGTGTAGATCTCGCAATAGTCCGCGCCGAGGACATGGGCCAGCGCCACCGCAGTGGTGTCGGAGCCTCCCCGGCCGAAGAACGTCACGTCGCCGTCGACGGACACGCCCTGAGAACCGCCCACCACCGGCACGACGCCGCGAGCCAGCGCATCGGTGATCCGGCCGGGCGTGATCGCCAGGATCTTGGCGCCGGTGTGGGTGGTGTCGGTGCGGAACCCGGCCTGGCTGCCGGTGAACGATGCCGCGGCCACACCCGCGTCGCTCAGTGCCATGGCCATCAGGGCGCAGGCCTTGCGCTCACCCCCGGTGATGAGCATGTCGACCTCGCGGCCGGGCGGGTCCGCGGCCACGTCGGAGGCCATCCGGAGTAGTTGGTCGGTCTCGCTGCCCATGGCCGAGACGACCAGCACCACCTCGTCGCCGTGGCTGCGGCGGCGCGCCACGTGGTCGGCCACGACGCGGATGCGGTCGGGGCCGGCTACCGAGGTGCCGCCGAACTTCTCTACTACGAATGCCACCGCCGGTCAGGCTACCGGCGCAGCACATGCAGCCCGGCCAGCAAGAGCCCGGCACAAGCCGTAGTAAATCCGCGAATCCGTGGCATTCTTTGGGGTGTGAGCGATGCGCTCGCCATCGACGAGATAGTCCTCAAGGTGCCCGCCACCGCCGCCTGCGGCCGGATCGTACGCGTGGGCGCGGCTGCGGTGGCGCTGCGCCAGGGCATGTCGTTCACTGAGATCGACGAGCTGCGAGCGGCCATGGACCAGGCGACGGAGTTGCTGCTGGCGCCGCCCGCAGGTCCCGACGCCACCATCGTGTGCGTGCTCCGGGCCCACGGAGGCCGCCTCGAGGTGGACCTGGAGCGCACCGACGGGGCCGGCGTCGCGGCCACCGACGCCGCCCGGTTCAAGAAAGCGGCCGACGCCTCGAACGTGACGGCCGCCGTGGAGCCCGAGCGGGGACGGCTGCTAATGCGCAAGGACATCGGCCGGCCCGGCAGCCGGCCCGCGGCCTGACACTCCAGCGCGAAGAATTCAGCGCCCGGTCGAGCCGAATCCCTGGTCGCCGCGCGTCGAGGGCTCGAGGCTGTCCACCTCCACCAGGCGCACCTGCGGAACCGCCATCACCACCAGCTGGGCGATCCGTTCGCCCCGCTCCAGCGTGAACGGCTGGAGCGGGTCGGTGTTGACCAGGATCACCTTGAGCTCGCCCCGGTAGCCGGAGTCGATCAGGCCGGGCGTGTTTAGGCAGGTCACACCGTGCTTCAGTGCGAGGCCGCTCCTGGGCAGGACGAAGCCGGCACAGCCCTCGGGCAGGGAGACGGCGACGCCGGTGGGCACCAGCGCCCGGCCCCCGCCCGGCTGGATCACGGTCGAGACGCGGGCCATCAAGTCGATGCCGGCGTCGCCGGGCCTGGCATAGGCGGGCAGGGGCAGGTCAGGATCGAGCCGGAGCACAGGAACGTCGAGCACCGGCCGAGAGTAGCGGAGCCCGCGGGCGTCCATCCCGCACCGTCTCCGAGCCTCGTTATCCTGCCGCGGTGCTCGCCTGGATGGACTTGGAGATGACCGGCCTGGACCCCGCACTCCATTCCATCGTCGAGATCGCCGTGCTCATCACCGACGACGACCTCCGGATCGTCGCCACCGGACCCGACCTAGTGATCCACCAGCCCGAGGAGGTCCTGGCCCGCATGGGCGACACCGTGCGCACGATGCACACCAGCAGCGGCCTGCTCGACGCGGTGAAGGCCTCGACCGTGAGCCTGGCCGACGCCGGTGGCGAGGTGCTCGCGTTCCTGCGATCACACATCGACGCGCCCAGGACCGTTCCGCTGTGCGGCAACTCCATCGGCACCGACCGCCGGTTCTTGGCCCAGCACTTGCCGGAGGTTGAGGGCTTCCTGCACTACCGGTCGATCGACGTGTCCACCGTGAAAGAGCTGGCCCGCCGCTGGCAACCATCGGTGTATGAGGGTGCACCCGTCAAGGCAGGGGGCCACCGAGCGCTCGACGACATCACCGAGAGCCTCGAGGAGTTGCGCTGGTACCGCCGGGCCGGGTTCATCGGCGCCCCCACCGGGGGCGCGCCGTGAGCGTGAAGACCTACAGGAAACAAGAGCAGGAGCCCGCGTCCTCGGAGGTGACCGAAATGGCGCCCGGGGTGCTGCGGCTGCAGCTTCCGGTGAGCATGCCGGGCCTGGGCCATGTCAACTGCTACGCGCTGGTCGACTCCGACGGAGTGGCCCTGGTGGACCCCGGGCTGCCCGGCGAGGAGTCGTGGTCGGCGCTGGTCGACCGGCTCGAGCAGGCCGGCATTCCCTTGCGGCGAGTGCACACCACCGTCGTCACGCACTCCCATCCCGACCACTACGGCGGCAGTCACCAGCTGCGCGAGGAGACCGGCGCCGAGCTGCTGGCCCACGACGCCTTCACCTCCAGCCCGGCGGCCGACGACGCCAACGCCGACATCGACCTGGAGCTGCTGGAATTGGACGCCGAGGCTCTGGTCGAGCTCTGGAAGGCCAAGCTGGCGGACCGGGGCAGCACCCCGTGGGGCACCCGCAGGGAGCCGCCCCCCGACGAGGCCATCCGCCTGTTCATCCAGAGCAACGTTGCGGGCCAGGTACCCCGCTTCCGGGTGCCCGAGCCGACCATCCGGGTCGCGGAGGGCGACCCGGTGCGGCTGGCGGGGCGAGACTGGTTCGCGGTCCACACCCCCGGCCACACCATCGACCACCTGTGCCTGTGGGACCCGACCGAGGGTGTGCTCCTGTCGGGGGACCACGTGCTCCCCACGATCACGCCCCACATCGCGGGCTCGACCGACATCGACGACCCGCTGGCGGCCTTCTTCGAGTCGCTGGCCCGGGTGGGGGCCTTCGAGGGAGTCAGGGTGTGCCTGCCCGCCCACGGGCACCCGTTCACCGACCTGCGGGGCCGTACCGACAGCATCCGCCGCCACCACGTCGAGCGGCTCGACGTTCTGCGAGCGGCGGCCGCCGCGCTCGGCGACGCGCCGGTGGAGGCTTACATGAAGGAACTCTTCTCCGAGCGGGCCTGGGGGGACATGGCCGCCAGCGAGACGTTCGCCCATCTGGAGCACCTGCGGGCGATAGGGGAGGTCGACAGCAGCCGCGACGGCGATGGCCTGCTGCTCTACCGACCGGCAGGTCCCGACCCGGCTCATCCCGGCCGCGACCGGTAGCGCCCGCCTGGCCGTGCCGGCGTCCGAGAGCGGAGTCATGAAGGACGAGCCGGACCGGCGAGGCGGCATCCGGACGCGCCTGCTCGTCGCGCTGGCCGCGGTGGCGGCCGCGACCGCGATCGCCTTCGCCGCTGATGCTGTCCTCTCGCCGGACGTCTCCGAGGGCACCAACCTCTCCGACCTCACCTTCGACCTCTTCGACGGCGGCACCGGCACTATCTCCGACTATGAGGGCACCCCGCTGGTGGTGAACTTCTTCGCGTCGTGGTGCCCGCCGTGCGTTAGGGAGATGCCCGAGTTCCAGGACGTGTTCGAGAGTCTCGAAGGCCGGGTGGCGTTCCTGGGCCTCTCGCAGGACTCGTCGACGCAGGCCGCTCTCGACCTGGTGGAGCGGACAGGCGTCACCTACGACGTGGGCTGGGACCTCGACCTGGAGGTGTACGAGGCAACGGAGAGCATCGCCATGCCCACCACCGCCTTCGTGTCGCCCGACGGCGAGCTGCTCGACACCTTCGCCGGAGTCCTCGACGCCGAAGCGTTGGCCGAACTCGTCGAGAACGTGCTGCTCGTAGCGGCTAGACCGTAGGGATCATGGACTGGGCAACCGTCGCCTACCCGTTCTCGCTGGGCTTGGTCGCGGCGTTCAACCCGTGCGGCTTTGCGCTGCTGCCCGCCTACCTGTCGTACTTCATCGGCGTGGAGCAGTCCGGTGACCGGCCGTCCTCGGGCAGCCAGGCGCTCGGCGCGATGTTGCGGGCCATGGCGGTGGCCCTCACCCTTACGGCCGGATTCGTGCTGGTGTTCGGCGCCTTCGGCCTGCTGTTCGAAACGGTGCTCAGCCAGGGCACGGTGCTCAACCGCATCGGCTACGTGACCATCGGCATCGGCGTGATAATGGCGCTGCTCGGCCTGTGGCTGCTGGCCGGGCGGACCATCAACCTGCAGTTGCCGAAGATGAACCGGGGCACCGGCAGCCGGGGCATGGGCTCGGTCTTCATGTTCGGCGTCAGCTACGCGGTCGTATCGCTGTCGTGCACTATCGGCCTGTTCATCGCGGCAGTGGCCACCAGCTTCTCAGCCGACGGGGTGGCCAACGGCACCGCCAACTTCGTGGCCTACGGCGTCGGCATGGGCGCGGTGATGACGTTCCTGACCCTGGCCCTGGCGACGGCTCGTTCCAGCGTGGTACCGGCCATGCGCAGGATGTTCCGCTGGATAAACCCGATCTCGGGCCTGGTGCTGCTCGCGTCGGGGGTCTATGTCGCCAACTACGGCTGGTGGGAGCTCCAGATCATCGACAACCCGCGGGCCACCAACGTCCTGGTCGACAAGTTCACCGAGTTCCAGGCGGCGGTCAGCAACTGGATCGACGACGCCACCGCCGAGCGCATCGGCGTCCTGTGCGCCCTGGGCGTGCTCGGCGCCCTGCTGCTGGGCTGGCGCCAGGGAGTGGCCAGCGCGCTGGCGCGGCGCTTCGTCACCGCGATCTACCTGGCCCTGTACCTGGTGGTGGAGTTCTACTTCAACCAGGGCGAGTTCGTGCTGCTGCCGGTGGTGCGATTCGTTGCCGGATGGCCCCTGCGGGTGGGCCACTGGTTCACTGATCCGGCCCGCTTCGGGGTGCCGCTGGAGATCCTGTTCACTGCGCTGGTCGTCTGGGTCGGCTGGAGGATCCTGAGACGGGTCACGCGTCGGGGGCGGCCTGAGCAGACCGCGCTGAACCAGCCGCTTTGACCGGAGGCTTTCCGGAGTTGCTCGCCCACCCGGGCGTGGACGAGGTGTGCGACCTGCAGGCTCGGTTCGGGATCATGGCGTTCCATGGCGGGAACCTGGAGCGCACCACCGACGTGATCGCCAGCGAGGTGGCGGCCCGCACCGGAGCCTCCCTCTACGCGGTGATCCAGCACGCGCCGCTGCGTGAGCACGTTCCCTCCATCACCATCCGACCCAAGCACTCCCCCAGCCTCCGGGAGTTCTTCGATCATGTTCACACAGTCATAGCGGTCCACGGCTACGGTCGCGAGACCCAGTTCTGGAACGTGCTACTGGGCGGTCGCAACCGGCAGCTGGCCGGCCACCTGGCCGAGCACTTGCGGGCCGCGCTCCCGGACGCCTTCGGGGTGGTCGACGACCTCGACGAGATCCCGCGGGGGCTTCGAGGCCTGCACGAGGACAACCCGGTGAACCTGCCGTCCAACACCGGGGTGCAGTTGGAGCTGCCGCCCACCATCCGCTGGAACAGGGAGGCCCGCAACTGGTCCGACCATGAGGGCACGCCCCGGGCCCCCCAGGTAGACACCCTCATCGACGCCCTGGTCGGCGCAGTCGACGCCTGGCCTGATCGGTAGGACGCCCCTAGGGCGCTAGGCGCTCTACGACCCAGCCCGCATCCGGCCCGGGGTCCGAGCGGCGGTAGCGCAGGCGGTCGTGCATCCGGCTGCGGCGCCCCTGCCAGAACTCGACCGTGACGGGCCGCACCAGGTAGCCGCCCCAGTGAGGGGGCCTCGGCACGGTGGCGGATGCCGCGAAGCGTGCCTCCGCCTCGGCGGTGAGGCGCTCCAGTTCGGCCCGGCCCGCGATCACCTCGGACTGCGGCGACGCGTTGGCCGCGATCTGGGCGCCCCGGGGCCTCGACGCGAAGTAGGCGTCGCTCTCGTCGTCGGGGAGGTGCTCCACCGTTCCCACCACCCGCACCTGGCGCTCGACCGGGTGCCACAGGAAGCACAGCGAAGCCCGGTGCGACCGGTCCAGGTCCAGCGCCTTGGCCGACCGCCGGTTGGTGTGGAACACGAAGCCCCGTTCGTCAAGCCCCTTGAGGAGGACCGCCCGGGCAGACGGCCAACCGTCGGCGTCGGCGGTGGCCAGGATGACCGCGTTGGCGTCGTAGGGCTTTGCCGAAAGCCACTCCTCGAACCAGCGCTTGAACTGAACGATGGGGTCGTCGGCGACGTCCTCGGTGCGGAGCCCGGCCTCGGAGTACTGCTCGCGCATCTGCGCCAGATCCATGGCCCGACTCTACGGCCGCTGGTCAGCCGCGGTGAGCGACCAGCCAGAACCCGGTGCCGGCGTAGCTGCCGGTGGCTGTCCACCGGCCCGGCAGCAAGTCCATCACCTCGTCGGGCGGGAAGTAGATGGGGGTCTCGTCACCCATCGTGCTGATCCACACGAAGCGGCCGCCCGGCGCCAGCACCCGGTCGTAGGAGGCCGCGAACATGAACATGTTCACCAGCACCATCACGTCGACCGAACCCGACGCCAGGGGCAGCGACCCGGCGTCGGCCCGGACGAACGGCGCCACCGCCGGGTCGGCGATAGCGAGCATCCTGGGGGACAGGTCCAGAGCGGCGGCCACGGGACGGCGGGCTGCGATCCGCTCGGTGGCCGCCCCGGTCCCGCAGCCGATCTCGACCAGGCGTCCGGGCGGAAGATCGCCGCGGTCCAGAGCGTCCTCCAGCGGTGCCAGCCGCAGGTCGCTGCTGTGATCGCAGTGCCAGTCGACGCTCAACTCGTCGAAGACCCCGGCCACGAACGAGGCCCGCTCAGGCGACCAGCCCTCGCCGGATCCGATCTGCCGGGTGACGGTCCGCATCGGATGGTCCGAGCCGAACCGGGCCGGCTCGACGACGGCGCGCACCGGCTCGATCCAGGTGATCGAACCAGCCATCTCAGCGCGGCCCGATGGACGTGATCCCGCCCATGTACGGGTGCAGGGCCTCGGGGACGGCTATGGAGCCGTCGGGTTGGCGGTGGGTCTCCACCAGCCCGGCCCACACCCGGGGAACCGCCAGACCGGAGCCGTTGAGGCTGTGCACCATCCGGGTGCGGCCCCCGGCCTCGGGCCGGTACCGGATGTTCGCCCGCCGGGCCTGGTAGTCGCGGCACCACGAGATGCTCGACACCTCCAGCCAGCGGTCTGCGCCGGGGGCGTACACCTCGATGTCGAACGTGCGGGCCGAGGCCGCGCCGATGTCGGCGGTGCACAGGTCGAGAACCCGGTGGGCCAGGCCCAGGTCGACGATGGCCTGCTCAGCCCGGTCGAGGATCTCAGCGTGCAGGTCGTGGGCCTGCTCGGGTGTGCAGAAGCCGTACAGCTCCACCTTGTCGAACTCGTGGACCCGCAGCAGCCCGCGGGTGTCGCGGCCGGCCGAGCCGGCCTCTCGCCGGAAGCACGAGGTGTGGCCCATCAGCCTTATGGGCAGGTCGGCCTCCTCGACGATCTCACCCGACAGCAACGATGTCAGCGGCACCTCGGCGGTGGGTATGGCCCACAACCCGTCGCGCTCGATCTGGTAGGCCTCGTCGGAGAACTTGGGCAGGTGACCGGTGCTGGTCATGGTCTCGGTACGGACCAGCGTGGGTGGCCTGACCTCCTCGTACAGGTCTCGGTTGCGGTCGAGCCCGTAGTCGATGAGGGCCCGCACCAGCCGGGCCCCGAGCCCCCGGTACATGGCGAACATGGAGCCCGACATGCGCACGGCCCGGTCGATGTCGAGGATGCCGAGCTCGGTGCCGATGTCCCAGTGAGGCACCCGTTGGTGATCCTGGTAGGAGTCCGGGACGAAGCCGACGGTACGCACCAGGACGTTGTCATCGGGACCCGAGCCAGCGGGGCAGCCGTCGGCGGGCATGTTGGGGACGAACAGCAGGATCCGGCGGATCCACTCCGAGAGCTGCTCGCCCTCCGCGTCCAGCTCGTCGATGCGGGTGCCGAGCTCCCGGCTGCGGGCCCGTAACTCGTCGGCCTCGCCAGCCCGGCCGTCGCGATGGAGGGTGCCGACCTCGGCCGAGATCCGCTTGACCTCGGACCGCAGCTCGTCGGCCTCGCTCACCACCGCCCGCCGGCGCTCGTCGTGGGCGATGACCTGATCGAGGGGCGCGGTGGGCTCGCCCCGGCGGGCGACCGCGGCTTTGACTGTCTCGGGCTCGGCCCTCAACTGGCGCAGATCGAGCATCCCACGACGGTACCGGCTCGCGCCGCCGGCGAGTGCCACTTGCCCGACTGGACATCCACACTTATCCTCAGGTTAGGGTCGGAGCTGTGGACAGTCCAGCTAAACTGACTGTCAATACATATAGAATAATCAATTGAATGATAACTAGCAAAGAAATAGTAGTATGAAGAAGACAAAATACGTACCCACCGATAGGGAACGGCAGGTCCTCGACCATGTCGAGAACCCCCGCTACGACCGCCAGATCGTCAACGGTCTGGATCCGTTCATCAACGACACTGCTCCCGAGGACATGCGCGGCTTCTACACCCCGGTAGAGCTGTCCGACCTGCAGAGCCTCAAGGGAACCGACCGCGATGTCGAGGACCGCATGCCGGTCAAGATCACCCGCCACTACTTCGACATGGCCCGCCACAGCCCGGCGCTCCAGAAGCTGGTCAAGGGCTCGGTGGACGAGACCCTGAACCTCGACGGCGAGGAGGACCCCGCCAGCCAGCTCAACTACAGCCCGGTCGAGGGGATCCTGCACAAGTACGAGATGGCATTGCTGTACGTCATCTCAACCTGCTCGGCCCACTGCCGGTTCTGCTACAGGGAGGAGTTGATCGCCCGCAAGGACATCGAGCGGGCCGACGGCACCGTCAAGAAGAAGGGCCTCGCCCAAATCGCCGAGGTGACCGACTACATCCGGACGCACAACGCCGCGGTCAAGGCCAACGGCGGCCGCCATCCCGAGACCGGTCGTCCCAAGCTGCGGGAGATCCTGCTCTCGGGCGGTGATCCGATGGTGCTCCCCAACTCCAAGCTGGCCGGCTGGTTCACCGCGCTGGCCGAGGCGGGCGCGGAGGTCATAAGGGTGGGCACCAAGGAGCTCGCCTTCCATCCCGACCGCTTCGACGAGGCCTTCCTCTCGATGATCGACCGGTTCCACGAGGTGTACCCCGATGTGGCACTGCGGCTGATGGTGCACTTCAACCATCCCGACGAGCTGCTGGCCAAGGACGCCGGCGGCAACTACATCGCCGACGACTACGGGCACTACCGGTGGAACCCCAGCACTCGGCGGGCCGTCGACGCGGTCGTGTCCCGGGGCTGGATCTGCGTGGAGAACCAGTCCCCGATCATCCGCGGGGTCAACGACGACGCTGACGCCCTGCGCATCCTGCAACGCACGCTCAAGGCAGCCGGAATCGAGAACCACTACTTCTTCGGGGGCCGCAACATCGTGGCCTACAAGGCCTTCAACGTGCCCATCGAGACTGCATGGCACCTGCTCAACGACTCGCAGCGGGGCCTGTCGGGCGTCGAGGCCCACGCCCGGCTCACCTGCGTGCACTTCAAGGGCAAGACGGAGGTCGCGGCGGTCACCGAGGAGCCGATTCCTGGACTGCCCGGCGCCGAGAACGGCGTCGTCATCTTCAAGGTGCTGCGCAGCCCCGCCGACGCCGGCGAGCGGGGCAAGGTCGCCATCGTGGGTCGCAACCCCGAGGCGCTCTGGTTCGATGACTACACCGACCGGGTCATCATCGACGAGGCCGGACTCTTCGACTACTACCGGAGCGCCGAAAAGTCCCCCGCGGCCTCCACCAACGGCTCAACCCCCGCGAGCCCGTCACGCCGCACCCCGGCCGACCGGCATCGCGACGAGGAGATCCACAAGCACCGCACCCCGGTCCAGCGCCGAGCCTGACCAACACCCCGCCGGCTGAAAGGCGGGAGGCAACCCGCAGATCAGGCGGCCACCAGCGAGTCGAGGTGACCGGCCAGATGGTCCACCAGGTCACCGCTGTCGTCGCCGGCCCCGAGGATGAAGCTCGATTTGCGCCGGCGCAGGAAGTTGAGCCCGATGATGTACATGCCGGGCGAGTCGGTGACGACCCCGCCGTCGTGGCGGACCTGGCCCTTCCGGTCGATCACCGGAACATCGAGCCACCGGTATTCGGGCTTGAATCCGGTGGCCCAGATGACGGTGCGTATGTCGCCCCGGGCCAGGTCCAGGCTCAGCGGCGGCGACCCCGGCACCCGGGTGGGCGCGAACCGCTCCGGCGGCCCGACGGTGTCGAGGCGGCTCTCGTCCGCCCACTCGTCGAACGTGTCGAGCAGCCGTCCCAGCTTGAGGTCGGCCAGCTCGCACTTGTTCGGCAACGACCCCGACAGCAGGGCCTCGGTTCCCCGCAGGGCCGCGAGCCGCCCCACCAGACGCACGCCCTGATCGGTGAGGGCATTGAGATCTAGCGTCGCCCGTTCGGGGGTGCCAACCAGCTGAGGGGACGGGGTCTTGCGCACCCGAACCACGTCGTCGACCTCGTCGTAGCGCTCGTCGAACAGGCCCGAGCGCTCCATCCACCACAGGATGTCCCGACCCCGGTAGAGGCGGGGCATGCGCACGTGCTCGCCCACGGCCACGGTGACGGGACGGCCGGAGCGGTGAACCTCGTCGGCGATCTGCACACCGGTGGCCGAGGCCCCCACGACCAGCACCCCGCCGGGGGCCAGTCGCTGGGGGTTGCGGTACTCAAGGGCGCTGAGCGCGGAGACCGGTGCCGGTAGCGGGCCACCCAGCTCAGGGACCTTGGCCACATTGAAGCCGCCCGTGGCCAGCACCACCGTCTCGCACTCCCAGCGGCCCTTGTCGGTGTCGACGATGTAGCCGGCACCCGAGGGCCGCACCGAGGTGACCGTCGTTCCGGTACGCACCGGAGCCTCGATGGCACGTGCGTAGCCCGATACGAACTCGATGACCTCCGGCATCGACATGAAGCCGTCGGGGTCTGTGCCGCCGTGTGACCGGTAGTTGTAGCCGGGCAGCCGGCTCTGCCAGTTGGGGGTCAGCAGCCGCAGCGAGTCCCAGCGCTGGGTCCGCCATGAGTTGGCCACCTCGCCCCGCTCGAGCACGACATGCTCGATGGAGCGCTCGGTGAGGCGCCGGCTGACGGCCAGGCCGCAGTGCCCGGCCCCCACGACGACCGTCGTCGTCCTCATGAACCCGCGGGTCGGGCTGTCTGGCGGTCTGGCTCAGTTGACCTCGACGCTCACGTTGGTCGGGTTGGTGATGATGTCGTAGACGGCCGACCGCTTCTGGGACTGGGCCACCAGTGCCCTGATCTCGTCGGCGGTGGCGTCGGCATCGATGTCGTAGGAGACCTTGACGTCCTTGAAGCCGTTGCGGACGTCCGGGTCGCCTCCGAGGATCCCCAGGATGTCCATGCTGCCCTCCAGGGTGGCCTTCACCGAACGCAGCTGGATCTCGCGGTTCTGGGCCACAGCGGCCACCCCGGCGGTGAGGCAGCTGGCCAGGCCGGCCAGGACCAGCTCGACTGGTGTGGCCGCGTTGTCCTCCGCGCCGAACACCAGCGGGTGATCGGCCTCGAAGGTAAAGGTCGAACGGTGCTGGTGCTCCTCCCCCAGCCCGTGGTAGCTGTCAACCGACGAGCGGCTGTGAGTGCCGTTCAACCACTCGTTGGTGGCCTTCCAGGTGAACTGGGCCGCCTCAGGTGCCTCGCTGAGGGCCTGTCGGGCGCCCAGCAGATGTTCGACGTTCACGCCGTTGTCGACGTTTGCGGTGCTCATCGGGTGGATGTCTCCTGTGTGATTGGCGGTGCGCGGGTACGAACCGCGACGGTGACAATGCAATCTAGAGGGCAGCCGACCAAATCCCGACCTTACTGGTCAACTTTTCCGGGAATTGTATAGAGGGCTGCGAGCAGCCGAGGCGAGTCGCTTAGAGGGGCTTGCGGGCCAGGAAGCAGTACAGAGGCGTGAAGATCCCTGATCTGCCGCCGGCGGCATAGGCACTGGCGGTCCGGTCCAGCATCTCGACGACGTCGGCCGAACCCTTCGGCAGGATCCTCAGCACCTCGGCCAGCCTGGATCCCCCGATTGCCGTCTTGCGGCCCTGCGGAACCCCGATCAGGGAGTTGCCCAACTTTCTGTTCCAGCTCTCCAGCGGCTGGTACCACGGCGTGGCCGGACCGTCCTGTTCGGCGCCCCGGTCGATCCCCTCGATGAGCTCGAATCCCACCGCTTCGAGCGTCCGGTCCACCTCGTGCGTCGTGGCTATCTCCTTGAGCGCTATGCCGTGCATCAGGTCTTGCTTCATGGCCTGATGCTCGTCGTCGTCGGGATCGAACCTGTCCGTCATGCACATCTCTTGACCCCAGAAGAGGGCTCCGGGCTTCAGCACTCGGAAGATCTCGGTGAAGGCGCCCGCCTTGTCCGGCGCATGGCATGTGGATTCGATCGCGTAGCCGCGGTCGAACGTGCCGTCCGCGACGGCCGCCATGTCCATGAAGCTGCACACCAGGTAGTCGACCATGTGATCGAGCCCGGCCGCGGCGTTCAACGACCTTGCCCTGTCCATCTGGGTCTCATTGATGTTGACCCCGACGACGGAGACACCGGCCTCCTTCACGACGCGGCGCATCGGGCCGCCGATCCCGCAGCCGATATCGACCACCGTCATGCCCTCGCTCAGCTCCAGCTTGGAGATCATCAGTCGCTGGTGCCTGATCTTGGAGTCCTCCACGCTCTCTCCGGGCGACAGCGGCGCGAAGTGCAGGGACTCGCCCCAACCCCACACCATCAGCTCGTTGGAGATGTCGTAGTACTCCCTGACGGTCTCGGTGTGGTCATAGCCCGCAGCGTTGGCATCTCGCGCCGACGCTCTGTCGAGCCATCCGTCGAAACGCCGGATCCGGTTGGCGACTCCCCCCTCGACCCGGTCCGCCGCCCTCAGTCCGGTGAGCACTCGCAATAGCTTGGACATCCGCAGCAACCGTAGACGCTTAGCGTGCCGGAACGGCCATTATCCGCTCGGCCCTTAGAGGCGGGGCTCGGGGGGCGGGGGGCCGAGGCGCTCGAACTCGGCCTCGACATCGGCCGTGGTGAGGGTGTTGGCCAACACCCGGAGACGGCGATCCTCGGCGTCGGCGCGCCTCTGGGCGGCCGAGAAACGGAAGAACCGGATGGCAATCAAGGTCCACAGGTAGAAGCCGCCGAGCACTTTCATGATCGCGCCGGCTGCCTGCTGGTCGGCGGCCACCGAGATACCGAACAGACGCTGGGCATGGTCGTAGACCGGGTACACCGAGCCCTCGGCGAAGGTCAGCCACGCGGCCGGCACGGTGGGGATGATCGACATGGCGAACAGGTACACCATCTTGGCCGGCTCCGACAGGTGCAGCTCCCGCAGCGGCCCGACGACCGGTGTCCACATGGCCAGCGCGCTGGCGAACATGAGCAGGTGCATGGCGTAGTGGAAGGGGCCACTGCGCACCGACAGCTCCACCACGGTGTTCCAGTGCATCAGTGCCTGCAGCGCGTTGAAGGCCACCCCGGCCACCAGCGGATGCACCAGGCGCCGGATTACCTTGGCCGAGCGCGAGCCGTCGACCACGATGAGTCGGGCCAGCCACTCGGGCACGGCCATCAGCAGCAGCGGCGGCACCACGAAGCTGATCAGCAGGTGCTGCACCATATGCACCGAGTACAGGTACTCCTCGGCGATGTCGTGCATGGGCCAGTCGGCCGAGACCCACAGCAGAGCCACTCCCGCGACGAAGCACAGCCGCTGGCGCTTGGTAACTGCGGCTACGCCCGGCGGCACCGCCACCGGGGCCACCACCCTCACCACGTAGACGGCCAGGCCGATCAGCAGGGCGACCGTCAGCCACACCTCGGGATGGAACTGGAAGCGCCAGGCGTCGGTGGCAGCCAGCGCGCCCATGGCCAGCTAGACCCAGAACTCGAAGACCGTCAATGTGACCAGATAGACGCCGACGGCCAAAGTGAGTCCGGCCGTGAACATCCGGCCGAACAGCTTGCTGTCGAAGCGCAGGTGCATGAACCAGGTGGCCACCAAATAGAACTTGACGATCATCATGAAGATAAGCGACGGCACCAGCGCAACTCCCCAGTCGACCACCGACTCGAAGTAGGTGAACACCTCCAGCGCGGTGATCACGGCCAGAACGACGGCGATCTTGACATAGGCCCAGTCCGATGGATGGGCGTGTTCGGTGTCGTGGTGCTCGGCAGCCGTGTCGGGCTCGGAGTGCTCGGAGGTGGCGGTGTCGCTCATGGCAGGGGGATCAGTCGGCCGGGATCAGGTAGATGACAGTGAAGATGAAGATCCACACGATGTCCACGAAGTGCCAGTAGAGGCCCACGATCTCCACCGTCTCCGCGTTGCGCTGGGTCAGCTTGCCCTTCACCGACGCCACGAACAGCGACATCAGCATCACGATGCCGAGGCTCACGTGAACGCCGTGGAAGCCGGTCAGGGTGAAGAAGGCGCTGCTGGCCGGGTTCGTGGTGAAGGCGACGCCCTCACGCACGAAGCTGGTGAACTCGTAGACCTGCCCGCCGACGAATATCCCCCCGAGCAGCGCGGTGGCCAGAAGCCAGGTGCGGCCGGCCTCGTCCTCGCCCCGGGACACCGCGGAGAGGGCCAGCACCATCGTCAGCGAGCTCATCAGCAGCACGAACGAGCTCACCGACGTGAACGGGATGTCGAACACGTCGGTGGGCAGGGTGCGGCCGTTGCCCCGGGTCTTGTACAGCAGGTAGGTGGAGATCAGCCCGCCGAACAGCAGGCACTCCGAGCCCAGGAACACCCACATGGCCAGCTTGGTGTGCGACAGGCCTGTCGTGGTGGCGTGGGGATCGTGACCGTGGTCCGACACGTCGTGGGCGTGATCAGCCACTAGGGGTTCGGCGCTCATGGTTGGTCGCCTTCGTCGTCCGGCTCGGCGTCACCGGCCTCGTGATGCTCTTCGTGGTGGTCGTGGGCGGCGTCGGGGTCGTCCACCGGTTCCATGGCCCAGGAGTAGAGCGAGGCGATCGTCAGGAGCGCGCCGACTAGTGCCAGCCACAGGTTGAAGATCAGGCCGTAGCCGATCAGCGGCAGCCCGACCGCCACCGCCAGCGGCCAGAACGACGGCGACGGCAGGTGCACGCCGGTGGCCTCGCCGGTCTGGGCCGCCTCCTCGGTGGTTGCGACCCGCACCACCTGGCCCTCGTCGTTCTCGGCGTACTTGGAGTGCCACCACTCGTCGCGGCCGTGCACCTGCGGCACGGTGTCGAAGTTGTGCGTCGGCACCGGCGACGGGATCGACCACTCAAGGCTGCGGGCGTCCCACGGGTCCGGACCGGGCGGAGGCAGGTGGGGGGCGTCGCGTTTGGACTTGACCACGTTCCACATGAAGATCAGCACGCTCACCGCGATCAGAAGCGACCCGACGGTGGCCGCCATGTTCCAGAACTCGAAGCCGTAGCCCCGGGCGTAGGTGTCGATGCGGCGCGACATCCCCTGCAGGCCGAGGATGTGCATGGGGCCGAACGTGAGGTTGAAGCCCACCAGCATGATCCAGAAGTTCCAGTTGCCGAGCCGCTCGTTGAGGAAGTGGCCCCACACCTTGGGCCACCAGAAGTACAGGCCCGCGAACAGGCCGAGCACCCCGCCCCCGAAGATCACGTAGTGGAAGTGGGCCACGATGTAGTAGGTGTCGGTCTGCTGGGTGTCGGCCGGGGCAACCGAGTGGGTCACGCCAGACAGGCCGCCGATGGTGAACATGGCCACCGTCGCCACCGCGAACTTCATGGCCACCGTGAAGCGCAGCTTCCCGCCCCACATAGTGGCAAGCCAGTTGAGGACCTTCACCCCCGTCGGCACTGCGATGAACATCGTCGAGAGCGAGAAGGCGGCCACCGAGATAGGGCCCATGCCCGACACGAACATGTGGTGGGCCCACACGCCCCAGCCCATGAAGCCGATGGCGATCCCGGAGAACACCATGAACTCGTAGCCGAACAGGGGCTTGCGGCTGAAGGTGGGGATGATCTCCGACACCACCCCGAAGGCGGGCAGGATGATGATGTACACCTCCGGATGGCCGAATATCCAGAATAAGTGCTGCCATAAGAGCGGGTCGGCGCCGGCGTCTGGATTGAAGAACTGGGCATCGAAGAGCCGGTCGAACATCAATAGGAACAGGGCCACGGTGATCACCGGCAGCGCGAACAGCAGCAGGAACTGCGTGATCAGCAGCATCCAGGTGAGCACCGGCATGCGCATCAGCGTCATGCCCGGCGCCCGCATGTTGAGGCAGGTGACGATCAGGTTCACCGACGACACCAGCGAGGCGATGCCCAGGATCTGCAGGCCGATGGCGTAGAAGTCCACGCCGTGGCTGGGCGAGAAGGCCACGCCGCTGTTGGTCGAGTAGCAGAACCACCCGCAGTCTGCGCCGCCGCCGCCCACTATCCACGAGGTGTTCAGGAAGATGGCGCCCGACAGCCAGATCCAGTACGAAAGCGCGTTGAGGCGGGGGAAGGCCACGTCGCGGGCCCCGATCTGCAACGGGATGAAGTAGTTCGCGAAGGCGGCCGCCAGCGGCATGATGAACAGGAACACCATGGTGACGCCGTGCATGGTGTACACCTGGTTGTAGACGTCGGCGCCTAGCACCGAGCCCTCGGGCGCGGCCAGCTGCAGCCGGATCAGCAGCGCCTCGACCCCGCCGACCAGGAAGAAGAACATCGCCGAGGCGCCGTACAGGATCCCGATGCGCTTGTGGTCGACGGTGCTTAGCCAGTCCCGCCAGCCCCTGCCCTCCTGGGGGCGGGTGAACACGCCGAGGGGCCGCTCGGCGTAGCGGGCGGTGTCGCCCGGGCCGAGCTCGAGGGGCGTCTTCTCAGTGATCGCCATGTTGCTCCAACACCTCCTCGTTCCCTATTGCCATGTCATCCCCATGTCACTCCACCTGGCTGGCTTCGATGATCCAGTCTGCGGGCCTCGCCCCCAGCCCTGAAAGGTAGGCCACCAAGTCGTCGATCTGCTGCTCGCTCAGATCCAGGTCGGGCATGCCACGGTACTGCTCGCCGGGCACGGTGTAGTTGGCTTTGAGATCTCCGGGATTGCGGAGCCAGGCCTCGAGCTGGACCCGGTTGAGCGACCCGTCGGCGTTGTAGGTGTTGAAGATGGCACCGGCGAAGGTGCTCCGGTTGGCGAAGTGGGTCAGGTTGGGAGCCGCTCCCGATGCCTGGTCGGCCCTCTCGAAGACGTCGTCGTTGACGCCCTCGATGACGTGGCAGGAGGTGCAGATGCCGGAGAAGACCTCCAGACCGGCCAGCGCGGCTGGATCGGTGGGCTCGGTCGCGTCCTGAGTGGTGTCGTCGACCCACGCCTGGAAGTCGGCGGGGCTCAACGCCACCGTCTGCATCCTCATGCGGGAGTGGGACAGGCCGCAGAACTCGGTGCACTGCCCGAAGTAGAAGCCGGGATCGGACGCCTCGATCTTCCAGGGCGAGAACCGGTTGGGCACCGCGTCGCGTTTGCCGTTGAGGGCCGGGATCCAGAAGGAGTGGATCACATCGCGCGAAGTGATGATCAGCTCGATCTCCTCGCCGGTGGGGATCATCATCTGGCCGGAGGTGACGATGTCGGCCGGCGGCAGCGTCTTGGCGTCGCCGTGGGCCCTCAGATCGGCCAAGTCGACCTGGTCGCTGAAGTAGTAACGGAACTCCCACCACCACTGGTTGCCCACCACCACCACGGTCGGCTCCCAGGTGACGCTGTGGCCGTCGACGGCGACCTCCATGGTGTTGGCCTCGGTGGCGTCCACGGTGGGGAGCGACCACAGCATGAGGACCGCGACGGCGGCCATGGTGACGAGGAACCCCACGGTCCAGCCCACTTCGAGCGGGACGTGGCCGTGGGTCTGTGCGGGCCACTGGTCGTCGCCCTCGTAGCTGGAGACCCGGTGCCGCCAGATCAGCCACACCATGGCCACCGTGATGCCCACGAACACCACCGCGGCGATCCAGAACACCGGAAGCACTCCCCTGGAGTGCAGTTCCCTGGCGATCGGGCCCTGCGGCGCGAAGGTGTCGAGCTCGGCGTCGGATGCACAGCCGGTGGCGATGGCCGCGACAAACAGCAACAGCACCCAGGCGAGCACACGGTTCAAGGGCCGCGAGGTGCGCACGTCAGTGGCCTTCCTCAGTCACGGCCGGTTCACCGGACTCCTCGTGGGTGTCGTCGGAATGGTGCTCGACCTCGTGGTGGACGAACTCGCGCTCACCGGCCACCGCGGCGAGCACGCCGCCCACCACCAGCAGCAAGGCCGCCACCGGTCCCAGGATCCGCACGAGGCGACGGCCGAGGCCGGGGCGGCTGGCGTACAGCCAAGCGCCGCCGAGGATCAGCGCGGACACGACGCCCGCGACCCACACCGCCTCCAGCTTCGACACGTTCAGCAGGATGCGGGAGGCGGCCAGCACGACAACGGCAACACCGAGCGTGCCCACCACCGGGATCTCGATGGGCGCCATGATGCGGTTGCGCAACTCCCGGTTGATCGCACGGTCGCCGGTGGCCCGGTCGGACCATGCGTCCATGGTCCACTCGATCAGCGAGAGGAAGATCAGGGCGAGGCCCAGCACGAACACCATGGGGTGCAGCACCAGACCCACCGCGGCCGCTCCCAGGCCGAAGGCGGCGACCACCGGCCAGAAGCTGGCCGCCACCGGCTGGTCGGTGAGCACCTCGGCAAGGTTCTGGAGGCGGGCCTGAGCCGAGGCGTCGGCGTCGCGGAACGACACCAGCACCAGGCTGACGATTAGCGAGACGAAGGCCAGCCCGACGAGAACCCCGTAGCCGATGTGGTCGCCGACCCCGCCCTTCCAGCCCAACGAGATGGGGCCGACGTGGTTGCCGCCGGTGGTGTAGCCGTAGACGAGGGCAGCCGCGGTGAAGGCACCGAACAGACCGAAAAAGAACTTGAAACCGGTGGTGAACATTCGCCGCGACCTACTTCGTAATGAACACGACGTACCAGACCAGGAAGTAGCACAGCACGCACATGTGCCAGAACAGGGCCGAGGCCTGCACCGCGTGGGCCAGATCGCGGCCGAAGGGCCCCAGCAGTGAGCGGATGGTGGTGACCGTCAGCATCGCCATGGCCACCATCAGCATGGCGATGAACGAGCCGGTGACCGCGTAGAACAACAACTCGGCCCGACCGCCGTCTATGGCGAAGGCGGTGTCCTGGTAGACGAACCAGAACTGGTTGATCACCGCGGCGCCGAACATAAGGGTGACGCCCAGCGCGATGAACCCGTGGGGCCGATCCTCGGCCCGGGCGGCCTGTACGGCCCACTGCACCGTCACGATAGACAGCGCCAGAGTCATCATCATCATCCCGGCGGGGCCGAGCTCGACCGCGCCGGACGGGAACCACTCCTCGCCCAGGGCCGCAGCCTGCTGACGCTGCTGGACGTACACCGAGACGAGGGCGGCGAAGACCATGAAGGCCGCCCCTGTGGCCAGCAGGGCGCCGACAACGACGGTTCGAGGACGGATCGCCTCCGCCGCGGGCAGCTCGGTCGTCCTCATGCCGGCTCGCTCACGGCTGTAGCTCGCTGTCTCAGGGCTGAGACTGCCCCCAGCAGGGCCGCGGCCAGCCCGGCCGCCACCAGCAACGACCCGATCAGGACCACCCCGTTGAGCGCGGCGTTGCCGTCCAGCGCTAGGGCCATGAGGTCAGGGTCATCGGCAATGAAGCCGGAGATGAGGTCGGCCAGCACCAGCAGGCCGCCGCCGGCGCCCAGCAGCACGATCGCGCCCACCGCCAGCCTCTGCTGGATGGGGCCCAGCAGCAGCTGCGACCAGGTCGCCAGAGCAGCCACACCGGCGATGAGGCCGGCCGCGACGACGCCGTGGAACACCGACCAGGTGGCGGAGGTCTCGAGCAGGTCGAGGGGCTCGATCACGCGCAGAGCCCCGACCAGGGCGGCCGCTCCGAGGAGCTTGAGCGCCGCGCCCGCGCCCAGCATCGGGGTGCTCAGGAGCCGGTCCCGCGTCTTCGAGCCCCGCATCACCAGCTCGCCGACGCCGCCGGCGGTGGCCACCACCGGAACGACGGCGGCCAGGCCGAAGGCCACGTAAACCAACCCGTCGCGAAGGTCCTGCGGGGCGGTGAAGTAGTCCTGTGACCAGCCGCCCATGGCCAGCAGGCCGAACAGCCCGACCACTATGAGGATGGCCTCGGGGCGGCTGGAGCGGGCATCGACGGCCTTGCCCACCGCGCTGAAGACGATGCCGAGCACCGGCACGGCCATGGCGTAGACCGCGGGCTGCTCCACCAGCCAGTCGAGCTGGAGCCAGATGTCGGGGCTCTCGGGCCGACCGAAGGCGACGGCCTGCCGGCCCCGCAGGTCTGCGTAGATGACGACGATGTTGGCGATGGCCACCGGCAGGGAGAACAGCCACACCACCGCGGTCACCAGCATCGACCACGAGAACGGGGGCACGTCGAGGAGGCTCATGCCGGTCTGGCGCAGCGAGATAACGGTGGTGGCCACCACGATGGCCCCGAGCAGCAGGGCGACGATCACCATGCCGGTGCCGAGCAGCGTGAGGGCCATGGCGTCGCTCTCGTTGCCGGTCACACCGTCAAGCGCGCCCCAGCCCCCTCCCGCGAGCACCGAGGCGATCATGATCACCGCGCCGATCAGCCACGACCAGAACGACGCCAGCGCGGCCCGGGGGAAGGCCACATTTCCCGCCCCCACCTGGGCCGGCACAACGGCCAGGGCCAGGCCGAGCAGCAGCGGCATCACCACCAGCAGTACGAACGACACCCGGTAGAGCGTCCACATGCGGAAATAGGAGTTGAGGCCACCGAACAGGTCGTCGGGAGCCACCGCATCGGTGCGTCCCAGCGACAGCAGCGCGCCGATGACGGCGGCGCCCAGCCCCAGCAGGAGCGACGTGACCACGAAGAGTCGGCCGACCTGCGCCGCGTCGTTGGTCATGAACGGCTGGGCCAGTCCCCGGGGCGCCCCCAGTGTCTCCGCCGGGGACGCCGGCGCGGCCGCGCCGTCGGCGTCAGCCGCAGCCTCCGATTCCGCGACGGGGGACTCGGTCAGCGTCATCGGGGGGCGATGCTACACATTGAGGATGGGGCCGCCGACAATCGGCGGCGGCGCCGGGGGGCCGGCGGGAGGCACGATGAGCCGGCGCGGGAGCAACCCTTCCCCATCTCTAGAACCCGTGGCGGATCAGAACGTCGGCCGCGACTGCTCCGAAGAGCGCAACGATGTAGGCGTTCGACCAGCCGAACAACCGCATCGACCGGGTCGGGTCCGGACGGCGGAGCACGTCGACGGCCAGCGCCAGGAAGCCCGCGCCCAACACCAGCGCAGCCAGGACATACAGCACGCCCATCGATGCGACCGGCACAAGCAGCAGGGTCAGGGCCCACAGCACGACCGTGTAGGCGACGATGCGGCGAGCGGTCGCTCTGAGCCCGGCCACCGCCGGGAGCATCGGCACGTCGGCGGCCTCATAGTCGCTGCGGTAGCGGATGGCGAGGGCCCAGAAGTGGGGCGGCGTCCAGTAGAAGATCACTGCGAACAGCACCACCGGGGCCCAGTCCAGTGATCCGGTCACCGCGGTCCAGCCGACGAGGGTCGGCACCGCTCCGGCCGCGCCGCCGATCACGATATTGCGGATGGAGGTCCGCTTGAGCCATAGCGAGTAGACGAACACGTAGAACAAGGCCGCGGCGGCGGCCAGCGCAGCCGACAGGAGGTTCACGAAGGCCCACAGCCACACGAAGGAGCCCGCGGTGAGGGCCACCGCGAAGACGATCGCCTCGGTAGGACGGACCGCTCCGGTGACCAGGGGTCGATTCCGGGTGCGATGCATCAGCCGGTCGATGTCGCGGTCGACGTACATGTTGAGTGCGTTGGCCCCGCCGGCGGCCATGGAGCCCCCCACGACGGTGGCCCCTATCAGCCACAGCGAGGGCAGGCCCCGCTCGGCCAGAACCATCGAGGGAACCGTGGTGACCAGCAGCAACTCGACTATGCGAGGCTTCGTCAGCGCCACGAAGGCCGCCGCGCGAGTTCGCCGGGGGGCGCGCAGCTTTCCGATGATGGGTGCGGCCACGCCAGAAGGCTAGGAGGTTGAGAGGGTCATCCGGCGGCCAAATCGGGAATCTGGCCGCTGTTTCCCGCTCTTGTTCGCTCCGCTCACGGGCCGCTCGGGCCACGGCCTCGCTCAATACGGCGCCAGGACCCTTGCGAGTCGTCGCCTACCCGCTCGGCCTCTGAGTTTGGCCGTACCATCGACACGTGGCACCGATCACATGCGCCCGTCTCACGCGGTTCGCCCTATGGGCCCTCGCGGTCATCGTGGTGACCGGTGCCGCGGTGCGCCTCACCGGCTCGGGTCTGGGCTGCGAGGACTGGCCCACCTGCTCCGAGGATCGATTCATCGCCGACCTCGAGTACCACGCTCTGGTGGAGTTCGTGAACCGGCTCTTCACCGGCGTCGTGGCCATCGCGGTGATCGCCGCCGTGCTGGGCTCGGTACTGCGCCGGCCCCGGCGATCGGACCTGACCGCCCTGTCGCTCGGCCTGGTAGCCGGCGTGCTGGCCCAGGTCGCGTTGGGCGCCCTCCTGGTGTTGTCCGAACTCGATCCCCGCTTCACCATGGGGCACTTCCTGCTGTCGATGGTGCTGCTGTGGAACGCGGCGGTACTCGATGCCAGGGCCCGAGCGGGCGCGGGCATCGAGGACACGACGTCGCGGCCCGAAAACGCTAGGCGGCCCGGCAGTGCGGGCCGGTTCATGCGGTGGACGGTGCTGGCCGTGGGAGCGGTGCTGCTGGTCAGCGGAACCCTGGTCACCGGGGCCGGCCCTCATGCCGGCGACAGCCGGGCGGAGAGACTCCCGCTGCTGGTGCGGGAGGTCGCCCGGATCCACAGCATCATCGCACTGATCCTGCTAGGGATGGTGGTGTGGACGTGGTGGCGGCTGCGGACGGTGAGATCCACCGACCGCGCGCGGATGGGCCGGGTGGCCGTGTTGTTGGCCGTTCAGGGCGCGGTCGGCTACACGCAGTACTTCGCGGGCGTTCCCGCCCTGCTGGTCGGGATCCACGTGGCACTGGCGTCGGTCACCTGGATCGAGATCGTCAAGGCGGCCCACGCTCCGGGAGCCCGAGCAGCAGCCGAAGCCGAACGACCCGAGCCGGTCGGTGGGGCCGCGATGGCCGGAGCCCGACCGTGAGACCGCTGGCCGCCACATCGCCGGTGACCGCGCCGGTCAAGGATCCGGTCGATGAGACCGACCGCCGTCCCGATCTGCCCTGGAAGGTGATCGTGCTCGACGACCCGGTCAACTTGATGTCCTACGTCACCTACGTGTTCCGTAAGCTGTTCGGCTACTCGCAACAGAAGGCGCACCGCCTGATGATGCAGGTCCACACCGAGGGCAAGGCGGTGGTGGCGTCCGGGCAGAAGGAAAAGGCCGAGTTCGATGTCTACCGGCTGCACGAGCACGGCCTGTGGGCGATCCTCGAGCAGGACTGATGCCGGGCGCGAGATTCAGACCCGGTCCTGACGGCATCCGCGTAAACCTGCGAGACCACGAGCGGGCCGGCCTGGCCGCAATCCTCGAGCAGTTCCGGCAGCTGCTGGTGGGGGGCAAGGATCCCTCCCTGCTCCGCTTCCAGCCGCCGGTGCACATCCACGACCGCCGGGCCTCCGACGAGTTCTGGGAGATGACCGGCGACTCGCTGCTGCGACACCGGCTGGAGGCGATCGACACCGTCGAGGCCGGGTTGGACGGCGCCCCGCTGGATGACGACGGAGTCGCCGCCTGGATGCAGACCATCAACAGCGTGCGCCTCTACCTGGGCAACACGCTGGAGGTCGGCGCGGCCACCTTCAACCCGCCACAGGAGGGCGAGCAGCCCCAAGAAGCGGCCCGGTACGTGCTGTACGAGTGGTTGGGCGGCCTGCTCGACCAACTCGTGGCGGTGGCGGCCTCCGATCTCCCGCCCGGCACCGACGACTGAGACGCCGAAGTCTGACGAGTAGTCTCGAACGATGCCGGTGCTGCGCGAGGAGCCTCCCAACACACCGCTGCCCTCCCCGTTCCCCGAGGGCTGGTACTTCGTCGCGAGCCGCAGAGCCCTGGAGAAGGCCGGGATCGTCCGCAAAACCTGGATGGGCGCCGAGATCGTCGCCTGGTGCGACGACACCGGGCAGGTCTGCGTCGCGGAGGCCTACTGCCCCCACCTGGGCGCCGACCTGGGGCCCGCCGCAGGGGCGCGGGTGCGCGACGGCCGACTTGTCTGTGGCTTCCACGGCTTCGAGTACGACACCGGAGGCCAGTGTGTCGCTACTCCCTTCGCGCCGCCGGTGAAGGCGGCCCGGCTGCGGGTCTTCGAACCGCGGGAGATCGCCGGCCTCGTATTCGCCTGGTGGGGAATCGACGGGCGTCAGTCGCAATGGCACCTGCCCGCGGATGAGCCGGACCAGGCCGGCTGGAGCGGCCTGCACATCTGGACCTCACGTTTTGCCGGCCATCCCCAGGAGACCACCGAGAACTCGGTGGATCTGGCCCATTTGCGCTACGTGCACGGATACGACAGCGTCAGCCGGGTCGAGGCGCTGACGGTGGACGGGCACCTGCTGCTGAGCGATTTCGACTTCGCCACCACCCGGAAGATCACCCGGTTCGCCTCAACCAAACTCAAGGTGTCCGCCAAGACACTCGTCGCCGGTCTGGGCTACTCGTTCGTGGAGATACGCGAGCACACCATCGGCCTGGACATGCGCCTGTGGATACTGGCGACCCCCGTCGACGGCACCATCATCGAGCTGTCGGTGGTCTCCCAGACGGGCGAGATACGCGGCCCGAACCGCTGGATCGCGGGTCTGGGATTCCTTCCGGTGAGACTGCGGGCCCCCATCATGAACAGGATCATGGCGTCCTTCGAGCGGCGAGACGTGTTGCAGGACGTGCCGATCTGGAGCGCCAAGAGCTACCGGTCCCGCCCGCGCCTGGCCCGTTCCGACGGAGAGATCATGCGGTACCGCGCCTACTGCTCCCAGTTCTATCCCGACCTGCCGGCTACGGCCGGCGACACTGGGACTGTCGTCGACCTGCGGGCAGCAGCCGACGGATAGAGGGACATCGAGCGGCAGGCAGTGACCACCTCCGAGACGCGGACCATGCCGCGGCGGATCGCCATCGTCGGCGGAGGTGTCTCGGGACTGGGAGCCGCATGGGCACTGAACCATCATCCGGACCGCTTCGACTTCCGGTTGTTCGAGGCGCAGGCGCGAATCGGCGGCAACGCGATCACAGCCGACATGCCGCAGGACGACGGCCAGTCGATTCCCTTCGACATCTCGGTCACCGCCTGCATCCCGTCGGTGTACGACCACATCGTGCTGTTGATGGAGAGGTTCGGGATCGAGCTGATCGACACCCGGTTCAGCTACAGCGTCAAATACGGCGGCCAGATCTACGCCCACGACTTCGACTCGGAGATCAGGGAGCAGCTTCAGGACGAGATCGAGAGATTCCAACGTCTCCTGCAGCGCCTGCACTCGTTCGGCTGGCTGACCCGCTCCCAGTCCAAGCTGCTGAACGCGATCAATCCCTTCAACTACGTCAGCATGGGGACGGTCCTGAACCTGGGCGGGTTCTCCGGCGACTTCAGGTACAAGATTCTCAAGCCCATGTTCGTCAACTTCCTGATGGCGACGAACGTGTTCGACATGCCCGCTTCCCTCTTCGCTCGCTATCTCGAGTTCTTCGACATTGAGTCGGCCACTCCGATGCAGACATGGGATCAGGGCACACGTCACCTCTATGAGCAGCTGTCGGCCGGCTTCGGGGACAAGATCTACCTGAGCCGGCCTGTCCGGAAGGTGTACCGGTCGGAGTCGAAGGTCGTGGTCGAGGACTCCGGCGGGGTGCGGGAGACGTTCGACGACGTGATCTTCGCCTGCAACGCCAACCAGACCCTGATGATCCTCGACAAGCCCACGAGCCTGGAGCGCTACCTGCTCTCGTCGATCCGGTACGAGAGCGAACTCCACAACCACACCCTCGTCCACCATGACTCGTCCGTGCTGCCAGACAACGAGGCGAGGCCACTGACGACGCGGAGCAATCACATCGAGCAGTACGGGGTGAGACCGGACAACTACGAGATCACCTACATCATGCACAACCAGCAGCCGTGGGCCGGTCGCTCCGACAAGCCCTGCCTGGTCACCTACAACCCGATCAGTCCCATCGACGAGGAGAAGATCGTCAAGCGGTGGTGGTTCCAGCACGTCGTGCACGACGTGCGCCACGTTGCGGTGCTCGTGAACCTGTTCCGCTTCATCCAGGGCAGGCGTCGGACATGGCACTGCGGCGCCCACACGCTGATCAACAGCCAGGAGACCTGTCTGGTGACCGGGCTCGCGGCGGCCAGGCAGATGGGCGCGGACTACCACTTCGACGATCCCGCGGCCAAGCGTTCGTTCAACTACTACGGGAGCATCATGTACGGCTCGCGATTCCGCAAGGTCCCGCAATGACCCCGAGATCACAGCAGCGCGCTGAGCCCTCGAAGGCCGGCCATCTGGCCGGATCGCAGCTATGGTTGTAGGCGAGATCGACAAGGCGACCCTGCGAGGGTTAGTCCTCAGTCAGGCGGGGGTGGACGCGATGGCCGGCACCGGCGAACACAGCGGCTATCGGAGCCTGCCCCGCCAACGGGGCAGTCTGCCGTTTCGTGGCTGGGCACGTCGTCTAGCATGGAGGCGGTTGCCTCTTCCGCCGTTGCCTTGGAGGCTCGAACGGTGATCGATCCGGCAGTCTGGGCCGATCCCTATCCGTTCTATGAGAGGCTCCGCCGGGAGCGTCCCGTGTGGCTGGTGCCAGGACTCGATTTGGCCTACATCGCCACCCACGATCTCATCGTGGACGCCGTCCGCCGGATCGACGATTTCTCCAGCCACCTCGACATGCTGGTCATCACCGGCGACGACGGCAACCCCGACCTGTTCCACACCGAGGAGTTCGGCGAGGGCACCACCACCCTGGCCACCGCCGACCCGCCCGAGCACACCGTTCACCGCAGCCTGGTATTCCCCGAGTTGGTCGCCCGCCGCATGGAGGCCATGCGACCCGAAATCGAGGTCTTCATCGACGAGCGGTTGGCCGTCGCCCGATCCCAGGGGACCAGGGTGGAGTGGGCCAACACCGTGGCCCATCCTGTGCCCGCCCGGGTCATCGGACGGCTTATTGGCTTGCCCGACGAAGACTGGCCCCAGGTGATGAAGTGGGCCCTCGACGGCGGCAGGGTGCTGGCAGGCTTGTTCACTCGGCAGGACCTCATCGCCTTGACCAAAGAGCCGAATGGGGCGAACAGGTTTCTGTACACCAAGCTGAGTGAAGCCAGCAACGACCCCGGCGACGACCTCTTGGGCGTGTGCGCCCAAGCGGTGGCCAGCGGCGATCTGGATGTGGGCGACGCCGTCGGCACCCTCACCGTGCTGCTCGGCGCCGGCGGAGAATCCACTGCATCGCTGATCGGGAACGCCGTGCGGATGCTGGCCGACGATCCCTCCCTTCAGGAGCAAGTCCGGGCCGACCACGGCCTCATCGAGCGCTTCATCGAGGAAGCCGTACGGCTCGAATCGCCGTTTCGAGGCCACTACCGCCAGGTGAAGCGCGACTGCGAACTGGGGGGCTTCACCCTCACTGCTGGCACCACCGCTTTCTTGCTGTGGTCGTCGGCCAACCGCGACCCGGCCGAGTTCGACCGGCCCGACGAAGTGGTTCTGGACCGCCGCTTACCCCGCAGCCACCTGGCCTTTGGACGGGGCATCCACCACTGCGTAGGCGCTCCGCTGGCCCGCCTGGAGACCCTCTGCTCGCTAGAGCGTCTGCTGCGAGACACCTCGTGGTTCAGTCTGGCCGACGACGACCAGCCCCGCTGGGAGAAGAGCATGTTCGTGCGCCGCCACGAGCACCTCCCCCTGGACGTGACCTGGAACTAGCCCCCTGCCTTAGAGGGCCGACGCTCGGAAGGTACAGTGACGCGCCATGAGCCGCCCGCTCGACCGGTTCAGCCGGCTGGTCACGGCCCGCCCGTACATCACCATCATCGTCCTCCTGCTGGTCACTGTCGTGCTGGCTGCGGGGGCCACCCGCCGCCTGCCTCCGGTCGAGGGAGCCTCAGTAGCGTTCCTTCCCCCGGGGAGCGCCATCGCCACCGCGGTGGAGGAACTGGACGAGTTCTTCGGGGAGTCCGGCGATGTGAGCGTGGTGACGCTGGTGTTCCGCGGCGAAGCGCTCACCCCGGGAGGGCTCGCCCAGATGGACGCCCTCCTCGACAGCATCCTGGCCAGCCCGGGCGTGGCGGAGCTGCTGGCACCCGCCGATCCGATCATCGCGCCCACACTTGTGATCGAGGCCCTGGGCGGGGTCGACGCCGCGTCGGCCACCCAGACCGAGATCGACTCCCTCCTCGGCGTCCCTGAGATCGGAGGCGCGCTGGCCGCGATGGGCGGGAGCGACACGGACGGCACGACCATCACCATCGCCAGCATCCGCCTGACCGACACGGGCGACACCAGCGTCCAGGACGTCGAGAGGACGATCGACGAGTTGGCGACCGGCTCGGCCGGCCCCCTGCGAGTCAGCAGCCTCTCGACCATCGTGATCGAGGACGAGTACTCCGATGCCATCGAGACAGGGATGGGGCAACTGGTCGGGGTGGCCCTGCTGCTGATCGCGGCGCTGATCGTGCTCTTCTTGAGGACGCTGTCCGATCTGCTGCTCACACTGGTGGGCCTGGTCTTCTCGCTGGTCTGGATCATCGGGGCGGAGGGCTGGCTCGGGCCGGACGCGCTGGGCTGGATAGGCCCTCCGAGCTCGCTCACGGCGATGGTGCCGATCATCGTGATCAGCCTCACGGTCGACTATGCGATCCAGGCCGTGTCGCACTACCGCGAGCAGCGGGTCGAGGGCGAGCCGGTGATCCAGGCGGTCCGGACGGGACTTCGCAACGTCGCCGTGCCGCTCACGCTGGCCGCCGTCACCACGATCGCGAGCTTCCTGGCCACCCTGTTCTCCCCGATCGACGTGATCGGCGACTTCGGCATCGTCGCCGGGCTCGGAGTCGGATTGAGCCTGATCGTGATGCTCACGCTGGTCCCGGCCGGACGGACGATCATCGACCGACGACGCGAGGCCCGCGGCAAGCTGCGGCCGGCCCGGCCGGTCTCGGGCGCGCTGCCCGGGATAGAGCGGGTGGCCAAGCTGCTCGGTGGGAGCGTGGCCCGCCGGCCAGCCCCCTACCTCATCGCTGTACTGGTCGTGACCATCGGGATGGGGATCGCGGCCACAGGCCTCCACTCGGAATTCAGCATCCGCGAGATCCTTCCCCGGGGCGGGACCGTGATGGACGACCTGGAGACCCTCGACGCGGCTGTCGGGGGGTCCACGGAGCTGGCCAGCGTGCTGGTGAAAGCCGAGGCCACCGAGACCCGCACGCTGCTGAACGTGAAGGAGCTCACCGACGCCTTCGCCGATCCGCAGCGGCGCCCCCAGGCGGCCACGGGGCCGATGGAGACGAACTATGTGTCGCTCCTGTACGACTGGACCCGCGACAGTGGGCAGCCCGGCGACAAGTACGACGCCGACCTGGCCGCGCTCTTCTCCGAGGCATCGGCCGAAGTCGAACTCGATCCGCTATCGATGCGACTGCTCCTGCACAGGCTCGATGCGCAGGATCCGGCCCTGGCCCACGTCCTGGCCAACAATCCCGCCGGCATCGACGCCATCCTGCTGCAGTTCCCGACCTACACCGATGACCCCGGAGCCACCGCGGTGCTCCAGGAGGAGATCGAGGCGCTGTGGTCCGGCGACGACGACGCCATAACCGTTACCTCGACGAGCGTCCTGTCGGTCACGGTCACCGACCAGATCACATCCCGCCAGACGGAGGCGATCAGCTCGACGGTGGCCGTCGCCCTCGGCATCCTCGTCCTCTTCTTCTGGGTCACACTGCGCCGGCCCACCCTGGGGGCCATCGCGGTCGGGCCGATCGTGCTCGTCCTCATCTGGATCCTGGGCACGATGGCGCTGCTGGACATCCCCTACGGGCTGATCACCTCGATCATCACCGCCCTCTCGATCGGGATCGGCGTGGACTACACCATCCACGTGATCCATCGCTACCGGGAGGAGTTCTCCCGGGTGCGCAACCCCGAGCAGGCCGCGATCCGGACGCTGGCGACCACCGGGTCGGCGCTGCTGGGCTCCGCGCTGACGACGGCGCTCGGGTTCGGTGTGCTCATGTTCTCGCCGCTGGCCGGCATCCAGCAGTTCGGCATCACCGCCGCGATCTCGATCGCCTACTCACTGCTCGTGTCAATCCTGGTGGTACCGCCGGCGATGACCGTGTGGGGCGCCTACGAGAACATGCGCCTGCGTTCGACGGTGCAGCGCATGTGGGACGACCTCGACGTGGCCGTCGAAGAGATCCACCAGCGCCACATGGGGGAGCAGGGGACGTCAGACTCCTAGCTCGTGCCTCCGCTCGGAGATCCGGAACTTCAGCTTCTTGCTGGGTGACATCGACGGGAACGGGCTGATCTTCAGCTTGTAGTTCTTGGGGACGATCTCGAAGTCGAAGTGGTGCGCCATCAGCAGCAGGTTGGTGGCCAGGTACATCTCGGTCAAGCGGGCGCCGAGACATGTGTGCGTGCCCAGGCCGTAGGGGGAGTACCCGGTGCCGACATGCTCCTTGCGGGGTGCCGCATAGCGGTCGATGTCGAATTTGAAGGGATCGGGAAAGAGGTCTTCCATGTAGTGCGTCGCCGTCTGGATGATGAAGACCCGCCTCCCCTCGGGCAGCTCGTAGCCCTCGACCTCGCAGGCGTTGGCCACGTTGCGGACCGACAGCGGGACGATCGGGTACAGGCGCATGCACTCCATGATGAACCGGCGAGTGACGTCGGTCGCCGGCCCGGTGAGCGTCTCGCGGTCAGGGTCGCCGGCGCCGAACACGGCATCGGCTTCATCACGGATCTTGTCGTAGAACTCCGGCTGCGACACCATGGCGTACGCGATGAAGCTGAGCTGGTCGCCGACGTACATGCTGGCAATCAATGGGGCCGATAGCACGAACCGCAGGTTCGACTCGGGCAGGAACTGCCGATCGTTGTTGTGCATTGTCAGCAGCTCGTCGGCCAGGTCCCGCGGGCACCCGACCCGCTGGGCGGGCGTATGGCCGTGGAGCACCCGTTCCACCACCTCGCCGACCAGCCTCGCTCGGCGCCTCATACTCGGGGTCTTCAGCATGAACTTGGGCAGGGTTCTGCCGATGTGCGTCTTGAGGGCGCGGTCCTTGAACTTGTGCATGTCGTCGACGATGTCCTGCGAGTCGATGCCGACCGACAGCGGCGACATCGAGGAGTTGATCAGCTTCCGGCACATGTCCACCGCAGAGCGGGTGTCTCCGACCCTCCAAGTCGCAATCTCTTTCCGCGCGTTTGAGAGGAACTCGTCCAGCTGCTCCTCCAGCCTTGTGCGCGAGTACGCAGGTTGGATCGACTTTCGATACCGGAAGTGGTCGGCGCCGTCGAGGGCGGGCAGCAGCCCCACCCCGCCGTAGACCTTCTCGAAGTCCTCCAGATAGTCCCTGGCTCGCAGGTGCATGCGGCCGTGACGGTGCACCCAGTGATTCGTATCGGGGCCCACCAGACAGATCATGTCCTGAGCGATGGGCGGCCGGATCTCGAACACCGGCCCGAACTCCTCCTGGAGCTCCGCGAAGAACGCGGGCAGGTTGCGCGTGCGGACATGCTTGCTGCGCAACAGCCTCCGCAGCGGGACGAGGGGGATCGGCTTGGTCAGGGCGGTCTGCCGGAACAACCGCGCGGTGATGTTCTGCCCGACCGCGTCGGCGATGGCCCGACCGATCAGGTCCATCTTGATTATGTCCTCGACCCGCTGCTCGGACTCCTCGTCGAGCTCGAAGATGAACCGCAGGACGTCGCAGGTGTCGATCAGGCAGATGATGATGATGTCTCTCGGGTCCGGGATCTCGTTGTTGAAGATGGCCCGGCTAATGCGGGTCTTGATGTGCTCGACGGCCGTGCCCACCTCGGATCCGGTGTGGAGTCCCATCCGCCAGGCCGACCCGGCCAGCGACCAGAAGTCGCCGTCGTGGTGCTGCAGGATCTTTTGGTCGCACAGGCGGTCCAGAGTCATGTCGATGATCGACTCCGCTTGGGGAGCCAGCCGCTCGATCCAGTACTGGGCGTTGCGCTGACTCCGTTCAGCCGCGATCCGGTAGAGGATGGGGTCGAGCGCGGGATCACCGGTCGCGGTTCCGTCCAGAAGGATCAGAGACTCCATGTCCGTGTCGATACGAGATATGAGTGACAGCTCGGCCAGTGCCGCACCGACGATGGCGCAGTTCAGATTCCAACCCGGTACCTGGCGGAAGTAACCGCTCTCCTCGTTGAGGAGCGTCAAGACGAGTTCGTCGATGAGAGTCAACGACCTCGTCGTCACGCCGCCGGTCGAGGTCATGGGACCAGCACTATGGGCCGCATCGGGCGGATGTTAGCCGTTCGAACTGTGCGCAACAAAGAAGCGAGCCGTTCCAGAGGTCGCTTTTCGGCCTGCCGAAGGCGGCCGGTAGGCTGGGCCGGTCGGCGACGGCCGGCGGGCCCCCATCGTCCAGCGGCCTAGGACGCCGGCCTTTCACGCCGGTAACACGGGTTCGAATCCCGTTGGGGGTGCGAGCATTAGGACGGCTCGCTAGCGTTTCGGAGTCCGCACGCTCGTCGTGCACCCGGTCCTGTAGATCAGTCTGGAGTGATCGCCACCCTGTCAAGGTGGAGGCCGCGGGTTCAAATCCCGTCAGGACCGCGTTGCTGCCCTCCGGGGCCGGCGACAACCCCGGTCGGGTAGCTCAGTTGGCAGAGCGTCCGCCTGAAAAGCGGAAGGTCCGCGGATCGACGCCGCGCCCGACCACTACTGTGAGAGCACCGATCCACCGCCGCGACCGGAGCCGCATGCCATGACCGTCACCACGCCCGGCCCCTCCATCAAGCCCCCTCCGGCAACCAAGGCGGACCCTGCCAACCCGATCCACAACGTCTTCTGGCGCCGGCACCGCGACGAGGTGGAGGAGGACCTGAGGAGGCTCCGCTCCCAGCCGCTCACGTTCTTTCCCGGATTCCAGTTCGTGGACGAGTTGGCCGGCCTCCGGACGCCGGGAGCCTGGGTCGTGCCCCGGCACGCCCCCATCCTCGAAGTGTCGCGCAACGCGCAGGTCTACTCCTCGGCCCGGGGAGTCACTATCAACGACTTCCCGCCCGAGTTCAACGAGTACTTCAACTCCATCATCTCCATGGACGACCCCCGTCACGCCCGGCTGAGGCGGCTTGTGTCGGCCGGCTTCACGCCCCGGATGCTGGCCCGGCTCGAGGACTCGGTGCAGGACCAGGCCTCCATGATCGTGGACGAGGTCTGCGAGCGGGGCGAGTGCGACTTCGTCACCGACATCGCGGCCCGCCTGCCGCTGCGCATCGTCTGCGACCTGATGGGGATCCCGGCCTCGCACCACGACTTCGTGTTCGACCAGTCCAACATCATCCTGGGCGCGGCCGACGAGGAGTACGTGCCCGAGTTCGACGACCTGCTGACCGCCATCCTCAACGCCGGTAAGGCCCTGGCCGACCTGATGGACGATGTGGCCGAGTCGAAGGTCGGGGTGGAGTCCGAGGACCTGACCAGCGTCATCGTCAACGCGGAGGTGGACGGGGAGCGGCTGACCCGGGCCGAGCTGGCCAGCTTCTTCATCCTGCTGGTGGTGGCCGGCAACGAGACCACCCGCAACGCGATCAGCTGGGGGTTGGTGTACCTCACCGCCCATCCCGACCAGCGCCGCATCTGGGCCGAGGACTTCGAGGGCGTGGCCCACAGCGCGGTGGAGGAAATCGTGCGCATCGCCAGCCCGGTCACCTACATGCGCCGCACCGCGCTGTGCGACACCGAGCTGGAGGGCGTCAAGATCGACGAAGGCGACCAAGTGGTGATGCACTACCTGTGCGCCAACCGGGACGAGTCGGTGTTCGACGACCCGCTCGCCTTCGACGTCCTGCGCGACCCCAACCCCCACGTCGGCTTCGGCGGCCCCGGCCCGCACTACTGCCTGGGCGCCCACCTGGCCCGCCGCGAGATCAAGGTGATGTTCCGGGAGCTGTTCACCCGCATCGGCGACATCGAGGCCACCGGCGAGCCCGAGCTGCTGTCCTCAGCCTTCATCCACGGCATCAAGCACCTCCCCGCCAAGTTCACCCCCACAGGACCCACCCCGACCTGAACAAGCAGCAACCCCCAGACGGGATAGGCCAGGCGGGGGATGCGGGTGTTCGCTTGCGAGCGAGTAGGGCGAAGCCCGTGCGAGCAAGCGGACGCCCGCAGCGCCCGCCGGCAGAACTGCGACCCAGGCGGGGGATACGGGTGTTCGACTTGCGAGCGAGTAGGGCGAAGCCCGTGCGAGCAAGCGAATACCCGTAGCGCCCGCCGGGGGACGCACAACAGCAGAGTTCGGTAGGGTTGACCTATGCCGCAGCTCCGATCACACACCACGACGCAAGGTCGGAACATGGCCGGCGCGCGGGCCCTGTGGCGGGCCACCGGCATGACCGACGACGACTTCGACAAGCCCATCGTGGCGGTGTCCAACTCGTTCACTCAGTTCGTGCCGGGCCATGTCCATCTGAAGGACCTCGGCCAGCTCGTGGCCGGCGAGATCGCGGCCGCGGGCGGGGTGGCCAAGGAGTTCAACACCATCGCGGTCGACGACGGCATCGCGATGGGCCACGGCGGGATGCTCTACAGCCTCCCCAGCCGCGACCTCATCGCCGACTCGGTCGAGTACATGGTGAACGCCCACTGCGCCGACGCGCTGGTGTGCATCTCCAACTGCGACAAGATCACCCCCGGGATGCTGATAGCGGCCATGCGGCTCAACATCCCGACCGTGTTCGTCTCGGGCGGACCGATGGAGGCGGGCAAGACCAAGCTGGCCGGGGTGAGCGTCAAGCTCGACCTGATCAACCCGATGATCTCTGCCGGCGACGCCTCAGTGAGCGACGAGGACCTGCTGGAGATGGAACGCTCGGCCTGCCCGACGTGCGGGTCGTGCTCGGGCATGTTCACCGCCAACTCCATGAACTGCCTCACCGAGGCTCTGGGGCTTTCGCTTCCCGGCAACGGCACGACTCTGGCCACCCACGCCGACCGCCGCGAGCTGTTCTGCGAGGCCGGCCGGAGGGTGGTGGACCTTGCCCGGCGCTACTACGAGAAGGACGACGAGTCGGTGCTGCCCCGCTCGATCGCCACCAAGACCGCCTTCGAGAACGCCATGCGCCTCGACATCGCCATGGGCGGCTCCACCAACACCGTGCTGCACATCCTGGCCGCGGCCCGCGAGGGCGAGGTCGACTTCACCATGGCCGACATAGACCGGCTCAGCCGCAGCACGCCCAACATCTGCAAGGTCGCCCCGTCCACCGACCGGTACCACGTCGAGGACGTGCACCGGGCCGGGGGAATCATGGGCATCCTGGGCGAACTCGACCGGGGCGGGCTGCTGGAGACCTCGGTCCCGACGGTTCATTCCAACACGCTGGCCGACGCCCTCGAGGTGTGGGACGTGATGCGCGACCCCTCCAGCGAGGTCGTCGAGTTCTACCGGGCCGGGCCGGCGGGCATTCCCACCCAGCAGGCGTTCAGCCAGTCGGAGCGGTGGCCGACGCTCGACACCGACCGCGCCGGCGGCTGCATCCGGTCGGTCGACCACCCCTACAGCACCGACGGCGGCCTGGCCGTGCTGTACGGGAACATCGCCGCCGACGGCTGCATCATCAAGACCGCCGGTGTGGACGAGTCGATCTTCCGGTTCTCCGGCCCGGCCAGGGTGTTCGAGAGCCAGGAGGAGGCCTGCGACGGGATCCTCGACGAAGAGCAAGGGATACAGGCCGGCGACGTGGTGGTCGTGCGGTACGAAGGGCCCAGGGGCGGGCCCGGCATGCAGGAGATGCTCTACCCGACGTCGTACATCAAGTCCCGGGGTCTGGGCAAGGAGTGCGCGCTGTTCACCGACGGCCGCTTCTCCGGCGGCACGTCGGGCCTCTCCATCGGCCACGCCTCGCCTGAGGCGGCCGAGGGTGGGGCCATCGCCCTGATCCGGGACGGCGACATGATCGACATCGACATCCCGAACCGCACCGTCAATCTGCGAGTCGACGACGCCGAGTTCACCCGCCGGCGGCAGCAGGAGGACGCCCGCTCCGACGGCTGGCAACCGCGTGACCGCCAGCGCCAGGTGTCGGCCGCGCTGCGGGCCTACGCAGCCATGGCCACCTCCGCCGACAAGGGCGCGGTACGCGACCTGAGCCGGATCGAGGCCTGAAGCCTGGCCGGCTAGAGCAGGTCGGAGGGAACTGGCGGGGCCGGCGGCCTCACGCAGCCCTCGGACACCGCGCAAGCGGCCACTTCAGTCGCCACCCGCGACGCGACCCTCCGGTCGAAGACCGACGGGATTATGTAGTTGCGGTCCAGGTCCTCGTCGTCGATGACTGCGGCGATGGCTTTGGCGGCGGTCGCCTTCATCCTTTCGGTAATGCATGTGGCGCCGGCATCAAGTGCGCCTCTGAACACGCCGGGGAAGGCGAGAACGTTGTTTATCTGATTGGGAAAGTCGGACCGGCCGGTGGCCATAATCGCGGCCAGTCCATCGACCTCCTCGGGCCGAATCTCCGGATCGGGGTTGGCCATTGCAAAGACGATCGGATCACGGGCCATGGCCCGGACATCATCCGCATTGAGCAGACCCGGCGCAGACACTCCCACAAACACATCGGCGCCGCGTATGACCTCTGAGAGAGACCCCGCCTTCTGATCGGGATTGGTATTGACTGCGAACCACTGCTTGGCATCGTGCAGTCCGCTACGGCCCTTGTGGATCGCACCGAGCCTGTCAACACCGACAATCTCACCGACACCGGCATCATGGAGCATCTTGGCGACGGCCAGACCGGCTGCGCCGGTGCCCGATATCACTACCGACACATCGCTGGCCTGTTTGCCGATCAGTTTGAGGGAGTTTCTCAACGCAGCAATGGTCACGATGGCCGTGCCGTGCTGATCATCGTGAAACACGGGAATGTCCAGCGCGTCGATAAGCCGTTCCTCGATCTCGAAGGCCGCCGGCGCGGCAATGTCCTCCAAGTTGATTCCGCCGAACGATGGCGCCATGCGGACAACGGCCTCGACCAGCTCGTCGGGCGTGGCCACGTCGAGGCACACCGGGAAGGCGTCCACCCCGCCGAACTCCTTGAACAGCAGCGCCTTGCCCTCCATCACGGGCAGAGCCGCCGCCGGCCCGATGTTGCCGAGACCCAGGACCGCGGTGCCGTCGGTGACGATCGCAACGATGTTCTTCACGATGGTGTGGGTGTGGCGCAGCATCGGCTCTCGCTCGATGGCGGTGCACACCCGGGCCACGCCCGGCGTGTACGCCATGGCCAAGTCATGGGCGTCACCCACCGGGCATAAGGCGTTCACCTCGATCTTTCCGCCCTCGTGGAGCCGGAACGTGCGATCCCACCAGTCGAGAACGGTGACACCGTCCAGGTGGCTGACCGCGGCGACTATCTCGCGGGCGTGGTCGGGCGACTTGGCCAGCACATCGATCTCCCGCATCACGACCGGGCCCTTGGCCTCGAATCCCGGGATGGCGGCAATGTTGCCGCCCGCGTCGCCTATGGCTGTCGCAAACCGGCCCAGCGTTCCGGGACGGTTGCCCAGCGAGACCTTGATTGTTATCGAGTAGGCGGGCGTGGGTGTGTCCAATTCAACTCCCAATCTCGTTGCGGCTCAGGAAGAAACCCTAACCCGACATTGACCGAACACATCGGCGTTGCCGCAATGGTTGAATAAACGAGATCGGAATGAAGTATCATTCGAATCTCTAGTTCGAACTTAGAGAAGGAGCAATCTGTGGTTCGACACATGTCAGACGAACACAAAGCCGCGAATGCCCGGGCCCGGGCAGAAAACAAGGCTGTAAGCGCATACCTTGACGGGCTCGAATCGAATCGACCTCGACCGGGCCGCCGGCGGACTGCCGAGTCCATGCAGAAGCGAATCGAGGCCATCAGCGAAGCGCTGGAGTCGGCTACACCGATACGTCGAGTACAGCTCGTTCAAGAACGGATCGACCTCGAGCGAGCCTTGAGCGCTCCGGCGGAAACGACGGACATCAGCGAACTCGAGGACGCTTTCGTTGAGGTGGCGGTCTCCTACAGCGGCCGCAAGGGAATCACATACTCCGCATGGAGAGAGGTAGGAGTTCCCGCAGCCACGCTCAAGCGGGCCGGAATCTCCCGCGGCGGCACCTGACCGCCTACAACCGAACTTCTGCGGGCTGCACGGCGGCCGCACGGTGGCGTGCCGCGATCTTGCGGGCTGATTCCACCACCAGCGCAGTCTGAGCCGGCGCCGTGCCGGTGAACTGGGCGGGCTCGGCCACCAGCCTGGCCATGGTGTCGCGATCGAGCGGCACGCGATCGTCGGCGGCGAGCACATCGAGCAGGCGATCCAAGTCGACGGAGTCGCCTCCGCCGGCCTGCTGAGCGGCCTGCCGGGTGGGCTCCGCCAGCACCGTGAGGGCGGCCTCACGCCCCATCCCGGCCCGCACGAGCACGGTGAGCAGCCTGGTGGTCGCCAGTGCAGGCAGGAAGCGCTCGAACTCAACCCGGAGGGCGGTCTTGTCGATGTCCAGTTCCTCCAGCACACCCAGCGCGGTGTGGAGGAGGCCGTCGGCGGCGCAGAACGCGTCGGGGAGCATCACCCGGCGGGCAGCCGAACAGCTCACGTCACCCTCGTTCCACTGGCGACCGGCAAGCGATGCCGCCATGGCGAGATGGCCATCGAGAACGGTCCGCAGCGCGCCGATCCGCTCCGAGGACCGCGCGTTGGCCTTGTGGGGCATCGCCGAGGATGCGACCTGGCCGGCCCGGAATCCCTCGGCAACGAGGCCGTGCCCGGCCATCAGCCGGATCGTGGTCGCCAACGACGCCGGCCCGGAGACGGCCTGAACCACCGCAGCCACCACATCGAGATCCAGCGAGCGCGGGTAGGTCTGCCCGGTCGCGTCGAGCACCCGGCCGGAGCCCAGGTGCTCGGCCACGATCTGCTCCAGCTCGTCCACCGCCTCCGCCGAGCCGAGCAGGTCGAGCTGGTCGAGCCTGGTGCCGACCGGCCCCTTTATCCCCCTGAGCGGGTACCGGCTCAACAGCTCGTCGATCCTGGTGAAGCCCAGCATCGTCTCGGCGGCGGCGTCGGCGAAGCGCTTCCCCAATGTGGTGGCCTGCGCGGCCACGTTGTGGGTCCGGGCCACCATCGGTGTCGAGGCGTGGTCCTCGGCCAGATCGGCCAGCCGGGAGATGACCGCGACCAGATCGTCGCGGATCACCCTCAACGACTCGAGGATCTGAAGCTGCTCGGCGTTCTCGGTGAGATCGCGCGACGTCATCCCGAGGTGGATCTGCTCGTGGCCCGCCAGCGCGCAGAACTCGTCGATGCGGGCCTTCACGTCGTGGCGTGTGACCGCCTCCCGGGCCGAGATCGATTCGAGGTCGACATCATCGACCACGGCCTCGTATGCCTCGACGACGCGGTCGTCGACGTCGAGCCCCAGCTTGCGCTGCGCCTCCAGCACCGCCAGCCACAGCCGGCGCTCCAGTACGACACGGCGCTCGGGGGACCACACCGCCCGCATCCGCTCACTGGCGTAGCGACCCGCCAGCACGTTGGGGATCCCGACTTCCACGTTGCTGCCTGCCCTCGGCGGCTAGGCCGCTTCCTGCCAGTCGAGGTACTGGCTCCGCCCCGGGCCCACCCCCACCAGCCGGATGGGCACACCGATGCCCTCCTCTAGGAAGGCGATGTAGTCGGCGGCCGCGGCCGGCAGCTGCGACGACCGGGTGACGCCGCTCAGATCGGTGCTCCAGCCCTCGAGCTCGGCGTACACCGGCACCGCCTTGTGGATGACCGACTGGTGGTAGGGCATGTGCTCGAAGCGCTCGCCGTCGAGCTCGTAGGCGACGCACACCTTGAGACGCTCGAGGCCGTCGAGTACGTCGAGCTTGGTGAGGGCCACCTCGGTAATGGAGTTGAGCCGCACCGCCTGGCGCATCATCACCATGTCGAACCACCCGGTCCTGCGCCGCCGGCCGGTGTTGGTGCCGAACTCGCCGCCGACCTCCACCAGGTGATCGCCGACCTCGTCGAACAGCTCGGTGACGAACGGTCCCGAGCCGACCCGAGTCACGTACGCCTTGGTGATGCCGATGACCCTGTCGATGTGGCGGGGACCGACACCGGTTCCGGTGCAGGCGCCGCCGACCACAGGGTTGGACGAGGTCACGAACGGGTAGGTGCCGTGGTCGAGGTCGAGGAACGTTCCCTGGGCCCCCTCCATCAGCACCTGCTGACCGGACTCGAGGGCCTCGTGTAGCAGCGTGACGGTGTCGGTGACGTGGGGCGCAAGTCGCTCCGCGCATCCGCCGAGGTACTCGCGGGCAATGTCGTCGGCGCTCATGGGCAGGCGGTTGAAGACCCTGGCCAGGACCTTGTTGGTGTGGGACAGCGCGGCCTCGAGCTTGGTACGGAATATCGGCGGGTCGAGCAGGTCCTGCACTCGCAACCCGAGGCGCATCGACTTGTCGGCGTACGCGGGCCCGATGCCCCGCTTGGTGGTGCCCAGCTTGGCCTTGCCGAGGTGGCGCTCGTGGAGGGCGTCCAGCTCGGTGTGGTAGGGCATGATCAGGTGGGCGTTGCCCGACAGCCTCATGGAGCTGCAGTCGACGCCTCTGGCCTCGAGTCCGTCCATCTCGGCGATGAGGACTCTCGGATCGACCACCACGCCGTTGCCGATGACCGGCGTGATGTGCTCGTACAGGACTCCGCTGGGCACGAGCTGGATCTTGAAGGTCTCTCCGCTCACTACCAGCGTGTGACCGGCATTGTGGCCACCCTGGTAGCGGACGACGACGTCCATCTCGGCAGCGACGAGGTCGGTGAACTTGCCCTTCCCCTCGTCGCCCCACTGGGTACCGACGACAACGGTCGCAGGCACGGCGCTCTCCTTCAATCGGGGGGCGTTACCTGCCAAGTGTAGCTGTCAGTGGAGAACGAGCGACGAGCCGGTCTCGTCGACGTCGACGGTCACCACGTCGCCACCGTTGTAGCGGCCCTCCAGCATGGCGATGGCCAGCGGATCCCCGATCGCCCGCTGTATCAGCCGCTTCAGGGGCCGGGCCCCGAAGGCGGGGTCGTACCCGGCCCGGGCCAGGTGCTCTCTAGCCCCGGCGGTGACCTCCAGCCCGAGACGCTGCGGATCGAGGCGCTCGGCCAGCTGGGCCAGCTGGATGTCGACGATGGAGACCAGGTCGTCGGGCTCCAGAGGCCGGAATCGCACGATGTCGTCGATGCGGTTCACGAACTCGGGTCTGAAGAAGTTGCCCGGCTCGCCCTTCAGGTTCGACGTCATGATCAACACGACGTTGGCGAAGTCCACGGTGCGGCCCTGCCCGTCGGTGAGCCGGCCGTCGTCGAGCAGCTGCAGCAGCACGCCGAACACGTCGGAGTGGGCCTTCTCGACCTCGTCGAGGAGCACGACCGCATATGGGCGGCGCCTCACCGCCTCGGTGAGCTGTCCGCCGGAGTCGTAGCCCACATATCCGGGGGGAGCGCCGATCAGCCGGGACACCGAGTGCTTCTCGAGGTACTCCGACATGTCGATCCGCACCATGGCACCCTCGTCGTCGAACAGGAACGCGGCCAGCGACCGGGCCAGCTCGGTCTTGCCGACCCCGGTCGGACCCAGGAACAGGAAGCTGCCGATGGGACGATTCGGGTCGCCCAGGCCGACGCGGCTGCGGCGGATGGCGTTGGCCACCAGGCTTACGGCCTCGTCCTGGCCCACCACCCGCTCATGGAGATGCTCCTCCAGGTGGATCAGCTTGGCCGTCTCGCCCTCCATGAGGCGCGACACCGGCACGCCGGTCGAGCGGCTGACCACGGCCGCGATGTGATCGGCGTCGACCTCCTCCGTGAGCATCGACGAGTCGCTCTGCAGCGCCGCCAGTCGGCTGGTGGCCTCGTCGATCCGGCGCTCGGTGTCGGGGATGATCCCGTAGCGGAGCTCGGCGGCCCGCTCCAGGTCGGGCTCGCGCTCGAGGTCGGACCGTTGGGTCTCCAACTCCTCCTTGAGGGACCGTATGACGCCGATGGCCTCCTTCTCGGCCTGCCAGCGGGCGGTGAGCGCGGAGGACTGCTCACTGAGCTCGGCGATGTCGCGTTCCAGGTCGCCCAGACGCTCGCGTGAGGTGGCGTCGGTCTCGGCGGTCAGCGCGACCCGTTCCATCTCGAGCTGGCGCAGGCGGCGCTCCACCACGTCGATCTCGGTCGGCACCGAGTCGATCTCGATACGCAGCGAGCTGGCCGCCTCGTCGATGAGGTCGATGGCCTTGTCGGGCAGGAACCGTCCGGTGATGTAGCGGTCCGACAGCTGGGCCGCCGCGATCAGGGCCGAGTCCTTGATTCGCACCCCGTGATGGACCTCGTAGCGCTCGCGCAGACCCCGCAGGATGGCCACGGTCGCATCGACGGAGGGGGGCTCGACCAGCACCGGCTGGAAGCGGCGCTCCAGCGCGGCGTCGGTCTCGAGATGCTTGCGGTACTCGTCGAGGGTGGTGGCGCCCACCATTCGCAGCGTCCCCCTCCCCAGCATGGGCTTGAGCATGTTGCCGGCGTCCATGGCCCCCTCGGCCGCGCCGGCGCCCACCATGGTGTGCAGCTCGTCGATGAACGTGACGATCTCACCGCCGGCCTCCTCGATCTCGGTCAGCACCGCCTGGAGACGTTCCTCGAACTCGCCGCGGTACTTGGCGCCGGCCACCATGGCGGCCAGATCCAGCACCACGAGACGCTTACCTGCCAGGCTGTCGGGCACGTCGCCGTCGACGATGCGCTGGGCCAGGCCCTCCACGATGGCGGTCTTACCCACGCCCGGCTCGCCGATCAGCACCGGGTTGTTCTTGCGCCGCCGGGCCAGGACCCTGATGACCCGCCTTATCTCGTCGTCGCGGCCGATGACAGGGTCGAGCGTGCCGGCCCGGGCCTCGTCGGTGAGGTCCCGGCCGAAGCGCTCCAGCGCCTGGTACTGGTCCTCGGGCGCCTTGGTGGTCACCCGGTGGCTGCCCCGCACCTCGTGCAGCACCTTGAGAAGCAGCTCGCGGTCAAGGTCTAGGTGGCCACCGAGGGCCAGCACCAGATGCTCGGTGGACAGGTAGTCGTCGGCCAGGTCGGCCCGCACCGCCTCCGCGTCGTCGAGCACACCGCGCAGTTCCCGGGAGATACCGACGTCGGACCCGTAGGCACGGGGCAGGGTGGCCACCGCCTGCTGGGCCTTGTCCCGGACCGCGGTAGGGTCGACGCCTGCCGAGTGCAGCATGGGCAGCACCAAGCCATCGGTCTGGGCCAGCAGGGCGAGGAGCAGATGGTCGGGCGTGACCTCGGCGTGCGAGGCCGCCCGGGCCGCCTCGGTGGCCGCCGAGAAGGCCTCCGTCGTCTTGAGAGTCCAGCGGTTGGGGTCCAGTGACATCGATGCCCGGCCCTCAGTTCCCGGAGTCGCGCCGGGCGCGGTAGAGCGTCACCGGCCTCTTCGGCCGGATGGCGGGGACCAGGCTGCCGGGGTTGAAGCCGCGAGCGACCAACTCCGCCCGGTCATCCTCGTGAGCCTGGCGCGCCTGGGACAGCTGGGCCCGAAGCTCGGCCACCTCGCGCTCCAGCTCCAGCACTCGCTGCACCCCGGCCAGGTTGAGACCGGAGTCGGTGAGCTCGGCGATGCGCTCCAGCAGCGCCAGGTCGGCGTCGCTGTAGCGACGGCTGCCGCCCGCGGTCCGGGCCGGGGCGAGCAAGCCCTTGCGCTCGTAGATCCGCAGCGTCTGGGGGTGCACTCCGGCCAGCTCGGCGGCCACCGAGATCACGTATACGGCTCGATGGAAACGTTCGTCGCTCATGATGATCCTCCTTGCTTTGCGCTCCTCGGTCTCAGGTGGGTTCGCGGGTCCTCTCCGGGGGCGGCCGCGAAGGCCTCCACCGCGGCCCTCTGCTCGTCGGACAGGTTCTCGGGCACTACTACCTCGACCTCGACGATGAGGTCGGCGCCGCCGGTCGAGGCGCTGGCCGGGATGCGCAGGCGCCTGCCGGTGGTGGTGCCGGGCGGGATACGGATGGTGACGGTCGAGTCGTCGAGGGTGGGCACCTTCACGTGGGCGCCCAGCGCAGCCTCCGAGAAGGTGACCGGCACTTTCAGCGTGAGGTTCTTGCCGTCTCGCCCGAAGAGCCTGTGGGGTCTCACGCCGATCCGCACGTACAGGTCGCCGGGCTGACCGCCCGGCCCCTGCGACGGCCCCCCGCGGCCCTTGAGCCGGATCCGCTGACCGTCGGTCACGCCGGACGGGATGCGAGCCTGCACCTCCCGCTGCCGATGCTCGACGCCCCGCCCACGGCACGCCGAGCACGGTTCGTCGATGACTACGGCCCGGCCGGCACAGGCGTTGCAGGGCCGGCTGAAGGAGAACAGTCCCTGGTTCTCGTCGGTCACCCCGGTTCCCGAACAGGTCGGGCAGGGCCGCGGCTTGGCCGGGGGCTCGGCACCCGAACCGTCACAGGTCCGGCACCGGGCCTCACCGGTCACGGGCACGGCAACGACGGTTCCCGACACGGCGTCGGCGAAGTCGAGCTTCACCTCGGTCTCGATATCGGCGCCCGGCTGGGCCGTGTTGCCGCGGCGACGGCGCCGACCGAAGAGGTCACCGAACAGGTTCTGAAGATCGCCCATCTGCTCGAAGTTCACGTTGAACCCGCCGGCCGGACCCGGTCCGCCCGGACCGAAGGCTCCGGCCATGGGGCCGAGCTTGCGAACGTCGTCGTATGCCTTGCGCTTGTCGGCGTCGCCGAGCACGTCGTAGGCCGACGCAACCTCCTTGAAACGGTTCTCCACGGCAGAGTCACCGGGGTTGGCGTCTGGGTGCAGCTTCTTGGCCAGCTTGCGGTAGGCCTTGGTGATGGCGGAGGCCGAGGCGTCCTCGGCGACGCCGAGAATCTTGTAGTAGTCCTTCTCGAACCACTCCCGCTGGGGCTCCACGTTCACCTCCCCCTAACGCCTGTCAGTTGCGCACCTTCACCATGGCCGGCCTGAGCACCCGCCCGTTCCACGCGTACCCGGTGCGAAGGACGTCGGCCACGACTGGGGCGGACTGGCCGTCAGTGCCGGTCTCCTCGCTCATCACGGCCTCATGGAAGCCGGGATCGAAGGGCTCGTCGACCGTGCCGAGCACGGCGAGGCCCTCTCCGGTGAGCACGCCCAGCAGTTGCGCCTGAACGGCGTCGATGCCCTCGACGCCCTGGCTCACGGCGGCCTCGCAGGCGTCCAGCACAACCAGCAGCTCCTTGGCCAGCCTTGAGGCGGCCTGGGCGACGAGCTCGGTGTTCCGCCTCATCGTCTGGCGACGGAAGTTGGTGAACTCCGCGGTTACCCGCTGCAGGTCCTCGAGATAGGCGTCGCGTTCGGCGATGACGGCGGCCAGATCGGACGGCTCCCCCACCGCGCCGGTCGCTTCCTCCGCGCCGGCCGCGGAATCCTCGGACCTCGGATCGGCAGTCGCGGGCTCGGACCCGGGCTCGTCAGCCGGCTCGATCTCAGACCCCACAGCCGAACCAGCCTCGAGCTCGCTCACATCGGAGGAGGCGTTCACGCCGTCTCTCGGTCGTCGTCAACGATCTCGGCTTCCACCACGTCGTCGTCGTCGGGCACTGCGCCGGTGGCGGCATCGTTGCGCTCGGCCGCGGCGGCGGCCTCGTACAGCCTCTGGCCGAACTCCTGGCTGGCCGTCATGAGGGCCTCGGTGGCCGACTTGACCGCTTCGATGTCGTCGCCTTCTAGGGCGCTGCGCAGATCCGCGAGCTTGGCGTTGATGGTCTCCTTCTCATCGTCGGAGACCGCGTCCGACTGCTCGGAGAGCAGCTTCTCGGTCTGGTACACCAGCGTGTCGGCCGTGTTGCGGATCTCGGCCTCCTCGCGGCGGCGCCGGTCCTCGTCGGCGTGGGCCTCGGCGTCGGCGACCATCTGGTCGATGACATCGGTGTCGAGCGACGACTGGCCGGTGATGGTCATCGACTGCTCCTTGCCGGTGGCCTTGTCCTGGGCGCTCACGTGGACGATGCCGTTGGCGTCGATGTCGAAGGTCACCTCGATCTGGGGCATCCCCCTGGGGGCGGGCGGCAGGTCGACCAGCTGGAACTTGCCAAGGGTCTTGTTGTAGGCGGCCATCTGGCGCTCACCCTGGAGCACATGGATCTCCACCGACGGCTGGCCGTCCTCGGCGGTGGTGAAGATCTCGCTCTTGCGGGTGGGGATGGTGGTGTTGCGCTCGATGAGGGTGGTCATCACGCCGCCCTTGGTCTCGATGCCCAGCGACAGCGGGGTCACGTCGAGCAGCAGCACGTCCTTGACCTCGCCCTTGAGCACCCCGGCCTGGATGGCGGCGCCGATGGCGACAACCTCGTCGGGGTTGACCGTCTTGTTGGGCTCCCGGCCGGTCATCTCCTGCACCAGCCCGGCCACCGCCGGCATCCGGGTCGACCCGCCGACCAGGACCACGTGGTGGATGTCGCCCTTCGAGACGCCGGCGTCGGAGATGGCGCGCTCGAAGGGGCCCTTGCATCGGTCGAGCAGACCGGCGGTCATCTCCTGGAACTTGGCCCGGCTCAGCGTGTAGTCCAGGTGCAGCGGACCCTTGTCGGTGGCCGTCACGAAGGGCAGGTTGATCTGCGAGGACGGGGTCTGCGACAGCTCGATCTTGGCCTTCTCGGCGGCCTCCTTGAGGCGCTGCATGGCCATCGGATCGCTCGACAGGTCCACGCCGTGGTCGCCCTTGAAGGACGCCACCAGCCACTCGATAACGGCGTCGTCCCAGTCGTCGCCGCCGAGCTTGGTGTCTCCGGCGGTGGACTTGACCTCGAACACCCCGTCGCCGAGTTCCAGCACGGACACGTCGAACGTGCCGCCGCCGAGGTCGAAGACCAGGATGGTCTGATCGGCGGACTCCTTGTCCAGCCCGTAGGCCAGGGCGGCTGCGGTGGGCTCGTTGATGATGCGGAGCACCTCGAGCCCGGCGATCTTGCCGGCCTCGTGGGTGGCGGTGCGCTGGGCGTCGTCGAAGTAGGCGGGCACGGTGACGACGGCCTGGGTGACGGTGTCGCCGAGGTACTCCTCGGCGTCGCGCTTGAGCTTCATCAGCACCCGGGCCGATATCTCCTGGGCGGTGTAGTCCTTGTCGTCGATCTTGAACTTCTTGGCCGTGCCCATGTGCCGCTTCACCGATCGGATGGTGCGGCCGGGGTTGGTGATGGCCTGGCGCTTGGCCACCTCGCCCACCAGCACCTCGCTGTCGGTGCTGAACGCCACAACTGAGGGGGTCGTGCGCGATCCCTCGGCATTTGGGACGACGACGGGGTCGCCACCCTCAAGGACGCTTACGACTGAGTTCGTGGTACCGAGGTCGATACCGACGGCCTTTGGCATGGTGAGGCTCCTTTTCTCGGTGTGTTGCTCTACTCTGCCTAACCTAGAACGCACACGGTAACGAAGTTCATTCCCAAACACAACAGAAACTTGAGTCTAGCACTATCAACTTTAGAGGGCGCTGGCGGGGTACCTTGGCGGGCATGGCCCATGACCTGATCCTGTTGCGCCACGGCCGGAGCACCTGGAACGACCGGAACCTGTTCACCGGCTGGCACGACTGTGACCTCAACGAAACCGGCCGGGCCGAGGCCCGCCGGGCCGCCGAGCTGCTGGCGGAGGCCGGCCTGATCCCGACCGCGGTGCACACCTCGGTCCTGCGGCGGGCCACCGAGACCACCGAGATCGTGCTCGATGCCCTAGGCCTCGGGGCGTTGGAGGTCCACCGCAGTTGGCGGCTCAACGAGCGCCACTACGGCGACCTCACGGGCCTCGACAAGGCGGCCACCCGGGCCGCCCACGGCGACGAGCAGCTCCAGCGGTGGCGCCGGGGCTACGACACCCCGCCCCCGCCGATACGGCCCGACAACGAGTTCAACCCCAACCACTCGCCGCTCTACGCCGACCTCGCGCCGGAGCTCATACCGCTCACCGAGAGCCTCGCCGACGTGCTGGCCCGGCTGCTGCCCTACTGGCACGACGTGGTCATCGCCGACCTGCGTCCGGGCCACACCGTGCTCGTGTCGGCCCACGGCAACAGCCTGCGGGCCCTGGCCAAGCACCTGGACGGGATCTCCGACGACGACATCGGCGCACTGAACATCCCCACCGGCATGCCCCTGCACTACGTGCTGGGCCCCGACATGTTCCCGATCGAGCCCAAGCACCCGCTGGAGCGGGCCCTGGACCCCGACGCCGCGGCCGCAGCCGCAGCCGAGGTCGCCGCCCAGGCGCACGGCCCCTGAACAGCCCCGGGACTGGCTGACCGAGCCCGGCGCGGCGGGTAGTGTCGCGCCCGTCATGAAGACCCGGATCAAGCCCCATCACATCGTCATCGCTGTTGGCGTGGCCGTCGCGCTGTTCACCGCCCTGTCGGGGATCGTGGCCGGCATCGCCGGATTCCACAGCGACAGCGCGATCACCCGCGAGGTGTTCGGCAACATCCCGGCCCCGCTGAAGGTCGCCTTCTACACGGTCATCCCCGTGCTGCTGGTGTACGGGTCGGTGCTGTTCGCCCACCGGGTGAAGAACTGGCAGCGGGGCCGGCCCGACAACCGCCGCACCACGGTGCACAATGCCAAGCACCGCATGGCCGACTTCCGGGCCGGCGTCTACATGCGCACCCTGCTGCGGGAGCCCGGCGCCGGGGTGATGCACTCGCTGATCTACTTCAGCTTCCTGATCCTGCTGGGGGTCACCACCACCCTGGAGGTCGACCACCAGCTTCCCGACGATCTCAAGTTCCTCCACGGCGACGTGTACCGGGCCTACTCCGCGGTGGGCGACGCCGCCGGGCTGGTCTTCGTGACCGGCATGGTGTGGGCCATCCTGCGCCGCTTCGGCCCGCCGGCGTGGCGGCCGTACCGCATCCGCATCAAGACCCGGCCCGAACACGCCGTCATCGGCGGGGTGCTGCTGGCCATCGGCGTGACCGGATTCGGGGCGGAGGCCTTCCGGATCGCGGCCGACGGACTACCCGACCACGAGCGCTGGAGCTTCATCGGCTACCCGCTGGCCACCCTCGTAGACGGATCGGGCTCGGTGGCCGGCTGGCACCAGGCGTGGTGGGTGGCCCACGTGATCACCTTCATGGCCTTCCTCGTGATCCTGCCCACCACCATGCTGCGCCACATGTTCACCTCGCCGCTGAACATGTACCTGCGCCACCGCGACCGCCCCAAGGGCGCCATGCGCCCGATGCCCAACCTGGTGGAGGGCGACACCGAGCTCGAGACATTCGGCGCCGCGGTGGTCGAAGACTTCTCGTGGAAGCAGCTGCTCGACACCGACGCCTGCACCATGTGCGGGCGCTGCACGTCGGTGTGCCCGGCCCACGCCACCGGCAAGCCCCTCGATCCCCGCGAGATCGTGCTCAAGACCGGCGAGGTCATGGCTCGCACCGGAAGTCCGCCCACCTCGCCTCCGCTCGGCACCGGTGAGACCGAGGTACAGGTGCCGGCCAACTGGATGTTCGAACGCATCAGCAACGAGGAGCTGTGGGCGTGCACGTCGTGCCGGGCCTGCGACGAGATCTGCCCGGTCAACATCGAGATCCTCGACAAGATCCTGGACATGCGCCGCTACCTGACCCTGATGGAGAGCGACTTCCCCTCAGAGCTGGGTCAGGCCTTCCGGGGCATGGAGAACTCGTCCAACCCGTGGTCGATGAGCCAGACCGAGCGGGCCGACTGGGCCCGAGACCTCGACGGGGTGCGGGTCATCGCCGGCGGCGACCCGCTCGACGCCGAGTACCTGTACTGGGTGGGCTGCGCAGGCTCCTTCGACGACAAGAACAAGAAGGTGGCCCGGGCCATGGCCCAGCTCATGGAGCGGGCCGGGATCGACTTCGCCATCCTCGGCCCGGCCGAGAACTGCACCGGCGACTCAGCCCGACGCTCCGGCAACGAGTACCTGTTCCAGATGCTGGCCTCGGCCAACATCGAGACCCTCAACTCCATGGGGGTGCGCAAGATCGTCACCCAGTGCCCCCACTGCTTCAACACCCTGGCCAACGAGTACCCGCAACTCGGCGGACACTACGAGGTCGTCCACCACAGCCAGTTGCTGGATGCGCTGGTGGCCGAGGGGCGGCTTGACCTCGAGGGCGCCACCCTCGCCGAGCGGGTCGTCTACCACGACAGCTGCTACCTAGGCCGTCACAACGACGTGTACCTCGCTCCCCGGCGGGTGCTCGGCTCCCTCGGCGGCATCGACCTAGTGGAGGCGCCCCGCAACGGGACCAAGGGCATGTGCTGCGGCGCGGGCGGGGCTCGGATGTGGATGGAGGAGACCATCGGCACCAAGGTGAACGACGAGCGCTCCCGGGAGCTGCTCGATACCGGCGCCTCCCGCATCGCCACCGCCTGCCCGTTCTGCTACATCATGATGGACGACGGGGTTCGGGCTGCGGGCGTGGAGGAGGACTCTGTTCAGGTCGCTGATATCGCTCTCCATGTGCTGGAGGCGGTGGAGGCCCGGGACTCCGCGACATAGCAGTTCCGGCCGGCGGGTCCTGTCGCCGAGGCCGTCCGACCGACGGGGCTTCGCCCCATTGTCGGTCGGCCGTTCCTCGCCGCCACCCCCCGGCCTGCCCGGGTCGCGCTTCCGGTCTTGGTGATCGTGCCTTGGCGGTAGCGTTTCTTGGGTGGGGACTCGGATTGCGGTTGTTGACAACTATGACTCGTTCGTCTACATCCTGGTTCAGTACTTGGGGGAGTTGGGGGCCGAGCCGCTGGTGTACCGGCACGACGCGGTCACCGTCGATGACCTGCAGGCGCTGGAGCCCGACGGGATCCTGATCAGCCCCGGACCCGGGACACCCGACGACGCCGGGGTGAGCAACGAGTTGCTGGCCACCCTGAGCGGCCAGGTTCCCATCTTCGGGGTGTGCCTGGGGATGCAGTGCATCGGCCAGGCGTTCGGGGGAGACGTGATCCGGGCTCCCCAAGTCATGCACGGCAAGACGTCGGTCATCGAGCACGACTCGGCCGGCGTGTTCAACGGCCTACCCAACCCGCTCACCGCCACCCGCTACCACTCGCTCATAGTCGATCGGGCCTCGGTGCCGCCCGACCTGGAGGTGACGGCCACCTGCGACAAGGGCCTGGTGATGGGCCTGCGGCACCGCAGTCACCCCACCGAGGGCGTGCAGTTCCACCCCGAGTCGGTGCTCACCGACGCCGGCCGCGACCTGCTCGGCAACTTCCTGGCCCTCTGCCGGTAGGCGGGGCCTCGCCGGGCCTCTAGCTGCTGGTGGTGGATTCCTCGGTGTCGGCCGCGCCGGACTGGTCCTGGCCCTCGGAATCGCCGCCCTCACCTCCGGACGGGTCAACGCCGGACTGGTCCGAGTCGAACTCGGACAGCTCTCCCACCACGACGTCCACTGTCGTCTCGGTCGCCACCTCGAGGTCGGGCGGCGGCGTCTGGGCCAGAATGCGGCCCACATCGGTGGATCCCGGCTCAACCGGCTCGAACGTGACCGTTCCGATCAACAGGCCTTCACGCTCTATGGCCAGCCTGCCGGTGTCGAATAGCAGGCCCTGCACGTCGGGGATGGTCACCAGTGGAGGCCCGTCGGAGATGATGATGAACACCTCCAGCCCGGCCGACACCGGGAAGCCGTGCGGCGGGTCGGTGTCGATGATCTCTCCCTCCGGGACATCGGTTGACGGCTCCCGCCGCTCGGCGACCCGGAACCCCTGACCGATCAGCGTCTGGATCGCATCGAAGGGCGACTGTTCCCGGACGTCGGGCACGAAGATCTGGCCCGGGCCGGTGGAGACGGTGATTGTCACCACCAGGTCGCCCTCGGTGATCTCGGTGCCGGCCGCCGGCTCCTGGAAGACCACGGTGCCCGCCTCGGCCTGGCTGGGGCCCTCGATCACGATGACGCCGAAGCCGGCGTTCCTGAGTATCTCCTCGGCGTCGACCCGGTTGCGGCCCCGAATCGACGGGACCCTGGGAATCTCACCCTGGCTGACCGTCAGGGCCACGACTTCTTCCTCGGCGATCCGCTGTCCCGCGGGCGGGCTCTGCGCGAAGACCGTGTTCTCGGGAACCTCGATGTTGACCTGGTAGCTCGGCTCCGGCTCCAACCCGAGGGCCCGCAGCTGGGCGTCGGCCTCCCCGTAGCTGAGCCCGATCACATCGGGCACCTCCACCAGGGCCGCGTCCTCGCTGGGTGTGGTGCCGGTCGGCGTGGCCTCGTCGTCGAGTCCCAGGGAGTCGTAGAAGGTGACGGCCAGGAACCCGAGCGCGCCGAGCAGGACGACCAGGCCGAGCACCATGAGCAGGGTGCGCTTCCAGCCGTCGGAACGGTGGACCTCCTCGTAGTAGTAGGCCGGCGGCACATACTGGGGCGGGGGCCCGCCGCCGGGAGGGGGTCCGCCGCCCGGCGGGAGCGGGGGCGTGACCGGCGGTTGGAAGCTTGAGCCGCCGGCCGTGCCGACGGCAGGCTGCGATGCGGTCGGCACCCGAACCGGCCCGGTCCTGGACTGGGTGCGGGGGTGGCTGCCCGTCCTCGGTGGCCGTGCCCTGGTGACGGGGCGCTCCGTCGTGGGCGACGGCTGGACGACCCGATCGGGAATCCGGTGGGCCCCGTCCAGGTAGCGCAGCAGGTCGGCCCGCAGGTCGTCGGCCCGGGGGTAGCGGTTGGCCGGGTTCTTGGCCAGCAGCTTGAGGATGATGGCCTCCAGCGACTGCGCGACGGTCACTCCCAGCATCGACGGTGGAAGCGGCCTTTCCTGAACGTGCTTCACGGCCACCGCAGTCGACGTGTCGGCGGTGAACGGTGGCTTGCCCACGATCATCTCGTAGAGCACGACCCCCAGCGAGTACAGGTCGGAGCGCCCGTCGAGGGCCTTGCCCCGGGCTTGCTCGGGCGAGAAGTAGGTGGCCGTGCCCATGACCGAGCCGATGTGGGTGAGGTTGTCGCCCGCCCTCTGCGCCAGCGCGGTGGCTATGCCGAAGTCGGCAACCTTCACCTGGCCGTCGTCGCTGACGATGATGTTGCCGAGCTTGATGTCGCGGTGTACCAGCCCGGCGCTGTGGGCGCTGCTGAGGGCCTCGGCGACATCCGACGCGATCTCCGCGGCACGGTCGGGGCTTAGGGGCCCGGTCGACCGCAGCACATCGGCCATGCTGCGGCCCACGACGTACTCCATGACGATGTAGTAGGTGCCCTGCTCCTGTCCCCAGTCGTAGATACCGACGATGTTGGGGTGGTTGAGGTTGGCCGCAGCCTTGGCCTCGCGGCGGAACCGCTCAACGAAGCTCGGGTCATTGGCGAACTCCGGGAACAGGACCTTCACCGCTACTTGCCGGTCGAGCGAGGCGTCACGGGCCAGGTAGACATCCGCCATCCCGCCCCGCGCGATACGGCGCAGGAGTTCGTAGCGGCCGTTGAAAACGGTCAGACCCTGGTCGGACACCGCTGACCATTGTACCGGCGGCCTATGGACCGAAAATTGACGCCCCGGAACATGCGCTGATGGATGACAGTCCGCGTCTTGGCTGCAGTCCGGTGTGGGGCGGCCTGTCTCGCCTCCTCTGACGGCGCGATCAGGCAGCGACGGCAGGGCTGGTCGCGAGCACCAACTGGTCGGGACCGCTAGGGCCGGGCGGGGCGCCGCCGGTGACGTCGACTACCACGACGGTGGCGTTGTCACGACCGCGGCCGGGGCGCACCGCCTGCTCAACAAGGCTACGAGCGGCCGCTCCAGGGTCGGCGACGGACCGCAGGATCTCGGCTATGTCAGGATCGGGCACCTCGTTGGTCAGCCCGTCACTGCAGATCAGGAAGCGTGTGCCCTCGACCGCGGCGAGTTCCCAGCCGTCGACGTGGACCCGCCGCTCGAAACCGACGGCCCGGGTCAGCGTGTGGCGGTCGGTGTGATTGGCCGCCTCCGCCGGCGTGATCAATCCGTCACGAACCAGATTCTCGGTGATGGTGTGGTCGACAGTGACCTGGCTGAAGCGTCCGTCCGTGAGCGCGTACAGGCGGGAGTCGCCCACGTTGGTGGCGGCCAGCCGATCCGGTTCGGAGGCAGTGCCGACGGACGCCAGCGCGCACAGCGTGGTCGACATCCCGGAGAGACGCGGGTTGTCGATTGCGGCCTCGAAGATGGCCGTGTTGGCCGAGCCCATGAGGGCGATCAGTTGCCCGAGCGACTCGAGGCGGCCGTGACGGCCCAGCACCCCGGTGGCTATCGCGGCCGCGGTGCCCCCTCCCGAATGCCCGCCGAGCCCGTCGGCCACCGCGAACAGGGTGCCGTCGGCGAGATGCCGGTCCTGGTTCTCGTCACGCAGCAGTCCCACGTCGGTGGCCGCGCCGAAGTCAAGGAGCACGCGCGGATGCTAGTGGCGGCCCCGGCGACCGGGTGATTCAGCTAGCGGGGCGGTAGCCTCGTGGCCCCACGCGCGAGTGGCGGAATTTGGCAGACGCGCAGGATTCAGGTTCCTGTGTCCGAAAGGACGTGGGGGTTCAAGTCCCCCCTCGCGCACCGCAGCAGCAAGTCAGGCCAGGCGGCCGGTGACAGTCTCTACCGCGGCCGCCAGAGCATCGCTGGCCAGCATCTGCTCGGCCGCGGCCAGCTCAGGTGACAGCCAGCGGTCCGGGCCGGGGCCGGGGACCCGGGTCCGCAACGCCCCGACAGCTGCCGCCGTCCCGGCCGCGGGCTGCAGGGGGGCCCGCAGCTCGATGCCCCGGGCGGCCGCCACCCACTCGACGGCCAGGATCCGGCGCAGGTTGTCGACCACCCGGCGCAGCTTGCGGGCCGCGCCCCAGCCCATCGACACGTGGTCCTCTTGCATGGCCGAGGTCGGCAGCGAGTCCACCGCGGCCGGGGCGGCCAGGCGGCGGTTCTCGGCGCACAGGGCGGCCGCGGTGTACTGGCCGATCATCAGGCCGCTGTCGACGCCGGGATCGTGGGCCAGGAACGGGGGCAGGCCGTGCGAGCGACCGGGATCGAGTAGCCGGTCGAGGCGGCGCTCGGCAATGGCGCCGACCTCGGCGGCGGCGATGGCCAGGTAGTCGGCCGCCAGCGCGACGGGCGCGCCGTGGAAGTTCCCGCACGACTCGACCCGGCCGTCGGGCAGCACCATCGGATTGTCGATGGCCGAGGCCAGCTCCCGTTCAGCCACCCCGGCCACGAAGTGCAGCGTGTCACGGGCCGCGCCGTGCACCTGGGGGGTGCACCGGATCGAGTAGGCGTCCTGCACCCGGTCGTCGTCGCTGCGGTGGCTGGCGACGATGGGCGAGCCGGCCAGCACGGCCCTCAGGTTGGCCCCGCTGGCCTGCTGGCCGGGATGGGGCCGCAGCGCCAGCAGGTCGGTGGCGAAGGCCCGGTCGGTGGCCAGCAGCGCCTCGACGCTGCAGGCGGCCACGATGTCGGCGACGGTCAGGAGTCGCACGACGTCGTGGACTGCGAGGCACAGCATTCCCAGGATCCCGTCAGTGCCGTTGGTGAGGGCCAGGCCCTCCTTGGCCGCCAGTTCCAGGGGTTCCAGGGGCTCGATGCCCGCCTGGGCCAGAGCCGCGGCCGCGGCAGTCGTTCTTCCGCCGGCGGCCAGCACCTCGCCCTCGCCGATCAGCGCGAGCGCAGCATGAGCCAGGGGCGCAAGATCGCCGCTGGCCCCCAGGGAGCCGTGCTCGGGCACGACCGGCACCACTCCCGCGTTGATCAGGCGCACCAGGCCCTCGGCCACCCGCGGCCGGGCCCCCGACGCCCCGAAGGCGAGCGTGCGGGCCCGCAGGAACATCATGGCCCTGACCACCTCGGCTTCCACCGCCGGTCCCATGCCGGCCGCGTGGGACCTGATCAGGGACTGCTGGAGCAGGGCCCGGCGGTCGGCGGGGATGATTGTGTTGGCCAGGGCCCCGAAGCCGGTGGAGATCCCGTAGGCGGGCTCCCCCTCGGTCAGTTCCTCGACGACGCTGCGGGCCGCGGCCATGCGGGCCATGGCGGCATCCGTGAGCCGGACCGGCTCGCGGTGGCGGGCGACCGCGACGACGTCGGAGACGGTGACGCCGGGGCCGTCGAGCTCGACGGTCACGCCAGGGCTGCCTCTGGTTGTCCGCTCTTGTTCGCTCCGCTCACGGGCCGCTCGGGCCGAGTTCTCCGCTCTCCTTCGCTGCGCTCACGGGCCGCTCGGGCCCGGGGCCTCGCTAAGGGCACGACCAAGACGTTCATGGTATTGCGCCCACCCGCTCGGCCTCTGGTGACGAGAGTGCCATCGACGTTGCCCAGGCCGCCTCCACCACGGCTGAAGCCGCGGTCTGGAGCCGGGTGCCCTTGAGCCGGTCCGCGGGTCCCAGCACCGAGAGGGCCGCCACCGGTCCTTCCGCGCCGTGGACCGGTGCACAGACCGCGGTGACGTCGGGCTCGATGGAGCCGGTGTTGAAGATCGCCGCGGGTCGGGCGCCCGGCGCCGGCGGACCGGCGAACAGCGCTTCGCCCACCGCGGTACCGTCGACGGGAACGGTACGGCCCACCCAGCCGACATGGCGGATGGCCCGCCGTCCCTCGACTGTGGCGATGTAGACCGCCTCGGTTCCGTCGCGCACGGCTAGATAGGCGGACTCCTCGGTGGCCTCGACCAGCCGCTCGAGTTCGGGCTGGGCTGCCGCAGTGAGCCGGGCGTAGGGACCGGACTGCAACGACGCCAGGGCGGTCCGCACGAACGAGGGCCCTACGGAGTAGGTACCGGAGTTGTCCTTGACCAGGTAGCCGCGGTCGGTCAGCACCCGCAGGTGGCGCAGCGCGGTGCTGGCCGGCATGTCCGTTCGGGTGGCCGCCACCGTCAGGCTGAGCGGGCCTTCGGTGATCACAGTGTCGAGCAGAACCAGCACCCGTTCGGCAGAGCGTGACCTGTGGAGTTGGGAAGCGGCGCCCTCGCTCTTAGTTGAGTTTTCAATATCTGAAATCTCTTGTTGCATATTGACACAATATGTCACCGGGCGTTACGATGCAACCAGCCGCGAAGCTCCCAGACGAGGTCCGCAATGCCCTCCACCGCACAGAACCTCGGCACCCCTCCTCCGGGTGGCGTCAAGGCTCCCACCGGCACCGCGATGACCTGCCGGGGCTGGCCCCAGGAGGCCGCCTTCCGGATGCTCCAGAACAATCTCGACCCGGAGGTGGCCGAGCGCCCCGACGATCTGGTCGTCTACGGGGGCACTGGCCGGGCGGCGCGGTCGTGGGACGCATACCACGCCATGATCCGGTCCTTGACCGATCTCGCCGGCGACGAGACCCTGATGGTGCAGTCGGGCAAGCCGGTCGGCGTGGTCCGCACCCACGAATGGGCGCCCAGGGTTCTCATCGCCAACTCCAACCTGGTTCCGGAGTGGGGGACGTGGGACGAGTTCCGCCGGCTAGAGCACCTCGGCCTGACCATGTTCGGTCAGATGACGGCCGGGTCGTGGATCTACATCGGCACACAGGGGATCCTCCAGGGCACCTACGAGTGTTTCGCGGCCATCGCCCGCAAGCGGTTCGGCGGATCGCTGGCCGGGACCCTGACCGTCACCGCCGGGCTGGGCGGGATGGGCGGCGCCCAGCCGCTGGCCATCACCATGAACGAGGGGGTGGCGCTGTGCATCGAAGTTGACGCGGAACGGGCCGCCCGCAGGGTGGAGACCCGGTATCTCGACGTGGTCGCCGACGACTACGCCGATGCACTCAGACGTTGCGAGGAGGCCCAGAGGGCCCGCCGCCCCCTGTCTGTTGGGCTGGTCGGCAATGCAGCCGACGTCGTGCCCCGCCTTCTGGCCGGCGGCGTGGCGGCCGACATCGTCACCGACCAGACCTCGGCCCACGATCCGCTGACCTACGTCCCCAACGACCTGACGCCCGAGGCCGCCGACGAGATGGGCCGCAGCCAGCCCGACGAGCTCATCCGCCGGGCCCGGACGGCTATGGCCACCCACGTAGAGGCCATGGTGGGCTTCGCCGACGCCGGTGCCGAGGTCTTCGACTACGGCAACAGCCTGAGGGCCGAAGCCGCCCTCGGCGGCTTCGAGCGGGCCTTCGACTATCCGGGCTTCCTGCCCGCCTACATCCGGCCGCTGTTCTGCGAGGGCAAGGGACCGTTCCGCTGGGTGGCGCTGTCGGGTGACCCGGCCGACATCGCCGCCACCGACCGGGCGGTGCTGGAGGAGTTCCCCGCCGATGAGGGCCTGAAGCGGTGGATCAAGCTGGCCGGCGAGCGGGTGGCGTTCCAGGGCCTGCCGGCCCGGATCTGCTGGCTGGGCTACGGGGAGCGCCACCGGCTGGGGCTGCGGTTCAACGACATGGTCCAGTCCGGGGAGTTGACCGCGCCCATCGTCATCGGCCGCGACCACCTCGACTCGGGCTCGGTGGCCTCCCCCTACCGCGAGACCGAGGACATGCTCGACGGCAGCGACGCCATCGCCGACTGGCCCCTGCTCAATGCTCTGGTCAACACGTCGTCGGGCGCGTCGTGGGTGAGCATCCACCACGGCGGCGGTGTGGGCATCGGCCGCTCGATCCATGCCGGCCAGGTGAGCGTGGCCGACGGCACCGTGCTGGCCGCGCAGAAGTTGGAGCGGGTGCTGCTCAACGACCCGGCGACCGGGGTGATGCGCCACGCCGACGCCGGCTACGACCGGGCCTGGGAGGTGGCCGCCGAGCGCGGCGTGCGCATACCGGCTGCCTCATGACCGTCCGCGACATCTGTTCCATCGGCCATCCGGCGCTGCGGGTCGAGGCCGCCTGCGTGCCGCCCTCCGAGATCGCCAGCGACCGGGTGCAGGGCATCATCGACGACCTCATCGACACCATGCGCCACGCCAACGGGGCGGGACTGGCCGCCAACCAGATCGGCGAGACGGCCCGGATCGTCGTCATCGAGGTGAACGACAACCCCCGCTACCCGTACAAGCCGCCCATCCCGCTGACGGTTGCCGTCAACCCGGAACTGGAGGTGCTCGACGACGAGACCGTGGTGATCAACGAGGGCTGCCTCTCGGTGCCGCTGCGCGGCGACGTGGTCCGTTCGGTCAACCTCCGGGTCCGCTACTTCGACCGCGACGGAAACGAGCACCGGGTCAAGGCCCGGGGCCTTGCCGCGGGAACCTGGCAGCACGAGTGCGACCACCTCGACGGTGTCCTGATCACCGACCGGGCCGATCCTTCCACCCTGTGCACCTGGGAGGAGTTCGAGCGGCACCACCGAGACGCGTTCATCGAGCGCATCTCCCGGTTTGTGGAGCGCGTCGGCTCATGACGGCCCGGTACTGGTGCGAGCGGGCGTGGCTGGGAGGACCCCGAGCCGACGCCGGGGTGGTGATCGAAGTGGAGGGCGACCGCATAACCGGGGTGACCTCCGGCGTGCGCACCCGGCCCGAGGACGCCGTGCCTCTGGCGGGCCTCACCCTGCCGGCGCTGGCCAACGCCCACAGCCACGCCTTCCACCGGGCCCTGCGGGGCCGGACCCACGGCGGGAGGGGGAACTTCTGGACCTGGCGCGACCTCATGTACCGGGTGGCGGCCCGCCTCGATCCCAACGGCTACTACCGGCTGGCCCGCGCGGTGTTCGCGGAGATGGCCCTGGCCGGCATCGGCGTGGTGGGCGAGTTCCACTACATCCACCACCGGCCCGGAGGCGGCGCCTACGACGACCCCAACGCGATAGGTGCGGCGCTGGTGGCCGCGGCCCGCGACGCCGGCCTGCGGCTGACCCTGCTCGACACCATGTACCTGCATGGCGGCCTGGACGCCGGCTCGGACCGCGGCTACAGCCCGCTGCGGCCCAAGCAGGTCCGGTTCAGCGATGGCAGCGCCGAACGGTGGGCGGAGCGGGCTGACAGCCTGGCTGCGACCGTGTCCGGGCCCGCGGTCAAGGTGGGCGCGGCGGTGCACTCCGTGCGGGCTGTTGATCCGGGCTCCATCAAGGTGGCCGTCGACTGGGCCCGGGACCGGGGCGCGCCCCTGCACTTCCACGCCTCTGAGCAGCCGGCCGAGAACGAGCGGTGCCTCGCCGTGCACGGCCGGACCCCGGTCGAGGTGATCGCGCAGGCGGGCGGGCTGGGCCCTAGCACGACCCTGGTGCACGCCACCCACCTCACCGAGCACGACCGGGCCCTCATCGGCGAGGCCGGGGCCCACTGCTGCTTCTGCCCGACCACCGAGCACGACCTCGCCGACGGGGTGGGTCCGGCCGAGGCGCTGGCCCGGAACGGCGCCCGGCTGTGCCTGGGATCGGACTCGCACGCAGTGATCGACCTGTTCGAAGAGGCCCGCACGGTCGAGCTCGACCAGCGGGCCGCCTCCGGTGACCGGGGAGTGTTCGGGGTGGAGGAGCTGGCCGCCATGGCCACCGCCGCCGGCTACCGGTCCCTGGGCTGGCCCGACGGCGGCGTATTGGAGGCGGGCGCCCTGGCCGATTTCGTCACCGTCGGCCTCGACTCGGTCCGCCTGGCTGGCACCGACGACGGCAGCGCCCTGGCCGCGGTGATCTTCGCGGCGACCGCCGCCGACGTGCGCCACCTGGTGGTGGGCGGCAAGGCCGTCGTCCGCGGCGGAGCCCACACATCGATCGCGGTGGTCTCAGAGCTTCGGGCCGCGGTTAGGGAGGTCGTGGCGTGACGCTGGTGATCGACAACATCTCCGAACTGGTCACCAACGACCCCGCGCTGGGGGACGGCCCGCTCGGGGTGGTGACCAAGGCGTCGGTGGTGATCGACGGCGACACGGTGGTAGCGGTGGGCCCGGCCGGCGCAGTGGCCGACGATCGCCTGGACACGGGCGGCCGGTGCGTGTTGCCGGGGTTCGTCGACTCCCACACCCATCTGGTGTTCGCGGGCGACCGGGCCGAGGAGTTCACCCGGCGGATGGCGGGCGAGCCCTACGACGGAGGCGGGATCAGGGTCACGACCGAAGCCACCCGGACCGCCGGGCGGGCCGCGCTGCGCTCCGCCCTCGATCAGCGACTGGCTGAGGTCCACCGGGCCGGCACCACCACGGTGGAGGTCAAGACCGGGTACGGGCTCTCGGTCGACTCCGAGGCCGAGCTGGCCTCGCTGGCCGCCGAGGCAACCCCGGAGGCCACTTTCCTGGGCGCTCACCTGCTGCCCAGCGAGTACCAGCGGCGGGCCGACGAGTACGTGGAACTGGTGTGCGGCCCGATGCTGGACGCAGTCCGCAGCGATGTCCGCTGGATAGACGTGTTCTGCGAGACCGGGGCGTTCGACGCCGATCAGTCCCGGGCCGTGCTCACCGCGGGCCGGGCGGCCGGGCTGGGTCTGCGACTCCACGCCAACCAGCTCGGCCACGGGCCCGGCGTCCAGCTGGGCGTGGAGATGGGCTGCGCTTCGGTCGACCACTGCACCTACCTCTCCGACGACGACATCGAGGCCCTGGCCGCCAGCGAGACGGTGGCCACCTTCCTGCCGGCCACCGACTTCTCCACCCGCCAGCCCTACCCGGACGCCCGGCGGGCCATCGACGCCGGAGTGCGGGTGGCCATGGCCTCCAACTGCAACCCCGGTTCGAGCTACACCACCTCGCTGTCGTTCTGCATTGCCATGGCCGTTCGCGACATGGGGATGACCATCGACGAGGCCATCGCCGCGGTCACCACCGGAGGGGCGGCCGCGCTGGGCCGCTCCGATGTGGGTCGCGTCATGGCCGACGGGCCCGCTCATCTGACCATCCTCGACGCTCCGAGCCGCCACCACCTCGCCTACCGGCCCGGAGTCCCACTGATCTGGCGGACCCTGGGGGCCGACTACCGGCTCCCGCCCGCCGGCCACTAGACGTAACCTCGGAATGCACAAGGAGAAGACATGACCAGCGAAGAACTGACCAGCACCGTCCCCAACCCCACCGGGCACAACCAGTGGTACCCGTTCGCCAACCGGCCCCTGCCGCCCGAGGTGGACGGGCAGGCGGTCAACCCGGCCGTCATCCCCGTGTTCGACGCGGTGCCGCTGCCCTCCAGCGCCCGGTTCGTGGTGGTCGGCGCGGGCGTGCACGGCCTGTCGAGCGCCTACCACCTGGCCATGTACCTGGAGCGCACCGGCAAGGGTTCCGGCCGCGACGTGGTGCTGATCGACAAGCAGGGGCCGGGCGCGGGCGCCACCGGGCTGGCCTGCGGCTGCATCCGCAACCTGTATATGACCGGCCCGCTGCACGCCATCCTGCGGGCCAGCGTGGAGGTGTGGGAGTCCGATCCCGTGAACTTCGGCTTCCAGCAGGTCGGCTACGTGTCGGTGGGCGAGTCGAACCAGACCGACGACTACCTCAAGCTCCAGGCGTCGCAGGCGGCCAGCGGCTACCCGTCCGACGTGTACACCGGCACCGAGGCGCACGCCTTCCTCACCAACCTGTGGCCCGACTTCAAGACCGAGAACTGCGACGTGGTCCTGCACGAGCACCGCTCCGGGTATGCGGGGACCCACATGGCGGTGTGGGGCCTCGACCAGAAGTGCCGCCAGTGGGGCGTGCAGCGGGTGTACGGCACGGCCGTGACCGGCTACAGCCTTGATGCCTCAGGCTCGGTCACCGCGGTCGAGACCGACCACGGGTCCATCGCCTGCGAGCAGGTGGTGGTGGGTGCGGGAGCCTGGACTCCCGAACACTGGGAGTGGCTGGGCGGCCCCTCGCACCTCGACGTGCTCTACCCCGACGGCCATGTCACCGAACAGATGGACATGTGGACCTACTGGCGGCTGCTGGAGGGTGAGGTGCTGCTGCCCGAGGGCGTCGACTTCCGCACCGCCCAGCACCGGGACTCGCCGGTGCTGCACGTGGAGCTCATGAACACGCCGGTGTACTCCGACGACGGCCGGTTCCTCAAAGACCACTTCTACTCCTACGTGCGCTACGCCGCGGAGCGGGTGGGCGCCCCCGGCCTGCAGGGCGGGACGATCCCGGTGAAGATCGGGCCGAGGGCGGCGGTGGAGCCGTACGGCCACCTGAACGACACCTACCAGGCCGAGGAGTGGTTCGCCGACTACTACTGCGCGACGCTGGGAATGCTGTTCAAGCGGTTGGAGAACCTGCGGCCTTACTTCAAGGAGCGCCGCAACGGCGGCATCGGCGCGTTCACCCCCGACAACGTGCCGGTGTTCGACTACGTGGCCGACAACGCCTGGGTGATCGCCGACTCGAACCACGGGTTCAAGATGATCGGCGTGGGCAAGCTCACCGCCGAGATGCTGGTGCACGGCGACAAGCCCGACGAGCTCAAGCCGTTCACGCTCGACCGCTACCGCACCGGCGCCACCTTCGGCGACCGCAACTCCAACTGCCCCTGGGTCTAGATCACTCTCTCTCTCCGGGACCGTCAGCCGGCGAAGGTGGCCAGCCACTGCTCGCGGCTGGTGGGCCGGAACACGTAGTTGCGCTCGCGGGTGATGCCCATGGTGGCCGACGACTCCATCGAGTAGCGGTGTCCGGGGTACAGCACCGCGTCGTCGGGCACCCGGGCCAGCCGGGTGGTGAGGCTCTCGTACATCTGCGCCGGGTCGGAGCCGGGCAGGTCCATGCGGCCGCAGCCCTCGAGGAAGAGAGTGTCGCCGGCCACTAAGCGCCCGTCGACCAGGAAGCACTGGCTGCCCGGGGTGTGGCCCGGCGTGGCGATGAGCTCGATTTCGATGGCCCCGACGGTGACCACGTCGCCGGAGGCGTGGCTGACCAGGCAGTCGTCGTCCACGCCGGTCACCTTCTTGACGAGGTCGGCTTCGTCGTCCTGAACGTGGATAGGCACCGACACCCGCTCCAGCAGGCGGGCGACGCCCTCGATGCTGAAACCCATCATCTCGCCCCCCACATGGTCAGGGTGGTAGTGGGTAGCCAGTACGCCGGTGCAGGTCATGCCGTCGGCGGCGAGGAGGTCGAGGAGACCGTAGGTGTCATAGGCCGGGTCGACCAGCACGGCTTCACCGGTGTGGCGGTCGCCAATGGCGTAGACGAAGTTCACCATCTGGTGAGCCAGCCCGTCATCGGCAGCGAAGTCGCGCCCCGAGAGCAGCTGCCTGAAGTAGAGCCGGTCGTCCACGCTGCCACCCTAACGGGCTGGTGAACGGCGCTGATCGAGCTGATCGGCCGTACCCTGCGATGGATGGGGCAGCCTGAAGCGCCGCGCAAACCGACCGTCGGATACCTGGGCCCGGCGGGTACGTTCACCGAGCAGGCCATCTACTCCCAGCCCGACCTGGCCGACATGAACCACCGGCCCATCAACTCGATCATCGACGTGCTGCAGGCGGTGGAGAGCGGGGAGGTCGACCTGGGCCTGGTCGCCATCGAGAACATGATCGAGGGGTCGGTGACCGCCACCCTCGACGCGCTGGCCTTCGACACCGACCTGTTCATACAGCGCGAGGTGATCATCGACGTCAACCTGAACCTGCTGGTCCGGCCGGGGGTGGCCCTGGAGTCGGTGGAACGGGTCCGCTCCTATCCGGTGGCCCACGCCCAGTGCCGCGGGTACCTGGCGGATCACCTGCCCGGCGCGGTGTTCGAGGCAGCCAACTCGACCGCGGAGGCCGCCCGCAGCCTGGCCGAGTCGGATGATCGCACCACTGCGGCCATCGCTCCGCTGCGCTCGGCGGAGGTGTACGGCCTGGAGGTGCTGGCCGCCGACATCGCGGATCACGCCGAGAACCAGACCCGCTTCGTGCTGGTGGCCGCCGAGGTGGTCGCCGCGCCCACGGGCCACGACAAGACGAGCATGGTCGTCTACCAGCGCTCCGACGCGCCCGGCTCGCTCATCGGGATCCTCGGTGAGTTCGCAGCCCGGGCCATCAACCTCACCAGCCTGCAGAGCCGCCCCACCAAGGCCAGCCTGGGCCAATACTGTTTTCTGCTCGACTGCGAGGGCCACATCTCCGATGAGGTGGTGGCCGACGCCCTGCGCAACCTCCGCATGAAGACCGCCAGCGTGAAGTTCCTCGGTTCCTACCCGTCGGCATCAGTGGACCACCACGACCATCTGATGAACCAGGTCGAGGTGCGCAAGGCCGCAGTCTGGATCGACGACTTGCGAGGCCGCATCCTAAGTTGAATCCGGCCCGCGGCTCACCGCGCTGGCCCGCGTATCCTTGCCTGCGGAGGGATGGCAGAGCGGACGATTGCGACGGTCTTGAAAACCGTTGGGCCTTCACGGGTCCCGGGGGTTCGAATCCCCCTCCCTCCGCGTTCAGGGGCTGCCGGGGCCTAGCCTGCAGACGACCATCTGTGAGGGGAGTCGCCATGGTCCGCATCCGCTTGTTGGCCGCGCTGGCCGTCGTCGCTCTGGTGGCCGTCGCCTGCGGCGGGGACGGCAGCGAGGAGGCGGCCGTACCCACGACCGCGCCGGCCACCACCGTGGCGACCGCGACCACGGCCGCACCGATCACCACAGCCGCTCCGGACACCACGGCCCCGTCAACGACGACGTCGACGACCACCGCCCCGCCTACGACCGCCGCACCCACGACAACCCCTACCACGACGGCACCCGCCACCACGGCCCCGCCCACCACCGAACCACCGCCGACCACCGAGGCACCGGAACCGGAGCCGGAGCCGGTGCCCGAATGGGAGATAGTGCCCGGCACCGAGGACTGTGTCTGCGCCGACGGCAGCGACTACATCTTCTGGGTTCGGGAGGCCGACCCCACCAAGGTCGTGTTCTACCTGGAGGGTGGCGGGGCCTGCTTCAGCCTCGAGAGCTGCTCGTTCACCACCGGCAACTACGACCCGGACGTCGATCCCAGCGACCCCAGCGAGGATCCCAGCAATGCGGGCGGCATCTTCGACTTCGACAACCCGCTCAACCCGCTGCGGGACTACTCGTTCGTGGGTGTCCCCTACTGCACCGGCGACGTGCACCTCGGCAACGCCACCACCGACTACGGGGGTGGCGACGTGCATCACAACGGCTTCGTCAACGCCACCACCGCCCTGGCGGAGGCGGTGGAGCGATTCGGCGGGGCCACCGAGGTGGTGGTGGCCGGGACCAGCGCAGGCTCGGCGTCGGCCGCGCTGTACGGCGGGCTGGCCGCCGACGCCTGGCCGGAAGCCGGTATCACGGTGCTGGCCGACGCGTCGGGCGCCTACCCCAGCGTGCCTGCCATCAACGCCTTCATCGGCGGCTTGTGGGGGACCACCACGGTCGTCCCGGACTGGCCGGTCAACGAGGGGATGACCCCCGAGGAGTGGGGCCTGCCCGAGCTGTTCATCCAGGCCGGCCTGCACGCGCCCCGCATCCGCTTCGGCCGCTACGACAACGCCTTCGATAGCACTCAGGAGTTCTTCGCCTCGCTGGCCGGCTTCGACGCCAGCAGCATCGACCAGCTAATGGCGCTCAACGAGGCCAGCATCGAGGCCGCCGGAGTGAACCAAGCCAGCTACACCGCGCCCGGGCAGGACCACGGGATCCTCTACTCCGACATGATGTACACCCTGGAGGTGGAGGGCGTGGCCTTCCTTGACTGGTTCACCCGGTTCGTGGGCGGCGAGGACGTCGACGACGTGACCTGCGGTGACTGCGCATAGCGGGCACGCCGGTACGCTCAGAGCTTCCGGAGACGTGGCCGAGTCCGGTTGAAGGCGCTTCCCTGCTAAGGAAGTAACGATGCAAGTCGTTCGTGGGTTCGAATCCCACCGTCTCCGCTAGCTAGCCAGCCAGGGGATCTTAGCGCTTTAAGGCCAATTTTGTTAGCTATTTATCTTAATCGAGCCTTTTTCTTGTGTTTTAGTTCTCCGGATCATGCGCGCAACCTCGTCAGGCCTTTCTCGGTGTCTTGAACATGCTGCGCGTCGGCGCAAGCGCCGTTCTGGGGCGCGCGGAGGCCGACGACCCTAGGAGTCGGCCGTCGGCCTCAGATGAGGGGACCCCCTGGGGCTAGTTGGGCCCGTCTCTGGAACGGTCGGCGGAGTTGTCTCCTACCAATTGGGGAACCGGCTCGTCGTCGAGGTCACCGGAGGCGGTTTCGTTGTCGCCGTCGGGATCTTCGGACCCGCGGTCGCCGTTCGTGCTGTTGAGCCAATCCAGTTTGGTCTCGCGCAGCAGGTACGCGACACCCATCATCTCTGACCCGACGAACCGCGCTGCGTCCCCGAAGACATGGCACCACCTGTCCTCCAGGCCGCCCTTGTTCCGCAGGATCCCGTTCAGATTCTCGATCTGGTTTCGGCGGTTTGGCTCGCCCCGAGTAGGACTTGACGGCGATTGCTGCCCACACCGACGGCTGGGCCATCGCTGGGCCCGGTGAGCGCCCGTGTGGGCCGCGTCACAGTACTCGGCGAGATTGCGACGCCCGGACCGAAGGGATGCGATCTCCCTGGCAATGACTACCGGGATCCCAGTCACGGTCGAGGGTTCGGGCACGACCGAGGGTGCCGGTACTTAGCCGCAGCTCCTTGCCCACGGCAGGCGAAGTCACGACATTGGCTGCCGCATACTTAAGGTGCACGAGATCAGCGCAGAACGGTTGACCCCGCCACAGCAATCGGATCTGTGCCTCTGCTAACCAGGGGATTCCGACTGATGAGGCGGGGTCAACGCGCCCATATGGCAGCTCTAGGCTGCGGTTTGTGGGGAATGGCTGGCGAACCGGGCACCCGCATTCCGCGATCACTGGTTCGCCTGGCCATTGACCCTAGCCCCTTCTTCACTACTGGGCCACGGTGCTCTATGCCGCCGTGATCTGTCTGCCAAGCTCTGGATCTGGTCACGGAAGGCAGGCCGCTGGTCCTGCGCTTCTGGGAACACGAGGATCCGGAGGGACGTGGCTGATCGAGTTCAGGCGCCATCGAGTAGTCAGGCAGGAGAGAGGAACTCTAGGTCAAAGGAGAACGAGCTCAGATAGGCATCGACGGTCATCTCGTCGGTGCCCACAAGCTCGAAGTCGATTGAATCAATCGTCCCCACACAATCGCATTGCTCAGACCACAGCCTCTGAAGGCGCTCACACAAGAGCACACCACGACCCGCGTCGGCGACGCCGTCAGACAGCTGTTGAGCGATTGCTGCAGCCGAGAGACCGCTCACTTCATTGACATCGCCAACCTCTGGATCGGCTTCAGGATCGGTTGGCGGCAGGAACCCCGGTGGAAACAGGACGGTTACAGCTACAGAGATAGCGTCTGCGTCCCATGCCGGGACCGCCGAGATTCGCACATCCTCTGCCACCCGATACAAGGTGCCCTCAGGGCTGTGCTCCTTGTCGTACTTTGCCACCACGTGATCGCGCCACCTCTTAAGCGATCTGGATAAGTCGTCGGGAAATGCGAACCGCCCGAACTTGCGAGCAACAGCTCGTGCGAAAGCGTTCCGTTCTTCGTCATCGGAGAGTCCGGCAGTGCGCTCCTGCAGCAACAGGGCGCCGGTCTCGATCGTCGTGATTCGATCCAGATCGGCGAAGTACGACCCATCCCCGAATGCGGGAACATGCGCGTACCGTGTCATTCGACCTCGGCGGCCCAGAATCTCATCGTCGCCATGAAGCTGCACCAACGGAGCGAGAGCCACAAACGGCCGGTCGCGTCCAGGCCTAGGTACGAGATCACAGGTTTGCGTAAGGATCGCGTGGCCGTGAGGGGCAGCCTCGTAGATGCCTGACAGCCGCCCTTCTTGGGCGTTCTCTTGAGCGTGCTCGGTGGTGGGCAGATCACCATGAGCGAGCCATACCTGATGCCGCAGCGAGAGGACTACGTCCCCCTGTCGACATTCGCTTAGCTGTTGGCGTTGCTCGTCAGTGAGCCACTCGAGGGAGGAGGACACGGATCACCGGTCTTCCTCATCACCATCGATCACCTCTGCGAAGAGGAAGTCGCCGTGGACCGTACGCCCGGCACCTGTCGACTCGGTCAATGCTTCGATGTCCGCGCCTTGCGGTCCACTGACCGAGAGCGCGAGCTGCTGGAAAATCGATCGCCCGCCGCCCTCCCGCGAACTCATGAGCGTGTCGCGTCGTTCAAGGGGCGTGGCACCCAGTTCCGAAACGATCCGTTCCAGGTAGGCAAGACGCTCCTGGTTCCGCGAGTTCATCTGCGCGCCTCCAGCCCACATGTGAAGCGCTCGTCGACTAACTCCAAAGAGCCGTCGGAGTTGATCCCACGTGAGGGCCGAGTCCTCCTTCAACTTGCGAACTCGTGAAGACGCGACAGGCTTCGGATGAGGGGCATCATCGATCCCGCGAGTAAGTGAACCCTGTGATGAGGTCGACGCCTTGGACTCGACCCGCGCTGCGACCTCGTTCCACGAACCGTCAAAGCACATGCCCGCACGTCGACTCAAGTACCGAGAGACTGCCACTTCTACACTTGGCAGCCTGTCATGCTCGAAGGTTGGCGTGCTCTTCGTCACATAGACCACAAGAACAGCGAATGGGTCCCTGTCAGAGTTCACCAAGGCCGCATCTACCGTGTCGACCGGCCTATGCGCCACCAAGTCGGTCACAGCTCCGCTCCATGGGCCGCCAAGAACTCGTCTGATACTGCCCATCGGAAGAAACCGTAGACGATCCCCGCGTACCGTTCTGCCTCCGCTGCGCAGGAGCGCGAATCGAACGGCGAGGTGACCTCCGTGTACGCGTCCAGATCAAGCACCCAACTTGGGGACTCAATCGCTTCAATTGACATGTCGAGCGTCTCACCCGGCGGAAGGAGACCCCACCGACCCCGAAGATTCACTCGGTCGGTACTGAATTCCGCCTGCGTCAGCTGGCCAACAGCCTCTCCCCTACCAAGTTCTGCACTTGCGAGCCCAAGCAGCTCAGAACGGACGAACTCTGGTAGTCGCTCCAGCTTCTTGGATCCGCTCAAGCGGTCTGTGTACCGGACACCCACCCGACTCGTGAGCACCGGTCGTACGTAGTCCCCGACCGCACCGAGGGCTTCAGCCAGGCGGAACAGGAAATCTGCCCGATCGCTGTAGTCGCCGCAGGCTAGTGAGACGAAGTTCTCAGCCAGCGTCACCTGCCAGTTGCGTTCAGCATCCCAGAACCTCCACAGCACCGACTCAGCCACCTGAAGCGCACCGCCAGCACCAGGCGCAACCTGCTGCTGCATCTCCTTTTCGACGAGAGGGTAGGAGCCTCGAATCGCATCCTGGAACGGGGCAACAAAGCTCTGCTCCCGAACGAGGAGGACCGGAGCAAAACGCACTTGGGCGACAACTCTCACCAAAGGATCGGGGTTAAGGGGTATGCGTTCCGGAATCGCGCCGAAGGGCGCCTCCGGGGCCTTCGTCCATGTTGCCATACTTCACACTCTACTTCACATCTGAGACAAACGGGATCGTAGCTCGTCGCCAAGGAGGCTGAAGGGGACCCACCGGCTACGCCGGATAACGGTCACCTGGGCACCCTCCGTTGAGCGCGACCACCGCGGGTCCGTCCATCTGCGCGATGGCGCTGCAGATCGCTTTGACGTGCTCCTGGCGGCCGAGCCTGTCGTTCTCGAAAGGAGCCTCAAGAGTGGCTTCGAACTCCTTAGGGCGTACAAGCATCGCTCGAACCTACAGAACGCTCTGACACTCCGATGGGGCATCGCCGCATCTGTGGAGTCCACCGCTCATCAGACAGACCAACCTGTCACGAGAAGCGAGGCTCGGTGCCGCGCTCGCGCACAGCTACGGTTCTCGCAACAATGTCGTAGACGCCCTGTCGCCGCGGATGCATGGCGATGGTGCCGTAGAACACGACTCCCAGGGGTCCCCACGGCCACAACACCTCGTGGGCCTCGAATCCGAACCAGTAGATGGCGATGCCGCTGAAGACGTAGGTGCCCAGCAACGGCGTCACGAAGACCGCCGCCCGCGCGGCGGCGTGAGCCCAGTTCGGTTTCTCGCGGGTGATCGTCGACACCAGAGTCGTGTGTGACATCCGATTATTGAGCGTGCGACCCCACTTGCCGACGGTGACCAGCTGATATAGGAACAACACGAACGCAACCGTTGAGAACTGGCCCCAATGGCCGAATCCGCTTCCGGCGCCGAAGGGACCCAGATATGGGGCCAGTGGCGCCCAGAGCAGCACACCTACGAAAGACAGCACTGAGTAGAGGGCCATGTCTGCAAGCAGCGTCCAATCCTCGGTCCTGGATCGCTCGTGCCCCTCAAGCGGCGACAGCATGTCGTTGAATTCCTTCAGATACACCAGCACCTTGCGACGCCGTGCGATTAGCAGGATCGAAGCCACGACCAGCGCAGTTGCTGTCACTCCTATGGCGTCACGGGGACGTCCGGCCGGCATAGCGACATACACCAGAATCAGCACGATGCTGCCAGCTCCGGACCCGACGAGCAGTGCCTGAGTGATGATTCTCAACTTGGCTCGCTCGCCAGAGACACGGCCGCCGACGTCAAGCGCATCGAGCCAAGGTTGAGCACCGAGGCCGAACAGCACGGCCAGAGGAGTGACCGCGAGTCTCAGCATGTCCTCCATCTGTTGCGGTTCGATTCTCATGGCAACAACAGCAACCGCGCAGATACCGAGCAGGCCCCACCAACCCCAGAGCCGAATGGGCGGCTGGTCGCTTCGCGGGAAGCCTCTCCATCCCAGCCCGCTCCCGTCCCAGTCATCGTCACGCGGCGGGTCGGTCTTGAGCAAGGTCGGCTCGACCGGCAGATCACCAGTCGAACGCATCACGAGGAACGGCACGTTCGGGTGCGCCGGGTCGCTCATCAGAATCCTCCTCATCTCGGATGGCTGCTCGCGTTAGTCGGTAGCTCTGTTAGCTCCAATTCATCGATCGAACTGGTCGGGCGGAGCGGCCCAATGGCCCATCATCTGGCAGATCTGGCCGGACCTGGTGTGGGCAGCTTGGATGTCGCACTTGGGGGCCGAACCAGCGGGATTCGGCCCCCAAGCCACTTCAACCGCGGTTCAGCACCGGTAGTAGCTGATCCGCTGGCCGCGGCCGCAACTGCCGCACGGCGGCAGCACGTCAGACGCGTCGTCAAGGCGCACAGACCAACCACAGCCGTTCATGCAGCAATAGCGTCCGATGCCTGGCTTCTGACCTATCGAATACATGGGCATTCACCTCCTCATCCTGCGCAATCTCCAGGCCGGCGTGAACGCCCTCTCCAACCCTGGTAGGGTCGGAGCCGCTATTTGGGACGGCTCAGCCGACCTGAAATCACCCCCGCCGGAACACCCGGCGGGGGTGTTGCTTTGTCCGGCCCGAGGGCCGGTCTTGTCACCCTAGTCGACGGTTACGACCAGATCGCGCATCCAATTGCACCCATTGATGGATGCCCCTACCCGGCTGCACGGCACTCCACTCGGCACTGATGCAATGATGTGCTATTGAACGCGCGCACCATCCACCACTCGCGCGCGGGGACTGTTTATGGTGAGACCATGTCACAGGGAGCCCGCAACCAAGAACCAAGAGTGACGACCGCGGTACGGCTGAGCGAATCTCTGCACGCACGTCTTCTTGAGGCCGCAACCGAACGGGATGTGTCAATAAACCTCCTGGTATCGAGAGCAGTCGATGACTTCCTCGGCCGGCTCGTCCCCGTCGACGAGCTGGTCAGGACGAGGTCTGCGCCAACACCAACGACCCAATCCTGATCCTCGCCGTCTGACCATGCGAGGTGCCGAGTAGGGGCTGAAGAACGCATCGAGCACGACCTGGGGAATCCGCGCATGTCCCCCTCTCGGAGTCATCTGCCAACAGTTTGGATATTGAGTTTGCCCTCGTTGCTGCCGGTGCGGTCGAGATATGCCTGTTGTCTGAGGCCCCACACGTTTTCGATGCGTGAGCCGACGCGAAAGGCCAGTTGCTGGGACTCGGCGATGTCCGCCGGAAGATCTTCTAGTTCGATGTTCCAGAGCAGGTGTTTGTCGTGACACGGCTTTAGGCGGTATTCGAATCGGCCCGGATATGCGTATCCCTCCGCAAGGCCAGCCAAGAGAGCGCCGCGGGTGTCGGGGAGAGCGACAGTGAGAAGATAGGGACCAGTCGTCCTATGGCTTCCCAGATTGCGAGCGAGTTCCGCCAACGCCCATGTGAATCCCACGATCCTGACGAGATCCACGTAGGCGGGCCCCTCTGAGTCACTGCCAACAGCATGGTGACGGCGTCTCTCCCCTAGGCCGAGCTCGACCATCCCACCATGGTGAACTGCCGCGTATCTCAACCATGGTGTGCCATAACCGTGCCTGTGGGTCAGAGCCGCTGCGTGCGCAGTCGGGATCAAGTCATGGCCAAGATTGATCTTTCCGTCGCCAAGATCAACACTCTTGTGCTCTTCAAGCTGTGCCCAGAATGCCTCCTCGAACTCCCAGCACCCAGCATCGGGATCCTCTGGAAGCAAGAACATACGTGCGAGCATGGAGTCCAACCGGCTTCCGAGGCCGCCTCTCGCAAAGTCTGGGCGGCTGATGTCGTCAACGCCTTCGACCGCGAGATGCCGCTTCCATCTCGAGCGCCTCTGCTCGGTCTCCGAGATCGAACTCACCATGCTTCCGCCAGTTGAAGACCTAGACGAGTTGCGAGATCCTTGGCAAGGCCGTCCGCGTCGTGAAGCAGCGCGGCACGCCGACGAACTGGCGGAGACAGCAAGGCTTCCACGCGATCCGGCCCGAACATTCGCATCGTGGCGCTGTTCGGGCTCGCTGCTTCCTCCGCTCGCGTGCGCCACGGCCAAGACCCGGGTCTACACAGGGCTGCGACGACAGCCACCTGGCTGATGCGGGGCGGATCATCTACATGGTCAAGCACTCGACCCGCCAGACGCACGACACGTGCGATGCGCTCGATGACGTCCTCCTCAATGATCGACGGCAACGAGGAGCTCTGCCATGAGCGCTCACGCAGAGCGGGCTGCACGACGACAATGCTGCCGTCCTCATGAAGTTCAACGCTACGACCGCCGTTGCGCTGCGTCAGAACGATGGCGTCACTTCGAACTTGAGGCTCGCTGCCTGCCGATACATCCAAGACGGCATCTGCTCCCGTGAGCGCTTCGCTGAGCAGGAAGTTATGCAACTGCTGATCCCGCAGCTGCGTGGGACGCACCACCGTGTACGGGGAATCGCCTGTCACCACCACGACTAGATTCGCGCTGCCAGTAGCACCATCATCAACGGCTAGAGATCGAGCGCGCTCGACCAGGCGGTCTTCGTCTACCGGCGTCGATGCACCGTCAAGGAAGTGACGGTGCAAGCCGCGAATCACCTTGTCACGCAGATCACTCGCGTCACGAAATGAAGCCGTGTAGTGCCCCTGCTCCCAGTTGCGCACCTCGTGGACGAAGGCCGTCTGCTCCTCGCTTCGTACGTCACATGCCTGCACGAATGCCAGAACCGGGCCGGACTTCTTGGCCTCCCTGTACTCCTCGTGTGTCGCCGACAGGTTCGAGGACGCCTGCCGTGGTCCATACTCGGCACCCAAGATCAGCACGACCGCGTCGGCCTCGCGAACGGCTGCCAAGCAAGTCGCCCGCGGAGACGGCGCTGACGCATCGAAGTCCTCAGCAAGAACCGGCTCGTATCCGAGCACCCCGATTGCGGCCCGAGCCGCGTCGCGCAGATCCTCGTAGCCTCGAACAGGCGAGCTAACAAACACCTTCATGGCCCCATTATCGGCCTCCATGTGACAATCACACCGCAGATCAGGAGCTGGCGAGCGGCCGCTGAGCCATCTGGTGCGACGCCTAGCCAGCAGATGGCAGCAACACGTAGTCTCGCACCGGAGGGAGCAACCACGCTCAAGGTCTGCCGCGAGCGACCAGCCCGTCGCCGACCGCGCCAAGCCCTGCCCTAGCTGTGGGTGCGCAGGCGCACCGCCACCACGCTGAGGCTGGTTTGGACGCGTTCGCGGGACCGAGCGTTCACACTGGGTCTGGTGCTGTGTGGCTGCTGGCGGTGCTCGTCGTGGCCTGCATCGCGGCGGCGACCTGCGCACCGGCCCGGTGGTAAGAGCGTGACTAGCAAGCGGCTCTCGAGTACGTGGCTCTTGCTGAGCGTGCCAGCCCGGTGGATGGACGCCTGTGAGCCAGTGTCCGGGCGCCCCTGAGACGACTGACGGGTCCGCGCCTGCTGATCCGTCCTGAACCTCTTGCTAGTGCGCGATGGGCCGCTGTCGACCACCCTGAAGTGCCGGGCATTGGCTCGGGTGGGGCTGTCATAGGCGACGGGGCGAGCGATGATCAGGGGATCGGTGAGGATCACCGAGGAACGCCACGGCCATAGCTGGGAGGATGTGGCTGTGGCTTAGGTACTGGCCGCGGGCGAGATGGCGCGAATGCTGGGCAACCCTGTCCGACGTCCCTGCGCACGCCCTAGGGGGATGAGTCTTGTCAGCTCAGGTATCCCCGAAGGTTGTCGATCCCATCGGAGAGCGTGCTGAGCGCATATTGGGCCTGATCGGGCGTGAGCTGACACATGAAGCGCTCGGGAGGGTTGCCCTCCTCGGTCAACTCAACGTAGATGTTGATTCGCTGATGCTCGACGGATGCTCCCATCGCCCAGAAGGTGAGAGTTCCTCTATGACAGTCACCTTCCTCGAATCGTCTCCGCACCTCTTCCTTATCGTCGCTGGCCATATTGGCGGCATCGTAGCCGTGTGAGCCGGCAACCTAGTCGGGCTCAGCGACGGGAGTCCCCCCTCTAGGAAGCGGTCTAGGCGCAACGACACTGGAAGCCATCAGCAGCGGCGGCCCTGATCATGTCGCCTGTGCCGCGGGGTACATGGCCGTGGGCACAGCCTGAGCCGCCATGCGGGAACGAACGGTCGATGAGCCGCTTGGTCTGGCAACTGGGACAAGTGCCTGTGGATTCGGGCATGGTTCCTCCTGTGCGCGATGCGAACATGCGTACGACTATAGCGGCGGAGTTCGCGTCGCCTGGGAACCCCTCGCAGCGCAGCCCCTGATCCACAGCAGATGCCAACAGACTGCGGGTATCAGACTGTGGGCTGCAGCACCTCATCATGGGTGCCTGCTCATTGTCTCTGCAATATGCCCTCTACGTGATCTCTCGGTCAAAGACCCGGCGTAACCGCCGGGCGAGTTGCCCTCGTGTTGTCTCAAAGCACCCGACGGTGATCCGCTTGTTGGAATCGACGTAGCGGCTCTCGACCTTGCGCTGCTGTCCCTCGCATGTGACGACCACCGCAACAGGGGAGCCGCCGGCAGTGGACTCATACCTGACGGTCACTTCGTCTGCTGAGCGCCGGACCCAGTTCCTCGCATGCGTCCGTGTTCCTCTGAGACGATCGGCCATCTCGTCAGCCGTCGAGGGTCGGGCATCTGGATTTGGGTCGAGGGCGCACTCAACCGCATCGGCGATCGATCTGTGAACATGGGGGGCGGCGTTGCGGAGGCGGGGATTCGCTGTGCGCATCAAGGTCGCCAACTCGTCCTCGGTGCTTGCCTCGAACGGCCAGTGACCGGTTAGGAGCCGCCAGAGGGTCACGCCTGCCGAGAACAGATCAGACCTGGCCGTGAGCCGGCCTCCGTAGCCCTCCGGTGCTCGGCATCGCTGATTGCCATTAGGGCCGGTTGTGCCGTCGTCTTCCATGCTCGCGGCGACGCCGAAGTCGCCAAGGCGGGCGTGGTCCTGGGTGTCCAAGAAGATGTTCGCGGGCGTGATGTCTCGGTGCAGGACATTCCTCCGATGGCAAAGGCCGAGCCCGGTGAGCGCTTGTTGGACCCAGCGGACAGCGAGTTCGGGCGCGACCCCAACACCGTTGGTGATCTGGTCCTCGGCAGAACCCATGGGTGCTATGTCGGTGGCGATGAATGCGATGTCAGAATGGACCCCTGCGTTGAAGACTCTCAAGATGTGCGGGCTCTCCAGGCCGGTCAGTACACGCGCCTCGCGGACCGCGAGAATCTCTTCGCCACCGCTTAGCAGCTTCAGCGCGAGGACCCGGTCGAGCTTGTTGTCCAGAACTCTGTACACATCGCTGTTGCGACCAGCGTTGAGCTGACCAAGGATCCGGTAGCGGTCAGCGAAGACATCCATGACCACAAGGTAGGTTCTTTCTGATGTCAGCCCTGGGATTGAGTTGCAATGTGAAGCGCGGGCGCATCGTTGTACGGGGCGTTCTCCTACAGGGTGGCAGCGCGGATCTGGTCTTTGATCACGCAGTCGCCGGCGAAGAGGACCTCGCGCTGCAACTGCGCTCGCTCGGCAATGCCCTCACAACACTGTTCAAGGACCTTGACGTGACAAGCGTTGTAATCCGCAGCGCCGACTATCACCGGTCAACTGGTCTCAAGGATTATGTCGTGCTTCGACTTCGCGGCGAAGGTGTACTGCTTGCAACAGCGCGTGCGCACGCCGGCCTGGTCGCCTGCCTGACCGGCCATGCCATCGGAGAGAAGTGTGGAATGAAGAAGGACGAAGTGGACGAGCGTGCGGCGGTCCTGTTGTCAGAGGACCTAGTCGAGGCAACAGCGGCGGCGCTGGCCGCTGAGCAGCTACGTACTAACAGCTCCCACAGCTAGAACGTCACTTGGTCTCGTCGAGGGGTTGACGTCGACAAACACCGCCGGGACCACATCGACATGGCGAAGCTCTTGTCGAGCGCTCGCGAATGCCGCGCCGGTGACACGGACAAGCTCGAACAGCAGGGCCCTCGACGGTTCCCCTCCCTGGACGTTCAGATCGCGAACGACGCGATCCGCGCTCGGACTCGCCCCCACTATCAGGTCACATCCGGCACGCGCGGCTGTCTCGCGGACCGCCTGTCGAACGTTCTCCAAGTTGCGAGGGTCACCGAGCACCGCATCATAGATCGCCTCTGACAAGGCAGACGCCTCGAGGAGCCACGGGCCCCTACCTACGTCGATTGAGGTCGCCTCGATGATCAACCTATTCAGCACCTGATTCGCCATATCTAGAGAATCTACAGGATTTCATAGATTGGAGGGATCATGTAGTATGACGTGGATGCAGCCTCCGTACGGTCCGATCAAGATCGGTGCCAACGGGCAGATAACACTCCCGGCTCAACTGCTCAAACAGATCGACCTAGCTCCTCACGACTCCGTGTTCGTGATCAAGGCCGAGGACACCGAAGACACCCTCATGGTGGTCCCAGTCGAAATACTCGTCAGATGGCTTGAGGCCGGCCGACGCCAAGACGTGCAACGCACCCCAATCGAGGACACCGACAGCACGTGATCTGGTTCTTGTGAACGCCCGGCTGGACCTCAGGTGCTCATAACACCCGGGGCAGCACTGAATTGTGACGCGGACGTGCTGACGCGGCGCTTGAGTTGCCCGCATGATGCAGCCATGCTTGCGATTCGCATCCGGACCGGCGCAGGACGCCCGTGAGAAAGCCCTCATCAACGAGAACCGACATCCTCGTCTCTATCTGCTCCTTTCACCCCCGTCGCTCGGAGCGTTCCGGCGGTCGTTCCCTTAGGCAGGCCAGCCAAGGTTGACACCCACCGGCAAGATCAATGGCGAGAGGGCCGTCTTGACATCCTCCCGGACGCCCAGGACGCGCGAGCGGATATCGCTTCATTCACGCCCCTTGACGCAGAGGTCGAGCATGGCGGACTCTAACTCCTCCTCCGTCAGCGGCGGCTTGCAATGTCTGGCGTTGTGGTCCCTGAGGGCCTGCTCGACCGTCTCCTGGGCCAAAGCCGGCTCGCATCATGGCAAGTGCCATTGAGGTCAACCCGTCGATGCGCACCCCGGCCTGTAGTACCCGTACACCACCACCCGTCAGATGCGACGGTTGGTGCTCTCCGGCGTAGTCGTGGAGGGCTAGAAGCAACTGCCTGGGCTCGGGGTCGCTTGAGTCCGCGGGTGGACACTTGCCGCTCACCAGCCGGTAGGTGCCTCCGTCGGTGCGTCGCGAGCCGGGGCCGACCAAGTAGGAGCCTGGCCCGGTGCGGATCGAGAACCGTTCCCTCCCTCGGTCGTCTTTGAGGGAGAACCCTCCGCCTTCCAGCTCCCCCCGCAGGTACAGGTGCAAGCCGCGGGGGGTCTTGACGGTGGTTGTTTGCACCTGGTCGAGCAATCCTCGGTGTGCCTTCATCACCTTGGGATCGTTGAAGTCGATGCCGACGAAGCCGCCGAGGGCGATTCCGTAGCCGGTTGCCCTGTCCCAGCAGCCAGGCCTGCGGCAGTCAATCCAGGAGTGGCTCCTACAAGCTGGTGCGCGGTCGTGCAGCGGGTGGAATCTGGCCCCCGGGCCCAGCAGGGTCTGCATCTTCGCCATCATGGTCGCCACACGAGGTCGAGTGGTTGGCGTTGGCAGCAAATGGGGAGCATTATCCGGGGTGGGTGGCGATCCAGCCCTCGCGTGTCGCCGCCGCTGGATCCTCTACTGTCGCTTGTCCTTCAACAGCAGCCTTCGCTGCGAACAGGCAGAGCACTGCATCGAGCGCGTCGGCGTTGCCCCGGCAGCACCTGTACAAGGGACCGGGGATGTCTATACGTCGTGACACCTCCTTGAGAATCCTGTCTCTCGCGGGGCCCGATTCTGAGTACCCCTGGTGCTCGAGTCCCCAATCTTGTAGCTGGCCCGCCGGGAACGCTTCGACGAGCAGGCCGCGATCAGCTTGCGTCCAAGGCCAGACCGGTCGTTTGGCCTTGGCGAGCAGGGTAAGGCAGGCGACCGTGAACGGCGCCCCGGGCCGGGGGCCGTTCCACAGAGTCGACCTGATGCTGACGCCCCTCGTGGCCCAAGCCTGCTCTGTCTTGCGCAGCGGCTTCTTCTTCTCAAGGGGCGCGTTCTGTTGCGCGTAGGCGACGAGATCCGCACCCGTGGCGAACGGGCGTTCCGCCTTCGGGAACCTCTCAACGTCTCGCAGTAACGTCAGCCATCCACCTTCGGGAAGGTGACGGGCAGGAAGCGAGAAGGGAGCGTCAATCGCTGCGGCGCAATAGTCGCCAAGCCTGAGCAGCACGATCAGCCGCTCAAATGGGTGCGCACTGCCTGGCAGATGCTGCACCGGTCGCAGCTCAGCAAGCCTCAGCATGTCCCGCTGCATCTCCGCTGTGGCAATCCAGACCTTCGAATCCCCACAGCCGGGCGTCCACATCTCGTGGTTACCGGAGAAATCGATGCCGTGAAGAATTCTAGTCGGATCGGTAGTGGTGTCGTTCATGGCGGGCTCACAGCTTGGCATCTGATGCCGCTAGGGGCACCGTGCGGATCGAATCATCGTTTCGCCGAGTCAGGCATCTCCCGACGGCCCTCTCCCGACAGCAGCCGACCAAAGCTGCGGGTCGGAGGCACCGAATCCCGCTCTGGCACTCATGATGGCATCCCCGTTCGGAGTCCCGTTGGTCTACGGGGTTCAGATGGACTGTTGGACAGCCTCCTCCAGCCGAGTGAGGAAGACGTTCACTTGCTGCTCCATCAGGCCTGCTCTCTCGCGGCTGAGCAGGTCGTGCTGTCCGTGAGCGGCGTCGTTACGAAGCCCGGCCATCTGAGTGATGTCTTTGATGTCCTGCTTGTTCAGTACATCGGCCTGACGGAGCTCTCGTGCATAGGCATCGATACTGGGCCGTTCGGGCACTGTGAGATTGAGTTCCTCGATCGCAGACCGCAGTGCGATCTCAAGAGCAGCTCCGGCCAACACGATCGGAGCGGCCGGAACAACCGCCTGATCCCCATTTAGAGCCCGGACCTGCTCAAGCAGATCCGTTGAGGACACCGCGCTAACGCTGAAGGGCTCAAGGAGCCGCGGCTTCACCTGACCAGAGCGAACCATGCGAATCCACTCTGTGAGCACGTCGCCCACAGCGCGGGCTCCGCTCTCCATCGACTGGGTCTTGCTGAACTGGTCAAAGACCTCGTGAGCGCTCTCGGACCAGCGAGAACCAGTTCCGGTGAATCTCTCGACGAAGTCCAGCGCTGCAGCGACCCGAGCCCGGATTCTGCCCTTGGCCTGCGGATCAGCAGCGCTCCAGTAGCCGCGGCTGGCGCCTCGAAACCACGTCATGTCTTCGGTCAAGTCCGCGGCGTGGCCCTCGGCCCACTCCAAGATCTGCTCAGTGGTGTCCATTCGGCAAGTATCGCAGGACCGCCGACCGAACCTCACAAACACTGCGCAGCCACAACGCTGATAGGGGCTCACTGCATGAGGGGCTACTCTCCACACAGCTTGGTGCTGCCAGCGGCTGCGACCCGGGGGTTCAGTCAGCAGTTCACGTATTTGAAGGGTGAGGAGTTCTCCTTCTTGAAGAGGTGTCGCACGCTAGTGATTCTGTAGTGGGCAAGCTCCCCCGCGACCTCACCGCTAAAGCCCCACCGTTTGTGTGACTTGTCGATGTCCTCCTCCCAACCTCGGTCGCCTAGCCCCCGCTGCCGCCATCCATGGATCTCATAGACCTCACGGATGACGCCCTGGCTAACTGCGAAGGCGTAGTCCGCATCCTCGCGACGTCGCCCCATCCTCCACCATCCTCGTGTTGACTCATACAGTTCGGCGGGAGACATCACGGGTGACCAGCGCCGAGGTATGCGGAACAGAACGGCTCTCTCGGCGATAGGGGGTGCTTGCGGGGCGTCGAATTGCGAAGTTGCGACATCAGTCGTCATCCTGCCTCGTTCCCACTTGTGATGACCTTCGACAGCGTTGGTGAGATCGCCGAGGCCGAGTAGTTGAATAGCCGCTGCTTCGATTTCGAGTGCTGTGCGATCCGCGAGTCCGAAACGCAGTAATTCATGTTGGACTTCATGGCCCGCTGCGTGAATCTCCCTGATCCGATCCGACGTGTCGCTCTCGCTTTCCCGGCCAGCGAGCGCGCTCTGGACATGCGTGAACACCCGATTCCCGTGTCCCTTCCCCACGTAGAAGATCCTGTCGTCACCGTTGCGCGGGTCGATCAGCAAGTAGACGTACGACTTGAGTTGCTCGACTACGTACTTCGAGAACACTGCCACTACCTCCGAATCACTCCACACCTGTTCCCAAGTTACGAGCTGTAAGAGGCGGCTGTCGACGAGCGTCGGGAGCAGGCCGTTGCCAGCTCGACGACCGCTGCTGCAGCCAGCTCGTTTCCCTGGCGCAGGCCCGCACTTGGCGCACCGGCCATTAGCCAGCCAGCGGATAGGAGCAGGGGACGAAGTGTGCAGTTCCTACCGCGTCGCCTGAGCGCGTCCTCCGCCGCAAAGCACTCCCCCAGAACGGACGAGCGGGCGGGATCCATTCGATGAGATCATCGACTGCCCCTGTGATCTGGTCCCATCCGATGCGGTCGGCGAGACGGTCCAACGTGATGGGTCGGACGCTCTCCGGAGCGCCGGGCTCATCGTCGAGCGTTCACCGGATCACTCACAGAGTCGTGGCTCTCAGAGTTCTGCTGTTCGACGCACACCACTTGATGGGACGCTGGGGCCTCAGCCTCGATGCTCCGCTGAGATACAAGCACTGGTGGGCTTGCTTATAACTGCACGTGGCTGCTTGGCAGAAATATCGTCAGAGCCACAGAACTGTCCGGCGCGAACGGACCGATGGCAACCAGCTATTCGTGAAGGAAAGGATCTTCCAATGATTGAAACAGCACAGGACTTGATCCTATGGCAGTGGCCCGTCAAGTTCATCGTCACCGTGGCCTTCTACGCCTTCGCTTTCAAGGGCCTTGAGCGGCTGCTACGAATCGCCGCGTCGTCAGCAGTCCGTGTAAGGCACTTCATGCGAGATGGGACGGCAGTTGACTATTCGACATACCGGACAGAGAGACGCGGCAGCACCGCCAAGACGCAAGCCTTGTGGCGAATGTTCACATGGTGGATAACCCAGTATGGGCAGAGGCAGCGTGAACCACGCGAGGTCGTAATCCGTAGCATGCCGTCCCCAGATCGACCATCGTTTCGTTTCTGGTCCGGCACACCAGACTTCGGTCCTGCTCCTGACCCAGAGAAGGTGGAGAGCGATGAGAACACCTAGTTCGCAGGAATGTGAAACGGTCTGTCCAGAGACACCTACCGCAACCGATTACCACCGCGTCTGCCGGGTCGCTCGGTGACGAGGCGCCGTGGGTCGACCGGCGGACGTTCAATGTCCCTCTACCGGAGCAGGACGCTCTCCCGGGGGATCATCTTGTCGCCGACATAGCGGGCCATAGCCTCGATGACCCCGACGTTCGCAGATTCGCCGAGCACCACCTGGTGGGGCACGTCCTCGCAGTGCGACTATGAAGAAAGTGCTTGGTGCGGACGCTTTCGGCCGCTCTGTAGGACTATCGGACTAGGGCCACCGGGCTTCCGCAATACCGAGCAGGAACGTAGCCGGCACGTACTGTCGCCGATCAGACAGTTGTGCTTCTTGAACGCGTTCGCGCGTGATCCGGCACTGGCCGCAACGCCCTGATCTGCTATTGCGCATTCGAGGAGTACAAGAAGTTGGGTAGCCCTCCCACCCCACCTTGGGTAGTACCCTTCCCGTACACCCCATTTGGCGAGGTCAGAGCGAACTTACGAACCCAATGCTAGCGCTAGCTAGCTAGCTGTCATCGTTGCCGGGTGGGATCGTGGTGTGAGGTATGCACATCGGTGCGCCGGTCCTGGGGTCCTTCACCACCGAGGCCTCTACCCCGAAGCACTCCCGCAGCAACCCCGGCGTCAGCACCTCGGTCGGCGGTCCGTCGGCCACAACCTCGCCGTCCAGGATCGCGATCATCCGATCAGCGAACCGGGCGGCGTGGTTGAGATCATGGAGCACCATCACGACGGTGACCCCATGGTCCCTGTTCAGGCGCGACACCAGCCCTAGCAGGTCGAGTTGATGCCCAACGTCGAGAAACGTCGTCGGCTCGTCGAGGAGCAGCAGGTCGGTCTGCTGGGCGAGAGCCAGCGCCATCCAGGCTCGCTGATGCTCCCCACCCGAGAGGGTGTCCACCGAGCGGTCCATCAGGTGTTCGAGACGGGTCAGCCGGATGGCCTCACCGACGGCTTCGTCGTCGCTATGTCGGAGCATCTTGAGCGCACCAACATGGGGGAATCGGCCTTGTGATACCAGCTCCAGCACGGTGAGCTCGGGAGGCGCCTCGTGAACCTGGGGGAGAATCGCCATCCGGCGGGCGACTTCGCGGGTGGGAAGGCGGCCAATGTCCTTGCCGTCCAGGTAGACCGAGCCGGACAGCGGCTTGATGAGTCGTGCCAGGGTCTTGAGGATGGTGCTCTTGCCCGAGCCGTTGGGGCCCACCAGTGCGGTCAAACTGCCTTGCGCGATGCTCAGGCTGAGACGCCGCGACACTTCGTGGCCTCGATAGCCGGCCGAGACGCGGTCGGCCCCGATCGACGGATGACCGATGGTCGGCTCCGTGCCGGTCACGCCTGGGCCCTCATCAGATACCTCACTAGGTAGATGAAGAACGGCGCACCCACCAGGGCCGTGAAGGCGCCTACCGGTACACGGCTGCCGCTCTCGGTCTCGATACTGAGGAGGGGGAGCCAATCGAGCGAGAACGTCCGGGCCAGCAGATCAGCAGCGACAAGGATGATGGCACCCACGAGGGCTGAACCGACCACCAGCCGGCGGAGATCTGAGCCGACCAGCGTCCGGGCCAGATGCGGTCCCATCATGCCCAGGAAGGCGATCCCCCCTACGACAGACACGGCGCCGGCGGCCAGCACCACCGCAGTGGCGAGGACGCCTGCCCGGGCCAGTTCGGCCCGTAGGCCCAGGTTCACCGCCGTCGCGTCCCCCAGTTGGAGGACATTGCCCACCGGGATGGCGGCCACCACCAGCGGGACGGCCAGGGCCGCCACCGGAACCAGGAACACCAGGTGCTCCCAAGTCCTGGTGCTGAGCGAGCCCACCAGCCACCTGATGATCGAGTCGGTATGGCTGCCGGACAGGAGAACGAGAAACGAGGTGGCCGCCGATAGTGCCGCCGCCACAATGACCCCGGTCAGGATGAGTCGCAGGGGGTCGGCGCCGGCTCGGCGGTAGCTGAGCCCATAGACCAGGCCCCCGGCTACAAGGCCCCCCGCCATTGCGGCCAGAGGAACCAGGGTGTTGAGATCGTTGAGCGCACCCTCCGAGCCGAAGGTGAGCACCAGCGCACCGACGGCCCCCAGGACCGCCCCCTGGGTGATGCCGACCGTGGCCGGAGCCGCCAGCGGGTTCCTGAGCACGGACTGCAGGAACGCCCCCGACGACGACAGCATCGCCCCGGCCAGAGCTGCCATCAGGGCCCGCGGCAGCCGGACCTCCCGCACGGCGATGCGGTGCAGCGGTTCCTCGGGTTGGCCGGCGAGGGCCTTGATGACCAGGTCGGGAGCAATCAGTACCGGTCCCAACATCACATAGAGCAGCATCAGAACAGCCAGTACGACGGCTAGTACCGCAACCGTCCAGCGATAGCGAAGGGTTGAGCGGGCCACCCCCTGCCGGGCGAGCCCGGCGGTTGCGGCCGTCACAGCGAGGGCCTCTGGTGGAATACGCCCCGTTGCATCAACACCAGAAGCACCGGAGCCCCGAGGAGAGCGGTCCACAGCCCGACCGCCACCTCGTGGGGATGCAGGGCGAGTCGAGCGGCTGTGTCGGCCGCCAGGACCAGCACCGCCCCGGTCACGGCAGCCACCGGCATCACCACCCGGGCGTCGGATGTTCGCAACAAGCGGCGGACGATATGGGGTGAGACAAGGGCTATGAAGCCGATCGGGCCGGCGATGGCGACTACCGGCGCAACCAGGAGGACCGAAGCAGCGAAGAGCGCCGCCCTGGTACGACGGACTCCGACACCCAGACCCCCGGCTACCTCGTCGCCGAGTTTCAGGACGTTCAAGGGACGCCCCGCCAGCAGGATCACCACCGGTAGGGCGATCGCCCACGGTGCCGCCAGACGTACTTCGTCCCATTGGACATCCGAGAGGCTTCCCACCAGGAAGCGGTAGATGATGGAGACACCGCCGAAATTGGGCGCCAGCGTTATCACCGCGATCACCAGTGCATTGATCAGGGCGGTGAGGGCCGCCCCCACTAGCAGCATGTGTATCGGGTTCGTCTTGAGGCTCACCAGGGCGAGGATGAGTGCCCCGGTGATAAGCCCGGCCACCAGGGCGGCGATGGGCAGGGCGACCCCGGGGAACGGGAGCCGGAACGCGACGATGGTGGCCACGGCCAGGGAGGCTCCGGCGGACACCCCGATCAGCTCCGGCCCGGCCAGGGGGTTGCGGAGCGTGTCCTGCATCATTGCGCCCGAAACGCCCAGCATGCCCCCGGCCAGCGCTCCCCCGATGACGCGGGGGAGCCGGAGATTGCGCACGATGAAGCGGTGGCTGTCCTCCACGCCCGCTGAACCCAGCAGGGCGTCTACAACCTCCCGCACCGAGAGAGTGGGCGTGCCCCAAGCCAGGGAGCAGAGCACCACTCCCGCGGACACGCAAGCGAGGACGATCACGACTGCGACCGCCTGCTTCCAACGACGGCTCCGGTACAGCGAGGTTCCCTCTCAAGTCATGGAGGGGCCGCCGTGATCGGCGGCCCCTCCATCGTCGCGGCGGTTGCCAGCGTTGTTCAGTGGTCCTCAGGGAGCCACACGGAAAGGTCGCCCGGATGATCGTAGATGCTCGGCCATCCGGCGTTGAGGTAGCACTGGTACGCCCACTGGAGCATCAGCAGCCCATGGCCGAAGGAGCCCGCTGAGTCCTCATTGCAGATCCGGCCCTGTTGGTGGGCGGTGGTCTCGAGCCACACCGGCTCGGTGACCGAGTCGGCGCGGGCGCTGCCCTCCCAGGTGATCATCACCCAGACCTCGGGGTCGGCCTCGACGATGAATTCCCATGCGAACTCGCTGTCCGGAGAGCCGTACTCAGACTCGGGCTGTGCGGGGAAGACGCATGTGCCCGCACCCTCGTCGTGGAGGAACTTGCAGAACGAGGAGGAATCCCAGATCATCCAGTTGGTGTCGCCGAATCCAACCGCCACTCGCGTGTCGACGGCATCCGCGGGTAGGTCCTCAGCGAGGTGCTCGACGTTGTGCTCGAACCGGTGGATGGCCTCCTCCGCTTCAGCCTGCCGGCCGGTCAGGAGGCCAATGTCCATCCACCCCTCCTTGAGGGTCTGGACGCCGCCGATGTCGACCAGGTAGACCGGGGCGACCATTTCGACGGCGTCACGCACCTCTTCCTGGCCGACGCGAGCGATGATGAGATCGGGCTCGAATGCGGCCAACTCCTCCACAGAGGTGCGATCTCCGATGACGGGAATGTCGGCGGCCGCGGTGCCGTAGTAGGCGGCCGCGGTGCCCCAGGCACCGCCTCGATGCTGGGCGACGGGCACGATTCCGAGGTCGGAAGTCAGGTCGGTGCAGTTGTCCTCCAGGCACACGATCCGTTCAGCAGGATGGTCGAGGGTGATCTCCCGCCCACTGCCATCCGTCACCGTCAGCAAGGGTGCCTCAGTGGTGGTGGCCGGAGCAGCCGTCGTCGCCGGCGCCTCGGTGGTGGTAGCAGGCGCAGCCGTCGTCGCCGGCGCCTCGGTGGTGGTAGCAGGCGCAGCCGTCGTTGTTGGCGCCGCCTCGGCGGCGGTGTCAGTGTCAGACCCTCCTCCACAGGCAGCTAGCGCGGCCATGACGACCACAAGGCCGACGGACAGGGCCAACTTCGTGCGGTGGGTAAGGGGGGATGTTCGATGCGCCATGCGGCCAGACTCCTTCGCTAGGTTCCGGCAGCACGGTAGCTAGAATGAGAACTATTCCCAACAAGGACGGTTAACGGTACACCCTCAATAGAGGTGAGCGCGGGCGTTTGGGCGGGTCAGCCGCGTACTGGGGTTCGCCAGCCGAACGGATCCGGGGCGGCGCCCACCTGGATGTCCACGAGCGCTTGGCGCAACCTCATGGTGTTGGGGCCGGGCTGGCCGTCACCGACCGTGAGCGTCCTGCCGTCACGGATGATGGTCCCCACCGGCGCCAGCACCGCAGCCGTGCCCGACAGGAAGGCCTCGCCCCGCTCGGCCCAGTCGATCAACTCGTCGGGATCGATCGTCCGCTCCTCCACCTCGTAGCCGAGATGCTGGGCGAGTTCGATCACCGAGGCCCGGGTGACGCCGTGCAGGAACGACTCGTCCAGGCGTCGGGTGATAACCCGCTCGTCGTCGGCCAGGAAGAAGTTGGCAGCGCCGGTCTCGGTGATGTCGTCGCCGGTGGCGAACAGGACCTGATCTACGGCCTCGTTGGCGGCCATCGAGTCCAGGGTGACACCCAGCGCCATCGCGTAGTTGGCGCCGCACTTGACCATGCCGAACTGGGGCACCGTGCGGGGGATCGATGTCTCAAGCAGCAGGGTGAGCGGACGCACCCCGCCCTTGAAGTAGTCGCCGACCGGGCTGTTCACCACGTACAGCAGCGCGCTGCGGGCCGGGCGAGCCGCCGCGCCGATGTCGGGATCGGTCCCCACAAGAGTCGGGCGGATGTACAGGGAGCCGGGGGGATCGGGGACCTCCTCCGAGTTGGCCTCCACCGCGTCGATGACCATCCGGCGCAACGTGTCCGGATCGATGCGGGGCAGTCTCAACAGGGCCGCGCTGGTGGCCATCCGCTCAACGTGGCTGTCGAGCCGGAACACGGCCAGCGATCCATCGGCCTGGCGGTGCGCCTTCAGGCCCTCGAAGATGGCGCTGCCATAGTGCAGCACGTGGGCGGCTGGGCTGATGGTGAGGTCCCCGTACGGCTCGGGCGAGCCGCGGTAGACGTAAGGACCGTCGTTGGCTCGCGCGGTGGTCATCCAGTCGCACAGGATGGTCCCGAAGGGGACGCTGAACGGATCAGGCTTGCCAGTCACTCGGACTCCCTTCGAGACGACCGCATTTGTATAGCCGAAGTCCTTGCTCCAAGCGCGCGCAGGTGTGGGCGAACCCGATCTCAACCCAGAGCATTCGCTCGGCGTCTAGGTCCAGTCGAGCAACCCGAGCCGCATGGCGGTGACGACAGCCTCAAGCTTGGAGGTTGCATCAAGCTTGCGGCGGAGATTCCGGATGTGGTTGAGCACGGTGTGCGAGCTGATGGCGAGTTGCCCGGCAATCTCGGGTGTCGAGCGACCGAGCGCCACCAGGCGCAGCACCTCCAGTTCCCTGCCGGTCAGTTCGGACCCGTGCGCGGAGTCCGGCGCTGTGGTCGGATGATCCGACACGACATCGGCCCCTCGCCGCACCAGCCCCTCGCGCACCGAGTCTGTGGCCGTCTCGGGGGATTCACTCACGGATCTGTCATGGATCACATGCACGAGGACGGGAGCATCGTTGCCGCGTCCCGCAACCACCATCGGCGTGATCGAGACACCCTTGCGCTCGCCGGACGCGCACAGAATCCGCACATCCACCGCGCCGGGGACCTCCCCGGCCTTCAGCGCGCGCATTGACGGGCAGCCCTCCAGGCACCCGGGGACGATGCTGCCCGGTTCGAGGCCGGCTAGCACGTCGTAGCACCTGCGCCCGAGGACCTGCTCCGGTGAGAACCCCAGGATCCGCTGTGCGGCCTGGTTCCAGGACACGATGGTCTGGTCCAGGGACACCGCGTAGGCACCGACATGCGCCGATTCCAGCAGCCGGAATACGTCGCCCGAGGTCACGAACTCAGGTGCCCCAGCGGCTTAGCAGAGCGGTCGGCATCAAACGACTCTAGATCGACCGCGGCGAGCCCACAGCGTGGGTGATCATTTCCCGCATTGCGGGTATGACATGAACATGTCAGATACGATTCTCTATATGGCTGGCAGCGACCGTCTCTCCGCCGAAGACTGGGTCGAGGCGAGCCTTCAGGTTCTTGTCGAGGGCGGCGTGGCGGCAGTCAAGATCCTGCCGATCGCCCAGCGGCTAGGCGTAACGAGGGGCAGCTTCTACTGGCACTTCACGAGCCGAAGTGCGCTGCTGAGCCGGTTGCTGGACACCTGGGAGGCGAAGAACACCGCGGCCATAGTCAAGACGGCCACCGCGGCTGGGGCACTGGTGGACAAGTATGTCGCCCTGTCGCGGCTCTGGCTGGGCTGGTCGGATTTCGACCCGCGCCTGGACGTGGCCGTGAGGGATTGGGGCCATCGCGACGCCGCCGTGCGCAAGAGGCTGCAATTGGCCGACGAAGAGCGGGTGGCCGCGCTCGTGGCGATGATCGAACCCGAGGGCTACGACCCGGTGATGGCTCGACACCGGGCCTACGCCCTCTACTGCATGCAGATGGGGTGGTACGACGGCGACGAGGGGGCGGCCGACGGCCGCGGCGAGTCGTCCGTGACCTATTTCGAGATATTCATCGGCCGCGCCCCCAGCCCGGCCGAGCGCGCGGCCATCGTGGCCGGCCACCGATCCCCGTAGCCCGTGAGCTCGCCGGGGCGTACACTGGCATTCCCCAAGCGCTCGTAGCTCAATTTGGATAGAGCATCTGACTACGGATCAGAAGGTTGGGGGTTCGAGTCCCTTCGAGCGCGCTGGACCCGTCGGCACGCCGCCGCTGGATGTTCAGTCGTCGTCAGCGACGACTTTGGCCAGCAGGGCGTGGGGCAACGGCTGGTAGTCGTGATGCGCGGCACTGAACGTGCCGGTGCCGCCGGTCATCGACCGCAGATCGATCACGTAGCTGAGGATCTCAGACGTCGGCACATGGGCGTGTATCACGCTGGTGCCAGCGGCTGAGCCCGGCTCGGTGCCGTACACCTGACCCCGGCGGGAGTTCAGGTCGCCGAGCACGTCGCCCTGGTAGGTGTCGGGGACCTCGACGTGGACCTCGCTGACCGGCTCGAGCACCGCGCTGCCGACCTGCTCCACCGCCTGCTTGAGAGCCAGGGAACCGGCGATCTTGAAGCTCATCTCCGAGGAGTCCACCGAGTGGTGCTTGCCGTCGTAGCACACCGCCCGCAGGTCAACCATCGGGAAGCCGTGCCTCCCGCCGTTGGACATCGCCTCCTCTATGCCCGCCCCCACCGCGGGGATCAGGCCCCGGGGGATGGCGCCGCCGGTCACCTCGCTGTCGAACTCGTAGCCGGTGCCCCGGGCCAGGGGCTCGAACCGCACCATAGCCACCGCGAACTGGCCGTGGCCTCCGCTCTGCTTCTTGTGCTTGGCCTCCACATCGGCCGGCCGGGGCAGCGTCTCCAGGTACGCGATCTTCATGTCCTCGATCTCGAAGTCAATCCCCATGCGCTCGAGGCGGGACCGAACCACCCGGAGGTGAGCCTCCCCTGCACCAGACAGCACGGTCTGGCGGGTGGTGGCGTCCTGGCGGATCACGAGGCTGGGATCCTCGGTGGCGAAACGGCGCAGCGCCGATGCCAGCTTGTCCTCCTGGGCCGGAGCGGAGGCGTGGATGGCCACCCCGTAGACCGGGGTCGGCGGCGGGGTGATTAGCACCTTGAGCGCAGTGTCGTCGGCCAGCGTGTCGCCGGTTCGCACATCGCCGAGCTTGGTGGCGGCCACGATGTCCCCGGCCACGGCCTGGCTCACCGCTTGGTGCTCGGCGCCGGTGAACGACATTAGGTTGTGGAGCCGCTCCTTGTCGGCGGTGCGGCTGTTCACCAGGGTGTTGTTAGCCCGGATGGTCCCCGACAAGACCTTCAGGAGCGAGATCTGACCCAGGAAGTCGTCGATCCTGGTCTTGAACACCACAGCCACCGGCGAGCCGGATGCGTCGACGGCCACCTCGACAGGCTCGCCGCGGCGGACCCCTTCGGCCGGACCCGACTCGCCCGGTGCCGGGCCGACCCGGCAGATGAAGTCGAGCAGGCGGTCCACCCCGATCGGCTTGGCCGCCGAACCGCACAGCACCGGGAACACGCTGCGGTTGTCGACGGCATCGTGGATCAGGCGCTCCAGTTGCTCCTCGGTGGGTTCGGTGCCCTCCAGGTACTGCTCCAGAAGCTCGTCGTCGCCCTCGACGACCCCTTCGACCAGCTGGATGTGGCCGTCGGACGCGTCGTCGGCCAGGTCATCGGGAACGGCCGCGGCCGCAGACTTCCCGCTGCTGTAGTCGAGAGCGCCGTCGCCCACCAGATCTGCGATGCCGTGGAACGAGGCCTCGGCGCCCAGCGGGAGCTGCGCCGCCTCCACATGGGCACCAAAATGCGATTGCAGGGACTCAAGGGTGCGCTCGAACGACGAGCGCTCACGGTCGAGCCCATTGACGAACACCAAGCGGGGCAGGCCCAGCCGCTCGGCGTGGCGCCACATGACCTGGTCCTGGGCCTGGACGCCGGACACGGCGTCCACCACGAACACAGCCAGGTCGGCAGCGTGCATGCCGTTGACCGCCTCGCCCACGAAGTCGGTGTAGCCCGGCGTGTCGATGATGTTGATCCGGTGTTCGCGCCAGTCGAACGACGCCACCGACAGGCTCAGGCTCTGGTGGCGGGCCTTCTCCTCGGGATCGTGGTCGCACTGGGCGGTGCCGTCGTCGACACGGCCCATGCGGCTCACCACACCGGCCCGGTACAGCATGGCCTCGGCCAGGGTGGTCTTGCCGTTGCCGTTGTGGCCGACGAGTACGACGTTCCTGATGGATTGCGACGACACGCTGACTATCCCTCCCGCTCGGTAGGCCTGCGCACGCAAGGAACGCTGACCCTAACCGGGCCGCGCCGGAAAAGGCCAGCGCGGTCCTGGACCGGGCGAGGTCAGTCTTCGATGAGCTCGACCGCGTACTCGGGGCAGTTGTCGTAGGCGAGGCGGGCCTTGTCCTCCAGCTCCGGGGGCACTTGGCCGTCACCGATCTCAAAGGCCGTGCCCTCATCGTCCACATCGAACAGCTCGGGCGCCAGCATGTAGCAGCGGTTGTGGCCCTGGCAGGCCTCCTGATCGACACGAACCCTCATAGTGACTCCTCGTATGCGCGGCTGGCGGTGAGCTTATGGCAAGTGGATCGGGAAGGCGGCCCGGATGCGGGCGTCCACGTCGGGGGCGATGTGGCTGGGATGATGCTCGGCCAGCACCCGCTGCACGTGCTCGTGGGCCCGGTCCCGTGCGTCCTTACCACCGGCGTCGAGCCAGTTGTCGGGGGTGTCGCGGTCGCCGATCTCCGGGTAGACGTACTCCCGCTGCATCAGCTCCAGCGTCTGGGGCGAGCCCAGGAAGTGGCCGGGGCCAGCGATCACCTCGGCGATGAGCTGGGCCGAGAGGGTCTCCTCGTTGACTTCGATGCCCCGCACGGTGCGGTTGATCGAGCCGAGCATGTCGTTGTCGATCACCAAGGCCTCCAGCGAGCAGCTCAGGATGCTGGCCAGCATGCCGGCGGACTCGTACACCAGGTTGGCGCCGGCCTGACCGGCCAGGGCCACGTTGATGCCCTTCTCGTAGCCGGCCTGGTTGTCGGGGATCTTGGAGTCGGCCATGCCCGCGGCCACCCCCGACGGCAGGCCTATCCAGTTGAGCAGCTGGGCCGCGGCCGCGTTCAGGATGCCCTCCTCGCCCGAGCCGCCGCTCATGGCGCCGGTGCGGAGGTCCGACACGAACGGCCACATGCCCATCACGCACGGATGGCCTGGGCTCAGCAGGTTCACGCCGGTCAGCGCGGCCAGGCACTCGGCCAGGGCCTGGGCCAGGGAGCCGGCCAGCGCGGCCGGGGAGGTGGCCCCGGCCTGCCCGGCCGACAGCAGGTTGATGGGCATGCCCGTCTCGACCTGGGCCACCATGGCCCTCGCCGACTCCTCGGCGAAGCGCAGCGGCGGCACCACGAACGTGTTGTTGGCCGCCACGAAGGGCCGCTTGCGGAACTCGCCGGGTCCGCCCAGGGCCATGTCGAACATGTCCACCGTCTCGTACACGTGCTCACGCTCGAACCACGACGTGCCGATGGGCTTGGTGGTGCCCACCATCGCCGCGTAGGCGGTGTTGAGGTCGAGCAGCCGGGCGTCCTCCATGTCGCGGGCCACCACGGTGCGAACGAAGAAGTGGATGTGGTCGAGGGTGTCGATGAGGCGCGCGCAGTCGTAGACGTCGACCGCGGTGGAGGGGCGGAACGTGGCCATGTCGTGGTCGTACATGAGCACGGCCGCGCCAGCGGTGCCGAAGTGGACCCGGTCGCCGCCCACGGTGATGGACCGGTCGTCGTCGAAGCCGTGCCACACCCATTCCTTGGCCGCGGTGGCGATGGCCCCCTCCACCACGCCTCTGGGGTAGTGGAGGCGTTCGTCGTCGTCGACGTGGCCGCCGGCCGCGGTGACCACGTCCACGAACTCCTCGATGGGCGAGCCCATGCCGATGTCTTCGAGCAGCGCCAGCGCGGTGTCATACACCTGCTGCATGTCGGCCTCGCTCAGCGGCGCGAGCTTCCCTCCCGGCAGGCCGGGGCGCACCGGCCGGACGTCGACCTCCAGCGGAGCCTGGCGGGCCGCGATGCGGCCGGCCCGTCCTCCGCTGCGCCGACGGCCTCCTTCTCGGTCAGCCATCGCCGTCACCCCCTTCGGTACGAACTTCCGGAACTCCGGGGGAATAATCCCCCACAACCGCCGGAAGTTGACACGGAAGCCCCATCATCACGCGCGTGGGGCCAGGTTGGCCGGATCGTAGGCGGGTTCGGCCAGCACGGTGGCCACCCGGCGCTCCCCCAGCAGGTCGAGCTCGAACGTCGAACCGGGGGCCTCGAACTCCGGGGCGACGTACACGAAGGCCAGGCTGCGGCCCACGGTGTGGCCCCAGGTGCCGCTGGTGGCGATGCCCATGACGTTGCCGTCGGCATCGAAGGCGGGTTCGTTGCCTCGCACGTCGTTGTCGGTGGCGTCCACCTCGCAGTACACCAGCACCATCGACAGCGGCTCAGGCTGGTCGCGCCGGGCCACGGTGGCGTCACGGCCGACGAAGGGCCGGTCGAGGTCCACGAACCGCTCCAGGCGGGCCTCGATCGGGGTGATCTCGGTGGTGAGCTCCGAGCCCCAAGCCTTGTAGGCCTTCTCGATGCGCATCACGTTCATGGCGTAGCTGCCGAAGTGAACCAGCCCGTGGGGCGCCCCAGCGGCCACCACCGCGTCGTACAGCTCGGCCAGGCGGCTTATACCGCAGTGCAGCTCCCAGCCCAGCTCACCCACGTACGACACCCGCAGGGCCAGGCACGGCACCCCTGCCACCGTGATCTCCGCGGCGGTCAGCCATCTGAACGCCTCGTTGCTGAGGTCGGCGCCGGTGAGCGGAGCCAGCACGTTACGGGCCCGGGGACCGGTCACGGCCAGGATGCCGGTGGAGTCGGTGACGTCGGAGACGGTCACGTCCTCACCGTCGGCGACGTGCTGGACCAGCCAGTCGAGGTCGTGGCTCTGGCCCATGATGGCCGACGTCAGGTAGAAGCGGTCGGACGCCAGGCGGGCGATGGTCATTTCGCACTCGATGCCGCCCAACTCCGTGAGCATGTGCGTCAACCGGATCCCTCCGTCGCGGGCCGGCAGGCGGTTGGCCGACAGGCGGTCGAGCAGGGTGGCCGCGCCGGCTCCGGTCACCTCGAAGGAGGCGAAGGCGGTGATATCGGCAATCCCGACCCGTTCGCGGACCCCCCGCACCTCGTCGCCCACCGGGTCGAAGGCGTTGGAGCGGCGGAAGGAGTGCCGTTCGCCTGTGCCGTTGGGCGAGTAGTACTGGGGCCGCTCCCAGCCGTACACCTCCTGCCACTGGGCGCCCAGCCGGTCGAGGCGGTCGTAGATGGGGTTGGTCTTCTGGGGCCGGCCCGCGGCCCGGAACTCGCCGGGCAGGCGCACCTGGTACATCTCGTGGTACTCGTCGTGGGCTTTGGCGATGGCGAAGGTGGACCTGGGCCCAGTGTGGTCGCCGAAGCGGCGGGGGTCCATGCCCCGCACGTTGATCTCGGTCTGGCCGTGGACCATCCACTGGGCCAAGTACTTGCCCGCGCCCGGGCCCTGGGTGATGCCAATGGAGGCGCCGTTGCAGTGCCAGTAGTTGCGCAACCCCGGCGCCGGCCCCATCAGGTAACCGGAGTCGGGGGTGTGGGTGATGGGGCCCGACACAATCTGCTTGATGCCGGCCTCGGCGAAGGCCGGTATGCGCATGGCGGTGTACTCCAGGCACTCCTCGAGCACGTCGACGTTCTCGCCGGTGAGGTGGAAGTCGTGGGCCCAGTCGATGCCCTCGACGCCGTAGACCCGGGAGTCGGACATCTCGTAGGGGCCGACCAGCAGGCCGTCGATCTCGCGGCGGTAGTAGCACGACGCCCGGGGGTCGCGGGTCACCGGCGGCTCGAAGCCGAGGTCGATCATGGCCTGCATGGGCTCGGTGACCAGGTACTGGTGGATGACCGAGACCACGGGCACGTCCAGCCCGACCATGGCCCCGAGCTGGGGGGCGTAGTGGCCGGCCGCATTCACGACGTGGTCGCACACGATCCGGTAGCTGTCGGCTGTCTCGCCGTTGGCGGCCGTCTTCATACCGCCGGGGGTGGCGACTATCTCCCAGCGCCCGTCGGGCAGGTGGCTCATGCCGGTGACCATCGTGTGGCGCCGGATCTCGCAGCCGAGGTTGCGGGCACCCCGGGCCATGGCGTTGGTGCAGCCCGACGGGTCGGTCCAGCCGTCGTTGGGGGTGTAGAACCCGAGCTTCACGTCGCTGAGGTCCTCCAGCAGCGGGTGACGCTCACAGATCTCCGAGGGACCGATCAGGTGCGACTCGATGCCGATCTGGGTGAGCATGGCGTGCACGTAGCGGTGCCAGTCCACCTCGTCGTCGGTGCGGGCCAGCCGGATGGCGCCGCAGCCGTGCCAGCCGGCCGACAGCCCGGTCTCGGCCTCCAGGCGGGGGTAGAGCGCCACCGCCTCCTCGTGAACCTTGGCCATGTTCAGGTCGCCGATGAAGTTCGGGATCAGCCCAGCTGCGTGCCAGGTGGACCCCGACGTCAGCTCGCCCTTCTCCAGCAGGACGGTGTCGGTCCAGCCCTCCTGGGCCAGGTAGTACAGCAGGCCGACCCCCATGGCCCCGCCGCCGATGATCACGCACCGCGCCTCTTGTGTCACGGCCCCTCCCGAAGGTGTGCGCACCAGCGCCGCGTCAGCAGGCCGCGGCGAGCCGAGAGTGTAGTTGCGGCGCGGCCCCTCAGGTAGCCGGAGCCGAAACTATCCGCTGGGGTAGATCAGCCACAGAACGGAGAGCAGGACCCAGGTGGACACGACCAGCCAGTAGGTGACCGGCTCGTGGCGGCGGGTGACGCGCAGGATGAAGTGGCTCTCACCGGTCGCTAGGTCGTATGCGGCCCACGCGAGGAACAGCACGGCGTAGATCCAGTACTGGCCGGCCAGGGTCATCAACCAGAGCGTCGCCAGCGCGACCCAGACGGGCCACGCTCCCCGTATACGGGTGGGCGACGAGTGCTGCCAGGTGGGGATCATGTTCTTGCCTCCGTGTGGACGCCGGGTGGTTCGATGCCGTTGAGCCGCCAGTTGAGGTAGTGGCCGAAGTCGGCGACGACCTTCTCGGCGGGAACAAGCCGCCCAGGCGAGAAGTCGCCGGATACGCCCCGCTGGCCCCGTTCGCAGATGGCCTTGTCCTCAGGCAGGAAATTCGGCAACGAGTACGAGGAACCCATGGTCCGGCTGATCCACCTGTAGAGCCAGCCGCTGGAACCTCGGGGGGCCGAGCTGTAGGCGCCCCCGGTGCGCACCGCGCACCGGGTGCCACCGATGGGGTGCACCGCCTGCCAGTAGAAGGCACCGGAGTTGAACACGCCCACGAAGCTGGGCGGCAGGCTGATGAGCAGGTAGTCATCAGCGCCCTCTACGCGGCCGCCGGTTGCGGTGGCCCTGGCCGAGCCCGTGATGTAGTAGGCGTCCCTGGTGGGCGTGTACGGCTCAAGCGTCTTGGGGTGGACCTGAAACAGGTGGTAGCTCTCCATAGCGTTGACGATGGCCAGCTTCCAGTTGCAGTCCCATTGCTGCGTCTCCTGGTAGTCCGAGTAGTGGTGCAGTTCGTCGATGCCACGATCGATCACATGGGGATCCACCGCCGCGAAACGCTCGGCAACCCGCTCCACCTCCGGCCTGAGGCTCACGAAGATCAGACCGTGCCATGACTCCACCCGGTACTCCGGCAGGCAGTGCTCGGCCTTGTCGACTTCGTCCTTCGATGTAAATGGCGCCGCCAACAGCTGGCCGCTGTCGTTGTAGGTCCAGGCGTGGTAGGGGCACTGGATGCGCTTGGCCCTGGCCGGGCGCTCCACCAGCATCGTGCCCCGGTGGGCGCACAGGTTGGAAAGAGCGCGGAGTTCTCCCTCCTGGTTGCGCAGAAGCAGCACCGGCTGATCGCCGACTATGACCGGTAGCTGGTCGCCGGGCGCAGCGACGGCGTCTTCGGTGGTGACGAACACCCAGTCGGCGTGCCAGATGCCGTCCATCTCGGCCGCGTGGACAACCGGGTCCCGGTAGAAGGCGTTGGGAAGGGCATGCTCTGGATCGAAGGTCACTGCGGGTGCGGTCATGGCAATCAGCCTAGCATTAATGCCGTACTTTGCAAACGGCCGTTGATATAATGCGCCATATGGATGACACGCCGGCCGGCTCGGGAGCAGACCAGAGTGGCGTTCTGCCCACCCGCATGCTCGTGCTGTCGGCGATCGGCGCGGACGGCACGCTCGATGCCGGATCGCTCTTCGCGGTGGCCGGGGTAGCGGGGCACAGCGACAAGGCCATGAGGGACTGCCTGGCCCGGGTCGTGCGGGACGGGCTCCTGACCCGCGTCGAAGGCCGTGGGCGCTCGGCGCAGTACGTGGCGACCAGCCTGGGGAAAGCCGAACTGGACGCCGACATCGGGTGGACGGCGTTCGCGCATCGGGTAGACGCCGGTCTCGAGCCGTGGGACGGCTGCTGGCACCTCATCGGCTTCGAGATCCCCGAGAGGCGCCGGGGTGCACGCGACGCCCTCCGAAGTCTTCTTGTCGAGTCGGGCGCCGCGCCTGTGCAGTCGGGCCTGTATCTCCACGCCGGCGACCTCTCCGACTTCGTACGCCAACTCGCCTCCCACCTTGGGGTGTCTGGAGCGGTCACCAGCTTCGTAACCACAACCATCCAGGTCGGGGAGCACACGCGACCCGCCGAGATCGTGAACCGTCTCTGGCCGCTGGCCCCGCTCGCCGACCGCTACGACGCGATCGAGCAGCGGCTGATCTCCATCGTCGAGCACGCCCCGATCACAGACGACGACATGCTTGCGGCCTCCATGCTCTCAGCCACGCTCGACACCGAAGCAGTGCTTCGGAGCGATCCGCTGCTGCCCGCAGAGCTTCTCCCGGCCGACTGGGCCGGTGAGCGGGCCCGGCGGGCCTTCAGAGCGGCCCATTCGGCGGTAAGCGCTCACAGCGAGCTGTTCGCCAACTCCCAGCTGATGCAGTCCTTCGCCATAGAGATCGACCGCTCCCTGGGCGAGACGTCGACCGCGTTCTGGAGCCGGTGGTTCCCCCGCCTGATGGACGCCTACAAGTCCAGACTGCCCCCGGCCGCAACCGCCTGAGTGCCCGGGTCTCTGCGCTAGGGGCCGTCGGTCAGGCGGACTCGCTGGTTGCGGGGGTCGTAGTAGCTACGGATCGATGGGGTGGCCGGCACCAGCTCGCCGCCGACGTTTATCTCGAAGGTCCCCGCGTCGAGCCACTCCTGGATCACTCCCTCGTTGCCTGGCCGGTGCAGGTAACCCATGGTCAGGCAGCGGTCCTCGATGTAGCTCCACATCGACGAGGTGGTGCTGCCCACCGGCTCACCGTCGCGCAGGATGGGATCGTCGTGGTAGCAGAGCATCTCGGGATGCTCCAAGCGGAACTGGATCAGGCGCTTGTTGCGGGGCTGCTCCCGCTGATTCTCCAGCGCGGTCCGTCCGTTCCACGGGTTGGGTTTGTCCCAGCCGATGGTGAAGCCCAGCCCGGCCTCGATCGGGGTGTCCTCGTCGGTTATGTCGTGGCCCCAGTGGCGGTAACCCGACTCCAGCCGCAGCGTGTTCATGGCGTGGTAGCCGGCCATGGCGAGGCCGTGGGGCTCCCCCGATGCGACCAGGGCGTCGAACAGGTCCACGGCATGCTCGTTGGGCAGGTACAGCTCCCAGCCCAGCTCGCCCACGTAGCTCATGCGCAGGGCCAGCACGTCGATCCCGGCGATCTCGATGCGCTGGGAGGTGGCGAACGGGAAGTCGATGTTGCTGAGCGACGCGTCGGTGAGCGGACCGAGCACGAACCGGGCCTTGGGGCCCATCAGCCCAATCATGGCCCAATGCTCGGTGATGTCGGCAATGTCCACGTCCCGGCCGCGGCAGGCCCGGCGCAGGCGGGCCCAGTCCCGGGTCTGGGCCGCGGCCGCGGTCACAACCAGGAAGCGGTCCAGGCCCAGGCGGGTGACGGTGAGGTCGGCCTCGATCCCGCCCCGGTCGTTGCACCACTGGGTGTACACCGCCTTGCCCACCGGCACGTCGATGCGGGCTGTGCTCAGCTCGTCGAGCACGAGCAGCGAGTCGGGACCGTCCACCGTGAACTTGGCGAACGACGTCTGGTCGAACAGCGCGACCCGCTCCCGCACCGCCCGGCACTCCTCACCGGCGTTGGCCCACCAGTTCTGATTGCCGTAGCTGTAGACGTACTCGCGGGCCTGGCTCTCGAAGGCGTACCAGTTGGGCCGCTCCCAACCAGCGGTCTCGCCCCAGACCGCTCCGGCCGCGTCCAGGCGGTCGTGCAGCGGCGACACCCGCTGGCCCCGAGCGCTCTGGTACTGGAGGAAAGGCCAGTGCATTGCGTACAGCAGCCCCAGGCTCTCGGGGACGCGCTCGGCCAGGTAGGCGGGGTCGGCCTGGAACGGAAAGGCCCGGCGGATGTCCACCGACGACAGGTCCATGGGCGGGTGGCGGTCGGCGACCCAGTCGGCCAGGGCCCAGCCGACTCCGCCCGCGGACTGGATGCCCACCGAATTGAACCCGGCGGCTACGAAGCAGCCGTCCACCTCGGGCGACTCGCCCAAGTAGTAGACCCCGTCGGGGGTGAAGGCCTCGGGGCCGTTGAGGAACAGCTGGATGCCGCACTCCCCCAGCGCCGGAACCCGGTGGATGGACCGCTCGAAGATCGGGCCGATGTGGTCCCAGTCCTCGGCCAGCGTGCCGAACGAGAAGTCCCGGGGTATTCCGTCGAGCTTCCACACCTTGCCCCGGGGCTCGAAGAACCCGGCCATGAGCTTGCCGGTCTCCTCCTTGAAGTAGGTGTAGTTCGCGGGGTCCCGCAGCACCGGCGTGTCGGGGTCCAGGCCGAGCGGCTCCGACACGACGTAGAAGTGCTCGCAGGCCTGCAGCGGCACGTTGACCCCGATCTGGGCCGCGAGCTGGCGGGTCCAGATGCCGGTGGCCAGAACCACGGTCTCGGTCTCGATGCTGCCCTGCTCGGTGTCGACGCCTGAGATGGCGCCGTCGGCGGTGCGCAGCCCGGTGACGGAAACGCCCTCGACGATGCGCACCCCCCGGCTGCGGGCCCCCTTGGCCATGGCCATGGTGGTGTCCACCGGCGAAGTGTGGCCGTCGCGGGGGATGTACAGGGCGCCCACGATGTCGTCGCTGCGGATCAGCGGCCAGCGCTCCCGCAGCTCGTCGATGTCGATCTCGCGGGTCTCGACCCCGAGCGACACCGCCATGGCCGCGCCCCTCCTGATCTCCTCCCAGCGCTCGGCGTCGGCCGCCACCGAGATCGACCCGGGTGTCCGGCATCCGGTGGCCTGGCCGGTCTCGTCCTCCAGCGCCTCGTAGAGCCGGGCCGAGTAGGTGGCCAGCTTGGTGAGGCTGAAGGTCGACTTGAGCTGGGCCA
>VXTM01000036.1 GCA_009837445.1 Acidimicrobiaceae bacterium
GGGGGGGGGGGGGGGTGGGGTCCTTTTCCTTCCGTGTTCCTGTGTGGTGCGGGGGGGGGTGGGTGTTTGTTTTCTTCTTGTCCCTTTTTTTGGGGGGGGGGGGGGGGGGGGGGGGGGGCCCCCCCCCCGCTGCCGGTTCGGGCCCCGACCGCGCCGTCTCTCGAGAGCAGAACCCCACCAAGACCATGGCGATTGCCGACCGCGTTCGCGACCTCGTGGCTCCCCTGGCCCAAGCCGCCTCCGTCGACCTCTACGACGTCGAGCACCACGGCGGGACAGTCAGGATCCTTGTCGATTCCGACACCGGCGTCGACCTGGACGCGCTGGCGAGGCTGGCGCGGTCGGTCAGCCGGGCCCTCGACGAGCACGACCTGATAGACGGCCGGTACACGCTCGAGGTGTCGAGCCCCGGCCTGGAGCGACCGCTGCGCACCCCCGACCACTTCCGCCGGGCCGCTGGCTCCGAGGTGAAGGTCAAGACCCTTCCCGGATTCGACGGACCCCGCCGGCTGACCGGCGTGCTGGAGGCGGTGGCCGACGACGGAGTCGACCTTCGGGGCGAGGACGGCCACCTGTCGCACATCGCGTTCGAGCAGTTGGCCTCGGCCCGCACCGTCTTCGAGTGGGGGCCGGGCAGCCGCCACCGGAGGGAGTCCCAACGAGCCAAGACGGAGGAGAAGCCATGAACCAAGACATGATGGAGGCGCTGCAGGCGATGGCGGCCGAGCGGGGCATAACCGTGGACGCCCTGTACGCCGCATTGGCCGACGCCTTGGAGTCGGCCTACAAGCGGTTGCCCGACGCCAAGGAGTACGCCTGGGTGACGATCGATCCCTCCAGCATGGAGTTCCACGTGCTGGCCCAGGACCTGGACGAAGAAGGCAACCCTGTCGGCGAGGAGTACGAGGTCACCCCGGACAACTTCGGACGCATCGCGGCCCAGACCGCCCGCCAGGTCATGACCCAGCGCATCCGCGAGGCGGAGCGCGAGCTCAAGTACGAGGAGTACGCGGGCCGCGAGGGGGACATCGTCACCGGCATGATCCAGCAGACCGACGCCCGCTACACCCTGCTGGATCTGGGAAGGGTCGAGGCGCTGCTGCCGCAGGCCGAACAGGTCCCCTACGAGCGCCCCGACTCCAACACCCGGCTCAAGGCCTACATCGTCGAGGTCCGCAAGACGGCCAAGGGCCCCCAGATCGTGGTTAGCCGGACCCATCCCGGCCTCGTGAAGCGGCTGTTCGAGCTGGAGGTCCCCGAGATAGCGGACGGCATCGTCGAGATCAAGGCGTGCGCCCGCGAGCCCGGCCACCGAACCAAGATCGCAGTGTCCTCCAACGACCCGAACGTCGACCCGGTGGGCGCGTGCGTGGGAGCCAGGGGCGCCAGGGTCCGCCAGGTAGTCAACGAATTGCGCGGCGAGAAGATCGACATAGTCCCCTTCAGCAGCGAACTTGAGGAGTTCGTCACCAAGGCGTTGTCGCCCGCGAGGATCAAGGAGGTCCGCCCCAACGAGCTGACCGGCGACTGCGACGTGATCGTCCCCGACTACCAGCTGTCGTTGGCCATCGGCAAGGAGGGCCAGAACGCCCGGCTCGCCAGCCGGCTGACGGGCTGGGGGATCAACATCAAGAGCGAGACCCAGTTGGCCGAGGAGGCCGCCTACGGCGACGTGGAGTGGGCCGAGGGCGAGTGGATCACCGATCCGGAGACCGGCGAGCAGCTGTGGCAGCCTGCCGACGGCGGCGAGGCTGTCAGCGCCGAGGCCTGGGCCGCGGCCATGGACCAGGACCAGGCCGAAGCTCCCGACGCCGAGGGGGCCGAGTCGCCCGCAGAGCAGGCGGGCCGCGCCTGAGCCCCGCCCGTACCGCGGGTTCCTGCCCAGGCCCCGTGAGTCCCGTCCGCACCTGTATCGGTTGCCGTGCTCGCCGACCCAGCGCGCAGATGCTCCGGGTCCGCATGGCCGCGGGCGGTGCGCTGCGGTTCGGGCCCGGACCGGGCCGGGGCGCGTGGCTCTGCGCCGACATCGCCTGCTTCGATGTGGCTCGGCGCCGCCGGGCCTTCGGGCGGGCCCTCCGGGCTGACGTTCGGCCGGGCGAGATCGGTAGGCTTCGGGGTGCGTGGCCGTCGCGCTCCGGGGACGATCCCGGGCCCGCAGACCGCGCGGAGTCCTGAAGGGGGCACTCTTTGCCAGGAAAGATTCGCGTCCATGAGCTCGCCAAGGAGCTCGGGCTGACCAACCAGGAGACGCTCGAACTCTGCTTCGCGCTCAGCATCGGGGTCAAGTCCCACTCCTCGAGCATTGTGGAAGCCCAAGCCGACCGCGTCCGGCGGAGGGCCGAGCGCGATGGCCTGCTCAAGCCGCCGCCCCCGCCGGTGGTCGAGATCGAGGAGATGGAGGAACCGCTGCCCGAGGACGAGCCCGCGGTGGTCGAGCTCGCGGAGCCTGCGGCACCCGCCGAGCCCGCCGAACCGGCTGCGGCGGTGGAACCCGCAGCGCCGGTCGCCGTCCCAGCCGCCCCGCCCCAGCCCGAGGCGGTGCCGAGCGAACCCGAGCGTCCGGCGGCAGCCGTCTCCGCGGAGCCAGAGATTGTCAAAGCCCCGCCCGCGGACGCGAAGCCCTCCGAGAAGGCCCCCATGCCCAAGGTGACGATCTCCTCCAGCGGCAGCGTCGCTCCCGCCAAGCGTGTCGTCCGCGACGACCCGCATCCGCCGGTGGAGGAGAAGGCCCCGCCGCGGCCGGCAAGTCAGCGAGCGGCCGCGGGAGCTCCTCCGGCCCGGCCCCTGCGAGCGGGAAGCCCGCCCGTCTCCCGTTCGGGCAAGCCCATCCCGCCGCCGCCTCCGCCGCGCCGGATGCCTCCACCGCGGCCTCCGGGCGGTCCGGGACGGTCACGCGCACCGGCCACTGAGCGCCGGTCCTCCGGTCCGGCCGGCAGGCCGGCGGGACCGAGGCCCGCGGGCCCGGCCGATCGCGGTCCGGGCGCCCGCCGCGGCGCTCCCGCCGGCGGTCCCCGCCCCTTGGGCGGCCCCCGCCCGGGCGGACCCGGCGGACCCGGCGGACGCCCACCCGGTCGGGGCGCCCCCGGCGGTGCGCAGCGGCGCCCGCCCCGACGCAAGAGCCGCCGCCGCCGGGTGCGCGAGGAACTCCAGCCGATGGACATCCCGTCCTACACGCCCATGCATGCAGCCGTGCCCGAGGGCGTGGTCGTCATCGAACGGGCCTCGGCGGCTCAGGACTTCGGTCCGAAGCTGAACCGCACCGCGGCCGATGTGGTCCGCTTCCTCATGCAGCACGGCGAGATGGTCACCGCCACCCAGTCGCTGAGCGACGAGATGATGGAGCTATTCGCAGCCGAGATCGGCGCCGAGATCCGCCTCGTCGATCCCGGTGAGGAGCAGGAGGCCGAGCTGCGCAAGCTCCTCGGCATCGACGTCGACACCGGCGACGACACCGACGAGGCCGAGCTGCGCCCGCCTGTCGTGACGGTCATGGGCCACGTGGACCACGGCAAGACGCTGCTGCTGGACCGCATCCGCGACACCAACGTCGTCGACGGCGAAGCGGGCGGGATCACCCAGCACATCGGCGCCTACCAGGTCGAGCGCAACAGCCGAACCCTCACGTTCATAGACACACCGGGCCATGAGGCGTTCACCGCGATGCGGGCCCGGGGCGCGAGCGCCACCGACATCGTCGTGCTGGTGGTGGCCGCCGACGACGGTGTGATGCCCCAGACGATCGAGGCCATCAACCACGCCAAGGCCGCCGGCGTGCCCATAGTCGTAGCGGTGAACAAGATCGATCGGCCCAACGCCGACACGCAGCGGACCGTGGCCGGCGTGGCCGAGCAGGGACTGGTTCCGGAGGCCTGGGGCGGCGACACCATCTACTGCGAGCTGTCGGCCCTGACCGGCCAAGGCATCGAGGAGTTGCTGGACCAGATACTGCTGGTGGCCGAGGTCGAGGAGCTGCGATCGGTGCCCGAGGGGCGGGCAGGCGGCGTCGTGCTCGAGTCGAACCTCGACATCGGGCGCGGTCCCGTTGCGACTGTGCTGGTGCAGCAGGGCACTCTCCGGGTGGGCGACCCGATGGTTGCGGGGGCGGCCTGGGGCCGCGTCCGGGCTCTGCTGGATGATCACGGCCAGGGCGTCGACTCGGCCCCGCCTTCAGCTCCGGTCCAGGTTCTGGGCCTGTCGGAGGTCGCCGTCGCCGGCGACTCATTCGCGGTAGCCCCCAACGAGAAGATCGCAGGCCGGGTGGCCGACACTCGCGAGCACTGGCAGAGGCTGTCCAGCCTTGGTCGGGAGGCTCACGCCCTGTCGGGCGGGGCCAAGCTCGAGGATCTCTTCACCCGGATCCAGCGGGGCGAGACCGCCACCCTGAACGCCATCGTGAAGGCCGACGTGAACGGCTCCCTGGAAGCCGTCACCGAGAGCCTGCGCAAGCTCGAGACCGGCGATGTCCGCATCGCCATCGTGCACCGCGGCGTCGGCGGCATCACCGAGAACGACATCCAGCTCGCCTCGGCCTCGAACGCCACCATCATCGGGTTCAATGTCCGGCCCGACCGCAAGGCACGCGAGGCGGCCGACGCCGAGAACGTCGAGATCCGTACCTACGAGATCATCTACAAGCTCCTCGAGGACGTGTCCTCCGCCATGGTGGGCATGCTGGCCCCCGACATCGAGGAGGTCGTCACCGGCGAGGCCGAGGTCCGTCAGGTCTTCCGCATCCCCCGCCTCGGCGCGGTGGCGGGCTGCTACGTGCAGAACGGCACGATCACCCGCGGATCCAAGGTGCGGTTCCTGCGCGACGGGGCGATCATCTGGAAGGGGACCGTCTCGTCTCTCAAGCGCTTCACCGACGACGTGCGCGAGGTCCAGTCCGGGTTCGAGTGCGGCATCGGCCTGAGCAACTACCAGGACCTCAAGGCGGGCGACATCATCGAGACCTTCACCGAGCGTGAGGTGGCCCGGACCCTCGAAGGGTGAGGGGTGGGGCGCACCCTTCAAAGACCTCCGATGACACGACGAGCGAAACGCTTCCAGCCCGATCATCGGGCCGGCCACCGCACCGCCCGGGTGGGCGAGCTCATCAGGCGCATCATCGCCGAGTCCATGGAGCAACTGGACGACGACCGGCTGGCGATGGTGTCGGTGACGGGCGTGGACGTTGACCGGGACCTGCACCGGGCCGTGGTGTGGTTCACGTCGCTGGGCGACACCGAAGAGGGTGACGCCGACATAGCCGAGGCCTTCGAGGAGCACGCCGGCGGGCTGCGGCGCGCCGTCGGGGATCAGACCCGGCTGCGGCGCACGCCTGAGCTGGTGTTCCGCCCGGACGCGGCGCTTCGTTCGGCCGAGCGCATCGAGAGGCTGCTCGGCGGCATGGACGGCGCCGCCGATCCCTAGGGGACAGCCGGTAGTGCCCGACGGGATCGCGGTCATAGACAAGCCGCCGGGGTGGACCAGCCACGACGTGGTGGCCAAGGCGAGGGGAGTGCTCGGCACCCGCAAGGTCGGGCACAGCGGCACCCTCGATCCCGACGCCACCGGCGTGCTCGTGCTCGGCGTCGGCCGGGCCACCCGGCTGCTGCGGTTCCTGACCGCGCTCGCCAAGAGCTACGAGGCCGAGATCGTGCTGGGCACCGAGACCGACACCCTCGATTCGGCCGGGCGGGTGACAGCCCGCCACGAGATGGCCGCCGTGACCGAGGACCAGGCCCGGCTGGCGGCCGCGTCCCTGGCCGGCGACATCCTCCAGGTGCCGCCCATGGTGTCGGCGGTGAAGGTGGGAGGGCGCAGGCTCCACCAGCTGGCCAGGGAGGGGGTCGAGGTGGAGCGCGAGGCCCGGCCCGTGACCGTGCACCGCTTCGAGGTGGCGGCAGTGCCCGGCTACGAGGGGGTGCTGCGCGCCGAGGTGGACTGCTCGTCGGGTACCTATGTGCGGGTGCTGGCCGCCGATCTGGGCCGCGCGCTCGGAGGGGGTGCCCATCTGAGGAATCTGCGCCGCGTCGCGGTGGGAGGATTCGGGCTGGCCGAGGCCCGTCCGGTGGAGTCACCTGAGATCCTGCCAATGGCGAGGGCGGTCGAGCACCTCGATGGCGTGCGGGTCGGCCCCGCGGTGGCTGCCGATGTGACCCACGGCCGTGTGCTGGACTTGGACCGTCTCGGTGCCGTGGGCGCCGGCCCGTGGGCGGTGCACGACGCCGACGGGAGGCTGCTCGCCGTCTACGAGCGGTTCCGGACGGGAGCCAAGCCGTCGGTGGTGGTGGCGAGTGTGTGAGGTAGCGGGCAGGTCTCGGTAGCCTCACACAGGCCGGATCAGGCCCGGAACACTCACTATTCGCGCTGGAGGCGTCCGTGGAGTTGCTGCATGATCGGCGTGACCGGCTTCCCGTTATGGTGTCGGTCGCGGCGGCTATCGGTGTGTTCGACGGGGTGCACCTCGGGCATCGAGAGGTGCTGACCCGGGTACGGGAGACCGCCGACCGTCTCGGGGTCTCTTCCGCGGTCGTCACCTTCGACACCCACCCGGCCTATGTGGTGCGCCCCGAGAACGCCCCCAAGCTGCTCACGACGCTCGACCAGAAGCTCGAATTGCTGGAGGCGACCGGCCTCGACTACTGCTACGTCATCGAGTTCGACGCGGCCCGCGCCGACACCCGTCCCGAGGAGTTCGTCGAGCAGGTCTTCCTCGATGCCCTCCACGCCCGGGCCGTGGTGGTGGGGGAGGACTTCCATTTCGGCAAGGGCCGCACCGGCAACGTGGCCGAGTTGCAGCGCCTCGGCCGCGATTGGGGCTTCGAAGTGGTCCCCCTCGATCTCATCCGCCACCGCAGCGACGCTCGCGAGCCGGTCTCGTCCACCGCGGTGAGGCGTGCCCTGGCGGGCGGGGACGTGGCCAAGGCGGCGGCGATGCTGGGCCGCTACTACGAGGTGCGGGGCACGGTGGTTCCCGGCGACCGGCGAGGGGTGACCGTCGGGTTTCCCACCGCCAACGTGCCCGTTCCGAAGTTCATGGCATGGCCTGCCGACGCCGTGTACGCGGGTTGGTGCACGCTGCCCGACGGCAGCCGGCAGGGCTGCGCCATCAACATCGGCCGCCGCCCCACCTTCTACGAGCACGCCGAGCAGTCCCTGCTGGAGGCTCACGTCATCGACTTCGACGGCGACCTCTACGGATGCGAGGTGCAGGTGGAGTTCGTCGACTTCCTGCGGAGCGAGCGCAAGTTCGAGGGACTGGAACAGCTCTCCGAGCAGCTGGCCATCGACGTTGCCGACGCCCGGAGCCGGCTTGGTCTGGCGTGACCGACCGGAGCTTTCCAGGGGCGCCCAGTGCGGCGCCTGAGGTGGAGCACTTCGCCGAGGCGCTGGTACCCACCCCGCACGGCGAGTTCGTGGCCCACGTGTACCTCACGGTGGACGGCGAGCAGCACATCGCCTGCGTGATGGGTGACGTGGAGGATCCTCCGCCGCCGCTGGTGCGGGTGCATTCAGAGTGCCTCACCGGCGACGTGCTGCGGTCGCTGCGCTGCGACTGCGGGGCCCAACTCGACCATGCGCTGGCCGCCATCGCGGCCGCCGGTCGCGGCGTGCTGCTGTACATGCGGGGCCACGAGGGCCGCGGCATCGGGATCGGGCACAAGATCAGGGCCTACGCCCTGCAGGAGCACGGCCTCGACACCGTCGAGGCCAACGCGGCGCAGGGCCTGCCGGTGGACGGCCGGGTGTATGACGCTGCCGCCGCGATCCTGGCCGACCTGGGCCTGCGCGGGGTGCGGCTGCTCACCAACAACCCGGCCAAGTGCGAGGGCCTGACCAACTGCGGGATAGAGGTGGTGGAGCGGGTGCCCATCGAGATCGATGCCGGGCCCGAGAACCTGCGCTACCTGCAGACCAAGCGCTTCAAGCTGGGACACACTCTGAGCGACTGACAGTCGTTGCTCCGGTGCTGGTCAGCGGTTGAGCACGGCCGCTGCGAGTCGGTCGGACTCGCGCTTTCTCAGGGCGACGTTGATGTCGAGCCGCTCGAGGTGCTGGGCTACCTGTTTGGCCCCCTGGGGCACGGGGTGTGCGGCCATGAAGTCGCGAACCTCGGCGGCGAGCTCGACCCGGTCGAGCGCGGTTAATCCCTCGAGCATCCGCGACAGCGAGTTGCTCGGGAAGGTGGTGGCAAGATCGTCCCAGCGGCTGGTGAGGAAGTCCCAGGCGTCCGGGCCGGCGTGGCGGTTGGTGAGGGCACGCCGAATCAAGTACGGGCCGTCCTGGGTGCGCACGGAGTTGTCAAGGGTGCCCTCCAGGATGGAGCGCACCAATCCGGCGTCGGGAAAGTCGGCCAGCGCGGCGAGGTGGCGCTGTTCGGTCTGCGGGTCGGACGCCTCGGTGTAACGGCCGCGGATCCGGGCAAAGTCGCCGGCGTCTCCGTGGGCGGCCACCACGCCTAGGGCGGCCGCCGCGAGCGTGGGGTCGGGATGGTCCAGTCTCGCCCGGCACGCCGCGATGGCCGGCGAGTGATCCGCGACGGCGCCCCGCAGCCGCAGCAGCGTCGCCCGCAACTCGCCGGTGCGCTCGTCCTCCCCGCCATCGGCGGGCGGGTCCAGCCCGACGTCTCCGGCGGCGGCGTCGGAGGCGGCTGCGACCAGCTCGCAGAAGCGTCGGGCCGCCTCGCCGTCCACCAGCCGGCGGAGATGGGCCAGCGCGCCGGCAATGGCCTGCCACACCGTGAGGTCGCGCTCTGCGGTGAAGCCCCCCAGCACCAGGTCAACGAAGGCCGGCGCGTCCAGGCGACCGGCCAGGGTGGCGGCCCAGGCATCGTCGATGAGGCCGTGGCGCTCGTCGGGGGTGCGGTCGCCCGGCCCTGCCTGCGATACCGCCGCCAGGCTCGCTGGATCGGGATCGTCACGGTAGAAGCCGGAGGCGCCGGCATTGAGTGTCACCGGCGGAGCTGCCGGCATGGTCAGGATCCGGCGGGGCTGGTCGAGCAGCAACCGCAGCTCGTTCCGGTTGCCCCCGCGCTGCTGTACCCGCAGCCGTAGCGGAACCGTCCAGTCCCGCGGCTCGGCCCGGTCGGGATCGAGTGTGAAGTGGCGCTGGGAGACCTCCAGGCCGTGCTCGGTCGCGGTCGCGCTCACTGACGGATACCCGCCCTGGTAGATCCAGCCGCCCATGATCTGGCCCACGGGCTGACCCGACGCCTCGGCCAGGGCGCTCCATAGGTCCTCGGTGACGGTGTTGCCGTAGGCGTGCCGCCGCAGGTACAGCCGCACGCCGGCCCGGAACGTCTCGGCGCCGAGGTACTGCTCCAGCATGCGGACCAGGGCCGCGCCCTTCTCGTAGGTGATCACGTCGAACATGTCCTCGGCCTCGGCCGGGGAGTGCACCGGATACTCCACCGCCCGGGTGGTGCCGAGCGCATCGGTCGAGAGCGCGGAGGCCCGGCTGCGACAGAACGTCGACCACACCCGCCAGTCGGGCCGGTAGGCGTCGCTGCAGGCCGTCTCCATGAAGGTGGCGAAGGCCTCGTTCAGCCAGATGCCCTCCCACCAGGCCATGGTCACCAGATCCCCGAACCACATGTGGGCCAGTTCATGGTTGATCACGTCGGCCACCCGCTGCAGTTCGGGCTGGCTGGCTGCGGTCTCGTCGACGAGCAGGAGCACCTCCCGGAAGGTCACGCAGCCGAGGTTCTCCATCGCGCCGAAGGCGAAGTCGGGTATGGCCACCAGGTCGAGCTTGTCGGACGGGTAGGGCAGGCCGTAGTAGTCGGAGAACCACTTCAGGGCGTGGGCGGCGACATCGAGCGCGAACCCGGTCTGGTCGCCCCGGCCGGGCCGGTGAACCACCCGCACCGGCACCCCGCCGCAGTCGATCGGATCGGTGACCTCCAGCGGTCCGACCACGAAGGCCACCAGGTAGGTCGACATCGGCATCGTGGTGGCGAACTTGACGCTCACGCGGCCATCGGGCAGAGATTCGCGGCCGGTTTCGGCCGTGTTGGAGACCGCCAGCAGGCCCTCCTGAACTACGAGCGTCGTCGCGAAGGTCGCCTTCAGTGCGGGCTCGTCGAAGCAGGGGAAGGCCCGGCGGGCGTCGGTGGACTCGAACTGGGTGGTGGCGATCGTGCGGGTTGCGCCGGAGTCGTCGGTGTAGGTGGAGCGGTAGAAGCCCTGAAGCTGGTCGTTGAGCACGCCGGTGAAGGCGATGTCCAACCGGCCCGGACCGGGCCCGAACCCGTCGTTGCCGCCGCGCCGGCTCAGCGTCAGCCTCTCGGACTCAGCATCGAGGACGGCGTCGAGCTCGACCGTCTCGTTGCCCGCGGTGACGAGCCGGGCGTTGACGATGTCCAACTCGGCCGCGTTCAGGGTGATGGTGCTCGAGGGCTCCGAGAAGTCGATGTCGATGGCGACGCTTCCGGCGAAGGCCGCTTCACCGAGGTCGGGCTCCAACTTGATGGCGTAGTGCCGGGGAACAACGCCGCCCGGAAGTCTCGGACTCATGGCCCGACGGTACTGGCGGCACCCGCGATGTCAGCCGTCGACGATCCGGTGGCCGTGCTTCGAGGCCTGGCCCGGATTCACCAACGTCCGCCTCCGGTAGTCTTCGGCCCCGTGCCGCGTGCTGCCCGGAGTGGGGATCAGAACTCAGCGATCGAGGCTCGGGGCCTCGTCCGGACCTTCGGCGACAACCGGGCGGTGGACGGCGTCGATCTGAACGTTAACGCCGGCGCCATCTACGGCTTCCTGGGCCCGAACGGAGCGGGCAAGAGCACCACGGTGCGGATGCTGTGCACCCTGCTGAAGCCCACGGCAGGGCAGGCCACGGTGGCCGGCTACGACGTGGTCGACGACCCAGGCGCGGTTCGCATCCGCATCGGAGTGGCGCTGCAGGAGGCCGCACTCGACGAGCGCCAGACGGGCCGGGAGATACTCGACCTGCAGGCCCGGCTGTACGGCCTGAGCGCGGCCGACCGGGCCGCCTCGATCGCGCGGGCCGTCGACCTTGCCGACATCGGCGACGCCATGGAGGATCGCGTCAAGACCTACAGCGGCGGCATGAGGCGCCGCCTCGACCTCGCGGCCTCGCTCATCCACGGCCCCGAAGTGCTCTTCCTGGATGAGCCGACCACCGGCCTCGACCCGGTCAGCCGGGCTCAGGTATGGGACGAGGTGCGCCGGCTGAACGGCGAGCTCGGAGTGACGGTGTTCCTCACCACCCAGTACCTCGAGGAGGCTGACGCGCTGGCGGACCGGGTGGCCATCATCGACGGCGGCCGCATCGTCGAGGAGGGCTCGCCGACGGAGCTCAAGCGGGCTGTGGGCGCCGACGTGATCGTCGTGGACCTTCCGTCCGAGGCCATCGCGCCCGCAGCAGCGGTGGCCGGGACCGTGCCCGAGGTGGATGCCGTCACCCAGGGCCGTCGCGGCATCACCATCGCCACCGCAGACGGCGCGGCCACGGTCGGCACGGTAGCGGTTGCCCTGTCGTCGGCGGGACTGCACCCGCAGTCGCTCACGGTGCGCACGCCGTCGCTCGACGACGTGTTCCTGCTGGCCACCGGGTACCGGATGTCCGCGGTGGACTCGACTGCCACCGGCGGCGGCGCAGCAGCCACCGGAGCGGATCCGCAGCACGCAGGCCGGGCGCCGGCGTCCCCGAGGAGCGGCCCGCCGTGAGCGTTCAGCGCGGAGCCCCCGCCGTGGCCGGCAGCGGCATGGTGCGTCCTGTCGGTATCTTCACCGACATCGCCACCGTGGCCCGCCGCTCGGTGCGCAGCCTGCTGCGCGAGCCCGAGGCGATGGCCCCGGCGCTGATCATCCCCACCTTCTTCTTCCTGGTCAACATCGGCGCGCTCGAGTCGTTCGTGGAGCGCTCGCCCGGCATCGACTACCGGGCGTTCCAGATACCCGTCGCCATAATCTTCGCGGTCACCGGCATCTCCCGGGCGTCGGTGCTGGTCATCGACATCCAGACCGGCTACCTCGACCGGATGCTGGTGACGCCGGTGCGCCGGACCACGCTGCTGCTCGGCATGATGGTGGCCGACATCGTCCTGGCCATCTCGCTGTCGCTGGTCGTGATCGCCATGGGTTTCGTGGCGGGCGTTCGCTTCGAGACCGGGCTGCTGGGGATCCTGGTCTTCCTGGGGTTGGCGGTGGCATGGAGCCTGTCCTTCACCGGATTCCCGTACACGGTGGCCCTGCGAACCGGGAACCCGGCCGCGGTCAACTCGTCGTTCCTGATCTTCTTCCCCTTCGCCTTCTTGACGCCCGCGTACCTGCCGCGGGAGCTCATGACGGGTTGGATGCAGACTGTGGCCGCCTGGAACCCGGTGACCTATCTGCTGGAGGGAATGCGCTCGCTGCTGTCGGAGGGCTGGGATGTCGTCGCCATCGGCAAGGGGGCTGCGGCCATCGGCGGCTTGGGCCTCGTCACGTTCGTGATGGCCTTCCGCTCCCTGGCCCGCCGGGTGGCCACCGGCTGACAGCAGAGCCATCGGTCGGCCGCTCGGCGACGCTGCTGAAGAACTCCCGACCCGCACCGGCCTACTGTCTGGTGCAACCCGTGGGAGGCCCGTTGGAACCTGTACTCGATGTCGTGGGCGTCGGCAACGCCATCGTCGATGTGATTGCGGCGGTCGACGAGCCGTTCATCGCAGACCACGGCCTGGTGAAAGGGGCCATGACCCTGGTCAGCGCCGAGAGGTCCGCCGCGCTCTATGACGCCATGCCAGCCGGGATCGCTGCATCCGGCGGCTCGGCGGCCAACACCATGGCCGGCGTGGCCTCCCTGGGCGGCCGGGCCGGCTTCATTGGCAAGGTGCGCGACGATCAACTGGGCGAGGTGTTCGTGCACGACATCCGGGCGACGGGTGTCGCCTTCGACGTGGCGCCCGCGCCGGAGGGCCCTCCGACCGCCCGCTGCCTGATCCAGGTGACCCCCGATGCCGAGCGGACCATGAACACCTTTCTGGGCATTGCGGCCTTGCTGGGGCCAGCCGATGTGGACACCGGTGCGGTGGCCTCGGCCGGCATCACCTACTGCGAGGGCTATCTCTGGGACGTGCAGGTGGCCAAGGACGCTATCCGGCTGGCCATGGAGGCCGCGGGCGAGGCCGGCCGGACCGTGGCGCTGGCCCTGAGCGACCCCTACTGTGTGGAGCGCCACCTTGACGAGTGGCTGGACCTCATCGACGACCGCGTCGATGTGGTGTTCGCCAACGAGGCCGAGGTGTGCGCTCTGCACTCGACGGACGATCCGGCTGCGGCCCGGGACCGCACGGCTGAGATGGCCCGAACCGTGGTTGTCACCCGCGGTGCTCGGGGCTCGGTCGTGGCCGAGGGCGCCACGGTGGTGGAGGTCGCCGCGGTTCCTGTCGAGCACGTGGTGGACGCCACCGGCGCGGGTGATATGTACGCCGCAGGCTTCCTGTGGGGCCTCAGCCAGGGCGCGCCCCTCACCCGCTGCGCAGAGCTGGCAAGCCTGGCCGCGGCAGAGGTGGTCGGCCATGTGGGTGCCCGTCCCCAGGTCGAGCTGTCACAGCTCGCGAGGGCGAGGGGGCTCGCCTAGCGAGATGGTCACGATCAGGGTCTCGACGGTGGTACCGGCCGCTCCCGCGGCGGTGTGGGAGGACTTGCGCCATATCGGCCGCCATGTCGACTGGATGAGCGACGCCGAGTCGATCCGCATCCTTACCGAGGACACCGAGGGCGTCGGGGTTCGCTTCGATTGCGTCACCAGGATCGGGCCCGTGCGGCTCACCGACCACATGGAGGTCACCGACTGGCGCGAGGGCGAGGTCATGGGAATCAGGCACTCCGGGGTGGTGTCCGGTACTGGGCAGTTCCGGTTGTCCGCCTGCGAAGGCCCGGAGGGCGCCGTCTACACCCGCTTCGAGTGGACCGAGTCGCTCCGGTTCGGGTGGTGGATGGGAGGCCGCGTCGGAGCCGCTCTCGCCCGCCCAGCGCTGCGGGCCGTTTGGGCGAGGAACCTTCGCAGGTTCGCCGTCCGATTCTGACCGTCGACCGGACCGGCGTGCGCCAAGAGGCCCTGTGGGCCATTGGCTTCGGTCAAGGCAACTAATACACTTACACATAATGCAAGGATATCTCACACAATAACGGTTATTATCAGTGGGCAGCACAGACGTCACCGAACGGCTGCTGGACGCCGCGGTCGAAGTGTTCGCCGAGCATGGGTTCGAGGCTGCTCGCGTCGCTGAGATCGCCCGCCGCGCCGACCTCACCACCGGCGCGATCTACGCGCGGTGGCCGGGCAAGCGCGATCTGATCGTCGCGGCCGTCCGCCACATCGTCGCGCAATGCGTGCACGCCTCGTCGGCGGTCGCGGCAACGCCCGGCAAGGAAGTGCTCGCGGTCCTCGGCGACGACCTCTCGACGGCCCGCGACGTCCGCATCCGGGAGGTGGTGCTCGAGGCGATGGTCAGTGCCCGGCGCGACGACAGCTTCCGCGCCGCGGTCTCTGACGCGATGAGCGAGGAGAGGGCGAGCTTGAGCTCGATCGTCGCGCGAGGCAAGACCGAGGGTTCCATCGACCCTGCACTCAGCACGCCGGCCATCGTGGCGCTCTGCCAGTGCCTGGGCCTCGGAAGGCACCTGGCGGTGTCGGACGAGCTCGCGAGCGGCCGTGTCAAGGCCGGTGACTGGGATGCGCTGGTGTCACGGCTGATGGCCGCCTTGAGCCCCGCCGCGGGCTGAGCGCCCGGGCTCCGGGTCCCCCTGGCCCGGCTAGCCTGCGGTCGTGGGTTACCAGTGCTTTGAGGTGGATGAGTCCGATCGGATCGCGCACTTGCGCCTCAGCCGTGGCGAGCAGCTCAACACCATGATCCCGGAGTTCTGGTCTGAGCTGCCCGCGATCGTCGACGAGATCTCCGACGCCGGGCGGGCGCGGGTCATCGTGCTGTCGGCGGAGGGGCGCCACTTCTGCGCCGGCATGGACCTGTCGGTGTTCGCCGGCGACTCCAAGCTCGAGGGCGAGTCGACCGAGATCGGCCGCCGTCGAGCGAACGTGCGACTCAACCTGCTGCATCTGCAGCGCTCGTTCACCGCGCTGGAGCAGGCCCGCATGCCGGTGCTGGCCGCCATCCACGGAGCCTGCGTGGGCGGCGCGGTCGACCTGGTGACCGCGGCCGACTGCCGCTACGCCACCGCCGACGCCTGGTTCTCCGTGCACGAGATCAACATCGGCATGGCCGCCGACGTCGGCACCCTTCAGCGCCTGCCCAAGCTCATCCCGCCCGGCGTGGCCCGCGAGTACGCATACACCGGCAGACGCATGCCGGCGACACGGGCTCGCGAGCTGGGTCTGGTCAACGAGGTATTCGATGACCGGGACTCGATGATGGAGGCGGTGATGGCAATAGCCGGGGAGATCGCGTCCAAGTCGCCGCTGGCGATGCACGGCACCAAGGAGGCGCTCAACTACAGCCTGGACCACACGGTGGAGGACTCGCTGCGCCACATCGCGCTCTGGCAGTCGGGGATGCTCCACCCCCAGGATCTCGCCGAGTCGTTCACGGCCCAGTCCGAGGGACGCCAGCCCTCCTACGAAGACCTTCCCGAGGTGCGGCGCGGCCTGTGAGCCGGTGCCGCTGCCGGCGCTATCAGTCCTCCAGAACCGGCCGGTAGCCCAGTTCCAGGTCGCCGAGACGCACCAGCATTGAGGCGATCCAACCGCCCAGCGCGGTGAAGTGCTTGTCGAGTTCGGCGCCGTCTGACAGGCCGGCCTCGTCGAGCTCGTAGACACCCTCGTAGCTCACGTCGATGGCGTACTCGGTGGCGTCGGCGTCGTCGAGGTCCTCGGCGAACAGCGACTCCACTCTGGGCCCTCCCCGCCGGAGGGACTCGCTGCCGATGTCGGGGCTGGCTCCGGGAAGCACATCCAGGACCATCGCAGGCTCGGGCGCGCCGGCCAGGCACTGGGCCCGTAGCAGGATCTTGATCTCGATGCGGGGCGGCTCGGCGTAGCCCTCGCCCGCGTACCAGCTGAGATAGGCCGCCTGCGACCAGGTGGGCCACACGCAGCTGACGTCGGCACACACTCTGGGCGGCTGACCCTCGCCGGGAAGGGCGTAGGAGTTCTCCCAGGAGACGTCGCCCAGCAGCACGTCGGTCTGGAACCTCTCCTCGCCGGCCTGCCGCTCCAGCAGCGCGTCCTCGAACGCATCCCGCAGGGCGCCGATGGCGTCGGTGAAGACGTGGTCGAGCATCGTCAGGTTCACCTCATCGCGGTCTTGGCTGTTCCGGCGACAGTATTCGCCCCGCCGCGGGGTGGCCCGGTCGTGGAGCGAACGACCAGCTCGGGTTGCAGAGTGTGGCGGATCGGCTCGCTGGGTCCGTCGGAGAGCCGCTGGAGCAGTGTGGCCACCACGAGGCGCCCCATGGCCAGCGTCGGCTGGTTGACAGTGGTGAGCGACAGGTGGCGCAGTGCGGAGATGAAGGTGTTGTCGAAACCGACGAGCGACACGTCGCCGGGGACGGCCATGCCCGCGTCGGCGAGGCGGTTGAGCGCGCCGGCGGCGAGCAGATCGTTGAAGGCGAACAGGGCAGTGGGGGGATCGTCATCGGCCAGCAGCTCGTCGATGACTTCGAGGGCATCGGCTTCATCGTCGCCTGCAGGGCGGATGTCGACCAGGTCACCGAGGCCGGCGGACCGCATTCCCGACTCGTACCCCGAACGACGCTCCCCGGCGGAGACGTTGGTCCCGCCGTCCAGGTGCACGATGCGGGTATGGCCCAGCGCGGCCAGGTGCTCCACGGCCAGCTCCGCCCCCCGCCGGTCGTCGGTGCCGACGGTGTCGACACCGGTATGGACCGCACCGCTGGCCACCATCACGCAGGGAGCGGCCAAGCCGACCCGGGCCGTGTCGCTGTCGTCGAGGCGGGCGCCGACCAGAGCCATCCCCTCCACCCGCAACTGCAGGAAGGTCTCGACCGCTTCGGCCTCGCGCCGGGCATCCCGGTGGCCGTTGAGGATGAGCACCCTGAAGCCGTGATCGGCGGCCTCTGCCTCGATCCCGTCGACGACCTCGCCGAAGAACGGGTTCCGGAGGTCGTCGACGAGCACGCCGATTGTGTGGGTGCGCTGCTGGGCGAGGATGCGGGCGATCAGGTTGGGCCGGTATCCCAGCTCGCGAGCGGCCTGGAGCACGGAGCGCCGCTTCTCGTCGGACACCTGCGGCGAGTCGTTCATCACCAGCGACACCAGGGCCCGCGACACCCTCGCCCGCTCCGCCACGTCCTCCATGGTGGGGCGGTTCATGCCGATCACCGCCGCCCGGTTTGACAGAACACGGCCGGGACGATAAACCATTAGAGCGCTCTAATACAATGCGGCGCGGCGGATCCAGGAGGACATCGAGGGGGATATGCCTGCACGACAGGGCGGGCCTGAACGCTCGCAAAGCTCGTCGGGTAGTGGCCCGTGACGACCGCGGCGCCGACCGCGCTGCTCGACCGCGTCGCTACCGCGCCCATCAGCTGGGGCGTGTGCGAGGTGCCGGGCTGGGGCTACCAGCTCCCCGTCCACCGCGTGCTGGCCGAGATGAGGGCAGCCGGGTTCACCCACACCGAACTCGGCTCGTGGGGCTACCTGCCGACCGAGCCGACCGAGCTCCGCACGACGCTCGACGGTCACGGGCTGGGCCTCCTCGGCGGTTTCGTGCCGCTGGTCCTGCACGACCCCAGCCGCGCCGAGTCGACCCGGGCCGCGGCCCGTCGCTGGGCCCGCCTCATCTCCGGTGGCGGCGGCCGGTTCTTCGTCACCTGCGCGGTCAGCCGCGAGGACCGGTGGCGTCACGAGCCCCTGAGCGAGACGGAATGGGCGGCGCTGTGCGCCTCGCTGGACGAGATTGACGCCATCGCGGCCGAGCACGGGCTGCAGCAGGTGTACCACTCCCACTTCGGGTCCCTCGTGGAGACCGATGCCGAACTGAGGAGGATCCTGGAGGGCTCTGACGTCCCGCTCGTGCTCGACACCGCGCACATCACCATCGGCGGGACCGATGTCGAGGAGCTATTGGACCACTACGAGCCGCGCGTTGGCCTAGTCCATCTCAAGGATCTTGAGCCCGCGCTGGCGGCCCGTTTGAAGGCGGGAGAGCTGTCTCTCATGCAGGCCGTGCAGCGCGGCTTGTTCCCGCCGCTCGGTCGAGGAGAGGTGGCGATCGCGAAGATCGTCACCCGACTCGAAGAATCAGGACGGAACCTCTGGTACGTCCTGGAACAGGACGCGGCCATCGCTGAGGGGGACCTCTCCGCGGTGGCTGGGCTCAGGCGGGATGCCGACCTGAACCTGGAGTTCCTGAAGAGTCTGGTGCCCGCTTCGACGGGCAGCGGAGCAACCAACAACAACCACCTAATCCCGGAGGGATAAACAACCATGTCAAGACTACTGAAGCTGCTCGCCGTGGTGCTCGCCATCACGCTCGTGGCCGCGTCGTGCGGCGACGACGGTGACGACGCCCCCGCGCCGGCCGCGCCCGCCGAAGAGGCCCCCACCGAGGCGGCCGCACCGGCCGACGATGAGGCGCCGGCAACCACCGCGGCCGCGGCCGACGAGGTCGTCGAGACCCAGGGCTGCGACCACACCTTCCACGTGATCACCCACGGCGACTCCGGCGTGTTCTGGTCCGTGGTCGAGGTGGCCGTTAGAGACGCTGCCGCCGCCATCGGCTGCGACGTCGTCTACTTCGGCTCCAACAACGACGCCCTGGCCCAGGCCCAGGAGATCGAGGCCGCCGTCGCGTCGGGCTCCTCGGGCATCGCCATCTCGCTGGCCGACCCGGCCGGCGTGAGCGACGCGGCCGCCGGTGTCGTGGCCGCCGGAATCCCGCTGTACACGCTCAACTCGGGCGTGAACAACTACAAGGACCTCGGTGCCGTCACCCACGTCGGCCAGACCGAGGTCGTGGCCGGTAACGGCGCGGGCGAGCGCTTCAACGCACTGGGCGCCACCCACATCCTGTGCGCTCGCCAGGAGCAGTCCAACGTGGCGCTCGAGGAGCGCTGCGAAGGTCTGGCCGAGACCTTCGACGGCACCGTCACCTCGGAGTTCGTCGGTCTCGACGCCAACCCCGACGAGCAGCAGAACAGCATCGCGGCTCACCTGCAGGCCGACCCGTCCATCGACGGCGTCCTCGGCGTAGGCCCGAACCTGCCTCTGCGGGCTCTGGCCGCGGGCGAGCAGGCCGGACGCGATCTGGTGATCGGCGGCTTCGACCTCTCCGGTGACCTCATCGACGCCATCGAGGCCGGCGACGTGGCCTTCACCGTGGACCAGCAGCAGTACCTCCAGGGCTACCTGCCGGTAATCCTCATGTACCTGCAGGCCACCAACCAGAACACCGCTGGCGGCGGTCTGCCCATCCTGACGGGCCCGGGCTTCGTGGACACCGCGAACGCCTCGGTCGTCAAGGCTCTGGTCCAGCAGGGGACCCGCTAATCAACACGTAGCGGCGGGGCGGCCGGTTGTCGCCGGTCGCCCCCTGCTAGTTTCCCCCAGCGCGGGGCCCGCCCTTGTGGCGGGCCCCGGTGCTGGCGGGATCACGCAAGCCGTACGGTCGCCACGCAGTGGATGGCCGGCCAAGTCGACTAGCCGTTGGGGGATCAAATGGCTGACACGACCAACGACCAGCCCGCCGTAGCAGCCGATGCCGGCGGAGACGAACGCCTAGCCCATCGGGGGCCGATACAGACGCTCCTGACCCGCCCCGAGATCGGCGCCCTGATGGGGGCCGTCGGCGTGTGGCTGCTGTTCTGGCTGGTGTCCGCGCCCTTCGGCACCGTGGGCGGCACGGCCAACTTCCTCGACGTGGCGGCCTACCTGGGATTGATGGCCGTTCCCGTGGCGCTGCTGATGATCGGCGGCGAATTCGACCTGTCGTCGGGCGCCATGACCGGAGCGACGGCCCTCATCGCCATCCTGCTGGCCAACGACATCAACGGCGCAGGACTGGGGCTCCATATCGCGGTGCCGCTGTCGCTGGCGTTCGCCCTCGCGATCGGGTGGTTCAACGGCACCCTGGTGGAGAAGACCTCGCTCCCCAGCTTCATCGTGACGCTGGGCACTTTCTTCATGCTGATCGGCGCCAAGCTCGGCTTCTCCAAGCTGTTCACTAACAAGGTGCTCGTCGAAGGCCTCGACGAGGCCGAGGGCTACGAGTTCTGGAACGGAATCTTCGGTGCGGAATGGCTCCGCAACTCCCATCTCTGGGACGTGCGCAGCTGGTCCAACCTGTGGTTGGTCCGTGACGAGATGTGGGCCCTGCTGCTCATGGGCGGGATAGCAGCCCTTGTGGTCGGGACATTCGAGCTGACCTACGCCCGGCGCCAGTCTCCGAACCCTGTGGCGCTAGTGGTCGCGGCCGGCGGCACCGTGCTGGCCCTGGTGGGTCTGATCTACCTGCTCTCCCAGGACTCCACGACTTCCAACTGGATCGGGGGCATCCTCGTCGCGGCCGGGGTGCTGATCAAGGTCGCGGGCTGGTGCCGGTACCGCTACGAGACACCGGACCGATCCGAACGCGGAGCCTCGGCCCGATGGTGGCAGTACCTGATCAGCGGCGTCGCCGCTCTGGTTGTCGCCACGGTCATCGCGGTCTTCATGGACGCCACCGACTCCTCCCAGTTGGGGTTCATGAGCGGATCGTTCGGCAAGTTCGTGTTCGCTCTGGGAATCGCCGCAGTAGGAGTGCTGGCCGTGGTGGCGGCACTGGGACGCATCACCGCCGGCTACCCCGCCCTCGGGGCGGTGCTGGTGGCGCTGCCGTCGATCAGCTTCCTGGTGACGGTGCAGGCCGCCCGGGTGATCCTCTTCGGCGGGCTCGCGCTCCTGGGGATCGCGCTGCTCTGGGCAACGGCCCGGAGAGTGCAGCCCGCAGTGACGGTCTCACTGGCCATCTCGGCCGTAATTGTTGTATTGGCGTTCTTCATCCAGGCCGAGTCGGCCTCGCGCAAGCTGCGGGTCGAGCTGTTCACCGTGCTACTGCTGGTCGCCTTGCTGCTGGCAGCCTCCGCGGTGGCCCGGTACATGAGCGCCGCCCGGACTACCGCACCTCCGCCCCCGCAGTTCGGTCGCTGGATGCATGTCTGCGCCGTGCTGGGCGTGGTAGCCGTCGTGGTGTTCGGAGTGATCGAACTGGTCGACGGCGATGGGATCCTCTACGCCGTGCTCACCGGAGCGGCCAAGGGCGGAATCGTGGGCTTCGTGGCCTACGCGGCGGGAACGGTGGGACGCACCCTGCTGACCCGCGATGAGGGGGTCGGACGGGCCCTGGTCACGGTGGGGATCGGGGCGGTCATGCTCAGCGTCGCCACCCGGCTGCTGTTCGTGACCGGCAGCGAGCTCGAGACGATCTGCACGGTGGGCACCGACGGCGAGCTCAGATGCCCGCAGACGCAGTTCGGCGTGGTGGTGCTTTCGTTCCTGGTGTTCGCGGCCGTCGGTTCGTGGCTGCTGATGCGCACGCAGTTCGGCAGCTGGATAATGGCTGTGGGCGGCAACAAGGAGGCGGCCCGCTCCGTGGGCGTGCCGGCGGCCCGCACCAAGACCACGCTGTTCATGATGGTGTCGGGGGCGGCGTGGATCACCGGCATGCTGATCGCCTTCCGGCTCACCGCGGTGCAGGCCAACGTGGGCGACGGCAACGAGTTCCGCTACATCATCGTGGCGGTGGTCGGTGGCAACCTGCTCACCGGCGGGTACGGATCGGCGCTCGGCGCCGGCATCGGCGCGGTGATCTGGGGAATGATCTCCCAGGGCATCGGCTTCGCCCAATGGAACAGCGACTGGCGGTTCCTGGTGCTGGGCGCCCTGCTCCTCGTGGCGGTGATGGTCAACAACTATGTGCGGAGCCGGGCCGAGAAGGCACCGACCGCATCGGGCGCCACGAGACCCGACAAGACCGAGATAACCATCGTCGTGCCCGCTGAGCCGGCCGCGGGTGCAAAGGAGGACGAGCAATGAGCACCGACTTCCTCGAGCTGAGGAACATCTCGAAGTTCTATGGCAACATCATCGCCCTCACCGGCGTCACCACGACGGTGAACCCCGGCGAGGTCACCTGCGTGCTGGGCGACAACGGCGCGGGCAAGTCCACCTTCATCAAGATCCTGGCCGGAGTGCACCAGCACGATGAGGGCGAGCTGATCCTTGAGGGTTCCAAGGTGCGGTTCGCCCATCCCCGGCAGGCTCTGGCCGCTGGCATCGCCACCGTGTACCAGGACCTGGCCATGGTGCCGCTCATGTCGGTGTGGCGGAACTTCTTCCTGGGCCAGGAGCCCAAGACGGGAGTCTGGCCGTTCCGCCAGATCGACATCGACAAGGCCAAAAGGATCGCCAAGGAGGAGATGGCCAAGATGGGCATCGACATCCGCGACACCGAGCAGAGCGTCGGCACCCTGTCCGGCGGCGAGCGCCAGTCGGTGGCCATCGCCAGGGCCAGCTACTTCGGCGCCCGTGTCCTGATCCTCGACGAGCCCACGTCCGCGCTGGGCGTGAAGCAGTCGGGCGTGGTGCTGCGCCGCATCGTCGAGGCCCGCGATCAGGGCCTGGCCGTGATCTTCATCACCCACAATCCCAACCACGCCTACCCCGTCGGCGACCGGTTCGTGATCCTGCAGCGGGGCGTCTCGCTGGGCAACTGGGCCAAGGCCGAGTTGTCGCAGTCCGAGCTGACCCAGCTCATGGCAGGCGGAGCCGAGCTGGAGGAACTGCAGCACGAGCTGGCCGAATCCGGCGCGAACGGAGGGTGAGCGGGCTGGCCCAAGCCGCCGCGACCGAGGTCGTCGACAAGCTGGGTCCAGACTCATGACCGGGTTGGAGTTGCTCACGGTCGGCCGGGTGAGCGTCGACCTGTACCCGCAGCAGAGCGGGGTTCCCCTCAGCGGTGTGGAGTCGTTCGCCAAGTCGATCGGCGGGTCGCCCACCAACGTGGCCGTGGCCGCGGCCCGGCTGGGCCGCCGGGCGGCGGTGGTCACCCGGGTGGGGGACGACGGGTTCGGCGAGTACATCCGCACCGCGCTCGCCGAGCGCTTCGGTGTGGTCAACGACTACGTGTCGGTGGACCCGGAGCTGCGCACGGCCCTCGCCTTCTGCGCGCTGGACCCGCCGACCGATCCACCGCTGCTGTTCTACCGGGAGCCCCGCGGCCCGGAGATGAACCTAACCATCGACGACATGCCGGCTGCCGCCACCACGGTCCCAGTGCTGTGGGTCACCGGTTCGCGGTTCGCGCAGGAGCCGTCCCGCTCGGCCGTTCGCGCCCTGCTGGAGCGTCGCGCCCGGGCGGAGCACACCGTGCTCGACCTCGACTACCGAGACAGCTTCTGGTCCTCGCCCGCCGAGGCCCGCGCCGAGATCGGCCCGGCCATCGACCAGGTCACGGTGGCGGTGGGCAACCGGACAGAGTGCGAGATCGCGGTGGGATCCTCCGATCCCGACACCGCCGCCGACCGGCTGCTGGAGCGGGGCGTGTCGCTGGCGGTAGTCAAGATGGGCGCCGACGGCGTGCTCGTGGCCACCGCCGACGGCCGCTGGTCCGTCCCGCCGGTGAGGGTGGAGGTCGTGTGCGGCCTCGGCGCCGGTGACGCCTTCGGCGGTGCGCTGGCCGACGGGCTGCTGGCCGGCCTCGACCCGGTAGCCATGGTGACCAGGGCCAACGCAGCGGGCGCCATCGTGGCCGGCCGGCTGACCTGTGCCGACGCCATGCCCACCGCGGCCGAGATAGACGACGTGATCGCCGGAGCCGGGGTGGCGGAGGTTGACGCCGCATGAGCACGGCCGCGCTCTGGCGCATCCGGATCGATCGACCGCCGCCGCCCGGGGTGGCCGTTCCCGACGGCATCGAGCTCACCGACGATCTGAGCGAGGCCGACGGCGTGATCGTGGGAGCCAGCGAGCCCTGGGACGCATCCGTCTGCGATCGCCTGCCCCGCCTCAAGGTGGTGGTCCGGGCCGGCATCGGCTACGACAACGTCGATCCTGCCTCGTGCGCGTCGGTCGGAGTGGCCGCGTGCCATACACCCGACGCTCCCACGGTCTCCACCGCCGAGCACGCCCTGGCGTTACTGCTGGCGGTGTCCAAACGGATCAAGCCCTCGGAGCACCGGCTGCGCGCCGGCCTAGGCAACTATCAGGCCGCCCACGGCGCCCTAGAACTCGAAGGCAGGACCCTAGGGCTGCTCGGCGGCGGCCGCATCGGCAGCCGTGTGGCCCGCTACGGGGCTGCCCTGGGTATGAGAGTGCGGATCTGCGATCCCTACCTGGATCCGTCCGTTGTGGCGAGCGTGGCCGAGAGCGTGGAACTCGACGAACTATGGGGCAGCAGCGACATCGTGTCGCTCCACGCACCGGCCACGGCTGCGACCCGCCACATCGTCAGTGCGGCCGCCATCTCGGCCATGAGGCCTGGGGTGATCGTCATCAACTGCGCCCGCGGCGCGTTGATCGATCACGACGCGTTGCTCGCCGGGCTGGAGTCGGGCCAGATCGCGGGGGCCGGCCTCGACGTCACCGAACCCGAGCCTCTGCCCGAGGGTCACCCGCTGCTCGGGCGAGACAACGTGATAGTCACCCCGCACATCGCGTCGTCGACCACCGTCGGAGCGGTGCGGCTGATCAGTCAGGCCCTGGGCCAAGCGGTGGAGTGGCTGCGTGGCGGAACGCCTGAGCACCTGCTGGACTCCGCGGCAGCCGACCCGGCAGTGGACCGGCGGCGGGAGGGCCGATGAGCGCCCAGCGCCGTCTCGGGGTGGCCGTTCTCGGCTTCGGCTGGATGGGCCAGGCCCACGCCCGGTCCTACGCCCGCCTTCCCATGATCTTCGACGGCCTCGCATACCGGGCCGAGCTGACCGTGTGCGCCGACACCCTGGAGTCGCGCCGGGCCACCGCGTTGAACGACTTCGGCTTCCGCGAGGCCACCGGCGACTGGCGGGCCGCGGTGGACCATCCCGATGTGGATGTGGTCGCCATCTGCGCACCCAACATGGTGCACTGCGAGATGGTTGAGGCCGCCGCCGCGGCCGGCAAGCATGTCTTCTGCGAGAAGCCGGTCGGGGGCACTCCCGCCCAGACGGCCCGGGCCGAGAAGGCCTGCCGCGACGCCGGCGTCATAACCGGTGTCGGCTACAACTACCGGTTCGTGCCGTTGGTGCAGCACGCCCGCAACCTGATCGAGGCCGGCGAGCTGGGCGAGATAACCAACTACCGGGGCCGCTTCTTCTCCATGTACGGCGCCGACCCGCTCGGCCTGCTCAGCTGGCGCTTCCTGCTCGAGCAGGCCGGGCACGGCGTGTCCACCGACATCCTCAGCCACGCCATCGACCTGGCCATGATGATCAACGGCCCCATCGTGCGGGTGGTGGGCACCGGCGAGACGTTCATCAAGGAGAGGCCGCTGCCGTCGGCGTCGGGCACCCACTACGACCGGGGCGGGCCCGACGACCCTGTGGGCGTGGTCACCAACGAGGACTACTTCGGGGCGATGGCAGTCTTCGCCAACGGCAGCCGCGGCACCTTCGAGACGAGCCGCACGATGGTGGGGCCCCAGAGCCAGATGGCCTTCGACGTCCACGGCACCGGTGGCGCGCTCAGCTGGAACTTCGAGACCATGAACGAGATGCGGATGTTCAGGCTCGTCGACGGCGACCGCGGCTACACCACCGTCTACGCGGGGGAGCGCCACCCGTACCATGCTGGCTTCGTTCCCGGCGAGGCCAACTCCATCGGCTTCGAGGACGTGGTGACCATCCAGGACCACGAGTTCCTGGCCGCGGTGGCCGAGGGCCGCCCGCACTCCGCAGGGATGGAGCAGGCGCTGGAGTACGTGAGCGTTCAGGCCGCCCTACTGCGAAGCTGGGAGACCGGCTCCTGGACCGACGTGGTGTCGGTGAGGATCGACTAGAGGCCGAGCGAGCGGAAGGGCAGCAGCCATGGACACGATCAGGCTGACTACATCGGGTGCCGTCGTGCGCTACCTGGCCGCCCAGCGCACCGAGGTCGACGGCGGCGTGGTGCCGCTGTTCGCAGGGGTGTTCGCCATCTTCGGCCATGGCAACGTCACCTGCCTGGGCCATGAACTCGAGCAGGCCCAGGAGGCGCTGCCCACCTGGAGGGGCCAGAACGAGCAGGGGATGGCCCTGGCCGCCTGCGGGTTCGCCCGGGCCTCCAAACGGCGCCGGATCATGGTGGCGTCCAGCTCGATCGGGCCCGGTGCCACCAACATGGTGACCGCGGCCGCGGTGGCCATGGCCAACCGGCTGCCGCTGCTGGTGCTGGCCGGCGACACCTTCGATCACCGGATCGTGGATCCCGTGCTGCAACAGGTCGAGCACTTCGGTGCGCCGGCCACCACCGTCAACGACGCCTTCCGGGCGGTGGTGCGCTACTGGGACCGGATCACCACCCCCGAGCAGGTGGTGCAGTCGCTGCCTCACGCCGTCAACACGATGCTCGATCCCGCCGACTGCGGCCCGGCGTTCATCGCGCTGCCCCAGGACGTGCAGGCCCAGGCCTACGACTATCCGGTCCGATTCTTCGACGAGACTCTGCACCGCATCCGCCGGCCCCGTCCCGATGCGGGCGAGCTGCGGCGGGCCGCAGCCGCGTTGGCCTCCGCCGAGCGGCCGCTAGTCATCGCGGGCGGCGGGGTCCGCTGGTCCCTCGCCGAGGAGCAGCTCGCCGCCTTCGCCGAGGCCCACGGCATTCCCGTGGTTGAGACCACCGCGGGAAGGACCTCGCTGCCGGCCCACCATCCGCTCAACTGCGGCCCCATTGGGGTCACCGGATGCACTTCGGCCAACGCCATGGCCGCGCAGGCCGATGCGGTGCTGGCCGTGGGCACGAGGATGCAGGACTTCACCACCGGCTCCTGGACGGTGTTCGGCGACGAGTCGGCCAGGATCGTCGGGCTCAACGCGGCCCGCTTCGACGCCACCAAGCACATGTGCCTGCCGCTGGTGGCCGACGCCCGCGAGGGGCTCCTTGAGCTGGGAGCGGCTCTCGGCGACTACCGGGCCGGTGCCGGCTGGACGGCGCGGGCCGCGTCGGAGACCGCCCAGTACCACGCCTACATCGACAAGATCGCCGCGCCGGTGACGGTCGGCGCCGCCGGCGGCGACCGGTCCTCGGACCCCGACGCCGATCTGCCCACCTACGCGCAGGTGGTCGGCGCGGTTGATCGGGCCGCCGACTCCTCGACGTATGTGGTCGCGGCCGCCGGTGGCTTGCCCGGGGAGCTGATCAACGGCTGGCGGGCCAGCACCGTGCACTCCTTCGACTGCGAGTACGGCTACTCGTGCATGGGCTACGAGATCTCGGGCGCCTGGGGGGCCAAGATGGCCATGCCCGAGCGTGAGGTGATGGTGCTGCTGGGCGACGGCTCCTACCTGATGATGAACAGCGACCTCTACAGCACGGTGCTCACCGGTTACAAGCTCATCGTGATCGTGTGCGACAACGGCGGCTACGCGGTTATCGACCGGCTCCAGGTCAACCAGGGCGGGGCGTCGTTCAACAACCTGTTCGCCGACTGCCGCACCGAGCGGCTGGTTGCCGTGGACTTCGCGGCCCACGCGGCCTCGATGGGCTGTGAGACCGAGACGGTCGGCACCATCGCTGAGCTGGAGGCGGCCATCGAGCGGGCCCGAGCCGCGGACCGCACCTACGTGATCGCGCTGAGGACCCATCCCCACACCTGGACCGAGGGCGGCTCGTTCTGGGAGGTCGGGGTGCCCGAGGTGAGCTCCAGCCCGTCGGTGAGGGCAGCCCGCGAGGCCATGGAGGCCGGCCGGGCCGGCCAGAGGGTGTGGTGACCGTGTCCGGCGCGTTCGGTGGAGGGGTGGCCCTGATCACCGGCGGCTCCCAGGGTCTCGGCTACGCGGTTGCGGCGCGTTTGATCTCGGAGGGCGCGGCCGGACTGCTGCTGGTGGGCCGCGACCCGGTCAAGGGAGTGGCTGCGGCCGCGTCGCTGTCGAGCCTGGACTGCCGGGCCGAGTTCCTGGCCGCGGATCTAGCGCACTCGGATGCCTGCGACGAGGTTGTAGCCACTCTGGACGAGAAGTTCGGCACGTGCCACAGCTTCGTCAACTGTGCGGCTATCACCGACCGGGGCTCGGTGTGGGACTCCACCCCCGAACTGTGGGACGCCATCCTGGCCGTGAACGTCAAGGCGCCCGGGCTACTGAGCCAGGGAGTGGCCCGGATCATGGCCCGTGAGCGGGTTGAGGGGACCATCGTGCTCATCGGGTCGATCGCGGGCCGGGGCGGCCCGCCGAAGCTGCTTCCGTACTCCACATCGAAGGGCGCTCTGGCGGCCATGACCCGCAACCTCGCCTTCGCGCTGATGCGCCACCGCATACGGGTCAACCTGCTGTGTCCGGGGTGGATGGACACCCCCAACGAGGACGTCGTGCAGCGAACCTTCGATGGAGCCGCCGACGGCTGGCTGGAGCAAGCCGAGGCCGAGATGCCCTTCGGCCGGCTCATCAAGCCCAACGAGATAGCCCGCACCATCGTCCATCTGGCCACTACAGACTCGGGGATGATGACCGGCGCGGTGGTGGAGTGGGACCAGACGGTCATGGGTGCGGGAGACTCCGTCTTCCCCGGCCCCGAGCTCGGCCAGTGGCCGTCCAATTCCGGGATGCAGCCGTGACCGCGGTCATGCGGGACTACGGCCTCACCGGCGCGGACTCCAGGCTGGCGATCGAGCGGGGCCTGGTAGAGGCGGAGTGGTTCCGCCCGCCCATCGACCCCGAGCGGTTACGGGCCCTGCAGGTCCGCACCAACGCCCGGGCCGCCCGCGACACCATCATGTGGCTCGGCCTTCTGGCCGTCTTCGGCTACCTGGCCTTCCAGGCGCTCGGCTCCTGGTGGGCGGTGCCGGCGTTCATGGCTTACGGCGCCCTATACGGCGGCGCGGGCGACTCTCGCTGGCACGAGTGCGGCCACGGCACCGCGTTCCGCACCAAGTGGATGAACGACGTCGTCTACTACATCGCGTCGTTCATGCTGCTGCGCCAGCCCACCCTGTGGCGCTGGTCGCACGTGCGCCACCACACCGACACCATCGTGGTGGGGCGCGACCCGGAGATCATGTTCCCCCGCCCGGGTTCGCTGCGCACCGTGCTGGGCGTGTACCTGCCGGTGGCGATCCTGCCAAAGGCGGTGTGGCGCACCCTCAAGCACGCCTCGGGCCGCATCGACGACGACGCCCGGGACTTCATCCCCACCGACGAGCTGCCCAAGCTGAAGTGGGAGTCGCGGGCCTACATCGCCGTGCTGGCCGGCACCGGAGTGTGGTGCGTGGCCATCGGCTCGATCGTTCCCGCGCTGTACATCGGGCTGCCCACCTTCTACGGGGCGTGGCTCATGGTGTTCTTCGGGGCGATGCAGCATGCGGGCCTGCGAGAGGACGTGCTCGATCATCGCTACAACTCCCGCACGGTGTACCTGAACCCGTTCCTGCGGTTCCTGTACTCCAATATGAACTACCACGTCGAGCACCACATCTTCCCGACCGTGCCCTACTACGCGCTGCCCGCCCTCCACGAGGAGATCAAGGAGTACCTGGCCCCGGCCGACCGGTCCTCGATCAGCGCCTACCGCCGGATCTTCACCACGCTGCGTCGCCAGTGGCAGGACCCGTCCTATGACGACCCCCGACCGGAGATGCCCGATGTCGCCGGCGCGCGGCGGTCGTTCGTGAACACCGGGGTCACCGCTTGGGCCGGTGGTGTGCACGACGGCTTGATCGACCTCGGTCCCGCCGAGGGCCTCAGCCCCAACTCGGCCCGGCGCGTCGACCACGGCGACGGCACCTATGCCCTGTACCGGCTCGACGCCGACGACTTCGAGGACGCCGATGCGGGCGGCGAGTTCGTGCTCAGCGACGGGCTGTGCACCCACGGCCAGGCCCATCTCGCCGAGGGGGCTGTGCTCGACGGCCTTGTCGAGTGCCCCAAGCACAACGGCTGTTTCGACCTGTGCACCGGCGAGGCGCTGCGCCTTCCCGCCACCGAGCCGATCACCCTCTACGACGTGGCTGTGCGCAACGGGCGGGTGGTGTCGCGCCTGGTGCCGCAACCGGCTGGCGAATGAGCGATCCGGTCCGGATCGGGCTGCTGGGCTGCGGCCGCATCGGCTCCATGCACGCCGAGTTGCTCTCCCGCCGGGTCCAGGGCACGACCCTGGCCGCCGTCTACGACGTGTTCGGCGAGGCCGCGGCCTCGGTGGCGGAGGCCTACGGCGCCCGGCATGCGTCCAGCGCGACCGAGCTGATCTCCTCCGACGACGTGGACGCGGTGGCGATCTGCAGCTCCACCGACACCCACATCGACCTGCTCGTGGATGCGGCCGCCGCGGGCAAGCCAGCCTTCGTCGAGAAGCCGCTGTCGCTCGACCTGGCCGAGGTCGACCGGGGCATCGCGGCGGCCACTGAGGCCGGCATCGGCGTGCAGGTCGGCTTCAACCGGCGCTTCGACGCCGCCCATCGCCACGTGCGCGACCGGGTGGCCGCCGGCGAGGTGGGCGACGTGCACCTGGTCCGCATCTCCAGCCGCGACCCCGACCCGCCGCCCATCTCCTACATCGAGGTGTCGGGCGGGATCTTCTGCGACATGACCATCCACGACTTCGACATGGCCCGCTTCGTCACCGGCAGCGAGGCGGTCGAGGTGTACGCCACCGGCGGGGTGCGGGTCGATCCGGCCATCGGCGAGGCCGGCGACCTCGACACGGCAGTGGTGGTCGTCACCCACGCCAACGGCACCATCACCACCATCGACAACAGCCGCCGGGCCGTGTACGGCTACGACCAGCGGCTGGAGGCGTTCGGCTCGGCCGGGATGGCGTGCTCGGACAACCCGACCTCGGCCGCGGCCCGCTACTGGGACGCCGACGGATCGCACGGCAGGCCGCTGCCGTACTTCTTCCTGGACCGCTACATCCCGTCGTATGAGGCTGAGTGGGACGCGTTCGTCGCCATGGTGCACGGCGCGCCGTCGCCGGTCACGCTGGCCGACGGGCGGGCGCCGCTGGTGATGGGCCTGGCCGCGTGGGCCTCGGTCCGCGAGGGCCGCCCCGTTCCTGTCGCCGAGATCGGCTGAACGAGGGAGATTCGACCGTGCGCGCCTATGTGACCGGGGGGACCGGATTCGTCGGGTCGAACATCGTGAAGGTGTTCGCCGATCGTCACGGCGCCACCGTGCACTGCCCGGTCCACCGTTTCGTTCCCGCCGACACCGGCGGCTTCACCGCAGAGCGACTGGACCTCCTCGACGACGGGGCCGTTCAGGCCAGCGTGGACGAATTCGACCCCGACGTGATCGTCCACTCGATGATCCTCAACGACTTCGCAGCCATGTACGCCGATAGGGATCTGGCCTGGCGCAGCTTCGCCGGCACCACCGAGAGCCTGGCTCGGGCCGCGGACCGCGTCGAGGCCAAGCTGATCCTGGTGTCGACCGACTGGGTGTTCGACGGCACCCAGGCCGGCGCTGACGAGGACACGCCGCCCAACCCCGTGAACCTCTACGGCGTGCTCAAGATGGCTAGCGAGCAGACCGCGATGCTGAGCGCGGCGCGGGCCGCGGTGGCCCGGGTGTCGGCGGTAAGCGGCATGCACTGGATGCGGGACTCGACGCCCAGGGTGCAGGACGGTGGCTTCGGCTACTTCGTCACCTCCATCGTCGAGGCGCTGGAGGCCGGCGAGCCGTTCGCGGTGTGGGAGGCCGACAATATCAACATGGTGGCCAGCCCGTCGCTGGCCAGCGAGTGCGCCGAGGTGATGTGGCGGATTGCGGCCGACGCATCGGCCACGGGGATCTTCCACTGCTGCGGGGCGGAGTCGGTGGGCCGCATGGAGCTGGCCCGGATCGCCTGCGACGTCTTCGATCTCGACCCGTCGCTGCTGGGTTCGACACCGCCCGACACGAGTGCGGTGGGGGCCGTGGGGGAGTTTCCGATCCCCTACGACACCAGCCTGACCGTTCGCCGCACCCGCGAGGTTCTCGGCTACGAACCCCCCGGAATCCGCGACCTGCTGGCCCGCTTCCGCACCGAGCGAGCCTCCGGAAGTCTCGCTGCATGAGCAGACACGATCAGGAGCAAACATGACATCTTCGTCGCTGATCCGTCCGGCCGATGGCCCGGGCCGGATCCTGCACGTCACTCCCGAGTCGGCGGGCTGGGACCATGTGGAGTTCGGCGTGGTTGAGGTGGCCGCGGGCGCGCCGTGGTCGGGCGTGCAGGCCGACCGGGAGACGGCCATCGTGCCACTGGCCGGCCAGGGTCGGGTGCATGTCGCCGAAGAGATGGTGGTGGAGCTGAGCCGGGGCTCGGTGTTCACCGAGATGGCGAGGATCGTGTACCTGCCGCCGGGAACGCCGTACCGGATCGAGTCCGAGGCGGGGCTCCAGGCGTCGGTGGGCTCGGCCCCCGCCGAGGGCCGCTACCCGGTGCGGGTGTTCGACCCGTCGGAGATGCGCATCGAGATCCGGGGCGGCGGGCAGGCTTACCGGCAGGTGGTCCACTCGCTGTCCCACCCGCTGCCCGCGGAGCGGCTGATCCTCTACGAGGTGTACGTGCCCCGGGGCACATGGTCGGGCTGGCCCCCGCATTGCCACGACGGCCGGGACGGCTCGCCCTACCTGGAGGAGGTCTACTACTTCCGCCTCGACCGCCCCGAGGGCTACGCCATGCACCGCAACTGGCGTGACGACGAGGACTACGACGACGCCATGGTGGTGACCGACGGCGACGTGGCGCTGGTCCCGAAGGGCTACCACACCTCGGTGGCCTGCCCGGGATCCAACATGTACTTCCTGAACTACCTGGCCGGTGAGCTCTCCGACGGCGAGCGCGGCACGCCGCCGTGCTTCATGGCTGAGCACACCTGGATCGAGGCCGACTGGACGGCAGGGGAGTGGGGCCTGCCGGTAGTGACTCCCGACGGGCCCGGGGTCCGGGAGTGAGCTTGGACGGCATATCCGACGGCGGGCGCTTCGGGGTGCTCGCCATCGACCATCGGGACTCCCTGCGGGCGGTTCTGGCCCCGGACGACCCGGTCTCGGTCAGCGTCGACGACATCACCGAACTCAAGCGCGAGCTGGTAGGCGCGCTGGCCGCCGGGGCCACCGGCGTGATGCTGGAGCCCGAGTACTCGATCCCGCAACTGCTCGACGGCACGCTGCCCGACGGGGTGGGCTTCACCGCCGCGCTGGAGGCTCAGGGCTACGCTGCCGACCCCGAAGCTGCGGCCACCCGGATCCTCGAGGGCTGGTCGGTGGAGGCGGCCGCGGCGTCGGGCGCGGCCGCGGCCAAGCTGCTGGTGCTGTACCGGCCCGACCGTCCCCACGGAGCCGTCCAGGAGCGGGTTGCGGCCGAGATCCTCGACGAGTGCAGGCGTGTCGGCATCCCGCTGGTGCTGGAGCCGCTGTTCTACGGCCTTCACGACCCCACGGCCCGCCGAGGGCTGGTGATCGAGACAGTGGAGCGGTTCGCGGCTATGGACCCCCACCTGCTGAAGCTGCCGTTCCCCGTGGATCCGGCCCACGAGCCCGACCGGGGCGTCTGGGCCGAGGCCTGTGCCGACATCACGTCCCGCTGCCACATGCCATGGACACTGCTGTCGGGCGGAGGTTCCTACGAGTCCTACCGCGACCAGCTAGCGGCGGCTGTATCCGCGGGCTGCTCGGGATTCATGGCCGGCCGTGCGCTCTGGGGCGAGGCCGCCCTGTCCCCGCTGGGTGACAGGTCCAGGACTATCGCCGAAGTGGTCGTTCCCCGCCTGGCCGAACTCCGTAGCCTGCTGGCCTGACCCGGGCCGCAGGTCTCGCTGGGTCGACTCCTAGAGTTGCCGGCGATGACTGCTGGAGTGGAACGTCTGGACGCTCGCCGGGGAGCGGTCCCGGCGGCCATCGGGATCAAGGTCGCGCTGGCGCTGGCGTTCGTGGTGGCGCTGACGGTGCCGCTGGACCAGCTCGAGGGCAAGGGCATGGCCTTCCGGTTCCCGGTGTTCATGCTGTCGGCCGTGCTCGTGCCCCTGGCGTGGAGGCGGCGGTTCTCGCCCTATCCGGCCACCGCGGACGTGCTGCTGGTGGCGCCGTTCCTGATCGACACGCTGGGCAATCTGGTCGGCCTTTACGACGCCTACGAAGCCACCGATGATGTGATGCACACGTTCAACTGGGTGCTGCTGGTGGCTGCGTTCCACGCCTGGCGCTTCCGCCGGAGTCCCCATGCCGGCGCGATGTCGAGGTTCGACGTGTGGTTGCTGGGAGTGGGCATCGGCGCGCTGGCCATCGTCGGCTGGGAGATCGCGGAGTGGATCGTGGCCGAGACCGGGGCCGGCGGCGGCCTGGCCCTCACCTACGACGACACTGTCGGCGACCTGGCCCTCTCCACCGCCGGCGGCATGATCGGCTCCTGGCTGGGCGTCCAATACCTGCCCGGAGGAGAGCGCGGCGGCTAGCTCAAGTTGGCTGTCTGCCTGGTTGCCCGTCGTCGTGAGCTCTGTCGTGGACACGCAGCCCTAGTGCTTGCTCCAGGTTCGATAGGTACTCGGTGTAGGCCCTCCGCCCTGCTCGCGTCGCCTGCAGCCAGGTTCGGGGCTTGGAGCCTTCGAACTCCTTCGTGATGACCAGGAAGCCAGCCGCCTCGAGCTTGCGCAGGTGGACCGTCTGATTCCCGCCGGTCAGGCCCAGGGTCTGCTGGATGAACCCGTAGGCCAACCGGTCTGGCTCCGGCACCGAGACCAGCAGCGTCATAATCCGAAGCCGGGTCGGCTGATGGATGGTCTCGTCGAGTACGACCCCGTCCCTGGCGGTGGAGGCCTTGTCGCTCACGGGTCGCTCACCATTCGCCGGTCCGGCGGATCCATGCGAATCCGAGGCCGAACGTCACCAGGGTCAATACTCCTGTCACGGCCAGGGCGGCATCGCCGAGCAGGTAATGGGGGACGAAGTATGCGACGGCGAAGCCGAGGCCCGTCAGAGCGATCACCACCCGGGTGATGATTCCGAACAGGACGTACGCCAGAGCCACGATCGCGATCCAGGCGCGAGTCGCTTCGTCCGCGCTGTCCTCGTTCAACAGCCCGGCGACCATCAGGATGAGGAATCCCCCCACGACGATCGAGGTCCAGAAGAAGAACACCCGCAGCCCGGCCCGGCGGGCCGCGTCGCCGGCAGCAAGCCGCTGGCCGGCGCGGTGCCCGATGATGCCGCTGCCCACTCCTCCGGCCACGCCGATGCCACCCCACAGCGGGCCCGTGAACCACGGCCGCTGCTCGGCGAAGTCCGATGCCAGCGTGAGGACGCCGTACTGGGCCAGGAACCCCACTGAGATGATCACGCCCCAGAGCAGCAGGATCGTCGCGCTGCCGGCGAGGTACAGGGAGCTCCGGGCGTCGTCCATGGTGGTATGGATCGCCTGCCAGCTCCCCTCGGTGGTCAGGGCATCTGCGCCCTCGTCGAATGTTCCCATTTGCTCCGCCTCCTCGCAGATAGTTTGTATTGCAAACTAGTTTGTATCACCAAAACGACGATGTCAAGTCCTGGCTGTGAGGCGAGAGGCGCGGGTCGAGGATTGGAGGCGGGTGTCAGTAGCCGAGGGCCACGTCGACCAGGCCGAGCAGGTCCTCGCCGGCCAGCCAGCGGCGCACGTTCTCACGCACCCGGTTGGTGATCAGTGGCAGGCCCATCTCGCGGGTGTTGCCGATGTGGGGCGTGATCACGCAGTTGGGCAGGCCCCACAGCTCGGAGCTGTCGGGCAGCGGCTCCGGGTCGGTCACATCCAGCACCGCACCGGCGATCAATCCCGACCGCAGGGCCGCACCCAGCGCGCTGTGGTCAACATGGCCGCCCCGGGCCACGTTCACCAGCCAGCACTGCGGTCCCATGGCCTCCAGCAACCCGGCGTCCACCACATGGTGCGTCTCCTCGGTCAACGCCAGCGCCACCACTACCGCGTCCGCACCTGCCACGGCCTGATGAGCGTCGGCCAGCGTGAAGGTGCGGGCCGCGCCCTCCACCGACTCCGCAGAGCGCCGCACCACTGTCACGTCACAGCTCCACGGCTCCAGCAGCCGCAGCAGCGAGCGAGTGATGCCGCCCCCGCCCAGCACGGTGATCCGGGCTCCCAGCAGGTTGCGCCCCGACTCTGCGCACCACGAGTCGGCCCCGGCGAACAGGTGGAAGTCCCGCAGGCCCATCAGCAGCGCGGCCATGACCCACTCGGCCACCGGGTCGGCGTACACGCCCTTGGCGCAGGTCCACACCAGGCGGGGGTCCAGATAGTCGAGGAACGGCTCTATCCCGGCGTACGGGAGCTGCACCCACTCGACCGCCGGAACCGATGCGATCACCTCCGGGTAGCGATGGGGGACGTACGGGTCGGCCCAGATGAGGGCCGTGGCTTCGGCCAGATCAGCTGCCGATACCGCCACCTCGCCGCCGGCGTCTCGCACCGCGGTCGAGAAGGCCTCGTACATCACCGGCCGGGTGTCCGGCGTCACCGCGACAAGCCGGCTCACGGAGCGCTTCCCGGCATCAGTCCGTGGATCGAGCCGTGGAGACGGCCGGCCAACTCCAGCGCCGGCTCATGGCGGGCCGAACTGGCGGTCTCCGGCGTCGCCGAGGCCCGGCAGGATGAACCCGTTGGAGTCGAGTGACTCGTCGACGGCGGCCACGCAGATTGCGTCGGCCACCCCGGCGTCGCGTACCCGCTCGATCCCCTCGGGCGCGGCGAGCACGCACACCGCAGTGACCCGGCCCGCCCCGGCGGCTCGCAGCAGCTCGCAGGCGTGAACGAACGACCCTCCGGTGGCCAGCATCGGATCCAGGATTAGGGCGTCGCGGCCGTCGAGGTCCTCGGGCAATGTGCTCGCATACTCGCGGGCCTCCAGCGTGCTCTCGTTGCGCCTGAGCCCCACGAACGCCACCTGAACGTCACCGAGCAGGTCCAGCGCGGCGTCGAGCATCCCGAGACCGGCCCGCAGCACGGGCACTACCACCGGGAGACGCTCGAAGCGCATCCCGGTGGCCGGTCCCATGGGCGTGGTGATGTCGACGGGCACCAGCGGCGCCTGCCGCATCGCCTCGTACACGAGGACCGAGCTGAGGTCGCTCAGCAGCCTCCTGAACTCGTGGTTGGGGGTGGACGAGTCGCGCAGGCGCGTGACCCGCTCGGCCACTAGCGCGTTGTCGACGACATGGACTTCTGTCACGGCCTTCTGGCAATCTCGATGCGATCGTCCCCACCGTAGAGTGCGGCCGCCAAGGCCTGCACATCTTCGGGAGCCAGGTTGGCAAGTTCCAGCCTGCGGCGCGCCAGGGTGAGCACGTTCTCGTCACCGACATGGGGCCGGGACAGCAGCGCGCTGAGCAGGTGGGCGTTGTTTTCCCGGTTGTAGTCAGTCGTCAAGATGGCGATTGCCTGCTCGAACTCTGCAGCGGTCAAGCCGTTGGCGGCCACATCGGCGAGGATCTCCAGCATGGTGGCGTGAATCTCATCGAACCGGGTCGGATCCAGGGTGGCGTACACCCCCGAGTCGAAGTACTGGCGGGGAGCGAAGTTGCCGTCGACCGCGCCACCCGCGATATAGGAGGCCCCGAGCTCCTCGCGTATCACGAGGAACAGACGCTCGGCCAGCGCGGTCCCGAGCACGTCGGCGGCCACCGCCCTCAGCGGGGTCACCTCCAGGTCGGCCTCGTGATAGATCTCCAGCACCGCGCTCTCGCCCTCGCCGACCGTCACCAGCCTCTGCACCAGCCCGGTAGGCATGGGTCGCCGACGATCGATGTAGGTGTCGGCCTCGCCGGCTGGAAGCGTGCCGATGTAGTGCTGGGCCAGGCGCTCGATCACCGACGCCTCGATGTCCCCGACGACGGCCACCACCAGGTCGTCGACCGAGCCGAGACGGCTCCTGTACATGTCCAGCAGCCGCTGCGGGGTGAGCGAGTCGATCTCGCCGCGGCTGGCGACGAAACGATGCCAGGTGTCGCCGTAGCGGGCCTTGAGATAGGCGACGGCCGCCTGCCAGCGGGGATCGCGATCCGCTAGCTCCAGCCTCGTCTCGGCTGTGTGGAGGGCGTCCGCGTAGGCCTGGTCGTCAATCCGGGGTTCGGTCACCAGCAGGTGGATGAGCTGGAACAGGGTCTCCACATCGTCGACGCCGGCGGCCCCGCTGAACCCCTCGACCGTCTCGCCGATGAAGGCATTGAGCGACACGTTGCGATCCTCGAGGAACCGGTTCAGCTCCAGTCTCGACACGTCGCCCAGGCCGCTGCCCTGCACCGCGTTGGTGGCGATGGCCGACAGGGCCCGGCCTCCTGGCTCTAGTACCGACCAGCCCCCGAAGGACTGGGCCTGCAGGTTTACGATGCCCTCGGCGATGTCGGAGGGCGTAAACGTGACCCGGGCCCCGTTGGCGAACTCCCACTCGTATCCGCCTTCGAACAGGTCGAAGGATCCCTCCGAGACCGGGTCCGCGGGCTCGGGCAGGTCCATCAGCTCGTTAATGGCGGCTACTTCCTCGGGCGGCGACCCGGGAGCTGCCGAGGCCCAGGCGGCGTCGAGCTCGGCAACCGTCGGCACGCTCGACGGGTCGGGACCGACCGCGATGGCCAGCAACCCGCCCTGACTCATCTGCCACCGGAAGTGCTCGGTCAGCTCCTCGGTCGTGATCTCCGTCAGCAGGTTGGCGGTCCGGATCACCGATCCTGCGACGGAGTCGATGTCGGCTCCGTAGAGGAAGTGGTCCTGGTAGCGGCCGACCCACTGGCTGTCCTGGATAGTCGGTGCTCTGTCGAGGCGGAGCTGCAGCGAGGACACGATTTGCCTGATGGCCCGGCCCCGGTCGCCGTCGGTAAAGCCGTGCTCCTGAGCGGTCAGCAGCACCGAAAGGTAGTCGGTGGAGGCGGTGTCGAGGTTGTCGCCCTGCCAGTTCGTGCCGTAGTACCTGAGCCCCCGGTTGTAGGTGAAGCTGAAGAACTTCGGTGGGTCCACTTGGCTCAGCTCGCCCCGGTCGTAGGCGTCGTTGAGACGGTTCTCGATCATCAACTCGATCAGGCTCTCCATGGTTGTGAGCCGGTCCCCGCCGACCGTGCTGCGGTCGTGGGGGTCGATGGGAATGTCCAGCGAGATCAAGCTGACTCCGTACCTCGGGTCGGTCACGACGTGGCTCGAGGACCCCGCGGGAGGTATGTACACGCTGGGCGGCTGGCGCGGTTCACCCGGCGCCAGCGGCCCGAAGTGCTCCTCCACCAGAGCCTTTAGGTCGTCGACGGCCATGTCGCCCACGGCTACCACCGCCATGTTGCCGGGCACGTACCACTTCTCGTAGAAGGCTCGCAGATCCTCGGCTGTCATCGCGTTCACGGTTTCGACGGTGCCGATCGGGTCGCGTCCCTCGTATGGGGTGCCCTGGGTGTAGATCCGGTCGAACTCTCTGGTGATGAAGCCGTTGACACTCTCGACGCTCAACCGGTACTCGTCGAGGACGACGCCCCGCTCCGATTCGACCGCTTCGTCGGTGAAAGTGGCCGCGCTGGCCATCTGCGACAGGGCGTGGAACACCAGCGGCGCCTTGTGGGGCTCGTCGAGGCGCACCTCCACCTGGTAGACGGTCCGGTCGTGGCCCACCGAGGCGTTGACGTCGGGTCCGAGCTCCACACCGATCTCCCGCAGCGCCACTCCGAGGGACAGACCAGGGAAGTCGGTGGTGCCGTTGAAGAGCATGTGCTCGACGAAGTGCCCGATACCGGCTTCCTCGTCGGTCTCGTCGACCGATCCGACGTTGACGAGCAGGCGGACGGCAAGGTTCTTGCCCGGGTCGTCGTTGTGGCGCAGGTAGTAGGTGAGGCCGTTGTCGAGGGTGCCGGTCGTGACTGCCGGGTCGACCGGCAGCGGCGTCGGATCCTGCGCCGCGACGGGTGGAGCCTCCTCGACGATGCCCAGCTCCCGGGCAAGGAAAGTGGCCATCTGGCCCCGGGTGACATGCTGGTCGGGGCAGTAGCGGGCCGGGTTCGTCCCGCATCCCGCGGTGATCCTCGCCCCGGCGAGCCGGTCGATGTCGTCGACGTACGGGTGGTCGGCGCTCACATCGACGAACGCAGCCGTGCCGGCCCGCGGCAAGTTGAGGATGCGGGCCAGGAATTCGGCCATCTGGCCCCGGTCCATGGGTTCGTCGGGACACAGCTGGTCAGGCCCGCATGACAGGTCGAACCCGCGGTCAGCCAGCCGCTCCGCGTGCGGGGCCCACCAGGCGCTGGCATCGACGTCGTCGTAGCGCGACGACGCGACTGCGGGTGGGTTGGCTCCGTCGACGGTCCTCACCAGCCAGACCGCTATCTCCCAGCGCAGTATCGGCTCTTCCGGGCAGAGTTCGTCGCTGTCGGCACAGCCGGTGCCCGCGAACAGGTCCACCCCCGCTCGGTACCCGTACTTGTCCAGCGCGTCGATAGAGGCCTGATGCCCGCTGGCGTCCTGTGCTGCCGTCTGGGCGGCCGCGCTGGGCGCATAGGCGAAGATCGAGGCCGCCACCGCTATGGCGGCTAGCACGGCGACGCGACAACGAGGTCTGGTCATCGTTCAGTCTCCTGGATCGGTAGTGGGGAGGTGCGCGGTCCGGCTCGTACTCCGGATAATCGAGTGGGCAGCGTAACAATGCCACGACCCAACAATCGCCGGTTGCCGAGCCGTTCTTTCCATTGCCGTGAGCGCCCCGGAGACTTCAGACCGGTGGCTCGCTCTGAGCCGCCTCGAGCGGCGCGTACTGGGGCTTGATCACGCCCTCGATGATCTGGAGCCGCTCCCTGAACGGCAGGAAGCTGGACTTCATGGCGTTGACCGTCAGCCACCGCAGCCGGGCCCAGTCGTAGCCGAAGGTGTCGGCCAGGGCGGCCATCTCCGAGGTCATCGACACGTTCGACATCAACCGGTTGTCGGTGTTGACAGTCACCCGGAACCGCAGCTGGACCAGCATGTCGATCGGGTGGTCGGCCACCGAGGCGAACACGCCGGTGTTGACGTTGGAAGTGGGGCAGATCTCCAGCGGGATGCGGCGGTCCCGGATGTAGTGGGCCAGCCGGCCCAGGGTCCGGTCCCCGTCGTCGCCGGTGACGATGTCCTCAACGATGCGTATGCCGTGCCCGAGACGCTCAGCGCCGCAGAACTGCAGGGCCTTCCAGATCGACCGGGGACCGTACGCCTCGCCCGCGTGGATGGTGATGTGGAAGTTCTCCCGCTGGCAGTACTGGAACGCCTCCAGGTGGTCGTCGGGGGGGAAGCCGTCCTCGGGTCCGGCTATGTCGAATGCCACCACGCCCCGGTCCCTCCAGCGGACCGCGGCCTCGGCCACCTCGGCTGATCGGTGAAGGTGGCGCAGGGCGGTGCAGATGGCCCGGATGGTGAGCGGGGTGCCGTCGCTGCCCTGCGTGAAGCCTTCGAGGACTGCTTCGATGGCGTCGTCGAGGGTGAGCCCTCGTTCGGTGTGAAGTTCGGGGGCGAAGCGGACCTCGGCGTAGACCACCCCGTCGGCGGCAAGGTCCTCAGCGCATTCCCGAGCCACCCGAGCGATCGAGTCGGCGGTCTGCATCACGCCGACGGTGTGGGCGAACGTCTCCAGGTACAGCGTCAGGTCCTTGCGGTTGGCGCCGCGGCGCATCCAAGCGGCCAGTTGCTCCGGGTCGGTGGACGGCAGGCTGCGGTACCCGGTCTCGGAGGCCAGCTCGACGATCGTCGAGGCCCGCAGGCCTCCGTCGAGATGGTCGTGGAGCACGACCTTGGGGGCGCGCCGGACGCGCTCCAGGGTGGGTGGCCCGAGGTCGGCGGCATTCAAGGGATTCGGGATACCGCAGGGTAGCCTTGTGGTCCGGATGACCCTTTCTGATCAGCTTGTCGACGTGGACACCCTTCGACAGGACGGCTTCGACCCCTCGGATGTCGGCGGGGTGACCTTCGCCAGCCTCGGTCTCTGCGACGAGTTCGTGGTGGCCCTGGCGGCGCGGGGGATAACCGTGCCGTTCCCCATCCAAGAGCTCACCATCCCCGACGCGCTGGCGGGCCGCGACGTGTGCGGCAAGGCCAAGACCGGTTCGGGCAAGACGCTCGCCTTCGGCCTGCCCGTCCTGCAGCGGCTGCCCCGGGCCAAGCCCGGCGCGCCCGCCGGCCTGGTGCTGGCGCCCACACGCGAGCTGGCCAACCAGATCTGCGACGAGTTGGCTGCGCCCGCGGCCGCGGTGAAGCGCCGCGTGCTGGCCGCCTACGGCGGAGCCCCGATCGACAAGCAGATCAAGGCGCTGCGTGCGGGCGTGGACCTGGTGGTGGCCACGCCGGGGCGGATGATCGACCTGATCGACCGGAAGACGGTCAGCGTCGGCTCGGTCCGCCAGGTGGTGGTGGACGAGGCCGACCGGATGGCCGATATGGGCTTCCTGCCGCAGGTCGAGTGGATCCTGCGCAACGTCGAGAGCGGTCACCAGACGCTGCTGTTCTCGGCCACGCTCGACGGAGCGGTCGACTCCCTGATCAGGCGCTACCAGAGCGATCCGGCCATGCACGCGGTGGCGCCCCGCGAGATCACGGTGGCCGAGATGGTGCACCGCTTCGTGGGCGTCCACAAGCTCGACAAGGTGAAGGTGGCCGCGGCCATCGCCGGCTCGGCGAGCCGCACGCTGATGTTCACCCGCACCAAGGTGGCCGCCGACCGCCTGGCCCGCGACCTGCGGCGCGAGAACGTGAAGGCGGCACCCATTCACGGTGATCTCCGCCAGACGGCCCGTGAGAAGTCCCTGCGCGAGTTCATCGCCGGTGACCTTCCGGTGCTGGTGGCCACCGACGTCGCCGCCCGGGGGATCCACGTCGACGACGTGGACGTAGTGGTGCAGTTCGACCCGCCCGCCGACCACAAGACCTACGTGCACCGTGCGGGCCGCACCGCCCGGGCGGGCGAGTCCGGCGTGGTGGTGACCCTGTCGCTTTGGGACGAGGAGCTGGACGTGAAGCGGCTCCAGCGGCGCCTCGAACTCGACGAGCCCATCGTCGAGATGTTCTCCAACGACGCCCGCCTGGGTGACCTTCTCGGCTGGGAGCAGGCCGGCTGAGCCTTGCCGGACCGGCGTGTCGCGCCGCGTGACTGCGATCTGCTTCTAGACTGGCCGCTGACCTTACGGTCAAGACATCACGAGCGGTTCGGCCCTCGGGCCGGGCCCGGCAACCTGGGAACGGACACCCAAGGTGCCAGCCCGCCTCCGGGCGGGGATGTGGCGCCGGCCTGGCCGGCGCAACCAAGTGTCCTTCGGGCACCCCGACATCACGGCCTCCGAAGTGTCCGGTCCCACAAAGGGCCACCCTCCGTGCGAGGGCGGCACCAGCGGATCACAAGGAGCGACGGTTGAGCGCAGGTTCCGGCATCGAGCCTCCGACTCCCGCGGCCGGGCGAGCCGGCCCTGGGGGGCGCTTCCCGGCCGGGCTGCCCGTCACCGGCGCCTGGCAGGTCGGCGACCCCGCCGGCGACCGCCGGTTCGTGACCGTTACCGACACCGGTCCTTTCGCGCTGGAGTGGGGAGGGCGCCTCGGCGAGGTGCGGGTCGCCTACGAGACCTGGGGCGAGCTCGACCCGCAGGCATCCAACGCCGTGCTCGTGTGCCACGCCCTCACCGGCGACTCGCACGCGGCCGGCGAGAGCGGCCCGTCGCATCCCACGACCGGCTGGTGGCACGAGCTGATCGGGCCGGGCAGGGCGATCGACACCGACCGCTACTTCGTGGTGTGCAGCAACGTGCTGGGCGGCTGCCAGGGGACCACCGGCCCGGCCGACCTGGATCCGCTCGACGGGCGGCGCTACGGCCCCCGCTTCCCGGTGGTGACCATCCGCGACATGGTGCGCATCCAGGCCCGGCTGGCCGACCGTCTCGGAATCCGCCGCTGGCTGGCCGTGATCGGCGGCTCGATGGGGGGCATGCAGGTCCTGGAGTGGGCCGTCATGTACCCGCGGCGGGTGAGGTCGATCCTGCCGCTGGCCACCTGCGCGTCGGCCAGCGCGCTGCAGATCGCCTGGAGCGCGGTGGAGCGCCTGGCCATCGCCACCGATCCCGGCTGGCACGACGGCGACTACTACGACAAGCCGGAGGGTCCCTGGATGGGCCTGGCCACCGCCCGCCAGATCGCGCAGGTGACCTACCGGTCCGGCGAATCTTTCGAGCGCCGTTTCGGGCGCCGGATGTTCGACCCGGCCGGGGCCTTCGACCTGTGGGGCCGCTTCCAGATGGAGTCGTACCTCGACCACCACGGCCAGAAGCTGGTTCGCCGCTTCGACGCCAACACCTATGTGGTGCTCAACCGGTCGATGGACCTGCACGACATCGGGCGGGGCCGGGGATCCACGGCGGCGGCTCTGGGCCGCATCCGGGTGCCGGTGCTGACCGCGTCGATCACCAGCGACCGTCTCTACCCGCCCCATGAGCAGCAGGAGCTGCAGGACGGGATCGTCGCGGGCGGCGGCGACTGCCGGCGGGTGATGCTGGAGAGCGACGAGGGCCACGACGGGTTCCTGCTGGAGCACGAGCTGCTGCATGACCCCGTCGTCAGCTTCCTCGAGGAGGTGTCCGGTGACTGAGAACGCCGCCGGTGGCTCTGGCGGGCTGCATGTGCAGACCCGGGCGATCCGCGCCGGCCGGGACGACAACCAGAACGCGCTGGCCCCGATCCTGTGGGCCACCTCGACGTTCACCGCCGACACCGTGTCCGAGGCCTACGACATGGCGGTCAACACCCACTCGAGCCGGTTCTACACCCGCTACGGCAATCCCACGGTCAAGGCCTTCGAGGACGCCGTGGCCGACCTGGAGGGCACCGAGTCGGCACGGGCGTTCGCCTCGGGCATGGGAGCGCTGAGCGCCATCGTGCTCGGCCTGTGCTCGAGCGGCGACCACATAGTCGCCCAGCGTCAGCTCTATGCGGGCACGCAACTGCTGCTGCAGACGGCGTGTCCCCGCTTCGGTATCGGGGTGACCTTCGTGGACGGCACCGAGCCCGGCGCCTTCGCCGACGCCGTGCTGCCCGGTCGCACGGTGCTGGTGATCGCCGAGACGCCCGCCAACCCGAAGCTGGCGGTGGCCGACCTGGCCGAGGTGGGCGCCATCGCCGGTCCGATGACGGTGGTCGACTCGACGTTCGCCACGCCGCTGGGTCAGCGACCCGCCGAATATGGCGTGGACCTGGTGGTCCACTCGGCCACGAAGACGATCGCGGGCCACAACGACGCCACCATCGGGGTGGTGGCCGGCAGCGAGGAGCTGCTGGCGTGGCTGTGGAACTACGCGGTGCTCCACGGGGCGGTGGCGTCGCCGTTCGACGCGCTCAACGCTCTGCGGGGCATCCGGACCCTGGCCGTGCGCCTCCGCCAGCAGACCGAGACCGCCACCGCGCTGGCCGAGGCGCTGCAGGGCCATCCGATGGTCGAGGCCGTGCACTACCCGGGTCTGGCGTCGCATCCCCAGCACAAGCTGGCGGCCCGGCAGATGGACCTGGCCGGCGGTCTGGTCACCTTCGACCTGGCCGACGGCTACGACGCCGGTCGAGCGTTCGTGGAGGAGGTCCGGGTGGTGCGGTTGGCAACGTCGCTGGGCGGGCCCGAGAGCATCGTCACCCATCCGGCTTCGACCACCCATGTGAGCCTGCTGCCCGAGGAGCTGGAGGCGGCGTGCATCGGCCAGGGCACGGTGCGGTTCTCGGCCGGGCTGGAGCACACCGACGACGTGGTGGCCGACGTGATCGGGGCGCTCGACCGCGTCACCGCAATCGTCGGCGACGCCTCCCGGTAGCGTCGGGATTCGTGCGTTTGGGCAGAGCCTGGCTTGCGGCGCCCCTGCTGGCGGCGGCGCTGCTCGTCGCGGTGGCCAGCCCGGTGTCGGCAACCGGTGAGGGCGAGGCTCCGCTGGTGGTAAACCCGGACCAGTCCGGCTCGCTGGGGGTGGTCAGCACGGCCCAGTCCGACTCCGAGATCAGTCCGGAGTCGGATACCGAGCCGCGCCTGGTCGGCCGCGAGAGCAGCGAACGCGTCGATGGGGTGGTGATAGCGCTCTGGTCGATCGCGGCGGGCATGACGGTGATGCTGGTGGTGTTCCTGTGGCACACCAGCCCCCGCCGCCGGCTGCGTCTGGCCCGTCGCCGCTCCACGCAGTTGTACGACGGCGAGGCGGACCTGGCTGCTGGTGCGGCGGGGTCCGACAAAGACGGTGATGAGGTCGACGATGGTGCGGCTGCCATGCAGGACGCCGAGGCCGTCGCCGTGGCGGCTGCTGGAGCGGACGAGGACCCGGAGCTCCCGCCGGTCTGGGAGGACGAGGCCGAGCTGGCCGGCGAGAAGGCGGATCCCGCCGACAGCGGCCCTGCGAACGAGTCCCCAGAGGCTGGGAAGGCTGGCGGCGAGAGCCGGTCGAGGTTCTGGATGCAACTGAGGCGGACGCTCGGTCTAGATTGACGGGCGTGGCAGAGGGATTCGACGCCGACGCGATGATCGAGCGCTTCCGCGAGCGGGCGGAGGGGGTGAAGCGCCGCAACCTCCCGCCGGTGGCGGGCGACGAGCGACGCCACTTCCTTGAGCAGGCTCAGAAGGACTTCCAAGACTTCGCCATGATCGGCGACGCGGAGGCCACTATGGAGGACGGCTTCCTGCGTCTCACGATCGACCTCCGTCCCCCGGAGGCTCGCTGACAGCGTGGCCGCGGGCGGGCCTCGCCGGTAGGATCGGCCCCCTTCGCGGACGTAGCTCAGTTGGTAGAGCGCAACCTTGCCAAGGTTGAGGTCGCCGGTTCGAGGCCGGTCGTCCGCTCTGATGAATGGTGGGGGAGCCGTCGGCGTGCGCTCTCTCGCAACGCTCGCAGTGGAACTGGTCCTTCTCGCTGACTACTGGCGTGCTGACTGCGACGAGCGCACCGACATCGGCCGGCTGGTCCACCGAGCCAAGGACCAGGACGACCCTGAGGCTGCCACCGAGTTGGCCGACCGGTTCGCGGGTCTAGCCGGGTCTCTGCCGGATACGCCTGGCGGCTCCGATCGCCTGGTAGTGCCGGTCCCGCCCACGCAGCCGGCGGCTGAAACCGTCGGCGAGCTGCTGGTCGATGCTCTCGCTCGCTCGCTGGCGGCGGCCGGGGCGGGGGAGTACCGCAGCGATCTTGTGGATAGGACCGCGGTGACGCCGCGCCTGCGTAACGTCGATCCGCAGCAACGGACCGAGATCGCGGCCGCAGCCGGCTACCGAGCCTCGGATGCGGCCGCCGGCCGCCACGTGGTGGTGGTCGACGACGTGATCCTCACCGGCACGACCGTGAGCGCAGTAGCCGCCTGCCTACGAGACGCCGGAGCCGCCTCTGTAACCGCTGCCGTGGCCGCCCGAACGAGACTGCACTGACAGGCCGCGCCCGGCCGTCACCGGGTCTGCCCGGGACCTGGCGCCGGTACGCTGCGAATCCCTGCGCCGGTGCCCGAGCGGACCAAGGGAACGGCCTGCAAAGCCGTAAAGCCGCGGGTTCAAATCCCGCCCGGCGCTCCGTTCCAGTCCTGACCCGGCGATTCACGCCGACAGCGACCGGCGTCAAGGTCGGCTAGTAGGGCTTCGATGTCGAGCGGGATTCCGTGGGCTTCCACGAAGCGCTCGAGATCTGAGAAGAGTTCCTCCTCGTCGGGTTCGCTGGCAGTTGGCTCCATGTGGGTCATCCCGCGGTGCGGCGGTGCTGTAGGAAGGGCAGCTTCGAGACGGTGGCGGGTGCCGCGAACACGGTGTTGGTTCCGGGGATGGCCCAGTCCACGTAGACCTGGGTGCCTGGTTCGCCGAGGGCCTTGTCGAGGTGACCGAAGCCGATCAGCCGGTCGACCGACGGGCCCCAGGTGATGCTCGATGCCCGGCCGACGCGGTTGCCGTCGGCGGAGACCGGCTTGGCCACCCACTCGACGCGCGGCGAGATGTTCGGGGGGACGCCGAGGTCGAGGTGGGTCGCGACGATGGCCCGCCAGTCGATGTCGAGCCCGACCAGCACCCGCGGCGGCCCGCCCGCCTCGGCTTCCGCGACGAGGGCGTCGCGGCCGACGAAGGACTCCTTCGACAGATCGACGAAGGGCCCCATCCCCAACTCGAACGGCGACGAGTAGCACTCGGGATCCGACGCCGAGACCGTGTGCGAGCCCGTGGGGTCCGGCCCCGCGTTGGCGTAGTCGGGTCCCGGAATCAGCAAGCCGGCCTCGACCCGGGCCACGTCGATCGCCCACTCGCCGCACGGCCGGAGCCCGGAGCCAGCACCGGCCTCGGCGACCGCGTCCCACACGGGGGCGCCGCTGCCGGCCCGCATCAGGATCTCGTAGCCGAGTTCACCGGTGAAGCCCTGCCGGGCCAGCTCGACCTCTACGCCGCCGATCCGGGTGCGGACCATGCGAGAGAAGTCGAGGTCGGACCAATCAGCTCCCGTCGCCCGCTCGATCACGTCTCGGGCTCGAGGCCCCTGCACCATGAGGATCCCGTAGTCGTCGGTCTCGTCGATGACCTCCACGTCGTAACCCTCGGCCTTCTCGGTGAACCAGTCGCAGGTCGGGTCCCCGGTGAAGCGGTAGCTCGTGTCGGACGCGCGGAAGACGAGCCCGTCGGAGACGACCTTGCCGTCGTCGTTGCACCACGGCGTGTACTGGACAGTGCCCACATCGAGGTTGTCGATGTTGCGGGGCACCAGCTCATCGACGAGCCGGGCGGCCCCCGGGCCCGAGATCAGGCACTTGCACAGCGGCGACATGTCGCCCATCGCCACCGTCTCGCGGATCGCGCCGAGCTCGGCGTGGAAGTCGTCGTACACGTCGACGACGTGGTTGAGGTCCCAATTGAAGTACCACGGAGTCTTGCTGTGCTGCGCGGTGCGGGTGTGCAGAGGGGTGCCCACCACGCCGTCGGGCCGGAAGCGACTGGCCCGGGCCTCCTGCCAAGACGGTTCACTCATGAGTGTTCCCCTCCTTGAGTACGACGCCACGCGGCCGGGTCCCTTCCGGGCCACGGCCATCATGGTCCACGACGGCTGGGATCGCCAGCAGCCGGCGGTGCTTACGCCGGCTTGCTCGCCCTCACGTTGCGTCGTAACGGTTGTAACGTGCGGTAGGTCGCGCAGCGCCATGCCCATTCGAACGGTCCGTACCGGAACCGGTGCATCCATGATGTCGACCACCAGAGTTGCAGCCCCCAGACGCCGAGGATCCACGCCGCAATCATCGTGCGGCTGAGACCTGCGTCGGCCCACCACCATGTGAGCATTGTGACGCCGAGGATTGTCTGGGCGAGATAGTTGGTGAGGGCCATCCTGCCGGCGTTGCGGAAGCGCTCGATGAGGTGGCTGTCGCGCTGGTTCCATGTGATGATCAGCGCCATGTAGCCGAGAGCCATGGGGATCGTGCCCAAGCCGGTGAGAACGTGCCCCGTGAGTGCGTGGTCCGGTGACCAGTCGCCCGCGATCCGGAGCACCATCTCGGCTGCCGTGACGGTCGTGCCTGCGCCGATTCCCCACCAGGCCATGCGTCGGTAGTACCCGTCGCCTCGCTGACCCTGCACGATGCCGAGCCGGTACAGGGCTACGCCGATCAGCATCAGGCCCAAGGCCCGGCCGCCGATGTCCAGAAGGAACCAGCCCGACACCTCGTCCGACTTGGTGCCCGCGTTGGTGAACCAGTAGTCGCCGAGTTCGGTTCCGTCGGCGGCGACGGTTCTCTGGAACAGGGGCGCCGTGAGGCTGCCCGCGAGAGCCAGCACGACCCCCGAGCCGATGAGCAGGCCCGTTGGGAGTTTGCGGATCAGCAGCACGATCGGCGCGCACAACGCGTAGAGGACAAGGACGTCGCCGTCCCACAAGGCGGTGTGGGCGAGGCCGACAAGCAGCAGCAGCACGAAGCGCCACAGGCTCAGCCAGACGACCCGGCGCCCTTTGGCCCGGGCCCGGTCGGCGAACACGACGACGCCCACACCGAACAGCAGCGAGAACAACGCCATCATCTTCTGGTTGATGAAGATCATGGTCGCCACCCCGACGACCCAGTCGAAGGGTTGACGGATCCCGTCGGCGGAGACGTTGAAGTAGGCCGCCGGCTCCAGGCCGAAGGCCAGGGCGTTCATGGGCAGAATGCCGAGCACGGCCACGCCCCGCACAGCGTCGAGCGAGGAGATCCGTTCGGTCGCCGAGACCGGACCCGACAGGTGCCTGCGCCCCGATCGCGAGGCGGATCGCCCAAGCCTCCCGGATCCAGCCATTCAGCCCAGCCTTCAGCCTTCAGGCCACGGCAGTCGTTGGCGAGCGCAACGTCCGCACGTGTCGTCAGCCATCCTCAGACCGGTGCTTACAGGATCAGGTCGGTGAGCAGGCCGGCGACAACTGCGACGGCGAACACGTAGGCGAAGAACGCTGCGACGACTCGGCCCCGGGCGATCTTGGTGAGCAGGGCGAACTCGGGGATGTTGGCTCCGGCGCCCGCGATCACCAGGGCCACGATGGCTCCGGTGCCGGCGCCCTTGGCGTGGAGGGCGTCGCCGATGGGGATGAAGAGCTCGGTGCCGAAGTAGAGCGGGATGCCGGCGGCAGCTGCGGCGGGAACGGCCAGCGGGTTGTCGGCGCCGGCGATGCCGGCCAGGGCGTCGGTGGGGACGAGCAGGCCGATGGCCAGCCCTACGCCCACTCCGGCGGCGATCAGCCAGGCCATGCTCCTCAGCAGCGCCACCGCGCGGCGCCACGCGGCCCGAGACTCCTCCCGCCATCCGGACCACGGGACTTCCTCCGGGGACGAGCAGCTCACTGGCGGCGAGACAGTTCCCGGCGTTGCGGGACTGGATGCCGGGACGGGAGTGGATACCGGTGCGGGTGACCCGACCAGCGCCGGTATCGGCTTGAGGTGGGGTGCGATGTCGACCGCGTCGACGATGAGCGCTAGCAGGAAGGCCGCCGCGAACGCGGTGGTGACGTACACCGCTGCGCCCGTGGGGCCGATGATGATGGCCAGAACGCCGATCATCACCGGGTCGACCACGGGTGCGGCGAAGATGAACGCGGCGTATCCCGCGGGCCGCACGCCGGCCTGGCGCATGCCGAGGAGGACCGGGATGGCCGAGTAGGTGCAGAACGGCGTGATGAACCCCACCGCTATGCCCTTGAGCGCGGCCCGCCGGGGCGGCCCGCCCATCCACCGCCGGATGGCGGCGTCGCCCATCCGGCGCTGCAGCAGCGCCACGCCGAAGGTGACGGCCACAAGCAGCGCGACCATCTCCGCGATCAGCAGCGCCGCCCCCGGCAGTGAGGTCATGACGATTCGAAGCCCATTATCCGGGCGGCCGCGTCGGGGAACTCCTTGAGGCAGTCGCGGTTCACGGTGACGAGCGTCCGCGTCCCTTCGGACTGCATGTGTACGAAGCACTCCTCGGCCAGCACGCGAAGATGGTGCGACACCGTCGACTGGCTCACACCGGCACGGTCGACGATCTCCCCGACCGTCATGGCCCGCCCGGTGGTGGCAACGATGTTGAGCACGAGCAGCCGGGTCCCGTCGGCCAGGCACCGGAACCAGCTCGCGTACTCGTCTGCGTCCTCGTGCGAGAGCGACGTTCGGATGGGGGCTTGCGTTGGAGTATTCATCTATCATCGACGATAGTCGATGATAGGAGCCTCGGCAACCTGGCTGTGCAGTACCCTCACCGAATGCCCTGTTCGTCGACGCCAAAGGAATCCGTTCGGCTGATGCCGGTTCTTGGGCGCCGGCCACGGCCCCAGCAAGGGCGGTGGTGAGATGACCGACTCCGTGGCGATCGAGATCGGCGACGACCATGTGGCCACCGTCGAGTTGCGCCGCCCGCCCAACAACTTCTTCTCGCTGGAGATGGTGGCCGGGATCGCCGACGCGCTCGAGTCGCTGGACGACGACCCCCGGTGCCGGGCCGCGGTGCTGTGCGCCCAGGGCAAGCACTTCTGCGCCGGCGCCGACTTCTCGGGTGAGGGGGTCGGCTACACCACCGCGGACCTGTACGCGGCCGCGGTCCGGATCTTCCGCACCCACACCCCGGTGGTGGCCGCGGTGCAGGGCGCCGCGGTGGGCGGCGGGCTGGGTCTGGCGCTGGCAGCCGACTTCCGGATCGCCGCGCCCGAGGCCCGCTTCAGCGCCAACTTCGCCCGCCTGGGGTTCCACCAGGGCTTTGGCGTGAGCGTGACCCTGCCGAGGCTGGTGGGCCCGCAGGTGGCGGCCGACCTGCTGTACACCGGCCGGCGGGTCCCGGGCGAGGAGGCCGCCAACCTTGGCCTGGCCGACGGGCTTGCGGACCTCGACGACCTCCGGCACGCGGCGCACGGCATGGCTCGTGAGATCGCGATGTCGGCGCCGCTGGCGGTGCGGTCAATCCGGGCCACGCTGCGAGGCGATCTGGCCGACCAGGTGGAGGCGGCCGTGGCCCACGAGCACCGCGAGCAGGACCGCCTCCAGAGGACCGCCGACTTCGTCGAGGGCAGCCGGGCCATGCTCGAGCGCAGGACCCCCGAGTTCCGAGGCGAGTGACGCCTACCTCGCGCCGCGGCTAAGCGGCCGGGTCGACGAGACGGCCCACGAACAGCAGGGTGCCCGTGGGCGGGTGGACGATGGCCCACAGGAAGGGGCGGTCGGCGACGATGGTGAGATCGGCTGGGGGAGGCCCGGACTCGGCGAAGCTCAGGGCGGTGGCTGCTGCCGCCTCGGTGCCCTTCTCGTCGACGATCACCTTGGCTCCGTGCAGGGCGGCCGAGATGAAGATGCCAGGCGCGATTCCGTCGAATCGTGCTCCGGCACAGAATCCTTGAGGGCATAGCCATTCGAACAGGTCGGTGGGCGGCAGGCGCTGCTCCCACTTGGGCATGGTGAGGTCGACCAGACCCGTCTGAGCGTCACTCGGCAGGGCGGTCAGCGCCCCGGCGTCGAGTGATGCCTCGACGGCAGTGAGGCCGGCGGGGTCGTGGGGGACGATGAGCCACATGGCCAGCTGGCCGCCCCGGTAGGGGAGTTCCACCGCGTCGGCGGTGCCGAGCTGGACGAAGCGACGACGCACCGGTTCCCTGTCGCGCATGAACGGCACCGTCACCGACTGGTTGTCGGCGGTGGTGAACTGGCCGTCGCTGGTCCACTCGGCCAGGAACGGCTCGGCCCAGTCGGCCTTGAGGTACACGGTGTTCACTAGGACGAGTTCCTGGTCCTGGACGACGCTGTCGTTGACGATGACGGGGATAAGCCCGCGGGTGCGCTCGGACACCCACCGGTTGATGGCACCGGCTGCGGCGGCGCCGTCGGCAGTGTCGATGGGTTGCAGCGCCGCGCCGTATTGAGCCGCGGCGGTGTGGAGGAACTCCGGCAGTATCGAGAACCCGTCGTCTGGGAACAGCCGGTTGGCCACCTCCAGGGTGGTGAGCCCGGTCGAGGCCTTCGCCAGCCTGAGGTCCACGGCGTTGGCGGCATCGTGGAGGCTGGCTTCGGGGAATCCGAAGATCTGGTCGAGCGCGGCCCCGGAGTCGGCCGATGCGCCGGCCCGGCTCAGGCTGAAGGCCATGCCGATACTCACCGGGCTGGAGACTGCGTTGCCCTCCAGATGCCGGTGGAAGTCCCACCCGGCCGCGTTGACACCGGTAGCCCATTCACCGACCGGAGCCTCAGGATCAGCCGGCAGCCGATCCGCCACCGGCTCCAGGACTGCCGCAGTGGTCGTGGCCGTGTCGCCCGGATCCGCCCCCGGATCCTCGACGGCTCCGGGATCGGCCACCGGCTCCGTGACCGCCGTCGCCGTGTCCGAAGAGCCGCAGGCCGCCGCCATTGAGAACAGCACGACCAGGATTCCGAGCAGTTTGGTCACGGCAGTTTGGACGTTACAGCCACGCCCCAGGTTCCCGAGGCCATCGACAACCGGGGATCGGCGGACGGTCATGGCCCGCTGGCACCAGGAGGATCCCGAGCAACGGACCGCCGATCGTGACGAGGAATGACGGACCGTGGCGACAGGACTCCCGAGTTCCGAGGCGCGTGACGCCTGCTACCCTGCGTGGCTCGGGGCCGTTAGCTCAGCCTGGTTAGAGCGCCTGCTCGACACGCAGGAGGTCAGAGGTTCAAATCCCCTACGGCCCACTGATGGGGGGTTAGCGCGTTTTGTGCCGCCGGGTTGGCGGGTTAGGCCGAAAATGCCCGATTTGGAGGGTTGGGGCCGTTTCGGCCGGGTTGGCTTGTTCTACGTCACGCTGAGGCGCTCCGGCCGTCTCAGAAGCCGCCGCGGGACGTGTTTGCGGGCGCGCTGAAGCTGACGGTCAGATAACCGCCAGCTTCAGTCCTGGGCGCTCAGGGGTCAGGGTGGCGCTCTTAGCGCCGGTACTTTCTCTGCGCCGGTGTTTGTGTCGGGCGCGCTGCCGTTCCCTGTGCCGGTGTTTGTGTCGGGCGCGCTGCCGTTCCCTGTGCCGGTCCCGGTTCCGTTGCCGGTGCCATTCCCGCTGCCGTTGCTGTGGAGCGCGGAGGTTACACAGAACAGCGACGGCTCCGCTTCGGGAACATCGTCGGTGGGCGGGTCAGCGCACACGTCGGCGTCTGCGCGGGTCACGTTGTTGGCGACCGCCAGAGCGAGCAGGGCCATGCTGTGCGGGCGCACCCCGGACGCTTCACAGGCTCGGGGGTCCATCCCGCCTTCGTGCTTGACGATTCCGTTGGCGTTCTCGATGCGGGAGCGTCCGGCTCCGTAGATGCGGCGATGCATCTCGGTCGCCCACGATTCGGGCTGCCATTGGTCCAGTTCGTCGGCGCGGATGTTGATGGTGCCATTGCAGCACCACTGCACCGGGAAGGGCGGACCGAGAGCCGGGATGCCTTTGAGGTGGCGGCGCTTGCCTTTCCTGAACGGCCCTGTGCGGGTGTTGGCCGCGCCGATGACGTTGCCAGCGCACTGCGGGCACCTGAACTGGATGGTGCCGCCTTTGGACTTACCGTTGCGGACATACCGATACTTGGCACGATCCTCAGCCCAGTCGGCGGTCTCTTGCGAGGAGAAGCTCGGATCGGGCGGGACCAGGAACCTCTCGGGCATCCACAACGGGAAGAAGTCACCGCAGGACAGATAGAGAGGTTCTCTCCTGCGGCCGACTCGCACGATGGTGGGCCGTTCTTTGGTGGTGACCGTGTAGTCCATGATGATGTCGATGTCGGCTTCGTGGAGGGGACGCACGAAGTCGGAGCGGGTGGTGAACTCGCGGTCTGCGACGATGAGGTCGAGGCGGGGCAGAGCCTTCTTCAGCGACAGGACCACATCTCGTCCCACCGGGGCGCGGTTGACCGTCGCCGGATCGAGTGAGAACGACAGCACATAGGGGCCGATGTCCCTTTCGGGTGGGATGTCCTTGTTGGGGTCGGGGTAGTCGCGCCGGTCCGGTGACGCTGCGACGATGGTGCCGAAGTAGCCGGTGAAGTAACTCTGCTTGTGGCCCGTCGCCCTGCTGGCCCCTCTGACAGAGGTTCTCGCTTCGGGGTCGGCTTTGCAGCGCTGGATCTTGCCGTCTTGGCCGACGATGAGACCGTCGGGCAGCGGGGTGCTGTTGATGAGCGAGTCGCGCAGCATCTTGTCAACATCGGCCTGCCGCCGGAAATCGGTGACCCTGGCGTTGGTCGCGAACGCGGTTGCGTCCACAGCTCCAACCTTGATTCTCGTCAGCACCTGCTTGGGGACGCTCCCCAACAACAGACCTTGGTTGAACCACAGCAGCCCGGCGTCCGCTCCTGGGCCGTGGTTGGGGGCTGCGCCCTTACCGAGGGCCGCTTCCATCAGCTCTGTGAACGGAGCGGTCTCCAGACGGCGGACCTGCCGGACCACGCTGCTGTAGGAGACCGGCGTGAACTGCTTGGGGTCGCACAACCCGATGTCAAAGAGAATGGTCGCGTCCAGTCCGTTGATGACCGCACACAACTGCGAGCGCAGGTAGCTGCTCTTGATTTCAGCGGCGAGGAACATCGCCAGCAGCAGAACCTCTCCTGAGCATCGCGACATCGGCCCGGTGTGCTCGTCCAGCCAGTCGCACAACCTCTTTGCCTCGTCGCTGCGACGAATGAGCCGCAGGTATCGCCACGCTTGCTCCGGTGTGGAGCAGACGGGTTCCACCATCCGCGACCCGAGACTGGGATGGTCCTCAGGCAGTCTCCGCTCTGAGTTGATGCGATGCGCCTCAGCGACAGTGAGGCACCTGCGCGCTGCTAGACGCGCCTGTCGTCGGTAGTGCTGACGCTTGCCGCGGCTCATGCTCCCATCCCCTCTGTGACGGCCTCCTCAGCAGTGAGGCGCAGGTCAAGCCCCGAGCACAGGCGGTGCAAGGTGTTTTCGGACAGCGACCCTGCCAGCATCTTCAACGCGGGCAGGGAAGTGCCCGCGATCAGGTGCGCGGCCAGCCAGGTCGCACGGGTGCGGGACAGCGATATGCCCTCCCACCCCAACGGCAGATTGCGAGCTGCCACTCCCGCGGTGGCGGGGTTGCTGCCGAGGATGAACTTGTTGCTGGACCTAACAGGCCGGGAGCGGACGCATGCAACGGCCTGTCTCACCACATCAGTCCAGCGCAGCCGCACAGGCACCAGCCGCGACTGATGGCCGCGCACTTCCACCACAAGCCGCCCGTCTGCCCGCTCGTGGATGTCGCCGACCTCAGCGAGGGTGGTCTCAAAGCTCCGCAAGCCCGCACCGAGAGGTCCGGCCACCGACCACAGCCGCCCCGCCGGGTTCCTTGAGCCGGGAAGACGGCACGCCATCTCGATCAGGTCTTCGTCGTCGATGCTGTAGGGCAGCGAGTACGGCGCGGTAGGAACCGACAGGCGCTTGTCGCCCGAAGCCTGCGCTTCCCATGCCTTCGGGTTGACGACCCGGCCGACACGGTTCAGTGTTGTGATCGCGGCGTGCTTCCACGCGAACGACTCGTGCTTGCAGGCCGCAACGATGAACGCATCGATGTTGCGTGGGTTGATGACGGTCGGGCTGAGTGAGCCGATGGTCTCGTCTGCCCAGACCATCATCTTCGCCACATACCGCAGCAGCCTCCAAGCCGTTATCGGCGTCTCCGGTGCCGCGGCTGTGACCAGTTCACGAACCACCGGCAGAATCCGCTCCCGAACAAACGGCGTGTCGGGAGCGGTCTCCTTTCCCGGCTTCCACGTCCGTATCAGCTCCGCAACTTCCGGCTTCAACGGCTGAGCGGGCGTCAGCGCGCCGGTCACGACCCGCTCCCTGCGGAACACGCCGCGGCGTTGTGAGCATCGCTGCCACAAGTCGGCCATACGCACACGCACGCCGAAACCGGCTGGTGTTGGTCTGCTCCGATGATGATGGTGGTGTTGTGTCGGCTCATAGCTGCCTTCCGCTAGGTGCCCGTGATGGGGACCCGCATTGCAGCTAGCGCAAATCGACATTGCCGGGGAGCGCGGAGCGATTTGGCGGGGCAAAGTTAGCGACACCACGTCTGACGTGATCAAACGGAAGTCAAGAAATTTCTGGCGACAACCCAATATTCGCCCTTTGCATCTACGCCTATAGATATTTTCTACAGGCATAGATACCGGGACCAGGCGCGACGTGGCAACGTTCCCCCCAAGAAAACTCGTCCCCGGCAACAATCGCGGCTACCGTCAGCCGCTGTGGCCCGACACCGCGATCTGAAGAAGCATCCCCGCGACTATCTCCCCCCTGACAGATCCGATTGGCTGGCTCCTGGCGAACTCGTGCGGGAAAAGGGCGTGCGTGAGGCACGGTTCGTGCGGATCATCGGTCGGCGTCTCGACCGGCTCATCGCCAAAGACGGACGTCCCGTCATCCAGATCGCCAAGAGAGCGAACCTTGCCCCTCAGACCATCCACAACATCCTTGAAGGCAAGACTTGGTGTGACGCCCCCACCATCTGGCGGCTGGAGAATGCGTTAGAAGAACGCCTCTGGGTCAACGACTCGCTGGAGGTAGAGGAAGCGGACCCTCGCACTCTCACCCCCCGCTACCGACGACCCGGAGGGGGAACGTCACCCATCGTGCCCGAGAAGCCGCAGTGACCTAGCCGCCCTGTAGGGCCGACGAGTTGATAGCGGCCCAGCCCTGAGCATTTCTCGCCGTACTACGGTCTGCCGGGCGTGGCAGCCAGCCGGAAATACGAGTTGAGCGGCGACCAAGATCGCGACCTGGGGTGGCGCATCCGCGCTCTGCGAGACATCCCCACCCACGCAGTCAAGAAGGGCGACATCGGCGGGTGGGTCGCCTCAGAAGCGAGTCTCTCTCAGAACGGCGACTGCTGGGTTGCGGACAATGCGAGCGTCGGAGAGACAGCAAGAGTCCGCGGCGACGCCCTGATATCCGACCGGGCAGAGATCACCGGCGAGGCAGAGGTCTACGACGAAGCAAGGGTCTACGGGCGAGCGCGAGTCTTCGGCTCCGCGAAGGTCTACGAGACGGCGCGGGTCCACGGCACCAGGGTCCGGGTGTGTGGAAGCGCAAGGGTCTACGGGAATATGACGATCCGCAACGAAGCGCTGGTCCACGGAGACGCTCACGCTTATGGAACGGGGTGGATCGGAGAGCAGGCAAGGGTTCATGGGCACGCGCGGGTTTATGAAATGGGGCGCGTCACCGGAGAGGCCGTGGTTCACGAGTCCGCTGAGGTCTTCGGAACTGGGTGGGTTTCCGGCGATGCAGTTGTCTCGGGGCGAGCGCGGATCCATGAGCTTGGGAGGGTCCGCGGGGATGCCCGGGTCGGCGGGGATGAGGAGGTCTGCGGGAAGATGCTGGTCGAGGGAGAGCAGCCATCACCCGTTGACGAACAGTCCGGGCGCTAACCGCTCAGGATGCAGAAAGTTTGTGGCGAGCGAGTGCCTGTGTGATGGTGGTCAGCGTTGCGCCGGTGACATGCACCCGACAATCAGCGAACAGATAATGGCCGTCGTCGGTCAGATCGGGGGAGCCTTCTAGGGGGAAGTGCTGACCTCCTACTGACAGCGTGAGAGGGTACGGGGGAGTTGAGACTGCGGTCGCCTGGAGCGCATAGATGTAGTCGTTGCGTTCCAGGTACGCCCTCAGGTACACGGAGGGGTTGCCTCCCGGCTCGGGTGTGACCGTGACGTTGTCCCAATGGAGGTCGTGCTCCCCGATAGAGATGTCGATGTAGGTAGTGCTCACTTGCGCTCCCTTTGTGGCTCTAGCGCCTCAGCACGCTATCTGCTGGCACCAAGCACCAGCCATGATGCTGCCGGGGCATCCCAACAAGGACAGAAGCCCCCCGGCCACAAGTTCCTAGCTCTTCGCCCCCGGCACGCGCCCCCGGCGCAAGCGAACAACTGGCGCTCAGTTCCTCATCTCCTGGCTCGTGCCCAACAGCCCCTCAGCATCCCCGTATGTGTAACGCCTCGCGCCACCAAACGCCCGGCATCGCACCAGGAGCCGATTTCTGGGACTGGGCATCAGAAACAAGAGATGTATTGCGCGGGGCTTGGAACCAGTGGCGACTGCGCCGGCGGGATTTCGCGCCGCTCTGACCTGCGCCAACAGATTTCAGCCCACCACAGCCGCCTCCAGTTACGCGCCACGACGCCGCACAAACGCCCGATTTCGTGGGCGGTTGGACCCCAACAGGAGGTCTGAAAGGCCGCAAATCGGCCCCAAATGACGGCTTGAAGGAGCTAGCAGGCGTTCCCCGAGCCACCCCACCGGTCGAGGTACAACGTGGAGCGTGCCTGACCTCACCGAGGGCGAGATGCTCCACCAGGGGATTTGCATGCTCTGCGAAGGGAGCGGCGTCGCTCGTCACGGCCCCAACCCAGGGGAGAAGTGCCACCCGTGTAACGGCTCGGGGAAGATGACCGACGCCAACCATGAGCAGGCGGTGAAGTCATGGCGAGAGCATCGCCGACGCCGACAGGTCAGCGAGAGCGCAGAACGCCGCGACCTTGCGTGACCGTTGGGGCAGGAGCGGCGCACTTACCGTGAGCGTGTGGCGCCAGCGCCCCCTGCCACCAGCCAAGGCAACAGTAGCCCGCCAGCTTCCGTGCCCTCCCCAGATAGCTGCATATAGAGAAAGGCGACTATGGACACAATCGCTGCGACAATCGTAGCCACCCAAGCGATGACCTTGAGAGTCCGATGACGGGGGCTCTCCTCCGGTGCGCCGTCCCCGGACTCCTGACGCACGTTCTTCACGACGACGCGATGGCCGTCTCCCTTCACGACCACATTGACTGCTTGGCTTGCGACGTCGGGAGAGGGCAGGTCTTGGCCTTTGGGCAAGCCCGCCCTCATCTCTCCAACTAGCTCCACGATGTCCGTACAAACCCGCTCCACGACGCCGCTAATCGCCGTCGGGGCAACCTGCCAGTACAGGCGCTCGACATGCGGTCTGTACTCTCCGCTCTGATTCATGTACAGGAGCACCTCTGAGGCTCCGAGCGGAAGCAGTCTGACCGACTCCCCCTCACGCTCAGCGGTGCGAACCATGCCAAGCAGTTCGGGAACCGAATGAGTCAGATCTAGTTCTTCTGTGATGTCTTCGCGCACGAACTCTGGAAGCTGGAACGTGGAGATGGAGAGACCCTTGGCTATCCCCGTCGGCGAAATGGTGTCGACGCACAGCGGGGCTTGGATGCGACGGTAGTCAGGAAGCTCATCGTCACCTCCGTATCCACGCAGCTCGCGAGTGGCCCATTCCCGCAGTTCTGCACTAGCCGAGTGCCCACCCAACGATATGCACAGCCTCAGCGCCTTGACGACATCACCGCCCAGCGCCTCCGACTCGATCTTGTCCAGGAGCGACCTACGCACAGTTGCTCGCCAAGAGAGCTAGTTCGGGATGACTTCGTAGTAGGTGCGGTAGTCAGTGAAACCGGCTACAGGCATGCGCTCCGTGCCGTCCTCCATGGGCGTGAAACTCGGTTCCCAGGAGACGGCACAGAGCTGGTGTTCAAACTCCTCGGGCCTGGCTCCTGCCCTTTCTGCGGCGGTTCTGAGGCGTTCGGGGCCGATGAGGATCTGCCTGCCCGAGACGGGCTCGTCGAGAGGCTGAAGCGTCACGCGCCACTCATCCAGCTTGAACATCGCCTGACCGTGCGCCCACGCCTGCTGGGTGGCGTCCTCCCGAGTGAAGACCGGAGGGCCAAGAGACACGCGGGTAGCAGGGGTGCCCTCCTCCACGTAGTAGACATTGGCCCCTTGCGGCCATTCCATATCGGTCACGTCTCCTCCCTCGGCTAGCCGTCGGCGGAACGGTATCCGGCCCGCTGCACCACGGCTCACAGAGACCGACTATTGGTCCCTAGCACGCTCAGTGCTGCCAGGTACTCGAGGGCTTCCTGCACGGTAGGGTCGCAGGAATGCCTCCAAGTCGCTCTGATACGCCCCTACCCGAGAACAGAGGTGTGCTGATCGCCTACGGCACGGCGTTTGAGGCGGCCGTGCAGCGCCTCACCGACGAAGACGCCGATGACCTAGCTGACAGTCTCCAACGCATCGCGGAGCGGTTTCGGGCGCGATTTGAGGAACCGGTGCCCCATCCGTTCAGTGACTGTTGTAATCACTTGGAACGTCTAGCGCTCCTAGTCCGCAATCGCTTCGACTTCGCAGCGGCGCATCCACCCCCTGACGAGACCCCAGAATTCGTAATCATGTGCCTTCGCTGCGAGGTCTTTCCTATCCCGTGGGACACTGCCTGCCCCAACTGCGGCACTCATGACTTCTTGCATGCGGTCTCAATCGGATAGGCGATTCCGGGGAGTTGTGTTCCCTGCGACGTAGCGGCTGTCAGCGGGCGGGCGGGGCAGCCCTGCGAGGATCCCTGCCACTTTGTCGAGGGGCTGCATGCCGGGCACCCGGAGCGAGACGAAGGTGGACATCATGGGGCATGACTGCCGAAGCCATGTAGACGCTGTTACGCGCCCCGGAGGTGAGTTGGGGATGACAGTCGGGGTGCTTCTGACCTGACGATCTGTGGCCCGCCCGTTCCGCGCTCGCGCCGCACACTGCTTCTATGGTGCGAAACCGACACTGCGGCTCGGGAGGTTGCCCATGAACGCGAGAGAAACGGCCAAGCGCATCGCGGCCGGACGGCCAGTGGCCCGTCGACGGGCTCTCTGGGCGCTTGCCTCGGCCGTTGCAGTCGGGCTGGTCGCTGTCGCCGCATACCTGGCGTGGCGCGGGTTCAGACTCCTATCTTCGGACGATCTCGGCACTTCCGACACCGCCGCAGGGATTCAGGGGCTGGCCGCCGCGGTCAACCTGGTGGCAACGCTGTTCCTGGTGGGTGTCACAACGGCGTACGTAGTCATCGCCTACCAACATCTGCGCCTGTCCCGGCCAGATGTGAGCATCGACTGGCATCTCGCTTGGGCAAATCTCTCTGGCGCTTCAAGAGAGGTGCTCAGAGCGCCAATCGGGTCCCTTCGGAACGGACCTATGGAGGAGGGACACAACGCGCCGTTCATAGCTGTGGAGCTAATCAACTCCGGCAATCAGTCGGTAGCCATCGAACAGATGCAGTTGGTTGTTGATGACAGCTTCTATCACAGGTACGGCGGGTCGCAACTGAGTAGAGAATGTCCGGTCAACTTAGGCCCCCATTCATCGCAGACGCTCTACTTTGACCAGTTTGAGGTTCGGCACTTCCTCGTGAAGTGCGAATACTTGAAACCCGCGAAGCCTCGCGAACTGCATGCCCATGTCCGCCTTGGATCTGGCGTCACGCTCAGCACCAGCAAGGTTCCCTTGGACTGCCTGCTGGTTGACTAGGAGGAATGCCTGCTGGCAGAGAAGCAGCGCTGTCACGCCACAAGAAATCAAACCTCCGGCCCACCACCCGCGCCTCCGGCGCAAGCGAACACTGACCTCCCTGCCCCGTCACCTACTGCCGCTCTCTTGCAGCCCTCAGCACCCCAACAAGGGCAGCACGCTCCCAGCACCCAGCCCCACGGCACCACACCGAGAAACCAACAGCCAGGACAGGGGGCGATGCCAAACAAGCCAAGCGGATGACACGGAGAGAGTGACCGCTGACCGACCCGGCACTTCCCGGCGAGGTGCTTGACTCGGGGGGGGGGTGATGAGGGTCGACCGAGAAGGTCGGCAACGGCCCGACGCTCCCCGGCATCGCGTGAGAAGCCGATAGGAGCGCAGAGCGGCCCTATCGGCCTAGAGGACTAGCGCCGGAGCGTCAACCGGTGAGTTGAAGTCGCCGCTAGTGTGCGAGACGAAGCCCCGCCGGTGTCCCGCGGGTATTGCTGCCTTCAGGTGGTGCGAGCTGCGGATGGACAACATCGGCGGGGTTTCCTATGAATGCAGACAAACATGAACAGTTACCACACTTGTATTCCGTTTCGAGCTAAAACACGTGGATGCTCGCCTCCGTCTTCGCGGCCACCGTAGACAATCTCCAGACGTTCGCACTCATGGCCGCGACACGCACGGCACGAGTGATAGAGACGTTCAATGAGGCATCATTCAATACGGCAGCGGCTCAATTCTTCGGCAGGGGATTGGGCAAGCTGCTACAGAGGGCTGGGTATTTGGCGGGCATATTGGTGGCGTTTTGGGGTGTCGGTAAAGCTGTCGGCAAGGGCTTTGGACGAGAAGGTGGAGGAATTGGAGCGTTCCTCAAGGCATTGCTTGTGCCGCTCCTGATAGCCGCGCTGGTGTTCAACTTGGAATGGGTTGTCGACTTCATCTGGTGGGCAATCAAGGGCGTTGGTGCCCTGTTCAATGAGGTCGCGGAGGTCTTCAGGTAGTGGGGAAAGAACCTAAAGCCCATGACACGAATGGAATCACTGTGATCCATCCATCCTCCGATGTTGCTGTTCCTCTTGGGGGAGTCGTGGGCGTGTTCTGCAAAGAGGCGCGTAGCTGGTATCACCGTCCCGGAGCGCCGTCGTTGGCGATGTTCGCGTCGGCCGTGTTCTTCATGTGCAGGTATGCATACGACGACGGGCCAGCAACAGCGACGACCACTCCGGCCGATTGGGTAGCTCTCATAGTTGGCGGACTGTCCCTGGCTGCCGCAGCGATAGTGGCTCTAGCGACCATCACCATGACACCAAGAGGGCAAGAACGGGCGCTCCTTGACGTCGCAGAAGACCAGGGGCAGAACAACTCCCAACGGATACATCGCCTTCGCAGGGTCCGGTTGACGGCTCTTGCAACACAAGCGGCCACATGGCTGATTAGCGTTCCCATCCTGCTGGTCTCAACCGCCATTTAGCAGGACGTGATGAGGGCCGACCGCACAGGTCGGCAATGGCTGGGGCGGCTAACGCGCACGAGCGGTGCGCGACAGCCGCACGATAAGGGCCCGTGCGGCACCCCAACCCCCACAAGTCTCCAAACCCTCAGCCCACCACCCGCGCCTCCGGCGCAAGCGAACACTGACCTCCCTGCCTCGCAACAGCAGTCCCCGCTCGCAGCCCCCGCACCCCCGAGAAGGCTTCACGCTCACAGCGCTCCGCACCTGGCGTCAGACCGGAAACACGGAGCCGGGACAGGGACGGCAACAAGAAACCCGGCGCACAGGGCTTGGCAGCAGTGGCCGCTGACTGGCTCAGCACATGGGCCTCCGGCGGGCCAGCACAAGCCTCCTCAGTGGCGGCGGGTTCCACCGCTTGCGGTTCCAGCACGGGTTCGGTGCGCGGCCTGGTCTATTGGTGCGTATAGCCTCCCGACCCCAAGACCGACCCAATCACAAGGAATCCTCCTCATGGCCAACAGCATCGACATTAGCCACGCAATCCACGGAGCGACCGACTCCATCTGCGAACATCTCGCCGCTCTCACCACAGTGACAGCAGCCGCGGCGCTCTTGGCGCACACAGCCCAAGACTCCGACACTTGGCAAGACGCCCATGACAGGCTGCGATTTCATGTCTGAACCATGACCAACTGCGCCTCACGAGACGAACTCGTCGCAATCGTCATCGCCCTACTCGATATCAGCCTATGATGCGCCGCCGTGCCGGAGATCAAGCACGGCAAACGCCAAACCTATGTCCACGGGGGGTGCCGCTGCGACGAATGCACGGCAGCCAACAACGAGTATCACCGGAAGTACCGAGCCGCGAACAGAGACGCCATCCGAGCCTCCCAGGCTCGCTACGTCGCCCAGCTGAGAGAATCCGAGGACATCCCTCACGGCACCCGATACGGATACTGCGATTTCGGATGCAGATGCGACAGGTGCCGAGCCGCAAACACCGATTACGCACGGCAACGCCGAGAACAGGCGAAGACTGACCCTTCTGCCCCCTCACCTACAGCGCCGCTAGCGGGACGCTAGTCGCGACGGCGGATTCCACCGGTCGGGCGCTAGCCGCGCCTACGGTGCCGCAGCCAGGCGCACTCGCGACAGGCGAAGCGCCCCGAGGTAGGCGAGGAGCCGTCATGTCGGATCCAGACCGCCAGCCACCGGCCGAGAGCATCGCAACCCAACTATTGCGCCTTGTCGAAGCCGTTGGAGCGCCATTGGCCGAGTTGGGACGACGCTGGATGATGTGGGCAGAAGACAACCAAGAGACGATCCAGGGCATCTTGGCGGGTGTCGTAGCATTCAAGGTTTGGGTAATTGACGACATCGCGGCAGAGGACGGCTCTGAGCTGCGGGCGGCTGTGTTCGATCCGGAGATTCTGAGAACTGTCACCCGGCACGGCTGGTATCCCACAGCAAACATGTCGGCGGGTTGGGTCGCATATCTCGCTGGAGAACTGGAAGACCCTGATGAAGAACGAGTCGCATCGGCACACCAAGTCTTCATCAACACGTTCAGGGAGGATGCTGACACCATCGAACAGCGGCTAGTGACGCAATTCCCGGATCGGGCGCAGGTCATCTCTGAGGCGTTCGCTGCTCACCGCCAGGACAAGTTCGGCTTGTCCATTCCCGTTTTTCTTGCCCAGGCAGACGGCATTGCGTGGGCTCGTCTCGGCACGACGCTGTTCAGCAGCCAGACGATACAAGAGGCAGCGGGACTAGCTTCAGAGGTTAAGGAGGGCATCCTCCGGGAGCTTTTTCTCGGTCTGATGTGGGAAGATTGGCCCGCAGCGCTTTCGGTCGGCAAGCGTTCCGAGAACTTCTCAGGGCTCAACCGACACCAAGTGATGCATGGCGAGGTCTCTGACTACGGCACGGAGGTCAATAGTCTCCAGGCGATGGCGCTGTTGAACTTCTGTTCGTTCATGCTGGCAAGGCCGTAGGCGGTAATGCACCCTTGGTGTCTGCACCGCGTCTAATGTCGCTGACGTAGCCGGGAAGCGCTCAACCCCTTCCCGGCCCTTTTCAGACCGTCAGAGATACCCAACTCTGACGGTCTGCTATTTCTGGAGCATCGTCGTGTCTGTCTCCTGCTGCGGCGCTTGATGAGGGCCGACTGTTCAGATCGGCAACTACCTCCCTCCCAAAGCACTTGAGGGCGAGGGCGATCATCACATCCCCTCAAGCGGTTCCGGGCCGTGGGTCTCGTGCGCTGGCGTCGGATACTGCACGCCCATCATCTCGCGGGCGTTGTCGGTGAGCCTCTCGGGGTCTGCTTCGGGGTCGTCGGAGGGTGCCCCGCTTGTACCGCTTGTACCGTTTGTACCGCCTAGCCCTAAGGGGGCGGTATTGGGTGTCGATTCCTCTGCATTAGAGGAGTCCGGGACATCCGGGACGTCCGGTACGGACAGGCGATCACGCACCCAGTAGCGGGTCACCTTTCCGGCAACACGGCTCTGCTCAGGCCGCCACCCCAGGTGCCGCAACAGCACACCGATGGCCTTGCTAGACGGGAGCCTTGCCCCCTGCGGGAGGCGGCTCCCCAGGCTGTGAGCGACATCGACAGTGGTGACGACGCCGCCAGTGCCGGTGATCTCTGTGACGATGGTATCGATCAGTGTCTCTAGGAGTTCGTCGCGGCTGCGATGCCGTTCGGCAGCCTCCGCTTGAGCTGGCTTGAACTTGTCGGGCAACCAGTGCTGCTCCCCGGCGTCGATGCGCGCCTTCGCTTCGGCCCACAGCTGGACACGGTTGCGGTCCAGCCACAAGGCGACGTTGGCTCTGCCGATGCTGCTAGTGAACCGGACCGGCAGGAATCGCCGCGCCCCGGTCGGGTCAGCCGGGACGGCGTAGTCGTCGTTGCTGGTGCCCACCAAAACGGCCACCGGGGGAAAATGCCCTTTGAATTCTTTGTAGGCCATCCGCACGTCCGGTCCCCCTGATGACAGGAGGTTCTTGATTGCCTCTATGTCGGTGCGGGTCAGCCCCAGCAGCTCAGACGATTCAACGAGGACCTTCCCTTGGGTGGCTTCCACGAACCGCTGCTGCGCTTGGGGGCCGTGATCGAATTTCACGCTGTCGGAGAACCAGCGGGACCGGTGTTCTGGTGGTAGCAGCCCCTTGACGAACGTGGACTTGCCTATCCCTTGCGGCCCCAGCAGCATCACGAGTTCGTCGTGCTGTTCTCCGGGGTTTGCTGCTCTCGCGAGAACGCCCAGCAGGATTCCCGCCAACAGCCTCCGCGCGTAGGGGAGGTCGGTGTCTTCGTCGAGCGTGAAGCACTCCTCTAGCGCGGTGTCGATCCGAGGCACGTCATCCCACAGGGGCAGGAGGTCTATGAAGTCGGCCAGGAACGCGTCTTCTGTGTGGGAGACATTGTGCGCCCGCGTGGCCTGGTTCCATCGGGTGCCTGCCCAACTCGCCCGGTAAGCCTTGTCCGGGTTGGATCCCCAGAGGCACTCACGGGCGACGGCTTCGATCAGACACGCTTGGAGGTTGTCGGTGACAGCGGTCCACATGCCGGTGTGCGGAATGTCGGTCTTGTGGTGTGCGTGGACGAACAGCTCAGGCAGCCCCCCTCTGCTGTTGAGACGGAGGTCGACGCCTATGTGCGCCAGTTGCGCTCTGAGGGTTCGGCTGTCGGCATCGATGGGGGAGATCTCGTGGTACGACTTCGTGGGCGTGGGAGCGGTTCCTTGGGCCGCTTGTTTCGCAGCGGTTGCTTTCCGTTGGGCTCGTGCGATGCCGCGGTGATGGGCGGTCCATTCGGCTTCTAGGGTCTCGTAGGCGACTTTGCACCCCTTGTCGGCGGGGCACCAGCGCTTCCTGCCGGGAAGGCTGGCTCCGCACCATTTGCACCCTTTCTCGTGTTCAGGCAGCGGCGCCGGCGAGGGGGCGGTCTCCTTCTCGGGTGGGGTCCATCCGCCCGCGATGGCGTCGACCCAGATGCTGCCTAGACCACGGGGACTGGGGCTCCCGCCGAACGTGCCCCACTTCTTGGCGCATTCCCCTTCGGCGTAGGAGTCGGCGGCTTTGGACCATTGGTCCCAAATGGCGAGCCCTTCCTCGCTGCCGCCGGAGGCGGTGTGGATGCTCATGCCGGTTTCTACCCAACTCGTGTAGTTGGTCGGATCGACGTGAGTCAGGGCGTCTTCTAGCCAGGCGCAGGGCCACTGGCTGCCGGTCTGTCCGGTCATCTCGGCGGCCTTCGGGATGTGGCTGTGCGCTGGCTTGATCTTGGCGAGTTCGGCGAGCAGTGGCATCGCGTCAGTCATCGGTGCCAGAGGGCCGTTGCGTTCCAAGGCATAGCCCTTGGATGGGGGGCTGACGATTAGCGCTCCCGGCCCCTCCTTGATGTCCCATTGCCCTGCGGCTGCCCTGGCGCACGGCACCACCGCCACCAGCGCGTCGTCGCGTTCAAACAACCAATGCGTCCCCCCGGAAACCGTCTTGTGGGTACGGGTCTCGGGCTGGTGCCGTTCGGCGAGGCCCGCGGCGAGGTCCGGGTTGTCTATGTCGATCACGAAGATGTTGTCGCAACGGACCGCGATTGCGTTGGTGGGGGCATCAGCGGCACATCCCTTGATGTCCTGATGGCGACGACCCCACCGCCGCACATCGTCGGGTTGGGTCCACGGGCGGTTGACTTCTCTCCACTTTGTGGTGGTCCCTTTGGCGGTGCCGCCGCCTTCTTTCGGTCCGCCGATGTGGAACGGAACCACTATCGCGTCGCCGAGTTGCTCTGACAGAGTGGTTGCCTCCGCCAGCAGTTGTGCAGCGGTGTCGGGGGTGGGGGTTGTATCTTCCCCGGTACTGGCTAATCGCCCTGATAACGTGTCACTCATCACTCCGGCCTCCTCGTGGGGTCGTCCCAGGTCGTCAGTGCCCGTGAAGTCGCTGGCGACCTGGCTGTTTTTCCGAGGACCGGGGTCGGCTGAGATGCTGACTACGGTTAGGCGCTACTGGCGAAAAGCACCCCTAGTGCCTCGCTGGGTCTAGGTGTGTTGCGGCTCCTTGAAGTCGATACTGTCTGGGAGTTCATGCACTAGATCGCTCACTAACTCGCTGAGAGATACACCGCGAGCACCAGCATGCGATTTGGCTTTCTTGTGGACGCTGCGGTCGACAATCAACCGCAGGTGCGCTTGTTCTGGGCGGGGTCTGGGCATCGCTCCTCCTCGGTTGAGCCAACCTGCGATCTCGTCGAACGTAGCTCGATATCTTGGGCCATAAGGGGATTTACGCAAGAAAATCCCAGAGTGCTATTTGGTTTGAATGAGTGCCAACGAGACGGACGACTATTGCCATTTTGGTGTGCCTCCAATCGCCTCCGAGGCGCTGGCAGCCACTCACATCTCTGCGGCCGCTGGTGCGTTTCGGCGTCTTGCTCTGTCTCAGCTCCCTGCCTTTCGGTTTCTTGCCGGGAGCGGGTTGTCGTCGGCTGTCTGCCTTGTGCGGGGCGGGGGCTGGTGGGGT
>VXTM01000033.1 GCA_009837445.1 Acidimicrobiaceae bacterium
GTCCAGCGGATCGGTCTCGTCGCCCGGCTCGGTGGTGTCAGCGGTGGTGGTGGCGGCGGGAGTGTCGGGGGCGGGCTCCGCGGCGGTCGTCGCGGGGACCTCGGCTTCGAGTGTCGAGCCGCCGGTGTGCGCCGGGGAGCCCGTGCCGGTGTCGCTGCCCGAGCAGGCTGCGGCGGCGAGCGCGAGCACGGCCACTACCAGCGCGGGGACCCGGGAACTCACATCACAACGCTAGAGGCCCAACCTTCGGGCTCCGGCCGTGCCAACGCCAAATTGATGCGGTTTGTGTGCCTCACAGGGCGCCAAATGCCTCAATTTCGGCGGGGTCAGGCGGCGGGGTCGAGGCGGCAGTAGCACGACGACTCGATCGGCACGTCGGCCCTAGCCACCGCCAGATCGAGGCGCTGCTTGATGTGGCCGGCCTCTACCGTTTCGCCCCGGCGGGTCAGGCACTCGTGCAGGCCGTGCAGGCTCCACACGTTGTCGGGATGCCAGCAGGCCCTCCGCAGCTGGCCGTCGAGGCCGAGATCGGCCCGGTAGGCGGCCTCGGCCTCATCCAGACGGCCCTGCTCCATCAGCAGTGCGCCCAGGGCGTGGCGGGTGGGCTGCATCCAGCCCCACGGCTCGTCGTAGGGCAGGTTGTCGTCTAGCTCCACGGCCCGGCCGAGGTGCTCGAAGGCGGCGTCGAAGTTTCCCTTCCGGTACTCGACCTCGCCGGTCATCATGGCCTCGGCCACGGCCAGGATGTCGAGGCAGGTGTTGTTGAACAGCATCCGGCTCTCGGGCACCCGGTCCCGTGCAGCCAGGAACGCCTCCCGCTCCTGCTCCGCCTCTGCGACCCGGCCGGTGGAGGCGTAGGCCACCGCCCGGGCGTAGCGCATCATGGCGGTGGTGACGCAGTAGAGTTCGGGATCCTCGGGGAGGGGCTGGTCGAGGATCTCCTGCCACTTCCCGAAGCGGATCAGCACGTGCTGATTGACCGGCACGAAGCCCTCCAGCCAGTCGGCCAGCGGCGTGTCGTCGGGGCCGAGCAGCCCGGCGGGCAGGGTCTCGATCATCTCGGCGGCGGCCTCGGCGGCTGGGCCGTACTGGCCCAGGAACATCGCCCCGTAGGCCTTGAAGTGGTAGTTGTGGCAGCGGTACAGGGTGTAGAAGTTGGCCGGGCCCGCCTGCTCCAGGTACCGGCGGTCGGCGACGACGGCGGCGTGGTTGCGGGCCACCACGGCCTGGTAGTGGCCGCACAGCACGTCGATGTGGGTGGGCATGTGGACCAGGTGCCCGGCGTCGGGGATCAGGTCGACCAGCGTGTCGCCGGCCTTGAGGGCCCGCTCGGGGTGGGGCGACATCTCCATCAGGTGGATGTACATGTGCAGCAGGGCGGGGTGTTGGTTGGCTCCGGCGTCGTCGAGGTCGGCGAAGGCGGTCTCGAGGACCCCGACCGCCTCGACGGTGCCAGCCCCCTCCGCGGGCTCGCCGGTTACCAGGTCCCACAGCGCCCACGGGGTGCGGTTCATGACGGCCTCGGCGAACAGCGCGCACACGTCTAGATCGTCTTGGTGGCTGTGGTGGACGGCCCGCATGGCGTCGGCGTAGGCGTCGTTCCAGGCCGCGAAGTCGTCTGGCCCCGACGGGTCGTCGGGATTCTCGCCGGTGGCGGGGAAGCGGTGGGCCAGCGCGCCGATCAGGGCCCGCTCGACGTCGGTGACGCCGGCCGCGACCTCGTCGGCGGCCGCGAGGGACGACAGGGCGAGGTCGATCGACTGGCGCCTGTCGTCGTCGTCGAAGTCCTCCCAGGGGTTGTTGTAGTTGGGGCCGATGGCGTAGGCGATGCCCCAGTGGGCCATGGCGCAGCCGGGGTCGTGCTCCAGGGTCCGCTCGAAGCAGGCGATGGCCTCGTCGTGGTTGAAGCCGTAGCACCACGCCATCCCCCGGTCGAACCAGAGCTGGGCCTCGGGATTTCGGGTAGTGACCGGCCTCGTGAACGACCCGAGGTCGTAGTACCCGTTGTCCTCCGCCATGCTGCCTCCCGACGGTCGCCTGGCTCGTTCGGCCCGAACGTACTACCTCGACGACGGAACGGCCTGAGCAGCTAGGCGGCGTCGCTGTCGCTCTCGCCGGGGTCGGCGGGTTGACGGGAGCCGATCCCCAGATGACCCTCGATGCGGGCCAGCCGCTCGCGTGTTTCGGCAACGCCGGCTTCGAGCCGGTCGAGTCGCTTCTGGGTGGCCTTGTGTTGAAGTTCGGAGATCTGGTGGTTGTGCTCGATCACCCGCATGAGTTCGTCGAAGCGTGAGTCCAGACGCTCGTTGAACTCCAGCCGCAGCGCGCCCATGGCGTCACCGAGGGTCGCCATGGCGTCACCGAACGCCTTCTCGATCTGCACGACGACGTACTCACGAGTTTCCTTGCTTTCCCGGTACTGCACCCTTATGGACACAACCAGCAGGGTGGTCATCGTGGCGAACATCACCCCGAACGCCGACCCGAGGACCAGCAGCACTGTTGTCGCGGTCTCCGGGTCCATGGTCCGACCCTAATGGGCCCGACCACGGGCCGCAACTCAAATGATATGAAAATACTTCAGAGTTGGGATGGGAGCTCGGTGAAGGGGACTACTTCGGCTTGGGGGGTCTCGATGTGGCCTTCGGGGAGCATGAAGCGCCAGTAGGCGATGCCGAAGGGGCGGCCCTCGCTGTCGAGCCAGTTGGGTACGCCGGGGTCGGAGTGGGCGATGACCGCGGTGAACCGGCCGTCGGCGTCGGCCACGGTCTGGGCCCGGTTGAGCGAGATCGACCGGTTGGCGTAGTCGAGGGTCTGCAGGTGCCGGTTCCACAGGCACACGTTGCCGTAGCGGCACTGCGGCCAGCGGGCCCGGATCACGAGGGCCTCGTCGGGACCGATCAGGAAGGGGGCCATGGCGTAGGCGGCGTCGAAGGCGGCCAGGCCCAGGTCGCCGGGCTTGCCGGGGGGCGGGAACACGTTGGGCACCCTCGACACCCACGTGCGGGGCTGGGCGCTCGACTGCGGCGGGCGGTCCACGGTGAGCTCCCGCACTAAGCCGGCCACCCGGCGGATGCCGGCGGCCACCGAAGCGTCCGACGGGCGGGGTGGCGGGGTGGTGACCGGGTTGCCGCTGCTGTCGATCACCTCGATGCGCATCTCGGGGATCCGATCCGGAGCGGCGGCTGCGTAGGTGGGGTCCTCGAAGTAGTGGCGGGTGCTGATCGAGCCGGAGCGCTCGGGCAGGGCCAGCCAGTTGCGGTCTCGGGGCTCGCCGCCGAGCCGGATTTCGAAGCGGCCGTCGGCGTCGACGTCGAAGGACTCGTCGTTGAGCACGCCCACCGTCTGGTTGTCCATCGACCCCCAGGCCTCGCCGGCCTCGACGGTGATCGACACGTAGGCGGCGCCCTTGATCTCGCCGGTCACCCGGTAGGCGTGGTCGGCGGATACGGGGGCGTCGAAGTAGACGGCGTCGGGGTTGTCGCCCAGCACTTTGCGGTCGGGGTCGACGATGCGATGGAACCTGGGGGCGGCCGGGTCGCGCTCGAACAGGCCGATCAGGCCCCACTGCAGGTAGTGCATGACGGCCCGGTGGGCGCCGTACACGTCCTCCTCGGAGTGCAGGTTCCACTCGGGCGATATCCAGCGCTCGTCGACCTCGCCCAGCAGGTCGATCAGCTCGTGCAAGGCCCGACGGGACTCAGTCTCCATCGCTCACCCCCTCCCCGGTCCAACCCGAAATTGGCGACGAAATGGGTACTGGACACCCAGAATCCGCACCAATTCCCGGCCTCACGATTTCAGTCCTCACGGGCTACGCCGTAGTGGTCGATGTAGGGGGCCAGCTCGGACCGCAGCCCCTCGGCGGTGAAGCCCCAGTCCTCGGGCTGGTAGCGGTGCACGCCGAACTTGCCCTTGGGCTTGTGGGCCAGGTAGTCGAGCACGGCGGTGGCGTGGCTATCGCTGAAGTCGCGCTCCATCTGGGCGTAGGCGGCCCGCAGGGTGGACACCAGGTCGCTCATCAGCTCGGAGAAGTGCACGTCCACGAACCGGTCGGCGGGCACCATGCCGGAGGCCCGCACGTCGATCGAGCCGTTGAGCCCGGCTGCGAACACGGCAAGGATGTTGCGGGCCATGGCGTCCACGTCCACGTCGTCGGTGCGGAGCCACTGGACCATGGCGGTGGTGCTGACGGTGGACGGCATGGTCTTGGCCGGGTCGCGGTGGGTCTGGATCACCCAGGCGTCGCCGAACTCGGCGTACAGCAGCGGCAGCAGCATCAGGTGGCCGGGCGTCTTGAGTAACCACTGGGTGGCCCGGTCGCCGTGCTGGAGCGCCTGGAGGAACTGGCGCTCGTAGGCGTAGTTGACCGCCGGGTCGGGCAGCCAGCCGTCGAGGGAGGCGACCATGCTCCAGTGGAAGCCGCAGAAGCTGCCCTGGGTGATGGTGACGCACTCGACCGGCAGGTCGGAGCGCAGCTCGTGGACGGCCTGGAACTCGGGCTGGACGTCGGCCCAGATCTCCTGCTCGCATTCGCTGAGCACCAGCGGGTCGGACAGGCTGGAGTCGTCGGCGGCCTCGGCTTCGGGCATGGCCACCGGGTGCAGGGCCTCGGCCGCGGTGGGGGCCCGCAGGCCGGGGTCGAGGGCCAGCAGCTCGAACAGGATGGTGGTGCCGGAGCGGGCCGGGCCGGTGACTATGACCGGGGCGGTGACCGGCCGGTCGCGGACCTCGGGTGAGCGGTCGAGGGTCGTGGTGAGCAGCAGCCGGGTGCGCAGCGAGCGCAGCAGTTCCTGCTTGGTCATCAGCCGGCCGACGGTATGCATCCCAGAGGCGTCGATGGCGGTGGCCAGCGTTTCGAAGCGTTCCTGCCAGCGGGGGTCGCCCAGGTCGCCGTCGGGCAGGCCTCCGAGGGCGACTGCGGCGGTGTCGAGCATGTCGCCGGGGTCGATGGGGACCAGGTCCCGGGCGTGGCCCCCGACGGAGCCGGCCATCAGGTTGAGGCGCCTCACCCAGTCCGGCCGCACTAGCCGGTCGGCCATCGGCGCCAGTGAGGGGGGCGGCTGCGCCATACGGCGCGTCAAGCTATCAGGACGCGCCGCGGTGCAGGGCGGTGCACGGCGACCTAGGCGGCCAGGACGCGCCGCGGCGCACGGCGACCTAGGCGGCCAGGACGCGCCGCGGTGCAGGGCGGCTCGGACGTACGCTGGAGTCTTGGACCGGGTCGGGTGCCTGGGGGGTGTGCGTTGACTGGGCATGATCCGGCCGAGGGTCGGGAGTCGACGTTCTGGGGGGTGGCTTCGGTCGCGGTGGCGGTGTCGCTGATCGGCACCATCGGCACCGCGGCCGAGTTGGGCGCGGACCCGTTGAGCGGGTTCGCCACCGGGGCGTGGCGGGGCGTGATCGGGGCGGCCGGGCTGCTGATGGTGTCGACCCTGCGGGGCCAGGCGCCGTGGCGCTACCGGCTGCCGGTTCGCTGGGTGGCGCTGGGGGCGTTCGGGGTGGCCGTCAGCCAGCTGCTGTTCTTCGAGGCGATGGCCCGCACCGGGGTGGCGGTCGGGACTCTCGTGGGAATCGGGGTCGGCCCTCTGATGGCCGGGGTGGTCGACTGGCTGGCCTACCGTTCACGCCCCGACGGGCGCTGGCTGATCGGGGTGGCTGTGGCGCTGGCCGGGGTGGCACTGCTGTCGGGCGGGGCCGAGGAGGTGGTGTGGAGCGGGGTGGTCCTCGCGGCGGTGGCCGGCTGCGGGATCCCGTGCCAGGGGTTCGCCATGCAGCAGCTGTCGAGGGACCGGCCGCTGGTGACCACGGTGGCCACCGTCATGACGGCGGGGTCGGTGGTGATGCTGCCCACCGCGCTGGGCTCGTGGAGCGACGCCTTCGACTCGGTCGAGTCGGCCTCGACGGTGCTGTACCTGGGGATGGTGACGATCACGCTGGCCCACTCGCTGTGGGCGGCGGGCCTCAAGCGCCTCAGCCTGAGCGTGGCGGTGGTGGTGGGGATGCTGGAGCCGGCGGTGGCGTCCACGCTGGCCATGACCGTGCTGTCGGAGCCGGCCACGCTGGCGCTGATCGTGGGGATCTGTCTGGTGATCGCCGGGGTGGCGGTTACGTCGTTGAGCCGCACCGCCGCCCGCCGCGGCTAGATGGAATCCCCGCGGGCTTCTGCCGCGTCACCGGTCGTGCTCAGCGGCGGAGACGCGCCCAGGACACCAGGCCGACCGCGAAGCCGACGAACTCGATGAGTGCGAGACCCAGCGCCGAGTGGAAGAAGACGCCCGCGGAATCACCGACGACGTTGGAATGCAGGTCAGGCGTGTCGATGACGAAGTGCAGGAGATAACCGAAAGCGAATGCCGCACACATCGATGCCGCGAACAGGGCGGCCCCGAGTCGTACCCTTCCTCGGAACGACAGGTACACCGCGACGAGCGGCATCAAGGTCACCACGATCACGATGTACGCCTGTTGTATCGCAGGAATCGGTACGTCAGCTGCGATGTGGCTGTAGGCGTGGGTGAGCTGGCTGACGAGGTGCAGCGCCGCGACGGCGAGCAGCGTGAACTGTTCAAATCTCGCAGGCGTCGCCATTGCAGCCTGGCTTGTTCCGACCCGCGAGTTTCCGGATCGGCGGGATGTACAGCATTAAGCCCCACAGGACGTACGCCGGCACTCTCATGCTCACGGATCGAACTGCGTAGATCCCGGTGTAGTTCCTTTGTGAGTCGTGATCGGTGACAACGATCTGGCCAGGCGGAACGGTCCCGATGGGCGACTCTTGAGTCGAGATCTGGACGCGCCGGAGCCAATCGAGTCGCTGCGTTAGTCGGGCCTGGCGAGCGCACCGCGGACAGGCGGCGTTGTAGTAGAGCGTGATTCCCATGGGCCGATCCGCTGCGAGGCTACCGCCGCGGTTGCTCTGTCTTGACGGCGTGGACTACCCGGTATGGGGGTGTTGTGCCGGCTTGGCTCTCGGCTAGAACTTCGACGGCGCCGAACGTCGACGCGATCCGGTCTCGGAGGTCGACCGCCGAGGCGGTCACCGCGATCAGCTCGCCGCCAGGGCGGAGCACGTTGGCGGACTCGTCGATCAGGCGGGCCAGGGTCGACTTCGGGACGTGGGTGGGGAGATGGCTGAGCACGGCGTCGAAGCGCCGGTCGGCCAGCGCCGATGTCCCGTCGCTGAGGTGGGCCTGGCACCGCTCCCCTACTCCGTTGAGACCTGCGTTGGTGCGGGCCGCGCTCACCGCGGCTGGATCGATGTCGGCCATCGCCACCCGGACCTGCGGCCACCGTGAGGCCACCGCGACCCCGATGGGGCCGTAGCCGCAGCCGAGGTCGAGGACGTCGAGCCAGTTGTGGTCGGGGGGCAGGGCCTCGATCAGGAGCCGGGTGCCGTCGTCGATGCGGCTCTTGGAGAACAGCCCGGCGCCGGTGGTGAAGCGCAGGTCGTACCCGAGCAGGTGGGCCTCGACGGTCGGCGCGGCCGCCGTGGCATCGGCGGTGGCTCGCACCTCCGGACCCCGAACCGCCCGCAGGACCACGGCCGAGCCACTGCGTTGGGCCACCTCGGCGGCACCGAACATGCCTTCGAGGGTGTTGAGCTGGCGGGCCGACCCCAGCCTGCGGGCGGTCACCACCAGCAGCACGGCCCCCTCACGCAGGTGGTAGGCCAGCTTGAGCAACTCGGCTGCGATCCGGGCCTGGCCGACATGGGAGGCGACCTCCATCACCGCCAGGTCGGCCCCGGCAGCCAAGCCAGCCCCAGCCGTCGCTTCGGCCCCACGAACCGGTCCAGCCCCATGAACCGGTCCAGCCCCGGCCGCCACGTCAGCCCCGACCGGCGGTTCGGCCCCGGCCCGGCCGGAAGTCCCGGCAGTGTCGGCGAGGTCAGCAAGGTCGGTGAGGTCGTGAACGGTCGCCTCCGGCAGCAGGCTGGCCAGTCGTTGCCGGGTGCTGGTCGCCACCCCGTGCACGATCACCATGCGCGTCCCGGCGGGCACGAGCGGTGCGAGGTCAACGAGCGCCTGGGACATCTGCAACCGCAGCGATCCTACCGCTCCCAGGATGTCGCACCGGAGCCAGGAGGCGCCCGACAGCGTGACCACCGCGCCGGACCCAGCGGGCCGAGCACGCCAATGGCACGATCCGATCGCCGGACTCGAGGGACTGATCTACTGCTCATGTCACCGGGCGGGGGCGAGGGAGCGGGCTGATCGACCGGTTATGTCACCGGGCGGGGGCCGGCCCGTTGGGGCGTACCAGCCGTTGGGGCCGTGGCGCAGGGTGATCTCGTTGTCGTGGACCCAGCGGTGGTGGGCGTGGCACAGCAGCACCAGGTTGTCGATGTCGGTGGGTCCGCCGAGCCGCCAGTACCTGACGTGGTGGGCCTGGCACCAGTTGGGGTGTGCGCCACAGATCACGCATCCCTTGTCACGGGCGACCAACACCCGCCACTGTTGGGGTGAGACGCGTCTGGTCTTGCGGCCGTGGTAGAGGGGCAGGCCCTGCTGGTCGAACAGGATGCCGTAGATGTCGGGGTCGCAACCGAGGCGCTCCAGCTCGCTGCGTGCGATGGCACCGACGCCTGGGATCTCGCACCGACCGCGCTCGCCGTTGGTGGCCAGGTACGGCACGTCCATCACGACGCACAGTTGGGCCTTGGGGCCAAACCCCCGTCCACAGGTGCATCCCAGGCTGGAACTCGGGCTGACGCCGGAGCCGGGACCGTGGATCGTGCCGACACCCGCGTCGGGGCCAGAGCCGGAACCGTGGATCGTGCCGACACCCGCGTCGGGGGCGGTGCCGGGGGGAGAACAGCCGGCAAGGTCGGACAGGAGCTCCTGGCAGGAAGTGGCGAGCCTCGGACTCGCCCTGCCGTGACCGGCAACCTCGAGGACCGGGCGGAGGTCGCCCGGGCCGGAACCGCCGGAGCCGGCTCTGGAGTCACCCAAATCGGAACGCCGAGCCGAACCGCCCACGCTGGACTCACCCGTATCGGAACGCCGAGCTGAGCTACCGGAGCTGCCAGCGCTAGAACCGGGGCTGGGACCGGAGATCGTGCCGCGAGTCGCGTCGGGGGCGGTGCCGGGGAGAGAGCAACTGGCAGGGTCGGGCCGGAGTTCCTGGTGGGGGGTAGAGAGCCGCGGACTCGCCCTACCGTGACCGGCAACCTCGAGGACCGGGCGGTGGCCGCTCGGGCCGGAGCTACCGGTGCCGGAGTCACCCATGTCGGAGTTCGGGACGGAACCGGCACCAGAACAGCTAGAACCGCGGGTGGGGCCACCGGAGGCGAACTCCGCCAGGGGTGTTGGCCGGGGCATAGCGAGTCCGGGGCTGGCCCGGCCGTTGCCAGCCTCACGGCCCACGCCCGAACCGCTGCCACCAATGCCCGAGCCATCGAGGCCGGCCTCACGGCCCACGCCCGGGTCGCTGGGGCGGGCTGAGTCGGCGGCGGTGGAGTCGCCGGGATTGGAGCTTGGGGTGGAGTTGGCGGTGGTGGGG
>VXTM01000035.1 GCA_009837445.1 Acidimicrobiaceae bacterium
GGAGTGATCGGGGGCGGTGGCTGGAAGTCGGTCGGCGGGGTCGCAGGCGGCGGAGTTGGAACGAAGCCGTCGGGCGGCGGCGGTTCTGCAGGCGCGGGTTCCGGTTCGTAGGCGACTTCGGGTGGAGGTGGTTCCGCGGCTGCGGGTTCGGCGGGGACTTCGATTGCGGGGGATTCTGCGACTGTCTCCTCAACGGCGGCTTCAGGCGCGGGTTCGGTGGGGACTTCGGCTGGAGGCGGCTCCACAGGCGCGGGCTCGGGTTCGTGGGCGACTTCGGGTGGAGCTGATTCGGCCGCTGGTTCGTCAGGGGGCTCCGGCGCGGGTGCAGCCTCCGGTGGGGGAGGTTCGGCGGATGCCGGCGCGGTCAGATGCTCCGGCTGGATGGGGGGCGCTCCGGCTTCGAGCTGGGCGCCGCCGGTGAGGCCTCTCCAGAACGGGACGACCTCCTCAGGGGTGGGTTCGCGGCCCCACGCGGTGAACAGGAACTTCTCGGCGAGGGTCCACAGGTACACCGGGTCGGGCCTGCCCCACGGCAGCGGGTCACCCGGCAGGGCCAGCGCTGTGCCGACCGGCAGCAGGCTGTCGGCGCTTAGGACCGATACTCCCGGACTGGCGGCGTTGAGCGACCGGAGCTCCTCCCAGCGCATCGGCGTGTTCAGGAACTGCGCCGAGATGCTGCGCAGGGTGTCCCCGGCCCGGGTGAAGTAGTAGGCCCGCACCGGAACGATCATCGGTGGATCGTCGGGGTCCGGGGCGTCTGCGTCGCGCATCGTGTCCGCATCGCCGGTTATGTGTGCGTCGCTGGCGAGCCCGGCGCCGGCGATCACCTCGGCATCGGCGACCATGTCCGCGGCCATCGGGTCGGGCGGCGGCATCCCGAACGGCTCGTCGACTCCGGCGGCGACGGGGGCCGGCTGCCACGGCGAGTCCGCTGGCTCGTCGCCGGGCGCCGTCTCGTCGGGGGGCACGACGACTCTGGGGTACTCGTCGGTGAACGGCTCGTCGAATATGGGGGCCCCCTGCCGGTACCAGGGCTCGTCGGCCTCGTTGTCGCCGTTGGCCCGTGAGAGGCCTGCCGCTGAGCCGTCGGTCTCCTCGGCGCTGTCGCGGTGCCGCCTGCGCCGCCGCTTACGCATACCCGTCACCACCAACCAAAGGCCGGCGAGCCAGGCGAGCAGGCCGAGCCCCGAGACGATGTCCACGACGTGGCCGGCCGGGTAGGTCCCGTCGGCGATGCGGGAGCGGGTGTCGGCCCACTCCGACGGCAGGGCCAGCTCGGGCGTGCCGAGCAGGAGCACCACCGCCGCGGGACCGGCGACGACCACAAGAACGGCGAGCGCATACCAGACGGCCGCCGCAGGCAGGCGTCTCAATGGAGGGCACCGAACAGAGGTCTCGCCGACGGGCACGCGGGGGCCGCGCCGAGCCCAGGGGGGAGGTTGGACACGAGCGGCGATTCTACAGGTCTGCCTAGTTCTTCAACTGTGAAAAACAGCTATTTTTTGACTAATACAGACAGATCCGACGCTGCTAGGCCAGAGGGCACTCTCCAAGGTAGTGCAGCGTGCTTATCTCATCACTGGGAAGCACCAAACGAGCCTCAGCCGCCCCCACCGCCTCGATGGGCTGCCGGGGCCGCGCGAATCCCAGCGCGGACCGGAAGATGTAGCCGGTCAGCACGGTCACCTGCACCCGGCTGCCGACGCAGTCGATGAAGGCCACGTGGATGTCCTGCCCGTAGATGAGTCGGCTCCTGGACATGCGTTCCTCGGCTGCCGCGCGGGCTTGATCCAGTGTTCCCCCGCCGGCGATGGTGCCGGCCGCCACGCGGGCGGCCTCGTTGGCGGCATGGAGCGCGTCCTGGCGGGCCGCGGTGAGCCGGGGAGCGTCGTAGGCAATGCCGCCGAACAGCAGGAGCGCGGTTGCGATGACTGCGATGAAGATGGCGTAGTCGCCCCGCTGGTCGTCGGCCTTGTTCCGCCAGCGGGAAGCCCTGGGCGGCCTCGTCCCTTTTCCCGGGGCCATCATGCACCCGACCGGAAGCGGTAGGGATCCACGGTCGCCACCCCCTCCGCAGTGCGTTCGGCGTCGAGGCCGGGGATGCCGAACCCGCCCAGAATCTGGGGCGGGATTACGCATGTCACGAACACGTGCACCGTCCCGCCGGGCGGGACCGGCCGGTAGTTGCCGCTGGAGTCGGCACCGGTCGGGACGTCGCGGCCGCTCACGTCGATGAAGACGACCTGGCTGCTGCCCACGAAGTCGTTGTTGCAGAGGACCTGGTTGTAGGTGTTCGCCGTCTCGGCGGCGCGAAGGCTGGCCCTGGCCACCTCCACCGCGCCATCGGGCCCGCCGGCGCGGTAGCAGCACAGCGAGGCGGTGCGGGCGGCGCTGTTGGCGGCGGCTTGGATTCCCTGCTCGATTCGGGCGGCTTCCGACAGCATCTGCAGGCATACGATCAGCAGCATCAGCATCGGGAAGATGATCGCCACACCGATGGCGGTGCCCGAGCCGAGCTGGTTGGGCGAGGTGCGCCCTGAGCGGCGTTTCAGCATCGCCATATGTCGCTGCCGCTGAGCTCGGAGGCCGGTACGTCGTCAAGGGGTCCGCACGCTTGGCCGGTGAACTCCAGGCCCCCGAGAACGGGCGAGATGGTCCCCCCGAACACCAGCACGGTGACAGTGCCCCTCTCGGACTCCACCGCGACGGCCGGAGGGCGTGTCTCGATGATGGAGCTATTGGCGCCCGCGATCGCGATCCGGGCAGCCAGAATCCCTTCGCACTCGCGGGCGGTCTCCGTCGTGGTCGTGTCGCCGTCGCATTCCTGTGCCCCCGGTCCAGCCGCCTGCGCCGCCGCCAGCGCAGCATCGGCCGCCGACTGCGCCGCCATGCGCCCCATCCCCACAATGACGACATGCACGCCAATGAGGATGGTGAAGAACACCCCCAGGAACAGGATCGCAACAGGAAGCGCCTCCCCCCGCTCGTCCCGGCTTAGCGCCATTGAATCCGTGCTTGTAGGAATCACGGCGCTTCCGCCCGCCGAGCGAGGCTTGCCGGACGTGGACCTGGGCTTGAGGCTCTAGCCCCAGACCTCGCGACCGTGGTCAGGAGCTGCCGAGAGTGCGAAGGCAGCTACTTCTGCTACGGGTCCACGCAGGCTGTGTTCCAACTGAAGCCAGCGGCTTCGCAGAGTGTTTCGTTAGTGTAGTCGCCTGCATTACGGAGGATTTCCTGCTGCTCTATGTCGGATACGGCTTCGCCGCCACGTGTGAGCAGTACCGCGGCGACACCGCCGGCGATGGCCAGCAGGACGACCATCACGATCACGGTTTGTAGCGCTATGCCGCGCGTATCGGCGGCAAGCTTCGGAAGACGGCTGCGCGCGGCGAGCAACGTCGCTCCCACCGCAAGGGGCACCACTATGGAGATCACGAAGGTTGCGCTCACAGATTTACCTATCCTCTTATGTTATTTTAGCTAAGTCTGGCCTTAGCATCCGGAATAACATACATAGTTGCATTAGTGGAAACAACATCTGTAACAAGAATTGTCGGATTTAATCGGATCGAGTGATGCAACGGCGAGCCGTCCTGACGCAGGTGTGTGCCCATCCATCAACGGTGTCTACGAACACGCGAACTGCGCCTGATGCAGGGAGGGGACGGTCCGGGTTGATCGGGAAGCCTCGTCGGCTGTTGACGATTGCTGGCGCCGCGCTCGCAAGCAGCGCGGCGCCAGAGGCGGCTGCGGCAGCACCGTCTACCGCCCCGGGCACTTGCCAGCGCAACTCGGTAGTGCCCCGCTCCGCCCAGACGACGAGGTGACCGGGACCTCCCTTGTGGACCGGTGCTGCATTGTCGGCCTGCCAGTGAGGATCCCACGGGACGCGGATCCAAGCCCACCCGGGCTGCTGAGCCACGAGGGTCAGCCTGTCCTGTCCAGTGTGCAGCGACAGATCCGATGCCGCTTGGTTCGCGGGGTACGAACGGAAATCCGCGTCCGGCAATCCAAGGATTGGGATGGGCGGGTGTGTGACGGTCTGGTTGGAGCCCGAGGCAAGGGACACCCACCACTGTGCAGCCCCCTGGTGCCACTCCTCTTCGGTTGCGTGAACCACAACCGTGACGCCCGCGACGCCTACGCCCGGCAGGTCAACGACTGAAGCGTTGCCTTCGCTATCGCAGCTCGCGTACCAGCGAGCGCCTAGGGCTTCGGCGGCAGCCGCTGTTTCTAGCGTTGGGCTACCCGCGGCGTGCCATGCATCGAACCAGTGCGGCCGCGGTCCGCCGGAAGCCTGATGGCGACCGCCGCGAAGCCCGACTTCTGCGCTGAGGAACTCAGAAGTTGCGCTGGTCTCCCGGTACAGGCCGAACAGTGGACGTACGGCTCCATTGGTCTCTGCCGTGGTTCGCCAGGGATTGCCCCACTTACACACCATCACGTCACCCGCAGCGGAGCTATAGAGATGGTCAACGTATACGAGCCCCTCACCCGCGGACCCGCGGTATGCCGCGGCCGCATCTAGTGGTGCGACCGTCGATTGCTCGGGTAGCGCTGGGTTCAGAATCTGAGCCCAGAGCGGAACCCATAGCAGAACGGCGGCCCACGCCAGGGCGGCACTCCAAGCCCAGCTACGCCGCGGCCGCCACATCAGCCATAGACCTAAGGGCAGGGCCTCAAGGCGCAGCGTGATGACGACGAAGACGATCAGAACGGCCACACCGAGCACCAACCAGGCTGGCCGAACTGGCTTCAGCGCACGGCCCTCCGACCTTGTTTCGAACAAACTGGCGGCCGCCACGACGGCCACGATTATCGGAAACTCCAGCCAGCGCTCGGGTCGCAGATATCCGAAGAGATCTGCCAGTACGGCTGCTAGCAGTCCGGCTAGAGCCGCAATGGCTAGGCGCCGTGACGACGCCGTGCCGAGACGGGCGGCCCAGGTCGCGGCCACTCCCACGACGGCTAGAACTGCTACCCCCCATGTGCCGATGTCGCTCCATGAGTCAGAAAGGGACACTTCCCAGCGCACCAGCCGACTCCAACCAGCCAAGAACGGCATTAGCCACCACGCGCTCACCGTCAGCGCAGCGGCCCCGGCGGTAGCGGACCATCGGGTGGCTTGGCGGAAGGAAGCACCGCTAGTTGCCAGCAGGGCGGCGCACACAACCGCAATTCCAGGAACGACAGTTGCGTTAAACAGCAAAGCGATTCCGACAACCGCACCGCATGTCAGCGGACGCTCACAGCGCGCCGCCCAAGCTACTGCATAGAGTCCGCTGGCTACCGCGAGCATGGTGGGCCAAGAGCCGAAGAAAGTGGGCTCGGAGTGAAACCCGGAGAGGACCCACCACATGTGGCCGGAGGCCACGGTCAGCACGAGCACGTAGGCCACAGCGGCGCGTTGAGTCCGCGGCCCGAGCCCCATCGCGCGAGCCAGTCTCAGCGCACCCCACGGCAATAGCACTAGGAGTCCAATCGCCACCGCTGCCATCTGGCCGTGGACGGGATGGGTGAATCGCATCCAGGCGTGACCGAGCGGCGGGTAGTTTACCCCGATGGCCTGGCCGCCGTAGAACCAGTCCGACCAGCCCCGCCAGTCCCACCACGGCAGCGTCCGCAGCCACTCTGCCGCGGCGGCGTGGCCGATCATGTCGCCGTCAGGCGGTCGGCCGCCATTGGCCACGACGACGTACCAACTGACGCCCACCATGGCGGCCACCGCGCTGCCGGCGGCCAGCCAGACCGCGGCGAGGCGTCGTCGCTGGGTGCGCAGGTCTTCGACCTCGGGCTCGTCCGTGGACGAAGGTGGTTCGGCGGGGACGCCGGCGGGGGAGGTGTCGGTCAGGTGCTCAGCGTCGGCGTCGATGGGGTGGGAGGGTAGCTAGCAAACCGGAGCGAACAGCCCGAGTGTTTTGTCTGCGACGCCTACACCGAACAGCACCCGGCCTATGGCGGGGCGATCTCGCCTGCTAGGGCGGCATCGACCTCGTCCGTCTTGCCCAGGGCGGCGATCAGCGCCGTGAGCTTGAGATTCATCTCGTCGAACTTTGCGTCGAGCGCGTCGATCTTGGCGTCCTGGGCCGCGAATCTGCGGTCGATGCTGGCCTCAAGCGCGATGAACCGGTCGTTGACCTCGCCGAACCGGTCGTTGACCTCGCCGAACCTGTCGTTGGTCGTGTACAGCGCATAGGCCAAGAGAAGCACGATCATCGGGCCGAAGATGGCGACCATCAGGTTGTCCGCAGCTGCGGCCTTCAGCGCGAGGACGGCACCACCCATCCGTCCCGCCGTCGCTGATCGCTCAGAAGACTGTTCGGCATACGCACGCTCTGGCGCGGGCGCGGTGGACTGATCAGGTGGTTCTGGCTGGATGTCCGATGGTGGGGTCATCGAGGCGGGTGTGTGGGTCGGAGCGGTCACAACGAGCTCCTCCGAGGTGGGCGACGGCTTGATGGCAAGCGTCAGTACGGATGATTAGGCATGCCGTCGATGCCCGGCAGCGAAGCTCTTCAAAGGATCGTAATTGACAATGAATGTTGTGTCAAACAGATAATTGCAATTATCTGTTACTGCAAGGTGGAAGTGTCGAGGATCTTGCCCTATGGGGCTCGCCGCCGGTCTCTACGTCGCTGCTGTCTATGCGCCGTCATCGTCCGCCCAGACGGTTCGTATCGCTCTGAACATCAATTGCGGGATGCCTCCGAGCACCAGTCCCATGAGACCGGCTGCCGCCGGTCCCAGGTCTTCGATCGATTCGCTGCGGGCGTGCGCCGAGACATACATGAGGGACAGGGCGATGGCGACCACTGCAAAGCAAGAGAAGACGAAGGCGGTGTAGAGCAGGTTGTCCGTGCGGACGCTTCGACGTTCGGCAGGGTCCATGGTGTGAGCGATTGCGATCGCGACCCATGCTGCACTCACGAGGATGGCTGCCGGCGTCAATGACGACTCGAGGAGTATCACCAGGTCATCCTGGTTCTTCTCGTGGAGCCAGCCGCCGAAGATGCCGGCACCGATGCCAGAAAGCAACGCGACGCCCAGCAAGGCCGGAAGCCCCAGGAAGAAGGGCATATCGATGAGGGGCCGCTCTCCGTTGGCGCGTCCGGCGCCAGCTTGGTCATCGGTCATGGGCGTCCTCCCGCTCTCAGGCGTGTAATAGTTCGAACTTATACGAGTAAGTATAGCCGCCCTGATTAATCGAGGGTGTGGTCCCCTTCAGGGCTATAGGCCGGTGAGGGTGGAGGTGTCGAGGATCCCGGCCAGGGGCGGATAGCCCATCAGGATCATGAAGGCCCCGCCGATCAGGGCCAAGGGCGCCCCCATCTTCTCGCCCGATGAGGCCGCGGCCGCGTCGGCCTCCAGCATTGCCTTGGAGCGGGCCGCATCCACCTGCGCCAGGATCGCCTGACGGGAACCGGCCCCGGTTGTGCCAGCCAGCTCAAGGGCCGAGCAGAACGGGTCCAGGAACCGCAGACGGCGCTCGTCAGCCATCCTGCGCAGCCCCGTCCACGGCGCCTCGCCGCTCGCGGCCGACACCCGCAGCGCGTCGCGGATCACCAGGAACCCCGGCTGGTCGCTGTAACCCGCAGCCGTTGCCAGCGCCCCAAATGTGTCGGCCCCGGCGGTCACCAACTGGGCCACCAGCTCCAGCCACGACTCCGTCACCTGCTGGAACAGCACCCGCTCCTTCTCGGCCTCGGTCTTGAGGATCGAGTCGGGCAAGAACCACCCTCCCAGACCCCCGGCCCCGGCGGCCGCCACAATGATCAGCAAGGGCAGGTTCAACTCGAAGAGCGCGTTAGCGAACACGCCGAGAGCGGCCAGCACCGCGGCGCCGAGAACAAGCCCGACCATCTTGTGCACGGCGTGGGTCTCCAGGCTGCGGCCCACCATGCGGGCGTCCTGCATGAGCGCCGACTTGGACTGTAGGTCCTGACCGATTCTGCGAGCGGCTCGGCGGGTGGCGTCCTGCACGGCCGCAGTGTTCTCGGTCTTCTCCTTGCGCTCGCGCTCCGGTTCTGCCACCAGCGGCGGCCGAACAGAGCGGGGCGTGAGCCCGACCACGATGAACAGCAGTCCCAGACCGGCCACGGCGCCCAGAAGAATCTCCATGCCTTCAGTTGCCCTCTCCGGTCAGCGCGGCCACCACTCCTTCGGCCAATTGATCTCCGTCCGTTGCCAGCAGGCGGACGGGCGCGCCCGACTCCGACAGCTTTAACACCCAGTAGACGTTGCCGAAGATCAGCACGCCCACCGCCAGCAGCACGACCTGGCCGGTCAAGGATCCGAAGGGATCAAAGAACCCCTTGTTGAACACGAACATGAACAGCACCGAGACGACAGTGACGCCCAACATCGAGATCACCTGCGTCCAGGCCCGGGCGTTGGCTACCTCATTGCGGCGTCGCATCTCCACCTCGGTCCGCATGGCCCTCGCCGTGCTCTCGAATGCCTCGCTCACCCGGGCCCCGGAGTCCCAGGCGATCTTCATGCCTAGCACCAGGCGGTCGGCGAAGGGAGAGTTCATCTCGGCCGCGAACCAGTCCAGCGCGGGAGGCAGGCCCAGAGTCCGGGCGATGGACGCCATCTGCACGACCTTGGGGCGCAGCCGCGACGGCGCCTGATCGGCTGACAGCGTGACTGCCTCGAACAGCGAGCCGCTGGCCGCCACCAGGTCCCGGATCTGCTCGGTCCACTGCGAGTAGGCCTCGATCTCGTCGGTGAAGTCGCGGCGCCGGCGGGGCGCCCGGAACATCATCGGCCCCATCACACCCGCGGTCGCGCCGATCGCCCCCGCTACTAGCCAACCGGTGGCGTACCAGGCCCCGAGCGCCAGGACCGCCGCCAGACCGATCATGGCCAGCGTGTCGCTGGCCGACGACGACACCTCGATCCGCGTCGCTTGGGCCCGGAACTTTCGCAGCCGGTGCTGCTTCTCGCGCACAGGCTGCTTCTGCAGCCCGAGGACCGCCGCAAACAGGCCCACGCCGACCAGCGCACCGCACACCACGGCGGCCAGCGCGGTCATGTCGACCTATCCGGCCCGTTCGGCCGGTGCTGTGCCGGGGGGTGGCGCGGCCGGCTGCGGGGCATCCGGGCGCTGGTCCGCGGCGCGCGGGGGCGGGGCAGGCGCCTGCTGAGGCTGCACCCGGGGCGGTGGGGTCTCGTCGGGGTTTGGCGCCGGCCCGGCGAGGCTCGGAGCGGCCGCCACCGGGGCCCGCGGGCGGTGGCCTCCGGGTGTGCCGGCAGGCTGAGTGTTGGGCTGCGGCTGCGGGCGCGGCTGGGGTTGGG
>VXTM01000016.1 GCA_009837445.1 Acidimicrobiaceae bacterium
GGCCGGATGTGGGTCTGTGTGAGGTGCCGGTGGGGTTGGGGTCGGTGGTGGAGGCGATGGCGGCGAGTGGTTTGAGGGTTGTGACTGTGGGGGATTTGGCGGTGTGGTGCGGCGGTGAGGTTGCGGCTCGTCGTGCGGTGCGGGTGTTGCGTGAGGGTGGCTGGCTGGTTCCGATGCGTGCTCGGGGGGTGTGGCGTTGTGGTGTGTGGGAGTTCTGCACCACGGCGGCTTTTGATGAGTTGTTGGCGCGGTTGCGTACCCATCCGCGGACGCCGGCGGTGGTTGCGGGGCGTTCTGTGTTGGAGGTGCGCGGCTGGCTCAAGAGGCCGACGGAGCCGACGATCGCGATGCCGGCTGGGGTGTTGGTGCCGCGGTGTTTGGGTGGGTTCAATCTGTTGCGCTGGCAGGCGCGGGCGCCGTTGGGGAGCGTGGAGGGTCTACCGGTGTGGTCGCCGGCGACGTTGGTGGCCTTTATGGCGGCTCGGCCTTCGAGGTTCGGTTTCGAAGATGTCGGCGAGTGGCTCGACGCGGTGTGTGGCGCCGCTGCGGTCGAGGAGTTGGTGTGTGAGCTGTGGGGGCGGGCGCGGTCGGTGTGGATGAAGGCGGCGTTCATCATGTGGCGCGGCGAGCAGCCTGAGGCTGCGGCCGAGTTGTCGGCGTTGGCGCCTGGGGGTGCTCGCGGCCCGTACAAGTTCGGTGTCCCCCGCCGCCGCTGGGGCGGGCGCACCTACGGGGATTTCGATGTGGTCGACTACATCTTCGAGCGCTACTGGGAGCCCCCCGGCAGCCATTTCGTGTGCTGGGATGGGGAGCCCTCCAGCGCAGCCTCGTCGTCGTTGTAGCGATGGCGCTGTAGCCGGGGGGTTGTAGCGATGGGGTTGACGCCACAGGTGATCGCCGGTCTGCATCCGCGGTTGAGCGCCCAGCGGCTGGGCGATGTCGCCCGTGACGCCGCGTTGGACCTGTATCTGATGGCGCTGGCCGAAAACGACGCCTTCGCCCGCGGCGGTCTCGTGTTCAAGGGCGGCACCGCGGTGCGCAAGTTCCACTGCGACCCGCAGCGCTACCGGCGCATCTCCTATGACCTGGACTTCGCGCTGACCGCAGACCCCGACCGCGACAGACTGACCCGGATCATGTCAATCCGCGACCGCGGCCGCGGCCTCAACAGCACGCTCGCGCTGGGGCGCCACAGCCGTGTCCGTATCGATGTTCCGTTCATAGCCGAGCCGCTCAGCGTTGCCTGTGACTTCGCGCCAAGCGTTCCGATACAGCAGCCCGTGATGGCCAGGCTGCTGCCCCGGCCGATACATGGCCACTACCGCAGCGATGTCACCTGTGCGGTGCCGGTGATGACCCCCGACGAGGTTGCCTCAGAGAAACTCGCCCGCTGGCAGCGCCGCCCAACCGTGCGCGACCTCTATGACCTCACCAGTCTGCGGCCCGTCATCGAAGACCCCGCGGCGGTGTGTGAGATGTATGTGATCAAGAGCCACCAGGACTTCCACAACCCCACCAAGGGGCCCTCCACCGCCTCACCTGCCCCAGTCGAGCTCGAAGGCCTCATCGACGGCCCCGACATCGGCGACCTCAACCCCAACGAACTGCAATTCGATGCCCCCACCACCCGCCACGACAAACAACAACTCATCTCAAACATGCTCACCGCACTGCCGGAGCGGTACGGCTTCTGCATCGAGTTGATGAACGCCGACATGAACCGATGGGCAGCTGACACCACCGGCGCCTACACCCACCAAATCCAAGACGCCATAGCCGCCCTCAGACAAGCCAGCACCACCCAGCACCACAACCACAACCACAACCACAACCGCGACGACCGCGATCACCGAGACGACGACCGAGACATCGACGACTACCGAGACGACGACCGAGACATCCTCGACCACCGAGACGACGACCTCGACATCCATCCCTTCGACCGCGACGACATCGAACACGACGACCCCTACGCCATATACCCGCCCGACTACCACACCTCGCGCTGGCCGCGACGAGACACCCGCTACGGCGGCGGTATCGGGCTCTAAGCCCGGCCCAGACAAGGTTGGCGGCCAGCGGGCCGGGTGGTGGCGTTTCAGAGCAGTGTTGACGTGAGGATGTTCGGTCAGCCGCTGCGGATCGGACACGACGCGGCTAGGTTGCGGGGTCGTGATGGTTTGGGCGAGGAGGCGCAGGCCTACACGGGCGCGCGAGCTGGTCCTGGGTACGCCCGAGAGCCTTGTGAGGGAGAGCCGTGCTGCGAACCGGCCCGAAACGGGCCGATGAGTGCGCGGTCCGCACAACAACACGACCGACAACAACACGACCGACAACAACACGACCGACAACAACACGACCGACAACAACACGACGGTTGCTGGGCGGCGTAGAACGAGTCAGGCCCAGTTGCGGACAGCAGTTGCGGAGACCCTGCCCGGCTGGGCGGCCACGGCCCGCCCGCGCACCACAGGTGACACCGCCGACCCCGCCCGGCGCGGGCGCGGCGTGGATCTTCACCGTCACACCGAGCGGATCGAGTCCGCCGACCCCGCCCGGCGCGGGCGCGGCGGCCGGCTCCGGCCCTGGCGGCCAGCGAGGACGACTGGGGTGCGGCTGCTGTGGCTCAGGTTTCGTCGATGATGTCGCTTCGGCTGTGGCGCAACACCGCACGCTTGTCTGTTGCGTCTGCTCAGACCTCGCAGGCCGCTGCCGGGGAGGCCTCTGCCGCGTATGGCCCTGCCGGCTAGCGGGCTCGAAGCGCCGGCCAGACCGCGCGGTGACCGGCCCGGGAACCACAGTGGAGCCAGGATCGTCTCATTGTTGACTTCTAGGCGCGTCGCCGGGCGCGCCGCGACGAAAGGCCACGCCTGTATGCCCAAGATCCTCATCCTCGCTCTCAGCTTCCTGCTGGTCGCTGCTGGCTGCGGCAGCGACAGTCCGGGGGGAGGTCTGGGGATCTCCGGTGCCGCAGGGCCTTCAACCGGCGCCGAGGCCGCTGCCGACGGCGCTGAAGGCGCGGGCACGGTGATCGATCTTGAGCCTGAGGATGTGGTGCTGACTGCGGGGCTGGTGCGGTTCGATGATTGCGCCACGCTGCTGGATTATCTGCACGCAGAGTATTCGGCGCGGGTGGGTCCGTGGGGATTCGATCAGGGCGGCTGGTTCGGCCCCATGCCGCTCGGGGAGGCCGAGATGGCTCTCGAGGAGGCGATAGCCGCCGAGGCGGCGGCGGCCGCGGCCTCCGCCGACATGGCCGCCGAGATGGCCCTAGCTACCGCTACGGGCGCGGCTCGCGTCGAGGGTGTGGACTTCTCGGGCACGAACGTCCAGGAGGTCGGTGTGGACGAGGCCGACATCGTCAAGACCGACGGCAGCCGGATCTTCACGCTGTCGTCGGGCCGGCTGGTGGTGGTCGACGCGGCCAGCCGCCGCACCGCCGGTTCGGTGGCGGTGGCCGAGGGCTGGGGACGGGAGCTGTTCATCGACGGTGACGGCCTGCTGCTGATCACCCGCTCCCACAGCGAGTCGGGCGACGGGTCCGAGACCGTGCTCCAGCGCATCGATGTGAGCCGGGACGCGCCCCGGATCATCGAGACCGTCGGTGTGCAGGGCAGCTACATCAGCGCCCGCAGCGTCGGCGGCACGGCCCGGGTGATCATGCGCTACGACCCCCAGTGGAACTTCCCGTTCGTGTTCCCCCAGAACGAGTCCGCCACCGACGTCGCCGAGACGGCCAACCGGGCGGCGGTCCTCAACTCGACCCTCGACGACTGGCTGCCCCACTACACGCTCGGATCGGCCGACAGCTCGACGGGATCGCTGATGGTGCCCTGCGACGACGTGCACGCCCCGTCGGTGTTCTCCGGCTTCGGGGTCACCACCGTGATCAGCGTGCCCATCAGCGGAGACTTCGACCCGTCGTCCTCCACCGCGGTGATGGCTCCCGGCGACACCGTCTACGCGTCGACCGGGTCGCTGTACGTGGCCACCACCCGCTGGCTCGACCCCGGCGAGTTCGGGGGCGAGGACGACTGGGACGAGGACGGCTGGAGAGAGGCCTGGAGCGAGCGGCGCACCAGCGTCCACCGCTTCGACATCAGCGGCGACGCGGCCGTCTACGCGTCCTCCGGCGAGGTTCTGGGCGTGATCCGCAACCAGTTCTCGCTGTCGGAGCACAACGGCTACCTGCGCGTCGTGACCACGGTCGGCGATCCGTGGGGTGAGGAGTCCGAGAGCCACGTGCGGGTGCTGAGCACCGACGGCGATGTCCTGATGGAGGTCGGCAGCGTGGGCGACATCGGCCGGGGCGAGAACGTCCAGTCGGTGCGCTTCGTGGGTGACATCGGCTATGTGGTGACCTTCCGCCAGATCGATCCCTTCTACACCATCGACCTGTCCGACCCGACCGACCCCCGGATCCTGGGCGAGTTGAAGATTCCCGGCTTCTCCAGCTACCTGCACCCCATCAGCGACACGCTGGTGCTCGGCGTGGGCTCCGACGCCGACGACGAGGGCCGTGTCACCGGGGCCAAGGTGTCGCTGTTCGACGTCAGCGACCTGACCGCGCCCCGCGAGGTGGCGGTGTGGACCGCCCCCGACGGCTGGAACGACATCGGCTGGGACCACCGGGCCTTCCTGTGGTGGGCCCCGGAGGAGCTGGCGGTCATACCGGTCACGGTGTGGAACGAATGGTCCGGCGCGGTAGTGCTGCGGGTCGCCGACGGCACCATCACCGAGGTGGGCCGGATCGACCACGAGAACGCGGGCACCGAACCCGGCCGGACCGACTGCCGCAAGCTCACCGCAGCCGACCTGGCGTCCACCGACATGGACGACTTCACGACCGAGCTCGAGTATTTCATCTCCGACGACTACAACGCGGTGCTGGCCTGCGATCCCGGTGAGGCCGGCATCACCGGCTTCGAATGCCCCCGTGATACGTGGATGGACATGCTCACCGACGAGGCCGAGAGGCTCGGCCTACTCCGCGGCGAGGAGTCCATCTCGATCTGCTGGCCCAACGACTCGCCCAACGTGATCGTTCGCAGCATCGTGATCAGCGACGAGTTGTGGACGCTGGGCTTCAAGGGCTGGGGCTCCTTCGACGGCCAATCCCCTGCCCGGCTCCATGTCAACGACCTGAACACGCTACAACGCCTCGCCGCGCTGGAGCTCTAACGGCCCCCAGACACCAGACAGCACCCGACGCGCTCGCGACACCCCGGCGACCAGCCCGAACACCGCAGCCAGACACCCCAAGACCCAAGACCAGCGAAATACACCGTCACCACAACCGCGAACGCTGCTGCGTTCCTCAGCGTTCCTGAGCGTTCGCGGGCCCGTTCGACACTCGAACAACCAGGCTGTTCGACCGCCGAACGGCCTTGGTGTTCGACAGCGGCACTGCAAGTGCAAACGTGTGGCGGCCACACCACCCCGCGAACGCTTACGAACGCACCCCGCGGACACCGTCCCCGCAGATCCCCGCAGATCCCCGCCGACGCCGGATCACGAAACCTGGCAATCGACGGCCTGGCCGCAACTCGGACTGGCGCCTCCCATTGACGGCACTTCGATAGGTACACACTTCCTCCCGTTGACCGGTTAGGTGGATAACGCGCGGGTTCCGCGGTGGTGTGCGGCATCCGGGCCGGGGCCAGCGCCACCTTTGTCACTGTGCGTTGGGTTGTGGCCCAGGCTGGCGGCGTCGGCGGCAGCGGCGTGGTGTCCGGCTCTGTCAATGGCCAGTGGGATCTGCCCGGTGACGGCCGGGATCCGTCGCTGCGCGTCGGAAAGCCCGGTAGGTGTGACCGTGGGGGGAGTTGTGACGTCACCGACGGGTGCCGCAGGCGTTCGTGATCGGCACCGCCAGGCCAGGTGTGACCGTGGGGGGAGTTGTGACGTCACCGACGGTCTCCAGCGAGACTATGTTGTGCGTGTCCGACGTGGTCGATCGTGTGGGCGTGAGCCGCCGGGCGCATTGTCGCCCTTGTCCACGAAGCCGGCCGGCCACTGGTCGGTCGGACGCTCGTAGAGAACCGTCGGCGGGGCCGGGTCTCAGGATTCTTGACTCAAGCGAGCGTGACGCTTTCAGGCCGCCGCGTGCGCGCCCCTGCGCTCGGCGGCTGGAACCCTGGGCGGCGGCTCATGCCATGGACCAACGGGAAAGTGGCACCGAGGCACGAGGCGCGTCTCTCCACGGCGTCACGGTGGGCTCGGGGTCGTCCGAGTCCGAGGACAGCGTCCCGAGCCGGCGGCATGACCCCAGCCCGAAGGCGGCGGCCGCGATCATGTGGGCCTGCTCGGCCGCGGGGGCGCGGTCGAAGAACCCGGCCAATCGCACGAAGTCGGAGCGCCTTGAGGACATTGCCGTGCCCAGCCGGGCCAGCCGGCTCACGTTGGTGGTGAGGGTGCGAACCGCGGCCAAGGCTTGGCGGGTGTGCTGGTCAAGGCGTGAGGGACGCCCCGGTGTCCGGACGAACCAGGCTGCGAGATGGTGCCATTCCTGCCCGTCGGCGCCCTTCAGCCTGCGGACCGCCATGGCGTCGCTCAGGCCGGCTTCATCGATGCGGTCCGCTAGCCCGGACTTCAGTGCCGGTAGCAGGTTGTCGAGTCGGTCCAGCAGTCTTTCTATGCTGCGTCCGATGGGTCCGGCCACGCGCTCGATCTCGGTCAGCTGCTCGCTGACGTAGTCCACGAGCACGCTTGCGAACACGTGGACCTCGTCGGGGGTGAGGTCGTAGCGGTTCTGCCATTCGTTGAGCTGGACGAAGAACTGAGTCAGTTCCGTCGTGAAGCGATCGTGGATGTCGAAGACGGTGCGTACTGCGTCGGTGAGGATGCTGGGAGCATCCGGGGCCATGTCCTCGGGCGGGGCGAGGTGTTCGAGCACTGTCTCCAGCGCCCTATGCAGGTCGCGGAGGCGGGCGGTCTGCACGTCGCCGATCTCATCGACGGCGGCCAGCATCCGCTCGACCAGGTCGAACACCTCCTGGCCGGCGCGGGTGATGAGGTAGCGGTGCCGGCGCCGGTAGTAGTCGTCGAGGCTGGTCGGGTTGCCCACCGACGACGAGACGGTGAGGTTGCCCCAGCGTCTCAGGCTCTCCAGGCGGTCCCTCGCGGTATCCACGTGGATGAGAGTGCCCTCTGCGACGTCGTCGGGCGTGAACTCGGCGAAGAAGGTGTCCGCGAAGACCCGCAGGATGGCTCGGTACTCCTGCCACTCCTCGCCGCCGAGGTACCGGAAGAGCAGTCGTGCCTGCTCAAGGTCGGTGCTGAACGTCGGGCTCTGGGGAGTCATCGCCTCGTCCAGACTGCGGAAGTCGGCGCCGTCCAGCGACCGGGACCGGTCGCGACTGTCATGAGTGGCCCGCGTGGCTCAGAGTGCTGCCGTCCCATTCGTAGTGCTCGAGCAGTATGGTGCTGAGGGTGGCGTCGCGGATCACCTCGGTGATGGCCAGCTCGGGCACGGTGCCATGGGTTCCCCAGAGCCGCTCGCTGGTGGCGATGAAGTCCAAGTCGAGCCCTACCAGAAGGCCGAACAGCGCGGCGTGGTTGTCCTCGGACACTTTGGCGAACGCATCGTCGAGAAGGACGAATCGGGCGATTCCGAGCCGCGCGGTGCCCGGAGCGGTCCGCTGCTCCTCCAACGCGTCGCAGGACGCCGAGATCGCCGCGAACAGCGGCAAGTATGCGACCAGCTTCTTCTCGCCCTCCGACAGCGGTGTCGATCGGCTCAATCTGGACTCTCCACTGCCACGGCGCACCATCACCGCCATGTCGTGCCATTGCTTGTAGTCGAGCGTTTCGGCGATCAGTTGCCGGTAGGAGAGCTCGGGCTGCACTGCGCGCGCATCGTCGAGCCGGCTCGACAGGGCCTGGCGGAGTTCGTCCTCCTCGTTGTCGCTGCGGAGGTCGGGGGTCTTGGACAAGAGTTCCACTATGCGCGCCGTAGCGTCGTCGAGCTCGCGTGAGCGGCGCCACCTCAGCCGCACGCCCACGCGGTGGGCAGTGGCGACCTCCGCGAGCCGCCGGTTCATGTGCTTCACAAGGTGCTCGGCTTCGGAGATCTTCTCCGCTATCTCCCTTGCGATCAGTCCCTGTAGCAGTTGGCGCAAGGCGTCGCTCTGCTTGCGGTCGAGCAGACCTTCCACTTGCTGGTGCTGCCTGGCCATGGCCAGCACCGACTCTGCCAGCGTCGCCTGTCCGGACGGGCCTGTCACCTGGACTGAGAGCGGTTCGCCCTCCTTCTGGAAGGCCTCGGCATCCCATCCAGCTCCCAGTGAGTCGCGCCGTTGCTGCAGAGACTGGCGTACGTTGTCGGGCTGTACGTCGGACACCTGTGCCCGAGCAGCGCGCGGTCCCGAGTCTTGTTGATCGCTGATTTCGGCTAGGAGCCCCCCAAGCGCTTGGAGCAGGTCGTGAAGCCCCTCGGATCCCGCAGCCCGAGTAACGGCGGCAGTGCTGCCAACGGTGCTGTGGGGGGTGGGGTGGTCGTCGGAATGGGTGCCGCCGGCTCGAATAGCGTCCAGGTAACCTGGCGTGTGCAACGCCTTGTCGAACGCAATCCGGGTTGCTTCGCACGCTTGCTCGGCCTGCTGGGCTCGCTCGACAGCAGCAGTCGCATCCGCTTCGGCCCTTGCTTTGTGCGCCACAGCGGCGCGTTGCTCCTCCCGCAGTCCAGGCTCCCTGCCCTCCAGGCCCGCCAGATCTGAACGAAGCTGGTCGCGTGCGGCGACCACCTCGGCGTACTCGGCCCCGATGCTCGCTTCCAGGATGTTGAGTCCGGCACTTTCGTCGGCATGTTTCGATTCGACACGGCGACGCTCGCCTTGTTCCTCCGTCAGCGTCTGGGCTGCCGAGCGCCACCGGTCGCCGGCCCGCCGCCACGACTGGACTGACCGGGTGAGCGTCTCGATGTCGGATCGGCACTGCCGAAGCCGCGAGTCGGCCTCGGCCAAGTCACCTTGGAATGCGTCTAGCCCCAGGCCGTGAACCTGCCATGGTGGTCGATTCCCCACCCCGCGAGCCGCTCGGCCTCCAGATCGCGGATCGACTCCATCAACTCTTGTAGCGGATCGATGCGCGCCAGACGCTGAAGGGCTTCAGAGTGGCTCACACCGTAGCCAGAGGCATAGGAGGCAACCGCGGCGCTTACGGGTTCTTGGGTGTCGGTCTGAGCGCCAGCGGCGGCAGCGTTGACCGCTATGGCTGCGGCGGCGGTGACGGCAGCCGCGGCGAGCCATCGCGAGCGGCGCGGCCGTGTCCTGTCGGGCGGTTCTTGGTGGTGGCACATATTTGCTCCTGGATGTATTGGGCCGCCTGTGGGCCCTCACGCGCCGGCAGCGCGGCGCGCGGGCCACTGCGAGTAACGTCGGCTGCGGCTCCAGCCGACGCCTCGCCCCCACAATCACCGATAGCGTCCTCGTCGATGGCGCGGTCTGATGAGAGCAGCCTCGATCCGGTGCGGCTGAGCCTTGCTTGTGGGCGCATCTCCGGTTCAGCGCGGGCCATCGCTGAGGCCCATCGCTTCGGCGTGGCCGAGGGCCTTCACCAGCATCCCTGGACAGCGGCCTACATGCGCGAGGCCATCGGCGTCTACGCCGCGGCCCTGCCCGTCACCTACCAGCGCGAGGTCGCGTCGCTGTTCGGGCACTGTGCCGACTCGATGGCGCGACAAAGCATCCCGGCGAGCCTCGCGGAGGACTGGCTGATCGTCTCGGAGTACCTGACCAACGCCACCAGCGCCATTCTGGACCGACTCGCGGCCCAACCTGATCCCGCACCGGCTCGCGGCGGTGAGCCTCCCGGCATCGACGACCACGAACCAGCGATCGTGCACTTCGATCAGCTGGCCGCCCTGACCACCACAGAAGGGGCGCTCCGCCTCGAACGGGCTGCGCTGGCCGTGAAGGGCCACGCTGGCGCAGGGTCCCCGGGCGCGCTCAACGACGAGCAGATGCGGCTCCTGAAAGCGGTCGCCTCAGGAGCCGCGATCGCCGACCTAGCCACCGACCTCGGCTACTCGCAGCGCTCCTTGTACCGGGCGCTCTCAGCCCTGTGGCGCGCGCTCGGTGTGCCCGACCGCGTCCAAGGCATCCGCAAAGCCGCAGCCGAGGGGCTCCTCGACTAACGGCCCACAGCCACTGCCGGGCCACCCCGACGAGTAGCGCCTGCGAGAACGGGGTGACACCTCCGCACGCGGCTCCGCGTCACCTGTACGGGACCGTAGCCGCGAACTCGAACTGCTGAGACGGCGGGAGGGAACTTCAGCGAGTAGCCAGGGGAACGCACAGCAGCCGAGTTGCTGTCCTGCACCGACGGGACCGGCAGGATCGACGGCGCCTGGCTGTCACAGGAGTGCTTTGTGATGCTGCGAGACCTAATCGGCCCGTCAAGCCATGGCGCCCGTCCCGGTGTTCCGGCGCGGCACGCGGCCGAAGCAGGCGTCCAATGCGAGGTCCGCCGGGTACCGGGCACCCGCACGACCGTCGAGTCTCCAGAGGGCAGCTTGACCATGCACGGCCTTGTGGTCACGATCAGGCCCGAACCGACTCTCGAGCCGGCGACACCCTGATGGCGACCGACGAGGCTCCCCGGCAGGCGCGCGACACGGCCGAACCCCGTCCCGAGGTCGCCCTCGACCTGCGGGCCGCGGCCCGACACCTGGTGGCGCACCCGATCGTTGCGGCCGAGCAGGACCCCGAGATCTTCCGCCTGATACGCAGATACGAGACCCAACTCGACCGATGGTTCACCCAGCGATTCGGCTACCGGCTCCAAGTCAAGGCCGACACGGCCCGATTGTTCAAGTCGTCGGTAGTCGCCACAAGGCGCCCCCTGCGCACCGCGGCTGCGACACGGCGATCCTTCGCCCAACGCGAGTACACGATGCTGGCGCTGGCTCTCGCCGCGGTCGCGGCGGGACCCGAAGTCATCAGCCTGCGCGACCTCGTCGAAGGGATCCGATCCGCAGCGGCCGAAGCCGGTGTGACCGTCAGCGAGGAACGATCAGACCGGCGAGCCCTGGTAACCGCGCTGCGATGGATGATCAGCTGCGGTGCGACCACCGAGATACACGCCCAGGTCGACAGCTACGCATCCGACGGAACCGCCGACGCCGTCCTGAGGGTAAGACCCGACCGCGTAGCGCTGCTAGCCCTGCCAGTGCTGGCACGGGCCGAGACGTCCGAGCAGCTGCTCGAACGCTCCGAGCAGAGGAGAGCGTCGAGGCCCTGGATGCGCTCGTTGCTGCTGGAGGAGCCAGTGGTGTACCGCAGCGACCTCACCGACGACGAATGGTCAGAGCTACGGCGCCGCCTCGGTGAAGAGCGGAACATATTCGACGAAATGTTCGGATTGAGCATCGAGGCCCGAGCCGAGGGGCTCGCAGCCATCGACCCCGAGGGCGGCCTCACCGACAGCCGCTTCCCCGCAGGAGGCACCCTCGGCCAAGCCGCGCTGCTGCTGATCGACCATCTCGTCGCGGCCAACAGCAACCCCGTCGAACGCAGCACCGCGGTGGCTGCGATCACCGATCTGGCCGAGGTCCACCGGGTCCAGAGCCGTCACTGGGGGCAGATCGCCGAGAACCCCGAACTCCTCACCGGCTGGCCTTCTCACCGGCACTTGCTGCGGTCGGGTCTCCCGAGAGTCTCAAGACCCGAGCAACAGTCAAGGCCTTCGCTCATTTCAACGTCCATGGTGGCCACAGTAGCGAACTCAGCCTGTCGCGGGACCATGCCAGCACCGGTCACCGGTCACGGTCGCGGATGCTGGTGGGACCTGTTCTGAGGCTCTGGCAGGTCTCTGCCAGAAAACTGGCAGGGATCTGCCATCACTAGGCAGGTTCTGGCAGACATTTCGCTGCTCCTGGGTGCCAAGCTCACTGTGTCGAGATCAACCGTCATCGACCGCCGAAGTACCGGAGGCGGCGGAAAATCCCGACCCAAGGAACAGATTTGGCTTCGATAGATAACGCTGGGAGGAGCAAGATGGACGTTGATGTGAGAGCGGTTGATGGTTCGGCGGTGGGTATTTCGCTAGGCGCAGGGCAGGGAGATCTGCTGCCATGGACGAGCCGGACGAGACTCAAATGGGCCGGCCGTGGAGTCCATGAGATAATCGCAGGAGTCCGACAGTTTCCGGCCTCGGTGGCGAGTCTCGCTGGTGTTGCATTGACCGAACAAACGACCGTTGGATCTTGGACTGTTCTGTATGGATCCGGCCAACAGTACGATGACGAGGAAGTCTTCATAGGACACTTGACCATTGCAGCAATACTAGGTGAGTCCTATGGATGCCTGCTACATGTGTACAATGCAAACATCGCCGTTCTTCTAGAGCTTGTTGCACTGCTTGCTATCGATGAGAGTTCAAACGGAATTGCGGTCGAGTCTCGCTCGCATTCACTGCACGTTGATACGGGAGAGACCAGCGTCATCCAATCTGTGTCCAACATTGGAGTGCTAGAGGTGAGGCCTCTGACACCAGCTCAGCTACGCGCGGCTCCCTTTGAGGATGGTATGCCAACCGATGCCGGAGGTGAACTCTTCTCAGCTAATGTCGGCACGATGAACCCCAACTACAAGGTTCTGGATCGATCGGCAGTTACCGTGATCTCGCCTTCGTCGATTGGTCCCGACGATGATGCATATATTCGTTCTCTGCGATCGGTTCACGCTGAATGGAACGAACTTGCAAGTTCTCGAGTCTCCTGATGCTTCAAGTCTTGCACGGAGCGATAGGTATCGGCTTTCTGCTCGTAGTTCTCTTGGAATTAACCAGTGGTAGCCGCCGACGACCGGTCCGGATTCATTGGATGGCTATAGCAACAGCGTCCGTGACTTGCGTATTGAACCTATTGTCGTCAGTCGGATATGAGCTACACGGCAGCGCGCTGCTGTGGACTGTAGGAACACTGATAGCCTATCTCGGTTTTCTGACTATGGAGGCTCGACTCTGGACTCTCGACGCAGGCTGTGCGTGCTTCGGATCGGGTTCGGGGAGCATTCGTACTGCGATGTACCGGAATGCTATCTTGATAGTTGTTCTTGTGGGTATGGCACTGATGCAGTGGGACCGAACCGTGGTTCTTCTTGCGCCTGTTGCTGTGGTGGGCTTGAGTGCAGGCTTGATGTCTGCAACAGCGTTGGGCCCGACACGTCGCCTCGTGGTCCGCGGCGAAGTGAACACAGCTGATGGTAAGGCGGCCCAGGCGGTGCGGCTGCTAGCACTTGATTCACGCTGTATTACGTGCGTGCGGCTTGCGCGTAGGATTGCGAAGACACGGCTTCCTCAAGGAGTGGATGGAATACTGACAGATCATGCGATGCGAATCGTGTTTCAGGCCACTGTCCGCCTCTACCATCCCGCACACGCAATGACATTGACTTGGCTCCCAACGCCGTGCCTAGTTGATATACGCCACGATGGCGCAGTGCTCAGCATTGATGGCATTGGGACGCTCGACGTCCGGAGATCACACTCAACGACTTGAATGGGAGAAGAAAATGGACAGTACATACACAACCAGGATTCCTGAATGGGACGAGGATACACCAACAGGGCGATCGCGTTCATCCGGGAAACACCAGGTGACCCGGCCGAGTCGACGCAGTGTGCTCTTCGGCGGGTCAGCCATCCTCGCTGGTCTCGCCGCCACTGGAGCCAGCTTGATCGCTACGGTCAAGCCGGCTGGTGCCGTGAACCCGAACGGCTATCAGATTCTCGGATTCACACGGCAAGAGGGTCGTCCCTGTAACGAGAAGACGGGATACGCACGGCACCACGACTGTTCACCCGGATGCGGTCCCAGCATGGTGCTCAGCGGGGCCTGCAACACGTCGGGCGAATGGGTTGGCTACCATCGCGGCGGTGTCGACACGTGGACCGTCATCGGCTATGTGGCATGGAAGCTTCGCCCGAATGCCTGTTACGGTGGAAACTATGACGGATGGAAATGGGCAACAGCGTCAGACTGTAAGCCATGCCGCAACATGTTCTGGCGCTGTCATGATGGGTTCGTAAGTTCATCTTCTGGAACGTACAATTCGATCTGTCGAAAGTGCGTTCGATCAGGTAATCGTGAGTAGCGCTATGATCAAGAACATGAAGTGGCTAGCAGCCACGAGTCCTCATCTGATGCTCGCCGTCGGTTCGTGTCTTGTCATCGGCCGCCGCGCCGATATGACAGCTGGAGTACTCCTCGGGATCGGTGCTGGTGTCGCGCTCAGCGGATCCGTTTGAACCTACAACAGTGCCGCACTGAGCCTGCCCGGTCGGGCACGATCACCAATAGCAGCGGTCAGTCGGCTTTGGTTGGGCTACCGCTACAGGAGGATCCGCGCATTCAGCGTAGGTCTCCTCGCGGGAGGGCTTCTGCTAGGAGTTGGTCTCGCGGCTGCCGCGTCTCACTTGACGTGCTGGCCAACGAATATACGATTGGGTGTTATGCTTACAATAGCCACTGTATCAGTGTTGGGGCCCCCTTCGAAGCAACATCCCAAGACCCCCGCTTGGTTGCCCAACCCGCGTCGTCAAGTATCCTCAGACGTGGCACGCAATGGAGTCAGGGGACTCGCCGCTTTTGGCTTTCAGATGGGTTTGGGTTTCCGGACCTTCATCACCGCAAGATCTCCCTACGTTGTGACCGCACTGGCTGCTCTCGGATACCTCGGTACTGTAGGCGCCATCGCTGCTGGATTTGGATTCGCTGTCGGTCGTCTTGTCCCAGTAGCGGTCGCTGCTGTACTTGGCGAGGACGGCCTGATCGAACTATCCGAGGCAACACCCGCAGCCAACTCTTCTGGAAGCCGAGTTGCCGCCTTGGTGGCCGCCGCAAGCCTAATCGTAGTCCTGCGCACATAGTTGCACTTAGACCTACCAAGGGAAACCATCAGCTGACAATGCAACCACCAAAGGAGTGAACCCAGTGCGACTTGTCTGTATTGTTGTTGCTCTGATCGCGGCAGGGCTCATCACAGTCGCATGCACTGATACTGACAGCGCGACACGGGATCCCGGCGACGCCGAAGAATCCGCTCTGACAGCTGAGGAGGACAAGAAGGCATCTACGACGCGAGAGCCTTCCACCGGGAACTCCGAGTCAAGCGCAGGAAACGAACAAGCCTCCGGGCAAAGCCACGACGGTCGTCTCGTCGGGAGATGGGAGCAAGTGCCGTGGCAAACAGAAATAGATATCTACGTCGGGCTCTACCCGGTGATCCTGCCGATAGATGACACCCGACTGATTGTTGTGCGAACCTACAGCGACGACGAAGTGAGTGCCTATGTCTATGACTCTGCGACAGGAGAGATCAAGGGAGCCGCGCCCAGCGGGCATGAATGGCTTCGATCCGTGTACGCGGTCGTTTGGACCGGGAACCGAGTGCTTATCGTAGGCGGGGCGGACACGGCCACACGACGAGTGGGGTCTGGGTACCTGTTGTTGAGCTATGACCCTGCTCATGATGTCTGGGAGAAGTCAGAGGCAGATCCCATGCCTCGACTTCCAGAACTGACCGGTGACGTGACATGGCTCGGATCAGCGGTGTGGACCGGTTCAGAGGTGCTGTTCGCAGCAGCAGGCGTCGCTCTTGATCCTGTCGACGGGTCGTGGCGGGTCTTCACTGCGGCTCCGCTGGCTGATCGACGCGACGAGACGACGGTTTGGACAGGCCAGCAAGTCGTCATATGGGGAGGATGCGGCCTCGAAGCACCGTACTGCGAGGATCACGGGAGCGTTCTCTTCACTGATGGAGCGATCTACGATCCCTCGACCGACGCTTGGCGCGCGATGTCCTCGAGCCCGCTGCCGCCAGGCGCCTACCCGACTGCGGCCTGGACCGGAAGCGAAATCATCTATTTCGCAGGCATCGTCGAAGAAGACGCCTCCAGCGCAGCCGGCTACGACCCCACCCTGGACCAGTGGAGACTGCTGCCAGCACCGCCGGTCAGCCCCCGCCAGGACTTCGAACTCGCGTGGTCCCAGGACGCGGAGCTGCTGTTCGGCTGGGGAGGATCGCACGCAAGCATCCAGTTGGGCGACGGCGCCGTGTACGATCCCTCCACGGCGATGTGGCTGCGGCTGCCCGAAGCGCCGCCCAACTCAGCACGCGACCGCCACGCCGTGGCCGCAGTCGGCCACACGTTCTATGTCGACGGAGGCTGGCCCTCAACCGGTCCGCTCGCCCTCACCGTCAGCTAGTCCCGATCCACCAGACAGGCTCAACCATCCACGACCGACAAGATGACGCCAACCAGCGGTGAAGCCACCGCCGCGGCGGCACCCCCCGGAACCCACGAAAGCACTACCCAAGACCGGACGAAGCCTCACCCGGCGGTGGCGCTCGATGCGGACAGCCAGCGGCTCGAAGGTCCCCGCACGATCCAGGACGCGCAGATCGACCTAGCCCGATCTCAGTCTTGGCCGTCTTCGGTGTCGTCCCGTTGCGCGAGTTCGGGACCCCGCGCCCCTCCGAAGCATCGCACTCAAAGCCAAGACGCTCGGCCAATCTCAACCTCAGTGGATAACGCGGGGTGGTTCCGCGGTGTGACGGTAGCGGGCTTGGCTGTTGGTCCGCTGCGAGGCGTCCGGGGCTGGGGCGGACCGCTTGTGGCGTCGCCGGGCGATGCCGGGGGCGAGCCCGTTCGCTCGTGGCGGCTCCCACCGCCCGTTTGTGGCAGCTGGGTTGGGGTTCTGAAGGTCTGTGACGCGTCCGGAGCCAGAACAGACCGGTGCCGAGAACGCCTGCGGCGGTGCTGATGATGGCGACGATAATCAGGGGCGGCAGGTCTGTCATGGATCTTGGCACTGCAAGGCTATCGGCGACCCCCGATGGCCGACCGCTTCAGGCGGCATATTCAAAGTGGTAACAAAGAGAGATCGTTCACACATATACACACTTCAAAGCCTACTTCTGCTACTAAGAGTCGAGCCCAAAGGAGTCCAACCATGTGCCTGCGTGCGCGGCACCCGGGTGCTGTACCTCAACGATTCGGGAGCCCTAGCGCTCAACGACGCCTCGGGAGCGGTGGTCATCGAAGGTCTCGCTATCGCATCGGCGAGAGTCTCCTCTCTGCATGGGTGCTCGACACACCCCGCTACTACGTTCTTTGGGGGCCCCAACAGACGACTTGAGGGAGGTGGCTGAGGAGCCGATGGTGGACGCTGAGCGGGGTCAGGTGTCGACGGCGTGGCTCATTCGTGCAGGCCGTAGGGGCGAGCGCGAGAGATTCGCCTTTGAGATCGGTGTGAGTGGTGGGGGGTGGAGTGGGTTGCCAGATCTCACGGCGGTGTCGAGCCGTCGCCAGTTGGAAACGATGCTCCGCGAACTATCGCCCGACTGGAGCAACCACACGGTCGGCGCCTATGTAGGCCAACTCTGGATGCTGCGGTGCCACGTTGGTGTGGGTGACCTGGTGGTTATGCCGCTCAAGACGACTTCTCGCATCGCCTTGGGGGTTGTGACGCGACCGTATTGGTACCGCGACGATCCGGACCCCGGCAGGCGGCACGTCGTGTCTGTCGATTGGAAGCGTACGGATCTGCCGAGAGCCGCCGTCAGAGAAGACCTTCTGAAGTCGCTTGGCTCAGTCCGCACCATCTGCACGATTGCTCGCAATGACGGAGCCTGGAGACTTCACCAACTGTTGCTCACGGGTATCGATCCAGGGCCTTGTACGGAGATAGGGGCCGCAGTCGAAACGCCTGAGAGCGTGACGGAGTCTTCCCGGATCCTCGACGAGGACGGGGAGCGTGTCAGCGATTCGACCGACTCGCCTGCGTCAGGCGCTGAGCCCCAGCAGTTCCACAGAGATGGCATCCAAGACCGAGTGGTCCAGCCTTCCTATAGCATGGCGGCTCTGCGGCCGAGAGGAAGGGCTGTGTCACCGACGGTCTATCGCGATACGGGCTACACGCTGATGTATCTGATCGAGGAGATCAGGCACGGGAAGATTGCTCTGCCTGACATCCAGCGGCCCTTCGTGTGGTCGGCAGCGAAGGTGCGTGACCTGTTTGATTCGATGTACCGGGGCTATCCGGTGGGAACGCTGATGTTCTGGGAGACCGGAGCCGATGTCGGTGTGCGCCAGGTGGGCGGCGGCGAGAACGACGGCGTGGCCCGGCTGCTCATTGTCGACGGCCAGCAACGGCTCACCTCGTTGTTCGCGGTGCTAACGGGCAGTCCCGTTCTCACTAGCCGCTATCAGCAGAAACAGATGCGCATCGCGTTCCGACCCGACGACGAGAGCTTTGAGGTCACCGACGTAGCCATCCAACGCGATCCCGAGTTCATCTCGGACATCACGGTGCTTTGGGCTGACCGGTACAGATCGACGGTTCGGGCCTTTCTTGAGCGACTCGGGTCACATCGAGGGGCAACGTCCGACGACGGCGACGGCGGGTGGAGCGACGAACAGGACCGTCTTGAGGAACGGATCGATCGGGTCCGTGATCTGCGCGACTTCCGATTCCAGGTACTCGAGTTGAGTTCAAGCGCTAACGAGGAGGACGTCGCTGACATCTTCGTTCGGACCAACTCCGAGGGCGTGAAGCTGAAGCAGTCCGACTTCATCTTGACGCTCATGTCGGTTCACTGGGACAAGGGTCGACGCCAGCTTGAGCAGTTCTGCCGCCAAGCCGTGGACAGGACCGTCACCGGGCCGTCATCAAGAAACGCATTCATCGAGCCGAGTCCCGACCAGTTGCTTCGCGCCGGTGTCGGGCTCGCCTTCCGGCGGGGCCGGCTCAGCCACGTCTACAACATCTTGAGGGGAAAGGACCTGGAGACCGGCGACGTCTCCGAAGCTCGCAGGACCGCACAGTTCGAGGCTCTTGCTCATGCTCAGGACCAGGTCTTGGATCTGAGCAACTGGCACGAGTACCTCAAGTGCCTCACCCACGCAGGATTCCGCAGCAGCCGCATGGTGACCTCCCAGAACGCGCTCATCTACTCCTACATGCTGTGGCTGATCGGCCGATGCGACTTCGGCCTGGACCGCAAGACGCTGAGGGGTGTCATCGCCCGCTGGTTCTTCATGGCCCAGACGACAGGCCGCTACACCGGCTCCTACGAGTCCCAAATCGAATCCGATCTCGGCCGCCTAGCCGCTCTCGCAAACAACGGAGGACAAGCCTTCTGCGACGAACTAGACCGCCTAGTGCGGGCCACGTTCACCAACGACTACTGGCTCATCTCACTTCCGAACCGGCTCGACACCTCAGCAGCCAGGTCGCCCGTGCTGACGGCGTATCAGGCCGCCTTGAACCTCCTCGATGCCGAGGCACTGTTCAGCGATCTGCGCATTCGCGACTTGCTCGATCCAGCCGTTACCGCGCCGCGAGCAGTGGAAAGGCACCACCTGTTCCCGAAGGCACACCTCAAGGCCAAGGGGATCACCGGAGTCCGTCAGGTCAACGCGATCGCGAACATGGCCTACCTCGACTGGCCCGACAATGCGGACATCTCCGACGACGATCCTCTCACCTACTGGCCGGCGATGACGACCAGGCTTGATCCCGACCAGCTCGAGCGCCAGATCTACTGGCACGCCCTGCCCGTGGGCTGGGCGCAACTCGACTACGCAACCTTCCTGGAGCGCAGGCGGACGCTACTGGCAGCTGTAGTGCGCGACGGATTCGACACGCTCTGGGAGGACAGCGCCCCCGAGCCCGCAGAAGGCGTCATCGAACTGCTGCGAGTCGGCGAGTCGCAGACCGTCGAGTTCAAGTCCACCGCCCGCTGGAACCTCCACGCCGACAAACCCGACAACAAGATGGAGCACGTGATCGCCAAGACGGTCTGCGGGTTCCTAAACGCCCAAGGCGGCAAGCTGCTCATCGGAGTCGACGACGACGGCAACATCGTCGGCCTCGGCCCGGACCTACAGACCCTCCGCAAACCCAACAAAGACGGCTATGAGCTGTTCCTACGCCAACTGCTCGACAACACCCTCTCGGTGACCACCGCCGGAATCATCCACATCAACTTCGAGAGCGTCACAGGCGAAGACGTCTGCGTCGTATCGGCCTCCTCATCTGCCAAGCCGGTCTTCGCCAAGCCCCACGAAGGCGGCAGCGGCCATTCCGAATTCTGGGTCCGCATCGGAAACGCCACCAAACAACTCCACGGCGACGACATGCTGGAGTACCAAACCAACCACTGGGGCACGTGACCATCGCCCATCGCTGAGACCCGGAGAACCTGACCGGCCCCGGGTCATCTGGACCTAGCGGCTAGCTATGGATTGACCAGGCCCCGAGATTTCTTGGGTCGCCCAAACCAGTGAAATACCAGCCGCGAAGTGCGCCAGCAGGCCGACGCACACAATACCGAACGAGCCCCCACCGCTGGTGCCTCGGTCGCGGCAGGTTCTATACCGTCGTCGAGCCTCATGACCGGCCAAGTGTCTAACACCACGGCCGTGTCGCGCTTGGCCACGCCCCCCTACATCTCGATGCCCGCGGGCTCACGACGGGCGGGCCCGCGCCTGGGAGACGCCTCGCCGGGGTAGTCGGCGTCGATCTCGGCTCGCCGGGCGCGGTCCAACGATCCCCCACGCCAGGGAAGCGCCCAGCATCAACCAGGAACTCCTCGACTGCCCCAGCGCGTTCAGCCTCGGTCGGCTCCTCGTCGTAATCGCCATGGAAGGACGCCTAATCAGTCAGCAGGCCTCCCAATGGCACCCCATCGAGATCCTTGTATGTAGGGCGAGAAGTCCGACATGCCCTCCAGCGTAGGCACCGGGTCGCTGGCCGAGCCGCGCCCGAGGGTCACTGTCCTCCGCCACTGGGCACCGCCGACAGGTCGCCCGTGCAGAACTCGCTGTTCGGAACTGGAGGTCGCCGGTTCAGGCGTTCAGGCTCGCACGTGCAGGACCGCTCTTGGCGTATCAGACACACCCCATGTGCGGGGACAGATCGACGGCGCGGGACCGGGCGGGAGGTGCGGTTGGCTAGTGGCGGGTCTGGAGGTGTTCGCCTCGCGGGGAGCGTCAGATCAGCGCCGACACCGATGCCATGGCATCTACCACTGCCGCGACCACAAGCACGAACGCGCCCAGCGCGAGCCAGCGATCACGGAATACGGGCAGGCCAGCGCGGAGGCGCTGGACCATCCGGTCAGCCTCCCGCTCCGAACGGAACACCCACACTGGGTTGCCTTGCTCCGCGACGCCGTTCTCGACTCCGCATCCCATCATCAAGGCCCCATCGAAGTTGAGCCCCCCGACCCATCGTCCATGCTGGCACAGATGCCGCACATCCGTGACGGGGCCTGTGCTGCGGCGGCGGGTGCGCCTGTACATCACGACGACGAAACCCCGCGCACCGAGCCCGGTGCTCAGCTCAGCGACGTCGTATCTGCATCTCGCTCGCCGCCGCGGTCTGTGGGCGATGCTCCACCCGCCGCAACACCGCCTCGCCCGCCGCGGGTCTTCCACCCGCCCCGTCAGCAATGCTTCTATGCGTTCAGGGTCGCCGCTGTCAATCACGTCCACACGCCGGCGGCCAAGAGTCCCTGCGTGCGCCGCCTGGGCAATGTCCAGGCGGTCCTGCATCTTGCTCAGATCTGCAATCATCCGCGAAATGTGCGCTTCCGTCAGCAGCGGACCGTCACCGTTCCTGACGAGGCTGCCCGACACGGACCCATCCGAACGCAACTCGAATTCGTAGCGGCTGGCCTCGGTCGTATCGACTGGGATCCGCGCACGCAATGGTGTGGACATTGAAAGCCTCGTATAGCCGCTTCAACGGGGAGCGAAAAGAGTATCTGGGCCCAGCGCAAACCAACGACGGATCGCCCCACAGCCACCCTCGCTCACCGATACCGCCAGCCAGCGAGGAGGATGGCCAAGCGCCCAACGCGTTGCCGCGGGCTGCGGCCCAGACAGGGTGGACACACGGAGAACGCATCCGCGGAACCGCACAAGATGTGGAGGCAGTCCCTCAGGGTGCTCGAACGCCGAGGCCGGATGCGGCCATTAAGCACCCCGACGTCCCACGCCGCCAGCGACTCGACCCGCTCAAACCTACAACGCGCTCTGAGGTTGCCCGAATCGCGTTCTGAGATCTGCCAACACGCGTCCAAGCACGCAGGTCACGCGAGCCCATGACCTGCGGCTTCGGGATTACGCGCCAGCCCCCCAGCGGATAGGCGTGCTTGTCACATAGGTGACGGCGGCCTGACGAGCCGCGCAGTCCGTTCCCGTCTGGTTGCGGCGATGCGGGCCTGTCGCCGTAACCCAGCAGCCGACACCAGCCGCAGCGGCGCCTACCAGGCCGGTGTGTAGCTTTGGTGGTCTATGCGATGTAGTCGTTCCATTGCTGCATGAGGGTGCGGCGGCGTTCGAGCATGTCGGAGCGGGCGTAGGCGCCCTCGACGCCGCGCACGACGTGTCCCAGTGCCATCTCGGCGAGGTCTCTGGGCACACCGGCGTCTGAGCACCACGAACGGAACGTGGCCCGCAGCCCGTGCGCTGAGGTGGGGATGTCGAGTTCTCTCAGCAGCTTCACGTAGGTGGCATCTGACACCGCTCGACCCGTGATCGGCGACGGGAACACCAGCCCGGTGTTGTCGTTGTTGTTGGTGTGGCTGCGGGCTTCGGTGAGCACCTCAACAGCTCGTGTGCTGAGTGGTATCCGGAACTGTGTGCCGGTCTTGTAGCGGGCTGCGGGGATGGTCCACACCGCGGTGTCGAGGTCGAACTCGTCCCAGGTGGCACAGCGGACCTCGCCGGGTCGGGTCGCGGTCAACGCCAGCAGCTCAACAGCCAGCTTGGTGGCTGCGGCCGCGGCTGATGCCCGGACCATCTTGAGCGCGTAGGGGAGGTCGCTGTGGTGCAGCGCCCGCTGGTGGTTGGTGCGGTGGCGCAGCTTGGGCATCGCAGCCACAGCCGCCGCAGTCGGGTCAGCCTCGCGCAGGCCGCGGCCCATCGCGTATTTCATGGTGGTGGAGATCCGTTGTGCGGTGCGGCGGGCCAGTTCGGGGCGGTCCCACACCCGGTCAAGCACCGCCACCACATCGGCTGCGGCCACCTCCGCGACCGGCATCGGCCCGATCGTCGCGTCGATGTGGTTCGCCAGCAGTGACCGCCACGACTGTTCGGTGTTGCTGGTGGGCTTCCAGTTGGTGCGGTGCAACTCGATCACCGACACCATCGCGTCTGAGAACGTCACCGCGTTGCGTCGCCGCGGGTCGCGTCCCTCCTCCACAGCCTGGCGGTTGGCCAGCGCCCGCTCACGCGCCAGCGCCAAAGAAACCGCGGGATAGGCGCCCAGCCCGAGGCTCACGACCCGGCCCCCGATGCGGATGCGCTGGGCCCAGGTCTTTGACCAGCGGCCGTTCACCGTCGGCTTCACCAGTAGGCTCAGCCCATGTCCGCCTCTGCCGTCTCCGTAGCGACCGGCCCGGTTGATGGTGCGCACGAACGCCGCGGTCAGCACCTTCGGACGGGAGGAACTCGAACTCATGGCTACCCTTCATGTTACCACTTTTCGTCTGGCATTGTACGCTACAGGGCGGCACACGCAGACACAAACACACCGGCCCTCACCCTCTCTGAAATGGGCCTTTAACTCGGATTATTGGCCTGCCATGGCCCGGCGTGTCCCCCGCTGTCACAACAGGGTGTGAGTCCCCTTTCGGGCTCTCTCGTCCCCGGCATCCCCAGAGGCGGCTTCTAGATGGCCGACCAGGCAACCTTCGCGGACGACGCCCTGCCGCTCATGCCGTCGCTCTACTCGGCGGCGCTCCGGTTGACCCGCAACCGCGCCGACGCCGAGGACCTGGTCTCGGAGACCTACCTGCGGGCCTACCGGTCCTACGGCACGTTCACCGCGGGGACCAACCTCAAGGCCTGGATGTACCGCATCCTCACCAATGCCTACATCACCGACTACCGGCGCCGGCAGCGCCGGCCCGCCGAGACCGACCTGGGCGATGTGGAGCACCTCTACCTCTACCGCCGCCTCGGCGGCGACACCGGGGCGAGGCTCGGTCGCAGCGTGGAGGACGAACTCGCCGGCCTGTTCGCGGACCACGAGGTCACCCAGGCGGTGGAGGGCCTCCCGGACTACTACCGGCTGCCGGTGCTGCTCGCCGACGTGGAGGGCTTCTCCTACTCCGAGATCGCCGAGATCCTCGACGTGCCGATAGGCACGGTGATGAGCCGCCTGCATCGGGGAAGAAAACAACTCCACAAGCGGTTGTACGACTTTGCCTTCCGCAACCGGCTCGTCCCCGACGCCGGTGACCTCCCCGCCGGCAACGCCACCGAACCACCCCCGGGCGACACCCCCGACCGGGACCAGGACCACAGGAGCTGAGCCGTGGCTCACGAGTGCGACGACAAATGTGACGACATCTGCCGAGACCTGCACCTCTATCTCGACGGAGAGGCGACGGTCTCGACCCGGACCGTGATCTCGGTGCACCTCGAGGAGTGCCCGTCGTGCGCCCACGTGTTCCGCTTCGAGTCGCAGGTCCGGATGGTGGTGGCCCGCTGCTGCGCGGAGGCGGTCCCGGACTCGCTGCGAGTGCGCGTCCTGGAAGCCATCTACACTGCGGACCCATGACCATCGCTGGAGTCGTCTGGCACTTCTGGATCGCCGTCCCGCTGGCCGTGGCCGGCATCGTCTCGATCGTGGCCACGATCGCCGGCTATCTCCAGAAGGTCACCTACAAGCGATACCCGAGGGACTGAACCCCTCCCCATGGGCGCCGCCGCCGGCGATCCCGCCGCCGGAGACTCCGCCGAGATCGCGAGGCTGGTCGACTCTGCCGACCACGACGGATCCGCCGAGCCCGAAGATCTCTCTGATCCCATCGACTGGGACATGGCCCGCCGGGTGGCTCTGCGGACCGCGAGACGCGAGCCCTACACGGCGCCGCGCTGGCGTGACGGCCTAGCCGAGGACTTCCTTGAGTGCACCCAGCGGGCCGAGGAGTTGGTGGCCGAATGCACCGGCCTGCGGTCGAAGGCGGGCCCGGCCCGGGGCAGGGTCACCGACCGGGCCGGCTGGATCGACGCCAACCTGGCCTCGTTCCAGCGGCTGCTGCGTCCCCTGACCGCCAAGCTCGGCTCGAGTTCCGACGGCGTGATGGCGCCCGTCACCCGACGGGTAGCCGGTGCCGAGATAGGCGTGATGCTGGGGTGGATGTCTACCCGGGTGCTGGGCCAGTACGACCTTCTCGTCATCGAGGACGAGAAGCCCGAGGAACAGGACATCGTGTATTACGTGGCCCCCAACGTCGTGTCGCTGGAGAACCGCTACGCGTTCGACGCAGGCCAGTTCCGGCTCTGGCTGGCTCTCCACGAGGTCACCCACCGGGCCCAGTTCACCGGCGTGGACTGGATGCGCGCCCACTTCATCGGCCTGGTCGAGTCGGTGCTCGACTCGGTAGATCCCGATCCCAAGCGGATCGCGGAAGCCGCTCGCCGGGTGCTGGAGGCCCGCCGCAGGGGTGAGGACCCGCTGGCTGCGGGCGGCGTGATGGGGTTGTTCGCCTCGGAGGCCCAGGTCGAGACGCTGGAGAGGCTGAGCGGGTTGATGAGCCTGCTGGAGGGCCATGGCGACGTGGTCATGGACCGTGCCGGCGACGGCCTGGTCCCCTCCGCGCCCCGTTTCGGCCGGGTCATGCGCAACCGCCGCAAGTCGGCGCGCGGCTTCAACAAGGTCTTCCAGCGGCTGGTCGGCCTCGACGCCAAGATCAAGCAGTACGCCGAGGGAGAGCAGTTCATCGAAGCCGTCGAGGAGGTGGGCGGCACGGCCCTGCTCGACCGGGTGTGGGAGGGTCCCGAGAACGTCCCCGGCATCGCCGAGATCCGCAGCCCCGACGACTGGATCGCCCGTATGGGCGCCGCGGCCTGAAGAGGCCGAGCGGAGGGGTCTCGATCGGTGGACGGAACCCTCCAGACGGATGTCGAGGCGCTGCTGGCTCGCTGTGTCTTCCCGGTGCCCGGCACCGCGGTTACCTGCGGACTCTCGGGTGGTCCCGACTCCTCGGCGCTGGTGGCGCTGGCGCTCCAGGCCGGGCTCGACGTCACCGCCTGGCATGTGGATCACGGCCTGCGTCCCTCATCGGGCGCCGAAGCCGAGGCGGCCCGCGCCATCGCGGCCCGGCTGGGCGCCGGCTTCGAGCTGCGGCGGGTGTGCGTGGAGCCGGGCCCCAACCTCGAGGCCCGGGCCCGCGACGCTCGCTACGAGGCCCTGCCGCCGGAGGTCATGGTTGGCCACACCGCCGACGACCGGGCCGAGACCGTGCTGTTCAACATCGGCCGGGGCGCGGGGCTCGCCGGCGCGGCGGCCCCCCATTCCGGTGTCCGCCGTCCCCTGCTAGGGCTGCGCCGCTTCGAGACCCGGGCCCTCTGCGAGCATCTGGGTCTCACAACGGTGCTGGACCCCATGAACGACGACCCCTCCTTCTCCAGAGTGGCCATTCGCAACGAGGTGATTCCGGCCCTGGCCCGGGCGCTCGGCCGCGACCCCGTGCCGCTGCTCAACCGGCACGCCGAGCTGGCCTCGCAGGCATTGGAGGTCATTGCCGATCTGGCGGCCGGACTCGACCCCACCGACGCGGCCCAGGTGACTGCGGCCCCCCGAGCGGTCGCGGCCGAGGCTTTGAGGACGTGGATCTCCGGGACCGCCGGCTTGCCCCCGTCGGCCGGCTCGATCGACCGCGTGCTCGAAGTTGCTGCCGGCCGGAGCGTCGCCACCGAGATCACCGGCGGCCACCGGGTGGCCCGCCGCGCCGGCCGGCTCCGCATCGAGGCCCGGACGCAGTAAATCGCGGCCACCAAGGCGGCAAAGGCTCCGTTGGGGCCCGCTATGGTGCCAAGGTGAGTTCGCCGCCGGACCAGCCCGCGGCAAGACTGCCGCTGCCTCCGGGGTCGGTGGGGCGCGCCATTATCACCACCGAACAGTTGCGTACCCGCGTCGCCGAGATCGGCGCCGAGATCACGGCCGACTACCGGGGCCGGCCGCCGCTGCTGGTCGGCGTTCTCAAAGGTGCCTTCGTCTTCATGAGCGACCTGGCCCGGGCCATCGACCTGCCCGTCGAGTTCGACTTCATGGCGGTGTCGTCGTACGGCTACAGCACCGAGTCCAGCGGTGTCGTCCGGATCATCAAGGACCTCGAGACCGATGTGCGCGGCCGCCATGTGGTGCTGGTGGAGGACATCGTCGACTCCGGTCTCACCACCGGTTACCTAGCGGAACTACTGCGGGCCCGGGGACCGGCCAGCTTCGAGATCTGCGCCCTGCTGGTGCGCGCCGACGCCCGATCCGACGGCATCCGCTACGTCGGGTTCTCGGTGCCGGCCGATTGGCTGGTCGGGTACGGGCTGGACGTAGCCGAGCGCTACCGCGAGCTGCCGTCGGTCCATCTCTTCAACTCGGACGGCTCATGAGCAGCAAGTGGTCGGAGGGCATCGAGCCTCGCGGGTTCCGCTGGATCATCACCGAGCGTCTCGGCGTGTGCGAGCGGCCCGGTGGCTACGGCGCCGGGCACCGGCGCGTGCGACGACTCGAGGAGATCATCTGGCTGCGGCGCAACGAGATCGACCTGATCGTCAGCCTCACCTCCATCCCTTACAACCTCCGCGACTACGACGAGCAGGGCCTGGCCTACGTGCACCTTCCGCTGCCGGACTCCGGCGACCCCGAACGCCTGGAGGTGATCCTGCACACCATTCACGATCACGTCGCCGGCGATCGCGTGGTCCTCCACCACGACTCGATCGGGGACCGTCTGTCGGGGGTCGTGGCGGGCTACCTGCTGTGGTCGGGCCTTGTTGACACCGGACCCGAAGCCATCACCATCGCCGAGCAGCTCCTCGAGCGCGAGCTGGGCCCCACGGCCCGCGAGCTCGTAGCAGTAGCCGGCGAGCTCCGGTCGTCGCCTTGAGCGCGATGGACGCCCCCCGGGCCGCCAGACGGGCGTTCGTGGCGCTGGGGTCCAACCTGGGCGACAGGCTGGCCTACCTGCAGAATGCTGTGAACGGGTTCGACGACGTGGACGCGGTGTCCGACGTGTACGAGACCAAGCCGGTGGGCGGCCCCGAGCAGGGCCCCTACCTGAACATGGTCATGCGGCTTGAGACGTCGGCGAGCCCCCGGGAGCTGCTCCGCCAGTGCCGGCGCTCGGAACTGGAGGCAGGCCGGGTGCGAGTCGTGCGCTGGGGGCCCCGCACCCTCGACGCGGACCTGCTGTGGATCGACGGCGAGCGGGTGGACGAACCCGATCTGGTGGTACCCCATCCCCGCATGTACGAGCGGGACTTCGTGCTCGTGCCCCTGGCCGACGTGGGCGCCGACCTGCTGTCCGACGACTATGACCCCAGCTCCTGCAACGGCGTGGTCAACATCGGGCCGCTCTTCGCATGACACAGGCTGTTCGCATCATCGGCGGGGGGCGGGCCGGTGGAGCCATGGCGGTCGCGCTGGCCGAGGTCGGCTGGCAGGTGCGCCCCATCCTCGGTCGGGCTGCGCCGCCCGGCGAGGTGGCGGCGGCGGCCGCGGATGTCGACCTGGTGCTGATCGCCACACCCGACGCCGTGGTGGCCGACATGGCGGCCGCGGTGGAGCCCTCGGCCACCGCCGCGGTCGCCCACCTGGCCGGAGCGCTGGGCCTCGACGCGGTGGCCCCGCACTCTCGGGCGGCGGCCCTGCACCCGCTGGTGGCGCTGCCGGATGCCACCGTCGGAGCCCGGCGCCTGCTGGCGGGTGCGTGGTTCGCGGTCGCGGGCGACCGGATCGTTCGCCAAGTAGTCGCCGACCTCGGCGGCCGGGCCTTTGAGGTCGCCGATGGCGATCGAGCCGCCTATCACGCGGCCGCGGTGATCGCCTCAAACCACCTTGTAGCCCTGCTCGGCCAGGCCGAGCGGATCGGCGCGCAGGCCGGGGTTGAGTTGGCCGCTCTCCTCGACCTGGTCCGGGCCACCGTCGACAACGTTGAGGAGTTGGGTCCGGCCGCGGCGCTCACCGGTCCCGCGGCCCGGGGCGATGAGGCCACCGTCGAGCGCCATCTCGGCGCCATCGCGCCCGCCGAACACCCCGCCTACCGGGCCCTGGCCGACGAGGCCCGTCGCCTCGCCGGCCGTGCCGTGACGCGGTGACGCCGTGACGGTGCCTGCCGGTCGCCCCGTCACCGAGGAAACCATCGGCGGCCTGCGCGCCCGCCTTGACGAGGCCCGCTCCGGCGGGCATCGGGTGGGGCTCGTGCCCACCATGGGGTTCCTCCACGCAGGCCACCGTTCTCTGATCGAGCACGCCCGATCAGAGAACGACCTGGTGGTGGTGTCGATCTTCGTCAACCCCCTGCAGTTCAATCCCGGGGAGGACTTCGACGACTACCCGCGCGACCTAGACCACGACCTCGCAGTGTGCGCGCGGGCCGGTGCCGACATCGTCTTCACGCCCGGCCAGGACGAGATGTACCCCGAGCCGGTAGCCACCACCGTCCGCCTCGGAGCCCTGGCCGATGTGCTGTGCGGCGCCTCCCGGCCCGGACACTTCGACGGGGTGGCGACCGTCGTGGCCAAGCTCTTCGCGATCGTGGGGGAGTGCTCCGCCTACTTCGGGGAGAAGGACTTCCAGCAGCTGACGATCGTGAGTCGAATGGCTAAGGACCTGTCGCTGCCAGTGAGTGTGGTGGGCTGTCCGACGGTGCGCGAGCCCGACGGCTTGGCCCTGTCCAGCCGCAACGCGTACCTGAGCGAGGCCGAGCGAGCCCAGGCGCCCGTGCTGCGGCGGGCGCTCGAGGCTGGAGAGGCCTTGGTGGAAGCGGGGGAGACCGACGGGGCCGTGGTGGAGGCCCGGATGACCTCCGTTATCAGTGACGCGCCGCTGGCGACGCTCGATTACGCGGCTGCGGTGAGCCCGACCACCCTCACCCGGAGCCAGCAGCCGCTGCAAGGAGACGTGCGGCTGCTGGTGGCGGTGCGCTTCGGCAAGGCCCGGCTCATCGACAACCTCGGCTGCCGTACCGGTTAGGCCACCGAGCCTCGGCCTCTGGATCGCCGTATCCTGCGGCGGTGCTGCTAACCATCGACGTCGGCAACACCCAGACCGTCGTCGGCGTGTACGACCCCAGCGCGGTCCACGGTTCGGGCGCGGCTGACGGGCTGGTCGACCACTGGCGGCTCTCGACCGACGCCGAACGTACCGCCGATGAGCTCGGTGTGGCGATCCGGTCGCTCCTCGGCACGATCGGGCTCGACTTCGACAGCGACGTCGAGGGAGTGTCAATCTGCTCGGGGGTTCCCCGCCTGCTGGCGGGCCTGCGAGAGATGGTTCGCCGCCAGCTCGGCTTCCATCCTGTGGTGATCGGCCCGGGAACCAAGACCGGTATGCCGATCCACTACGACAACCCCAAGGAAGTGGGCGCCGACCGGATCGCCAACGCGGTGGCGGCCTACGACCTCTACGGCGGGCCCACCGTGGTGGTGGACTTCGGCACCGGTAACAACTTCGACGTCATCTCGGCCGACGGTGCCTTCCTGGGCGGCGCCATCGCGCCGGGCATCGAGATCAGCCTCGACGCGCTGTTCGGACGGGCCGCGGCCCTGGGCGCGGTCGAGCTGGTCGAGCCCCGCAGCGTGATTGGCAAGACCACGGTCGAGTCGATCCAGTCCGGCGCCCTGTACGGCTTCACCGGCATGATCGACGGCATGAACGCCCGCTTCCTGGCCGAACTAGGCGAGGCCAACGTCGTCGCCACAGGCGGTCTCGCCCATGTGATAGCCCCGATCTCGGAGACGATCGAGCATGTCGAGCCGTTCCTGACTCTGCACGGGCTGCGCATCGTCTACGAGCGCAACCAGGATCGATGAGCGACGACACCCCGCCGGCTCCGCGAGGGCAGGCCGATCCGGCGGACGGGCCGGACGACACCCCGTACCGCTTCGAACGGAGTCATGCCGTAGGCGAGGTCGTCGAGGCGTTCGAGGGCCTCGAAGCCGGCGTCGAGACCGAGACCGTGGTGTCGGTGGCCGGGCGGCTCATGCTGCGACGCGACCAGGGCCGGCTCGCCTTCGGGACGCTGCAGGACGCCACCGGTCGCATCCAGCTGTTCGCCACCGCGGCGGCATCACCGGGATTCGATCGGTTCACGGCTCTGTCCATCGGGGACTGGATAGGCGTCCGCGGCGTGGTCATGGCCACCCGGCGAGGCGAGCTGTCGGTGAGGGTCGACGACTGGACGCGGCTGGCCCGGGCCCAGCGGCCGTTCCCCGACAAGTGGCACGGCCTCACCGACCCCGACACCCGCTACCGGCAGCGCTACGTGGACCTGTGGGTGAGCGACGAGGCCAGGGCCGCGTTCGCCCGCCGCTCGCAGATCGTGGCCGCGTTGAGGCGGCGCCTCGACGAGCAGGGCTTCGTCGAGGTTGAGACACCCGTGCTGCACCCCATCCCGGGAGGTGCCGCGGCCCGGCCCTTCGTCACCCGCCACGAGGCCCTGCACGCCGACCTGTACCTGCGGGTCGCGCCGGAGCTGTACCTCAAGCGGCTGGTGGTGGGAGGCATGGAGCGGGTCTACGAGATCGCCCGGGTGTTCCGCAACGAGGGAATCTCGACCCGCCACAACCCAGAGTTCACGATGCTGGAGCTGTACCAGGCCTACGCCGACCACACCGACATCATGGAGCTCACCGAGCACCTCGTGGCCGGAGTGGCCCGGGACGTGTGCGGTTCGACCACCGTGGTCTACGACGGCCAGGACGTGGATCTGGCGCCCCCGTGGCGGCGGGCCACCATGGAGGAGGTCATAGCCGAGCACACCGGACTCGACGTGAGCCTCGAAGCGGGCTCAGCCGAGTTGGAGGCCGTCTGCGACCGCTTGGGCATCGAGATCGAGGCCGGCTGGGGCCCGGGCAAGCTGCTGCTGGAGATCTACGAGAAGACGGCCGAGCCGAACCTGTGGGGGCCGGTGTTCGTAACCGACTACCCGGAGGAGGTGTCGCCGCTGTCGCGCCGGCACCGCAGCCGGCCCGGCTACACCGAGCGCTTCGAGGCCATCGTGGCCGGCCGGGAGTTGTGCAACGCGTTCACCGAGCTGGTCGATCCCGCCGAGCAGAGATCCCGCTTCGAGGCCCAGGCCGAGCTGCGGGCCGCGGGGGACGCCGAGGCCATGGTGGTGGACGAGGACTACTTGCGGTCCCTGGAGTACGGGCTTCCCCCCACCGGCGGCCTCGGGATCGGCGTGGACCGCCTGGTGATGCTGCTCACCGACACCCAGGCCATCCGCGACGCGGTCCTGTTCCCGACCCTGCGCCCCGACCCCCAGAGGCCGAGCGAATAGTCGAGCGAATCTGGCGCATACGGGCGAGGCCGTGGCCCGAGCGGCCCGTGAGCGAAGCGAACAAGAGCGGGAAGCACCCCTTAGCCGGCTAGGGCGGGGGTCTCGGTCAGGCGGTCCGCGGCCAGGCGCAGCACCGAGGTCGCGGGGGTGTCGGGCAGGGACGTGAGCGCGGCCTGGGCCCTTCCGGCCCAGATGCGGGCAGTGCCGCGGGCCTCGTCCACGCCGGTGGTGGACCGCACCAGCTCGGCGGCCCGGTCGCGGGCTGCCGCGTCGATGGGCTGACCGAGCAGCGAGCGCAGCTCGTCGCCGGTCACCGGATCCGCCAGAGCCCGTATCACCGGCAGCGTGTAGGTGCCTTCGGCCAGGTCGTTGCCGGTGGGCTTGCCCAGTTGCGACTCGGTTGCGACCAGGTCGAGGATGTCGTCGACGATCTGGAAGGCCATGCCGTAGGCGAACCCGAACTCGCCCAGCGCTCGGGTGACCGGCCTGGGTACCTCGCCCACCGTGGCTCCGATCCGGCACGAGATGGACAGCAGCGCCGCGGTCTTGCCCGATATGGCCCGCTCGTAGCGCTGCTCGCTGCGCTCGGTGTCGTAGGCGTTCTCCAGCTCGATTATCTGGCCCTCGCACAGCTGGGTGATGGCCTCGGCCAGCAGCATTGCCACCTCGGCGCCCAGCGAGGCTGCCAGGGCCGAGGCCCGACCGAGCAGGTAATCGCCGGCCAGGATGGCCCTCAGGTTGCCCCACTGGGCGTTGACGCTGGGCACCGAGCGGCGGGTGGTCGCGCCGTCCATCACGTCGTCGTGGTACAGCGATCCGATGTGGACCAGCTCAACCGATGCGCCCCCCTTCACGGCGGCCTGAGACGAGCTCTCCGGCGCGGGGTCGCACACCAGCGACGAGGCGAGGCAGAACCCGGGCCGCACCAGCTTGCCGCCGACCGCGATTAGGTGGCGGGCGAGTTCCGTGACGAAGTCGTCGGCGGCCGCCGCGGCCGCGAGAAGTTCGTCCTCCACGCGCCGCAGGTCGTGCTCCAGGCACGGCAGCATGGTGAAAGGTGAGGTGTCGGCCACGCCGCGAGGGTAATGGGATGCCCACCGGGACGGTGGTCCGGGGGGTGTCCCATGTCACATCGCCGGCTCGACCACGACGCCACTCATGTCACACCGCCGGGTTACACTGACCGCAATGAGGCAGCGTGGGCGGCCGGGATGTGGCGGCCTGGAGGTGTGAGCGATGTTTGAGCGGTTCACCGACAGGGCCCGTCGAGTCGTGGTCCTGGCCCAAGAAGAGGCGCGCCTCCTGAACCACAACTACATCGGCACCGAGCATCTCCTTCTGGGCCTCATCCATGAGGGCGAAGGGGTGGCGGCCAAGGCGCTGGAGTCGCTGGGCATCAGCCTCGAGTCGGTGCGGGGCCAGGTGGAGGAGATCATCGGCCAGGGCGGGAACTCGCCCAGCGGCCACATCCCGTTCACGCCCAGGGCCAAGAAGGTCCTTGAGTTGAGCCTGCGCGAAGCGCTGCAGCTCGGCCACAACTACATCGGCACCGAGCACATCCTGCTGGGGCTCATCCGCGAGGGCGAGGGCGTCGCCGCGCAGGTGCTGGTCAAGCTGGGCGCCGACCTGGCCCGGGTGCGCGAGCAGGTGATCCAACTGCTGTCCGCGTACGGCGGGGTGTCGGGCTCGCCCCAGGGCGAGAAGGCCGGAACCGGTGCCAGCGGTGGTGGTGACTCGTCGTCGGGTTCCCACGTGCTCGATCAGTTCGGCCGCAACCTCACCCAGCTGGCCCGCGAGAAGGCGCTCGACCCGGTGATCGGCCGGGGGCGGGAGTCCGAGCGGGTCATGCAGATCCTGTCCCGGCGCACCAAGAACAACCCGGTGCTGGTGGGCGAGCCGGGCGTGGGCAAGACCGCCATTGTGGAGGGGCTGGCCCAGTCCATCGCGTCGGACGACGTGCCGGAGACGCTGCGCGACCGGCAGCTCTACACCCTCGACCTGGGCGCGCTGGTGGCCGGCAGCCGTTACCGGGGCGACTTCGAGGAGCGCCTCAAGAAGGTCCTCAAGGAGATCCAGAGCCGCGGCGACATCATCCTGTTCATCGACGAGATCCACACCCTCGTCGGCGCGGGTGCGGCCGAGGGTGCTATCGACGCCGCCTCGATCCTCAAGCCGATGCTGGCCCGGGGGGAGCTCCAGACGATTGGGGCCACCACCCTCGACGAGTACCGCAAGCACCTTGAGAAGGACGCCGCGCTGGAGCGGCGCTTCCAGAAGGTGGTCGTGGACGAGCCGACCGTGGCCCACACCATCGAGATCCTCAAGGGTCTGCGCGACCGCTACGAGTCGCACCACAGGGTCACGATCACCGATCAGGCGCTGGTGGCCGCGGCCAATCTCGCCGACCGGTACATCTCCGACCGCCATCTCCCCGACAAGGCCATCGACCTGATCGACGAGGCCGGCTCTCGCCTGCGGATGAAGCGCATGTCAACCCCGCCGGAGTTCAAGGAGCTTGAGGCCGAGCTGGCCGAGGTGATCTCCCGCAAGAAGGACGCCGTCGAGCAGCAGCGCTTCGAGGACGCCGGTGAGCTGCGCGACAAGGAGAAGCAGCTCCTGTCCCGGCGCGAGACGCTCGAGGGCGAGGCCAAGGCCGCCGGCGTGGACCTGTTCGACGAGGTCGACGAGGAGGCCATCGCCGAGGTGCTGTCGCTGTGGACCGGGATCCCGGTCTACAAGCTCACCGAGGAGGAGACCAAGAAGCTGCTGCGCATGGAGGACGAGATGCATAAGCGGGTGGTGTCGCAGCACGACGCCATCTCCGCCGTCTCGCAGGCCATACGGCGCACCCGCGCCGGCCTCAAGGACCCGAAGCGCCCCAGCGGCTCGTTCATCTTCCTGGGCCCGTCGGGTGTGGGCAAGACCGAGCTGGCCAAGACCCTGGCCGAGTTCCTGTTCGGTGACGAGGACTCCCTCATCAGCCTGGACATGTCCGAGTACATGCAGAAGCACACCGTGAGCCGCCTGATCGGCTCGCCGCCCGGCTATGTGGGCTACGAGGAGGGCGGGCAGCTCACCGAGCGGGTCCGCCGCAAGCCGTTCTCGGTGGTGCTGTTCGACGAGATCGAGAAGGCCCATCCGGACGTGTTCAACACGCTGTTGCAGATCCTCGAGGAGGGCCGGCTCACCGACAGCCACGGCCGCTCGGTGGACTTCCGCAACACCGTGCTGATCATGACCTCCAACCTGGGCACCGCCGATCTGCGCAAGGCCAACCTGGGCTTCACCAAGGCCGACGAGCGGGTGACCTACGAGCGGATGAAGTCGAAGGTGCAGGAGGCGCTCAAGCAGCACTTCCGGCCGGAGTTCCTCAACCGCATCGACGACGTGATCGTGTTCCACGAACTGACCCGGGAGGAGGTGCGCCGCATCGTCGACCTGATGATCGTGCGCACCGCCGATCAGCTCGCCGGTCAGGGGATGGGGTTGGAGCTCACCGACGCGGCCAAGGACCATCTCGCCTCCACCGGCTACGACCCCACGCTGGGGGCGCGGCCGCTGCGAAGGGCCATCCAGCGGCTGGTAGAGGATCCGCTGTCGGAGCGCCTGCTGCACAAGGAGTTTCGCGCCGGCGAGATCGTCATCGTGGACGTGGAGCCCGACCCGCTCAACGAGGGCCAACTAGTTGTCGTGTTCCGGGCCATCGAGGGGTTCGAGCCGCCCGAGCCCGAGCTAGAGCGGACCGCTGGCGAGGGCCACTTCTAGCTCCCGTTCGGAGCTGCCTCCGAGCGAGAGCTTCGGGCTGGAGCCGTGTCATCCCGGTTCCGGACGCTGATGCTCACCAGGCGGCCGCGCAAATTGGCGGATCGATCCGGCTGCCGGACGGTGCTGCTGGTCGCGGCGCTGACCGTGCTCGCCGCCGCCTGCCGGGTGGACACCGCGGTGGAGGTGAACGTCGACGACGACGGCTCGGGCGCGGTCAGCGTGGTGTTAACCGCCGACGCCGACGCGGTTGCCCGCGTGCCCGAGCTGGCCGGGGGTCTGCGCCTGGACGATGTACGCGACGCCGGCTGGGCTGTGGACGGCCCGATCTCCCGCAGCGACGGGGGTGTCGAGGTCCGGGCGGTCAAGGAGTTCGAGTCCGCGTCGCAGCTTCCCGCCGTGCTCACGGAGATCGCCGGAGAGGATGTGATCTTCTCGGAGGTCGTCCTCCAGCAGACCCGGTCCTTCGCCGAGAGCGCCTACGAGTTCGAAATCGTCATCGATCCCACGCCTCCGATCGAGGCATTCAGCGACGGCGCCCTGGCAGACATCTTCGACGGCCAGCCCTTCGGACGACCGCTGGAGGACCTGATCGCCGAGGCGGGCCGGCCCCAGGACTCCTTGGGTCTGCAGTTCTCGGTGACCCTGCTGGACTCCGACGACGCCTTCAACGCCTCCACCGGCTCCGGTGCTGCGCCGCAGGAGGATGTCGCGGCAGTGGAGCCGGACATCGACGGATCCACGGCCACATGGCGGTTCTCGTACGGGGATCCGCAGGTGGCGGTCAGCGCCTCCAACGCGCTGAAGGACACCCTCGCGCCCCTGTGGCTCAACATCGCCCGGGCCGCCGCCCTCGGCTTCGGCGTGGTGGTGCTGGGCTTGGCGGTGGCGTGGCTGGTGACCCTGCTGCGCACCCCCAAGGGCAGGGGCCGCAGGGCCACCCGCCGGCGCCAGCAGCGGGCTGCGGCGCGCGAGGCCGAGGCCAGTCGGCCGCGGAAGCGACTGCTGCGCCTGCTGGTCGTGGACGTCCACGGCGTGATCGTGCGGCCTACTCTCCCGCTGGAGGGCCTGCTGCTGCCCGTCATCCTGGCCGAGAACGCTGATGTGGACGCAGAGCTGGTGCGCGACCGGCACCGCAAGCTGGTGCTGGGCCGGCTGACTCCGGAGGAGTTCTGGAGCGACCTTGGTCTGGGTCCGATCGGGCGGGACGTGGAGACCCGCTACCTGTCGTCGTTCAAGCTGGTGCCGGGCCTGCACCCGTTCCTCGACCGGGTCGCCGGCCGGGGCTTACCAGTCGCGGCCGTCGGCAACCAGCCGCGGGAGTGGGGGATGCGACTCAGGCGCATGGCCCAGCTCGAGGACTCGGTGTCGTCATGGCTGGTGAGCGGCGAGGTGGGCGCGGCGCTCCCCGAGCGGCCTCTCTTCGAGGCAACCCGCCGGGTGATGTCGGTAGACCTCTACGACTGCCTGTACCTGTCGAGCGTCCCGGAGTTCCTGGACGCCGCCGCCGACATGGGGATGGCCACCGGCTACTTCGCGGCCAGTCCCGAGGATGTGCAGGAAACCGAGCACCCGCTGATCCGCGGGTTTGACGACATCCTGCGAGGCCGCTCCACCGGCCCCTGACGCCCGGCTCCTGACGCCCGGCCCCTGACCAGCGGTCTCCGCCCATCCGGGTCCGGAATCGGCCCGGCCCGGGACGGCCGTAGGATCGCGCCATCGTTGACGCTACCCATAGCACAAGGATGATACGAAATACTCGCAAGGTTTGGCGCAAGGTTTGGCGCGTGGGAGTAGCAGGCTGGTGACAGGGCGGGCTGAACGCAGGTCTCCGGGCCGCGCTGGAGTTGTCGGCCTGGTCGGCCGCGACCTGAACACACCGGCGTTTGCTCAGCTGGCCGAGGGCCTCCAGCACGGCATCGGTGAGGACCGCAGGGTCGTGCTGCTGGCGAGCTCCCACGGCGACGCGGGGCGCCTCGGCGAAGTGCTGGAGTCGTTCCGGTCGCTGCCCGCGGAGGGGGTTGTCGTACTTGGAGCGGTGGACCGGCCCGACGACGTGTCACGCTTCGCCCGTCGGGGCCTGCCGGTGGTGCTGGTCGGAGACTGTGTTCCCATGCCCAATGTGGCCTGTGTTGGCTTCGACGTCGAGATGGCGGCCCGGGTCTCGGTGAACCATCTGGCCGCCTCCGGGCTGCGCCGGATCGGGATGATCGGCCCCCCGATCCGGTTGCCGGGCTCTGACCCCACCGAGAGCGGCTTCCTTGCGGCTGTGGAGGCTGCCGGCGTTGAGGGCGCGATCGTGCGGGCGGAAGCGACCTTCTTGGGCGGCGAGGTTGCCCTGCGGGACCTCATAGAGGGATTCCCGGGTGTGGACGGCGTGGTGGCTCACAATGACCTCATGGCGGCGCGGGTTATCCGCGAGGCCACCGATCTGGGCATCCGGATCCCGACCCAGATCGCAGTGATCTCTGCCGATGACATGGGGCTCGGCGCGCTGATGATCCCGGCGCTCACCTCGGTGCGTCCCGTCCGCGAACGGCTAACCGAGGCTGTGACCGCAGCACTGGGCCGGCTTATCGATGAACCGGGCGTCAGCCCCGAGCCCGTCGCCGTGCCCGTCGAGCTCGTAGCGCGCGAGTCAGCCTGAGCGGGGGGCGGTTCTGCCTATCCCGTCCTGGGGCCAGCCTGTCGCTTGACCCAAGTGAGAATGCGTACTATTGACAACCATGTATGGAAGGCCGCTGGTCTGGCCGAGGGGCGGTCGATGGCTGACGTCGAGCTAGACCCTGCCGGGGGTATGGCCGCCGGGTCCGGCCGCTCCGGTAAGGCGGCGACGCTGCACGACGTCGCTCGCAAGGTCGGGGTGGCGCCGCGCACGGTGTCGAGGGTCGTCAACGATGAGGGGGGTTACTCGGAGACCACCCGGCAGCGAATCCTCGACGCCATAGAGGAGTTGCGCTACCGGCCCAATCTGCTGGCCCGCGGCCTGATAACCCGGCGAAGCGGCACTGTCGGGTTGGTTGTGAACGATCTGACCGACCCGCTGGTGCTGGCGCTGGCTGCCAGCGCCCAGGACTCGTTCCGCGAGCAGGGACGCAGCATGTTCTTCGCTAGCTCCGACGATGATGCCGACCGCCAGGGCGCGATCCTGCAGTCGCTGTGGTCGCATGCCGTCGACGGCATGATCGTGATCCCGGTGAGGGACTCGTATCGCCAGTTGGTCGACTACGTCCGCCGCGGCGTTCCCATCGTCGTGGTGGGCGATCTCGTCGGTGCCCAGAACGTGACAAGGGTGATGTTCGACCTCGATGGCGGCTTCCGGCTCGCGGTCGGGCACCTGCTGGACACCGGGCGGCGCAGCATCGGCGTGATTGGGTCGGCGGCATCCCCCTATGGCCGCTGCCCGGGCCAGGAGGGCATAGGCAATGCCTTCTTCGCCTCCGACGCCCGGACTCAGCTGGTGCGGGCGGAGCCGACCGTCTCCGGCGGCGCCGCGGGCCTGGAGCAGTTGCTGGAACTGAGGCCTGATCTTGACGGGGTACTGGCCTGCAATGACATGGTGGCCATCGGCGCCGTGGCCGCCGCCCAAGCACGGGGCCGGCGCGTTCCCGAGGACATCGCGGTCATCGGCTGCAACGACATCGATTCGGGCGCCGTCGTCACCCCGTCGCTGACCACGATCCGCCTTGATGCCAGCCTGCTCGCAGGAGCGGTCGCGGTCGCTCTCCAAGGGCTGATCGACGAGCCCGGTGTGCAGCGCGACCCGGTGGTGCTGCCCGTCGAACTGGTGGTGCGGGACTCTGGGTAGTTTCGCTTCAGCCGCGTTACCGGCCCGTCCCGACCCCCTCCCGGTCGGTGGTGTCGGTGAAGCGTTGGCGCACATGGCCGTACTGCTCGCCGCCGTCGACGGTGAGGCACTCGCCGGTGACCGCCTCGGCCTCTAGGAGGTACTGCACCGCTCGACCGGCCTCCGCGCCGCCGGCCCAGCGACCGAGCAGCGTCCGGCGCCGCAGCCTCTCAACCTGATCGGGTCCGAACTTGGCGGGTTCGATGGTGGGTCCGAGGGCGACCGCGTTGCAGCGCACGGTCGGCGCGAGCTCCACCGCCACCTGACGGGTCAGCGCCAGCAGCGCGGCCTTGGCCACGCTGTGGGCGGCCCGTCCGGGCCACGGCTGCCAGGCCGACAAGTCGACGACGTTCACCACTGCTCCGCCGCCCCGTTCGAGCATGCATCCAGCGACGGCGTTGGTGAGATGGAACGGTCCGTGCAGCACCACATCGAAGGTCTGGTACCAGGTCTCGGTGTCAGCGGTGGGGAACTCGTCGGTGGCGAACCAGGACGCGCTGTTTATCAGGGCATCGACCGGCCCGAGACGGTCGGCGACCTCGGTGGCCAGCCTGGCCGCCTCGGCGGGCTGGGCTAGGTCGGCTTCGAAGGCGTCGGCGTCGACGCCGCAGTCCTGCAGCTCACCGACGGTGCTGGCCGCCTGCTCCCTGGACCGGTGGTAGGCGATGGCGACGTTGGAGCCTGCGGCCGCCAGGGCGAGCGCGATGGCCCGGCCGACGCGGTGAGCGCCCCCGGTCACCAGAGCGACCCGTCCCGGAAGTTCCATCCGCTACAGCATGCCAGAGCGTCCAGAGGCCGAGCGAACAGGCGTGGGCGACCGGCCTGCAAGAGCGAGGCCGTGGCCCGAGCGGCCCGTGAGCGCAGCGAACAAGAGCGGGAATGACCACGCCGCGGACGCAGACTCTGGCACCTGTACGCGGGCGCTCGAAGCCCACGGTTTCACCCGGCCGTTCCGTGTGGCTCTAGTGTCGGGCGTCATGGTTCAGCTGGCCTGCATGGTGATGCCCGAAGGACCGGTCGAGGCCGTGGTGCGCGCCGCGGCGGCGGCCGAGGACCTCGGCTGCGGCCGGGTGTGGATCCCCGACGAGGGTCTCGCGGCCCGTGAGTGCTGGGTGACCCTCGGAGCGGTGGCCGCGGCCACCAGTTCGGTAGAGGTGGGCACCGGCATCACCAACGCCTACACCCGGCATCCGGGGATGACGGCCGCCGCGGTCGCCACCCTCGACGAGGCGTCGGGCGGGCGGGCCGCGCTGGGGATCGGCGCGGGCGGGGCCCTGACGCTCACCGCGCTGGCAATCGAGCGCCGAGCGCCGGTCACCGCCATGCGCGAGCTGGTGGCCACGAGCCGGGCGCTGTGGTCCGGCGAGGTAGTCGACCGCGACGGCGTGGCCGGCGGGTTCAGGCATGCCCGACTCCACTTCGGCCGGCCCGACATCCCGATCTGGGTGGCGGGGCGGGGCCCGCGGGTGATGCGTCTGGCCGGGGAGGTGGCCGACGGCTTCATCATGTCTTTCGTCCACAAGGAGCTGATCGGCGAGCATGTGGCCGCCATCCGGAGCACCGCCGACGAGTTCGGCCGATCCCACCCGAGGCTGTGCTACATGACCATCCTGGCCACGACCGAGGCGGCCCGCCAGGCCGCCCGAGCCAGCCTGACCTTCCGGCTGGTCGATTCACCCGAGACGGTCAAGGCCCGCATCGGGCTCGACCCCGCAACCGAGGCGGCTATCCGCCGGGGTCTCGCCGACGGCGGGCCCGCGGCTGCGGCCCATCTGGTGCGCGACGACTGGGTCGACGCCTTCGTGATCTCCGGGACGGTCCAGGAGTGCCGCGCCGAGCTGAACGCCCTCGTGACGGCGCACGGGATCGACGAGTTCCAGGTATCAGTCAACGACCTCCACTCAGCGTTCGACGACCTGTCCCTCGCCGCCGAGATCGTGGGCGGCCCGCGCTAGAGCGTTATTCCCGCTCTTGTTCGCTGCGCTCACGGGCCGCTCGGGCCACGGCCTCGCCCCGTATGAGACGGAATTCGCTCACCTGTTCGCTCGGCCTCCTGGCGGTCAGTCGTTCGGCCCTCGCCACGGGACGCGGGGGAGCCGCTTCTCCTTGTCCACGAACGGCAGCGTGTCGACGGTGGAGGCGTGGGGCGTGCCGTCGCGGTCGTGCAGCATGACCGTCTTGGTCAGCCAGTCGTCGCCCGGCAGAGGCCGGTCGAAGCGCACGTAACCGACGCCTGTGTCCAGCGTGGGCGACCACGTCCCGATCGTGATGTGCCCGACTGGGCCGTTGCCGAAGTGGACGTCCATGCCGGACTCGGGCGCGGCGGTGGGACAGATCAGGCCGAACAGCAACTGGCTGCGGTCGGCTGCCTCCAGCGCGGCCCGGCCGATGAAGTCCTCCTTGTCGAAGTTCACGAACTGCCCGACGCCTGCACCGAAGGGCGTCAAGTCCGGTTCGATGTCGGTGCCGTTGTCCAGGATCCCGGACTCGACCCGCCGGATCCCCATCGACGACGACGAGCTGAACTCCATGCCGAAGCGCTCGCCGGCGGCGAACAGGCCGTCCCAAAGGGCCTCATGATCGGTCGGCTCGGGGCCGCTGTTGCAGTAGATCTCGATTCCCGCCTCGCCGGTCCACCCGGTGCGCGACACCCACAGCGTCTGGCCGCACACCTCGAAGAACCGGGCGTGGAAGTACTTGAAGTCGGCCGGCAACCCGCCGCCGATTGCGGCATCGAGCACATCGAGCGACTTCGGTCCCTGGATCTGCAGCACCCGCGAGTCGGGATCGCGAACCTCCACGTCCAGCCCGATGGCGTTGGCCTGGAGCCAGCTCATGAACTCGCCGTTGGCCTTGACGTACCAGAAGCGATCGGGCGCGAGGCGCATCACTACGCCATCCATTAGGACGGTGCCGCCGTCGGTGCAGGCGATGCCGTACCGGGCTCGCCCGACGGCGAGGGTCTCGACTCGGCACACCAGGACCCTCTCGAGCAGCGTGGCCGCGTCGGGGCCGATGACCTCCAGCGGCTTCTCCGGGACGTCGTAGAGCATCACGCCCCGGCGCAGTTTCCAGTAGCTGGGCAGGGGGTCCTCGTCAGGGTTCATCTTGACCGGGTACAGGCGGTCGCAGTACATGCAGAACACCGTCTGATCGGTCACGTACCGGTGGGCGAAGGGTGACTGGGCCACCCGGAACGAACTCAGCGCGACGGTGTCGAACGAGTCGATGTAGTAGTGCTTGTCCCCAGCCATCTCCACCTCGCCGGTGCTGTCGAGCGGCGGCTCACGGTAGCTACCGCGGCGGCACTCGCGGCCTCGCCAACCACTGATGCGTTGCAGGATCGGCTAGAACGACCCGATGAGTTCGCTGGGCGAGCGGGGCCCCGTCGTCGTGGCCGGCGCCGGACCGGCCGGAGCCTTGACGGCGCTCTACCTGGCCAGGCAGGGATGCGACGTGACGGTGTACGAGGCCCGCCCCGACATCCGCCGGGTCGCGATCCCGGCCGGGCGGTCCATCAACCTGGCCCTGGCCACCCGCGGGATCGTTCCCCTGGTCGACGTCGGCGTGATCGAGCGGGTCGATGCGATCACGATTCCCATGCGGGGCCGGATGGTCCACGCCACCGGCTCGACGGCGCCGGTCCTCCAGCCCTACGGCACCCGGGCCGACGAGGTGATCCACTCCGTGTCCAGGCGCGATCTCAATGCCATCCTGCTCGATGCCGCCGAGGCCACCGGCCGGGTGAGGATCGAGTTCGAGAGCTCCGTGCGTTCCGTCGATTTCGACACCGGCACCCTCAGCGTCGCCGGGGCGGGCGACATCGTGCGCACCCGCCCTTTCGGCACTGTGTTCGGTGCCGACGGAGCCGGCTCGAACCTCCGCAGGGCGGTCGTGGCCGCCAACGGGGGCGTGGCCGACATCGACTGGCTAGACCACGGTTACAAGGAGCTGGTGATCCCGCCGGCTGACGGCGGCGGGTTCCGCCTTGATCCGCATGCTCTTCACATCTGGCCTCGGGGCGAGTTCATGCTCATCGCGCTGGCCAACCCCGCGGGCGACTTCACCGCCACCCTCTTCGCGCCGAACGAGGGAGCCGGGAGCTTCGCGGCACTGTCGGGCCCCGGAGCGGTGTCCGCCTTCTTCGAACGGGAGTTCGGTGATCTGGTTTCCATGGTTCCGGACCTGGTGGAGCAGTTCCTCGAGAACCCCTCGGGCCGGCTGGCCACCATGCGGTGCCGGGGCTGGTCTGTGAACGACAGGGCGGTGCTGGTCGGTGATGCCGCCCACGCCATCGTGCCCTTCCACGGCCAGGGCATGAACCTGGCCATGGAGTCGGCGCGCGCCCTCGACCGTCATCTCCGCGCCCGGCCCGATGACGTGGCCGCCGCTTTCGCGGCCTTCGAGGCGGAGCGGAAGCCGAACGCCGACGCCATCGCCGACATGGCGCTCGACAACTACGTGGAGATGCGATCGGGCGTGGTCGACCCCGGCTATGTGATTCGGCGTGAGCTGGCCTTGGAGCTCCAGCGCCGGCATCCCGACCGCCTGAGCCCGCGCTACAACATGGTGATGTTCTTGACGATGCCCTACGCCGAGGCCGCGGCCCGGGCCACCCGTCAGGGCGAGATCCTGGACGAGCTCACGGCCGGCCGGGCGTCGCTCGCCGACGTCGACATGGACGCGGCCGCTGAACTCGTCGCCGGGCTCGATCCGCTGCCCGAACCCGACCCGCTGGCGAGGCCCGACGCCCTGTCGGTGTGATAGGGAGGCGTCGATGAGTGGTGATCTCACCTACGGCTCGTACCTGCGGATTCCCGACCTGCTGTCGCTGCAGCAGTGCCGTTCGGTGGATCCGGAGACCGGCCGGCCCGAACACGACGAGACGCTGTTCATCGTCATCCACCAGGTGTATGAGCTGTGGTTCAAGCAGGTCCTTCACGAGCTCGACGAGTTCTGCCGGCATCTCAACGCCGACGCGCCGTCCAAGGGCAGTCACCAGTTGAAGCGGGTGCTCAAGATCCTCAAGACCCTGGTGGCCCAGCTCGACGTGCTCGAGACCATGACCCCGCTCGAGTTCGCCTCCTTCCGCCCGTTCCTCGAGAGCGCCAGCGGCTTCCAGTCGTCGCAGTTCCGCGAGCTCGAGCTCCTGCTCGGCCAGTTCGACGTTGCCCATCTCGACCACATCGAACACGACCCCGAGGACCGCGAGCGGCTGGAGCGCCGGCTGCGGGAGCCGACCGTTTGGGACGCCTTCGTCCGGTACCTCCACCGCAACGGGTTCGATATTCCGGCCTCGGTCATCGAGCGCGACGTCACGCTCCCGCTTGAGCCCTCGGCTGAGGTGCAGGCCACCCTGGTCGGGATCTACCGGTCCAACCCGGCGCTGATGGAGGTCTGTGAGCTGCTGACCGACTTCGACGAGGGCTTTATGGAGTGGCGGTACCGGCACGTGATGATGGTGCAGCGCACCATCGGCACCAAGCAGGGCACGGGCGGCTCCGACGGGGCCGCCTACCTGCGCACCACGATCATGCGGCCCGCGTTCGCCGACCTCTGGGCCATCCGCACATCCTTCTGAGCAGCCCGCCACCCGCTCCGCCGGGATGAACCGGACGGTGGGGGAGGCCGGGTCGTAGCCATACCAGAAGCGATAGGTCAGGTGACCCAGATCGCAATGGCGCAGCGATCCGGGAGCCTCGATCATTGCTGGCACCGCATCCGTAGCGCACGGTCGCGGTGCATACCGATCATCCAGACAGGAGGATGGCGCCATGGCCGACACCTACGTTCTCATCCACGGAGCATGGCACGACGGGTCCGGTTGGTCCGACGTAGCCGAGCGAATGCGAGCCGAGGGTCACACCGTTCACACGCCGACTCTCGCCGGCAACGGCCACGGCGACGACATCGACCGCACGATCGGTCACGAGACCGCTACGGCATCAGCGGTGGCCTACATCGAGGGCAACGATCTCTCCGACATAGTCCTCGTGGGGCACAGCTACGGCGGGACGATCATCTCCGCCGTCGCCGAGGCGATCGGGGAGCGGATCAGGCGGCTCGTCTACTGGAACGCCTTCGTGCTGCTCGACGGCGAGTCGATCGACGACGTCAGCCCGCCCCACTACAAGGGCATGATGGACGGCAGCGCAGCCGAGCGCGGCGACGGGTCCTGCGTGCTTCCCTTCGTGGTCTGGCGCGAGGTCTTCTGCAACGACATGGATGCGGCGGAGGCCCAGCGAACCTACGAGCTGACCGGCCCTCACCCGCGCAAGACGCTGTCGGACAGGCTGAGCCTGAAACGGTTCTGGGACCTGCCCATCGCGAAGTCCTACATCAACTGCACCGAGGACATCGCCATGCCCCACGGCGAGTTCGCCTGGCACCCCCGCTTCAGTGCCCGTCTGGGCTTGTGCCGCATCGTGCAGATGCCCGGCGGCCACGAGGCGCTGTTCTCCAATCCGGAGCTGCTCGCCGCCAAGATCATCGAAGCCGGGCGAGACTGAGCATGCCGTCCCTTTGAGTGAGGCTTCTCAGAGAACACAAGGACATGCCCTAGTACATAGCGGTATTGTCATATCATGCGTTCCTCCGATCTGCTGTCACGGCAGATCAGGCTCCGGCACATGATCGTGGCCGCGACGATTGCCCACCGCGGATCGATCCGCGAAGCCAGCGCGGTCCTTTATCTGACGCAGCCGGCTGCGTCGCGCACCCTGGCTGAGCTAGAGCGGATACTCGGTGTCCGGCTGTTCGATCGGGGACCCAAGGGGATGACCGTCACCGCGGCCGGCGCGCCGCTCGTCACTCATATGCAACTGGTCACTTCCGAGGTGGGCTCGCTGCTGCGCCATGCCGACGAGATTGTCAGCGGCCGCCGCGGCGAGGTTCGGGTGGGCACGCTCCTCGCCGGAAGCGCGGACATCCTGCCCGCGGCGGTGTTCGAGGTCAGCCGCCGGCATCCCGGAGTTGGTGTCGCGATCTCCGAAGGGACGCCGGACCGGCTCCACGAAGACCTGATGTCGGGTCAGGTCGACTTCGTAGTCGGGCGTGTGACCCCGCTCGCTTCGATGCCGGGGGTGGACGTCGAGCCGCTCTACGACGACGACGTCCATGTGGTCTGCACCTCGAACCATCCCCGGTCCGCGCACCGTGGCAGCCTGGCCGAGTTGGTGGACGACGCCTGGATCCTGCCCCCGCGCGACACTTCGCTGCGACATCAGATCGAGGCCGCGTTCATACGGGCGTGCAGCCGGACACCGGGCAACGTCACCGAGTGCGTTGCTCCCGTGCCCTTGAGGGCGCTCGTGCTGCGGGGCGAGCATCTGGCGGTCGTCCCGTCGGGCATATTCGTCGACGACCTCGAGCGCGACGCGTTGGTGTCGCTCCAGGTCACCATCGAGGGCACCTCCGTCCCGGTGGGCATGATCACCCGATCAGGCGGCCAACTCCCCTCCAGCGCCCACGCGCTCATGGACGCCCTGCGCGACTCAGCCCGCGCCCGGCAAGAGGCATGACACTCGCGGCCGCCCCTACCAAGACTGGTATGTGGACCCCGACACTTGGCATTCGAACCTGGTCGAGTGAGGGCTTAGATTTCATGGCGTGCCTGAGATGACTGGCTATCCCGACGTGGGGCTCTACATCGGCGGCTCGTGGCGCACGGCGGCGGATGACCTGCCGGTGGTGAACCCCGCGAACGAGCAGGTCATCGGCCGGCTGGCCCGCGCCGGCCCGCAGGATCTCGACGACGCCCTGGAGGCGGCCTCCAAGGGGTTCGAGGTGTGGAGTCAGACCGCGCCCAAGGACCGGGCCGAGGTCCTGCGCGCGGCCGCGGCGCTCATGCGGGAGCGCCAGGCCGAGATCGCGCACGACATCACCCTCGAACTGGGCAAGCCGTACCCGCAGGCCAAGCTGGAGGTCATCCGGGGCTGCGAGTTCTTCGCGTGGGACGCCGGCGAGGCGGTCAGGACCTATGGCCGGGTCATCCCCAGCGGGCCGGGCATCAAACACATCGTCCACCACCAGCCCATCGGCCCGGTGGCCGCGTTCTCGCCGTGGAACTTCCCGATGAGCCAGCCCGCCCGCAAGGTGGCCGGCGCGGTGGCCGCGGGATGCTCGGTCATCCTCAAGCCGGCCGAGGAGACGCCGGCCGGCGCCATGCACATCGTGCGGGCCTTCCACGACGCGGGCCTGCCGCCCGGCGTGCTGAACCTGGTCTGCGGCGTGCCGTCGGAGATCTCGGAGCACCTGATCCCGCATGAGGCGATCCGGCTGGTCGCCTTCACCGGTTCGACGGCGGTGGGCCGGCGCCTCACCGGGCTGGCGTCGGACCACATGACGCCGGTGCTGATGGAGCTCGGCGGTCACGCCCCCGTGATTGTGTGTGAGGATGTCGACGTGAGGGCGGCCGCGGTCACCTCGGCGGTGCGCAAGATGCGCAACGCCGGGCAGGTCTGCACCTCGCCGACGCGGTTCTTCGTCCACGACAGCATCTTCGACGAGTTCCTTGACACCTTCACCGAGCGGGCCGCGGCCACGGTGGTGGGCGACCCCAGGGAGGCCGGTGTCGAGATGGGCCCCCTCGCCAACGACCGCCGGCTGGCGGCGGTGACCGAGTTCGTGGCGGACGCACGCGACAAGGGGGCGGAGGTCACGACGGGTGGCTCCCGGATCGGATCCTCGGGTTACTTCTTCGAGCCCACCGTGCTAGCCGAGGTGCCCGACGATGCCCGGGTGATGCAGGTGGAGCCCTTCGGGCCCTTAGCCATCGTCAACCGGGTGGGCTCGCTCGATGAGGCCATCGAGTGCGCCAACTCGGTTCCCTTCGGGCTGGCCGCCTACGGGTTCACCAACCGGGCCGACTACATCGACCGGATGGTCGAGCGGGTCGAGACCGGGAACCTGTCGATCAACACGCTGGAGGCCTCGGTGCCCGAGACGCCCTTCGGAGGCGTCAAGTCCAGCGGGTACGGCCGCGAGGGCGGTGTGGAGGGACTCCACAACTACATGGTCGTCAAGAACGTCTCCCACAGCATCTCGATCGTCTAGGCACGGGGGTCTCCCAGCACGACATGCACTACGCCAGAGGTGACGCCAAGGCCCACGCCCGGGCCAACCTGACAGGGATCTGGGCGGCCGCGCTCACGCCGTTCACCGGCGGCCTGCGTCTCGACGAGGACGGCTTCCGTGAGAACGTCCGCCACTGGACCGAGGACCTGGGCATCGCCGGGCTGTTCGTGTGCGGCAAGCAGGGAGAGTTCTTCTCGATGAGCGTGCCGGAGCGCAAACGCTGCCTTGAGCTGGCGGTCGAGGCCGCCGGAGGACGGGCCCAGACCATAATGTCGTGCTCGGACCAGAACCTCGACGTCGTTCTCGACCTCGCCCGCCACGCCCAGGACGCCGGGGCGGACTACATCGTGGTGCACGCTCCAATGCTGCACTTCGTCACCGAGCACGACCAGACCGTCTACCGGTACTACGAGACGATCTCGAAGAGCGTCGACATCGGCATGGCGCTGTGGAGCCATCCCGACAGCGGCTATGTGATGTCGCCGCAGCTGTGCAACCGGCTCGCCGACCTCGACAACGTGGTGGCCATCAAGTACAGCGTCCCCCGCCCGATGTACGCGGAGCTCACCGCGCTGGCCTCCGACCGCATCCGGGTGAGCACCGCGTCGGAGGACGAGTGGCTCGACAACATCCTCGAACTCGACTGGCGGCTCTACCTGTGCTCGTCGCCGCCCTTCCTGCTCCAGACGGCCACCGACCGGCGGATGCACGACTACACCCAGGCGGCCTTCGTCGGCGACGCCGCCGAGGCCCGCCGCATCAGCGAGAGCCTGGCCCCGGTGCGCGACGCGCTGAAGCGGACCCGGCCGGCCGAGAAGCCCCACGCCCACCAGAAGTACTGGCAGGAGCTGCTCGGACAGGTCGGAGGCCGCGTCCGTCCACCGCTGCTCGAGTTGACCGACGCCGAGAAGGCAGCCACACGCGAGGCCTTCGAACAGTGCGGCCTCCGGGCGTGACCCAGAAGGGAGTGGACATGGCCAGCGGAGCGAAGCTGCAAGCGTTCAACTTCCAGAAGTGGATCGACGAGCACCGTGAGCTGCTCAAGCCGCCGGTCGGCAACCGGCAGATCTGGGAGGACGCCGACCTCATGGTGACCGTCGTGGGCGGGCCCAACCGGCGCACCGACTTCCACGACGACCCGGTCGAGGAGTTCTTCTACCAGCTCGAGGGCGACATGATGCTCAAGGTCATCGATGGCGGCGCCCACTACGACGTCCCCATCGGCGAGGGCGAGATCTTCCTGCTGCCGCCCCACGTGCGCCACTCGCCGCAGCGCCCCCAGGCGGGGTCGATCGGGCTGGTGGTGGAGCCCAAGCGCCCGGACGGGGCCCAGGACGGCTTCGAGTGGTACTGCTTCGAATGCCGGTCGCTGGTGCACCGGGCCGAGGTGACCCTGACCAGCATCGTTCGCGACCTGCCCCCGCTGTTCGAGCGCTTCTACCGCGACGAGGAGCTGCGCACCTGCGGCCAGTGCGGGGCGGTGCATCCGGGCAAGGAGCCCCCCGAAGGCTGGGCCGGGCTGTAGCACCGGCGATGGCGTTCAGCATCGACGCCGGCACTGCGGCGGACCTGGACGCCGCGGACCCGCTGGCTGCCTTCCGCGACGAGTTCCACCTGCCAGCCGCCCCTGACGGCTCGCCGCAGATCTACTTCGTCGGCAACTCGCTGGGGGCTGTGCCCCGGGCAGCCGCGGACTACGTGCACACCGAGCTGGAACGGTGGGCCCGGCTCGGCGCGGCCGCGCACTTCGAGGGCGAGCTGGCGTGGCTGCCCTACCACGAGCTGCTGACCGACTCGCTGGGACGACTCGTCGGAGGGCGCTCTAGCGAGGTAGTCGCCATGAACTCGCTCACCGTCAACCTGCACCTGCTGATGGTGAGCTTCTACGACCCCACCCCGGTCCGTCACAAGGTCCTCATCGAGGACCACGCCTTCCCGAGCGACCACTTCGCGGTCGAGAGCCAGATCCGCCAGCGGGGCCACGACCCGGCTGAATCGCTGGTCGTCGCACGGCCGAGGTCGGGCTACGAGACGCTGCGCCGCGACGACCTGCTCGCCCTGATCGCCGAGCACGGCTCGGAGCTGGCGCTGGTGATGCTTCCCGGCGTCCAGTACTACACCGGTCAGGTGCTGCCCATGGCCGAGATCACCGCGGCCGCCCACGATGTCGGCGCCCGTGTCGGCTTCGACCTCGCCCACGCGGCGGGCAACATCCCGCTCGCCCTGCACGACTGGAACGTCGACTTCGCCGTCTGGTGCAGCTACAAGTACCTCAACGGCGGCCCGGGCGGGATGGGCGGAGCGTTCGTGCACGAGCGCCACGTCGGCGATCGCTCGCTCCCCAAGCTGGCGGGATGGTGGGGCCAGCGCCCCGACATCCGCTTCGAGATGGGCACCGTCTTCGACCCGGCCGGCACCGCCGAGTCGTGGCAGCTCTCGAACCCGCCCATCCTCACCATGGCGGCCTTGCGGGCGTCGCTCGACACCTTCGACCGGGCGGGCGGGATGGAGCCGCTGCGAGAGAAGTCGCAGCGCCAGATCGAGTACTTCGGCCTGCTCCTCGCCGAGGTGATCGGCGACCGGGTGGAGACCATCACGCCCGCTGCGCTGGCCGAGCGCGGCTGCCAGCACTCACTACGGATCCGTATGCCGGGCGTCGACGGCCGGGCCGTGCACGAGGGACTGGAGCGCGCCGGCGTGGCTTGCGACTGGCGGTACCCGGACGTGATCCGGGTGGCCCCGGTGCCGCTCTACAACTCCTTCACCGACATCCACCGCTTCGTCGGCATCCTCGATCAAGTCCTCGACGAGGCCACCCGCTGAGCGCACCGTTGGTGGACGAGCTACGAGGCTTGGTGGGCGGCGGGGAGCTCGTCCAGGACCTGGACACCGGAGGCAGTGGCCTCGCCGAGCAGCAGGGACTTCAGCCGGCCACCCCGGTCGCATCGGCGCGGTCCCCTGAAGTCGGCTCTGCGCAGCCCGCTCAACAGCGCGGTCGGGTCTGCTCCGCCGCCGGCCCGGCACGAGCGGGCCCAGGTGTGGATCGCCTCATAAACCCCTTCCGCGGCGGCCGACACGGGAGGGGAGCAGGACCCGAACCGTTCCGAGTAGCGGCACAGGAAGTCGCGGTTCTCCGACGTGTCGAGCCCGACGAAGTAGCCGAGCACGTTCCACGTGCCCGTCCCCGACTCGCCGAGGTGTTCGACCACTGCGTCGTCCATGAGCGGAGCGAAGGTCCGGATGCTCTCCCGCAGGCCGTATGAGGCGAAGTCGCGCTGGAAGCAGACATGGTCCTGGCCGACGAAGCTGGAAACGACATGGTCCACCCCGCTCCGCTGGATCGCCTTGAGCACCGGCTCGAAGTCCTGCGACCCCAGCGGCAGGTAGCCCTCGCCCGCCACAGTGCCGCCCATTCGCTCGATCACGGCCCTCGCGGTTGCGCCTATCGCCCGGGGCCACGAGTAGTCGTTGCCGGCCAGGAACCAGCGCGACCCTCCGGTCTGAGCGGCCATGCGGGGGAGAGCCTGGTGGAGTTGGTCCATGGGAGTCTCACCGAAGCGCACCAGCAGCGGATGGGCCGCGGTCGGCTCGCTGGTGGGCGTGTACAGGTACGGGATGCCCTCCGCCACGGCCATGGGAGCGGTGACCGCATAGGTTGCCGAGGAGTGCATCCCGACGACCGCGGCGAGGCCGGGAGTGCGACATAGGCGACGCATGGCTATCGCACCGATCCCTGGGTCAGTGGAATCGTCGGCCACGACGAGCCTGACGGTGCGGCCCATCACTCCTCCGTCCGCGTTGATCTCTTCGACCGCGAGTTGCGCGCAGTTCACCGTCGAGCGGCCCAGGATTCCGGCGCTGCCGGAGAGCGAGGTCAACAGGCCCAGCGACGCCTCCCGCAACCCGGTGCCGTAGTTGCTGAGAAGCCCGAGTTCGGCACCCAGTCGGGCCACCTCCCCGTCGTCGATGGTGATCCGGACCCGCAGACGGGTTCCTCCGTCACTGAGCGGGTCGAAGCGGCACACCACCCGGCCCGCCCACGGCGTCTCGTGCATCAGGTCGATACGGCGACCCGGCTGGAACGACAGGACCCTGGCAGTTCCTGGTGAGCGGACAAGGCCACCGAGGGGAAGGGCCAGCCGGACCAGCGAGCCCGGTCTGAGCTGCGGAGCCTCAGCCCCGAATAGCCAGCCCAGCGACGAGTCGCCGCTGCCGAACAGCGCGAACAACTCGCTGGGGCAGACCTCCAGCTGAGTCTCGTTGTTGAGGATCAGCTCACCCATGGCAGCAGGATCAGGCGCTGCGCTCGTCGGCCCTGTTCAACGGGGTGTCCCCCGTCGCGGAGGCGTCCTGCACCGCTGAGGCCAACTGTTCGAGCGAGTTCTGGTACACGGAGGTCAGGAAGGCCACCACCGCGTCAGCCGGGGTCGGGGTGACCGAGTAGTGCCGGAAGCGGCCGTCGCGCCGCTCCGCCACCAGTCCGGCGAGACGCAGTATCCGCAGATGCGACGACACCGCCGTCCGGCCCAGGCTGTCGAAATGGGCTGCGATCTCGCCCGCGGGGAGCTCCTCATGCTCACCGATCAGGCTGAGGATGGCCCGCCGGGTGGGATCGGCAAGGGCTGAGAAGATGGCATCGCTCTCGGAGGTTGTCATCGCCGTTCCTGTGTCTGTCTGTCAACACTTGCGCACACATGCTGTCACACCGGCGGTCAGTTCGCTTGTCCCCGTGCGGCGTTCCCCGTCCTGACACCTTGCCTGGGGACTTGACCGCGCCCCTCCTATCCGACAATATGTCAATAATTGCTCACATATAGGAGGGGCTTCTGATGAGAACACTACCGGACTCCCGCTCGCGGTCTCGCTTGTGGCTTGTGGCCTCGCTCGTCGCGCTGCTTGCACTGGTCGCCGCGGCCTGCGGAGACGACGAAGCGGAGACCTCGGATGCTCCCGCGGAGCCGGCTGCGGCCGAGCCGAGCGACTCGGAGGAGGCGCCCGAGCTGGAGACCACCGAGGCGCCCGACGAGCCGGAGCCTGACGAGCCGGCCACGACCGAGGCGCCCGAGCCGGAGACCACCGAGGCGCCCGACGAGCCGGACCCCGTCGAGACCGAGGAGCCGGCCGCCCCCTCGGGCGAGCCGGTGCGGATCGGGATCCTGTTCTCCAACAGCGGCCCGGCCGGCGTCTTCGGGCCACCCACGGCCAACATCGCGGAGTTCATCGAGGAGGACATCAACGCGGCGGGTGGCATCAACGGCCGTCCGGTGGAGACGTTCCTGGCCGACGACGCCACCGACCCGGCCGTCGGCCGCCAGGCCATGGAGCAGCTCATCGACGGCCACAACGTGGACGTGGTCCTCGGCACCCATTCCAGCGCCACCCGCCAGGCCGCCAAGCCGCTGGCGGAGGACGCCGACGTCCTCTACATCTACGCGGCTCTCTACGAGGGCGGCGAGTGCTCATCGGTGATGTTCAACACCGGCGAGGTGCCCAGCCAGCAACTCGCTCCGGTCATCCCGTGGATGATGGAGCAGACCGGCGGTCAGAGGTGGTTCCTGCTCGGCAACGACTACGTGTGGCCCCGCCGCAGCTTCGAGCTGGCCCGCCAGTACATCGAGGCCGCCGGCGGGGAGGTCGTCGGCGAGGAGTACGTCCCGCTCGGCACCCAGGACTTCTCCTCGGTCGCCCAGATCATCGCCGGATCCGGCGCGGACCTGATCTTCCCGGCGCTGGTCGGCGGCGACGCTATCGCCTTCGAGACCCAAGCGGTGGACTTCGGCATCGGCCAGGACGCCATCCCGCGCCTCGCCAACATCTACGAGGAGAACGTCCTGGGAGCCATGGGCCCGGCGGTCACCGCCGGCATGCGGGTAACCCTGGGCTACTTCAAGGAGGTCGACAGCGCCCTCAACAGCGAGTTCGTGAGCCGCTACTTCGAGCACTTCGGGGCCGACGCCCCGCCCCACATGACGTTCAGCTCCCATATCTATGACGCCGCGCTGCTGTACGCGGCCGCGGCCAACACAGCCGGGACCACCGACACCGCGGCGGTGGCGGCCGCCATGGAGGGGCTGTCGCTGACCACGCCGACCGGTGACATCGCTATCACCGGCAGCCGCCATCTGGCCCAGCCGATATATGTGGCCGAGATCCAGGCCGACGGCTCGCAGGCGATCGTGCAGTCGTTCCCCTCGGTGGAGCCCGACGAGACCTGCGATCCGGCCTGAGCCTGGAGCGCGATAGCACTTGGATGCGCTGACACTCGAACTGCTCAACGGCGTCAGCCTCTTCGCGATCCTGGCAATCGTCGCGCTCGGGCTGGGGATCGTCTTCGGCCTGATGGGCGTGATCAACCTCGCCCACGGCGAGTTCGTCATGCTCGGCGCGTACGTGGCCTACGTCGTACACGCCAACGGGCTCAACCACTGGCTGAGCCTGCCGCTGGCCGCGGTCGCGCTGTTCGTCCTGGGCGTGGTGATCGAGGTGGGGCTGATCAGGCGCATCCATCGCCAGCCGGAGCTGACCATCCTGGCCACGTTTGGGCTGTCGGTGTGCCTGCGCCAGATAGCGGAACTCGTGTTCAGCAAGGACTTCCAGAGCGTCCCGAACCCGGTGCCGGGGGCCACCGAGGCGTTCGGTGTCCTGTTTCCCACGTACCGCTACCTGCTCATCGCGATCGTGGCTGTGGTCGTCGCGGTCACCCTGCTGGCATTCACCCGGTCCCGCTTCGGACTCGTCGTCCGGGCCATCGTCGCCGATCGCGACCTGGCCGAGTCGGCGGGAATCCGCACCGGGGTCACCAATCTCTGCGCGTTCGGTGTCGGCGCGGCCACCGCCGGGATCGCGGGAGCCCTAGTGGCGCCGCTCGGCGCGGTCGAGCCCCAGGCCGGACTGGCCTATCTCCCCGGCGCCTTCCTCGTAGTGATTGTCGGGGGCTACAACCGGCTCTGGGGTGTGGCCGTGGGTGCTCTCGTCGTGGCCGCGGTCCAGACCGGCGTCATCCACTTCTACGACGCGGTGTGGGCCCAGATCGCGTCCCTGGCCCTGGCGGTGATGGTCCTGCAGTTCCGGCGGCCCACCCCGGCCGGAGCGATCGCGTGAGACGACCGCTCGGCTTCGGCGGGGCGGCCGCGGTGGCGGTCGCGGCGGCCAGCATGACCATGGGCGACTTCCGGGCCGGTCAGCTGTCGCTGTTCCTGAGCCTGGCGGTGCTGGCGGTGAGCCTCGACCTGGTCTGGGGCTACGCAGGGATCCTCTCGCTGGGCCAGTTGCTGCCGTTCGGGATAGCGGCCTACAGCACGGCTCGTCTCGCGGCCGCCGCACCATCGGCGACCCTGCCGGGGCTGCTGCTGGCGACGCTGATCGGCGCGGCCGTCGCGGCCGGAGTGGGGATGGCTGCGTTCCGGCGTCGTCCCACGCCGGTGGTGGTCGGGCTGCTGACTCTGGTGCTGTCGCTCACCCTGGAGCAGATCGCGGAGCAGTGGCGCGATGTCACCGGAGGATTCAACGGCCTGACCGACGTCCCCCGCATCACCGCATTCGGGTCGGAATGGTCCGACAGCGCCCAGGACCTGTTCATCTCAGTGGCGGCGGTCGTGGTGATCACCGGAGTGGGCGTTCTCGTGCGCAAGCCCATAGGCGCAGTGCTCATCGGCGTCCGCGACAACGAGCGCCGCATGGAAGCCCTCGGCTACGACACCGTCGCCCTCAGAGTCTGGGTGTTCACCGTCGGGGGAGCGGTGGCCGGCTTGGCCGGCGCCCTCTATGTGCATCGAACCGGCTTCGTGTCGCCCCAGATCTTCGGCTTCGCCCTGGCAACCAACGTCGTGTTGTGGACCCTCGTCGGGGGGCGAGGAACGATCATCGGACCCGTCGTCGGCTCTCTGGCCATCAACTTCGCATCGGCCACCCTCGCCGATGTGTGGCTGCAGTACTGGACACTCGCCACCGGCGCGATCTTCGTGGCCGCGGTGACCCTCGTCCCGGAGGGACTGGTGCCGAGCCTCCTGCGGATGGCCGGACGCCCGGCCCGGCGTAGCCGCGAGCCGCGCCTGCTGGCCACGGCGCCTGCCGCCGCCGACGGCTCAGCGGTGTTCGAGGCGGCTGCCGTGTACAAGAGCTACGGATTCTTCAAAGTCCTCGATCGCGTCACGCTCACCATGGACGAACCGGAGCTGCGATGCCTCATCGGCCCCAACGGCGCGGGCAAGTCCACCCTCCTGGACATCCTCTGCGGCCAGCAGGACTGCCAGGACGGCTCGATCACCATGCTCGACCGGGACTGCACGGGCCTGAAGGCCTGGGAGTTCGCCCGCCACGGCGTGAGCCGCAAGTTCCAGTCGCCTCAGGTCATCGACTCGCTGTCGGTTGCCGAGAACATCGCGGTGGCCGCCTGGGGAGCCGATCCGTCTCCCTGGCGTCTGAGCGTCACCTCCTGGGAGGCCCGGGTGCCGCAGGCGTCGCTGCGGATCTTGGAGCGCACCGGACTTGACGCGCGGCTCGATTCCGGCGCCGGGGGCCTCTCCCACGGCGACAAGCAGTGGCTGGAGATCGCCATGGCCATGGCGGGTAACTGCCGGGTGCTGCTGCTGGACGAGCCGACGGCGGGCATGACGGCCTCGGAGAGCCTGGCGGCCGCCGAGCTCCTGCGGGAGGTGCACACCGACTACCGGCTGCCGGTGCTGATCGTCGAGCACGACATGGCGTTCATCCGGGCCGTGGCTGACCGGGTGACCGTGCTGGCCCGGGGCTCGCTGGTCGCCGACGGCACCGTCGCCGAAGTCGAGAGCGCCCCCGAAGTGGTCGCTGTGTACGGGGGAGTTGGCGACTGATGCGCCTCGAGGCCGCCAACCTGCGCTCCGGCTACGGCACCGTGCCCGTGCTCCACGCTGTGAGCCTCACCGTGTCGAGCGGCGAGATCGTTGCGCTGGTGGGCCGCAACGGAGCGGGCAAGACCACGCTGGTGAAGACCATCCTGGGTGTGCTGCGAGCCACCGGCGGTGCATTGCGCCTCGACGGCGTCGACATCACCCGGCTGCCGCCCTCGCGGCGGGTGCGGGCCGGTCTGCGGGCCACCTTCCAGGAACGGGCGCTCTTCGGCGCGCTTACCGTCAGCGACAATCTCCGCCTCAACGGCTTCAGTTCCGAGAGTCATCACCGGGTGCTGGACGTGTTCGGCCCCGCGCTGTCGGGCCGGGGCGCTCAGAGGACCGGAACGCTGTCGGGAGGCGAGCAGAAGATGCTCTCCGCCGCGATCGCGCTGGCTACCGGGGCGCCGCTGCTGGTGATGGACGAACCCACTGAGGGCCTGCAGCCCTCCAACGTCGCCCTGCTGGGCGATCACATCGAATCGGCAAGGAAGGCCGGCCGGGGAGTGCTCCTCATCGAGCAGCACCTCGAGTTGGCCAAGCGACTTGCCGACCGGTTCATCGTCCTCGAGAAGGGCGAGGTCGTCGACGGCGGACCGGCTTCGGACTCCGACGTGGCGGCGCGGGTCGCCCGGCGGCTGTTGATCTGAGCACACAAGGAGGAACAGGCCATGACCGAACTCACCCAGATGAGCCTCGCCGAGGCCGCAGAGGCAGTCAAGACCGGCAAGGTGACCGCGACCGGCCTGGTGGAAGCGTGCCTCGCCCGGATCGAGCACACCGACGGATCGGTCGGCGCGTTCGCCTCCGTCCAGGCCGACGAGGCGCTCGCCGAGGCGGCCCGACTCGACGGGGGCGAAGCGAGCGGTCCGCTCCACGGCGTGCCGGTCGCGCTCAAGGACCTGATCTTCACCCAGGGAACACCCACCGAAGCCAACTGCGCGGCGCTCCGCGGCTTCACCCCCGAACGGGATGCGACTGTTGTGAGCCGGCTGCGCGGCGCCGGGGCGGTGATCATCGGCAAGACCAACACCCATGAACTGGCTTACGGCGTTTCGTGCCCGGCGTCGCGCAATCCATGGAACCCCCAGAGGATGACGGGTGGATCGTCGGGGGGAAGCGCCGCCAGCCTGGCCGCTCGCCAGGTGTTCGGGGCGCTGGGAACCGACACCGGGGGATCGGTGCGGATCCCGTCGAGCTACTGCGGAACCACCGGCATCAAGACCACTAGGGGAGCGGTCCCTCGCGACGGGGTGCACCTCATCTCGTGGACTTACGACACCGTCGGCCCGATGGCCCGAACGGCCGCCGACTGCGGGGCGCTGCTCGATGTCCTGGCCGGGTTCTCCCGGCAGGATCCGTACTCGTCCAAGACGCCCCTGGGAGCAGCCGGGGCGCCGGCAGGGCTTGTGCTGGGAGTTCCCGACAAGGGCTTCTTCGAGGGGTTCGAGACCGATCCCGAGGTGCGGGCGGCCATGGACGAGGCCGTCGACGTGCTCGGATCGGTCGTTGCCGAGGTGCGGACCGTGCGGGTGCCCAACACCGCGGAGCACTTCGACGCGGGCGCCGCCATCGTGTTCGCGGAGTCGGCTGCGCTCCTGGAGGAACTGCGGTCCTCGAGCAACGAGCTCATCGGCGACGAACCCCGCGCCATCATGGATTCCGGAGCTGAGATTCCGGGCACGGCGCTGGCTGCCGCCCAGGCCCGGCGTGTGTCCTTCGAGCGTGCCTGCCTCGATGTCTTCGAGGACCAGGGTGTCGACCTGATCGTCGCGCCCGTCACCCCCAACCAGGTTCTCGACCATGGTGCGGTCGAGCTGGGCGGCATCCCCTTGATTCCCGCCACGACGCAGTTCACGTTCCCGGTCAACGCCGCGGGACTGCCGGCAATCGCCCTGCCCGGAGGCTTCGCTGCCGACGGCATGCCCATCGGCTTCCAGATCATCGCACGACCGTTCGCCGACCGGACCCTCGTGGCGGTGGGCGAGGCCTTCCAGAAGAGGACCGACCACCACGCGCAGACCCCCGGCCTGTAACGCCGCTGGGGCCGCTGGTAGACAGGTAGCGGAGGCAGGATGGCGACCACGAGCGAGATGGACTGCTACGAGCCGATCGAGCGGGCCTCGGTCGATGAGCTGCGCAGCCTGCAACTGGCCCGGCTGCGCGAGATCGTGGCCTACGCCTACGCCAATGTAGAGCATTACCGGAGGTCGTTCGACGCCGCAGGCGCGGCTCCCGGTGATCTGGCCGGTTTCGAGGACCTGGCCCGGTTCCCGCTGCTGGCCAAGGCGGACCTGCGCGACAACTACCCCTTCGGGATGTTCGCGGTGCCCCGAAGCGAGGTGGTTCGCGTCCATGCGTCGTCGGGAACCACCGGGAAGCCCACCGTGGTGGGCTACACCACCGAAGACATCGACGTGTGGGCGCAGCTGATGGCCCGCTCGATCTACGCGGCCGGGGGCCGGCCCGGCGATGTGGCCCACGTGGCCTACGGCTACGGGCTGTTCACCGGCGGGCTGGGCGCCCACTACGGAGCCGAGCGGCTGGGATGCACGGTCGTGCCGGTGTCGGGTGGCCAGACCGAGCGCCAGGTGACGCTGATCGCCGACTTCGAGCCCCGCATCATCCTGGTCACCCCGTCATACTGCCTGAACCTCATCGACGAGATGGAACAGCGGGGGATCGACCCGGTGTCATGCTCGCTCAAGGTCGGGATCTTCGGGGCGGAGCCGTGGACCGACGAGCTGCGGGCCGAGATCGAGGGCCGGCTGGGCATGGACGCGGTCGACATCTACGGGCTGTCGGAGGTGATGGGTCCGGGCGTGGCCCAGGAGTGCGTGGACACCAAGGACGGCCCCACGCTGTGGGAGGACCACTTCTATCCCGAGATCATCGACCCCGACACCGGCGAGGTGCTGGGTGAGGGAGCCTTCGGGGAGCTGGTGCTGACCGCGCTCACCAAGCGGGGACAGCCGGTGATCCGCTACCGCACCCGCGACCTCACCCGGCTGCTGCCGGGCACGGCCCGCACCATGCGCCGCATCCAGCGGGTGACGGGCCGCTCCGACGACATGTTGATCGTGCGGGGGGTGAACGTGTTCCCCTCCCAGATCGAGGCCGAGATCCTCAAGGTCGACGGCCTGACCCCCCACTTCCAGATCCACGTCGACCGCTCAGCCAACCTCGCGAGCCTCACCGTTCGGGTCGAGCGGGACCCGGCGAGCCGCCGCGCCGCCGACGAGCTGGGGACTGCCTTGGCGGACCACATCAAGGGCAACATCGGCGTGTCCGCCGAGGTGGCCGTAGCGGAGCCCGGAGAGGTGCCCCGCTCGGCGGGCAAGGCCCAGCGGGTCGTGCCCGCCGGCTAGGCGCGGCGAAGCCAGCTGACCGCTCGGCAAGCCACCTCTTGGACCGGGGTCACGGAGCCAGGTCTGCGCTGAGGTGGGCGTCGGGTCCCCAGCTTCGGGGATTGGAGGCGATCCGGTACAGGAACGCGGCGAATTGGGCTCTGGTGGCGGTACGGGCGGGGCAGAACATGTCGGGACGGCATCCGGTGGTGATGTCGTGGGTGGACATCCAGTTGACGGCTGCGGAGAAGTAGCCGTCTGCGTCGACGTCGCTGAAGTTGTCGGCGGGTTCGGCGTCGGCGTCCATGTAGCGGTACAAGAACGCGGCGACATGGGCGCGGCTGGCGGAGCGGGCCCCGCAGAACATCGCACCAGAGTCCGGGGCGGCCTGCCTGCAGCCCACGGTCACGCCCGCCTGCGCGGCCCAGCCGATGGCGGCGTCCGCGTATGAGTCTGCGTCGACGTCGTCGAAGATGGCCGAGCCGAGCTGTTGAGGCTCGGGTTCGCCCGCGGCGCGCCAAAGGAGCGTCACTATCTGGCCGCGGGTGACGGGCCGGCCCGGGCAGAAGGAGTTGGCATCGCATCCGGTGGTGATGTTGTGGGCGAGCATCCAGCCCACCGCGGCTGCGAAGTAGTCGCCGGCCTCGACATCGTCGAAACGTTCCGCGGTCGCCCGGGCCAGCGGCAGCTCGGCGGTGCCGTCCTGGGTCTCCTCGACAGGCCCGCCGACGGGCCCTCCGCCGTCGCCGCCACCACCGCCGCCGCCACCACC
>VXTM01000004.1 GCA_009837445.1 Acidimicrobiaceae bacterium
GGTGTAACACAGCAACCGGAGCCAACCCGTAACACGGGTACCGGTACTTGACACCCCCGTTTCGCGCCACTCTTTCAGCCTTCTGAGCCCCCGACAGCAGCGCGGGGAGACGCGACCTGCCTCGAGGTCCGAGGCGAGCAGCTCGCGAAGGTCTCCCTCTGTGGCGGCGAAGTGCCAGCCGCGGTTCCAATGACCCCGCCACCAATAGTCCACCGAGTCGTAATGCAGGGATGCGATCCCCCGCTGCTGGTTGGATTCGTCCTCCCCCGGCGTCGCTGGCCGCATCACAAGCCTCGCCCCAGTCGGCAAGGTGATCACCTCGCACTCGCTGAGCGTGACGGGCTCCAATTCTCCCACGCCCTTGAGTCTAGATCACTCCGCCGACACGCTGATTTCGCGCCGCGGTGGCGCGAAAGGTCACGTCAGTGGAGGTGTTCCAAGCGAGCGTGCGGTGGCGCGAAATGTCCGGCGGCCGGGACATCGGATCGGCCCGTCTCAGTAATCAACAGGTCGGAGCGGCGCGAAATCCCCGATCCGGCACAAGCCTGGCGTAACACCTTTCGCGCCAGTCGGTTCGCGCCACAACACAGCGTCAACGCCTCCCTCCCTCAGCCCCAAGAAACCCAATCCCTGCCGCGCCGAACCCTGCGGGTGAGACCAGGCTGGCACTGACCACTGACCGCCCCACCGGCAACCACTAGCCCACCCTCGCCAGCCCCCGTCCCAGCGGCAGCTGAGGCACCAAGCACCCCGCCGCAGAAGCACCGGCCCCCGCATAGAAGCCAGAAGCCGGGGCCGAGCAACCGGCAGCACGGCAGAAAGTCACCGGCGAGGAGGGAGTAGCCGCCGGACGGGAGCGGTGGAGCAGGACAGGCCGGGCGCTGGTTGCGGCAGCACTGCTGAGCCTGACGGCAACTGGGGCCGGGTTCAGCGGGCAAACCCCTCGGGAGCGAGACCTCGTGTAAGAGCGGGCAGCAGTGGCCGCCAGCGCCTCAGTGTTGGCGAGCCTCCAAGCCGGTCAAGTCGCCGGGGTTCTGAGGTCGTCGTCCATGATGAACAAGAACCTGCCGATGATCCCGGTGAGCCTCTGTGCGTGCGGCTGAGCTGGGCCGAGTGTCCACATCCGGGCGATGGCTCGCGCCGCCCGCTGGAGTGTTTCGGTCTGCTTCGCTGCTAGGGCCGGGTACCACTGGCGTGCGAACTTGGCCGGGTCGGACTCCATGAGTTCTTGCCACTTGGGGTCGGCGCTCAAGTACGCCATTTCCAGAGCCTTCCAGCGGTCCAGCGGACTGTCCCATGTCGACTCACCGTCCAGCATGGTGTCGAGGTCGTGGTAGCGGCCACCGGAGCCTAGGTCACTCAAGATGTCCAGGATCTCGCGCCAGTGGTCATCCGCAACCAAGAAGTCCATGTCGTCTTGGATGGCGGGCCGAGAGATGAACGTGCTGTCACTTCGGCACCCTGCCACGATCTCGTCAAGCAGCTTTGTCAGAACATGGCCGAACTCCCTTCGGATCTGCCGCGATGTGGGGAGGGCACCCTCAAGGCTCAATTGGTTCACAGCGTGCGTCACCTTCAAGAATCGTTCGTATCCCTGCGCTAGCAGATGCAGGGCGATGGTGCGCCGGGCGTCTCCCCCGTCGCATGAAGCGATATGCCCGATGCCCTCTCCAAGAAGGGCGACGGCCGTCTCCGTCTCAAAGATGAACCCAAGAAACCGCTCCGAGTCGAGACCATCAGTGGGCACACAGTCAAGCTAACCGCACCTACCGCCTCCCTAGCGACCGCCACTAAACCTCGGAGGCGACCTCCACTCACGCTCGCGGCGCACTTGCTCCCGGTTCTTCAGATTCGTCAGACGAAGGCATCCTTTGGGTGAGCATCCGCATGACAGCCTCCGCGTCGGATGGGGCGCAGAAAACGGTCGGCCCGCCCCGCGCTGACAGATGGGCGTTGATCTCGGCTACTAGGCCAGCGGGGACTTCCATACCGTCCGGGTTGGAGTCGTCCATCCAGTGCATCATCAACAATACCCGGCGACTCACCGGAACCAAGACTTCGTGCGCGTCGCGCACTCCGCCCGGCCCATAGAAGCCGCCGCGACCCGCCGAGTACATCACCACGGGACGCTCCGGGAGAACGAAACCGCACGAACCCTCGGCGGCTCTCACGAGGGACCACCGACGGCAGAACAGGAAGAACGCACACCGGCTGAGCGCCTCGGCGTCGAAAGCGACCCCTAAGGTGAACTCTCGGTTGATCTCCACATCGAGAGCACCCTCTGTCGGCGGCAGGTGGCCTGCGTGCGTGGCCATCTCGATCATCCTGTCAGTCAAGCCTCGCGCCGCCTGGTCGATAGGGAGCAGCGACCTAGGTGTCCGAACGATCTGCGCTGCCAGAAGAAGCGACACGTCCAGCCGCTCCAACACCGAGCCGGGTATCACGCCTTCGGCCATCTTCTTGAACGCTGACGATGCTTGGTCCTCGATGAGGCCGAGGGCGTCCTCCAAGACGACGGTTCGTTGGCCGGAATCGTCAGCCAGCGTGTACATGTGCTCAACGGAGGCCGCTCTCCTTGTGTACCTCCTTGTCCGCTGCTCGGGACTGGACACATCAATCTCGGTGACCTGTCCGGCCTTCTCCGCAGGCTCCGCAAAACCCACCACCCAGTACCGCGGAATGAAGTGTTGACCCTTAGGCGTGTCGCGTCCAACGGGACGAACTCGCGGAGGCTGAATCGCTCGCTGTGCGTCCAAGCGCAGCGCCTCTTCCCAGACAGGCTGCATATCCCTCAACCTCGTCTGAAACGCCCCAAACACCGACGCATCAAGGTTCCTCGGAACGTCGCCTGTCGCGGTCTTCATAACGTCGCGCTTCCTGCTCCAACGCCCCCTGCGCCATGCTCTCTGCACCCGTCTCCACACCAACGGGCCACAGTAGCCACGAGTTCCCGAACCTTGGCCCTCAGCGCGCCCCCGGCGCTAGCTGACACTGACCTCCCCACCGGCGGCTCATCTCCCCCAGCGGCCAGCCCTCCCCAAGCGACAGCCAACCGCCGCCCCGCAACATCACCCGAACGTGCGGCCAACCCGCCAGACAGCCCCACAGTTGCAGAATCCAAGCCCCGGCACGCGCCCGTCCAGGGCGCAGGCTGATACTGACCGAACCACCTGCGGTCACTCCCCTCCGCTCACCAGCTCCCAGCACCCACAGCGGGCGTCGGGCCGGAAGGTCATCCGTTCCTAGAACCAAGATGGGTGACCGTGGCCGGGACAGTGAAGATGGCGCGAAGGCAACGGCCATAAGGGGAGGTACTAGTAGCCGCCGGCGCCGACACGTGATTCCGCGCCGCTCTGAGGTCCCAATGCACTCCGGCCAGTCACCCAGACCCAGTTCAACTCCTGGGGGGTCTCACCCCAGGCTTCCATCGTCGCCCACAGCGCTTCTCCGAAATCCCCGGTACTTGCCCCGCCGTGTCCGGGAAATCCCCGGCGTATTCCCCAGAAGCACGGCAGCGCTGTAGTTCCCGCTCTGTAGTTTGGCGACGGAGTTCCCCTCCCAAGAGCCAAGGAGAACGAACCCTCGTGAGCGACACTCCCATCGACCTTGACCAACAGGAAGTACGCGAAGCGTTCGCGAGGGCCGGAGAAGGCCCCTGGACGATGCTCTACGAGTCCCGAAAGGAAGGCGACGTAGATGTGTTCCAGTGGTGCATGCTCGCTCCCAAGAGGCTGAGGCAGCACATCCTCGCTGACAGCTGTCACCTGCCCGTCTACGACTTTGGAGCGCCGGGCTTCTGGGAGTCGCATTCGAGTGGCCGCAGGCGGGTCAAGTATGAGCGATACGGCTACGGCGAGGGCTTCGAGCCCCTCGTGATTCATCAGAACCACTACGGAGTGCGCCCGGACATGTTGCCGCAGCTCAGCGAGGAATTCAGGCTCTATCACAACCTGTGGGTCAACGAGGCCGGAACGGAGTTCATCAAGGTCAATGACGATGGCTCCGATGAAGTGGCTGCTGCGATTGGTCCCAAGGGTGTGCAAGTCCGCACCAAGCTCCTTCGGCAGTTCCAAGCGGGCAAACAGATGGATCTAGTGCTCCGCATCAGTTCGTTCCACCACTTCGACGATCCCGACGAGGAACTTCCGCTCGGTGAGATTGTCGTCGCCACTGAACGAGACGACATGACTCTGAGCGTGCATGTTGCCGACACCGTTGGAAGGCACAGGCCCTGCTCCGTGTTGGACGGCAGGAAGATACTGAGGGCTCCGCCTCGGGAGAAGGCTGGCATGCCCCCCTTCGACACCCGAACACCAGAGACCTATCACGACTTCATCATCGGCGAAGACGACGACGGCGAGCCCATAAGGCACACATGCGACCCGGAGCAGCTCGCCAACTACTTCGGCAAGAATCCAGACGCTCCCCACTATCTCACGTCCGTTCACTTCCGGCGCGAGGTGCTACAGCGCTACTACGAGCAGCCCGAGAAATACTCCATAGGAGACGGCCATCTGGACTGCGGCGGTCTGTGGGGGCTCCGCCTTGACAATGACCATCCTGACCACGTGACCGTCTTCCTCGGAGACCTAGGACGCGACCTGCCTGAGTCTGAGCGCACCTATTGGCAGACTTTCAACGTGGTCCCGACGGGGGGTCTGAGCCAAACCCACTTTCGTCGCGCATTCTTGGGGCAATGGGCAGGACCGGACTCACCTGAGCTGCGCTTCAAATCGGCCTACAACCGGTTCAACCGCACGTGGCGAGAGCGATTCGGCTGGGCGCTGTTCAAGGAGCCAGAGCCTGATGATGTCCACGTCCTGCAGCGCCTTCGCATCCCGCTGAACGACAGCCAACCAGAGTTCGAGGACCAAGTGATGGGTTCGGCAAAGGTCATGGTTGACGCCCTGAACGAGGTGGCCATCCAGGAGCAGCTCCCCACCAGGGTCAAAGGCGAGAAGGGCATCGGGAAGCTGGAGAGATGGATGGACCAGGAGGAGTATCCATCGGCTGAGCGTGACATCGCGTTCCTGCGACGGCTTCAGCGACTCCGCAGCAAACTCACGGCGCACCGCAAAGGATCGGACTACGCCCAGGTGCTAAGGGACGAGAACGTTAATCCCGACCGCATCCAAGAAGTCGCCACCATGCTCCAAGACGCCGAACGCCTCCTGTACAGCCTCGCCGCCCACGCCGGGATCGACCTAGACAGCTACTACTAAAGGCCGACCCTGCCTCCTCGACAGCCTCGGACATCGCCCCGAGGCCTGCTAGAGGTTGAACTGTCCGCCACCCGAAGGGAGCCACACGATGCACGACGGCCAAGCTTCAACAGACGGTGCCGAGGTGTGGGGTCAGATTCTCTTTGAAGCCCGCGAACTCCGAAACAAACAGGATGCTCGCCTCGCCACGGCCCAGCGCCAGTCACAGCTACTCGTAGCCGGGTTCCTCGCGATAACCGCTCTAGTCCTCACCGCCATCTCCGTCTACGTTGCCTCTCAACCCGAAGCCGGCATCGAATCCCGCTTGACCGAGTGGCTCTCGTCTACCGACTACGCGATCTTCCTCGTAACCTCCGTATTCGGACTAGTCGCGTTGTTCAACGGCTACGTGTGGGTCATCACCAACGTTTCGGCCCGACGCCGAACGGAGACCCTAGACATCAATAAGCTCATGGACTTCTACAGCAGTTCGACTGCCCTCCCACATCTGCGACGGCACCTCGCGCGGACCCTCATAGCCCAGCACGACAAGAACGAACGCCCCGTGAAGAAGGCCCAGTCTCTCGTCCTGTTCCAAGCGATGACGACTTTCACCTTCTTCTATGCGCTGTTTGCCGCCGTCCTCATATTTGGAAGGCCCACGTGACCACCAATCTCTCTCGCCCGAACCGGCCCCAGGACCCAAGCAGCACACGACGACACAAATAGCCGCCAGCGCTGGACCGCTGTCCACGCGCACCACATACTGGCCACGCGACACGGACACGCTGCTCTCACCGGCCGTCCATCAGGGCACACCGTGCAGGGCCACCACACAGAATCGTATGCCGTCAACCATCGCGACCTAGGTGCCGTAATCCCGGTGCCCCTCGCCGCAGTCGCCACACGACCCGATCCGGGAGTGGCCGCTGGCGCGAAGCCCGCTGGACACCCAACACCTCGGCGAGAGTCGACTCTCGCGCCGCTGTGACCTTCGGGTTCTGGCAAACCGCCGCTAGAGACGGGTGTCGAGCGGCGGCACCAGCAGCAGCGTGTCGGATGGGAGGTCCGCGGCTGCGTAGAGGGCATCAAGTACGGGTTGTAGATGCGGCTCCGGCGAGGAGAGGCCGTAGTACGCCGCCCGCCTGATGAGGCAGTGTTCCATCAGCCAGCAAGTGGCAAGTAGTGGCGTTACCCACCAACTGAGCTTCACGTTTAGGAAGCTCGTGGTAGAGCCGCTGTTGATGAGGCGCTTGGTTGAGTCCGCGCCAGGGTGGACGTCACAAGCACCCGGCTCGTTGGCTCCTTGATTGAGAGGCTTGACGGCGCATACTGCCCACCCGGGCGAGTCGCCGAGTGGCGCGTGAGCCCGGCGTACGCAGACGCTGTGGGTACAGTGCGCTCCGTCTGGAGCACCCGACCCAGACCAGCCTCGCAGGACGAGGGGGCCTAGCCGATGACTCTCGAGCCCGAGATTGAACGCCACGAGCCGACCCGGATTCACCTTCTATGGAGGGGTCCGCACACTTTTGGGGATGTCTTGGAAATGGTTGGCAAGACGGACTTCGGGATCTATCAGGTCTACGGTCCCCATCCAGCCAGCGGGACGGACTCCCTTCTCTACATCGGGCAGGCGAACGATCAGACCTTCGGTGAAAGGTTCACAAACCACGACCGCCGGGAGTGGAGCCCCGACCCTTGGGGTGACAACACTATGCTGCTGCGGTTCTTCACGGGGCGGGTCCACTTGACGCAGCATGAGCAGGACCGGGGCGCCATCGATGACGAGTTGTGGGGAACGTATATCGACATGGCCGAGAGGCTCCTGATCTGCGTACACGCCCCCCATTGGAACGCACAGGGCGTGCAGGGGATCAACCAAGAACAGACCGGTGACTTCGATGACTGCCACGTGCTCAATTGGGGAACCCGCGGATCGCTGTTGCCGGAGGTCTCCGGCGCTCGCCATGCTTGGAAGGAGTTCGAGCGAATCTGCGACGACCCACTTGAATGGACGACAAGTCAAGCCAACTGAGGGTGGCGCCATAGTGACAACTGAACACGAGGCCGTCATCAAGATCTGTTGTTTGCGCGTGACGATGGGGAGCGCTGCCTACAAGGAGGCCGTCGTGGATGCGGTCGGGTCCGAGGTGTCACTCCGTAGGGTTGCCCGCGTGAGCGGCCTACACCGCGACACCATTACCCAACTGAGTCGATCCAGCTAGAGGGCTGCTCGTAGTGGTGAAGCGAGTCGTCCTAGGTGCACTATTCGTGGTTGCTGGGGGTGCCATCGGTGTCCTCGGCACAGAAGTCTGGGAGCGCTGGCGGGCCGACGAGGACACAGAGGACGCGACCCCGGTTGTCACCACACAGCCCACCACCGTTCCCTCAACCACCACTGCCCTACGGACAACCGCGGCAACCACGACAACTGTGACACCTACGACAACTACGGCTGCGACCACGACAACGACCGTGCCCGCAAGCACAACGACCGTGGCTGGGTGCGACTTCGGGGACCACATGGAGCAAGTCACCAACGGGGTGTGGCAGGTCAAGGCCGGCGATGGACGAGGCACCGCGTTCTATATCGGGGGCAGTGAGTGGCTGACCGCGGCCCATGTCGTTGGTGACGCCGACACCGTGACCCTCTACAACGGGACCGAAGCCGTGTCGGCAACGGTGGTGGGCAACGACACCCGTGTTGACTTGGCGCTACTACGTACCCGCGTTGGGGTTGGGGGCGCTCCGCTCGAGTTCACCACAAGCATCGAGCCACGAGCGGGTCAACCCGCCACCGTGGTGGGGTTCCCGCTGTACGACGCGGTGTCGGCCTCAGTCACCCGCGGGGTCGTGTCCCGCCTAGAGCACCCCCTGACGGGCACGGTGGTGGTAACCGACGCGGCGACCAACCCCGGCAACAGCGGTGGACCTCTTGTGGACGACTGCGGTCGTGTGCTGGGGGTGGTTGTCCGTAAGTACGTTGACGTAACCGTCGAGGGTTTGGGCTACGCGCTGGTTGCTTCCGAAGTCACCGAACGGCTACCGGAGCTACGGCAGGGCCAACGGTCATCGACTTCGGCCACACTTGAACCCTGGTGGACCTTCCACACCAGGGCGCATGACCCCGCGGACCCCGACCGAGAGTACTTCGCGCTCGCAATCACCCCAGCAACCAGATACAGCGGTCATCTAGGTGAGCCGCTCTATATCTCGCTTCGGTGTGATGGGTGGAGGCTGTCAGGGTTCTGGAGAATCACCGAGACCCCGGTGGTGACCGAGCACTGGTTCGACTTCCAGCGCCCAAGCGAGGCACATGAGGCGGTGTGGTCGCAAGTCAGCTTCAACCCGTACATGCTGGAGATGGCCCCATCGGAGGATGACCGGTTCACTGAGTCACTCCGTCAACACCCGTCAGCCTTGCAGTTCAGCCTTCAAGCCGAGTACGGAAACGGCAGGGTCATCGCCACGGCCACCTTCCCGCTTCGCAACTACCCCACGGCAAAGGAGTCCCTTGACCGACACTGCGCCACACAGTGAGCGATCGCCCGCCGGGGCGGCGCACTGGCTCGGGATGATTCCTGACTAATCCGGTCGGAATAGTCAGCATGGATGGCTAGCCTGTGGACAGTCCGCCAATATCGGAGGTAACCACATGGGCCTACGCATCAACGACACCGCTCCGGACTTCAACGCCGACACCACCGAGGGAGAGATCAACTTCCATGAGTGGATCGGCGACGGATGGGCGCTGCTGTTCTCGCACCCGAAGGACTTCACCCCGGTCTGCACCACCGAGCTGGGCGCGGTTGCCGGTCTCAAGTCGGAGTTCGCCGCCCGCAACTGCAAGATCATCGGCATCAGCGTCGACGGCGTGAGCGACCATCACGGCTGGTCCGCCGACATCGAGACCGCCACCGGCAACGCCCTCAACTACCCGCTGATCGGCGACCCCGGGCTCAACGTGGTGAAGCTCTACGACATGCTCCCGGCCGACGCCGGCGACACGTCCGAGGGCCGCACCGCGGCCGACAACGCCACCGCCCGCTCGGTGTTCATCATCGGCCCCGACAAGAAGATCAAGGCCTCCCTCACCTACCCGATGACCACCGGCCGAAACTTCGCCGAGATCCTGCGCCTGCTCGACTCGGTCCAGCTCACCGCCCACGAGCAGGTGGCCACCCCGGCCAACTGGAACCAGGGCGAGGACGTGATCATCGTCCCAGCCGTCTCCAACGAGGTCGCGGCCGAGAAGTACCCGGACGGCTGGAAGGCGCCGCTCCCCTACCTGCGGATCGTCCCGCAGCCCGGCACCTAATCGCCCGCGGCACCCTGGGCGCCGTCACCACCTCCAACCCGAGTCCCGGTTGGCCGACGCCCCAGCGCATCACCACTCCTGGCAAGAATCCACCGCACAGGTGGAAAATCGCAGGTAGATCCGCGGCGGAGCGCCTGCACCGGCGCTCCCCTACGCTGCCGGGCGATGACGCCGACCGTCGCTAAGATCAAGGCTGCGTCGCTGCGGCACCCCGAGGCGCTCGGGCGGCCGCCGGTCAGCCAGGCGTCCTGGGATCCGTGGGGCCTGATGCACCCCCTGTCCTACGACCGGGCTTTCGCGGGGCAGGCCAAGCGCTTCACGCCCCCCTGGGGAGAAGTCGTGTGCGTGGCCACCGCCTCCGACGGCACCTACGGCGTGGGCATGACAAGCCAGGCCGGCCCGGTCGTCCCCATCATCAACGACTTCCTGGCGCCAATGCTCGCCGGCGAGCCCGCCCTGGCCACCGAGAAGCTGTGGAACATGATGATGCGCAGCGCCAACAGCGCCTTCGGCGCCGCTGGCATCGCCTCGTTCGCGGTCAGCGCCGTGGACCTGGCCCTGTGGGACCTGAAGGGCAAGATCCTGGGCGTCCCGAACTACGAGCTCTTCGGCGGCCCCGCCCGCAACCGCACCCGCTGCTACGCCACCGGCAACGACCTCGACGACCCGCGCGACCGGGGCTTCGAGGCGTTCAAGCTGGCCTGCACGGTGGGACCGGCTGCGGCCACCGCCGGGATCGAGCAGATCGAGCTACAGGTGTCCGAGGCGCGCTCGGAGCTGGGACCCGACACCGACATCATGCTCGACTGCTGGGCTGTGCACGACGCGTCGTACACGGTGCGGCTGGGCGAGGCGCTGCGGCCCTACCGCCTGACGTGGATAGAGGACTACGCCCAGCCCGACGACTGGCCCGGCTACGCCGAGGTCCGCCGCCGCCTGCCTCACCAGATGCTGGCCACCGGCGAGCGCTGGTACACCGACCGCGTCTTCGCCCACGCCGCCGAGCAGCGCCTCGTCGATGTGATGCAGCCCGACGTGCAGTGGGTGGGCGGCGCCACCGCGGTGCTCAAGATCGCAGCCATCGCGGCCGCGGCCGGCGTCGAGTTGGCCGTGCACGGCGGCTGCAATGACTCCTACGGCCAGCACCTCTGCCACGGGCTGCCCGGCAACCGCTGGGCGGAGATGTTCTTGGGCTGCGGGCCCGGCGAATCGCTGATGGGCGCCTGGCGCTCCACCCCCGGCATGGCCCTGCCCACCGACGGCTGGCTGGTGCCCAGCGACGCCCCCGGCTTCGGCATAGACCTCACCCGCGACCAACTCGACGCCGCCGTCGCCTGAGCGCGGCGTCCCGACCCGCGACAGTCCCTAAACCGCCCCAGCCCGCGAACTGGCAGCACAATGCACGCATAGCGAGCAAAACGCTGCCAATTCCCGCGCCGCGGACGGGCGGGGTCAGTTGACGACGGTCACCCCGGCCGCGGCCATCTCCTCCAGAGCGGCCGCTGAGGAGTCGGGGGCGACGCCGGCGCAGTGGGCCACCAGCACCGACGTGTCGAACCCGGCCGCAGCCGCGTCGAGCGCAGTGGCCCGCACGCAGTAGTCGGTGGCGATGCCCACCACGTCCACGGCCTCCACTCCCCGCTCGGCGAGCCAGTCCCGCAGGCCCACGCCCTCGCTGGATCCGGCAACTCCCTCGAAGCTGCTGTAGCCGTTGCTGTACTGGCCCTTGAGGAACACCTCGTCCAGAGCCACCTGCAGGTTGGGCGAGAAGGCGGCGCCCTGGGTGCCGGCCGCGCAGTGGACCGGCCACGAGGTCACGAAGTCGGGGTTGGCGCCGGGCGCGGCGAAGTGCTGGCCGGGATCGATGTGCCAGTCCTTGGACGCGACGACGTAGCTGTAGCCGCCACCAGCCCGGTCGAGGCCCACCAGGTCAGTAAGGGAGGCGGCCACCCCGTGCCCTCCCTCCACTGCCAGCGAACCACCCTCGCAGAAGTCGTTCTGCACGTCGACGATGATCAGAGCTCTGGACATGTCGGCTCCTCCCTTCCCAGCCAGCCGCGCCAGGCCCGACGGCGCGGGCTGCCCTTGCTCTCCGTTGGCAGATTCTGTCGCGGCGGGCGACTCCATTCCCACCCATTCGGTGGGGATGGCCGGCGACCGGCGGGGATGGGGAACCCGGTCCTCGGGTCGCAGGCCGCGCCGGCGCGCCGCGCAGCGGCTGCGGGCCTCCACCGGGTCGTCCTGCCAGGCCCGTTCGCCGCCCGCCACCAGCACCACCTGGGGATCATGAGCGTCCGCCCCGGCCCGGGGCGCGCCCACCGGCGAAAGCACTTCTGCGGTCCAGAAGCCCGACCGGTCGACGGTGCGATGCACCACTTTGCGCCCGCCCACCGTGATCTTGCCCGGCGAGAGCTTCCCAACGGCCCGCAGGGGCACGCCCGCTCCGGCGGAGTCGCCGATGGCGACCAGCTTGTAGACCACCGACGCGGTGGGATGGCCCGAGCCGGTGACCATGCTGGTGCCCACCAGGTAGGCGTCGATGGGCGCGGCGGCCTCCTCGAGTTCGGCGATCTTGAACTCGTCCAAGTCCCCGGAGGCCACGATGCGGCAGCCCTCCGCGCCGAGGGCGTCGAGCAGGGCCCGGGCCCGGATGCTGGCTGCGAGCAGGTTGCCGCTGTCGATGCGCACCGCACCGATGTCCGGGCCCACCACCTCCACCGCCCTGCGGATGCCCTCGAGCACGTCGAAGGTGTCGACCAGGTAGGTGGAGGCCGTACCCAGGGCGTCGCGCTGGGCTGCGAACGCACTCCTCTCGTCGGGGTGGGCCAGCACGAAGGCGTGGGCGGTGGTGCCGCCCGTGGGGATGCCGTAGCGCCGGCCCGCCTCCAGGTTGGAAGTGGTGTCGAACCCGCCGATATGGGCGGCCCGGGCGGCCGCCACCGCGGCGTCGGGGTCGGCGCGACGGCTGCCGCCCTCGATGAGCAGGCGGTCGTCGGCGACGTCGCGCACCCGGGCTGCGGCCGAGGCCACCGCGCAGTCGTAGTTGAGGATCGACAGCACAACCGTCTCGAGCACGACGCACTCCGCGAAGCCGCCCTCCACGGTCAGGACCGGCGAGTAGGGGAAGAAGAGCTCCCCGTCGGGGTAGCCGGTCACGTCGCCACCGAAGCGGTACGAGCGCAGCCAGTCGGCCACGTCGAGGTCCGCCACCACACCCGCATCAACGAGGTGCTCGACGGTCTCCTCGTCGAAACGGAACCGCTCGATCGCGTCGATGACCCGGTCCACGCCGGCGACGACGCCGTAGGCCCGGCCCGCCGGCAGCCGCCGGGCGAACGCCTCGAACACCGCACGGCGCTCGGCAATCCCGGACTGGAGAGCCGAGGCCACCATGGTGATCTCGTAGTGGTCGGTCTTCAGGGCCACGGAGGCACCGCGATCCACGACACAAACGTTACCGCTGGCGTGCTCCGTAGGCTCGGCGGTGATGATGACCGCGTGGGGAGTCATGCACTCCATGGCGGCCGACCGCTCCGGGCTGCGAGGCAAGTCGCTCACGGCCGACACCCGGCGCCGGGTGTGGGGTTTCGCCCGCCCGTACCGAGCCTCGATCACCGCGTTCATTCTCACCACCGTCGCCGCCACGTTCCTGGGGCTGCTGCCGCCGCTGGTGATCCGGGAGATCTTCGACTCGGCCATTGCCACCGGCGACGGCGGCTACCTGAACGTGCTGTTCGCCGTGCTGATCGCGTCAGCCCTGGGCGAGGCACTGCTGTCGCTGGTGGGGCGCCGGCTCAGCTCCGGCATCGGTGAGGGCCTGATCTTCGATCTGCGGCTGCGGCTGTTCGACCACGTGCAGCGCATGCCGCTGGCCTTCTTCACCCGCACCCAGACCGGCACCCTGGTAAGCCGGCTCAACAACGACGTCATCGGGGCGCAGCGGGCCTTCACCGGCACGCTCGGCACGGTGGTGGCCAACATCATCACCCTGGTCGGAACCCTGATCGCGATGCTCCTGCTGGAGTGGCGGCTCACCCTGCTGGCGGTGGTGATCCTGCCGGTCTTCGTGCTGCCCGCCCGGCGGGTGGGTCGGGGCCTCCAAGCCATCACCCGCGAGGGCATGAACCTCAACGCCTCCATGAACAACACCATGACCGAGCGGTTCAACGTGGCCGGAGCGCTGCTGGTGAAGCTGTTCGGCCGCCACGACGACGAGGCCGCCGACTTCTCCGACCGGGCCGGGCGGGTGCGCGACATCGGTGTCCGCAGCGCCATGTACTCGCAGATCTTCCTGATCGCGCTGACCCTCGTGGGTGCGGTGGGAACCGCCATCGTCTACTGGCTAGGCGGCCATCTCGCCATCGACGGCAGCTTGAGCGCGGGCACGCTGGTGGCGCTGGGCCTGTACACGGTGCGCATCTACGTGCCCCTGACCAGCCTGTCCAACGCCCGGGTGGACGTGATGTCGGCGTTCGTGAGCTTCGAGCGGGTGTTCGAGGTGCTCGACACGCCCAATCCGATCACCGACGCTCCTGACGCCGGCGAGTTGCCCCGACCCGAGGGGCGGGTCGAGTTCCGGGACGTGCACTTCGCCTACCCGCCGGCCGACGGGACCCCCGAGTCGCTGGGTGTGGCCGCAGCCGGCGCCCAATCGGAGCCAGCGGACCCCGTCGAGGTGCTGTCGGGCATCGACCTGGCCATGCCTCCGGGCTGGATGGTGGCGGTGGTCGGGCCGTCGGGCTCGGGCAAGACCACGCTGGTGTCGCTGGTGCCCCGCCTCTACGACGTGACCGGCGGCGCGGTGCTGGTCGACGGCATCGACGTCCGCCGGCTCTCGCAGGCTTCGCTGCGAGCCGCCATCGGGACGGTCACCCAGGACCCGCACCTGTTCCACGACACGGTGGCCTCGAACCTGCGCTATGCCCGGCCCGACGCCGCGGACAGCGAGCTGGTGGAGGCATGCCGCGCTGCCCGCATCCACGACGTGATCGCGGTGCTGCCCGACGGCTACGACACGCTGGTCGGTGAGCGGGGCTACCGGCTGTCGGGCGGCGAGAAACAGCGGCTGGCCATCGCCCGGATGCTGCTTAAGGACCCGGCCATCGTCATCCTCGACGAGGCCACCTCCCATCTCGACACCGAGAACGAGGCCCTGGTGCAGGAGGCGCTGACCGAGGCGCTGCGGGGACGCACCTCGCTGGTGGTGGCCCACCGCCTGTCAACCATCGTCGACGCCGATGTGATCGTCGTGCTCGACGAGGGCAGGATCGTAGAGACGGGCACCCACGAGGAGCTGCGCCAGGCCGGCGGCCTGTACGCCGAACTGTACGAGGGCCTGCTGCGGGCCGAGGTCGCCGGGACCTCCGGGCCGGCCGAGACAGCCGAGGTCGCCGGACAGGCCGTGCCGTGAGCCCGCTGATCAGCGCGGACCAGACCCTGACGGTGGGCGAGCTCGCCCAGGTTCTTCGCTGGACCTTGGACGAGGCCTTCGGTAGCGGGGTCTGGGTGTCCGGTGAGATCGACAGCATCACGAGGCCTCGCAGCGGGCACGTCTACTTCGACCTGGTTGAGCGGCCCCAGCGGGCAGAGCCGGGAGCGCCGCCCATTGCCTCGGTCAGCGTCGTGCTGTTCCGCGACGACAAGGAACGGGTTAACGCCACGATCAAGGGGCACGGCAACACCATCCGCATGGCTAACGGGGTGAAGGTGCGCGTCCAGGGGATGCTCGACTTCTACCCGCGGCGGGGACAGCTCCAGTTGCGGATGATCGCCATCGACCCAGCCCACACCTTGGGGGCGCTCGCGGCGGACCGTGAGGCGCTGCTGAAGGCTCTGGCCACCGAACAGATCCTGCGCCGCAACGCCGGCGTCGCCCTGGCGCCGGTGCCGCTCCGGGTCGGCCTGGTCACCTCGGTGGACAGCGCCGCCCATGCCGACATGTTGAAAGTGTTCTCCACCAGCGGCTTCGCCTTCCAGGTGTTCGAGATCGACACTCCGGTGCAGGGCGCCGATGCGCCCGCCGAGATCGCAGCTGCCATCGGCGCGGTGGCCGGTGCAGGTGTGGATGTGGTGGTGCTGGCACGAGGGGGCGGCAGCCGAACCGACCTGGTCGCTTTCGACCACGAACTGGTGGCCAGGGCCGTCGCGATGTGCGAGCGCCCCGTGTTCACCGGCATAGGCCACGAGACCGACCGCAGCGTGGCCGACGAGACCGCTCACACCGCCTGCTCGACCCCGACAGCCGCGGCCCGTGCCGTGGTTCAGCGGGTGGAGGACTGGCTGGAACGACTCGACACCACCGCTCGCAGGATCGAGGCGTGCAGCCGCCGCGCCCTGGCCGCGGCCGAGAGCCGCACCAGCAAGGCCGCCGACGATGTGGCCCAGCAGGCGCGGGCCGCGTCCCGGCGGGCCGGGCGCAGCCTGGACGCCTCCGGCCGGAGACTCACCCAGACCGGACGGGCGGCCACCGGACGGGCCGGGCGCCGGGTGGCGGCCGTCAGCTACCGGCTGGCCCAGGCCGGACCCGCGGCCGAACGCAGGGCCAGCAGCCGTCTCGATCGGGCCTCGGCCCGGCTGTCGGTGGCCGGCCGTCACGAGATCCGCCACGCCCAGCGCCACCTGGATGCCATCGCTACCAGAGTCAGAGCCCTCGACCCGGCCCTGATCCTGGGTCGGGGGTGGTCGCTCACCCGCCGCGACGACGGCAGGCTGCTGCGATCGGTGCAGGACGTGTCGCCCGGCGACAGCATCGTCACCCATCTAAGCGACGGCACGCTGGACAGTACGATTCACGCCCGAAAGAGGCCGAGCGAGGACCTGAACCAATGAGCAGCGAAGCGTCCGCCGCGGGCGGCACCGAAGGCGAGCCCGGTTACGCCGCGGCGATGGCCGAACTCGAGCAGATCCTCCAGGAGCTCGAGGGCGAGGACCCCGACGTCGATGTGCTCGCCAACCGGGTCGAGCGGGCTGCGACGCTCATCGACGTCTGCCGGCGCTGCATCGCCAATGCCAGCGTCCAGGTCGAGCGGGTCGTGGCCGCGCTCGAGTCGGACGAGTCCACGTGACCGCTTCCTCGACGGGCGCCGTCGAGCCTCCCGCAGAGCTGACGACCATCGCGGCCAGGGTCCAGGCCCGTCTCGGCGAGATCCTGGCCGCCGAGCGCCGCCAATGGGCCGGGCTGGACCCGAGCCTCGACGAGCCCCTGGGCGACCTGGCCGACATGATCCTCGGCGGCGGCAAGCGCATCCGGCCCGCCTACTGCCATTGGGGATGGCTCCTCGGCGGCGGCGACCCCAGCGGCGACGGGGCGCTCGACGGCGGATGCGCCCTGGAGATCCTGCACGCCTTCGCATTGGCCCACGACGACGTGATGGACGGTTCCGATACCCGGCGGGGCTCGCCCACCGTGTGGCGCAAGTTCGTGAAACGCCACCGAGACCGCGCCTGGCGAGGCGAGGATCGGCGCTTCGGTGAGGCGGCCGCGGTGCTGGTGGGAGACATGGCCATGGTCCTGGCCGACCGCACCCTGGGCCGGGTGTCAGAAGAGGCACGCGACGTGTGGGACGAACTGCGCACCGAACTCAACATGGGCCAGTACCTCGACGTCGTCGGGTCGGCCCGGGGCCGCGCCACCGCAGAGGAGGCCCGCAGGATCATCGAGCACAAGACGGCCCGCTACACGGTGGTGCGGCCGCTGCAGCTGGGTGCGGCGCTGGCCGGGCGGGCCGATCTGGCCGAGCCGCTGGCCGGCCACGGACGTCCCGTCGGCTTGGCCTTCCAGTTGCGCGACGATGTGCTCGGCGCGTTCGGGGATCCGGCCGCCACCGGCAAGCCCGTCGGCGACGACCTGCGGGAGGGCAAGCCCACGGTGCTGATGGCTCTAGCCCGAGACGCCGCCACGCCGGTGCAGCTCACGGTGCTGGACGCGGTCGGCTCGGAGATGGACGACCAAACCGTTGCGCAGATCCAGCAGGTGATCGTCGACACCGGCGCCCTGGCCAGCCTCGAGTCAGAGATCGCCGCGCTGCTCGAGGAGTCCCTGGCCGCGCTCGACGCGCTGCCGGATGTGCCCGCAGCCAAGGAGTCCCTGGCCGCCGCCGCCCGCTTCATTGCCCTCCGCCAGGCTTGAATTCTCTCTCGCGCCCGGCGGTGGGGTAGAACCCATCGGGGACAAGAGGCCGAGCGAATGGGTGAGCGATTCCGGTGCATACGGGCGAGGCCGTGGCCCGAGCGGCCCGTGAGCGCAAGCGAACAAGAGCGGGAATGACTACGCCGCGGCGCGAGGCGCTGGCACGCATTCGCCGCCGCTCCAATCGATGACGCTGTCAGTGGAGCTTGCCGGGATCGTCGGGAACGGCGGGGTGGAGACCGACCCGGCTGCGATCGGGGCCCGGCTGCGCGACAACTCGTGGCTGTCACCGGTGCTGTCGGGCCACATCGACGCCATGGCCGGGGCGTCCGCGGGCAGCTCGCTCGGGGTTGAGGCCGTCGTCGGGCCGGCCGACCTCGATCAGCTCTCGGCATGCGTGGCCGCGGCCTACCGCCACGACACGCCGATCACCATGCTGGGCGCGGGGACGTCCAACTTCGGCCAGTCCATCCCGATGCGGGGCGGGATCGTCATCGAGTTGAGCCGCCTGTGCGACATCGGTAATCCGGCCGCGGCCGCAGCCGACGGCCGCATCACCGTGGGCGCCGGTGCCCTGCTCGGCCGGGTCGACGACGAGGTCCGCGCCCACGGCGCCGAGCTGCCGGTGGTGACCACCACCTACGCCGCCTCCCATGCGGCCGGGTGGGTGGCCGGCGGTCATGTCGGGCTGGGCAGCTCCACGTGGGGAACGATCTGGGACGGCAACATCGTCGGGGCCACCGTCATGACTTGCGAGGCCCATCCCCGGCTCCTGACCCTGGACGAGGACTCGGTCGAACCGGTGCTCCACGCCTCCGGGACGACCGGGATCATCACCGACGTGACCTTCCGGCTGGTTCCCGCCCGCTCCTGGGTGGAGATGGTGGTCGCCTTCCCCCGCTTCGACGGCGCGGCCCGCTTCGTGGTCGACCTCTCAGAGCAGACCGAGGGCATACGGGTGGCCGCAGCCCAGGAACCGATGCTCACCCCGGCCTTCACCGCCCTCGCCGGCGACGCGGCCAACGACGAGGCTCTGGTGATGACCATCGCCGAGGCGGAGGACACCGACGGCGTGTGTGCCCTGGCTGCGGCCCGGGGCGGGCGGGTAATCCCGTGGCACGGCCTGGGCGCCTCCCGGCGGCCCACCCTGGCCTACATGGTCTACGGCCACCGCATGCTGTGGGTGAAGAAGCTGTTCGCCTCGGCCGCCTTCCTGCACTGCTACCTGCCGGAGGCCCGGCCCGTCGACCAGCTCCTCGCCATCAAGGCCCGGTTCGGCGACCTGTGCCTGGTGGAGTTGAAGTACATCCGGTCCCGCTGGCTGCGCGAGCGCTGGGGCCAGGCGGGCGACGGTGTGATCTTCGCGCCGCTGGTGGGGATGGTGAACGGGCGCGACGACCTGGACGACCTGCTCGCCTTCTGCGACGACATCGGCGTGGCCTACCAGAATCCCCACACCTTCTTCCTCGACGAGCAGGGCCTGTTCGCCGATCCGGGCCTGCTGCACCGGTTCAAGCAGGAGGTGGACCCCAAAGGCCTCTTGAACCCGGGCAAGCTGAGCGACGACGAGGTGCGAGTGGGAGGGTGAGGACGTGAAGTTCGACCATGTGGCCATCGAGGTGAACGATTTCGACATTCGGGTCGATGCCCTCGTCAACGATGTCGGTATGACCCTCGTCCGCCACGGGATCAGGTACAGCACAGGTCAGAGAATCGCCATGCTCGGTGACGAGACGGGCGTGAAGATCGAGTTGATCGAGTCTGACGCCGGCCAGCCGACACTCGCCCATGTCGCCTTCCGTGCCGATGAGGCCGCTGCGGTCGATAAGGCCCAGGCCGGGCTGGTAGAGGCCGGCTGGTCGACGGTCAACCCGGTCCACGACCTGGCCGCAGCCAGGGCCCGGACCACCTTGGTGACCGATCGCGGCGGGCTTCACGTCCAGGTCATCGCATACCAGCCTGACAGCCCAGACCTGGGTGGGTCGGAGACGGCTGAGGAGGAGTAGCAGTCGTGGATCTGGGCTTGGCGGGCCGGGAGGCCCTGGTGGTGGGGGGCTCGGCCGGCATCGGTCTGGCCACCGCCCGGCTGCTGGCGGCCGAGGGGGCCTCGGTCACGATCGCGTCCCGGGACGCGGCCAGGCTGCGGGAAGCCGCGGCCAGTATCGGTCAGACGGCTCAGCCGGCCGAGGTGGCATGGTTCCCGGTGGACGTGACCGCCGACGATGCCGAGGCCCGCCTGACCGCGCCATACGGCGACGGCAAGGGTCTCGACATCCTGATCGTCACCGTAGGCGGCAGCATCCGGGGCCGGTTCGACTCCTTCGGCGACGACGCCTGGCACGACAACTACAACATGAACGTCATCGGGCCGGTCCGGACCGTGCGGGCCCTGCTGCCCAGCCTGGGGCGGGGGCGGTCGCCGGCGATCGTGCTGCTGGGAGCGGCCGGGGCCAAGATGCCGTACGTGAACCAGGTGGTGTCGAACGTGCACAAGGCGGGGCTTCTGGCCCTGGTGAAGACCCTGTCGCACGAGCTGGCCCCCAAGGGCATCAGGGTCAACGCCATCAGCCCAGGCCGCACCCTCACCCGGCTGTGGCTGGACCGAGCCGAGCGGCTGGCGGCCGAGCAGGGCACCACCCCCGGCGAAGTCATCGAGGAGTTCGCAGCCGAGATCCCGCTGGGGCGCTTCGCCGAGCCCGACGAGATCGCCCAGGCGGTGGTGTTCGTAGCCTCCGGCCGGGCCAGCTACATCACGGGCCAGTCCATCTCGGTGGACGGCGGCATCGGCCGGGGTCTGCTGTGAACAGGTCGCTGATGACCCGCCGGCACGAGGCCGTGCAGTCCGCGCTGGACGAGATCCGGCGGCTGCGGGACACGCTGGGTCCTTCGGAGGAGCTCCTGGAGGCCGTCGGCCCGACGCTGACTGAACTGGCCCTCAGAGAGGAACTGTTCGACGCCGACGCGTTCGCCGTGGATGCCGGAGCGCTGATGACCATCTACGAGCTAAGCGTCGACATCGACGGGAAGCTCGGGCTCTACGCCTCGGCAGGGATGCCCGGCAAGCAGCAGCCGCCGCACGACCACCGCACCTGGTCGGTGATCGCGGGGGTGCGCGGCGCGGAGCACAACCAGTACTTCGAGCGCACCGACGACGGCCGCGATCCGGAGCAGGGACGGCTGGAGCCCAGGGGCGAGCGGACGCTGAGGCGGGGCGACGCCAACGGCATGATGGGCGACGGCTTCCACACGATCCGGGTCCTGGACGAGGGTCCGGCCATGCATCTGCACCTCTACGGCTACCCGCTCGACCGCCTGACCGGCCGCGTCTACTTCGACGGAGTCGAGGGTGGGGTCGAGCGTCCCTTCATGGGCCGGCCCGATCTGCGCTCCGCCAAGGTGACTGCTCAGGAGCTGGCCGCGATGCAGGATGACGGTGAGGAGTTGGCCGTCCTCGACACCCGAGACGTCGCCATCCACTCGATCGGGCACGTTCCCGAGTCGTGCCCGGTGCCGGCCGCAGAGCTGGAATGGCGGCTGGCCGGCCTGCTGCCACGGCGGGCCGTGCGGGTGGTGGTGATCGGCGAGGACGACTCGGCCGCGCATCGGGCTGCTCATGTGGTCCGCCGTCAGGGGTTCACCAACGCGGCCGTGCTGGCCGGCGGTGTCGAGGCATGGGCCGAGGCCGGCTACGACGTCCACGACGGCATCCACACCATGTCCAAGGCCTTCGGGGAGCATGTCGCCCACCTGCGGGACACGCCGCTGATCTCCGCCGACGAGTTGCGAAGCCGGCGCGAGCAGGGGCTGACGGTGGCCCTGGTGGACTGCCGGCCCGAGCTCGAATTCGAAGCCCTGCACGTTCCGGGCGCGGTCAACGCCCCCGGAACGGAGCTGCTGGCCCGGGTGCTGGGCATGGACCTCGAGCCGGGCACCCCGATCGCGGTCAGCTGCGCCGGACGGACCCGCTCGATCATCGGCGCCCAGACCCTGATCGACGCTGGAGTGGACTTCCCGGTGCTTGCCCTGGAGAACGGCACCATGGGATGGAAGCTGGCCGGCGAGGAACTCGCCGAGGGAGTTGACGACGCGGCCGCGCCCCCTTCCCCCAGCGCTCTGCGGGATGCTGCCGTCCGGACCCGGCGCTTGGCCGACACCCACGGCGTTCCTGTCATCGGCGAGGCCGATCTGGCCGGCTGGCTCGGCGACGACTCCCGCACCACCTACGTGTTCGATGTGAGTTCCCCCGCCGGCTACGCAGCCGGTCACCGGCCGGGGCTCGCTTCGGCCCCTGGGGGCCAGCTCATCCAGGAGCTAACCGCTCGCACGGCGGTGCCGTCGGCTCGCATCGTGGTGGCCGACTCCGACGGTGTGCAGTCGCTACTGACGGCCTACTGGCTGCGGCTGATGGGCCGCGACGCCTTCGCCCTGCCCGACGCCAACCGGGGCCGGTGGCTGGAGACCAGCTCGGATGTTGAAGCCGAGCCGGCTCGACCGGCCAAGCCCTACGAGCGCACGGTCGACGCTCTACAGGCCATGCGCGACTACATCGAGTGGGAGCTGGACCTGCTCGACCGGGTCGACGCGGCGTCGTTCGGACTGGACTAGCGGCCGTGCGCCCAGAATCTTGGTGCGACTTTTTTGCATCCAGTCCACACAACCAACCCGAGATTCCGGTGAGGTGAGGCTGTGAGCCCCGCGGTCGGGATCTATGTCAACAACCGGGCTGCGGTGTTCGGCGGCGACCGCTTCGGGCTCGACGACCTCCTAGCGCTGGGCCAGAGAGCCGAGGAATGCGGCTTCGCGTTCGTGTCGGTGGGCGACAGCGTGCTGGCCAAGCCCCGCTGGTCGCCCATCGTCACCCTGGCCGCGGTGGCCGAGGCCACCAGCACCATCGGACTTGCCACCGGCATCCTCCAGCCCCATCTGCGCCATCCGGTGACGGTGGCCCAGGAATGGGCGACCCTCGACGCCCTCAGCGGAGGGCGCACCGCGCTGGGCGTGGGCCTCGGGACCGGACCGCCCGAGCTGGTGGACGCCGAGTTGGCGTTGGTCGGCTTGGACCGCAGGCGCCGGGCCCGGGCCTTCACCGAGGCCATCGAAGTGATCAAGGCCTTGTGGGCGGGCGATGGGGTGGACTACGACGGCCGCGTCTACCAACTCCATGACGCCTCGATCGGGCTGCGCCCCGTCCAGCAGCCCGCACCACCGGTGCTGATCGCGGCTGGCGTGTTCGTGGCGTCACAGCGAGGCTTCGGCCCTAACGACGTCTTTGACGAGGCCCGGGCATCCACGTTCGTGGGCCGCTGGGACCGGGTGGCCCGGCTGGGCGACGGCTGGATCACCGGCATGGCCACTACTGACGAGCTGGCGGCCGGCCAAGAGGCGATCGCGGCCGCCGCTGAAGCTGCCGGTCGGACACTGCCCGAGCCGTTCGATGTGCGGGTCAACCTGTTCCTGCTGGTAGGCGACAACCCGGCCGAGGCCAGAGCCGAGGGCGCGGCCTTCATGGCTGACTATCACCGCCGCCCCATGGACGACGCCAGCATCGACCGCTGGCTGGTCTGGGGCCCGGCCGAGGCTTGCGCCGAGCGGCTGGCGGCCTACGTTGAGGCCGGCGCCACCTCGTTCCAGTGCGTGTTGGCCTCCGTCGACCAGCAGCCCCAGATGGAGCGGGTTGCGGCCGAGTTGCTGCCTCTCCTGAGCTGAGCCGCGCTCGAGAACCGGACTTCGTGTCCGTTGGCCGATGTCGGTAGGTTGCGCGTCGATAGAGGGGGAGCTGTGAGCACTGCTAGAGGGGCGACGCTGCTGGGGCCTGAGCGCCTGGAGATCCGGGAGTACCCGGTGCCGGAGGTGGCCGACGACGGGGCCCTACTCCGCATCGGACTGGGCGGCGTTTGCGGCACCGACGTGAAGTACTTCCACGGCCGCATCGACATGCCCTACCCGGTGATCCTGGGCCACGAGATCTTCGGCCAGGTCGAGCGACTAGGGCGGTCGGCGGCCGCCATCCACGGCGTGGCCGAGGGCGACCGGGTGATCCTCAAGGGCTCGCGGGGATGCGGCCACTGCCGGGACTGCCGCGACGGCGCCCCCCGCTTCTGCCCGCAGCGCACCCTCTACGGCAGCGCCACCACCGCCGCAGACCCGCCGCACCTGTTCGGCGGGTTGGCCGACTACCTCTACGTGAACCCGGACGCCGAGCTGTTCAAGGTGGGCGACGGCATGAGCGACGAGGCCGCGGTGCTGTGCGGGTCGGTGATGGCCAACGGCTACCAGTGGGCCATCCTGCACGGCGGGGTGACCTTCGGCGACACCGTGCTGATCCAGGGGCCGGGCCAGCAGGGCCTGGCCTGCACCTGGGCGGCCCGGGCCGCGGGCGCGGCCCGAATCATCGTGGCCGGCACGGCAGCCGACGCCGACCGGCTGGCATTGGCCCGGCAATGGGGCGCCGACCGCACCGTCGAGGCCGACATCATCGATGTCGTGGAGGTTGTGGCTGACGAATCAGGCGGGGCCATGGCCGATGTGGTGGTGGACGTAAGCGGCAGCCCGGCCGCTCTGGAGCCGTCAATCGCCGCGCTGCGCAAGCGGGGCACGCTCGTGCTGGCCGGGCTCAGCGGTGGGCAGCAGGTTCCGGTGGGGATCGACGCTCTCGTCTGGAAGGAGATCAAGGTGCAGGGAGCGTTCACCGCCGGGAGCCCGGCGCTGACGGCCACCATGGAACTGATCGAGTCCACCGGCTTCAGGCCCGAGGAGATGATCAGCCACACCTTCGGCCTCGACGAGACTGAGCTGTGCATCCGGGCCATCGCCAACGAGATCGACGGCATGTACCCCACCAAGGCGGTGATCCGGCCATGAGCGAATCGGTGGGCCCAAAAACAGTGTGCTAAATTCCCGAGCCACGGAATCTGTGGGTGAAACCGCCCACCGACCCACATGGATGGGAGGAGACATGGGGGAGTCGAGAGCGCATCGCGGACGGATCTGGAGGTGGGTGGCGATCATGTTGGCCTTCGCCGTCGTCGCAGCCGCCTGCGGCGACGACGATGAGGAGCCGGCAAGCCAACCTGAGGCGCCGGCCGAGCCGGCGGTCGATCCCGACCCCGAACCCGACGCACCGGCCGAAGAGCCCGAGGCACCCGCCGAGGAACCCGAACCTGAGCCCGAGGCACCGGCTGAAGAGCCCGAGGCAACCGCCGAGGAACCCGAGCCCGAACCCGAAGAGGCCGCCGAGGAACCCGAGCCCGAGCCCGAACCACCGGCGTTGACGGCCAGCTACCGGGGCGTGACCGAGGACTCGATCAGCGTCGGCGTGCTGTTGATCGACAAGGACCTGCTGTTCGAGGTGGCCAACGTCCTGCTCAACTGGGGCGACAACGTGGCCCAGTACCAGGAGGCCATCGACGCCATCAACGAAGCCGGCGGCGTCAACGGTCGCCTCATCGAGCCGGTCTTCGAGTTCGTCAACCCGCTGAGCCCGACCGCCTACGACGAGTCGTGCGTGAAGCTCACCCAGGACGAGCAGATCTTCGCCGCCATCGGCTTCGTGCGACCCTCCGACTCGGCGCTGTGCTACGCGGAGATCAACGACACCCCGTTCGTCGGCTACCTGTCCGACATCACCAGCCAGGTGACCGACCGCTCCGTGCTGCCCATCATCACCAGCAACGCCCTGCCCGAGCGCATGGACGGCGCGCTGGCGACCACCGTGGCGGCCACCGGCGCGCTCGACGGCAAGACCATCGCGGTGCTGGGCAACTCCGACGCCCGCAACGAGCTGATCGTCTCGGCTCTGGCCGGCCTCGGCTACGACGTCGCCTCGACCACGGTCACAGCCGTGCCGACCGAGGACGAGGCCGCCGACGCCGCCGAGCTGGACATCGTCATCCAGCGCTGGATCGCCGACGGGATCGACTTCGTCTTCGACACCGCCGGACTCGACCGCCCGCTGGCCGCCGCCAACCGGGCCGGATTCGAGGCCGACTGGGCCACCAACCGGACGACCATCCTTTCGGCGTCGAGGTTCGACTCGGGCGCTACCGAGGCCGAGATCGCGAGGACCATGGTGGTGGCGGTGCCGTCCGTGGAGCTGATCTACGAGCAGGGCCACGGACCCACGGTGGCCTGCGTCGACCGCTGGAACCAGAACCATCCCGACGAGCAGGCCGTCTTCTACCCGGGAGAGGACGATCTGGACAATCTCCAGCGCATCGTCCGGTCGTGCCAGCAGGTCGGCACCTTCGCCAGGGTCGCCGAACTGGCCGGGCCCGACCTGACCACGGAGAGCTTCGCGGCTGCACTGGCCCAGGTGGGCTCCTACGAGATCGCCGAGTTGCCGTTCGCGTCGCTGGGCACAGACAAGTGGGACGCCAACGACGTCGTGACCCTCTTCCACTGGGACTCCGAGCTGGGAGACTTCGTAGCGGGCGATTTCGTCGACATTGGCTGATTCGCCGGCCTCGCTTGCGGCTGCGGTCCTTGGGGGTGACCGCAGCCGCAAGCAGCCTGCGCCAGCCGAGCCGGTAGCAGACGAGCTCCTCCCCGGGGTGGGAGGGGCCGATCAGATAAGCCTGCGGGAGGGGCTCAAGACAGCCGGGCCGTTCACGTTCGTCGTGCTGTTGCTGCTCAACAGCCTCGACGAGCTCGAGAGCGAGATCATCACCGTGCTGGCCCCCGACATCCGGGACACGTTCGGGGTCAGCGACGGGACGATCGTGTTCATCACATCGGCCTCCGCGGCCTTCTTCGTGCTGGGCGCGGTGCCGATGGGCTACCTCGCCGACCGCTTCAACCGGTCGCGCCTGGTGGGCTTCGCGTCGCTGGCCTTCAGTGCCATGGTGTTCCTGTCGGGGCTGGCGGTCAGCGCGTTCATGCTGTTCTGGACACGCTTCGTCGCCGGCATCTCCAAGGCCAACACCCTGCCGGTGCACGGCTCGATCATCGCCGACGCCTACCCGATCTCGGTGCGGGGGCGAATCGCGGCCACCAACTCGATGGTGGGCAAGACGCTGGCCGCCATCAGCCCCATCGCGGCGGGCTGGATCGGCCACACCTACGGATGGAGGACGCCGTTCTTCATCCTGGGGGTGCCGGTGGCGATCATGGCGCTGCTGGCGTTCAGGATCCCCGAGCCGGCTCGAGGCCAGTGGGAGAAGCGGGATGTGCTCGACGAGGTCTTCGTCGACCCCGAGGCGGCCCCGGTGTCGCTGGAGGCTGCCTTCGCGCGGCTGATGAAGATCCGCACCCTGAAGATGATGGTGGTGGGGTTCGCCGCGCTCGGGTTCAGCCTGTTCACGGTGCCGGCCCTGGCCAGCCTGTTCATGGAGGAGCAGTACGGGGCCAACGCCTTCCAGCGGGGAGTGGTCGTCTCCATCGGCGGTTTCGCCGGCATCGCCGTGCTGCCCTTCCTGGGGCGCTACTACGACCGCGCCTACCGGGCCGACCCGTCGAGCTCGCTGCGCATGATCGGCCGGTGCATCGTGCCGATGGCGGTGGTGACCCCGGTCCAGTTCCTGATGCCCGGCATGGCCAGCTTCGCGGCGGTTGGCGTGGTCCACAGCCTGCTGGCCGTGGGCGCGTTCAGCATGGTCATCCCCCTGATCCAGGGCATCGTGCCGTACCGGCTGCGAGGCATGGGGCTGGCCCTGATCACCCTGTACATCTTCCTCATCGGAGCCATAGGAGGCTCTCTGCTGTCGGCCTGGCTCACCAACGACTTCAGCAACCGCACCGCCGTGTTCGTGCTGGCCATCCCGGCCAACATCATCGGCGGGACGGCCCTGTACCGGGGCAGCCGGTTCATCCGGGGCGACCTGGCCCTAGCCGCCGCCGACCTGCAGGAGGAGATGGCCGAGCACCGTCGGCTCAGCTCCGACCCGGACTCGGTGCCGGCCCTCCAGGTGCGGGGGGTGGACTTCAGCTACGGCAACGTGCAGATCCTCTTCGACACCTCCTTCGAGGTGCGCCAGGGCGAGACGCTGGCGCTGCTCGGCACCAACGGCGCGGGGAAGTCCACCATCCTCAAGGTGATCACCGGGCTGGTGACCCCCGAGCGCGGCGTCATCCGCCTCGGGGGACGGACCATCACGTTCGCGACACCCGAGCACCGGGCCCGGCTCGGCATCGAGATGCTGCCGGGAGGCGCGGGGGTGTTCGGATCGCTGACGGTCCGCGACAACCTCGTGGTGGGCGCCTACCGGTACCGCAAGGACCCGGCCGACGTGGACAGGCGCATCGAGCGGGTAATGGAGCTCTTCCCGCAGTTGGCCGACCGGGCCGGCGACCGGGCCAGCAGCCTCTCGGGCGGCCAGCAGCAGATGCTGGCCCTGGCCCGGGTGATGCTGCACGAGCCCAAGATCCTGGCCATCGACGAGCTGTCGCTGGGCTTGGCCCCGGCCGCGGTGCAATCCCTGCTGGAGACCATCGACACTCTGCGGGCCGCAGGGCAGACCATGATCATCGTCGAGCAGTCGCTCAACGTCGCGCTGGCAGTGGCCGACCGGGCCGTGTTCCTCGAGAAGGGCCGGGTGCGCTTCGACGGCCCGGCCTCGGAGCTTGCCGACCGGCCCGACCTCGCCCGGGCCGTGTTCTTGGGTTCCGACGAGGCTTAGACCGAGCAGGACCGAGCGGAGACGCAGGGATGCTTGCCGCCTGGCTCACATCGCAGCTGGTGTTCAACGGGCTGGTCAACGGGCTGGTCACCGGGCTGCTGGCCATGGGCCTGGTCCTGGTGTACCGGTCCACCCGGGTGGTGAACCTGGCCGTCGGCAACATGGGCCTGGTAGGCGCGTCGCTGCTGGCGCTCCTGGTGCTCAACTACCACTTCCCGTTCTGGCTGGCGCTGGCACTCAGCCTGGCCACCGGCACCCTGTTCGGCGCCGTCGTCGACCTGTTGGTGGTGCGCCGGCTGTTCAGCTCGCCGAGGGTGATAGTGCTGATGGCCACGGTGGGCGTGGCCCAGCTGGCCTCGGGGATCAGCGGCTCCTACCCCGACCTCAACATGAGGGGCAACAAGTACCCCACCGCTCTATCCGGGGTGTTCGACGATGTCCTCGGGCTGCGGATCACCGGACCGCAGCTAAGCATTCTGATCGTCGTGCCCGCAGCCGCGGTCGGGCTGGTGTGGCTGCTGCGGCGCACCACGTTCGGCCGCGCCGTGGAGGCCTCGGCCGACAATCCGTCACTGTCGCGGCTGTCCACCGTCAACCCCAAGATGGTCTCGACCTTCGTGTGGACCATCGCAGGGCTCCTGTCCACCGTCTCGATCATGCTCCTGTCGGCCCAGATCGGGAACCCCGCCGGCTTGGACAACCTCGGGATGCTGACCATGGCCCGGGCCATGCTCGCATTCGTGCTGGCCGGCCAGCGGTCGTTCGCCCGGGCGGTGGCATTCGGTGCGCTGATCGGGGTGGGCGAGGCGGTGCTCAGGTTCAACCTGCTGACCGAGCCCGGACTGTTCGACTTCGCCGCGCTGGTGCTGGTGGTGGCCATCGTCTACCAGCAGAGCCGCTCGAGCCCGGACGACACCACCTTCGCCTTCGCGCCGAAGGCACGCCGCCCACCCGAGCGCGCTCAGGAAATCTGGTGGATCCGCAGGATGCCGCACCTGGCCGCGACGCTGATCATGGTGGCTGCTGTGCTGCTGCCGATCGTGGTGACCCGGCCCAGCCGCCACCTGCTCTACGCCTCCATCGCCTGCTACGCGATCTGCGCCCTGTCGCTCACCGTCATCACCGGCTGGGCCGGACAGCTGTCGCTGGCCCAGATGGCCTTCGCCGGCCTGGGGGCCCTGCTGGCCGCCGCGCTCAACCGGGGCTTCGAGATGGACGTCTGGCTGCTCGACTTCCAGGCTCCAGCGATCCCCTACCTGGCCGCCATCGCGGTCGCCGCGGTGGTGATGGCGGGCGTCGCCGCGTTGGTCGGCCTAGGCGCGCTCCGGGTTCGGGGACTGCAGCTGGCCGTGATCACCTTCATGCTCGCGGTCGCAGCCGAGCAGTACATCTATCGCTGGCCGGTGCTCAGCGACGGCAACGCCAATTCGGTGTCGTTCCGCCGGGGCACGGTCCTCGGCCTGGATGTGAGCAGCCAGCGGGCCTACTACTACTTCTGTGTGGCCGTGCTGGTGGTGGTGTTCGTGCTGGTGGCCCGGCTGCGCAACAGCGGGATCGGCCGCTCCACCATCGCGGTGCGAGACAACCCCGAGGCGGCCTCGGCCTACACCATCAGTCCGAGCCGCTCAAAGCTGGCCGCGTTCGCTATGGCCGGGGGCATCGCCGCTCTCGGCGGGGCGATGCTGGGCGGCCTGTTCCAGAACATTCCCTTCGGTGAGCGCTACTACCTGATCGACGACTCGCTGCAGTTGGTGGCCATGGTCGTGATCGGCGGGCTCGGAGCGTTGACCGGACCGCTCGTCGGCGCCCTGTGGGTGATCGGTCTGCCTGCGTTCTTCGGTGACAACGAGCTTGTGCCCCTGTTCACGTCCAGCGTCGGGCTGCTCATCATCCTGATGTACTTCCCCGGCGGGTTCGCGCAGATCGGGTACGCCACCCGCAAGCTGCTGTACGACTGGGCTCTGCGGCGGCTGCCGCCCGAGGAGCCGGAGTCGGCCGCCAGGCCGGCGGCCGTACCGGTCACCGGCGGGGACCGGGCCCGCCCCGCGCCGGTGGGCGTGAGCGAGGGCGTAGCTCACTCAGCGCGTTCGGACGCGAGCGAGGGCGACGCCGTTCTGCGGGCCCGGGGAGTGTCGGTGAGCTTCGGCGGGCTTCAGGCGGTGTCGAGCGTCGACCTCGACGTCACCGGTGGCGAGATCGTGGGGCTCATCGGCACCAACGGCGCCGGTAAGACGACATTCGTGAACGCGGTCGGAGGCCACGTCGGCTCGCGGGGCACCGTCGAGCTGCTCGGCCACGACGTGTCGAGGCTGAGCGTGGAGGCTCGGGCCCGCCACGGGCTGGGCCGCACCTTCCAGACCGCCCGGCTGTTCGGCGAGCTGACGGTGAGGGAGACGGTCCAGGTGGCGCTCGAGGCCCGGGGCCGCACCCCCTTCCTGAGCACCGCGCTGGGCCTGCCTGCGGCCCGGCGGCTGGCCCGGCAGCGACGGGCCGAAGCGGATGAGCTGATCGGGTTCTTCGGACTCGGCGGCTATGCCGAGGAGTTCATCGTCGACCTGTCGACCGGCACCCGCCGCGTCGTTGAGCTGACCAACCTCATGGCCCTCGACGCCAGGGTCCTCTGCCTCGACGAGCCGACCGCGGGCCTGGCCCAGCGCGAGAGCGAGGCCTTCGGGGTGCTGCTCGTGGAGGTGCGGCGCGAGTTGGAGGTGTCGATGCTGGTCATCGAGCACGACATGCCGCTCATCATGTCCATAAGCGACCGCGTGTACTGCCTCGAAGCCGGTCAGGTCATCTCCGAGGGCGCTCCGGCCGACGTCAGATCCGACCCCAAGGTGATCGACAGCTACCTCGGCACCGACGAGCGGGCCATCCTGCGCAGCGACGCTTCGGCGCCAACAGAAAGGAAAACGTGATGGCTGCTTACGACCTGGTCGTCCGTAACGGTTCCGTCGTTGACGGCAGCGGCATGCCGGCGCGTCCTGCCGACGTGGCGGTGTCGGGCCGCAAGATCGTCGCCGTCGGCGCGGTGGAGGGCCGCGGCAGCCGTGAGATCGACGCCTCCGACCACATCGTCACGCCGGGATTCATCGACGGCCACACCCACATGGACGCCCAGTTCTTCTGGGATCCGCTGGGCACGTCCTCGTGCTGGCACGGGGTGACCACCGTGGTGGTGGGCAACTGCGGATTCACCCTGGCCCCGTGCCGGTCGGGCCAGGAGCAGCTCGTGATCGACAACCTCGAGAAGGCCGAGGACATCCCGGCCGCGGCGCTGGCCGCCGGGGTGCACTTCGAGTGGGAGACCTTCGCCCAGTACCTCGACGCCCTGGACCGGCTGCCCAAGGGGATCAACTTCGGCTCCTACCTGGGTCACTCGGCTCTGAGGACCTACGCCATGGGCGAGCGGGCCTTCGATTCGGAGGCGACCGAGGACGACCTCGAAGCCATGGAGCGAGAGCTGCGGGCCGGTCTGGCCGCCGGCGCGCTCGGCTTCACCACCTCCAGGAGCCACCACCACATGACGCCCTCGGGCCGCCCGGTGGCGTCGCGGGTGGCGCCCTGGGGCGAGGTCGAGCGCCTGGTGGCGGCCATGGCGGAGGCCGGAGGCGGAATGTTCGAGCTGGCCAACGAGTCGGTAATGGCATCCACCGACCCGGAGGGCCGGGCCGAGGCCATGGGCCGGCTGCGCCGCCTCGCGGTCGGCAACCGGGTGCCGGTCAGCTTCGGGATCTCCACCTTCGGCGATCCCAACCGCTGGCTGGAGCTGTTGCGGCTCCTCGACGACGCGGCCCGCGACGGTGCCCAGATGTGGGGCCAGAGCAGCTGCATGCCGTCGGGCGCGCTGTTCAACTTCAAGACCTGGCTGCCTTTCGACAAGGTGCCTGCCTGGTCCGAGCTGCGGGCCCGGCCCCTCGACGAGCAGACCGTCAAGCTGCGTGATCCGGACGTGCGGGCCAGTCTGATCGAGTCGCTCAGCGGCATGGACTTCTCACTGGGCAAGGAGGTGGCCCGCAAGCCGCTGTTCGAGCGGATCGTGGTGATGCAGCGCGACAGGGCCACCTCCCCCACGCTGGCCAGCGTGGCCGCTGAACGCGGCGTGCACCCGGCAGAAGCCATGATCGATCTGGGCCTGGAGTCCGACTTCGACACGTTCTTCCTGCAGATCACCAGCAACGACGAACCTGACGATGTGCTGACGATGCTGCGCCACCCCCGCACGGTCATGACCTTCTCCGACGCGGGGGCCCATGTGAGCCAGATCATCAGCGCGTCGCTGCAGACCTACCTGCTCAGCCACTGGGTGCGGGAGGTCGACGAGTTCTCCATCGAGGAGGCGGTGCGCATGATCACCCTGGTGCCTTCGAGCATCTGGGGCATGGCCGACCGAGGTCTGGTGCGTGAGGGCTTCGAGGCCGACCTGAACATCATCGACCTCGAGCGCCTGGAGCCGTGCGTGCCCGAGGTCGTCCACGACCTGCCGGCCGGCGCGACCCGGCTCACTCAGCGGGCCGAGGGCATCACGGCCACCATCGTGGGAGGCGAGGTGCTCCTAGAGGACGGCGAGCACACCGGCGCGCTGCCCGGCCGCCTAATCCGCCGCGCCGCTCTCAACCGGCCGATGTGATGGAGCGAGCAATGGTGAGTTGCGTCGTGGTCTTCGGCGAGGCTGAGTCGGTCCTGGCCGAGGATCTCGCCGCGGGCGGCTCCGGAGTTTCCTGGTCACTATGCCGTCCCGAGGAAGTCTCGGACCGTCTAGTGGCCTCGGCACAGCCGGCCGTGGTCGTTGGGGTCGGCAGTGCCGGGTCGGCCGCGCTTCAGGCGGCCGCCGATGACGGCTCGGTGTGCGGCATCGTGCTGTGGGACACACCACTCGTCGGTGGCGATCTGGAACTGCTGGGTGAATGGCCCGAGGTGGCCGTGCTGGGCGTGGCCCACGCCTCTGACCGGCACTCGCTGCGGTCAGTTGCCGACGCCTTCCTGGCGTCAGCCCATCCCGACTCGGATCTGGTCGTGGCCGGTGTTGCCGATTCCGCCGCCGATGATGCTGCAACCGCTCGCGTGCATTCATGGATCGCGAGCCGCTCGAATGTGTCGGCCTCAGCCGAGGAGGTGACGTTCGCGGGCGCCGACGGCTGGGAGCTGCACGGCACCCGATGGCTTCCCCAGCGCGACAGTCCGGTTCCCGGGGTGGTGCTGCTCCACACCGGCCGCAGCGACCGGGCCGCCTACAGCCGCCTGCAGCGCCTGCTGGCCGAGGCCGGCCTGGCCGTGCTGAACCTCGACTGGCGGGGCCGGGGCGAGAGCATCAACCAGGGCTCGTACTTCGATCTGGCTCCCGAGACCCGGGACCTGGCCTGGCAGGACGCGCTGGCGGCGCTCGATCATCTAGCTGGCCTGGAGACTGTGGACGAGTCCCGGCTGGCCACGGTGGGCACGGTGCACGGCGCCGAGTACGCGGTGCGGGCGGCCTGCCGGGACCCCCGGGTGGTGGCTGTGGTGCTGCTCACCGGCTACCGGCCCCAGGACCAGAGCGAGGCGACCCACCTCACCAGCGGTGCGGTCGACACGCTCTATATCGCCTGCACCGGCCATCAGATCACCACTCAGGCCATGCGGGAGTTGCATTCGGCCGCCCCGCCGGGCCGATCCCAGTACCTCGAGTACCCGGGGTCGGCGCTGGGCTACCAGTTGTTCGAGCTCGACCACGACCTCGAGCCCCGGGTGGTCGGCTGGCTGGCCGAGGTGCTGGACCGATGACCCGCGAGCTCAGGTTCAGCGCAGCCGACGGCTGGCCGCTTGGAGCGGTGCTGCACCGGCCTGCCTCGGACGGTCCCGTACCCGCAGTCGTGACCGTGGCCGGCTCCCGCCATGAGCGCGACGCCTGGAAGCGGACCTCGGAGTTCCTGGCTCAGCACGATGTTGCCACCCTGATGCTGGACATCAGGGGCCGGGGCGCCAGCCGGGGCGACTGCACCTACGCCCGCATGGGCCCGGGCCAGCGTCGCCGGGTACGGCTCGACGTGGCCAGGGCGTTGGAGGTGGTCGCCGAGCAGCCCGGAGTGGACCCGGACCGGCTGGGCGTGCTGGCCGAGCAGGACACCGCAGCCGAAGCGGTGGAGGCAGCCGCCGGATGCGACGGCGTACTCGCCGTGTGCCTGGTGTCGCCCCGGCACGCCGGACGCATCGCTGCGGCCCTGGATACACGACCGGTCAACGTCTTCTCCCTGGCGTCCACCGAGGATCGCGAGGGGGTGCGGGCCGCGGTCGACGCCTACCTGGCGTCGGCTCCCGAGGGCAGCGACTTAGCCGTCTTTAGCGGGCTCGGCATCGGCATCACCATGGCCTCGGTGCTTCAGTTCGAACAGCCTGAGGCCGAGCCGCTGGAGGACCGCATCGCCCGCTGGCTCGCCGACCGACTGATCTAACGATGGACAGGCGGGTTCACCAAGAGCGTCCAAAGGTGGTGCCGGCGCCTAGCGCCGCGGCGTGGTCATTCCCGCGGCCTTATCCATCGTGCCATCCCATCTCGTCGTCGTCGCTTGGCCGACGATTCCTCAGGCCCAGCGAAACGACCACCCCGGCCAGCATGATCACGGTGGCCACCGCGAACCCGCGGTTGTAGGCACTCTGCGCCCTTGCCAGCAAGCCCGGCTCGGTGCCCAGCTCGGTGAGGCTGCCGACATCGCTGACGATGACGGTGGCGATGACCGCAGTCCCCAGCGCGCCCGACACCCGGCCGGTGAGGTTCCGCACCGCGGACGCCTGGGTCCGCAGCCGGCGGACCACCGAGCTCAGGCTGAGCAGAGTCGCCGGCATGGCCACCATGGAGGCGGCAACGCCGGAGCCCGCCACGTAGGCCACCACGAGCCACATCGGAGTCGAGCGGGTCGTGGTGGTCAGCAAGCCGGTAGATATAGCGGCCAGCAGCAATCCGGCCACAATGGGCGGCTTTGCGCCGAAGCGGTCGGTGAAACGCCCCACCAGCGGCATCGCTGCCGCCGCGAGCAGAGCGCTGGGAGTCAGCACCGCGCCGGCGCTCACGGGGCTGAGACCTCGCACGGCCTGCATTTCCAGAGGGATGAAGACCTGCCGAGCGAACTGCGAGAGAGCCAGCGTCCCCACGACGGCCATGCACAGCGAGAAGTCCCGGGAGCTGTAGAGCTTCGGGTCGATGAGCGGATGGGGCGTGCGAACGGCCCGGAGCCAGAAGGCGACCGCCACGAGCACCGACGTGACGATGGTGGCGATGAAGACGGTCGATGACAGTCCCCAATCGGTGGCGTAGGAGCAGGCGGTGAGGAACCCGACCAGCGACACGGTCAGCAACAGCGTGCCAGGCAGGTCGATCGGACGGCGCTCACCCGGCGACTGATGGGGGACCAGCCGCGCCCCCGCCATAATCACCAGCCCGCAGACCGGCGCGAAACCTAAGAACAACCACCGCCAACTTGCGGAGGTGACGATCCAGCCGCTCAACAGAGGGCCGAGCGCCGGAGCGATCATGAACAGCCCGCCGGCATAACCGATCACGCGTCCCCGTGTCTCCGGCGGTGTCATCTCGTACAGCAGCAGTGTCCCGACCGAGAGCGCGGCTCCGCTGCAGACACCCTGCCCAACGCGGGCCAGCACCAGGGCGACCAGGTTGGGCGAGGCCGCCGACAGCACGGCAAACACACCGAACCCACCGAGAGCACGCAGGAAGACGGGGCGCAGACCCCAGCGGTCAGCCAGCCACCCGGTCGGTGCCTGGGTGACGCCGAGCGCGAGGAGATGAGCGGTGACCACCCACTCGATCCCGGTGTCTATGCCGAGACTCGAGGCGATGGACGGGAGGGCCACGTTGACCGTCGTGGTGTCGAGGAACCCCACCAGTGTCCCGGCCAGCACTACCGCGAGGCTCAGGCGTCTGCGATCGCTGACCTGACCCGCCTCCCGGCGGGGGCGCGCGGGCCAGCGGGGGAGTTTCATCAGGGTGAGCCGGCCGAGGGCACCTCGACCCGGGTAGCGACGATCCGGCCGACCGGCGGGCCGGCCGGGTCAATGGAGGCGGCCTCCGAGTAGGTGCACACGAACAACTCCCGGCCGTCGTAGCCCCCCAGAACGCAGGCAAAGGCGCCCTCGTTACCAGTGGAGACCCGCTCCAGCACCCGGCCCCCGTCAGCGACGCGGACCACCTCGTAGCCGAGCGGGTCGGCGTACCAGACCGCGCCCTCGGCGTCGAGGCAGATCCCGTCGGCAACTCCCCCACCGAGATCGGCGAATACCCGGCGACCGTGAAGGCCGCCGTCAGTGCCGATGTCGAACGCAGTCAGCCGCCCAGCCGATGACTCGGCCACTATGAGCGTTCCGCCGTCGGGGGTGGTCACCGATCCGTTGGGAAAGCCGAGGTCGCCGGCTACGACGCGGGGCGCGCCCGTCGCGTCCACCAGCACCAGGCATCCTCCGGCGGGCTCCTCGCCGCCGGCAAGGTCATAGCCGAAGTCGCCGACGTAGGCCCGCCCGAACCGGTCAACGACCATGTCGTTGCACTTGCCTCTGGTGAGATGGGCCAAGTCCGCCGTCTCGACCAGTCCTCCCTCTCCGAGGCGCAGCAAGCGCCGGTCCCCCATCGATACGACGAGCAGCTCGCCGCTCGCCGTCCAGCCGAGGCCGCCCGGATCGGCCGGTACGGCCACCACCGATGTCGGACCGTCGGCGTCGAGGCGGACCACCCGGCCGGCCCGCTTCTCGGAGAACCAGAGACGTCCTGCGTGCCACCGGGGGCTCTCCGGGAACCGGAGACCGCTCAATACCTCGCGGAACCTGACGGGCGGACCGCGCATGCTCTCAGCCATAGGCGGCCCGCCGGACAGACCCGTACCCGATGATGGGGGTGGCCTCCGCGGAGACGACCACCTCGACGACGGAGGGGCCCGGGGTTTCGATCGCCTTGGCGATGGTCGCCTCGACCGCGGCGGGATCCTCGACCCGGAATCCGGCCGCGCCCATGGCCCGGGCCGTGGCCGCGAAGTCGACGGTGGTGAAGTCGGTGCTGTAGGCCATTCCCATGCGGGACTCGACATGGCGAATCCATGCCAGAGAGGAGTTGTTGAGCACGACGGTGGTGATGGCAAGCCCGTAGCGGGCCGCAGTCTCGGTCTCGCTCAGGCCGTAGCCCCATCCACCGTCTCCGGTGAGGGCCACCACCCGGCCGCCCGATCGGGCCAGCCGGGCACCCAGCGCAGCTCCGGGCGCCCATCCGAGGCCGGCCAGCCCGCGGGGGGCGAGCATGCCCGGGCCGGTTCGCTTGACCCGGAAGTAGCGGGCCCCCCAACCCGACGAGAGCGACGCCTCGCAGACCAGCACGTCACCGGCGCCGAGCATCCGGTCGAGTGCCCCGACCACGTCCTCGGGGCGAACACCGGCGCCGTCGGTGGCGTCATCCTCGGCCGGTCTGATGGTGTCGATCCAGGGTGTGGAAGGCCCCTTCCACCCCGCGAGCGCCTCTGCGAGGCTCACGCAGAACGACCGGGCGTCGGCGACGACACCGATTTGGGCCGGGACGGCCCTCCCGATCTCGGTGCCGTCGATATCGATGTGCACAACCGCCTGGCCGGCTGCCGGCAGGCGCCAGCCGTGGGTGCCGAGCTGGGAGTGCTTGGTGCCGATCGCGACGATCAGGTCCGCGGCCTGCACGACCAGGTTCCCCCGCACCGAGCCGAACCCGCCCACGACCCCGGCCGACAGCCGGTGCCGCTCGTCGATGGCGCCCTTGCCGTTCAAAGATGTCGCCACCGGGAGCAGGCAGGCTTCCGCCAGAGCCGAGAGAGCGGGCGCCGATCCGCTGAACACCGCCCCTCCCCCGGCGAGGATCACAGGGCGCTCGGCGGCCCTCACCAGTTGGGCGACGGCCCCGATCAGATCCGGATTGGGGTGGGGGCGATGCCGGGGGAAGCCGCGGTCGCCGTCCGCGATGATCCGGGACCGCGACACATCGGCCGGTCCCAGGAAGATGTCCTCGGGAATCGACACCACCACCGGTCCGGGGCGGCCGGCGGTCGCCACCCGCAGCGCCTGGTCGACCACCTCGTCCAGCGCGGCAGGCTCGTGGACCCGACCTACCCACTTGGTGACGGGGGCCAGCGTCTCGGACTGCTCGAAGGACTGCGAGGCCACGGAGTGGCGTCGCAGGTGCTCGGCGTCCCGTCGGGTGTCGGCCACCACCGCGATCAGCGGGATCGAAGAGGCGTGGGCTTCGGCCAGCCCCGACACGAGGTTGGTGGCGCCTGGCCCGACGGTGGCGTCACAGACACCGACGGTGCCCGTTAGCCGTGCGTAGGCGTCGGCCGCGGTCACCGCGTTGCGTTCGTCGCGCACTACCAGATGGCGCGCCCCGGCGGCCCCGGAGGCGGCGTAAAGAGGCAGGGTCTGCCCGCCGGGAACGCCGAACAGTGCGGCATCGGGACCGGCGATCAAGCTCAGCAGACGCTCGCCGACGGTCATATCACCCACAGCGAGTTTAGTATACTGTTTGTGGCTCTGGGATGTGCGAGGGGGCCAGGGGTAGACGATGGTGCTGACACCGGCTGCAGCTGAGCGCGTCTCAGCCCTGACACCGACGCTCACACCGCGTCCGAAGTTCCATGTCACCCGCAAGCTGGTGGGCGTCCCGAAATGGCCGCTCGTGCTGCTGACGGCCGTCTACACCATCAACGTGAGCGACCAGTTCCTGCTGTCGTCCATGTTCCCGCTGCTCAAGCGGGAGTTCGGCCTGTCCGACACCGCGCTGGGCATCCTCAGCGGTTCCTACCTGATCAGCGTGACCCTCGGTACCGTGCCTTTCGGGGCGCTGGCCGACCGCTACAGCCGCACCAGGATCATCGCCTGGGGCACGGCCTTCTGGGGGGTCACCATGATCTTCACCGGCATGGCCAGCGGCTTCTTCATGCTGCTGCTCGGTCGGATGGTGCTCGGCCTGTGGGATCCATGCGACAACCCGACCTCGCAGTCGCTACTTGCCGACTACTACCCGGTGAACCAGCGCTCCAAAGTGATGGGCATCTACCAGATGGGCCAGCTCGTCGGGTTCTTCCTGCTGCCCATCGGCGGGCTCATGGGTCAGGCCTGGGGATGGCGGGCGACGTTCTTCTTCTTCGCGCTGCCCGCGTTCGTGGTGGCCCTGCTGAGCTGGCGCCTGCCCGAACCGGTCAGGGGGGTGCAGGAGCGGCGCCACCAGCGGCTCGAGTCCGACGAGAGCACCGTGATCGCATCAAAGTTACAGGGCCTTTCCATAGCGGACGCCTACAAACACATCCTGCGGTGTCGCTCCTATACGGCCAGCCTGGTGTCCTCCGCGGTCGGCAGCCTCTTCTTCGGCGGCATCGGTGTGTGGACGCCGACATTCCTGATCCGCTACCACGACCTGGACATCGCCGAGGCCTCCACCGCGATCATCGTGGTCGCGCTGGGCGGGCTGGTGGGCGTGCTCACGGCCGGCAATCTCGCCGACTTCCTGACCCAGTCGGGCTACCTGTCGGCCCGGATCGGCGTGGCCGGGATCGCCCGCGTGATCTCGGCGCCGCTGTTCATGGCGGCGTTCCTGGTGAGCTACACGCCGCTGATGCTGCTGCTGTTCTCGTTCGGCGCCCTGTTCCTGGTAGGTGCCCTCCCGCCCCTCAACGCGGCCCGGGTCGATGTGCTGCATCCCGACCTGCGCGGCCGGGGCACCTCCCTGGACGCGGTCACCCAGAGCCTGGCCTCGGCGGCGTCGCCGGTGATCTACGGCATCATCGCCGACGCCAGCGATCTGCGGACCGCCTACCTGACACTCATCCCGCTGGCCGCGCTGGCCGGGCTGATCCTGTTGACGTTCGCGCTGGCCAGCTACCGGCGCGACGAGCAGGCCGTGCAGGAGCTGGTCCGACACGATCACGCCCGCCACGTCGCTCGCCTGACCGGAGACGGCCAGGAGCTCGAAGAGCCGGTCCCGATGGCGTCGCACGGGAGCGATCCCGGTGCGGGGACAGCCCAGCCCCTGACCGGGGACCATGACGCCGCAGCCTCTGCCGAAGGAGTGGAGTCGTTGCTGCGGATCGAGGGGCTCGACTTCTCCTACGGGCCGATCCAGGTGCTCTTCGGCATCGACATGACCCTGCCGCAGGGCGGGTGCCATGCGCTGGTGGGCCGCAACGGCGTGGGCAAGACCACGCTGCTGGCCAACATCGGCGGCCTGCTGCACGCCCAGTCGGGCCAGATGTTCCTGCGGGACCAGGACCTGATCGGCATACCGCCAGAGCAACGGGCCCGGCTCGGCATCACCCTGATGGCCGCCGGACAGTCGATATTCCCGTCGCTCAGCGTGCGGGACAACCTCTGGTTCGGCGGGTACCACTTCGCCGGCAGCGAGGGACTCGTCGACGACCGTCTCGACGAAGTCCTCGAAGTGTTCCCGGCATTGGGCCAGAGACTGGGCCAGCGGGCCGGAACCCTCTCCGGCGGCGAGCAACAGATGGTGGCGCTCGGCCGTGCCCTGGTGGCCGGCCCGGACCTTCTGCTGATCGACGAGCTCAGTCTCGGTCTGGCCCCGACCGTGACCGTGGAGCTCCTTGAGGTAGTGGAGAGAATTGCCGGTCTGGGCACGACGATCCTGCTCGTCGAGCAGTCGATCGGTGTGGCGTTGTCGGTGGCCGACACGGTGTTGTTCATGGATCGGGGCCGGGTGAGCGAATTGGGGCCTGCCGCCGAACTCGACGCCGACGCCCTGGCACTGCGGCTGCTGGAGAGCCACGAATGAGCTCCTCGGCAGGCGCGCCGGATCCGCCGGGGGGCGACACACGCCCGAACACCGGCGAAGCGACCGGGTACGCGCCAGTCACCGCACAACTGCTGGACGCGGGCGCACAGACGGCCAGACGGCTGCTGGGACCGTGGTGGAACGAGCGGTCCCGGCGAGCGCTCTTCGGCGTGCTCATCACCGCAGGCTTCCTGGTGGGTCTGGTGCTGGGCCTCCGCGACGTCTACGACCGGCCGGTCCTCGATGTCGGGGAGCCGAGGGTCAGAGTCGAGGGACTGACCGCAACGGTGCAGGTGACGGTTCGCAACACCTCCGAGGACATCGCCTACTGCCCGGTGGTGGGGGTGGCGGCCCTCGACCGCGACGGCCTCGATCTGGCCAAGGCCCCCACCTCTGTCGACCTAGGCGATGCCCGGCTGGCGCCCAAGGCCAGCGCCAACTTCGTGGGCGTGCTCACCGGCATCAGCCAGCAGGACTTCGACGAGCAACTCAGTGATTACGCCGCGTTCGTGGAGCAGGAGAACCCCTGTCCATGACGCCGCCCGGTCGTTACCATCCAACTCGAACTCGCCGAGTCTGGGGCCCGGGTGCGCTTCGCCCAGTGAAGAGTAGTTGAGTCGAGCGCCATGACGCTGCCGCTGGCCGGATTCGAGGTGCCCCACAACGTCGTCATCCTCGGCCTGATCACCGGCCTCACCTACTCGCTGCTTGGGTTGGGGATCACGCTCGTCTACCGGTCCTCCCGAGTCATCAACTTCGCGCACGGCGAGATGGGCGCGCTGGCCGCGCTCATGATCCCGATCTTCGCCCTCAATCTCGGTTGGCCCTACGCCATCGCACTGGTGATCGCGCTGATGGTGGCAGCAGCCGTCGGCGGGCTCTTCGAGTTCCTGGTGATCCGGCCCCTGCGATCTGCGTCCCGCCTGACCGTGCTGGTAGCCACCATCGGAGCATCGCAACTGCTGTTCTTCGGTGGCGCCCTGCTCCCCAAGGGCGGAGACATCGTGGGCAAGATCTACCCGACGCCCTTCGACTGGCGGTTCACCCTCGGAAAGCTCATTCTCGGGCCCGGCCAGCTGACCATCCTGGTCGCGGTCCCGATCCTGACCATCGCTCTGACCCTATTCCTGGGCCGCAGCCGGCTGGGCAAGGCCAGCCGGGCCGCCGCCGAGAACACCGACGCGGCTCGCCTGGCCGGGGTGCCGATCGACCGGGTGTCCTTCGCGGTGTGGACCGCGGCCGGGTTGCTCGCCGGGGTGTCAGCCATCCTCATCGGACCGACCCGACCCCTCGCGCTGTCGCAAGCTCTCGGCCCGCAACTCATGTTGAAGGCCCTCGCAGCCGCCATGCTCGGAGGGCTTACCCGCTTCTCGTCGGTATTCGCCGCGGGCATAGCCATCGGGATTCTCGAGGCCCTCGTGCTATGGAACTACCCGATCGGCGGTGCCTTGGACCTGGTGCTGTTCGCGGCGATCGCCGGCAGCTTCCTCATGAAGAAGGGCCTGGGCTCAGTGCTGCGAGGCTCCGAGCAGAGTTCCTGGTCGCTAGCCGCGGCCATCACACCCCTTGCGCCCGCGGTGGCGGGCCATTTCCGGGTCCGGTCCACGAAGGTCGTACTGCTGGGCGCGATGCTGGCCGCGGCCGCCTACCTGCCCGCCCGCATGACGTCGTCGGAGCAGTTCTTTCTGGGCGCGGTCGCACTATTCGCGGTGTTGGGACTCTCGTTGGTGGTCCTGACCGGATTCGCAGGACAGGTCTCGCTCGGCCAGTTCGCTTTCGTGGCCGTCGGCGCGGCCCTCGGAGGCCGCCTCTACCAGATGGGCCTTCCCCACGGCCCGACACTCGTGGCCGTGACGGTGGCCGGCGGCCTGGTCGCGCTGTTGATAGGCGTGCCGGCTCTGCGGATCCGGGGCCTGTTCCTAGCCGTCATCACGCTCGCCTTCTCGGTGGCCGCCAGCGGGTGGCTGCTGGAGCAGGACTGGCTCAACCATCGAGGCAGCGATGGGGGCACGTCGATGTCGATCCCGCGGCCGACCTTCGCCGGTGCCGGCTTCGACGACGAGATCCGCTACTACTGGGTCTGCCTGGGGGCGCTGCTGGTCACGATGTTCGCCGTCCACCGGCTCCGGCGCAGCGGGCTCGGGCGGCGGATGGTCGCGGTCCGCGACAACGAGCCGTCAGCGGCGAGCATGGCCGTGTCGCCGCGCACCACCAAGCTGTCGGCCTTCGTGATCTCGGGAATGATCGCATCGTTCGGCGGGTTCCTCTACGGCGGCCTGCTGGTCACGTTCTCCGGGGACATCGACGGGACGTTCGGCCCCGGCGAGTCGCTGTCGTTGGTGGTGATGACCATCTTCGGCGGGGTCACCACCATCACCGGCGCGGTCCTCGGAGCCTTTTGGGTGCAGGGCATACCCCGGATCCTGGGCGAGGACTGGGGCTTGCTCTCCTCGGGCATCGGCGTTCTGGCGGTGCTGCTCCTGCTGCCGGGCGGGCTGGCCTCGGTGGTCTTCGCCACCCGCGACAAACTGGTGGAGGCCGCGGCCGCCCGCGGACTGCTACCCGGCACTGAGCCGGCGGGCGAAGTCGCCGACGACCGGGTTCCTGCTCCGACGGAGCCGGTCGCGCCGCCGGTCCGGTCCGGCGACGATGAGGTGCTGGCCGCGTCGGGGGTGTCGGTGACCTACGGCGGGGTGAGCGCCCTACGTGATGTCTCCATCAGCGTGAAGCGCCATGAGATCGTCGGTGTGATGGGGCCCAACGGGGCTGGCAAGACCACGCTGTTCGATGTCCTCTCGGGCCATCAGCGCCCCGACTCGGGCATCGTCTTGCTCGACGGGCGCGACATCAGCTCGCTGCCCGCCCACCGGCGGGCCCGGCTGGGGCTGGGCCGGTCCTTTCAGCAGGCCCGGCTGTTCGAGGACATGATGCTGGTGGACGCCGTGAGTCTGGCTTCCGAGCGCGACATGCCGATCCGGCTGGCCCCGATGCTTCTGGGCACGCCCCGAGCGCGCCGTCAGGAGCGGGAACGCGACCAGGCCGCGCTGCAGACTCTGGAGCGGTTGGGCCTCACCGAACACGCCCACCACCAGATCGGCAACCTGTCCACCGGCACGCGGCGCCTGGCCGAGCTGGCATGCGCGTTGGCGCTGGGGGCCCATGTGGTGCTGCTCGACGAGCCGACCGCCGGACTGAGCCCCCGGGAGGTTGACGACTTCGTTCGGGTCATCTCTGAACTGCACACTCGCCTATCGATGACCATCGTCGTGATAGACCACGACGTGGCCGTGATGCGCTCGCTGGTGGACCGCCTATACGTGCTCGAGGCCGGCGATGAGATCGCGGCCGGCCCGCCTTCCATCCTCGACACCGACCGCCGGGTGGTGGAGGCCTACATGGGAACCCGCGATCCCGGCCCGTTCTCGACAAGGGGAGCATCGGACCGCTATCACGAGGGCCGTTGAGCAGTGCCGACCATCCGGAACGACCCTGCTGACCCGACCGACCCAGAACCGCTGGACTTCGTGGACACCCACGTGCACTTCTGGGATCACCGCGTCGAAGGACTGCACTGGCGGTACCTCGATCCGGACTTCGACCATCCCCGCCTCAAGGGCATGCACCGCCTGGACGCGGCCCAGTACACCGCAGCCGAACTGCGAGCACAGGCAGGCGACCACGCGCCAGCCAGGATCGTGCACATCCAGTCCTGCGTGGAGGCGGTGCCCGGGCTGGAGACAGCCTGGCTCCAGTCGATGGCCGACGAACGCGGGTACCCGGATGCCATCGTCGCGCAGGCCCACCCCGCCGGGGCTGACATCTCCGCCGTGATCGAGGCCAACTCCGGCCACCGGCTGCTACGCGGCGTGCGGGACATGCTGTCGCCGCGCACCATCGACACCGAGGCCTTCGTCGAGGGCTTCGGTCTGCTGGCCGACGCCGGGCTGAGCCTGGAGGTGCTGGTGCCCTACCCGAAGTTCGACGCCGTCTGCGCTCTGGCCGACCGGCGGCCCGACGCCACCTTGATCCTCGGTCACGCCGGCCAGCCCGAGCGGCGCGACCGCGACTATTACGCCGAATGGTCCCGCGGCATCCACAAGGTGGCGACGAGGACAAACATCGTGGTCAAGATCTCGGCCCTGGCCAGCGGCGCCGACCCCGGCTGGAGCGTCGACAGCATCAGACCGTGGGCGCTTCACTGCATCGAGGCTTTCGGTTCCGACCGGGCAATGTTCGGCACCAACTGGCCCATCGACCGCCTCTACGGCAGATACGCCGCCCTTGTCGAGGCCTACCTGGAGATCACCTCGGCGCTGACCGCCACGGAGCGTCGGGCCCTCTTCTCAGCTACGGCCACCCGCGTCTACCGCCTCGATGCCCGATCACATGCTTGATACGCTCAAACCTCGCCCATGACAGCCAAGATTCGTTTGAAGCCCCTTACCGGGTCCGTCGGTGTGAGCCTCAGCGGCATCGACCTGACCACCGACTTCTCCGAAGCCGAGGCCGACGCCCTCCGATCGGCCCTCTACAACCACTGCGTCCTCGTGCTGCGCGACCAGTTCATCTCCCCGGACGACCATATGCGCCTGGCCGCGGTGTTCGGCGAGCCCTTCCTGCCCTGGTACTACGCCAAGAACTCGCTTGAGGGCTATCCGAAGATCGCCATCGTGCCCAACTTCGGCAAGGCCAAGGCCCCGGCGGAGTCGTGGCACACCGACTGGTCGCACATGCCCACCCCGCCGACGGTGTCGGTCGCGCTGGCCCATGTCCTGCCCGAGACCGGTGGCGACACGATGTTCTCGAACCAGTACGTCGCCTACGACCGCCTGTCGGAGGGCATGAAGCAGCTCATCGCCGGCCGGCGGGGCAAGTTCGTGGGCTCCCGGCCCAAACGCGTCCAGAAGATGCACGGGAGGCCGGACACCCTTCCCTCCACCGAACGCGAACCGGTGGACAACTACCACCCCATCGCCCGAGTCCATCCGGAAACGGGCCGGACCGCCCTCTACCTCAACCGGCCCGGCAAGTCGATGGTCGCCATCGAGGGCCTCACCGAGGCCGAGAGCTTCCCCATCCTCCAGTTCCTGTACGACCAGTCCTCGACGCCCGACAACGTCTACCGCCACCAGTGGCGGCCCGGCGACATCGTCTGCTGGGACAACCAGTGCGCCATGCACTACGGGGTGCACGACTACGGCGATGCCGAGCGCACCCTCCACCGGATAACGGTCGGCGGGGTCGAGTAACCGACGCTCGGCTTCTGAGAGCAGCGACATCGAGGCCGGTGGCCGGTAGCAGCACCCAGCCAGACCACCGGCGCGGCGACGGGTCGGGCCATGTGTTGTTCTGCACCGACACGTTCCTGCGCGACCATGGGCCGAGGCTGCGCGCCGCCGCACCCGGTCTTGATGCCGTCGTCCTCGACTCCAGCGACACCATCGCGGCCGCCGACATCGAACGGGCGACCATCGCCTTCATGTCGCGCGACACCTGGCCGGCCCGAGCCCGAGCCTTCATCGACGGTGTGATGGCAGCCAAGAGTCTGGACTGGTTCCATGTCATGTCCGCCGGTGTCGACGGACCCCCCTTCGATACTCTCAGAGCACGGGGCGTCCGCGTAACCCGATCGGCGGGAGCATCGGCCAACGCAATGGCCGAGAGCGTCTTCATGTTCCTCCACGGGCTGTCTCGCAACCTCCGCAACGCTCACCTCGACTACGCCCAACGCCGGTTCGAGTGGCATCGCTGGCGCGAGCTCGAGCATCGCCGTATCGCCGTGCTCGGCTACGGGCCCGTCGGGCAGCGGATCGTTCATCTGGCGCTGGCGTACGGTATGCAGCCAACCATCGTTCGCCGGCATGCCCGCGGTGACGAGCCGTGCCCCACACGGGCGGTGAACGAACTCCGCGAGATAGTCGCCGACCACGACGTGATCGTCATCGCGCTGCCCGTGACCGACGACACCCGCAACATCGTCTCCGCCGATGTCATCGCGGCCATGGCTCCCGAGACCGTGGTCATCAACGTGGCCCGCGGCGCCCTGGTGGACCAGACCGCTCTCACAGAAGCGCTGAAGGCAGGACGGGTCGCGGGCGCAGGCCTCGACGTCTTCGTCACCGAGCCACTCCCGCCCGACGACCCGCTGTGGGAACTGCCCAACGTGCTGATCACTCCCCACAACTCGGGCTCCAGCCACGGCAGCCCGTTACGGGTCATCGACCTGTTCTTCGACAACCTCGACCTCTACCTCGCCGGCCGCCCGATGCACTACGAAGTACCCGGCTAGAGGCCGAGCGAACCGGCGAGCCAATCCGGCCCAGACGGGCGAGGCCGTGGCCCGAGCGGCCCGTGAGCGCAGCGAACAAGAGCGGGAATGACACCGCCACACCGCGACCGGCTCTCGCCTGCCGCAGTGCCCCGCTAGAAGCCGAGCGGGGACGCCTGTGCGCTGTTGACCGTGCAGAGACAAAAGAGTATCCTGAATACGGATGGCCGCCTCGCAACACAACGACGGCCTCTCGGGAGGCCCACCCCGGTACTTCGCAGTCGCGGAACCTGTGCCCGGTGTGCTGCTGGTCGGCACCTGCGTGCGGGGCATCTCCCGCTCTGCCGACAACGGCAGAACCTGGAAGCCGATCGACGGCCTCGACCACATCAGCATCAACACCTTCGCACCGGCGGCCGGCGACGGCATCCTGGCCGCCACTTCCGGAGGGCTCTTCCGCTCCGATGACCACGGCCAGAGCTGGCACCAGCTCGATGAGAAGCCGATCTACGCCACTGTCGCGGACGGCGCCGACCGGCCCAACGGTCTCAGGACCTTCCGGCTCCTCGAGCTTCGCGACGGACGCGTCGTCGCCGGAACCGACGGGTCCGGCGTATGGGTGCGCGACAACCGGAGCGGGTGGGCTCCGCTGGGTGCAGCCGGAACGATGGTCAACAGCCTGGCCGAGACCTCATCGGGCGCGATCCTGGCCGGGACACACGGCGACGGTGTCCTCCGGTCCGACGACGGCGGCGCCCGCTGGGATCCGTCGTCCGATCATCTTGGTGACTCCTCGGTCCATGCGCTGGCCGTGCTCGACGACGGCTCGGTACTCGCAGGTACGGGCCAGGGCCTTGCCCGCTCGCTCGACGACGGCCGGACGTGGCAGCGAATCGCCGACGAGCTCGACACCCATCGCATCTTCTCCGTTCTCCAACTCGACGACGGGCGCATCATGGCCGGCAGCTACGCCCACCTGTGGATCGGCGACGGCGATGCCTGGCGCCTCGTCGATCCCGGCCTGACGCCCGACGAGGCCTGGGCAGTCCATTTTCACCGCGACGCCGTCTACGCCGGTGCGAAAGCCGGCCTCCTGCGGTCCGACGATCAGGGCCATACCTTCCGGAACGTGGCCCCCGGATCGGTGGTGTACGGGTTCGCCAGCAACATCGTCGGCGAGCTGCTGGCCGGCGGTGACTGGGGCGTCCGCACCGGCCCGGACTGGGAGCCGGTCGGCGAGCTCGGTCCCCGGGCTTTCGCGGTCTTCGCCCTCGGACCGGAGCACTTGCTGGCCGGAACCCTCAGCGAGGGTCTCATGGAGTACCGAGACGGGGTCTGGAGTCCGGTCGCCGGCGGCCCGCCCCACCGGCAGGTGTACCAGTTCCGTCGGGCCGCCGGTGGACGGCTGCTGGCATGCACCGGGGACGTGATCGACGGGATCAAGGTCGGCGGCGTCTTCGCCTCCGACGACGGCGGCAGAACCTGGACCGAGACCCTGTCCGGGCGCAGCTACTACAGCCTCACGCAGACCTCCGACGGCATGATCTACGCCGGTGGCCGCCGCTGCTACATCTCGGCGTCCGGCGACAACGGCGACACCTGGGAACCCCGTCCCCTGCCACTCGGCCAGGAGGCCAAGATGTACTCCCTGCACGCCGACAGCCGGGACCGGCTGTTCCTCGGTGCCGGCGGTCAGCTCCTTCGCAGCCTCGACGGCGCCCGCACCTGGACCGTCCTCGACGACGGGATCGACGGTGTGAGCTTCTACGACATCCGCGAGGGTCCCGGCTCGATCCTGGCCGGCGCCACCACCAGCGGGGTGTACACCAGCGCCGACGGTGGCGACACCTGGCAAGCCGGCAGCCTTGGCTGAAATTGAGTATCCTGATACGTTGGACGCCGTGACGGCGGAGGTCGACTTCGACCATCACTCCGAGGACTTCGTGACCGACCCCTGGTCGCAGTTGACCCGGCTGCGCTCGGAGTGCCCGGTGGCCCGCACCGGCAACCACGGCGGGTTCTGGGTGCTCACCGGCTACGAGGAAATCCGCCGGGTGGCCACCGACGACGAGACGTTCTCCTCGGCGGAGACGCTGGTGATCCCCCCCAAGAAGAACGTGGGGCAGAAGTCCATCCCGGCCGAGATGGACCCGCCCGAGTTCCTTGCGTTCCGCCGGGTGTTGCACCCCATGCTGTCGCCCGCCGCGGTCGACCGTATAACGCCGGTCATCGAGCGGTTCGTGCACGCCGCCATCGACGACTTCATCGAGAAGGGATCCTGCGACTTCGTCCACGACTTCGCCGACCCGGTGCCGGCCATGACCACGCTCTACAAGCTGGGCCTGCCCGTCGAGTTGTGGAACGAGTTCTCCGTCCCGCTGCACCAGGTGGTGTTCCTGCGGCAGGACAGCCCCCGGCGGGTCAACGTGACCGAAGGCCTCCAGTTCGTGGCGCAGACCCTCAAGGACACGATCGCGGCCCGCCGCAAGGCACCGCGCGACGACATGATCTCCTACCTCATCAACTCCACCGTGGACGGCCGTCCAGTCACCGACCACGAGGTCAGGGAGATGGCGACCCTCATCGTTCAGGGAGGCTTCGACACCACCGGATCCGCCATCTCGAACGCACTCATCCAGATGGACCGCGACCGCGGCCTCCGGCGCCGCCTGATCGAGGAACCTTCCCTGATGACCTCGGCCGTCGAGGAGTTCCTGCGCTACGAAGCCCCGCAGATGGCGATGGCCCGCACCGCCAAGAAGGATGTGGTGATCGGCGGCCGCGACATCGCCAAGGGCGACCTTCTGCTGCTGGTCTGGGCGTCGGCCAACCGCGACGACTCCGTCTTCGACGACCCGGACGCAATCGTCCTCGACCGGTTCCCCAACCGTCATGTGACTTTCGGGATCGGCGCCCACCGGTGCCTGGGATCCAACCTGGCCCGGCGCCAGATCCAGGTCGCCCTCCAAGCTGTGCTGCGCCGCCTCCCCGACTACACCATCGACCATGACAGCGCAGTGCGGGCCGAGACCGTCGGCATCGTCTACGGGATGTTCTCGCTGCCGGCCAGCTTCCCGCCCGGCGAGCGCTGGTTCTCATGACGCGAGCGACCGCCGCCACTGGGACCGCGGCGCTCGTGATCCAGCAGGAAGGGGAGCGATCCATCCCATGAGAGAAGGCTTCGAGTTCATCGACACCGACCATCACGTCGGCCCCAACATGGAGACGCTGCACAAGTACGCCGACCAGGCACTGTTGGACCACTGGGAGGAGTTGGTCCCCTACTACATGAAGGTCACCGAGGGGCACCACCTCAGCGTCGCTCCTATCCCCTACCGGCGCGACCTTTACACCGGCACCGACGCCCAGCAGACCGAGGTCGGCCAGCGCGGCGCGCAGGGGCCCCTCGGCAGCGCGGTGAAGCACAACTTCGACACGAAGCCGGTCCCGGAGGTCAACAACGAGAACAACCAGGGACGGCTCGACGACATGGACACCGAGGGCGTGGACATCGCGCTGATCTTCCCGTCGACCTTCTCAACCGCCTCCACCGCGCTCGACCCCGAGATCCAGACCGGGCTCTACGCCGCCTACCACCGCTATCTGGACATCTACTGCAGCCTGGACACCGACCGCCTCAAGGCCGCGCTGGTGCTCAACGCCCGCGACCCCGAGTGGTCCAAGAACGAGCTCGAGTCACTGGCGGGCAGGCCCTGGGTGGCCGCCGTCTCAGTGATGCTCCCCGAAGGACTGCCGATCGACGACCCGTCCCTGGACGGGATCTGGGCCCTCATGAACGAAGCCGACCTGCCGCTGGTGCACCACTCCTTCTTCTACGAGCCGCCTTACTTCCCCGGATACCGGGACATCTGGGGCAACCTGGCCATCGCCCGGATGGCCGCGCATCCCTGGGGCGCCCAGCGGTTGGTCGCCTACGTGACCCTCAGCGGGATGTTCGACCGCTACCCCAACCTGCGGATCGGATTCGCGGAGTGCTCCGGCGGCTGGGTCGGAGCCTGGCTCAACCGGATGACCTACCAGGCCGACTACCTGGCCTCGAAGCTGCCCACCATCGCCAAGACACCCATCGAGTACGCACAGGACGGCCACATCTTCTGCGGCATCGAGCTCGACGAGGGTCCCGAAGCCGTCAAGGCGGTGGCGGCTGTGGTCGGGGACGGGATCCTGATGTACTCGTCGGACTATCCCCACGGAGGCTGCCGGTTCCCGAACTCCGTGGACGTTGCGCTCAAGTGGCGAGACGAACTCGGCGACGACACGTTCCGCAAGATCGCCAGCGAGAACGCCCGCCGCTTCCTGCGGATGTAGGCCGAGAACGAACCGTCAGAGGGCTGCGCCGACAGTTATACGGACGAGGGTGCGCTCAACGTCGCCGTAGTCGTGGACGCCGTAGTGCATGGTGCAGCGGTTGTCCCACGCGACGAGGTCCCCGGGGGTCCACGAGTGGCGGTACACGTTGTCGGGGGTCACCGACTGTGCGTGCAGGAACTCGAAGATCGGCAGGCTCTCCGCCTCTGTCATGCCCTCGAACTGGGTCATCGCCTTGCCGGGACGATTCATGTAGAGCGCCTTGCGGCCGGTGGCGGGATGGGTGGGCGCGATCAGGTGGTAGTGGGCCACCTCTTCCTTCTGGTCGTCGGGCAGGAGGTCGGAGATCCGGTCCATGTGCCTGACGGCGCCGACCGGCCTGGTGCCCACGAAGCGGGCCCGGCGCCCCTCGAGGAACTCCTTCATGCCGTCAGAGAGACGGTCGTAGGCGTTGTACTGGTTCGAGAACATGGTGTCGCCCCCGACGGCAGGAATCGTCCGCCCGACCGCGATCGACACGGTGGGCGGGACCCGGAAGTGCGATCCGTCGACGTGCCAACCCTCCGACGGGGTCTTCTCCTTGCCGAAGTTGGGGATCACCGCGATGTGGGGATACCCCTCCACCGAGTTGGCCCGGTAGTAGTGGGGCAGAAACGGCTCTCCCCAGAGCCGGGCCACCCTCATGTGGGCGTCGGGCGTGAGGAACTGGCCCCGCACGACCAGTACGCAGTTCTCGTGGAGCGCCTCACGGATGATCGTTCCCGTCGCCTCGTCGAAGTCCTCGTTGAGGTCGACTCCGGTGACGATCGCGCCTACCGAGCCGGTGGCCTTGCGAACCTGTACCCCGCCTGAGGTGTTGTCCTGTCCCGCGAGAGCCTCGGTCGAGTCGATGGTGCTGGTCATGCATGCTCCCCGGATTCCCGCCCTGCTCAAGGTATAGAGTACACCGTATTCGCTGGGTCTGAGGCTGCCGCGGGCCATGCCACAGCGGCGGCCGAGATCCCAGCGCACGTCCGTCGAGACTCTCGAGGAGCGGCCGATGAGCAAGACCGCACGCACACTCCTGGGGCGGGCTGCGGCACTGGCAACTGTGCTCTCCATGATGGCGGCCGCCTGCGGCTCCGACAGCGGCGACACCGAACCGGCCTCGCAGCCCGCCCAGCAGCAGGGGACTCGGGCCACAAGCCCCCCGGAGGAGGCCGGTCAGCCCGAGACTTCCGCGGACGAGTCCGCCCCCGCCGACGACGCGCCCGCCGGCGCGTCTGACGACACCGCCACAGAGGAGACACCAGCCACTACCGCAGCACCGACCGAGACCGGCACCACGACGGACGAGCCGCCCGCCACCACCGTTCCTTCCCGGATCGTGCGGATCGGCGTCGCCTTCCCCGACCTCGAAGCCTTCGCGGTCCTCAACCCTGAGTTCGGCATCGGCGATCCCGAGGCGCAGGCCCTGGCCGTGGTCGACCAGTGGACACGAGAGGGCCTCCTGCCTGCGGGCATCGGCGTGGAGCTCGTCTTCGGGAAATACAACATCATCAGCGACTCGGCCAAGCTCGGTGTCTGCACTGCCCTCGCCCAGGATTCCGACGTGTTCGCCGCGGTGTCCAGCGTCAGTTTCACCGTTGGCGCCGAGTGCCTCGCCACCCGGTTCGAGATCCCGATCATCGACACCGACGGCGCTCCCCCATCGCTCTACCAGCGGGGCGCACCCTGGTTCTTCACCCTGCGCGCCGATCACGGCACACACCTGCGCAGCTACGCCCAGTGGGCCATCGACAACGGCTTGTTCGACGGGAACGTGGGGATGTACTACGAAACCCGCCTCGACGAGGGCGTGGAGCAACTGCGCGAGCAGGTCGCCGCGGCCGGCTTCGAGATCGCCTCGGAGACGGCGACGTCGGGCGAGGGAGTGGGCAGCCCCGAGGATCCCGTCGCAGTGCAGCGCTTCATCGCCGACAGTGTCGATGTGGTGCTGCCGCTGGTGGGCGGTTCGAGCCTTGCCGGTGTGATGGGCTTCGCCGAGAGTCAGGGCTACCGGCCGATTTACCTGTCCAACGACTACGGAGAGCAGACCGCGGACGTGTCGGGAAAGACACTTCCGGCAGAGCAGTACGACGGGACCCTGGCCATGACCATGAAGCGGGCTGGCGAGATCGCGGCCGGGATGGTCAACGCAGAGGCGGAGGCCTGTCTGTCCAACTACGAGCGGTACTCCGGCACCGACATCGAGAGACGCGCCCCCGAGACCGGAGAGTTCGCCAGCATCCTGAGGACATGCGACCTCCTGTCCCTCGTGCTTGCCGGCTTGCACGGCGCGGCGGCCGACCTAACTAGGGAGAACTTCGTGGCCGCGCTCGAGACCTCGGGCGACTTCACGCCGGCGGGCGTCGCCCCCGGCTCCTTCGGTCCCGGCGACCACTCCCTGGTGGACCACTACCGGGCGATCCAGTGGGACGCCGGTTGCCCGTGCTGGGTGGCGGTGTCGGACTTCATACCCATGGCCGGTCGCGACAGCTAGGGCCGGCCCGGCAGCCATCCCGGTAATTGGGTATACTGAGTTTCGATCTCGGGCCGGCACGTCCGCCGGTCCTTCGACATCCCAGAGGGAGGGCACTCGTGTCGAGAACATGGAGACTCGCATTGGCCGCGGCCGCCGTTGTGTTGCTGGCCGCCAGTTGCGGTGACGACGCCGAGGATGAGGCGCCAGCACCGGCGGTTGAGGAGGCGCCTGCACCCGAGCCGGCACCGGAACCAGAGCCTGAGCCTGAGCCAGCACCTGAGCCCGAGCCCGAGCCGGCACCGGAACCAGAGCCCGAGCCTGAGCCGGTCGATGAGTTCGATGCGGAGGCTGCGGCTGAGGAGGTGACCGCCAACGTGTCGCTGTTCTTCGACAATCTGGCGCTGGTGGGCACCGCCGAGGGCGACGTGCAGCAGGCCTACATCGACGAGATGATCGCGGTGCTGGAGGGCTCCGATCCCGCCACCGGCGAGATCTTCAAGATGCTGGGAACGCTCGCTGCGGGCCTCACCGTCGACATGCGCGATGTGGTGGTGGCCGACGAGGCCAACGCCAGCTTCACCTTCGATCTGCTCATCAACGGCAACCCGACCCAGGTCACCGACGCCACCGGCACCGCCCTGTTCGAGGACGGCGTCTGGAAGCTCTCCCAGCAGACCTGGGGCGCGCTGGCAGCCCTCGCCGACACCGGCGGCGGAGACGAGTTCGATGCGGAGGCTGCGGCTGAGGAGGTGACCGCCAACGTGTCGCTGTTCTTCGACAATCTGGCGCTGGTGGGCACCGCCGAGGGCGACGTGCAGCAGGCCTACATCGACGAGATGATCGCGGTGCTGGAGGGCTCCGATCCCGCCACCGGCGAGATCTTCAAGATGCTGGGAACGCTCGCTGCGGGCCTCACCGTCGACATGCGCGATGTGGTGGTGGCCGACGAGGCCAACGCCAGCTTCACCTTCGATCTGCTCATCAACGGCAACCCGACCCAGGTCACCGACGCCACCGGCACCGCCCTGTTCGAGGACGGCGTCTGGAAGCTCTCCCAGCAGACCTGGGGCGCGCTGGCAGCCCTCGCCGACACCGGCGACAGCTAGACGGTCCCGGGCAGCGCCTGTCCGTTGTCGCAGGGTCGGCCGGACCGGTACCGGTCCGGCTGACCCATACCAGTTTCGCAGGCGTTGTGCGCCTGTAATCCTCTGGCGATGGTCGTAGCACCGCTAACCGGTCTCCGCGTCCTGCAGCTCAGCGGCGGGATCGAGGTGGCCTATTGCACCAAGATCCTCGCCGACGCGGGGGCGGATGTGGTGTTCGTCGAGCCTGCGGGCGGTCACGAGTTGCGCCATCGCAGCATCACAGGGGCTGATCTGGGCGGGCGATCAGGTCCGCTGTTCGAGTACCTGCACTGCTCCAAGCGGGGTCTGGAGGATCCCGGCGAGGAGCTGCAGGCCCTCTACGAACTCAGCGACGTTGTGGTGGCCGACCGTCTCGACGACTCGTGGGAGTCGCTGCATGAGCGCTTCCCCCATCTCAGCGCGGTGGTCGTCACACCGTTCGGGATGGAGGGTCCTTGGTCGTCGCGGCCCGCGTCGGACCTCACGCTGCAGGCCGCTTCCGGCGGCATGGCGCCGCGGGGCGCTCCCGGCCGGGCTCCCCTGATGGTGGGTGGCGAACCCAGCTACTGGTTCGCGGGCTCGGTGGCGGCCGTGAGCTTGCTCGGAGTGCTCGACCGGACGCGCTCGACCGGCGCCGGCGAGTTGATCGACGTCTCGTTGCTGGAGACCACCCACCTCGAGCACGGCATGTACCCGGTGACGTTCCACTCGATGGCGGGCCGTCCGTTCCAGACCAGCCGCGGCGTGCCGGTCCCCGGCATCGAACCCACCCAGGACGGGTGGGTGGGGTTCTTCGTCATCACCGGCCAGCAGTGGCTCGACTTCTGCGCGCTGATCGGCAGACCCGAATGGCAGCAGGACGAGTCGCTGTTCATCGCGGTCGAGCGCAGGCTGCGGGCCGGACAGCTCCAAGGCCCCATCCGCGACTGGACCCGGGAGCGCACCACCGACGAGATCGTGGAGACCGCGTCGCTGATGAGGATCCCGGTCGCGCCTATCGGCTCGGGTGAGACGGTCACGGGCATCGACCACTTCGTGGCCGAGGAGTGGTTCGTGCGCCATCCCGATGGCTTCGCCCAGCCCCGGCGACCGTATCGCTTCGGCCGCGAGCCCATCGCTGCGCCGGTGCCGGCCCATTCCTTGAGCAGCGCAGAGCAACTTGGCTGGGAGCGGCGGCCCCACCGGCCCCGGACCGGAGGGGCATCAGGGGATCTTCCCCTTGAGGGCATACGGGTCGCCGACTTCACCGGCTTCTGGGCGGGACCGATGGCCAGTGCGATCCTCGCCGGGCTGGGCGCCGACGTCATCCACCTGGAGGGCCCCAAGCGCCCCGACGGCATCAGGATGAACACGCTTCGCTCGATGAGGGAGCCGCAGTGGTGGGAGTGGTCGCCGCTGTTCTGCGGCGCCAACACCAACAAGCGTGGCCTGTGCATCGACCTGTCAACCCCTGAGGGGCACGGGGCGGCGTTGCGGCTGCTCGGCAGGTGCGACGTGATGTTCGAGAACTTCAGCCCCCGCGTGGTGGAGCAGCTCGGGCTGGCGCCGGACGCGGTGCTGGGTGCCAACCCGCGGATCGTGATCGTGCGGATGCCGGCGTTCGGGCTGGAAGGACCGTGGCGGGACCGGGTGGGGTTCGCCCAGACGATCGAGCAGTCCTGCGGTCTCGCCTTCCTGACCGGCTACGAGGGCGAGGCCCCTCTCATTCCCAACGGCATGTGCGATCCGCTGGCCGGGGTGCACGGCGCGATCGCAGCCCTGGTGGCGCTGGCCGAGCGGGCCCGCAGCGGTGCCGGACCGGTGGTGGAGGCGCCGATGGTCGGTGCCGGTCTGGCGGTGGCCGCCGAACAGGTCGTGGAGTACTCGGCCTTCGGGAACCTGCAACGCTCGATGGGCAACTCGTCGCCCCTGATGTCCCAGCAGGTCTGGCGAGGCGCGGGCGACGACGAGTGGATCGCCGTCAGCCTGCCCGATCGGCAGGCCGTGCGGGCCGCCCTCGCGGTCTGCGGAGGCGATGATCTCGCCGATCTTGAGCGCTGGTGCGCAGCCCGCCCGGCCGAGGAGGCCGCCGAAATGCTGCTGGACCAGGGTGTACCTGCGGCCCGCGTGCAGTGGGCCCAGGAGGTTGTCGACAGCCCGCAACTCCAGCATCGGGGGTTCTTCGAGCAGCTCGACCATCCGCTGTGCGGCCGGCACACCTACATCTCGTGGCCTGCCCGTTTCAGCGCGGGACCGCAGGCGTGGAACCGGGCTGCATCGCCCACTATGGGGCAGCACAACCACGAGATCCTCACCGAACTGGGCTATGACGAAGCCGCAATCGACCGCCTGCGGAGCCAGGGTGTGATCTCCGAGGGGGTACTCACCGACCAGCACGGCTGGTGAACGCCGACACTCGGGCTTTCCGGAGGCGGCATCACCGGCGATTCAGTACACTCAAAATGGCTGGAGCGCCGATTCTGGGGGCCGTCAATGGAGTTCGACTGGACCGAGGAGGATCTGTCCTATCGGTCGGAGCTTCGGGACTTCCTCGCGGAGGAGCTGCCGGGACGGTGGGAGGGCGCCACCGCCGTGCTGGGCTCGGCCGACAATGCCGAGTACTCCCGACGCTTCGCCGGGCTGCTCGCCGAGAAGGGATGGCTGACACCCCACTGGCCAACCGAGTGGGGCGGAACGGGAGCCACGCCCTGGATGCTGGCCGTGCTGGGCGAGGAGTTGTGGTCCCGGGGCGAGCCCCGCGGCCCCCAGTACATGAACGTCAACTGGATCGGCCCGTCGATAATGGCCCACGGCACGCCCGAGCAGTGCCAGCGGTACCTGCCCCCCATCGCGGCCGGGGACGTGATCTGGTGCCAGGGGTTCTCCGAGCCTGAGGCTGGGACCGACCTGGCGTCGCTGCGGACCCGGGCCGTGCTCGACGGCGACGACTACGTGGTCAACGGGTCCAAGATCTGGACCTCCTACGGCGACATCGCCGATCACTGCTACCTGCTGGTGCGCACCGACGCCCAGGCGGAGCGCCACCTTGGCATCTCCGTCCTGCTCATGGCCATGGACTCTCCCGGCCTGGTAGTGCGTCCCATCCCGGGGATGGTGGGCGAGCACTCCTTCACCGAGTTGTTCCTCACCGATGTGCGGATCCCGGTCGCCAACCGGCTCGGACCGGAGAACGAGGGGTGGAGCGTGGTGCGCGAAGCGCTGTCGTTCGAGCGGGTGGGGGCGCCCCGCTGGGCCCGGGCCGCTCATGTGCTCGACGAGACGGTGAGGGATGCGATGGAGCAGGGCCGGTCGATCGATCCGGTGACTGTCGAGGCCGTAGGCGTGGCCAAGACCGCCTGCGAGGCGGCCCGCATGCTCTGCTACCGCGTTATCGACGAGCGGGCCCGAGACCTCCCACCGTCGCCCCACGCCAACGTAGCTCGGGTGGCGATGGTGCAAGCCGAGAGGCTGGTGGCCGACGCCTGTGCGGCCCTCCAGGGCAACGAGATCATGCGTTACGGATCCGACTCCGACCTCCAGATGCGCAAGTCGCTGGCCGCGGGCGTTGCGGCCGGGACCTACGAGGTGCAGCTCAACCTGGTGTCGCGCCGCCACCTGCGCCTGCCCAAGAACTGACCATGGACTTCACTCTCGACTCCCACCAGGAAGCAGTGCTCGAGGCGGTACGGACGCTGCTGTCACGCCATGGCGGCCCCGCACGGCTGCATGACCTCGGCGGCGACGAACCCGGCTACGACCACGACCTCGACAAGCGCCTGGCCGAGGCGGGCTTCCTAGACATCGCGGAGCCCCGCAGCGCTTGCCGGCTGGACGCGGCCCTGGTGCTCGAGACGCTCTCGGGTGCTCTCGCGTCGTCGGCCGCCGGTTGGCGGCTGCTGGTGCTGCCGACCCTTGACGTCGATGTCGAGGGGCCTGTCGCACTGGTGGCCGAGAGCCACTCGGGACCGGCCCGCTTCGCGGCCGACGCCGACGCCCTCGTCGTGATCGGCGACGATCGCGTGCGCCTGGTGCGACCGGACCGCCGAATCCCCAGAGTCCGCTCCCGGCTGGGATGGCCCGTCGGCGAGGTGAGCGGGCTGCCTGAGGGCGGCGTGATCGACGAGGCGCCGGCAGCCGAGGTCCGTGCATGGGCCCGTGTCGCGCTGGCCACCGAGATGGTCGGAGCCATGCAGTTCGCCCTCGACATCACCGTCCGGCATGTGAGCGACCGGCGCCAGTTCGACCGGGCGATCGGCTCGTTCCAGGCGGTCCAGCACGGCCTGGCCGAGTGCTCGGTTGCGGTCGAGGGAGCCCGCTGGCTCGCCCTGGAGGCAGCCTTCACCGGCGCGGCCAGCACCGCAGCCGCGGCGCTCACCCAGGCATCCGAAGCCTCCAAGCTGATCTTCAGGAGGACCCACCAGTATCACGGAGCCATGGGATTCACCAGGGAGTACGACCTGCACCTGTCCACCCTGAGGCTGCTGGCGCTGCGCAGCGAGGCCGAGAGCCTCGGACGGCCGGCGGCCGCCTGCGCTCACGAGCATTGGGGCATCTGATGAGCCTCGACCTCTCCTACCGCTCCGAGCAAGAGGAACTGGCCCGGTCGGTCGACGGGCTGTGCCGTCGTTGCGGCACCGGAGCCGGCTTCACCGACTCCGACCCGCTGCCCGAGCAGTACTGGCGCGGCCTGGCAGAACTCGGCGTGCTCGGGCTGGGCACCGCCGCCGGAGGGGGCGGAGCACTGGAGATCGCGGCGTGCATGGAGCAGCTCGGAGCCCATGGCGCACCGGGACCGCTGGTCGGCACCTTCACCGCCGGCGCGCTGCTCGACCCCTCCGAGATGGAGCCGATCTCAGGAGGGCGCCAGCTCGCCAGCGTCGGCCAGCCGCCACTGTTGCCGTGGGCCGCCCAAGCGGGCGTGTTCGTCGAGATCGACTCCTCGGAGGCCTGGCTCAGCCGGCCCGTCAGTGCCCCGGAGCCGGTCGACACCACCGCGGGCGAGCCCTGGGGGCGGACCGAGCTGGAGAGGCTGCGGCCGCTGGGCGACGCGACCACGGCGGTCGCGCTGGGCCAGACCGCGGCCGCGGCCTACCTGGCCGGAGCGGCCCAGAATCTCGTCGAGATCGCCAGCCAGTACGCCAAGGACAGGGTCCAGTTCAACCGGCCGATTGCCACCTTCCAGGCCATCTCCCATCCCCTGGCCTCATGCTCGGTGGCGGTGTCGGCGTCCCGGATACTGGCTCGGGCTGCGGCCTGCGCCCTCGACAACCGCGACCCGGACGCGCCGGCCGCCGCCGCCCGAGCCCGCCTGTCCGCGACGGCCTCGGCAACTGCCGCCGCCTACCAGGCCCACCAGACCTTCGGCGCCATCGGCTTCACCATCGAGGGTCCGGTAGCCCACGTGAGCCTGCGGATCCGCCAGCTGTCGCTGCAGCCCGTCCCCCAGGCGTCGGCTCGCGCCCACGTTCTGGAGAGCCTCGGAATCTGACCAACCATCCGGCAACGAGAGGAGAACGGCAATGTCCGTCGACCTGACCCAACCGATCGAGGGCCTCATCTACGAGCGCCGCGACCATGTGGCCCACATCACCATCAACCGGCCCGAGCGCGGCAACGCGCTGCACGGCTCCATGATCGAACCGGTCAAGGCGATCTGGGCCGAAGTGCGCGAGGACCCCTGGATCCGGTGCGCCATCGTCACCGCCGCCGGGAGCCGCCACTTCTGCACCGGAGCCGACATGGGAGCGGTGGCGGCCCGGGGCAAGGTCAAGGCGGGCAAGGGCCCGCTGACCGACGAGGTGTTCTGGTCGCCGAGGCAGAACCGGGTATGGAAGCCCGTCATCTGTGCGGTCAACGGCACAGTGGCATCGGCAGGGCTGCACTTCGTGGTGGACGCCGACATCGTGGTGTCCTCCAACAAGGCCACGTTCCTGGACACCCACGTCAACGTGGGCATGGTCGGCGCGGTGGAGAACATCGGGCTGGCCAAGCGCCTGCCTCTCGGCTCGGCGCTGCGGATGACGTTGTGCGGCAAGTCCTACCGCATGTCGGCCGAGCGGGCCTACCAGCTCGGGATGGTGGACGAGCTGGCCGAGCCCGAGGAGCTGATGAACGTGGCGGAGGAGATCGCCCAGCAGATCTGCGCCAACTCGCCGGCCGCGGTATCGCTGTCCCAGCAGGCCATCTGGAGCTCCATCGAGATGGGCTACCGCGACAGCCTCGAGTACGGCTGGGCGCTGCTGCGGATGCACTGGGACCACCCCGACATCAAGGAGGGGCCCAAGGCGTTCGTCGAGAAACGGGCCCCGGTGTGGTACACGGGCGAGGAAGACGAAGAGGAGTAGTCCCAGCGGGGCGGCCCGGCACGCTCATGAACTTCGATCTCGGCCCTGAGCTGGGGGCGTTCCGGCTGGAGGTGCGGGCCTTCCTGGAGGACTTCGGGGACATCGGCGCCTTCTTCCACCACGAGGGCGCCTACGACGATGCCACCCGGCGCCTGTACCTGGCTCTGGGCGAGCGCAACTGGCTGGCGCTGGCCTGGCCCGAGGAGGTGGGCGGCGAGGGCAAGCACCCGCTGTTCGAGTTCGTGCTGTGGGACGAGATGGCCCGCAGCCGGGCCGCCCGACCGCCGCTGGGCTCCGGGATCGTGGCCAAGACCATCATCCGGGCGGGCACCGAGGAGCAGAAGGAGCGCTTCCTGCCCGGCCTGCGAAGCGGTGAGGTCTTCTTCTCGCTGGGATACTCCGAGCCCGAGGCCGGCTCCGACCTGGCCGGCCTGCGCACCCGGGCCGTGCGCCGCGGCGACGTCTATGTGGTGACCGGCGAGAAGCGCTGGACCTCGGGCGGTCATCGGGCCGACTACCTGTGGATGCTGTGCCGGACCGGCACTCAGGAGAGCCGGGGTCGGGGCCTGACCATCCTGATCGTCGACCGGCGTTCGCCAGGGATCACGGTCTCTCCGCTCACCGCCCTCAGCGGGGAGCGCTTCAACGAGATCTTCTTCGACGAGGTCGAGGTACCGGTGGACAACCGGATCGGCGACGAGAACGGCGGATGGCAACTGATCGGCGAGTCGCTGGCCACCGAGCGCCACGTGCAGTTCCAGCCGTCCCGCGTCCGCCGTGACTTCGACGACCTCGTCGAGTGGCTGTCGGAGCGCGGCCTGACCGGCGACCCGGTGGTCCGGTACCGGCTCAGCGACCTGGCCGTGCGGGTAGCCGAGGTTGAAGCCCTGGCCTTGGCCATGTGCGAGGCGGTGCAGGACGGCCGGGACGCCGCGGTGGAGGCGGCCGCCAACAAGCTGGCCGGCAGCGAGGTTGCCCAGGAGGTGTCCCGCCTGGCCGGCGATCTCGGCGTCCCGGACTCGGTGGTGGTGGGGTCGCAGATCGAGTACCTCTGGCGCCAGTCCATTAGCGAGACCATCGGCGGCGGCACCTCCGAGATCATGCGGGGACTGATCGCCGGCCGCGGCCTCGGCCTGCCGCTGAAGGGATAGAACTTCGGGCACGACCGTGGAGGCCTTCCGTTGAACCACTCATCATCCGACCCTGAAATCGACGAAGCCGTCGCCGGCCGGCCGGGCGGCTCGGTGGCGGACCGCGTCGTGATCGTGACCGGAGCGGCGCGCGGCCTCGGCCGTGACTACGCCCGCATGTTCGCGGCGGAGGGCGCCGCGGTGGTGCTGGCCGACCTGGACCAGCCGGCCGTCGAGGACGCCGTCAAGGCGATATCGGCCGAGGTGCCGAACGCCCGGCTGACCCCGGTCGCGACCGATGTCACCGACCCCGCCCAGACGGAGGCCATGGCCGCCGCCGCGCTCGACTCTTACGGCCGCATCGACGTGCTGATCAACAACGCCGGGATCTGGGGCGATCTGGAGCCCGCTCCCGCGGTGGAGACCGCGCCGGACTACTGGGACCTGGTCATGGCCGTGAACCTGCGGGGGCCGCTGCTTTGCGCTCAGGCCGTGGTCGGTGCCATGCGGAAGGCCCGTTGGGGACGGATCATCAACATCTCCTCGATGGGGGCCTACATGCCCGCTGGGGTCTACGGCGTCAGCAAGCTGGGACTGAACCAGCTGACCTTCGCGCTGGCCACCGAACTGGGTGCGAGCGGCATCACCGTCAACGCGGTGGCACCCGGCCCGATCGACAACGAGGCCACCCGCTCGCAGGTCCCGCCCAAGGGGATCCAGAAGATGATTGACGGCACCGCCGTCGGGCGGATGGGAACGGCCGCCGACCTCTTCGGCATGATCCGGTTCCTGGCCACCGAGGAGGCCGGCTGGATCACGGGCCAGACGTTCGGCGTCAACGGCGGATTCAGCAGTCGCCTGTAGAACCATGCCCTCCGACGACGACTTCCGCCGGAGAGTGCGGTCGTTCCTGGCCCAGCACGGCCCCGCCGAGGGATGGCTGCGGGACGAGCACGGCCGGCCCCCGCCCGACGATGCCCCCAACGAGGTGCGGGTGGCCCGGGCCCGCCGGTGCCTGAGCCTGCTGTTCGAAGCGGGTCTCGGCGCGATCTCCTGGCCCCAGCGCTACGGCGGCCAGGGGTTGAGCAACCGGCATCAGGTGATCTTCAACGAGGAGGCCGCCGGCTACGCGCTGCCGCTGGACATCTTCATCATCGGCGTCGGGATGTGCGCCCCCACCGTTCTGGCCCACGGCACCGAACAGCAGCGGACCCGCCACCTGCCGCCCCTGCTGCGCGGCACCGAGATCTGGTGCCAGCTCTTCTCCGAGCCCCAGGCCGGCTCCGACCTGGCCGGCGTGGGCTGCCGTGCCGAGCCCGACGGCGACGGCTGGTCGGTGTCGGGACAGAAGGTCTGGACCTCGGGGGCCCACAACGCCGCCTACGGCATGCTGCTGGCCCGATCCGATCCCGGCAGCTCACGCCATGCGGGGATGACCATGTTCATCGTGGACATGTCCCTCCCCGGCATCGAGATCCGTCCCCTGCGACAGATGAGCGGCGTGGCGAGGTTCAACGAGGTGTTCTTCGACAGCTGCCGCCTGGATCAGGACGCGGCGCTCGGAGAGGTGGGCCAGGGATGGCGAACGGCCATAACGACGCTGATGAACGAGCGGGTCTCGATCGGCACCAGCAATCCGGCCGGCTACGGGCACCCCGCGTCGGTGCTGGCTGCGGAGGCCCGCCGCCGGGGCCGCATCGACGATCCCGCCATGACCGACCGGATCTCGCAGCTGATCATCCGCGAGCGCATCACCGCCCTTCTGGGCAAGCGAGTGACCGAGGCGCTGCTCGCCGGCGTGCAGCCTGGTCCGGAGGGTTCTCTGGCGAAGCTCAGCGGTACGCAGGTGTCCAAGGAGTCGGCCGCGCTGGCCTTGGAGATTCTCGGCTCTGAGGCCGTGGCCTGGGACGCCGCCGACAGCCTGGCGGCCTCGTGGGCCACCGTGCAGTGCTCGACGCCGGGGCTGTCGATCGCCGGTGGAACCGACGAGATCATGCGCAACCTGTTGGCCGAGCGAATCCTCGGCCTCCCGCGGGAGCCCAAAATCGCGGCCCGGAACGAGCCTGGAGGGAACCTATGACCACCATGACCGGCGGGGAGGCCGCGGTCGCGGCTCTCCGGGCACTCGGCGTCGACACCGTCTTCGGGATCGTGAGCGTGCACAACATCCCGATCCTCGACGCCGTCTCGCAGACTCCGGGAATGGAGCTGGTCGGCTGCCGCCACGAGCAGGGCGCCGTCCACGCGGCCGACGGCTTCGCCCGGGCCACGGGCCGTCTCGGAGTGTGCGTGACCAGTACCGGGCCGGGCGCGGCCAACGCCATGGGCGGGCTGTATGAGGCGAGCTACGCCTCGTCACCGGTCCTGATGCTCACCGGCCAGGTGGAGTCCTACCAGTACGGCCGGGACCGCAGCGCGCTGCACCAGGCCGACCAGCAACTGGACATGCTGCGCACCGTCACCAAGCGCTCCGACCATGTGGCCGACCACGGTGACATCGCTGGAGTCGTGCTGGTCGCGGCCGCCGAGGCCCTCTCCGGACGACCGGGACCCGCCGCGGTGCAGATCCCTATCGACCTGCAGTACGGCCGCGGCGAGGTGGGTGAGCTGGCGGTCATCCCGCCCCGGCTGGAGGCGCCGGAGGCCGCCCTGGTTGACGCCGCGGCCAACCTGCTGGACAACGCAGCCCGGCCGCTGATCATCGCCGGCGGCGGCGTGGTGCGGGCGGGCGCCGGCCGGCAACTGACGTCCCTGGCCGAGCGCCTGGTCGCACCGGTGCTCACGACCGTGGAGGGCCGCGGCTCGATCTCCGAGGACCACCGGCTGTGCCTGGGCCCCAACACCGACCTGACGGCCATGGATCCGGTGATCGCCGGCGCCGACGTCGTGCTAGCGGTGGGGACCCGCTTCCAGCAGAACAACAACATCCACAAGTGGCTGACCATCCCCGGCCGGCTGGTGCACCTCGACGCCGATGCCGCCATGATCGGTCGGATCCATCCCGCCGAGGTCGGGCTGGTCGGCGACGCCTGCCTCGGCCTGGAGGCGCTGCAGGCCGCGGTGGCCGGGCCGGCCCGCGACGGCACATGGTCCGAGGACTGCGGCCGGATCCGGGACGAGGCCGTGGCCGCCGGTCGGGAGTCCCTCGGCCCCGACCTGCTGGCGATCATGGATGCCATGGACGAGATCCTTCCTGAAGGTGCGATCGTGGCCAAGGACGCCACCGTCTCCGCCTACCAGTGGGGCAACCGTCTCCTCCCCGTACGCCAGGCCCGCAGCGCCATGCGTCCGGTGTCGATGGCCATCGGTCCCGGCGTTCCGCTCGCCGTCGGCGCCGCCGTCGGCTCGGGACAGCCCACGGTGGTCATCCAGGGCGACGGCGGGCTCATGCTGAGCCTCGGTGAGCTCGCCACTGCGGTGCAGCTGGACCTGCCGCTGGTTGTATGCGTCTTCAACGACCGGGGCTACGGGATCCTGCGGTTCATCCAGGACTTGGTGGTCGAGGGCCGCCGAACCGGCGTCGACCTGGCCACCCCCCGGTTCGCGCCGCTGGCCGGGGCGATGGGGATGCGCTCGGCCGAGGTCTCCAACCCCGACGGGTTCGCCCGGGCTTTCTCCGAGGCGATCGCAGCCGGCGGCCCGTGGCTGCTCGACATCGACCTCACGGCCATGGCCCCCATGACCATCCTCCCCCAGCGCCGTCCCGAGCGGACCTGACCGGGAGCGCTTTCTCCGCCGGGCTACCGCGTCAGGCGCGAGTACACGGCGAGCGCATCGCCAGCCGCCTCGGGGTCGGCTTCGATGCCGAGACTCTGCAGCGTCCGTGCGACGCAGACATAGAACGAGGTGGTGAGGATCAACTCGATGCACTCTCCCGCCGAGAAGAACTCCCGCAGCCTGCCGATCGAGCCGGGCGAGGCGCCGCCATCGAGGACGATCTCACCGGCGCAGGCCAGCGCAGCCCGCTCGGCCGCGGAGAACTCCGGGGAACCCTCCCAGTCACCGAGCGCCTCGAGTTGGGCCTCGGTCACGCCGGCCCGGACCGCGGCCGGCCAATGGGCCTGCCACTCGAACGACGAGCGGGTCAGCAACGCCGTCCGCATGATCAGAAGCTCTCGCAGTCCCCGATCGGTCTCGGGCTCCGAACGCAGAGGCCATGCCATCTGCACCCAGGCGTCGAGCATGGCGGGAGCGTTTCCGAGCATCCGGTACAGCAGCGGCACCTCGCGGCCCCGGTCGCGGAAACCGTCGAACACCCGGTTGAGCACTGGATGGTCGATGTCGGCGTCGACCGGCTCGATCGGCGATACATCACGACTGGGCTGGGTCACGGGCCACTATTTAGCACACTGATTAGGATGAACCTGTGCCACTGTGTTGGGACGGAGCCGAGATCGCGACGGTGACTGCATGAGCCTGGAGGGCAGGTCGGTCCTGATTCTCGGGGGGACGTCGGGAATGGGGCTGGAGACGGCTCTGGCGGCCCGCCGGGCCGGAGCCGATGTCGCCATCGTGGGACGCGACCCGGCCAAGGCCGAAAACGCCCGCCGGGCAATCGGCGAGGCCACGGTCTGCGGGGTGCTCGACGCTCGCGACACGGGCGCCCTGGCCACCTTCGCCGGCGGGCTCGACGCCATCGACCATGTGGTCTCGTTCACCGGCGACCAGCCGGCCGCCCCTCTCGCCGACGCCGATCACGACATGTTCACCTCGGCGTTCGAGGCCCGGGTCTGGGCCGCCCGCAACGCCTGCGCCGTCGCAGCACCCCGGATGCCGCCGGACGGCTCCTTCGTGTTCTGCTCGGGCCTGTCGGCGTTGAGGCCGCGGCCCGGCCGCTCCGCCGGGGCGGTGGCCACCGCCGCGCTCGAGTCGTTCTGCCGAGCCATGGCCGTCGAGCTGGCGCCGCTGCGGGTCAACGCCATCTGCCCGGGTGCCTTCGGCACCGACGTCCTTCGGCGGGCCCTGGGCAACGAGGCGGCCGTCGAGCGCTTGGCCTCGGCTATCCCGCTGGGCCGCGTCGGCGATCCCGCCGAGATCGCTCACGCCGTCATGTTCCTGCTGACCAACACCTACACCACCGGCACGACGCTCCGGGTCGACGGCGGCTTCGCCCTCACGTGATCATGCCGACCTCCGGACACGACCTCCTGAAGACGGTTCCCAGCGGGGATCTCCTCGTCGGTGGTGAGCGGGTCCACGACACCACCGCCGGCTCCCGCGAACAGCTCGATCCCTCCACCGGCCGCCGGCTGGCCACCGTGTCGCTGGCAGGGCCCTCCGAGATCGACACGGCTGTTCACTCCGCCCGGGACGCGCAACAGGAGTGGCTCGGCCTGTCCCCGGCCCAGCGCCGGGACGTGATCCTGCGGTTCGCGCAGCTTCTGGACGACTGCCATGAGGAGATGTCGATCCTGCGGTCCCTCGAGCTGGGCGCCCCCATGAAGAAGCGGCGGGGAGCCAACATGGCCGTGGAGTACATGCGCTACTTCGCGGGCTGGGTCGACAAGCTCGAAGGCTCCACCATCCCGGTGCACCCGGGCCTAGCGCTGGACTACACGGTGCCTGAGCCCTACGGGACGGTCGCGGCCATCACCCCATGGAACGGGGGCGTCGTCTCGGCCGCCATGAAGGCCATCCCGGCTCTGGTGGCCGGCAACACCGTGGTGCTCAAGCCCTCGGAGCTGGCCGTGCTGTCGCTGCTGCGCTTCGGGGAGCTGGGCCTGGCTGCGGGCCTGCCGCCGGGAGCCTTGAACATCGTGCCCGGAGCGGCCGACGCGGGCCAGGCCCTGGTCACCCATCCCGGCGTCGACAAGATCAGCTTCACCGGCGGGGGTGCCACCGCCCGCGAGGTGCTGCGGGGCGCGGCGACCAACCTCACGCCGGTCATCCTGGAACTGGGGGGCAAGTCGGCCAGCATCGTCTTCGAGGACGCCGACATCGACACCGCAGTCGCCACCACCGTCGGCCTGGCCCTGGCCACCATGAGCGGCCAGGGCTGCGTGCTGCCGACCCGGCTGGTCGCCCACGACACGGTCTACGACGCGGTGGAGCAACGGGTCGTGGAAGCCGCTTCGTCGCTGGTGGTGGGCCGCGCCTTCGACGAGGGCGTGCAGATCGGACCGGTGATCACCGAGGCGGCCTGCGAGCGCATCATCGGCGAGGTGGAGGCGGCTGCGTCCCGGGGCGACGGGCGCCTGCTAACCGGGGGCGCACGGCTGGGAGGCGATCTGGCCGATGGGTTCTTCGTGGAGCCGACCGTGTTCGGGAACGTCGACAACTCCTCGCCCATCGCCCGCACCGAGATCTTCGGCCCGGTGCTGAGCCTGATCCGCTTCGGCGACGAGGCCGAGGCCCTGAGCATCGCCAACGACAGCCCCTACGGCCTCGGTGGCCTGGTGTTCACCCGCGACGTCGCCCGAGCCCACCGGGTGGCCGGCCAGCTGCAGGCCGGGTCGGTCGGCGTCAACGCCTTCGCCCCGATGCCGGCCAGCGCTCCGTTCGGAGGCGTCAAGCAGAGCGGCTACGGGCGCGAGGGCGGGCTGGCCGGCGTGGAGGAGTTCCTGAGGCCCAAGAACGTCTACGTGGACCTGAGCGGCCCGCGGTGAGTGATCTGCTGAGGGGCGTGCGGGTGCTCGAGTCCGCCGTGCTGCTCAACGGCGACACCCTGGGCATGCTGCTCGGCGACCTGGGGGCCGACGTAATCAAGGTCGAGGCGCCGCCGGCAGGCGACTATCTGCGCGACATCCTGGGGCAGATCGAGCCCCGGCACAGCCCGGCCCACCTGCAGGCCAACAAGAACAAGCGCAGCATCGGGCTCGACCTCGGCAGCGCTGGGGGTCGGGAGGTGCTGTGGGATCTCCTCGAGGTCGCCGATGTGTTCGTCGACGGCTTCACCGCGGGGGCCTCCGACCGCCTCGGCATCGGTTACGAGCAGCAGCGCAGCCGCAAGCCAGACATCGTCTACTGCCAGTACACCGGCTTCGGCTCGGTCGGCCCTTACGCCCGGATGCCCACCCACGGCCAGATGATGAACGCCGGCGCGGCCGCGGTGACGCTCGCCACCGCCGACGACGGCTTCGTGCGACCGGCCGAGAACCGCGAATTGATGTGGGGCACCTCCATCGGAGGCGACGGCACCGCTGCTGGCGCCGTCCACGCCGCACTCCGGGTGGCTGCCGCGCTGTACCGGCGCCAGGTCACCGGCGAGGGCTGCTTCTTGGACGTATCCGCAGCCGACGCGGTGGTGGCCCAAGGCTGGATCGGTGCCGTCTACGGCCTCAACTACGACCGGATCACCGACCACACCGGTCTCAAGGACCCCGGAGCGGAACCGCTGACCGGAGCCAAGTACCAGTACTACCGGACCTCCGACGAGCGGTTCGTGCTCTTCTGCTGCATAGAGCCCAAGTTCTGGGAGCGCTTCTGCAGGCTGGTGGGACGCGACGACCTCATTGACACGCAGTTGGAGCCGGGCCCCGTCGACTTCGCCCGGGACGCCGACGAGCTGCGCCGTGAGCTCCAAGCCGTCTTCGAGACGCGGACCCAGCGCGAGTGGGTGGACATGGCTGTCCGCGAGCGGGTCCCGATCGGCCCGGCCCACCAGGGGGCGGCCTGCCTCAGGGACGATCCCCAGATCGCAGCCCGGCAGATCCTGGTCGAGGGCCATCATCCGAGCGCCGGACCCTTCACCTACGTCGGCGAACCGGCGATCGTCGATAAGCAGCCCTACGCCGTGCGCCGTCCCGCCCCCGCGTTCGGCGCCCACACCACCGAGATCCTCACAGAGATCGGCTACGACGAGCCCCGCATAGCGGATCTGTTCACCGGCGGCGTCGTCGCAGGCGACTGACACCGCCACCTGCCGCGTGCGTCGCGGCCGTTAGTCCAGCACCGTTGCCGAACCACCCCGGCGAGCGTCGGCGGCTGCTTCCAGACGACCCTGATACCAGCCGACCACTTGGGCGGCGCCGAAGCCCTCGGGGCCGGGTGAGCGGGACAGCGCCGCCGGATGGGTCCCGGCGAGCTCATGACCGGGTTCCAGGGCCAGGTCGCCTCCGAAGCACACCTTGAAGCGAGGCCGGTTGACCGCCGCCTGGGGTCCCAGCCCCTCCAGGATCATGCGGACGATTAGCTGCACCTGGGCCTGGGGCTGCATGATCCCGCCGGCCACGCCCAGCACACAGCCCAGGCGCCCGTCACGGGTCACCAGACCGGGGATGGTGGTGTGGGGCGGCTTGGCTCCCGGCCGGGGTTCCAGGCTCAGCATCCGCAGAGTGGTCGCCCGGTTGTGGATCGGCCCTCCGATCTCAGCGACGCCCAGGTGAGCGCCGAAGTCCCCGAACACGGAGGTGATCAGGGACACCGCTTGCCCGTCCCCGTCGACCACGGCCAGGAAGGTGGTGTCGCCGGTGGCCTTGGGCCGGCCTCCCACAACGATGGCCGCGGGATCGAAGCCCGCGGCCCGCATCCCCTGCCTGGTCGCCTCTAGCACAGCATCCCAGTCGACCGGAGTCTCCGGCGTCAGGCTCTCCAGCGCGCTGAGAACGCCGGGTCCCTGGGTGGGTTGAGGCATCTGCCACACGGTGTGCTCCGCGAACTCGACCGTTCCGGGCTCGGCTGTCATCGTCTCGTGGCGAGCCAGATCGGCCACGGACAGTAAGCCGCCGTCCTGGCGGACCCGGGCCACGATGGCCTCGCCGATCGGACCGGCCAGCACGGCCTGGCTTCCCTCCGCTGCGATCGCGACCAGGCACTCGGCCAACGCAGGGTTGCGGACGACCGATCCCTCCGCCACCGGGGCCCCGCCGGGAATGTAAAGGGGACCGAGCACGGGGTCCGAGACAAGGGACTGGGCACTCCGCGTCGCGGTCGAGGCGAGGGTGGCCCTCACCTCGAAGCCGTCCCTCGCGAACTGGCGGGCCGGCGCAACCGCGTCCGGCAGGTCGATCGTGCCGTGCTCCGACAGCGCGGTCTCCAGCAGGGCGACCGCGCCCGGTGTGGTCACCGATGCGCCTCCCCGCGCCGGCACGGCCTCGTGGCCCAACTCACGCAGCCGGTCCGCAGTCAGCTCGAGCGGGACGGCTCCGGAGCCGTCGAGGGCGGCCGGTGACCCGTCGCCGTCGTGAACGAACATGAAGCCGTCCCCGCCCACGCCACAGGACTGGGGCTCCACCACGTAGAGCACGAAGCAGGCGGTCACCGCGGCGTCCACCGCGTTGCCGCCGCTCCGCAGCACCTCGAGGGCTGCGTCCGTCGCTCGCGGGTCGGAGGTGGCCACCGCCGCAGTCACGGGGCCGAGCCTCTCAGAATCGGGTCGCTCGGGAGATCACAGCCTCAGGTACCGCTCGGCGTTGGTCGACATCAGCTTGGTCATGGCGTCGGTTCCGAGACGGTCCTCCCACTCCAGCACGATGTCGGGCGAGCGGGGGAACTCGGCCTGGTTGTGGGGGTAGTCGGAGGAGAACATCAGCACGCCGTCGCCCAGGATCTCGTTGATGCTGGCCGCCAGTGCCGCACCCTCGTAGAGCTCGATCCCGCAGTAGATGTGTCCGGCCTGGGCGTACTCCACCGGGCTCATCCTGCGCTCGGGCAGAGCATTGGCCATGTAGTCGGCCTGGCCCTGGAGCCGGATCAGCCAGGCCGGCAGCCAGCCCGCGCTGCACTCGGAGAACCCGATACGGAGCTTGGGGAACCGGTCGAACATTCCGCTGAGGGTCATGTAGCCCAGGAGCCGGGCCGCTCCCCAGGGGTGGGCCGCGGCCCGGGCCACCACGACATTGCCCCAAATGTCGCGGTACCCGGGGAAGTACGGGGGCTCGTAGAAGAAGGAATGGTGCAGCAGGGGAAGGTCGTGCTCGTCGAGCGCGGCCCAGATGGGGTCGAGGTCCGGGTCGTCCACCGGCACCTCCTCGGGGAGGATGGCGCTGGCCGCGCCGACCCACGGCTCGGGTCCCAGCTTGGCCACGATCTCCGCGGCGGCCCCAGGGTCGCGTGCCGGCAGCAGGATGGTGGCCTTGAGCCGGTCGATGTCCACCGAGCAGTACTCGGCCACGTAGCGGTGGTAGGCCTCATAGAGCTCGGTGGCCAGCTCAGCATCGAGGGCGGTCGCCGCGTTGGCGAAGGTGCCGGGGATGATCACGTGCACGTCGACGCCCTCGGTGTCCATGTCGTCCAACCGGCCCGCGCTGTTGAGGTTGCTCACGTCGGGTGCCGGGGGTGTCTTGAAGGTCTTGCTCACGCTCTTCTTCAGGGGGCTCTCGCCTCCCTTGGTGGCCTCCTCGCCCCGGTGGGGGGTGCCTAGGGCCCGGCTGTACTTCATGGGACTGATGCTCAGGAAGTGGCCGCCCAACGTCACGGGCTGCTTGTAGTCGTCGAGGTCGCCCCACCGCTCGCGCAGCCGGGCCGACGCATAGATCTCGAGCGTCTCCAGGTTGGGGCCGACGTGGGTGTCGGTGTCGATGATGCGGTATCCGTTCTTCACCAGCTTCCTCCCGATGACTGACCGGCTTCTCAGGATAGAGTATACTGATTATATTGACGCCGGGGTGGGCCGCAGTTAGCGTCTGCGAGGCTCGCCTACCGATCCGGAGGCCATTATGGAGAACGTTGTCCGGGTTCAGCACCACGTGACCTACGACGCGGCCGCCGAGTCGCTCGCCGCCGGCATTGCCAAGGCCAGAGAGTTGGGGGTGCGGGCCGGCATCGTGGTGGTCGACTCCTTCGGTGAGATCGTGGCTGCGGCCAAGCTCGACGGCGCCAACCCCAAGGCATGGCGTGGCGGCCTGGGAAAGGCGTTGTTCGCGTCAGGCCTCGGCATCCCCACCGAGGACTTCATCGAGAAGCGCCTCAAGTCCGACGACGTGCTCTACCGGGCCCTGTCCTCCAATCCCGACACCTTCATCGTGCCCGGGGGGTTTCCTCTGCGGTACGACGGCAAGCCGGTCGGCGGCGTGGGCGTCAGCGGCGGCCACTACACCGACGACTCGAAGGTGGCCAAGGCGGTCGCCGACCGCTACGCGGAACTAGTGGCCGAGGCGGAGGGAGGGTGACCATGGCCGAAGACTCCTTGCCCGACTGGGACGAGCGGGCCGCCGCGGCCGGCATCGTCATTCCGGAGCCGCTGCCGGCGCAGCCGCTCTTCCCCGGGGCTGTCATCGACGGCTCGACCGCCTACACCTCAGGAATCGTGGCGGTGGAGGGCCCTCCATGGAAGATGGTCTACGCCGGCTCGGTGGGAGACGAGATCAGCGTTGAGGACGCCCAGAAGTCCGCGGCCCTGGCCATGGTGTGCACTCTCGCCAACCTCAAGGGCGCGCTGGGCGGCAGTCTCGGCCGGGTCGAGCGGTTCGTGAAGCTGATGGGCTTCGTCCGCTGCCGACCCGACTTCATGCAGGCACCCACCGTCATCAACGGCGCCTCAGAAGTGCTGCTCAACATCTTCGGCCAGGACCGCTTGCCGGCCCGCTCAGCCATCGGAGTCGCCGCCCTGCCGGGCGGCGCCAGCGTCGAGATCGACGCGGTGGTGCGCCTACGCGACTAAGGCTCCACGACGATGGCTCGCTCTGGGCAGCCGATCTCAGCTCGTCGCACCGCATCCTGCTGGTGTTCGGGAACCTCTTCGGACTCGACGTAGGAGTGGCCGTCCTCCTCGCGGAGCTTGAAGACCTCCGGAGCGGCCATGGCACACAAGGTGTGGCCCTGGCAGACATCGTCCAGCACCCTGACCCTCATAGCGGCTCCTCGTCACGCCCGGCAGGCCGGCCCCAAGCGAGACCGACCGGCAATTCAGTATGCTATATGAGCGTCACCCGATGTCGTTCGCCCCAGCGCCACGACCCGACACGACAGGGACACCAATGACGGCGACAACGACGGCGCCCGCACCGACCCGACTGGACTACGACCTGTTCAGCGTCGATGACCACATCATCGAGCCTCCCGGAGTCTGGGTCGACCGGATCCCCGCGAAGTACCAGGACGCCTGCCCCCGGGTGGTCACCCGCGACGACGGCACGGAGGCCTGGCAGTACGAGGGCGAGCAACTGGCCACTATGGGGCTGAACGCGGTGGCGGGAAAGCCCCACAAGGACTTCGCCATGGACCCCGCCAGCTACTCCGACATGATCGAGGGCTGCTACAACCCGCGCGTCCGGGCCGCGGACCTGCTGCGCGACGGTGTCCGGGGCAGCGTGTGCTTCCCGACGTTCCCCCGCTTCGCGGGCCAGCGGTTCCTCACGGCCAAGGACAAGGAGCTGGCCGACCTGTGCGTCCGCGCCTACAACGACTGGATGCTCGAGGAATGGTGCGGCGCGGTTCCCGGCATGTACGTGCCGATGATGATCGGGCAACTGTGGGACCCGCAGCTGATGGCGGCGGAGGTGCGGCGATGCGCCGCACTGGGTGTGCGCGCCGTCACCTTCCCCGAGAGCATGGCCCCCTTCGGGGAGCCGTCGTTCCACACCACCCACTGGGACCCGGTGTGGGACGCAGTCACCGAGGCCGACATGGTGATCTGCATACACATCGGCACCAGCGGCCGCACCCACATGCCGTCCGAGGACGCCTCGTTCTCGGTGGCGGTGGCGCTCGGCCCGATCAACGCCCAGATCACCTTCATGGATCTGCTGCTGTGCGGCATACCCCAGCGCTTCCCCACCATAAAGATCGCACTGTCGGAGGGTGGGATCGGCTGGGTCCCGTTCGCCCTCGAACGCGTCGACCGCACCTGGGAGCGCCACCGCTACTGGGCGAAGCTGGACGACACGCCGCCCTCGGAACTGTTCCGCCGCAACTTCTGGGTGTGCTTCATCGACGAGGCCGCCGGGATCGAGGCCCGCCACCACATCGGCGTGGACAAGATCATGTGGGAGTGCGACTACCCGCACGCCGACACGCCCTGGCCCCAGAGTCAGCAGGACGTGCACCGGTCCCTGGCGGGCGTCCCGGCCGACGAGGTGGCGGCCATGACCCACGGCAACGCCGAGAAGCTGTTCCGCTGGTCGCAGCGCCCCGATGTCGCTTCGGTTCTGAGCAACTAGTGCCCAACCACCGGCTCCCGACTGCGCCCGGCCGCAAGCTCGGAGAAATCCTCGCCGAGACCATCGAGAATGAGATCATCGCGGCCGGCTGGAAGGTCGGCGACGTCGTCGGATCGGAGTCCGAGCTGTGCGAACGCTACGGCGTGAGCCGGGCCGTGTTCCGGGAAGCCATACGCATCGTCGGCCACCACGGCGTGGCCGAGATGCGCCGCGGGCCGGGCGGCGGGTTGGTGGTGGTTGCGCCCAGCGTCGACGCCGCGGTGCGCACCGTGTCGCTCAACCTGGAGTTCCTCGACATCAACGCGGCTCAGATCAATGACGCTCGCCTCGCCCTCGAGTTGAGCTGCGTCCAGAGCGCCGTCGAGAACCTCGACGCCGACGGCGAGCGCCGGATCAAGGAGTTCCTCGACACCGAGATCGAGCGGATCATCACCGGCCGCGAGGCCGGTCGGGCCTGCGACGACTACGCCAGCAACGACTTCCACCTGCTGCTCGCCGAGTTGACCGGCAACCCGGCCATGGAGCTGTTCGTGCAGATACTGAGCCGGGTGACGAGCCGTCACTCCACCAGAGCGGTCTCTCTGGAGGACACCGCCAAGGAGGTCCACAGGGCGCACGCTCGCATTGCCGAGGCCATCCTGGACCGGGACATCGACACCGCGCAGCGGCGCCTCCACCGGCACCTCGACCTGGTAGTCGAGTACCTGAACCCCTGAGTTCCCGCGTCCGGGGAGTTCGTTCCCGGCGGGCCGCGCGGTTTAGCCGCTGAAGTCGACCATGTCGGTGCGAGCCGTCCAGCACAGGCAGTCGGCGCTCCACTCGACGGTACGGAACTGCTGCACGCCCGCGTGGTCGCCGGGCCCGAAGGTCAGGTCGCCCCAGGCGGCCAGCGGGAACCCCTCGAGGCTCTCCAGCGACGCCACCAGCGACTCCCGGGTCAGGTCGTCGCCGGCACCTTGGAGGCCCGCCAGCAGCACCGACATGAGGTCGCAGGTGTAGAGGATCTGAGTCCACTCGGCCGTCTCGGGCGACACGGCGGCTATGTCGGTGCCGGAGAAGCGCTCGTAGTTCGATATGCACGCCTCGGTTTCGGCATTGAGGGTCATGCCCGCGGCGATCTCCCCCACCCGGCTGACCGTCATGGCCAGCGTCCCGTCGTACTGATCCTGGTTCAGAGACCCCGAGGCGACATCACCGATCTGGCTGGCCCATTCCATGCTGCGGTACGCCGGCCGGTAGCCCTGCGATTCGGCGAAGTGCATGAAGTTCGAGACACTGCTGGTCCCGACGAGCAGGACGGCGGCATCAACGCCCGCGGCGATGAAGCGCTCGACGGAGATCTGGTCCTGGGGACTGCCGACGCCCCGACCGTCGGACGCGATCTCCACCGCGATCTCGTGACCGGCATCTGCCATGGCCTCCTTGAAGGCGACGACCGCCTCCTCCGAGCGGGTGTCCCAGAAGATGCCTACGGTGGCGTCATCGAACAGGCCGAGGCCGTCGGCCCACTGCACATAGGCCCGCAGCACCTCGGCCTCGTCGGGGCGGATGGTGAACAGGCGGGGCGCCCTCTCGTAGACGCTCGGTGCAGCACCCATGAGATCGATGGTCGGGATCTCGAACCGGGCGGCCAGGCACTCTGCCCCGACGGTGAAGTCCCGCCCGGATACCACCGCGAAGACATCGTCATCCTGGGCGAATCCGGTGCACACCCCGAGCTTGTCGTCGCTGTTGAGGATGGCGTACTTGCGGAACACCAGCTCAATGTCGGTTCCGTTGACCGGCAGCAGCCCGTCGCGCCGCCACCCGTCCAGCACCGCCGCAGCCTGCTGCTCGGGATCGCCGATGTCGAACTTCTTGTTGAGGGTCGCGAACGCTGAGATGTCGGGATAGGCCAGACCGATAGTGATAGTCCGCTCCACGACGGGCGCGACGGTCGTTGCCGGTGCCTCCTCAGGCGCTGCGGACTCGTCTTCGGCTGGTTGCGGCGTGTTTGCGCCTTCGTCGACGTCACTGTCGCTGAGCGCTTCGGCGGCCACCGGAGCCTCTTGCCCGTCGTCATCGGCTGCGGAGGCGCTCTCCGGAGCTGCTCCATCCTGGCTTTCCCCGGGAGCCGCAGTCTCAGCGACGGCCGCGGTCTCCGGTGAGGCGGGCTCGGACTCCGCGCCGTCGTCAGCGTCGCCGCAGGCGCCGGCCGCCATCACGGCGACCAGCAGAACAGCAGAAACCCGGATCAGAGGCCAGCTCGATTCTCGACCGATCACACGCTGGGCCATGAACACTCCAGTCTAGTTGCCGAGGTCATCGACGCCGGGGGCCGCCCTGATGCCACCGGTCGCAAGCGAGTCCAGTGCTGGCCGGTCGATGCCGTACAACCCGGCTGCGGTGCCATAAAACAACTCCTGTTGGTCCTCGACTTCCAGGTCTGCGAACACGGCCCGGTAGGCGCCAAGCACCTTCTCATAGGAGCCGAACAACCGATCCACCGGCCAGTTCGTTCCCAGCATCGAACGGCCGGGCCCGAAGGTCTCGACGCAGGCCTCGGCCCACGGCCGGATCGAGTCAAGCGTCCACTCCGGATCCGAGCCGCCACACAACGCAGAGATCTTGCAGTACCAGTTCGGGCACTCGACCAACCTCACAGCCGCTGCCTTCCACTCCGCCAGCGACGACGGGGTCCGCTCCAGCGGCAAGCCGGCATGGCTCAAGACGAACTTCACGTCGGGCCACCTCTCGGCCATCGTGGCGAAGGCGGCGAATCCCTGGGGCCGGGTTCGCAATTCGATCACGAACCCGAGCTCGGCGGCCGCATCCAACGACGCGGCACACGCCTCGAGGTCGAGCCCGGCCGGCCCCGCCATGTCTCTGACGCTGCCGCAGCGCCCGCTGGCAGCGCGGTGACGCTGCAACAGGGATGCGCCGTCGGGCGAGGCCAGCTCACCCCGACCGATGATGGCCTGGGGCCACCCGTCATTCTCAGCGGCGAGCTGCTCAAGCCAGACCGTCTCCTGCGACGGGTCCCGCTCAGCGATCGCGCAGTGAGCATGAACCAAGCCGGCGATCCCAAGACCCGAGGTCTCGGTCCAGAACTCGCGAACCGTGTACCGGACAGCATCATGACCGGCCCGGTCAGCACCCCCTCGACGGGTCCACGAATGGTCTCCGCTTCGAAAATCCTTGTCGAGCCAGGGCCACGACAGCCCACGAATGTTCTTGTCCCAGAAGTGGACATGGGTGTCGATCATGGGGATCACGGGCTACCCCCTGCTGTGATCGAATCGCACGGTAGCCACCGATCTCCTCTCCGGCAGGATTGAGTATACTCAAATGCTGGAAGTGCTTCCGTAACCCGAAGTGCATCCCGCTACTTGGCGATGGGGAATCCGCAGCGATGGGAACACTGGGGACACCGAACGATCCTGAGATCAGCCGCATCGAGGTGAAGGGCGACATACTCAGTCCGCGCTCGACCCCTGCGGCCGCGACCCTGGGTCGATTCATCTACCTCTTCGGCGGCGGCTACGACGACTACTTGGGGCAGGCAGTCACCGTCTACAACGACACTTACGCCTTCGACACCCAGGCGGGCGAGATGACCCGGCTGGACCCCTCGGGCGATCTTCCTTCGCCGAGATTCTTCAGCGCTGGTGCCGGCGATGAAGACCGGAACGACTTCTACGTCTTCGGCGGATCGGCCTACGACCACGGCTTCGCCAATCTGAGAGTCTTCGGCGACCTGTACCGGTACTCGGTGGCCGGCAACTCGTGGTCGCTGGCCGCGCCCGCCGAGGTGGGGCCCGGCCCCCGGGTCCGGCCGAATCTATGGGTCCACGCCGGCGCCATCTACGCGTTCGGCGGGCTCGACGAGAGGTTCCGGAATCACAACGACCTGTGGCGATTCGACCTGGACCAGCGGCGTTGGGAACTGGTGGTGGGAGACAGCGACGACGTGGAACCGCGTTACGAGGCAGTGTCGGGCAACACCTCACGAGACGGAAGGGTCTATGCCATCGGCGGCGAGACGATGCGATCCGGGTTCCGACCGACCCTGATACCGGGAACCATCGAGATCGACCTCGAATCTGGTGCGATGCGCCCGGTCACGATTGACCGGGCCGACGACGTGTCCGGCGGGATGCGCCACCAGAGCGCCGCCGGAGAGATCGGCGGCGAGCTATATGTGTACGGAGGCGACGACCCGCACAACAAGGTGATGGGTTGCGGGGCGCCGTTCGGGCAGTCCCCCGTCGGGGAGACCTGGGTGTTCTCTCCCGACACGGAGACCTGGAGGCGCTCGCCGGTGCAGGGCCCGAAGCTCAAGCGGAGCGTCGCCAGCGTCGCGAGCGGGCGAATGCACGTGTTCGGTGGCTACGACTTCGAATGCGACGACGGAATCGGTCCCGGACAGATCTGGAACACAGACGTCATCGTGATCAGCCCCCGCTAGCAGACCCGGGGCGGGACCTCAGAGCCAGGAGAGTATTCTCTGCCCGTCATGACAATCCGGGAAATGATCGAGGCCGACATCGAACGGGCAGTGGCCATCAATCAGGCCAACCTGGCTGACGTGGACAGCGTCGGTGAGGACGAGCTGGCCGCCATCCTGGGCTCCAGCCGTATGGCGCTCGCGGCCGAGGGCCCGGAGAAGGCCCTAGCCGGGTTCGCGGTGGTGGTCGACCGATCCTGCCGGCTGCTTACCACCCGAGCCGCCTGGGCTCTCGCCAACCCCGTGACCGACCTCCATCTCGAACGGGTTACCTTCGACATGCAGTACTCGGGCCTCGGGCTCGGTCCCGCCCTGTTCGGCGAGCTTGATGAGCGACTGCTGGCCCTCGCGGCCGCCAGCAATGCGGACCGCCTCACCCTGACCTCGCTGGTCCGCCGCGATCCTCCCAACGAACACGCGATCCACTTCCACGAGGCCAAGGGTTTCGCGGTCGTCGACCAGCGGGCCTTCGGCGAAACTGTGCTGGACCTCACCGCCAAGTCCTACCCCTCCTGACGGCCCGGCTCCGGCGGGTGCTCGACCCCTCGGCCAGGCTGACGTTGGCGGCGCCGGGTCAGTCGTTGCCGTAGCTGTTGGCGCGTACCCCTTCGAAGGCCAGGACCTGGAACGCGGTGTACAGCTGGCCCCGCGACTGCTCGCTGTTGATCCGGGCGTGGTCGGGGTGATCCCGCCATTCAAGGGCACCCGCCTCGGTCTCGAACATCACCACCCCCCAGTACAGCAAGCCGTCGTCGACATCACGCCACCGGGTGAACCCGTCGATGGACTCCGCCAGTGATCGCATCTCGGCAACGACAGCGGCGTGGACATCGTCCTGGGCGTGGTCGGCACGGATCGTCTCAAAGTAAACGAGTTGCATTCGGCCTCCTTATCGTTTGCTCGCCCGGACTGCACGCCCGCGCTCGCTCTAGGCCGGCGGCGGCTCGTAGCGGCCCCCTAGCGGGAGCTCGATGAGCTCGATGCCACCAAGGTCCACGTTGTCGAGTTCCCGGATCGAGGACGTGACCTTCAGCATCGGGCCGATCGACCGGTGCTCGTCGTGGATCGGCAGCATTCTGGGGGCGCCCAGAAGCCGGGTCGCCTCCAGCATCTCCGTCGCGGTCGTGGTGAGCTTACGGCCCAGGAGGATCACGCCGTTGACCGGTCCGATCGCCACGTCGAACGGGTCGTGCGCCTCCCCGCAGCGGCGCGCCGCGTCCAGGTTCAGGACCTCGCCGCCGTAGAACACTCGTGAACCCGGTCCGATGATGCCGTAGTTGTTGGTGGGGCGCCCCCGGCCGACGTGCTCCTCGTATACCTCGAGGGTGACCGTGCTGGTCAATGACCGCTTGTCGCCCCATTCCAGGACTTCGATGTTGTTGAACCCGTGCTTGCGGGCCCTCTTCACCATGCTGTCAGCGCATACGTAGACGGGAACGTCCTTGTCGGGGTACGAGGCGATGTCCTCAGGATTCCAGTGATCCTTGACCCAGTGCGAGCCAATGATGGCGGTCAGCTCCGGCAGCTCGCTCGCCGGGAGCGGGGAGTGCCCGTTGAAGGTCCGGTGGTCGGTGAACCAGGGATCGGTGAGGATGACGGCGTCGTCGACCTCGATGATGACCATGGCGTTGTGGAGCCGGGTCACGGCCCACTTCTCGATGCGTTGATGAGTCATGCGGACTTCTGGGCGGCCATACGGGTCGGGGACTCTCCCGGCCTGGCACTGCGTCCCTGCCTTTCCCCGTTGGTCCGACAATCAGTGTACTCAATAGTAGGATTCCTGCCGATGCAAGCTGGATCGTCCTGCCCCGTTCAGTTCGATCATCACGCTGCGGCCTTCGCCGCCGACCCGTGGACGCCGCTGCGGGTGCTTCGCGAGACATGCCCCGTGGCCTACACCGAGAGCCACGGCGGCTTCTGGATCATTACCTCCTACGCCGAGATCCGAGAGATCGCCAGCGACGACATCCGCTTCTCGTCGGCAAAGGGGCTTACGATCCCGGACAAGACGAACCCCAGCCAACGGTCGATCCCCGCCGAGGTGGACCCGCCGGACTTTCTCGCCTTTCGCCGCATCCTCCATCCGATGCTCTCCCCCGCGGCCGTCGACCGGTTGACCCCGGTCATCGAGCGTTTCGTCCATGCGACCATCGACAGCTTCATCGAGGACGGGCAGTGCGATTTCGTGCACGACCTCGCCGATCCGCTGCCCGCCATGACCACGCTCTACAAGCTCGGCCTTCCCGTGGACCTGTGGCGAGAGTTCTCCGAACCGCTCCACAAAGTCATCTTCCTCCGCCACGACAGCCCGGAGCGGGAAGGAGTCCCCGAACAGCTCCAGGCCATCACCCGGCTCCTGTACGAAACGATCGCGGCCAGGCGGGAGTCGCCCCGCGACGACATGATCTCTTACCTGATCGGCTGCGAAGTGAACGGCCGGCCCGTGACCGACCTCGAGGTCAAGGAGATGGTGTACCTCACCATCCAGGGCGGCTTCGACACCACCGGCTCCGCCATCTCCAACGCCCTGATCCAACTGCACCGGGACCGGGACGCCCGCCAGCGCCTGATCGACGACCCGGAACTGCTGCCGACCGCGGTCGAGGAGTTCCTTCGATACGAGGCTCCACAACTGGCGCTGGCCCGCACCGCCAACGTCGACGCCACCATCGGCGACAAGGAGATCAGGGCCGGCGACAGGCTGCTGCTGGTGTGGGCGTCGGGGAACCGTGACGCCGACGTGTTCGACAACCCCGACGAGTTCCAGCTCGATCGCTTCCCCAATCGCCACATGACCTTCGGGCTGGGAGCCCATCGGTGTCTCGGGTCCAACCTGGCCCGCCGCCAGATGGAGCTGGCCCTGCGGGGTGTGCTGAAGCGGCTGCCGGACTACGAACTGGACCTCGACAACGCACGGCGGGCCGAGACCGTCGGGATCGTCTATGGCATGTACTCACTCCCGGCGACCTTCTCACGTGGCCAACGCTGGTTCCGCTAACCAGACTCCGAGGAGCACCGACCAATGAAGATTGCCCGCATCGAAGCCTTCCCCATAGACCTTCGCTACCGGCCGACCCGGGAGTTCCTGGTCTCTTACGGCGTAATCGACCGTATGCAGAACGCCATTGTCAAGGTCATGACCGACGACGGTCTGGTCGGGTTCGGCGAACTCATGCCACTGCCCCTCGGCGACCGGGAGGGCTGCCTCGAGGAGCTCAAGAAGCTGGGGCCATCGGTGCTCAGGCAGGATCCGTTCTGCATGCGGGAGATCCATGCCCGCATGGACGAGCAGCTTAGCGACGAACCGTCCAGCAGGGAGCTGTGCCTGAAGGGCAGCATCGACTTCGCCCTCTACGACATCATGGGCCAGGCGGCCGGGGTCCCCGTGTACAAGCTGCTCGGCGGGAGTTACGACGATGGTGTGCCCATGCACTTCTCGATCAGTATCCGAAGCCCGGAGGAGATGGGTGAGGACACCGCGGCCCGGGTGGCGGAGGGGTTCCGCGCCATTGAGGTCAAACTCGGTCGGTTCCGGGGGGCGCTCGACCTCGACATCGAAATCGCTCGCATTGCCGCCATCCGGGAAGCAGCCGGGCCCGAAGTGATCATCATCGCCGACCCCAACATCGGATGGACGGCCGACGAAGCCATCGAGGTGCTGCCGGCGATCGAGGAGTACGACATCTACGTCGAACAACCGGTTGCCGGTCTCGAAGATCTGAAGAGGGTGCATGACGCCATCGAGTCGCCTGTGATCGCGGATGAGAGCGCGGCCACGTCGCGAGTCGTGGCCGAGATCATCCGGCGGGACATCGCCGACATGATCAACCTCAAGGTCCTGCGGACGGGCGGTATCCATGAGGCGTGCAAGATGCTCGACATGTGCGAGGCGGCCGGCCTCGGCTACCGCCACGACAACGTCATCCAGTCCCGCCTGGCGTCGACCATGACGATCCACTTCTCCACGACTTACCGGGCTTCGATGCCGGACTGCGGAGGCACGCAGTTCACCCGCACCATCGAGGACGTCGTCAACGAAGCCGAAGGGGTCTACGTCGAGGGCGGCGTGGCGCGGTTGCGCAACCCCGACGCACCAGGCATGGGTGCAACTCCGAAGGCGGAACTCCTTCAAGATCCGATCCCGATTGCAGGCTGAGAGAGAACTCCCCCGCTGGCGAGACCTGATCCCGTACCCTCGACTAGGGCCCTGAGCCCTACTGGGCGAGGTCGAGGACGGTCGGGGAACCGGTGTCGCGGCTCGCGGTCACAGCCGTTCCGGCTCGATGCCGGCCGCGGTCGCAGACCGGTGGTAGACGTCGGAGCGGCGGCGGCTGCGGGTGAACACGATCTGCCAGAGCTGCAGGGCCCGGGCCCGGAACGACCCGGCCGAGCTGAGCAGGTAATAGTCCCATGTGCGGCGGAAGCGCTCGTCGTAGGCGGGCAGATCGTCCCAGGCCGAGGTCACGTTGCGGTGCCAGGCCATGAGCGTGCGGTCGTAGTAGGGGCCGAAGTTGTGCACGTCCTCGATCACCCAGTCCTTCTCGGTGACCGACGAGATCTGAGCCAGCGACGGAACCACCCCTCCGGGGAATATGTACTTGTCGAACCATGGGTCGGTGTGGTTCTTCGACACCAGCGAGCCGATGGTGTGGTGCAGCATCATCCCATCCTCAGCTAGGAGGCCGTTGCACCGCCGGAAGAACGTCTTGAGGTTGCGGGGACCGACGTGCTCCATCATCCCGATCGACACGATGCGGTCGAAGCGGCCCGCCACGTCCCGGTAGTCGCACTCGCGGATGTCGACGGGCAGGTCGGCGCAGACTTGGCGGGCCAGCCGGGCCTGCTCGTGCGCCGGCGTCACACCGGTGACTAGCGCGCCGTGCTCGGCCGCCGCGTGCCGGGCGAAGCCGCCCCAGCCGCAGCCGATGTCGAGCAGCCTCATGCCAGGCTCCAGGTGCAGCTTGCGGCAGATCAGCTCCAGCTTGTGCTCCTGGGCCTCGTCGAGGTCGGCGGCACGATGCCAGTAGCCGCACGAGTAGATCATGCGCTTGTCGAGCATTCGCTCGTACAGGTCGTTGCCGATGTCGTAGTGGGCCCGCGCGTTGCGGCGAGCCCGCCGCACCGTCTGGCGGTTGCGGGCCTGAGCCTTGAGGATGCGCAGCGTGAGTGCGGGTCTGGGCCGGATCAGCGACTGCAGATCGAGGGTCTGCACCTCCGCGATGAACTCGTCCAGCTGGTTGGCGTCCCACCAGCCCTCCTGGTACGACTCGCCCAGTCCGAGCTCGCGGTCGGCCAGCACCCGGGCCCAGAAGCGGTCGTCGTGCACGGCGATGTCGTGGGGCCGGTCACCGCCGACCTCGATCCCGGCCGTGCGCAGTATCTCGAGTCCCAGGTCTCTGGCTTCGTCGATGTCGGCCACCGCGTGTCACGTCTCCTTAACCGGATCGTCCAGGAAGGACGGTACTTGGTGCAGGACGGTTACCTAGCCGAACCCGCCGAGGTCGAGGACGGTCGGACCGTCGGTGTGGCGGAGCTGGTGCTTGTTGACCTTGTGGGTGGCGGTCTTGGGGAGCTCGCCGAGGATCTCCAGGTAGCGGGGCCGGCAAAAGTCGGGAAGGGTGACTTCGCAGTGGCGAACCAGTTCGACCGGCTCGACGACCCGGCCGGGCTCGGCGGTCACCACCAGCTTGACCTCCTCCTCGCCCAGCTCTGAGGGCACGCCCACCGCGGCGCACTCGGCCACTGCGTCGAACTGGCAGACCGCTCGCTCGACCTCGGTGGAGGAGATCATCTCGCCCCGTCGGCGGATGGCGTCGGCGGCCCGGTCGACCCAGCGGATGTAGCCGTCGTCCTCGATGGTGGCCAGGTCTCCGGTATGGAACCACGAGTTCCTGAAAGCGGCCTCCGTGGCCTCGGTCTGGCGGTGGTAGCCGGTCATCATCACGCCTGGCACCCGGGGCCGGACCACCAGTTCGCCGACGGTGCCGGCGGGCACCTCGTTGTCGTTGGCGTCCACCACCGCCACCTCATACTGGGGCACCGGCCGTCCCGAGGCCCGGTACCGCATCGAGTCGTCGGGGCTCGTCGTGGAGAAGTGGCCGGTCTCGGTCATGGCGAACCCGGTCACCAGACGCAGGCCGAACCTCTCCTCGAAGTCGGCCCGCCGGTCCATCGGGATTCCGGCCGCGCCGTGCATCATGCGCACGGCGTGGTCGCGGTCGGCGGGGCCGGGCTCCTGGCGAAGCAGGATCGACGACACCGCCCCGACCACACCCACCTCGGTGGCGCCCGCGGCCCTCACCTGGTCCCAGAATGTGCTGGCCGAGAAGCGCGACACCAGGGCGGCCCGGCCGTCGACCACCAGCGCGGTGCCCAGCGTGGAGAAGCGGGCGTTGACGTGGTACAGCGGCAGCGCCGAGAACATCACGTCCTCGTCAGTGAGCCCCCACTGCTCGATCTTGATGCGAGCTTGCTCGATGGGGAACGCCTGGGGCAGCACCGCGCCCTTAGCCGGCCCAGTAGTGCCCGAGGTGTAGATGATGTTCATCGGATCACCCGGCCCGGGAGGCCGGAACGGCAGCGGCCGGTCGCCGGAGCCGCGGAGTTCGTCGTAGTCGAGCACGGCCACGTCGGCGGGAACGGTCCGAGCAGCCGCGATCGGTCCGGCCGTGAGGCCGGGGCCGCGTTGCACGACGGTCGTGACGTCGGGCGCAGCGGGAAGCTGTTCGGCCACGCGGTCGGCGAGCGAGCGGTCGAGAATCAGCATCCGGGCACCAGAGTGGTTGAGCACGTGGGCCAGCTGCTCGCCTCGCAACCCCGCGTTGACCGGACACTCGACCGCCCCGAGCCGCAGCAGGGCCAGCATGGTAACCACCGCCTCGGGATGGTTGGGCGACATGTGGCAGACGACATTGCCCGCGGCTACCCCGGTCGCGGCCAGCCCTCCGGCCAGGCCTTCGGCCGCCTCGACGAGTTCGGCCCAGGTCCAGAGATTGCCGTCGAAGTCGAGCACCACCTGATCGGGATGCTCCTGGACCCGGGCCACACACAACGACCACAGATCCTTGTACTCGATGCCGGTCACGATCTGCCGTCCACGGTTCACACAACCCACCTGAACCGGAACTGGCAGCAAAATGCGCGCATAGCGTGCAAAACGCAGCCAATTCGATAGGCGCGGCCGGGGCCTGCGGGAACTGGCAGCAGAATGCGCGCATAGCGTGCAAAACGCTGCCAGTTCGGCGAGGCCGGGCCGGTCAAGACGGCACGACCTGGAACATGGGCAGGGACAGGCCCTCAGGACGGTCCTCGAAGGTGGCCTCGACCCGGTCGCCGATGGCTAGCCGGTCCATGTCGGGCTCGACGAGGTTGGCCAGCAGGCGGGGTGCCTCGTCCAGTTCGATGACCGCCACCACGTAGGGCACGTCATCGGCCCAGGTGTCGTCGTAGAAGGCCACGTGAACCTCGGTGAACGTCCAGACCGTTCCCCCACCGCCCATCGTCTGCCACGAGAGCTCGCGGCTCCAGCAGCCGGGGCAGAGCTCGCGGGGCGGGAAGAACACCAGACCGCAGGCATCGCATCGGGGCAGCACGAGCTCGTGGCGGGCGGCCGCTTCCCAGTACGGGGCGGTGGCGGTGTCGTTGAGATCGGGGCGGGGCTTGCCGGTCACTGGCCTCGCCCCAGCACCATCGTTGAGAACGTGGAGAACACCCCTCCGTTGCCGTGGGCCACCACCACCTCAGCGCCGTTCACCTGGCGGCGGCCGGCCGAGCCCTGAAGCTGGCGTACCGCGTCAAGCAGGTGGAAGACCCCGCCCGCGTGGCCGTGAGAGAGCATCCCGCCGTGGAGGTTGACCGGGCAGTCTGAGCCCAGCGCCAACGCGCCCGACTCGGCGTAGGGCCCGCCCTCGCCCTCGCCACACAGGCCCAGAGCCTCCACCCCGGCCACCACGCTGAACGTGCAGGCGTCGTGGATGTAGACCGCGTCGGCGTCGGCGACCGTCAGCCCGGCCCGCTCGAAGGCCCTCTCCGCCGACACCGGCCCGCCCAACTCGTGCAGGTCGGGGGCCTGGGAACCGATGTGATGGGTGACCGCCGAGCCGTAGCCGAGGATCCGGGCGTAGGGCACGCCCAGGCTGCGGGCCCGGTCGATGGAGGTCACCACGAAGGCCCCGCCTGCATCGGAGATCAGGGAGCAGTCGAGCCGGCGCAATGGCGATGAGATCATGGGCGACGCCTGGTGGTCGGCCAGGGTGATGGGGTCGCGCTTGTGGGCGTTGTCGTTGAGCGATGCGTGGTGGCGGGAGGTCACGGCCACCGCGCCGAGCTGCTCGCTGGTGGTGCCGTAGAGGTGCATGTGACGCTGGGCGAACAGGGCGTAGCCGCTGATCATGGCGATCTGGCCGTAGGGGGCCTCGAAGTCCTCGCCGCCGGTGAGCGTGCCCGGCGCCCGGCCCCGGCCCGAGCGGCGGATCGAGATGCCATTCTCTCCGTAGGTGCACAGCGCCGCCGTGCACATGCCGGCGTCGATGGCCGCGGCCACGTTGAGCAGCGCGGCGTGGTGGGTGCCGGGGCCGCCCACGTCGGTGACCACCGCCAGCTCGGGCCGCAGGCCCAGGTGCTCGGCCACCCGGCCGGCGTGCAGCATCATCGCCTGGGAGTAGCCCGAGAACGAGAACACCCCGTCGATGTCCGCCTTGGTCAGGCCGGCCGCTGCCACTGCGGCCGCACCTGCTTCGGCTTGGAGGCTGATGGCGCTGCGGCCGGGCAGCTTGCCGATGGCCGTCTCGGCCACCCCGACGATGGCGATGCCGTCGAGCACGCTCACACCGACCGCTCCCACAGCAGGCTGTCGGCGTCGACTCGCCGGCAGGACCATCGGGGTGGGATGGCATGAACGCTCCCCAGGCACTCGATCAGCGCCGGACCGTTCACCACGGTCTTCTCCGCAGTCAGGTCATCCAGGTCGAGGAGCAGTGTTGACAGGACACCCTCAGGCCAGCACACGTTGCGCTCCTGGTCCCGCTGATCCCCCCGTCGGGGGACACCGGCAGGTCGATCGCGGCGGTGCCGCAGGCCTGCATAATCGGCGGGCGACTGGGTTCTGGGCATCGTGTGGCGGCCGGCTGCGAGCCGTTCCAAGACCTCGGCGGGAATCTCCGGCGGCAGGGAGAGCGTCTCAACGGCCACCGCGACGATTGGTCTCGCCGCGCCGTCGCCATGGCCGGCAGCCGCGAGCACCTGAGACGCGACCTCGGCGAGGTCGTCGTCGACGGTCGCTTCGACCGTCTGCTCCGCCCCGCTGTCATCGACCAACTCGACATTGACCGGGGCCACCGCGACCGGCAGCCGCTCGGCCTGGAGGTCGAGCCGGGCCCGCGCCAGCAGACGGGCCAGGACGGTGGTCGCCCGCTCACCGGGCTCCATGCTCGCCTCGTAGCGTTGCCTGACGAGGCTGTCGACCAGGCCGCGGGCGCTGTAGACGCCGCTATGGGCGAACGACCGGATCCGGCCGATCCCCGCCGATTCGGCCACCCCACCGGCGTGGAGCGGTCCGGCGCCCCCGAAGGCGTACAGCGTGGCGTCGGCCGCATCGACGCCGGCGTCCGCGAGGACCGACTGCAGCGCGGCCGCCGCCTTGGCGTGGGCCGCGGCCCGGACCATCAGCGCAGCATCCACTGGCTCGCCGCCGGCCAGGGGCGCGACGGCGTCGCACGCCGACTCCTCATCGAGCACGATGTCGCCGGGCAGCACCTGACCCTCGTCCAGAAGCCCCATCACCACGTCGGCGTCGGTGAGGGTGGGTTCGGCTCCGCCCCGGCCGAACGCGGCCGGGCCCGGCACCGCTCCGGCGCTGGCGGGCCCCACCGTCACCGTCCCGGAGGAGTCGACGGACGCGATCGACGATCCCCCGAGGCCGACGGACACGATGCCGGCCACCGGCAACGCCACCCGCACACCCCGGATCTCGGGCGTTGGATCGATGTCGAAGTCCCCGTCACGTACCAGGCCGATGTCGAGAGTGGTGCCGCCCATGTCGAAGGCCACCGCGGTCGCGTCGCCGTCTCGGAGGGTCTCGGCCGCGGCGAGTCCTAGCCCCGCCGCGGGTCCGGAGCTGTAGGTGCTGATGGCGGTGGTACGGGCCGTGCGGCTGCAAGTGCCGTCGGAGCGGGCGGCCAGCAGCGGCACGGTCAGCCCGGCCTGCTGGAGGATCCCCTCGGTGCGGTAAAGGAGCTTGGCCATGGGTCGGCTCAGGTAGGCGTTGAGCACCGCGGTGCTGGTGCGGACCGCGTCGTCGGAGGTGCCGGCCGTCTCCCGCCCCATCGTCAGGGACATCGAGCGCAGGTAGTGGGCCGGGTAGCGGTCCCGGACCAGTTCCCGCAGACGGGCCTCGTCCTCGCGGCGCCCGGCGGGCAGGCTGACCACCGTCTGGCGCACACCTTGTTGAACGAGACCGCGGCACATCCTGAGAACCTCTTCGGCTGCTGAAGCCGGGTCCACGCCCATCACGTGGTCGGGACTCACGAATACACCGAGAGCGGGGGCGGGGTCTGACGGCCCGTACAGCGACTTCTCCGCCCCGGCCTCGACCAGCAGACCCACGGTGTCGCCCGTGCCGGTGACGACGGCGTTGGTGCCGATGGTGGTGGCCAGGCGGAACAGGCCGACGTCTCCCAGGAAGTCCTCCAGGGACTCGCCGAACGCTGCCGCGCCGCCGGCCAGGCACGCCATCACCGAGCGGGTCAGGTCGAAGTGCGTGGTGGGGACCTTGACCGACGCGGCCAGCTCCCCGTTGGAGAACACCCCGTCGGTGAAGGTGCCGCCCATGTCGATGCCGACCGAGTAGGTCACGGCCGGACCACCGTTCCCGCCAGTACACGCGATGCGTGTCGCACCAGTTCAGGCGCCACGCCTGCGTCCAGTGGCGGCGTGATGACCTCGCCGGGATCGCCAGCGGCCCGGGTCCGGTCCAGCCCGCGCTCCAGGGCCGCAGCCGAGTCGAAGGCCTCGGCCGGCAGGTAGCCGAGCCCCAGCGAGCAGCCCCGGCCGGAGACCCAGCGGTCGTACCCGAGCGATGCCACGACTTCGGGACCGCCCGCGACCAGCACCAGGTCGATGCGCAGGTGAGCGGCCGCGTTGAGGAGGGGGCGGTGGGCCTCGGCCGCGGCGTCCTCGCCGGCCCACGAGATCGTCGCGTCCTCCATCACGGCGGCTCGTCGCACTCCGCAGGCGCCCAGCGCCCGGAGCCGGTCCACCGCGGCGTCCGAGGCGTCGTCGAGAAGGTCCTGAACGTCCTGGATCGCCGAACTACCTGCGAGTTTTCCACCTCTGCGGTGGATTCCTGACAGAAGTTCGCTGGACAGCGGACCCGGCACCACCCCGAGCACGGGAAGCGCCCCCGGGGTTGCCACCAGCCCGGTCGTCACCGAGTCGGGATCTTGCGCCTCGCCGGTCCAGGGCGCACAGCAGCACGCAAGCCCAAGGGCCCTAGACCCCTCGTCGATGCAGCGGACCTGGCCGTTGACGTCGTCGGGCCAGGCCCGACCCAGCGCGGCCGCGCCCACCGCGCCGGGCACCAGCGCGGTCAACCGGCTCAACGCCCCCTCCCAACCCGTTCTGTGCACGCTTTCCCGGTGTATGCCCGGATAAGCGCGAACAGAGCCGTGAGACGGGTCATCGGTGCCATGACCCGCCGTCGGGGTCGGGCTCGGTCGGGTACTCGCGGTCGTCGATCACCTGCACCGGTGCCGGGAACTCGCCGTAGTGGCGCAGCGCGTCGGGCGGGGGCCGGCGCTGGGACCACTCGGCCACGAAGTCGGCGTAGGGCCGTCCCTGCCGCTTGCGCTCAGCCCGGATCTCAGCCCGGCGGTCCTCGGTGGCGTCGGAGTCCACCCGGTCCCCGCTCGCAGCCAGGACCACGCCATAGAGTCGCTCGGCCAACTCCGGCGAGGTGATCCCGTTGACGATGTCGCCCAGCACCGCTTCCGGGTCTCGCTCCAGCACATCGCCGTAGCCGCCGCCGCAGCCTCGGGCCAGCACCACCACGTCGCCGTCGCTGACGGTCTCACCCTCGGAGTTGGTGTGCCCGAAGGCGTAGTCGCCGGTGATGCGGCGCCGGTCGGCCAGCTCCCTTACGCTCATGGGCAGGTCGTCGGCGCCGGCGGCCATCAGCTCCTTGGCGTCGGAGCCCCGGATGATGATGCGGGGCTGGGCTGCGCCCGAGTAGCCCCCGAACAGCCCGTAGTTCTTGGTGAACCGGCTGCCCGTGCCCACGGAGTTGGTGCCCAGTTGCGGAGTGCCGTGGATCACGAAGCAGTCGGTGAGGCCGACCCCGCCCCGGTACCGGCCCAGCCCGCACACGTCCTGGTCGAAGCGGTTGCGGAACAGGTACACCCACGGGAACTTGCGCTCCTGCTCCTCGGGGCCGGGGCAGTCCACCACCATGGCCCAGAAGAACCCGGCGCTGTGCTCGCCGTCGAGGTCGAACCGGGCGCCCTGGCCGGTGGCGTTGCCGTTGGCGGGCCCGCCCGCGATCGGGTTGCCGTACTGGCCGGTCCCGCCGAACTGGATCAGCAGCAGGTTCTCGGCGAACGGCGCGGTCACCCCGGCGCGGTGCGGGCTGTCGTGCAGCATCCGCATGGCCGCCAGCAGCAGCCCCTGCACCACCACCCGGCCGGTGTGGCTGCCCGACCCGGTCCCGGAGTCCCGGCTGGGGGCGTTGACGATGCTAGGCGGGGCGGTGAGCTTGATGGGGTCGAACAGGCCGATCGACCAGCGCAGGCCCCGGAACACCGTCGGGAACAGCGCCGCGGCCGAGGCGGCCCGGGCCAGGTGCCAGCGCAGGTGGAAGGGGCCGGTGCGGGGCTCGGGCGAGGCGCCGGCCATGTCGATGATCAGCTCGTCGCCCCGCTTGTGCAGCTCGACAGGCAGGCGGACCAGCCCGTCGGAGATGCCGATGGTGTCGAGGAACACGACCGACCGGTAGACGCCGTCGTTGAAGCCGGCGATGCGGCGGCGGGCCAGGGAGGCCGACGTCTTGATCGACTGGCGCAGCCCGGCGGCCACGAAGGCCGCGCCCCGGCGTTCCACTTCCCGCAGGAGCTGCTGGCGAAGCCGCACGCACACCGCCAGGCGGGCCTTCATGTCCAGGGAGTTCTGGCGGGGGGTGCGCACCGAGTTGAGCAGGAACTTGAGGTGGTCGGTGTGGAACCGGAAGTCGGTGCCCACCCGCAGCGGGGTGATGTGCAGGCCCTCCTCGTAGCGGGTGCCGATCTCGGGCGACCAGCCGCCGGGTGAGCGCGACCCGGTCTCGCCCTGATGGCCGCCGCAGGCCACCCAGGCCAGCAGCTCGCCGCCGGAGAACACCGGCATCATCAGGAAGTGGTCGTAGGTGTGGACCCCGCCGGCGTCGGGGTCGTTGAAGAAGAAGATGTCGCCGTCGGACAGCCCGACGGTGGGGTCGTCGACGTAGTGCTTGAGCACGTACTTGACCGGCCCGTAGTGCAGCAGGGCGTGCAGGATCACCCCGGTGGACATGCCGGCCAAGTCTCCCCTGGCGGTGAAGATGCCCACGCCGAGGTCGCCGGCCTGGAGCATCTCGGCCATGCTCAGGTACTTGCAGACGTCGCGGCCGTCGTCGATGATCGAGTCGAGCTTGTGCAGGAAGATCTCGAGGTCGACGGGGTCGAGGCTGCCCTCCCCGGACAGCTCCAGCTCGGTGGGCTCCTCCAGCACCTCGCGGTGCAGGACCTCGGGGTCGAGGCCCGGGCCGGGCTTCATGAGCGGCCGGCCGAAGCGGGCGATGCGCTCGTCGAGGCCCATGGCGGCCACATCCAGCAGCCGGGCACCGGTCGTCGGAGTCGTGGTCACGGACCGGCCTCCGCAGCGGTGAGCCAGCCGGTGCGCTGCTCGTCGAGGGCGTAGCTCCAGCCCGGCGGCACCGCCACCACGGTGTCGACGTCCTCCATCAGCGCGGGGCCTTCGGTCGAGAACCCGTCGGGCAGGCCGGCACGGTCGTGGACCGGAGTGTCGACCGCGCCGGAACCGGGCCAGCAGACCTCCCGGACGGTGTGGCCGGGCGAGTCTCCGTTGCTCGAAGCTGCGCCCGCCGGCCGGGGTCGAGCCTCCAGCCGGTAGCCCGAGGTACCGGCCACCAGCCGGAACAGCTGGACCAGGATCCCTCCGTACGGGTGGATGGACCCGGCCCCGTAGGCGGCCGCGAACACCTCGTTGAAGGCGTCGCACACGGCCACCACGTCTTCTGGGCCCTCCAGCATCAGCCGGGGCGACTCGAGCCGGACTGTGTGGTGCTGGCCGCCATAGTTCATGTCCAGCTCAAGCCGCAGCGTCACCGAGTCCATGCCGAATCCCTCCTCGGCCATGTCTCGCTCGGCCAGGGCCTTCAGTGCCTGCACGACTTCGTTGAAGGTGCCGGCCTCGTCGGTGTACGAGTCGCCGTCGAAGAGCTGGACCATCCGGGTGCGCTCGTAGGTCTGCATCACACCCATGGTGGCCACGCCGTAGGCGTTGAACTCGCTGCCGTGGGGGAAGGTGGCCACCGTGTGCACATCGGCGTAGCCGGCCACCGCGGCGGCGTGCACCGGCCCGGCCCCGCCGAAGGCGAACATGGTGAAGTCGCGGGGGTCGTGGCCCTCCAGCGCGGTCTGGCGATAGATCTCCTGGCCCATCACGCCGTCGATCAGCCGGCGCACCCGCACGGCCGCCTCGATCACATCGATGCCGAGCGGGTCGGCGATGCGGCGGCTCAGGGCCCGCTCGGCCCGACGGCGGCTCAGCGGCATGGCCCCGCCCAGGAACCGATCGGGATCGATGAAGCCCAGCACCACGTCGGCGTCGGTGACGGTGGGCTCGGTCCCGCCCTGGGAGTAGCAGGCCGGCCCGGGCATCGAGCCGGCGCTGCGGGGCCCGACCCTCAACTCGCCGGTGTCGGTCACATACGCGATGGAGCCGCCCCCCGCGCCGATGGAGTAGTTGGCGATGACCGGCAAGTGCACCCGCCAGCGGTCGATCACCGGGTCGAACTCGTAGTTGCGGTCCTGGCCGTCGATCACCAGGCCCACATCGAAGCTAGTGCCTCCCATATCGGCGGTGATCACCCGGTCGAGGCCGTAGTCCCGGGCCATGACCGCCGCGCCGGCCAGGCCGGCCACCGGCCCGCTGCCCAGCAGGTGAAGGGCGGTGGTGCGGCTGGGCGAGGCCACCCCGCCGATGTTGCGGGCCACCAGCAGCGGCTTGCGGCATCCCAGGGCTCGCAGCCGGTCGCCGAGGTCGATGACATGCTCCTCGGTGTCGGGGGCCAGGAAGGCGCTGAGGATGGTGGTGATGCTGCGGCGGTACTCGTCTAGGCGGGGGGCCACTTCCGACGACAGCAGCACCGGGCAGCGGCCCAGCACCGAGTCGGGGTACTCCCGGCGCACGATCTCGGCCACCTGCTGCTCGTGGGCCGGGTTCATGAAAGACCAGGCCAGGCACACCGCGATGGCTCGAACGCCCTGGCGCACTAGGTGGTCGACCGCGGCCAGCACGTCATCGGTCCGCAGCGGCATCAGCACCTCGCCGAAGCAGTCGATGCGCTCCCGCACCCCGACCCGCAGCGCCCGGGGCACCAGGTCGTCGGGCCGCTGGGCCCGGGTGCGGTCGATCTGCACCTCCAGGGGCATGCCGTCGGCCCACGAACGGGAGCGGGCCACGTGGACGGTGTCCTCCTGACCGGCGGTCGTGATGAGCCCCACCTTGGGGCCGGTGCGCTCGATCAGGGCGTTGGTGCCCACGGTGGTGGAGTACTTCACCGCATCGGCCACGGCGAAGGCGTCGGCCGGGGCGCAGCCGAGCCGCCGAGCCGCCTCGCCGATGGCCTCGATCATGCCGTCGGACAGGTCGGCGTGGGTCGTCAGCGACTTTCCCGTGGCCTGGCGCCCGCCCAGCACCACGAAGGCGTCGGTGAACGTCCCCCCGATGTCCACGTCGAGCAGGCTCGGCCCGGGGACGGCCCGGCCCGCGTCCGGTGCCTCAGCCGATGGCATCGAGGTCGAGCTCTATGTCGTGGGTGATGGGATGGCCGGGCGGGAGGTACTCCACGTCGAACATCACCGCGCAGGCGGGGCAGTAGAACTCCACGATCCGGCACCACTCGGGGTGGGGGCTGAACCCGAACTCGGTGGGAGGATCGAAGGGAATGTGGATCTCCCGCGGGTCCCGGTCGTAGACCAGGCAGCCCTCCTTGTAGTTGCGCTCGGCCGGGCCGAGGTCGTGACCGCACCGGTTGCACACCCAGCGTCGGGAGGCTGTGTCGAGGTCGAGCGCCTCGGTGATGCGCCGCCGCACTGCGCCGGAGTCCGTGGCCACTTAGCGCGAGCGCAGTCCGGCGACGACCGCTCGCGTCACGGCGGTGTCATTCCCGCTCTTGTTCGCTGCGCTCACGGGCCGCTCGGGCCACGGCCTCGCTGCACATCGCACTGACTCGCCCACCGGTCGCTCCCTGTCCGCTCGGCCTCTTGGCGATCCTCTCCCCGCCGCCTCTAGTGGCCGGATTGTATACCGGCGCCTCCAGCGGCTCTAAGGCCGGGAAGATGTGCTAACGCTATGTCCAGACGGCCAGCAGGATGCCGATGACGCTGTAGGAGATGAGCGGGTAGCCGCTGTTGATGGCGAACAGCTTCAGGCTGCGGCCCTCGAACGCGTAGTTGATGGTGTTAGAGGTGAAGATGAAGCCGACCGCAGCCAACAGCCCCAGTCCTAGGCCTTCACCGGCGCCGTCCGCGCCCAGTCCCTGGGCCAGCAGCGCGAGGACGAGGGTGAACACGATCCCGCTCGCCACCGCCAGCACGTAGGGGTACCACTGCCGGGGCGTCCCCTTCATGGCCTCCATGTCGTCGGTGCTCATGCCCACCTCGGCCATCCAGGGCTTGGCCAGGGTGCTGTACCACGCGGCGCCCAGCGCCTGGTTGAACACCACCGCCACCAAGATCGCCCAGTAGTTCAAGCTGCCCAGATCGAAGCTGTCCATGTCTGTCCCCTTCCATGGAGTGTCCCTGCCCCAAGGCACGGGCGGCCGGATAGCTGCCCGTGGGCACGCTACTCCGCAGCCCGCGAGGCAGCGATGGCAGCACGGGCCACACTGGTGCCGTGAGCAATGACCCGGTCGCTTCGGCTGCTAGCGACGTTCGCCGTGAGGCGGCGCGGCGACGCACTTTCGCCATCATCTCGCATCCCGACGCGGGCAAGACCACGCTCACCGAGAAGTTCCTGCTCTACGGCGGCGTCCTGACCGCCGGAGCCGGATCGGTCAGGGCCAAGGGCGACCGCCGGGCCACCGCCTCGGACTGGATGGAGCTCGAGCGCCGCCGGGGCATCTCGGTCACCTCCGCGGTGGTGCAGTTCGCCTACCAGGATCGGGTGCTCAACCTGCTCGACACTCCCGGCCACGGCGACTTCTCCGAGGACACCTACCGGGTGCTGTCAGCGGTGGACGCGGCCGTGATGGTGCTCGACGGGGCCAAGGGCATCGAGGCCCAGACCCGCAAGCTGTTCGAGGTCTGCCGCAACCGGGAGATCCCCATCGTCACCTTCATCAACAAGTGGGACCGACCGGCCCGGGACCCGCTCGAACTGCTCGACGAGATCGAGGACCAGCTCGTGCTCGACCCGGTGCCGGTCACCTGGCCCGTCGGCGAAGGCGAGCGGTTCAACGGCCTGATCGACCGCCGCGCCGGCCACTATGTGCGCTTCTCCCGCACAGCCGGGGGCGCCACCGCCGCCGACGAGGAGGTCGTGGCCGCGGCACGGGCCGCGGCCGAGGAGGGCTCCGCCTGGCACGAGGCCGCCGAGGCCGTCGAGTTGCTCGACGGGGCCGGAGCCGAACTCGACATCAAGCGGTTCGAGGCGGGCGAGCTGTCGCCGGTGTTCTTCGGTTCGGCCCTGACCAACTACGGGGTGCGGATGCTTCTCGACGCGATCGTCGAGATGGCCCCTCCCCCCGGTGCCCGCCTCGACGCCGGCGGCGACCCCCGCCCGGTGGACGCCGGCTTCAGCGCGGCGGTGTTCAAGGTGCAGTCCAACATGGACCCGGCCCACCGCGACAGCATGGCGTTCCTGCGGGTGTGCTCGGGCCGCTTCGAGCGGGGCATGGCCATAACCTGCGGGCGCACCGGCAAGACGCTGGCCACCAAGTACGCCCACACGGTGGTGGGCCGGGACCGCAGCACCGCCGAGGAGGCCTGGCCCGGCGATGTGATCGGCCTGGTCAACGCGGCCGAGCTGCGGGTCGGCGACGCGGTGCACGCCGCCGGCGAACCGGTGCGCTGGCCCGCGGTGCCGGCGTTCGCGCCGAGCAGCTTCCGGATGGCCCGCTGCACAGACACCTCAAAGGCCAAGCAGTTCCGCTCCGGGGTGCGCCAACTCGACTCCGAAGGGGTAGTGCAGGTGCTGCGCCGGCCCGAGGGCGGCGAGAGCGCCCCGATCCTGGCCGCAGTCGGGCCCCTGCAGTTCGACGTTGCCGCGCACCGGCTCCGCCACGAGTTCGGCGCGCCGGTGGAGTTGGCCCCGGCTCCGTGGACCACAGCCCGGCGCACCGACGAAGACTCGGCCCGAGTGCTGGGAACCATGTCGGGAGTGACGGTCGCGGCCCGGGACGGCGGCGAGCTGCTGGCCCTGTTCGAGAGCCCCTACTGGCTGGCCCGTCTCCAGTCGGACCATCCCGAGCTGGTGCTGGATCGCCTCATCGGCGAAGGCTGACGGCTGCCAGCAGAGGCCGAGCGCCGATAGCGTCCGGTTGTGGCTGACCGGCCCAACATCCTGCTGATCGTCTCCGACGAGGAACGCCGCAACGACTGGCTCGACGGTGTGGTGGACCTGCCGGCCCATGAGCGGCTGACGGCCGACGGGCTGAGCTTCGACCGCTACTTCACCCACGCCTCGCCGTGCTCGCCGTCGAGGGCCAGCCTCTACACCGGCCGCTACCTGGCCGAGCACGGCGTGGTCGACAACGTCGCCTTCCCCACCCACACCGCCCTCGACCCGGCCATCCCCACCATCGGCAGCCTGCTGGCCGACCGCGGCTACCGGTCGAGCTACCTGGGCAAGTGGCACCTCGGCCACGGCGAGACACCCGACATGGAGGCCCACGGCTACCGCGACTGGGAGGGCAACGACGTCCACTTCATGGGCAGCGCCTACACCGGCCGCTACTTCGACCCGATCATCGTCGACCAGGCCATCGACTGGCTTCAGGACCGGGCTGGCGAGAACGCGAACGGTCAGCCGTGGTTCCTGACCGTGGCGCTGGTCAACCCGCACGACATCATGTGGTTCCCAGCCGACCACCCGAGCTACCAGGCCGAGCACCCCAAGTTCGCCAGGTTCTTCAACGCGGTGGTGGAAATGCGCCTGGGCGACCTGCCGGTGACCCCGCCGCCGGAGGACTACCCCCGGCTGTTCGACCGGCTGCCCGACAACTTCGCCGACGACCTACACACCAAGCCCGAGGTGCAGCGGGCCTGGCGCCACGTTCGCAACCGGGAGCATGTGGTCGGACGCATCGACGCCGACGACCACGACACCTGGCTGCGGGGCCTCGACTACTACGCCTGGCTGCACATCGAGCTGGACCGCAGCCTGAGCCGCCTGCTCGACGCCCTGGACACTCTCGGCCTCTACGACGACACGGTCATCGCCTACACGTCGGACCACGGCGACGCCTGCGGGTCCCACGGCCTGCGGGCCAAGCTGCCCTGCGTCTACGACGAGGTGATGGGTGTGCCGCTCATCGTCAAGGCCCCCGGGGTGCCGGCCGGGGACCGCACCGCAGCGCTGGCCACCCATGTCGATCTGGCGGCCACGATCGCCGCGCTGGGCGGCATCGACCCTGCCGACACGCCCACCCTCTCGGGCCGGGACCTGGCCCCGGTGCTGACCGACCCGGACGCCTCAGTGCGCGACTTCGTGCTGTTCTCCCAGGACTCGGCCCAGTCCGACCTGATCCGCAACACCCGCTACGCGGTGCGTGGCTTCTACGACGGCGAGACCAAGTACGCCCGCTACTACGGCGTGGGCGGCGGCATCCAGCGCGACGGAACCGCCGACACCGACGGCAAGCTCTTCGATGTGGACGCCGACTTCGACGACCACGACCACGAGTGGTACCAGATCGCCGAGGACCCCCACGAGCTGGTCAACCTGGCCAACGACCGGGGCCGGCGCAGCGAACTGCGCGACCTGTTCCGCCGCCTGCTGGACTATGAGGCCGAGGAGCTGACACCCACGCAGTCAGGGAATCAGCAGGGCCTGCTCTCATAGATTTTCGTTCCGTCCGAGTACTCAACCCAGTAGAGGCAGCGGGACGGCGTCGTCCTGCCCAGGTACCTCTCCTCATCCACCGAAGGCCATTGCCTCGACCCCAGCGCCTCGGGGAGAGTCATCCCGCAGCCACCCTCCTCCTCGGACCTCATCAGATGGCTGAGCTTCCTGCTGTACTCGATGTTCGACATCTGATGGTTGGCCCGGATCGGCGTGCAGTCGAGAACCTGCGGGGCGGCAGCGTCCGGCCCTGAACCGGCCGGGGGTGGAGCGCCCGGGGAGCCACCGCCCGGGGAGCCACCTCCGCTGGGGAACCCACCCGTCGATGGGCCTCCGGTGTTCGGCGACCCACCGGAGTCTGTCGACCCCGGGGGAGGATCAGCCATCTCGGGGGCGGGGCGACCCTCCTCGAGGTCGATGGGAAGGATGAACCTCCTGTCCTCGGCCGTCGCCGACGATGGGACGGCGAGCACGACGCTTCCGGCCAGTGTCACCGCGGCAACGACCCGGAACCGCCAGGCTCGGCGATCAGTAAGCGCGCTCGGATACAGGAACCGCATGGCTGGGCCCTAGCTCACCGCTGAGCACGCGGACGGGGAGGTATAGGGATCGGCCTGCAGTTGCTCCCTGGGCTCGCTCTCATACAGGCCGCTGTAGTAAGCCTCGTCGTACCGGCAGATGGCGCGCAGATAATCGTCCCAAGCCTGGTCGAACGCCTCGTAGGCCCTCTGGACCTCTGCGAAGTTGTTCTCGGACGTATCGCACTGCGCCACAGCCTCGAGGCTCCCGCAGTGCAGTACGACCTTTCTGTCGTAAGCGTCCCGAGCCTCCAGCATCCTCGCTCTGGCGAGGTCGTGCCGCTCCTTGGCCCCGTTCACGCGCGCCCTGAGCTCGGAGTTCAGCGGCCGGGTTCCTTGCCGGAGCTCGATCACGTATCCCCGCACGTTGCCCTCCGGGACCCAGTACCCGTCCGGTTCCTCCCTGGCGTCGCCCTTCGTCCAGAAGTAGTAGACGCCGTCCTCGACCTTGACATCGGTTACACGGTGAAGGAGCGGCGAGGCGGTGCCGTCCGCCCCCGTCGGCGGGTAGAACGAGATGACGGTGCCCACGGCTATGTCCTCGGGGCGGAAGTTGCTGAGTTCCACCACGGTGTCCTGGCAGGTGATCTTGGGCTCCATGCTGCCGGTGCAAGTCGGGAACATCTCCCTCGACTCCACCACGAGGGCCCGGCGGTCCTCCTCCAGGCCGGCAATCACGGCTCGCAGGCCCGAGATCCTCTCCTCCAGGCCGGCGATGACGGCTCGCAGGCCCGACGCCGCCTCCTCTAGGCCTTCGACGTTGGTGTGGGCGAGCTTGAGTGTCTCATTCTCCGCCTCGAGCCTGTGCCGCGTGCTCTCCAGCCCTTCGACGGTCGCCTTCAGGCCGGCGTTCTCCTCGCCCAGGCCAGTGTTCTCCTCAATCAGGCCGGCGTTCTCCTCCCCGAGGCCAGTGTTCTCCTCGCCCAGGCCAGCGTTCTCCTCGCCCAAGCGGGCGTACTCCTCGCTCAGGCCGGCGTACGAGGCCTCGAGGCTGTCGTGCTGCCGCTCCAAAGTTGCCACCGTCGCCGACAGCTCGTCGCGGAGGTTCTCGAGGGCCTGCAGATCGGCGGTCAGGCTCTCTGTCCGGTCCTCGAGCTCCTCGCTGACCAGGCTGCTCTCGTCCAACGCCTCCGCCTTAGAGTCCCGGTCGTCTCGGAGGCTCTGAAGCCTGGAGCTCTGCTCCTGCAGATCGCGCTCGTTCAGGTCGAAGTCATCGGCCAGTTGCGTCAGCGCCGCATTCAGCCTCCCGTTCTCCTCCTTCGCTTGATCGACCTCCCCCCTGGCGCCCACCAAGGACACCGTCAGCGCGATCACAGCAGCGCACAGCAGCACGGCAACAAGCGCCGCCGTGATAGTCCGTTTACTCATCCTCATCACGGTTATGGATCGCCTTCCTCACTTGCCGCCGGCCGTGGGGTCCGCTTGGCCGGCGCAGAGGCTACTTCCGCTCATGGCTGCTTCATACATGTAGATTCGCTCATATACGAGAGGTCGCCTGCAGGCGCTTTCGACACGGGCGACGACCTCGGCTACGGCTACCGGTCGCTGTACGGGCCACGGAGGATCCCCCGCGATCTGGTCACTCCGGAACAGCCACCAGGACCGCCAAAAACAACTGAGCGGCCGGTGCCGTAGCCTGCTGAACTGTAGGGTGGAGGAGTTGAAGCTGACGCCATGACCTACACGATCCCCTCGACCGATTCCTCGACCGACCGGAGCGCAGACTCCGGCACCGATCCGCACGAGGACGCCAAGCCCCGGGCGCCGGTGGCCGACTGGGCCACCGACTTCGACCACGTTGATCCGGGCTACGCCGCCCGGGCCCCCGAGATCTGGGACGAGCTGCGCGACGAGTGCCCGGTGGCTCACAGCGAGCGTTACGGCGGGACCTGGCTTCCGGTGCGCCACGAAGACGTCTGCGCCATCGCCAAGGACGCCGACACCTTCAGCTCCAACGGGGTGGTGGTCCACGACGGCCGGCCCGACATCCCTCCCCCGGTGGGGTTCGCCCCGCCGATCACCAGCGACCCGCCGTTCCACCGGATCGCCCGGGAGTTCCTGCTGCCGGCCTTCGCGCCCAAGCCCATAGAGGCCAAGCGCGAGTCCACCCGCGAGACCTGCCGGGAACTGCTCGACGACCTGCTGGCCGACGTGGAGGCGGGCCGCACCGACATCGTGGACGCCGCGCTGGGCTACACCCAGCACATCCCGGTGAGGGTGATCGCCGACATGCTGGGCGTACCCCGTTCCGACGGCGACCAGTTCCGGGTGTTCATCCACCGGATCATGGAGCAGCCGGGCACCGAGATCCGCGTCGAATACGAGGACTCGATCGACTTCTACCTCGACAAGCTGATCGCGGACCGGGCTGAGCGGCCTCAGGACGACCTGATCAGCCACATGACCCACGCGACGATCGCGGGCCAGCCCCTGGCGCACGAGCACGTGCGGGGCACCTGCGCGCTGCTGATCGTCGCCGGGGTGGACACGACGTGGTCGGCGATCGGCGCCTCGCTGTGGCACATGGCCCAGAACCCCACCGACCGCCGCCGCTGGGTGGAGGACCCCGACGTGCGGCCCTTCGCGGTGGAGGAGTTCTTGCGCTTCTACGCGCCGGTGACCATGGCCCGGCTGGTGGCCAAGGACGCCGAGTTCGCCGGCCAGTCGATGCGGGCCAACGACTGGGTGCTGCTGCCGTTCCCGGCCGCCAACCGCGACCCCGACGCCTTCGAGGACGCCGGCACCTTCGTGATCGATCGCATGCGCAACCGCCATGTCGCCTTCGGGCTGGGCATCCACCGCTGCCTCGGATCGAACCTGGCCCGCATGGAACTGACCGTGGCGTTGGAGGAGTGGATGGCCCGGGTCCCGGACTTCGAGCTGGCCGATCCCGAGGGCGTCAGGTGGTCAACCGGCCAGATTCGCGGCCCCCGGGAGCTGCCGGTACGGATCCTCAACGGCGCGACCTGACTCCGGAGCGCCGGTGAGACTTCACAAGTTCCAGAGTGTCGACGCGTTCGTGGCGCTGGACCTGGCCGGGGCCGAGGCCGCGTCGGGGCCGGTGCGCTGGGCCCGCAAGATCCTCCAGGGCGGCGCCAAGGACCTGGCCCGCTCCCAGACCTACACCTACGCCTCGCTGCAGATGCGCCGCAGCGGCGCCTCCGCGGGCATCAACGCCGAGGCCCCGGCGCGGGCCGAGGCTGTCGCCGCATTCGTGGCCGAGTCTGCGGCCCTCGTGGCTGAGGGCGCGTACCTTCCCGACGCGGCCAAGGGCGTGAGCGACGAGGATCTGGCTCCGCTGCGCGACACCGATCCCCGCAACGCCGACCGCCTGGATGCCTTCGGGGCGCAGTGTGACGGCCTGTCGGCGGCCGCGGCCGCCGACGCGGCGGCAGGCCTCGACGGACGCGCTGCCGTCATAGAGGGGTTCTCTGCGTCGGGGCCTGCGCTGGCGCAGGCGGTGGCCGAGAGGGGCGGACGGGTTGTGGGCCTAGCCACCGCCGAGGGATCGCTCGCGTCCGACGACGGCTTCGACCCGGCCGCTCTGGCTGAGGCTTGGGCCGAGCACGGCGACAAGGCCCTGGGCGCGCTGGCCGGCAGCGACGACGGGTTGGGCAAGCCGGGCGCGCTGTGGGGCATCGAGGCAGACATCGTGTTCGCCGGCTCGAGGATGGGGATCGTCAACCACGGCGTGGCCGAGGGTCTCGGCTGCCGGGCCCTGGTGCCCAGCGGGCGGCTGGCGTTCACGTCCAAGGCGCTGGCCGTGTGCCGGCGGAACGGCGTGGCTGCCGTGCCCGACTTCGTGGCCCTGGCCGGATCATCTATGGCCGCCTGGAGCAGCCCCGGAACCGGCGACGACGAGGTCCATGCCGAGATCACCGGCACCGTCGCGGCGCTGATGGCCGACGCCGCCGGATCCGACGACGGCCCCTTCCTGGGCGCCTGCTACGCCGCGGAGGCGTTCCTGTCGACCTGGCAGGACGAGCTGCCCTTCGGCCGCCCTCTCGCCTCCTGAGAACCCGGCGCTCCGCTACCCTGAACTCTCCACGGGGCTGTAGCTCAGTTGGCTAGAGCACCTGCTTTGCAAGCAGGGGGTCGTCGGTTCGAGTCCGATCAGCTCCACTCTCCGAGCCCGCGCGGCAGGGGTTGCCGCAACCATGAAGGCGTGATCCAGTGACTCGAATCGGTCTGGCTCAGATCCTCAGCCGTCCCGGGGCGGCCGAGGCCAACCGGAAGGCCAGCGTCGATGCGGCCGCCTCGCTGTTCGAGCAGGGAGCGGACATCGTGCTGCTTCCCGAGATGGCGGTGCCGTGGTACAGCACCGACCGGGAGGCGCTGGCGCCGCTGGCCGAAGACCTCGACGGCCCGACCGTCACCGACTGGCAGGCCGAGGCCGCCCGCCACGGCGGGCTGATCGTCGGGGGCTTCTGCGAACGATCGGGCGACGACATCTACAACACCGCGGTCGCCGTCGGACCCGACGGCGTGCTCGCCCACTACCGGAAGCTGCACCTCTTCGACGTCGAGAAACACTGCTTCGCGCCCGGCGACGCCGGGTTGACCGTAACCGAGACGGCCTGGGGCACCATCGGGCTGTGCATCTGCTACGACCTGCGCTTCGTGGAGGTCGTGCGAGTGCTGGCTCTGCGGGGCGCGGAAGTGATCTGCGTCCCCACCGCCTGGGTGCGCGGCTTCGACCGGCGCCAGTACGCCGAGGGCGAGCTGATCCCCCACGCCGAGGGTGCGCTCGTGCAGGCCAACCTGAGCCAGGTGTTCATCGCGTGCGCGTCCCAGGTCGGCGCCGGTGACGGTGTCGAGTGCCTGGGCTCGTCCGTCGTGGCCGACCCCTACGGCGCGGTGGCCGCCGGTCCGCTGTCGACGGTCCGCGAGCAGCTGGAGGTCGCCGACATCGACCTGTCCGAGGCCAAGCGGGCCCAGGCCCGCAGCGAGCTGATCAAGCCCCGGGCCGACCGCCGCACCGACGTCTACGGCGTCCTGCACGAGGGCGAGCCGCTCTAGAGGCCCCGAGCGGGCGCTCGCCGTCAGGCGATGCTCAAGCCGGACAGGACGCGGTTGAATTCGGGCACCAGCACCCCGCGGCGGGAGTGCGACCCGATCACTACGTACAGGCAGAACGCCCGCGCGTCCACATGGAAGAAATGCTGCAGGCCAGCATGGCCCGGCACCGCCACGTTCAGCTGGTCCGAGGCGAAGTCCTCGGGGGCGAGGCGGCCCGGCACGCCCTGCGCCGCGAAGAGCATGGTCCCCACCGACGCTGCACCGAACTCGACCAGCGCGGCGAAGATCCCGTTGCGGTCCATGGTCTCGACCGCTCCTGCTCCGTAGTCGTCGCGTTCCGCGGGCAGCGAGAAGTTGGCCGTGTGCAGCACCACCAGCGGTGAGGGCAGCGGGTCCACGGTCTGGTCCACCGTCGAAGGGTCCGGCTGGGTGGACAGCTCAGCCTCCCAGCCCGCCGGAACATCGATGCTCACCCCGTGAGCGGCCAGTGTGGTCACGTCAGGTCACCGATCAATCCGGTCACAGCGCCAGCAGGCTCGCGGCGGCCGCGCAGCCGAGCCCGGCCGCGGCTCCCGCTCCCAGGCGGCGAGCCCGGTCGGCGTGGAGGTCGAGACGGCGGTGCAGCTGTCGCAGATCGTCGGTGGTGCGCACCCGGCTGCTCAGAGCCATGCTCGCGCCCCGGGCCGCCCCGAACGCGGCTCCGATCGCCAGGCCCGCGGTCATGTCCCCCGCCAGCAGCGCGGCCAGCATGAACAGCGGCACCAGAGCGGTGTTGACCACCGTCGCCACCGCGGCGCCGAGTTGCAGGCCGAAGCCAGCCCCGTAGACCCACGACCGGTAGGCGACGAGCCAGTCCTCGTTGACCTGCCGCCGCCCCGGCAGGCCTCGACCGGACATGTCCCAGGCCGCGGCCGCCGCGCACGCCCCGGCCAGCACTGCGAGGCGGGCGCCGTCGCTGAGGGAACCGGCCAGGAACTGCCCGGCGGCACCCAGCGCGACGCCGACGACCGCTCCCCCGACCACCGCTCCGAGAGACAGCCAACCCACCGTCAGCCACCACCGGTTGCCCCGGGCCCGCTCACCGAGCGGGCTGATGCTCGTCAGCATCGACAGGCCTCAAGGCGACCATGCCGACCGCGCCCCGGCAGCCAGCGCCGCCATCGCCCCGATGGCCGCGACCGCAGTCATCACTCGACCCGGCGGTCGCTCGAGTCGGCGCCGTTGCCGTGAACCGGAGCGGATCCTCCGGGGTAGAGACTCGGATGGCCCGGGCCCACGCCCGCCGATCGGAGAGCATCGTCGGCCCGGCGGGCCCGGCTCCGGCCGGAGCGGCCCGCCGGCGGCCTCGCCCGCCCCCGGGTGCCGCGGTCCAAGGCGGCGTCGTCCACCGCCTCCTGAAGCAGCTCGCGCAGTTGCTCCCAGCCCAGGGCGCTGCCCGCTCCGACGACCCGTCCGTCGACACCGTCGACGAGGGCGAAGTACGGAGAGCCCGGAACGTCGTAGTCCTGCCACGCGGCCGACGACAGCACGGCCTTCACGCCGGCCGGGACCAGCTCCGCCAGCGCCGACTCCGAGTCGTGGGCGGGGTCCTGGCCGACGATCACCAGGCGGGTGCCGCTGCCGGGCAGGTCGACTCCCGGCTCGGCGAACGCCTGCCAGAACGGCTTGCAGGTGCGGCACCCCGACGACAGGAAGGCCAGCAGGGTGTGGTGCGGCACGCCGGTGACCGCAACCTTGGTGGGACCGCCCGCCGGCACAGTGCCAGCCAGATCGCTGGCATCCCTCCCGGCCGGGCCGGAGCCGCCGGCGCGGTCCTGATCGGGGGACGGTAGCGAGGAGGCTTCGGACTCCTCGTCAAGGCCGATTCCGGCCCGGTCGAGGGCCCGCAGGATCTCGGCGTGGGTCCTGAGCAGCCCGAACACGATCAGGGCGAGCACGCCGACCGCAACGGCCAGCAGCACAACCACCACAGTCATCGGGCCACCGCCGGGCTGTCGGGAGTCTCAGAATCCTGCGGCGGTGCCTCCTGCTCCTGCGCCGGGGGGTCCACGGTCCGGAGGTGGTAACGGTGGAGCAGCAACGCGACGTCGGCGCGGCTGGCCGGCAGGTCGGCTCCGAAGCGGTCGAGGTCGGTCCACCAGACGATGTCCTTCTCGATCCCCCAGGCCAGCGCGCCGCGGAACCACGCGTCCTCGCCCACATCGGAGAACTCGATCTCTGCATCGCCCGGCGGCGAGCCGGCCAAGCGATGCAGGAAGACGACGGCCTGGGCCCGGCTCACGTTGCTGGACGGGTCGAACCGGCCCGGGGCCCGGCCGGCGGTGATGGCATTCTCTACCATCCACGCCACCGCGTGGGCGTAGTACGCGCTCGGGTCCACATCGTCGAACCCGTCGCTGTCCAGTGCGAGAGGCTCGCCGCTGTAGCGCCACAAGAACGTGGAGAACTGGCCCCGGCTGACCAACTCGTCGGGACCGAACAGGTCGTCGGTGAAGCCGACCGCGATGCCCTCGCTCGCCATCCACTCGACGGCGCCGGCATAAAGCGCCTTGGGGGGAATGTCGGTGAAGCCGTCATGCAGGCAGGGCCGGTCGTGGAAGCGGGTGCTCTGGCTGTACAGCACCGGCGACGTCGCGCACGCCGGGTCCCACTTCCACGGCGGCACGCAGGTGACGATGCGGCACTTGAGCGGCCCCACACACAGGTCCTGGTTGCACTGGCCGTAGCGGAAGCGAGTGCACTCCGACTTGCGGGTGTCGCAGCCGCCGTGGCATTGGCACCTGGCCGGCGTGCACGAGTTGGCGCAGAGGCCGACGGAGGAGCACCGGCAGCCCTCGTCGCAGCTGAAGTTGCAGTCCAGGTAATAGCGCGGCTGGGGGCCGTTCAGGTCGCAGAATCCCGAGCCGTCCGCCCTCCACCAGCCGGCCACGATCGTCCCCGGCGGGCAAAGGTTCTCACCGGTGATCTTGCAGCAGAACTCGCTCCAGTTGTCACAGCACAGCGCCCCGGGACGGCACTTCCCGGGCGGGCAGTGGACGATCGCAGCCTCGGCTGTTGTCGGGCGCAGCGCGTAAGCGACCGGAGCGACCGCGACCGCGGTGGCGGCCATGGCCGACTTGCGCAGGAAGCCCCGGCGCCCGGCGCGGCGGTCCACCACCCGCGAGACCCGCTCGACCAGCGTACGACTCACGGTCTCCCGCTCCCGTTGTCAGCCGCCGCCCCAACGGTGGTCGGCGGGGGCAGGGGACGGAACAGGCCCTCTCCGTCGCGACGGGGAGACCGGGCCGCCAGCGCCTCGGGCAGGGCTGTGAAGGACACTAGGACCAGCCCGGCCAGCAACGCGATCACCGAGGCCAGCGCGACACCGGTGGCGGAACTCTCCTCCGCCGCCTGCACCACCGCGGAGACGGGCGGGGAGGCCGCACCGGCGGCGATGAACGACACGGCAGCCAGCGTCAGGTTGCCGGCGACATGGATTAGCGAAGGCGGGGCGTCGAGGCGGCCGAAGCACCCGCAGGAATCGGCGCCGGCGAGGACGGCTCGCAACACCACCAGCGCGAACGCCGCGTACAGCAGCCCCACGATCCAGGCCGCCGGTCCGCCGAGAATCAGAGCAGCGATCCCCGCCCCAGCTTCGAGCGCTCCGATGAGCCTCACGACGAAGGGCCGGGTCCGCAAGCCGACCAGTCCAGCGAACCCGTCGGCAGGACGGATCAGCTTGGCCGCGCCGGCCACCACCAGCAGCAGCGCGGCCGACGCGTGGAGCGCGGACACCACGGACACAAGCGGCGATGCTAACGGCCCCGACCCAGCCCGGCCCAGCCGTCCAGCCGGCGGAACCGGGTCCTGAGCCGGCCTCTATATGCCGGGGGTCCGGTAGCCGTCGGACCGCCACAGGATCGGGAAGTGGTTCTCGTCCATCTCGTCGTCGGTGAGCCTCGCGTAGCGGGAGTAGATCGGCCCGTTGCCCTCACCGAAGCCGGCCCTCCTGAAGCGGGCCTCGCTGCTGGCGCAGTGCAGCACAAGGGACCGGCGGTGCTGCCCGGAGCGGTTGGGGCCCGAGCCGTGCCACGCCCACCCGTGGTGGAACGCCCCGCCGCCTGCGGCCACCTCCACCGCCGCGATGTCAAGATCGACGCCCAGGCTTTCTGCCGCGGCCTCCACAGGGGCCCGGAAGTCGTCGGGGGCGTGGAACTGGCCCATCACGTCGCCCTCGGCGGGCCAGCGATGCGACCCTCTGGCCAGTTCCATGGTGCCGCCGGCCGCGGTGGTGTCATCGAGGGCGATCCAGCACGAGAACATCTCTGTGGGCGTGTACCAGGCCAGGTAGGCGTTGTCGCGGTGGAAGCCCAGCGAGCGGGCGCCGGGCGGCTTCCAGATCACGTTGTCCTGGGCGATCCGGGCGCCGGGCCAGCCCGCCAGCCGGGCCACGGCCTCGCCAAGCCGGGCGTCGAGCACCACCGACGCGATCAGCCGGTCGGCCTTCCAGCCGTTGCAGATCTGGCGGGCGAGCGTCGGATCGCTGGTGCCCTCCTGCCAGTTGACCTCGTCGGGGGCCGTGCCGGTCTCGAAGTCGCCCCGGAACAGCCGCTCGAACCGTTCCTTCAGCGGATCGATCAACTCGGTGTCGATCAGCGAGTCGACCGTCACGAAGCCGTCGGCCTGGAACGAAGCCAGATCGGTGGCTGCGAGCATCACCCCAAGCTAGAGCCGGAGCGGGTGGGCGCGCGCCGGCTACTCGCGGCGGGCGGTGGCGGTGAGCTCGTCGAGTTCGTCGAGCAGTTCCCGCTCACCGTCGGATGAGAAGTCCCGCACGTCGGGTTGCTCGCCGGCGCCCCCGTTGAACACCAGGTCGTAGGTGATGTCTGACGGGGAGATGTGCTGGGCCGGGTTGTAGGGCCGGCGCTGGGCCAGCACCTCGTCGTCGAAGGTCTGCACCTCGCCCCTCAGGATCACGGTCTGGATGCGCTTCTTGTCCTGCAGCACCCGGATGTCGGCCACCGGGTCGCCGTCAACGACGATGATGTCGGCACCCTTGCCGGGAACCAGTGATCCGACGTTGGCGCCGTCGCCCAGCACCACCGCGCAGTCGTGGGTGGCCGCCTTGATGGCCTCCAGCGGGCTCATCCCCGCGTAGCGCATCAGCAGCTCAAGCTCCCGGGCGTGCCACTCGCCGTAGGGGGTGCACGCGAAGCCGGTGTCGGTGCCGACGATCAGGGTGACTCCAGCCTCGCGGGCCTTGTTCAGCGACTCGGCGGTGGACTCCAGCACCCTCGAGTAGATGTCGCGCTTGGCCGCCGGCACCCCAGCAACCTCACCAAACTCGCTGAGGTTGCCCAGCAGCAGCAAGGCGGGACACAGCGGGATCCTCGAGTCGGCCAGCCGTTCGATGGTGTCGTCGCGCAGAGCGTTGCCGTGCATGATCCAGTCGAGCCCGGCCGCCACCGCCGCATCGACGTTGTTGGAGCCCCGGGCGTGCATGGTGATGCGCTTGTTGAGCCGGTGGGCGGCATCGGACATCGCCTTGATCTCGTCGCGCGAGAACGCCTCGTAGTCGCCCAGGGGACTGTCGCCGATCTTGATGAGGTCCACGCCGTTCTTGACCTGATGACGCACCTCGGTGACCATCTCATCGGCGGTGTTGACCACCTTGCCGATGCTGGAGTCGGGCGCCCCCACCGACGACGGGTAGAAGTCACTGATGCCGTTGCTGGTGGACAGGAACCGGCCCGCAGTGGTCATCCGCGGCCCCTGTATCAGTCCTTCGGCGATGCCCTCGCGGATGCCCACCCCGATGAAGTAGCTGCCACCGGGGTCGGAGATGCCGGTGACGCCCGAGCGCAGCACCTTGGTCACATTCCACGCGGAGCGCAGGGTGCGCAGCTCGTGGCTGGTGTAGAGGTCCTGCTCCTCCTGCATCCGGGTCTCGCCGAAAGACGTATGGCAGTGGGCGTCGATCAAACCCGGCATGACCGTCTTGCCGGTCGCGTCGACGCGAGCGACGGGCTCACCCCTCGGGACTTGCTCGTCACCGACGTCGACGCCCACCGCGACGATCTCGTCGTCCTTCACCAACACCGAACAGCTGTCGACGGGTTCCGCTCCTGTCCCGTCGATCACCGATCCCCCGCTGATAAGGATCCAAGACGCCATGACTGCCTCCCCCCGGCGCTCGCCGGACTCTCCGGAGCATTATCGCGTCAAATGTCTGACTATTGTTCACCCGGCCGCAGCAGGATGACGGAAGGAGCGGCAGTGGCGCCTGTGGGCGACGTCAAGATCGGCCTGTTCCTCACCAATCAGCACCCGGTTGGCGCCGACCTGGTGGTGGGGATGGACGATCAGCTCCGGATGGTCCGAGCGGTCCGCGACCGCGGCTGGGACTCGATCTGGGCCGGACAGCACTACCTGCCCGACGGCATGGCCATGCCGCAGTGTGTGCCGTTCGTGAGCCGCATCACCGCCGAGTGCGGATCCATGGAGGTCGGGATCGGGATACTGCTGCTGGCGCTCCACAACCCGCTGGACGTGGCCGAGACGTGGGCGTCGGTCGACGTTCTGTGCGGCGGGCGGCTCACCTTCGGGGTGGGACTGGGGTACCGCGAGGTGGAGTACCACGGCTTCGGGCTCGATCCGAAGTCCAAGGTGAGGCGGTTCGAGGCCAACCTCGACCTGGTCAAACGACTCTGGACCACCGACAACGTCGACTCCGACCTCGAATGGTGCCGCCTGGAGTCGGTGACCCTCAACATCAAGCCCGTCCAGAAGCCCCGGCCGCCGATCTGGATCGCGGCCAACGCCCACGCCGCGGTGGAGCGGGCCGCCCGCATGGGCGACGCCTGGATGATCAACCCCCACGCCACCACCGACACGATCACCGAGCAGGCCGCCCTGTTCCGGGCGACCCGCGAGAGCGAGGGCCTGCCTCCGGCCACGACCACGCCAGCGATGCGGGAGATCTACTGCGCCCCGACCCGGGCCCTGGCGGTGGAGCGGGCCGCCCCCTACCTGTTGAAGAAGTACCGGCACTACGCCGACTGGGGCCAGCACAAGGCCCTGCCCGGTGACGAGGACTTCCGGGCCGGGTTCGACGAGCTGTCCAGGGGCCGGTTCATCGTGGGCACGCCCGACGACTGCCTTGAGAGGCTGCTCCCGTGGCGTGACGAACTCGGCGTGGACCACTTCATCTTCCGCACCGACTGGGTGGGCATGCCCGCAGACACCGCCCTACAGTCCATCGACTTGCTCAACCGCGAGGTGGTTCCCGTGCTGCGAGCGACCTGAGTTCCGGCGCAGCCGCCCAGCCACCCACAACGCCATCCAGGACGACCCTGCAAAGGAGAACAGCAAAGGTGGACAAGACCATCATCAACCCCAACATCGGCGCCGGTTGGAGCGCCCTCGAGACCTCCGACGTGGGCGAGCTCGTCCACTCCGGGGGCGTCGTGGTGGAGGCCGGCGACCTCACCTTCGTGTACCTGTCGGGCCGCACCGCCACCGACGGCGACAGCGACGTCGTAGTGGGTGTGGGCGACATCAAGGAGCAGACCCGCCAGGTCATCCGCAACCTGCTGTCGGCCCTGGAGCCGCTGGGCGGCACCATCGACGACATCGTCCGGGTGCGGGTCTACATGACCCCTCCGTTCACCAAGGAGAAGTTCGGCCAGATCCACGACGCCCGGGCGGAGTTCTTCAACAAGGACCACTACCCGGCCAGCACGCTGGTGGTAGTCCACGGGCTGGCCCGGCCCGACGCCCTGATCGAAATCGACGCCGACGCCGTGATCTCCAAGAAATAGCATCGACAGCCGCGGCACAGGCGAGCACGGCCGAAGAATGAAGATCGCCCTCAACGTCCTCCAGCAAGGCCCGATCTCCGGCGGACCCGAGTGGTGGAAGCTGTGCGACGACGCCGGGGTTGACGTGATCGGACTGCCCGACTCGCCCGCCCTGGTCCGCGAGCTCTATGTGGTGGCTGCGCTCTGCGCCCAGCAGACCTCGCGGGCGCGGATCATGACTTCGGTCACCAATCCCCTGTCGCGGGATCCCTCGGTGACCGCGGCCGCCCTCCTGTCGCTGGAGGAGATCGCGCCCGGCCGGATCGCCTGCGGCATCGGCACCGGCGACAGCGCCCTGTGGGGCGTGGGGCTGCGCCCGGCCACGGTGGCCCAGCTGCGGGACTACATCGTGGCCGTCAAGGCGCTGCTGCGGGGCGATGAGGCCGCCTACCAGGGTCGCAGCTTCCGGATGCAGTGGACGGACCTGCCGGTCCCCGCCGAGATCCCGGTGATCGTCCCCGTCTCGGGCCCAAGGGTCCTGCGCATGGCCTGCGACGTGTCCGACGGGATGCTCCTGTCGATGGGCTTCGGACCCCACAACGTGGACTACGTCCTCAGCCTCGTCGAGGAGGGTTGTGCGGCCGCGGGCCGTGATCCGGGCGAGCTGGAGCTGTGGTGGAACTCCGAGATCGTCTTCGGTGAGAGCGTCGAAGAAGCCCTCGGCCGGGGCATGGGCGTCGGCACCGAGTGGCTGACCATGGGGACGCTGGAGGGCAAGCAGATCCCCGAGCACGTCAGGGCGGCCCTGGTGCAGTTCAACGAGGACACCCACAACCTCGGCTCGGAGTACCAGGACGAGAACCGCGAGCGGGCGCTGATCGCAAGGGCCCAGGAGCTGGGCCTGTACGAGTGGCTGCTGGCTAGAGCGCCCGGGCTGTGGGGCACGCCCGCCGACATTGCCGCCAAGCTGCTGGAGCTGGAGTCGCAGGGCATGGACCGGTGGATGTTCTACGTGGGCCGCAGCGAGAGCGACCGCATGAACCAGCTGCGGCTCATCTGCGAGGGCGTCATGCCCCGGCTGGACGTTGGCTGATACAGGCCGCGATACGCCACGGCCGCGTCTGGGGGTGGCCCTGGCGTGCGGTCCCTCCGATGCGGTGGCCCTGGCCGTCGAGGCGGAGCGGGCCGGATTCGACAGCGTCTGGACCACCGAGTTCAGCTGGCGCTCGGCCACCGTGCCGATGGCCGCCGTCGCCGCGGCCACCGATCGAGTCGCCATCGGGTCGGCCATCGCCTACGCGCTGGGCCGGAGCCCGGCGGTCCTGGCCGCCGAAGCCCGCGACATCGACGAACTCAGCGACGGGCGGCTCATCCTGGGGTTGGGCAGCGCGCAGCCGGCCCGGATCCGCCGATGGCTCGGCACCGATCCGACCGACGTTCCCGCCCGGGTCACCGAGGTGATCGAATCGGTGCGGGCGCTGTGGAAGCTCGGCGAGGACCCAGTGAGCTACCGGGGCCGCCACGTGCGGGTGGACATCGAGGCCACCCCGAGCGCCTACCCGCCCCGCCGCCGGGACATCCCGATCCTGCTGGCGGCCGTGAACCGGAGGATGCTACGGGTGGCCGGCGCGGTCGCCGACGGACTTATCGCGCATCCGATTGTCGACGGGTCCGCCCTGAAGGAGCTCGTGCGGCCCACGCTGGAGGCGGCCGCGAACTCTGCCGGACGGGCCACCGCGCCGCCGGTCGCGGCCATGGTGATCGTCGTGGTCGACGACGACGAGGAGCGGGCCCGACGGAACGCGGCCGCCCAGATCGCGTTCTACGCCCAACACAAGGCCTACGAGCCGCTGATGCGCCACTACGGCTTCGTCGGGGCCTCGGCCTCGATCCGCGACGGGGCCCGCCGGGGCGACTGGAACGCGGCGGTGGCCGCCGTGCCCGATCCGATGATCGACCGCCTGTCGGTGGCCGGACCCGCGGGCCCGGTGAAGGCCCGGATCAACGATCGGATAGAGGGAGCCGGCTGCGAGACGCTGATCCTGCACACGCCGTCGATGCTGATGTCGGATCCCGCAGCCAGAGCTTCCGGCGACCCGTCCTCGACCTACCGCCAGCACGCGTCCCGGCTCATCGACGCCTTCGCGGACGCCTGATCAATCCTCGTCGATAGTGAGCGGTCGGGCTGCCTCCGGGAACATCCCGGCGTCGTGTGAGCAGCCCCGCTTGTAGATGAGGGCGCTGCGGACATAGCTGAGGCACTCGTCGCCGTCCTGGTTGAGGCCGCGGGTGCGCACCGTGACGATGCCGGCATGGGGACGGGACGCAGACTCGCGCACCGCCAGCACGATGCTCTCCGCGTAGAGCGTGTCGCCCACGAATACGGGGTGGGTAAAGCGCACCCCGTCGATGCCGAGGTTGGCCATGGCCTGCTGGCTCACGTCGGTCACGGACTGGCCCATCACCAGCGCCAGTGTGAGCCCCGAGTTGACCAGCAGCTTCCCGAATTCGGAGCGCTCGGCGTAGTGGCTGTTGAAGTGCATCATGTTGGTGTTGCAGGTCAGCAGCGTGAACCAGGTGTTGTCGACCTCGCTGATCGTGCGCCCCAGCGGATGCCGGTAGACGTCGCCCAGCTCGAAGTCCTCGAAGTAGCGGCCCTCCCAGCCCGGCTTCACCGTCACCGCGCCACCCCGGCGAGTTCCGAGCCTTTCGGCGACCCGGCGTCGGGGTCCAGCACCGAGCCCACCATCTGCAGCAGGCGGCGCTGGAACACGGTCACCCGCAGCTCGGCGTCGTGGCGGGGTCCGGGCCGGTAGAAGGCCGACTGCACCCCTCGCTGCATCCTCTCACACACGTCGAAGTCCTCGCGCTGCACCCGCGAGAGCAGCTCGGTTCCGGCCCGCACGTCCGCATCCGGGTCATGGGAGAGGCTCAGCACCCGGGCCCGCGTGGTGGTGGGACTCGTCGGGGTCCACCACATGACGGTGGCCCCGCCAGTGGGGAAGCCGATGACGTGGAGGTTGGGGAACACGTAGCAGCCCAGCGAGCCCTGGGCGGCCTTGCCCTCCAGACCGGGGCGGGCCTCAGCCGGCAGCTCCGACTCCCTCCACGGAACGGCGGCCACTGCGGTGGTGTCGCCGGCGGATTCGCTGAGGCCGTCGAGATCCACCAGCGCGGCGATCGACCCCTCGTGAACGATGGACAAGTGGTAGTCGCAGATGGCGTTGTCCATCACCAGCTTCCAGTTGGCCGCGATCGGGTCGTCGAGCGACGCACCCAGCCCCATACCGGCGATGTCGTGGCCGGCCAGCAGCTGGGGAATGTCCTCGAGGTAGTCGAGCAGTTCGGGCGCGTCGCCGCTGACGTTGACGAAGACCAGCCCTTCCCAGGTGTCGAGACGCAGCTCGGTGAGGCCCAGCTGCGAAGGATCCAGCGGCGTGGCGAACAGGTTCCGCCGGGGGATGCCGGTGAGCCGGCCATCGAGTTCGAAGGTCCAGCCGTGGTAGGGACACACGATGCGCCGACCGCAGTTGCCCGTGCCGTCCACCAGCAGGCTCGCCCGGTGGGGGCACACGTTGGCGAAGGCCCGCAGCTCGCCACCGGTGCCCCGCACCACAACGACCGGCTCCGAGCCGATCGTCTCGGCCACGAAGTCCCCCGGCTCCGGCAGCCAACGCTCGTGGGCCACGAACATCCAGCTGCCGCTGAACACCCACTCCAGCTCGGCCTCGTAGAAGGCCGGGGAGCGGTACACCTCGGGGTCCATCAGGCCGGTCGGGCCCACCTCTAACACGCATTGCAGGGTAGGAACCGGGCCAGCTGCCCGTCAAACGCCGGCTATACGTCTGATGTATTGTCCGCGGAGCCCAGTCCTGTCCCTACCAACGGAGGCAGCCATGACCACACGGACCGCCCTGGCGCTGGTCGACGAGATCAACGAGATCGTCGAGGCCCGCCACATCAAGGAGCATCCGCTCGTGGACGAGATCCGCTCGGGGAGGGCTTCCCGGGCAGCCATCGCCGGATTCCTGAGGAACTTCTACCAGATCGGTCCCCGGCCCTCGCCCCAGGCCGATTGCGCCATCTTCGCCAAGTGCCCCGAGGACCCCGAGATCTTCCACCACCTGTTCGAGGACGTGATCCTGGAGGAAGGTGCGGGCACCGAGTCGGGCACCGAGCGCCACCTGAACGTGTTCCTAGCGCACGCCCAGGCGTTCGGGCTCACCCAGGACGACCTTGACAACAACCCGACCATCCCCGAGTGCAAGGCGTTCGTGCACTGGCGCTACCACCTGGCCTACAAGGGCGACTGGCTGGGCGCCATCGCGGGGATCGCCTTCATCGAGGGCGCCTCGGCCCGCCGCAACGACATCATCATCGACGGGCTGGTGGAGCACTACGGCTTCGAGCGGGGCGCGCCCGACCTGCTGTTCTGGGAGCTGCACGCCTCCGAGATCGAGGAGGGCCACGGCGACATCGGCGGCGTGGTGGTGAGCCGGTACGCCAACGACGCCCACACCCAGGAGTCGGTGCTCGACGCGGTGGTCACCAGCATCGACCTGCAGTGGCTGGCCTTCGACGGCATGCACCGGGCCTTCTTCCTGGAAGACCCCGCCTACGAACGCTGGCGCTGACCCGCCAACCCGAATTGGCAGCAGAATGCACGCCATACGGGCATTGCGCTGCCAATTCCTAGTGGCTGGCGAAATAGTCCCGGATCAGGTGACCGACCTCGACCGGGTGCTCGAGGTTGGGCTCGTGGCCCCCGGCTACCACCGTCGACGAGAACGAGTCGCCCAGTTCCGCCATCTTGGCGGCCCAGCCCTCCTCCAGCAGCGGATCGTCGGCTCCCTCCACCCACAGGATCGGCGTCGAGCAGTGTCGCAGCGGCTCGGGCCAGTCGTCGGTGCCGGTGCGGGGCCCGGCGGCCGGATTGCGGACGTGAAGGGCGCTGAGGGCCTCCCAGTGGCCCGGGATCATGCTGTTGTCGAACCGTCGCTGGAAGTGGTCGTCCATGCCGTCGGCACTGCTGACCAGCATGGCCGTGAGCCGGGCAGCGGCATCCAAGCTGGGCGAGTAGTCGCTCAGCCGCTCGATCCCTCCCGGCACCCGGTAGAGGCGGCCACCGGTCCCGGCGATGGCCACCGCGGCCCTCACACTCCATCCCCACCTCGGCTCCGCGGTTCCCCGGGCCACGATCTCGGCTCCGAAGGAGCTCCCCGCGAAGAACACCGGGTCGTCCAGCCCGAGGACTCCGCAGATCGCGGCCAGGTGCTCGAGGCGGTAGTCGTAGGGCGACCGGTCGAAGTAGCAGACCTTGTCGGTCCCGCCCCAGCCGATGAGGTCGGGGGCGATCACGTGGTAGTCAGTGGCGAGCTGGTCGATCACCCCGTCCCAGCACAGCGCGGCGTCGGTGCCGTAGGCCCCGTCGTGGACCAGCACCACCGCGGGCCGGCCGGGCTCCCCGGCCTCGATGAGACGGGTGCGGAACCCGCCCGCCCGTATGAACCTGGTGTGGAAGGCCGCTGCCATAGTCGGCGTACAGTAGCGGCCCGTGAGGCGAGGACAGGGGCGAGGGCGTGATCCAGTATCCGGTTGAGGCCGGCGGCGTGCTCACCCGTGTGCTCGCGGCCGGTGACGGAGACGACCATCTGGTGCTGGTCCACGGCGTCGGGGCTCGCGCCGACCGCTGGCGCCGCAATGTCGACCCTCTGGCCGAAGCGGGCTGGCACGTCCATGCGCTGGACCTGCCCGGCCACGGCCTGGCCCAGAAGGGCGACGGACCGGACTACACGGTGCCGGGGTACGCCCTCTTCCTCGAAGGCTTTCTCGACGTGATCGGGGCCCGGACCGCGGTGCTGGTCGGAACGTCGCTGGGCGGCCACGCGGTGGCCACCCTCGCCTGCCGGCGCCCGGAGCGGGTGCGGGCCCTGGTGCTGGTGGGCAGTATCGGGCTGATCCCGTGGGGCGCCGAGCGCCGGGCCGGCACCCGCGGGCGGCTCACCGACGCCTCCCGCGAGGGCATAGAGCGCAAGCTGCGGCTGCTGCTGCACGATGAGGCGATGGTCACCGACGAGTGGCTGACCGAGGAGTTCCTGATCAACAACTCCCCGGGGGCGGCGGAGTCGTTCCGCCGGATAGCGGACTACGTCGCCGACCACATAGACGACGACGTCATCGGGCCGAGGCTGGCGGAGCTGGAGAACGGCCCGCCGATCCAGCTGATCTGGGGACGCCAGGAGCGGGCGGTACCGCTGGAGACCGGGCTGGCCGCCCACGAGTTGCTGCCCACCTCGGAGCTGGCCGTTATCGACGCGGCATCGCACGCGCCCTACTACGAGCAGCCGGAGGAGTTCAACCGGGTCCTGCTCGACTACCTGGAACGCACCGCCGGGCGCTGAGCGACTCCCTAACCGTCACCCAAAGCGAAATTGATGCCCGCGATGGGCCTCAGTGGGCGGATTCTCCATCAATATCGGCCGGGGCGACCCGGTCGATTCGCTCGTACATGGACCGCAGCCGCTCAAGATGGTTGTGCATGAGCCGGGTCGACGCCTCGGCGTCGCCCGCGGCGATGGCGTCGCAGATGTCGCGATGATCGCGGTCGACTGCCGCTCCGAACTCGGGCGAGGCCCGATCCCGCATGAACCGGGTCCGGAGCACGCTGAACATCGGTCTGGCGATCACCTCCAGCAGCCGGTTGCCCGACGCCTCCATGATGGCGACGTGAAAGTCCTTGTGTCCCTCGAAGTCCGCGGCCAGATCGACCTCGGCGCCCGTGTCCAGAGTGGCCTTGAGACGCTGGAGCTGATCCTCGTCGCGCCGCAGGGCCGCCAGCCGGGCCGAGGGCACCTCAATCAGCTCGCGAGCCTCGAGGATCTCATCGACCGACACGACGTCCGCGCCCGACAGCAGCCCGATGGTGGTCTCCAGGTAGGTCAGGACATGCTCCGCGGAGGGCTCGGCGACGAACGTCCCGCCGTTCACGCCCCGCTTGGTCAGGACCAGGCTCTGCGATGACAGGCCTCTCAGCGCCTCGCGGACCGTGCTGCGGCTCACCCCGAACTGCAGCGCCATCTCGCCCTCGGCCGGCAGACGCTCGCCCACCGCGAGCGTTCCCTTCATGATCAGCTCCTGCAGCTGGTTGGCCACCTGCTGGTAGGCGGGCAGCACCCGGCTGACGGGCAGGCCCGACTGCTCACCGAGCGTCACCTCATGCGCCAACACGGCTTCAGCGAGTCCAGTCTTCGGGCATCGACCTGGTCACGGCGGCGATGCTAGCCCCCGGCGGGAGGCGGCGCGTTTTGACCCCCAAGTGTCAGACCTTTACGCTGGCGGCACACGGCACGGGAGGCTCCGGTGTTCTCTCTTCAGGGTCGAACGGCGCTGCTGACCGGCGGAGCGGGCGGTCTCGGGCGAGCCGTCGCGGCGGCCTTCGCGGAGCAGGGCGCATCGGTGGCCATCGCCGACCTGCGTCCCGACGTTGCCCAGGGCCTGGCCCAGGAACTGGCCCAAAGCCACCCGGACCAGGCCTTCGCCGGGCTGGCCATGGACGTGACCGACGAGGCCAGCGTCGTTTCGGGTGTCGCCGAGGCCACGGCGGCCGTCGGCTCGCCCGACATCGCGGTCCTGCTTGCCGGCATCGGCGAGTTGCAGCCGATCGCCACCATGAGCTTCCAGCAGTGGCGCCACATGCTGGCGATCCACCTCGACGGAACCTTCCTGGGAATACGCCACACGGTCAACCCGATGATCGAACAGGGCTGGGGACGGGTGATCTGCTTCTCGTCGATCGCATCGCTGCAGGGCGTCGCCCGCCAGGCCCACTACGCAGCCGGCAAGGGCGGCGTCGACGGGCTGGTACGGTCGTTCAGCCGCGAGGTCGCCGGCGACGGGGTGACCGTGAACGCCATCGCGCCGGGCTACACCGAGTCGCCTCTCAACGAGGTGGCTCCACCGGGACGGATCGAGGCCCTCACCGAGAGCGTCCCCGCGGGCCGGTTCGGGTACCCATCGGAGATCGGAGCCCTTGCCGCGTACCTGGCCTCGGATGAGGCCGCCTACCTGACCGGCCAGATCATCAGCCCCAACGGCGGGTTCAAGTACTGCCACCACCTCGGCGACTAGACACAGAGAAGGACACGGAGACCCGCAATGCGCCTTGTCACTATGCAGTCCCCCACCGGCGAGACGGCCGGGATCCTGCACCCCGACAGCACCGTCTCGCCGCTGGCCGCGGCCGGCCATTCAAGCGTCATTGGCCTCATCGAGAGCGGGCCCGAGGCCTGGGCCGAGGTCGAGGCGCTGGCCGCCTCCGGCAGCGGCGAGAGCCTCAATGGCGCCGTCCTGGCGCCGCCGTTGCCGAGAACACCCCGCAACATGTTCTGCGTCGGGCTGAACTACCGGGACCACTTCGACGAGGGGAAGCGACCCGAGGGAGCGGGGATTCCCGAAGCGCCGGTGCTGTTCACCAAGCCGTGGACCTGCCTGGTCGGCCATGACGCCACCGTGGAACTCGACCGCGCCGCCAGCAACCGGGTGGACTGGGAGGCCGAGATCGCGGTCGTGATCGGCGGGGGCGGCCGCAACATCGCCGTCGACGACGCCCTCGACCACGTCTTCGGCTACACGCTGTCCAACGACGTGAGCGCCCGCGATCTCCAGTTGGAGCACGGCCAGTTCGGGCAGTGGTACAAGGGCAAGTCGCTCGACGGCTTCTGCCCCATGGGCCCGAGCATCGTTTCCGCGGCCGAGGTTGGCGACTACCGCGACATCGAGGTGGAGCTGCGGGTCAACGGCGTCCAGAAGCAGTCGTTCCGGGCCGCCTCGATGGTCAACTCGGTGTCCCGGCTGATCGCAAGGGTCAGCCTCGGGTGCTCGCTGCTCCCAGGAGACATAATTCTCTCCGGGACGTCCTCGGGCGTCGGGCACTGGCGGGAGCCGCCGGAGTTCCTCAACGACGGGGACGTCGTGGAGATCGAGTCGCCCCAGCTGGGCCTACTGCGCACATACTTCAGCGAGTAAGCACGAGAAAGGAGGATGACGATGGTCGCGCTGCCCACCACCGACATCCGGCAGGCGCGCCCGGTCGTCTTCGACGGCATCGTCCTCGAGCCTCCCCCCGACGACTCCTTCATGGACCCGGCCGGCTACTTCTCCCAGCCGCTCTACGACCTGGAGATGCGGGTGGCGTTCGGAAAGTCGTGGGTGTTCGTGGGCGACCTGTCCCAGCTCCGCAAGCCGGGCGACTACGTCACCGAGACCGTCGGCCACGAGCCGGTATTCGTGATGCGGGGTGGCGACGGTGAGCTAAGGGCCTTCACCAACGTGTGCCCCCACCGGGCCAGCACCCTCGTCGAGGGCGAGGGCAACTGCGGGCGGCGCCTGACCTGCCCCTACCACGGATGGACCTTCGGGCTCGACGGCCGCCTCCTCGCCGTCCCCCACCAGCGCGGCTTCGACGAACCGGTGGACCGCGACGCCCACGGCCTGCAGGAGGTGGCGGTGGACGTGTGGTCGCAGTTCGTGTTCGTCAACGTGTCCGGCGACGCTCCCCCGCTGCTCGAATGGATGCACCCCCTGCCCGACCAGCTCGGCGGGCACAACCTCGATGCGGCGACCAGGACCTACGTGCTCGACGACGAGGTGAACGCCAACTGGAAAGTGATGATGGACAACGCGTTCTGCGACTACCACCTCGAGTTCGTCCACGCCAACTCCCTGGGCCGCTACGCCGACCCGGCCTCGCTCCAGGAGGACATCTGGGAGTACACCGGGCGGCTGATGACCCGCTGGAGCCCCGAGCAGCTGGCCACCACCAATGTGCTGCCCCACCTCTCCGGCAACGAGGCCCTGGGAGCCGTCGCCTACTCGGTGTTCCCCAACTGGTTCATCGCGGCGTTCCCCAACGGGGGCTGCTCACTCATGTGGTGGAACCCGCTCACCCTCGACCGCAGCCGGGCCCGGGTGTGGAACTACTCACCGGATCCCACCGCCGACCACCGATCCGACTTCGAGATGCTCAAGATGGTGCAGGCCGAGGACTACGCCATCTGCGAGAAGGTCCAGAAGGGCCTCAGGTCCCGCTTTTACAAGCCCGGCCCGCAGCACTACCTGGAGCTGCGCATCCGAGGCTTCCAGCGGCGCCTGATGACGATGCTGGCCGACGCGATAACCAGCGGCCAGCACTCATAACGGCGCTCAGCGTCCCGCGGCGAGGCGGCGGAAAATCAGGCCGGCCACCTCGTCGAGGGCGGGTCGCGATCGCGGCAGCGAGGCCTGGAAGCCCAGGAACCCGTGGATGGTTCCGGCTTGGTGCAGCAGCACCGTGTCCACCCCCGCCGCAGAGCATGCTCGCGCGTAGTCGACGCCCTGGTCCCTGAGCGGGTCCAGGCCCGCGGTCACCACCACCATGGGCGCCAGCCCGGTGAGGTCGGCCCGCAGCGGGCTCAGCTCAGGGGAGGTGCGGTCGACGCCGGCCGGGGCGTACTGGTCCCAGTACCACTCCATGCGCTCGCGGGTGAGGAAGTAGCCCTTGGCCATCTCGATCATCGACCGGTCGTCGGTGCGGCAGTCGGTGATCGGGCACAGCATGGCGCACACGCCGAGGCTTGGACTCCGCCGATCCCGGGCCCTCAGGGCCGCGACCGCGGCCAGGTTCCCGCCGGCGCTGTCACCGGCTACTCCCAGCCGGTGCGGGTCGACATCCAGCCCGGCGCCGTTAGCGGCGGCCCACTCGAGGGCGGCCCAGGAGTCCTCGACCGCGGCCGGGAACGGGTGCTCGGGCGCCAGGCGGTAGTCGACCGACAGCAGCGCGCAGCCGGTGCGGTTGGCCAGGGCCCGGCAGAGCCCGTCCTGGATGTCGAGATCACCGACCACCCAGCCCCCGCCGTGCATGTACACCAGCAGCGGAGGCGGATCGGTGCACCGGGACCGGTAGAAGCGCAATCCGAGATCGCCGCCGGGGCCGTCGATGGTGAGATCGGCGACGTGGTCGACAGGCTCGGGCGGTCCCTTCAGTTCGGCGACGACGGGCGGGCGGGTCCGCATCGCCTCAAGGCTCGGCGGTCCGCCCGGTCCGCCAATAAGTCTCAGGACCCGGGCCACGCCCTCGTCCAGCCGCTCAGATGCCTCACCCACTGCTGCGTTCCTCATTGCCGCCGGACACCCGGGAAGCTTGCCACAGCGACCCGATCGGCTCCCGTTCGCCCCTGCACACGTTCGGATTGACTGCGAAGTGTCTGACCTTTAGCATCAACACCATTATCGGCAGCAGTGCCGCCCGGTGCTGCTGAAGGCGATCCCGATGGGGGAAATGATGACTTCACGACAGTTCCGACTCGGTTTTCGGCTCCTAGCGGTCCTTCTGGCGCTCGGACTCGTTGCCGCCGCCTGCGGCGAAGACGACACGGGAACCAGCGCGGCGGACACCGCCGCTCTCCAGCAGGCACAGGCAGACGCGGCCACAGCCCAGGCGGCGGCCGACTCGGCTGCAGCAGCCGCCGCCGACGCTGCCGCCGCGCTTGAGGATGCGCTTGCCGAAGGGGCCGCGGATTCTGATGCGATAGCCGCGCTCGAGGCTGAATTGGCGGCCGCCCAGGAGGCGGCTGCTGCTGCGGCAGCCGCGGCCGAGGAACCGATGGAAGAGGCGATGCCGGAGCTGTCCGGCGAGCTGGTGTGGTGGTCGGACTGGACCATCGAGCAGACCGAGGCGTTCATCGACGCCTTCAACGAGGTCCACCCCGGCATCCAGGTGGAGTACACCCGCTCCGACGACGCCGAGATGTTCGACCGCTTCATGACCGAGTCCGAGGCCGGCACCATCGACGCCGACATCGCCATCATCGGCTGGGACGGCTTCTCCCGCATCTGGGAGAGCCTGGGCTACCTCCATGCCTTCGACTCCCCCAACAAGGGCAACATCCCGTCCGACCTGAGGGCCGCGTCCGGCGCCTGGTACACCTACGGCACCCTGCTCGAGGGCATCTGCTACAACACCGAGCGCATCGAGGAGCTCGGCCTCGACCCGCTCGAGACCTGGAGCGACCTCGCCGACCCGCAGTACCGCGACGAGATCGTCATGCAGGACATCCTCAAGGTGGGCAGCGGCGCCCACGACATGATGATCGAGACCCGGGTGATGTGGGACGAGAACACCTGGGAGGAGTTCTGGGCGGGCTACGGCGCCAACAATGTGGTGTTCCAGCCCGACTACACCGCGGCCCAGCAGCAGTTGGTGCAGGGCAACTTCGCGGTGCTCGGACTGTGCTACCTCGACTTCGTGCAGCCCTCCATCGACCAGGGCGCCCCGGTCGTTTGGGTCGCTCCGGAGTTCGTGATCACGGTGGGCTTCACGGTCAACATCCCGGCCACCTCCGACAACAAGGAGAACGCCGAGGCCTTCGTCAACTACATCATCAGCGAGGAAGGCCAGGCCGCAGTGGCCAATATCGTCGGCCAGGTGCCGGCATGGCCGGACGCCCCGTATCCCCAGGCGGCCCTGGCCGCGGCGGGCAAGCCGACGATCCTGGCCCTGGGCACGCCCAAGGCTGAGGCCGAGTACAACAACAACGCTGAGTGGTACGTCGAGCGAGCCAAGGAATGGTTCGACCTGAGGTGACATCGGGTTCGGAGGACCAGCTCGCTCTGCGGGCCGACGACCTCCACAAGAAGTTCGGCGCGGTCACCGCGCTGGCGGGTGTCAGCTTCTCGATCCGCACAGGAGAATTCGTAACCCTCCTGGGACCGAGCGGCTGCGGCAAGTCGACGATCCTGCGGATTCTCGCCGGGATCGAGACGCCGACCCGCGGCGCGGTGGCCATCGACGGCAAGGTGGTCAACGACACCGAGCGCCGGATCTTGGTCCAGCCCGAGCGGCGCGACCTCAGCATGGTGTTCCAGTCGTACGCGGTGTGGCCCCACATGAGCGTGGCCGCCAACGTCGCCTTCCCCCTGCGGTACCGCAAGGTCCCCCGCAGCGAGCGGCGGGAGAGGGTGACCGAGGCCCTCCGGGCCGTGCGCATGGAGGAGTACGTCGACCGCTACCCGCACCAGCTCTCGGGCGGGCAGCAACAGCGGGTGGCGGTGGCCCGCTCCATCGTGGGCCACCCCGCTCTGCTGCTGCTCGACGAGCCGCTGTCGAACCTCGACGCCCGCCTGCGTGAGGACATGCGGGTCGAGCTGAAGCGGCTCCACCTGGAGCTGGGGCTGACCATGCTGTACGTGACGCATGACCAGTCCGAGGCGCTGGCCATGTCGGACCGGATCCTGGTGATGGACCACGGGCTGGTGCTTCAGGAAGGCACCCCCGAGGAGGTGTACCGCTCACCGGGATCGCTGACCGTGGCCCGGTTCCTGGGCGTGAAGAACATCGTGGCCGGCAAGGTGACCGGCGACAGCATGGTCGAGGCATTGGGGGGATCCCTGCCGGCCACCCTGGCCGAGCCGATGGCCGCGGGCACCGATGTGGCGGTGGCGATCCGGCCCGACGGGTTCACGCTCGCCGAGGAGGGATCGTCCCGGCCAAGCATCTCCGGCGAGATCCGTCTGGCGCAGTTCCTGGGCGGGTCCTACGAGCACGAGATCGACGCGGGCGGGACCATGGTGATAGCCCAGTCCCCCCAGCGGCTCGGAGCGCGGGGCGACACCGTGGACCTGGCGATAGACCACGAAGCGGTCATCGCCTTCCCGGCCGACGAAACCGTCTCGTGACCGGCACGGCCACCAAGAACGTCTCGTGACCGGCACCATCACCGAGCCCGGAGCGGCCCCGGCCGATCAACCGCCGGAGTCGCTCCCCGGCGGCGGCACGCTTTGGGCCGCGACCCGCCAGAGAGTGCTGTCGTTCCCCTTCGCCCTGCGCGTCGTTCTGAGCCTGGCGGTGTTCGTCCTGGTGATGCTGCCCTTCTACCGGCTGATCGTGGGATCGTTCCAGGAGGGCGGCCCGCCCGAGCAGGGTCCCCTGACCCTGCAGAACTACCGGGACACCTTCGCCAAGTCCAGCGACATCATCGGCAACACGCTGGAGTTCGCGGTGGGCCAGACGGTGGTGCCGCTGGTGATCGGCGTGCTGCTGGCCTGGGTGGTGACCCGCACCGACGTGCCGTGGCGGGGCGTGTGGGAGTTCGCCACCATCGGGCTGTACTTCATCCCGCTGCTGGCCGCGGGCACGGCCTGGAGCATCCTGCTCGGCGGGCGCAACGGCATGCTCAACGAGATCATCCGGGCGATCACCCCGTGGGACGGCTTCGACGTGTACTCGATGTCGGGGATGATCCTCGTGCAGTCGCTGTACCTGGTCCCGCTGGTGTTTCTGGTGGTGGCGGCCAGCATGCGCAACGTGTCGCCCGACTACGAGCACGCCGCCCGGATCAACGGGGCGTCGCCGCTGTCGGTGTTCTTCCGGGTCACGCTGGGCGTATCCCGACCCGCGCTGCTGTCGGCCGCAGTGCTGTGCTTCATCATCGGGCTGGGGTCGATGGAGATCCCCCTGCTGTTCGGGTTCCCGGCCAAGGAGCACGTCTTCACCACCGACATCTTCCATGCCCTGCGGGTGCGGATGCCCCGCGAGCATGGCCGGGCCTCGGCCACCGGGGTGGTGCTGCTGGCCGCGTCGTTCATCGTGCTGATCGCGTACCTCCGGTCGATCCGCCACAGCGAGCGCTACGTGACCGTCAGCGGCAAGGGCAGCCAGGAGAGCCCCACCCGGCTGGGACGGTGGCGCTGGGTGGTGTTCGGGGCGTGCTGCGGGTTCTTCTTCCTCACGATGGTGCTGCCGTTCATCGCGGTGGTGGTGGGCTCGCTGCTGCCTTACATCGGCCGCCCCGACACCGAGCTGCTGGCCCAGTCGTCGCTGGAGAACTACCGCCAGCTCAGCGACAACCCGATCCTGTGGCGCTCGCTCAAGAACAGCCTCACCCTGTCGCTGGGCGCGGGTCTGTTCGTGATGGTCTTCGGCGCGCTGGTCGCCTACAGCGTGGTCCGGTTCAAGGGCCGCTGGAGCCGCACCATCGACTACGGCGCCAGCCTGCCGTTGATGGTTCCCGCGGTGGTGATGGCCACCTCGCTGCTCTACACCTACATCACCCTGGACCTGCCGGGAGGCTTCTCGATCTACGGAACGCTGTGGATCATGGCCATGGCCTACGTCGTGTACTTCCTGCCGGTGGCGGTGCGCCAGATGACCGGCCCGGTGGTGCAGCTCTCGGCCGACCTTGAGCACGCCAGCCGCATCTCGGGCGCCGGCAACCTGGCCACCATGGGCCGCATCGTGCTGCCCATCCTGCGGCCCGCCCTGCTGGGGGGCCTGATACTGGCGTTCATCACCTACATGCGGGAGTTCACCCTGTCGGTGCTGCTGTTCCGGTCGGGCACCGAGGTGATCACCACCGTGATGTACAGCTTCTACAACAACGGCCGGCTGCCCTTCGTGGCCGCCATCTCAGTCGGCCTGTGGGTCGCCGGCATGCTCCTCATGGTGATCCTGCGCTTCGTCCTGAAGGCCCGCATCACCTTCTAGGGCAGACCCTGTTAGGTGAGGCTGTCTAGGAGGGCCTTCCAGGAGCCGGGGGCGCCGATCGACAGGGCGTGCTCGGCGATGGCGGCCCTGGCCCCGGCGCTGTAGACCGGCGACGCCAGGTCGTCGAACTTCTCGCGGCACTCGTCGTCGGTGAACGGGTTGCCGGGGTCGCCCTTGGGGTCGTCGACCCGCTGGGTGTGGGTGTCGCCGCCGGTGGTGGTGACCCGGGCCCAGGCCCGCCACTTGTCGGGGAAGTCGCGGTCGATGGTGGGATCGACCTCGTAGCCCACCCGGTCCATGAGGGCCAGCGCGGCCGGGTCGGCCAGCCTGGCCTCGTCGTACTCGGCCAGGCCGGCCCGGCCCCACAGCAGCGCTGCGGCCGCGCCGAAGGGCAGGCTGAACTGGGCGTCCACCACCGACGCGGGCCGGCGCTTGGTCGCGGCGGGCTCGGCCACGATGTCGACGGCCACCGACGGGATGCCGATCACCACCGACTCGACGTCGTCGGCGCTCAGGCCATGGGCGGCGCTGATGGCCAGCAGCGCGTCGATGGCGCCCTGGTTGTAGCGGCAGCAGGTGTGGCGCTTGATGCTGGTGGACACCACCTCCAGCGGCCACTGGCCCCAACCCTCCATCAGCCGCTCGGGCGCGGGTGCCTCGCTGTGGGAGGCCAGGAAGCCGCGCTCGCCGCAGATGCCGTCGTCGGTGCCGACATAACCGTCGGCCGCCAGCAGCCCGGCTTCCACGCCGTTGCGGGCCGCCAGCGCCGGGTGGAGGCGCTTGGTCCAGGCGCCGTCGCGGAGGAACTCCATGCTGCCCGAGGCCATCGTGGCCGCGATCCCGACGGCGGAGTTGAAGCCGGCGGCGTCGAGGCCGAACGCGGCGGCGGCCGCGGCGGCCGCGCCCAGCGAGCCGATGGTGCCGGTGGGATGGAAGTGGCGGGCGTAGTGAGCCGCGGGGTCGGCGGCCCGGCCGGCCCGGCACATGACCTCGAACCCGATCACCACGGACCGGACCAGGTCCCGCTCGTCGCCGCCGGCCAGCGCGGTGGCGGCCATGGCCGCGGGGTACATCACCACGCCGGGATGGCTGGAGGACGAGTTGTGCACGTCGTCGTACTCGATGGAGTGGCCGGCCACCGCGTTGGCCATCGCGGCCGGGACCGCGGCCGCGATGGCGCCCGCGCCGATCACCGGCAGCGCGGCGCTCTCGTCATGGGCGAAGCGGCCCATGGTGCGCCGGAACGCCGCCGCAGAGTCCGTGATCGACCCAGCCGCGGCCACGCCGATGTGGTCGAGCAGCAGGCGCCGCACGGCCTCGATCTCCGGCTCGCCCAGTGCATCGAAGGAGATGCCGGACACGGCCTCAGCCAGTTGTCTGGTTCTGTTCATCCGGGAAGCTCCTAGGGGCTCGGCGTGGCCATCATCCGCCGCCTCGGGCCCGTCTCATCAGGCCCTTGGCGATGATCGTGCGCTGGATCTCGTTGGTGCCCTCCCCGATGGCCATCAACGGAGCGTCCCGGTAGAGGCGCTCGATCTCCAGCTCGGTCGAGTAGCCGTAGCTGCCGTGGATCCGCATCGACTCCATCGACGCCTTGATGGCCGCCTCCGAGGCGAAGTACTTGGCCATGCCCGCCTCCACGTCGGCCCGCAGACCCTCGTCGATGCGGTTAGCGGCCCACCGGGTCAGCAGCCGGGCCGCCTCGATCTCGGTGGCCATGTCGGCCAGCTTTAGCTGGATGGCCTGGAACTCGCCGATGGGCTGACCGAAGGCCTCCCGCTCCATGGAGTACGCCAGCGCGGCGTCGAAGGCGGCCTGGGCCACGCCCACGCCCCGGGCCGCGATGTTGATGCGGCCGACCTCCAGGCCCGACATCACCTGCTTGAACCCCAGGCCCTCGGAGCCGCCCAGAAGGTTCTCGGCGGGAACCCTCACGTCGTCCAGCACGACCTCGCACGACTCGGGGCCCTTGTAGCCGAGCTTCCCGAGGTCGCGCAGCACCTCCAGGCCGGGAGTGCCGGCCTCAACCATCAGCACGCTCATGCCCCGGTGGCGGGGTTGGGCGTCGGGGTCGGTCTTGACCAGCACCGGCAGCGGGTTGGCGAACCGGGCGTTGGTGATCCAGGTCTTGGTCCCCCGGATCACGTACTCCTCGCCGTCGCGCCACGCCCGGGTGGAGATGCCTTGGAGGTCGCTGCCCGCACCGGGCTCGGTGAGAGCGATTGCGGTGCGGCGCTCGCCGGTGGCCAGCTCCGGGAGCCAGCGCTGCTTCTGCTCGGCGGTGCCGTGATTGGTGATCATCCGGCAGCTCAGCGAGTGGCTGCCCAGGATGCCGGCGATCCCCATCCAGCCCATGGAGATCTCCTCGAACACCAGGCTCATGGACACGGTGTCGAGGTCGAGCCCGCCGTAGGTGGCACCGACAGTGATGCCGAACAGGCCCATCTCGGCCATCTTGGCCACGATCTCGGTGGGGTACTGGCCGGACTGCTCCATCTCGCGTGCCACCGGCTTGATCTCGGTGTTGACGAACTGCCGCAGCACGTCCCGGAACATCTGCTGCTCTTCGTTCAGCTCGAAGTCCATCTCAGGAACCTTCCCCCGGATTGCGGTGCTGTCGACTCATGGCCGCGGCGGTCAGGTCGCCGCGATGACGTCGATCTCGATGAGCATGCCCTCGATGGCGAAGTTGCGCACCTCGATCATGGTGGACACCGGCAGCCGCTCGTCGGTGAAGAACTCGCTGCGCACCTCTCGCACCGGCCACTTGTGGTTGTCGATGTCGAGCAGGTACACGGTCATGTCGCAGATGTCGTCGAGCGTCGCGCCGGCCGCCTCCAGTTCCTTCTCGATGATCTGGAAGCACACCCGGGTCTGCTCGCGGATGTCGTCGGACACGATCTTGAGGTCGGGCCCGACCGCGGCCATGCCGGCCACGAAGATCAGGCTCTGCGGGTTGGTGACCTTCACCACATGGCTGTAGCTGCGGTTGCTGGAGTCCCACAGACCCTCGGGGTTGATGACTTCCTTCGGCACGATTCCTCCCGGATAACGCGATTCGCTCAGTCGGTCGAGTAGGGGCCCTTCTCCCGCCAGACCTGGCCGGTGGAGCAGTGCAGGCCGCCGCCCTCCTTCATGAACTCCGAGTACGGGACCTCGACGACCTCGACGCCCGCGGCTCGCACCTTGGCGATGCTCTCGGTGGCCTCGGCGTGCATCACCACCAGCCCGGGCTCCAGCGGCAGGATGTTGGCCGGCGCGAACTGGGCCTGCTCGGAGTGATCGACCTCGACGATGGTGTAGCCCCGCTTGCGCAGCCACTCCAGCGTCGTGAAGTCGAGTCCCGGCGAGTAGGTGATCACCTTGCGCAGGTCCAGCGGAGCGATGTACAGGTCGGGGTGGTGGCCCACGCCGCTGGGCGCGTCGTAGTACTTCGAGCCGGGGAACTCGATGTGCAGGAAGGTCATGTCATCGACGTCGAGGCCGGCCGAGCGGGCGATCACCGGCTTCATCTGCTCGAGGCCCTCGTCGTTGAAGGCCATGCCGTTGCCGGAGACGAACACGTCCTCGGCCAGGAAGTGGCACGGCCCGATCTCGAAGATGCCGGTGCCGGCGACCGCGCACAGCACGGGAACGCCCAGCCGGGTCCACGCCCACAGCGCCAGGTACTCGGCCCGGCCGTAGGCCAGAGGCTGGACCCCGCGCTTGGGGAGCACCGAGCCGCCCCGCAGCACGAACAGCTCAGCCGCGGCCCAGGTGCTCTTGGCCGGGCCGAACGCGCTTACCGGGGGCTGCGGGAACGCCACCCGGTGCACGATCACTCCGTTGGCCTCCAGCGCGGCCTCATAGGCCAGGCTCTGGTCGATCATCTTCGGGATGTCGATGCTCGAGTAGGCGTCGGCCATCTGCGGGAAGTAGGCCGGGTCGAGGTCCTGGTAGGCGAACTTCTCGGACTCGGTGATCTCGGTGAGCACCACCTCGCGCAGCTTGCCGATGCCGTTCTTGCCGCACTCGCGGCCCCACACCTTCGGGTAGATCTCCAGGTGGTCGATGTTGTGCCACACGTCGGTGGTGGGTCGCTGGCCCTTGATGTACCCCGGCATCTGCTCCAGGGTGAACTCGCCGTCCCGCAGCCGGCGCTGGGTCTCGGCGATCCGCTCCGCATAGACGGGCGCCATGGGTGGCATGGTCGGAACGTCCGACCCGACTACGTCGATTGTCATAGCAACTCCCCTTCTTCGATCTTTCTGGTTAGAAGATCCCGCCGGTGACGGCGAGCGACTCAGCGGTTATGCACGACGACAGGTCCGACGCCAGGAACACCACCGCGTCGGCGACGTCGCCCGGCTGCACGAGGCGGCCCAGGGCGGTGCGGCTCAAGATCCGCTGCTCGACGTCCTCGAGGGTGATCCCGTACCGGCGGGCGTCGCGGGCCATGGTGTCGGTGTTCATCTGGGAGGTGACCGCGCCAGGGCACACCGCGTTCACCCTGATGTTGGACGAGCCGACCTCCCGGGCCAGCGACTGGGTGAGCCCGATCACGCCGAACTTCGAGGCGCAGTAGCTGGCGAACTCCGGCTCCCCCTTGAGGCCGCCGATCGAGGAGATGTTGACGATGCTGCCCCCACCGGTGGCGGCCATCGGCCCGACGAAGGCCCGGCAGCACAGGTAGACGCCGGTGAGGTTGACGTCGAGCGTCTCCTGCCACTGGTCGGGATCGAGATCGGCGACCGAGCCGAAGCGGGCCACCGCGGCCGTGTTGGCCAGCACGTTCACCGGCCCCGCCGCGGCCGCGTCCTCCGCGGCAGCCGTCACCGCATCCCGGTCGGTGACGTCCACTTCCCGTACGTCGATGCCATCGGCCTCGACACGGGACAGGGCGGCAGCGGAGGCGTCCCAGACCTCGACACTGGCACCGTGGTCGTGCAGTCTCTGCGCCACGACGCGGCCGATGTCGCCCGCGCCGGTGACCACGGCGCTTCGGCCCTCGAGGAGGCTCATCCCGCGGCCGCGACCTGAGACCCCACGACCTGGGGCACGACCTCGCCCATGAACAGCTCGTGGGACCGGCGGACCTGCTCCCATGTGAGCTCGCCGAAGGAGAACTCACCGAGGAACACGTTCACGCCGAGACGCTCCTGCAGGTGCCTGATCTTGGCCGCCACGGTGTCGGGGCTGCCGTGGAAGAACTTGAGGCCCTCGGCGGAGCCCTCCATGTCGGCCCGGATGGCGGCCAGCCGGCCCAGCGAAGCGGTGGTGGCCTGCACGACCGCGGAGTCGCCGGCCCGTCGCGAGCGCCGCCGCTCGTCCTCGAACAGCGCCAGCTGGCGCAGGAAGTGGTCGTACATGAGCTCCTCGGCCTCGGAGTCGGTCTCAGCCACCAGGGTCGACGCCAGGTAGGTGATGGGACGCCGGTCGTGGGGGATGCCGGCCTCGTCGCAGCCTCGGTGGTACTCGCGGAACACCACCTCGTAGAGGTCCATGCCAACTACCCCGAATCCGCCGATGCCGTAGCCCAGCTGCCCGTACTCGTAGCCCTTCTGCGGGGTGTTGGTGGGCACCCAGATCGGCGGGTGGGGCTGCTGCAGCGGCCGCCAGGGCAGATCGACATCGATGTACTGCCAGAAGTCGCCCATGAACGAGAACGGACCGTCGGCGTTGAGCCCCTTGAGCACGATCTCGAGGCCCTCGTTGAACCGGGCTACGTCGCTGTGGGTGTTGATGCCGTAGGCGATGTGCTCGTGGGGGGTGATGCCGCGGCCCAGCCCGATCTCGAGGCGCCCGCCCGACATGTGGTCGAGGATGATCATCTCCTCGATCACCCGCAGCGGCTGGCTGATGGGCAGCAGGATCACCATGGGGCCGAAGCGCATACGCTCGGAGTTCTGGGCGACCACCGTCAGCGAGACCGGCTGCGACGGCGCCATCGAGAACCGTCCGGTGAAATGGTGCTCGGTGGTGAAGAAGTAGTCGTAGCCGAGCTCGTCGCAGAGCCGGACCTCGGCCGCGAACTCGTCGAGGCGCTGCTTGGGGCTGGCCGTCTCCTTCTCCGCTACGTGGCTGAACACGGCGAACTTCATGGTCATGGCCTCACCAGCGTCGTGCCTAACGGTGTCCCAGCCCGGGTCATGACGGCCGGTCCCCGGAGTACGGGCCCTTGTCCCGCAACAGCCGCAGCGTCGAGCAGTGCAGGCCGCCGCCGATGCGCAGGAACTCCGAGTACGGCGTCTCGATGACCTCCACGCCGGCCTTGCGCACCGCCGCGACGGCGTTGGGCGCCTCGGAGTGCATCACCACCAGGCCGGGCTCGATCAGCATCACGTTGGCCGGCGCGAACAGCCGCTGCTCCTCGATGTCGACCGTCACCATCTTGTAGCCCCGCTTGCGCAGCCACTCGTAGGTACGGAAGTCGAGGCTGGGCGGGTAGCAGATCACCTTGTCGACATCGAGGGCGCACACCGACATGTCGGGATGGTGGGACTGGCCGGTGCGGGGGTTGAAGTAGATGTTGCCGGGGAAGTTGATGGCCAGCGTGGTCATGTCGGAGGCGTCCATGCCCGATGATCGGGCCACCGCCTCGACGAGCTGTTCGAGGCCCGACGAGTTGTAGGCCAGGCCCCGACCGGCCACGAACACATCCTCGGCCAGCCAGTGGCACGGTCCGGCCTCGCAGACACCGGTTCCGGTGATGGTGGCCACCACCGGAATCCCCAAGCAAGCGAAGGCCCACAGCGCCAAGTACTCGGCCCGGCCGGTGCCGAACGGGCTGATCGCCACCTTCTCGACGATCGAGCCTCCCCGCACGACCAGCAGCTCGTTGGCGGCCCAGGTGCCCCGCATCGGGCCGAACGCGCCCACTGCGGGCTGGGGGAAGTCGATCCGGTGCACGACGACGCCGGCCTGCTCCATCTTGTCCTGGTACTCGAGACTCTGATCACGCATCCGGCCGATGTCCAGGTCGTCGTGGCTGAGCCCCATGGTCGGGAAGTACTCGGGGTCGTCGTCGTAGAGGGGGAAGCGCTCCGACTCGGTGATGTTGATCAGCGCCACCTCTCGCAGCCGCCCGATGCCGTTGGCCCCGCACTCGCGGCCGTAGATCTTCGGGTAGATGTCGAGGTAGTCCATGTGGTGCCAGGTGTCCACGCTCGGGGGCCGGCCGGGGACGTAGCCGGGCATGCCCTCCAGCGTGAACCCGCCCGAGGCGAGCTCGGCCTGGGTGTCGGCGATGCGGTCGGCCCAAACCTGCGGCAGGGGCGGGGTCTTGGGGACGGATGAGGCCATGAGCGCTCCCAGGTGTCGTTTCCGGCCCGCAGAGGGGCTCGATACCCGCTCCGGAGCCTAAACGTCGGACACTTTGGGGGTCAAACGCTGGAGCGGGGCCGAAACCGCGTTCATCCGAAGGCGCCGCCGGCCCGGAGCTGGTCGATGCGGTCGTCGTCGTAGTCCAGCAGTTCCTTGAGGACGTACGGTGCGTCGGCCCCCAGCGCCGGCCCGGGCGAGAGCGAGTCGGCGGTCGGATGCTCCCCCACCCGCACCGGGGTGACCGGCTGGCGGATGGTGCCGTGATGCGGGTGCTCGGTCTCGGCCAGCACCCCCCGGGCCAGCGTGTGAGGATCGCTCAGCGCCGCGGGCACGTCCTGGATGGGTCCCGACGGCACGCCGGCCGCCTCCAGCATCTCCAGCCACTCCGAGGCCGGCCGGGTGCGAAACACCTCTCGGAGGATCTCCAGCAGCTCGTCCTTGTTGGCGTAGCGGGCCGCGAAGTCGACGAAGCGGTCATCGTCGGCCAGTTCGGGCCTGCCGAGGACCTCGGTAAGCCTCCGCCAGAACTTCTCCTTGGCGCAGCCGATCACCAGCCAGCCGTCGGCGGCCTCGAAGATCTGGAACGGGACGAGCGACGGGTGCCCCGACTCGGCCACCCGCTCGGGCTCGAACCCGCCGGTGAGGTGCCAGGTGCCGAGATAGCCGAGCAGGCTGGTGGCGGTGTCGTGGAGGCTCAGGTCGCAGTCCATGCCGGTGCCGTCGCGCCGGGCTGCGTGGATCCCGGTGAGCAGCGCGATCGCGGCCACGAAGCCTCCCGAGAAATCCACCATCGACAGGCCGGACTTCGTAGGCGGGCCGTCCGGGTCCCCGGTGAGAGCCATCCAGCCGCAGAGACCCTGCAGGATGTAGTCGTAGCCGCCCTGGCGGGCCCGGGGACCGGTCATTCCGAAGCCGCTGAGCGAGCAGCACACGATCCGGGGGTTGATGTCCTTGAGATCGTCGTAGCAGAGGCCGAGAGCGGCCGGAAGGTCGCCGCGCAGGTTCGAGAAGACCGCGTCGGAGCGGGCCACCAGGTCGTCAAACACGGCACGGCCGGCGGCGGTGCGGATGTCGAGTGCGACGCTGCGCTTGTTGCGGTTGTAGGTCTGGAAGAAGAGGCTCGAGTCGCCGTGCTGGAAGGGGGGCAGGTAGCGGGCCACATCGCCGCCGGCGCCGGGGTCCTCGATCTTGATCACCTCGGCACCCAGATCGGCCAGGTGCATGGTGGCGAAGGGTCCGGCCCCGTACTGCTCCACGGCCACGATGCGGATGTCCTCGAGAGGCTTCACGCCGCGAGCGTAAACCTCAGACATTTGGTGGTCAAAGTTGGTGGTCAAAGCGAGCGCCGCAACCAGTTCTCGGGTCGTCCGGTCAACAGCCGGTTTGTAGAGTCAGCCGGATCGGCTGCCGCGCCGCTCTGGCCTCGACCAGCAAGCTGGAGGAACAACCGAACATGGCATCTGAGTCGCCCGCCGGCAAGCCGGAGAACCCCATCGCACCGCTCAGCCTGCGGCGCAAGTCCGTCCAGTTGATGCTCGCTCTCACGTTGGGTCTCGTTGTGAGCGTCCTTCTCCTGGTGCAGGCGATCTCGCTCGGTGACAGGACGCTGATCGTTGCCGCGTCGGCCTGCCTCGCCCTAGTTGCCTTCGCTACCTATCGCCATGTGCACACCGGGCTTCGCGTCGTCGCAGTGGAGATCTGGATCCGCCAGATGGGCGAGGGGAACCTGGACTACAAGGTGAGCCTCTCCGGCAACGACGAGGTCAACGAGGCGGCAGCTGCTCTGGAGCGGCTCCGGCAGCGATCGATCGAGGCTCTGCAGCTGGATCTCGTGCGCAAGCTCTCCGAGGACCTGCAGAAGAAGAACGAGGAGCTGGAGGGGGTGTTGGCCGAGCTGCGGCAGACGCAGGATCAGATCATCCTGCGCCAGAAGCTGGTCGAGCTGGGAGAGCTGACCGCGGGGGTGGCCCACGAGATCCAGAACCCGTTGAACTTCATGAAGAACTTCTCCGAGTCCTCCGAGGAGCTGATCGCGGAACTACGAGACGCGCTCAGCCGGCATGCGGAGGATCTGGACGACGACGGGCGCGGTCTGGTCGTCGGCATCACCGATGAACTGGCCGAGAACATGTCGCGGATGCGGGCTCACGGCGAGCGCGCCGACCGGATCGTGCGGGACATGGCGATGATCGGGCGGGGAGGCGGCAAACCCCAGCCGGTCGACATCAACGACCTGCTCAACGACAGGGCCAAGATCGCGTACCACAGCGCCCAGGCGCTCGACGAGAGCTTCGAGATAGCGATCACCAGCGACTGCGATCCCGACCTCGGAGAGCTGGAGGTTGTGCCGGAGGACATGGGAAGGGTGTTCTTCAACCTGGTCGGCAACGCCTGTTCCGCGGTGGACGAGAAGCGGCGCATGGCCGAGGAGGCCTCCGTCCGATACACACCGACTCTCCGGCTGAGCACGGAGAGAACCGGCGGAGAGATGGTCGTCCGCATCCGTGACAACGGCACCGGCATACCCGACGATGCCATGGACAAGATCTTCAACCCGTTCTACACGACGAAGCCGTCGGGAACGGGCGTGGGCCTAGGTCTCAGCTTCTGCAACGATGTGGTCCGCCAGTACGGCGGCTCGATCACGGCCGAGTCCGAACCCGGCGAGTTCACCGAGATGACCATCCGGCTCCCGGCAGTCCGGGACTAGATGGACTTGCTGGGGAAGCCCAGCCCCTCGTGATCCTGGCCGTACATGTCGGCGTTGAGGCGGGCCGCGGCCATCAGCTTCGCCACCACCGGGCCCAGCTCGGCCGGGTTGTCCGGCTGGACCTCCACCGGACCGAGGTGCCACCCCTCGGCGATGCCGAGGTTCTGGCCCCGAACGTCGAAGACGCGGCCGGTCACGTTGGCCGCCTCGGGGCTGGCCAGCCATGCCGTGATCACCGCGATCCAACGAGGGTCGATGCTGTCCTTGAACTCCTCGCTCGCCTCGTCGCCGCCCATCAGCGGGGCGGTGAGGCGCGACCAGGCCGTCGGGGCAAGGCAGTTGACGGTCACCCCGTAGCGGACCAACTCCTGGGCGGCGATCACGGTGAACGCGGCGATGCCCGCTTTGGCCGCGCCGTAGTTGGTCTGCCCGACGTTGCCGTAGATGCCCGACGGTGACGACGTGTTGATGATCCGCCCGTAGGTCTCCTCGCCGGCTTTGGCCTTGTTGCGCCAGTAGGTCGCCGCGTGGTGCGACGGGCCGAAGGTGCCCTTCAGATGCACGGCCATCACCGTGTCCCAGTCGTCCTCGGTCATCGAGAACACCATCCGGTCGCGCAGGATGCCAGCGTTGTTGACCACGATGTTGATGTCGCCGAAGGTGTCGATGGCCTGCTGCACCATGGCCCCGGCGTCGTCGAGGCTGGCCACGCTGCCACCGTTGACGACGGCCTCGCCCCCGGCGGCCTTGATTGCCTCCACGACCTCGGCCGCTGGCGTGAGATCGGCGCCTCCGCCGAACTCGTCGCCGCCCAGGTCGTTGACCACAACCTTGGCCCCGTGCTCGGCGAGCATCAGGGCGTGCTCGCGCCCGATCCCCCGCCCTGCACCGGTCACCAGCGCCACCTTGCCTTCGAGAAGCCTGCTCATCGAGCCTCCTGGTCTGAGAACTGTCAACCTCGGCGCGTCACGCTACCGGCGTGCCCCCGCAACGGGCTGCTGCGAATTCACCAGCCCCGGGCGATCCACTCGTCCAGATGCGGGGTCTCGGTGCCGATGGTGGTGTCGAGGCCGTGGCCGGGCAGCACGACGGTGGATCCGTCGAATCGGGAGAAGATCCGATCCTCGATGGAGCGGATGATGGTCTCGAAGTCGCCGCCCTCGTACTGGGTGGCGCCCGGACCGCCGGGGAAGAGGGTGTCGCCGGTGAACAGCAGCGGCGTCCCCTCCACATGGAACGACATCGAGCCCGGAGTGTGGCCCGGCGTGTGCAGGGTGCGCAGGCGCAGCCGGCCGATCTCCACGACGGTGTCGTCCTCCAGCAGGTAGTCGTAGCTGGGCAGCATGGCCGCGTCCTGCTCGGTCACCCCCACCTCGTAGCCGGCGTCACGCACAGCCGGGATGGCCTGGATGTGGTCCCAGTGCCCGTGGGTCTCCAGCACAGTGCGAACACCGAGGGTGCGGCACAGCTCCAGGAGCCGCTCATGCTCGTTGGCCGCGTCGATCAGCACAGCCTCGCCGGTGGACGTGCAGCGGATCACGAAGACGTTGTTCTCCACCGGGCCGACCACCACCTTGTGGACCTCGACCCCGGTGTCGGACCAGTGCAATGTCATGGGCCGACCCTATCGGACCCGGTCTGGCGGACCCGGTCTGGCGCTCAGTCGGCGAGGATGCGTACCTCGCCCCTGATCGCGCCGGGCGCGCCGCAGCACCAGCACGGCACCGACGTCGACCCCCGCCACATGACGTCGCAGTTCTCGCAACGCAGCGAGTAGGGCGCTTCGGCGGCCGGCATCGGCGGCTCCGGCGGGAGCTCGGCCGGGCGGGGTCGGCCGTGCAGCAGGCGAGTCACCGCGGCTGACACGGCACGGTCCAGGGCACGCGCCGGGAATGCGACCATCTGACGCATGCGCGTCACCATAGAGTGCAGTCGCGCGCGGGTGGATGATCCCCAGCCCCGTCAAGGGTTTCCCGGCCTCGACAAGGGTTTGCAGACAGCCCCGGTAGGGTCGCTCGGTCTTTGCTGGCACGAGCACGAGGAGTCAACCGTGGCCGTCACACCCTGCCCCGCCGAGGACGGATCGAGCCCGGTCCGCCGCGAGTTCTCCGAGCCGCCGCCGATGTGCATCGACGCCACCAAGCGGTACACCGCGACGATGGACACCTCTATGGGGACGATCACCATCGCCCTCGACGCAGCGACCGCTCCACTCACCGTAAACAACTTCGTGGTGCTTTCCCGGTACCACTACTACGACGGCGTGATCTTCCACCGGATCATCAACGGCTTCGTCTGCCAGGGCGGCGATCCCACCGGCACCGGCCGCGGCGGCCCCGGTTACCGCTTCGCCGACGAGCTGCCCAAGCCGGGCCGCTACGAGATCGGCTCGCTGGCGATGGCCAATGCCGGCCCCAACACCAACGGCAGCCAGTTCTTCCTCATCAGCGGCCCGAACGGCGCCGGGCTGCCGCCGCAGTACTCGCTGTTCGGCAAGGTCGTTTCGGGGCTCGATGTGGTGGACGCCATGCAGCGCGTCGACACCGACCGCAACGACCGCCCGCTCACCGACGTAACCATCAACTCGGTGACGATCACCGAGTCCGACTGAGTAGCGTCAACAGTCCCCCGGGGACGAGCTCGAACGGGAGCAGGCAGACATGGAGATCAGCACAGTCGGCGTGATCGGCGTCGGGACCATGGGCAGCGGGGTCGTGGAGGTCGCGGCCCGCAGCGGCCTACAGGTCGTGGCCCGCGAGGCGACGCCCGAGTTGGTGGAGGCCGGCCGTGGCCGGGTGGAGAAGTCGATGGACCGGGGCGTCGCCCGGGGCAAGCTCGACGAGGCCGCCCGCGACGCCGCGTCCGCGGCCATCGCCTGGACCACCGACCTGGACGACCTGGCCGGCTGTCAACTGGTGCTGGAGGCGGTCCCCGAGAGACTGCCGCTCAAGCTGGAGATCTTCGGCGTGCTCGACCGGGTGCTCGACCCCGCCGCGATCATGGCCACCAACACATCGTCGATACCCATCATCGACGTGGCCATGGGCACGTCCCGCCCCGAGCAGGTGCTGGGCATGCACTTCTTCAACCCGGCCACGGTGATGAAGCTGGTCGAGGTGATCAGCACCCAGCTCACCGCGCCGGAGGTGACCGAGGCGGCTACCGCCTTCGCCACCAAAACCCTCGGTAAGCGGGTGGTGCCCGCGCCGGACCGGGCCGGCTTCGTGGTCAACAAACTGCTGGTCCCCTACATCTGCCAGGCCATCGAGATGTACGAGTCGGGCCACGCGTCGGCCAGCGACATCGACGACGCCATGAAGCTGGGGGCCGGGCATCCCATGGGGCCGTTGACGCTGGCCGACCTGATCGGGCTCGACGTGTGCCTGTTCACGGCCGAGTCGCTGTACGCCGAGTACGCCGAGCGCTTCTACGCACCTCCGCCGCTGCTGCGCCGCATGGTGGCCGCGGGCCGGCTGGGACGCAAGACCGGCCAGGGCTTCTACGAGTACTGAGCCGCCACTGGAAGGCACCCTGCACCAACTTCCGGCGGTTAAGGGGAACTATCCCCCACAACCTCCGGAAGTTCGCTCCGCCAGCGGGCGGCGGCGGCTCGGGCCTCGGCCTCGAGGGAGATGGCCTCGTAGGCCCGCCGGTGGTTGCGCAGCCGCCAGAGGTTGACGAAGTACTCCCCCACGTATCGCCGTAGGAACCGGGCCGGGCCCAGCTCGGCGTACTGCTCGACGTGAACCAGCTCGTGAGCGAGTAGCACACGCCGGCCGGAGCGGTCGTCGTCGCTTAGCACGAGGATGAGCCGTCCCAGGGTCATGCCGTGCATTCCGGGTGACAGCACCGGAACCTTCTGCACCCGAGCCCGGCGGGCCAGGTCTGCTGACACGAGGTCGTAGCCGGCGATCTCGTGCGGGGTGAGCCTCCTCATGCCGGGTGGACGCCGTAACGTCCCCCGGTGCCGGCCGGCCCGGCCATGCCGGCACCCAGTTCGCCGCCCGGGGCCCAGTTCATCAGCAGCTGCGGCAGTTCCCGCAGGGCCTCCAGGGTGGTCACGTCGACGTCGTGGCCGTCGTGCTCGTTCTCATGCCGCCATGTGATCGGGTACGGGACGTGCACCGCCGTACCGCCCAGCTCCAGCACCGGCAACACGTCGGAGCGCAGCGAGTTGCCGACCATCACGAACCGGGACGGATCGATCCCGTGCCGCTCGAGCAGCTCGCTGTAGACGGAGGCGTCCTTGTCGGCCACCACCTCGACCCGCCAGAACCGCTCGGCCAGGCCGCTGGCGGCCACCTTGGCCAGCTGGTCGTGGACGTCGCCCTTGGTGATGACCATCAGCCGATGGTGCCCGAGAGCGTCAAGCACCTCCTCGACACCGTCGATCAGCTCGACCGGCCGGTCGAGTAGACGCTTGCCATAGCCGATGATCGTCGTGATGCGGTCGGCGTCGACCTCGCCCCCGCTGATGCGCACGGCCGCCTCGATCATCGACAGCGTGAACGACTTCACGCCGTAGCCGAAGCGGGGGAGGTTCGCCGTCTGGACCTCGTGCAGCCTGTCGTCCACGGTGGCGGCGTCGGCCCACGGCGACAGCAACTCCTCGTACTCGATGTGCACGTCCAAGAACAGGTCCTCGTTGTGCCACAGCGTGTCGTCGGCGTCGAAGGCGACGGTGAGCGGCTGGTGATCGTCCCCGGTCACGCCTGCGATAATACGGCCGCCGAACGGCGGGCGAACGGCAGGGAATTGCGGCGCACTGGGCATGATGTAGCCGTGAGCACCCTGTCGAGGCCGGCCCAGTTAGGTCTGGCCTTCACAGCCGCCTTCGTGGTGATCTTGGCAGCGTTCTTGCTGTGGGCGCCCCGGGTGGACCGGGCCGAGCCTGACGAGACCGACCTCGCCCTGGCTGCCGCGGCCACCTCCACCACCACGACGACCACCACAACCACAACCACTACGACGACCACCACAACCACGACCACGACAGTGCCGCCCTTCGAGGGCTGGGTCGACCCCGAGACCTCCGGCCAGCCTTGGGGCGAAACCGTGGAGGGGTTGCTCACGTTCAGGGGCAACCCGACCCGCACCTACTACGGGAGGGGGCCGGTGCCATCGGCTCCCCAGGAGGCCTGGCACTTCCCCCGCGGCGAGCGGATGTGCTCGCTGTCGTCGGTAGGCGGCGAGCCCCGGGAGTGGTGCGGCATGGGGTGGACGGGCCAGCCGGCCATCTTCGAGCGCGACGGTCGCACCTGGGTGGTGTTCGGCGCTTTCAGCCGCAACGTCCACTTTCTCGACGCCGACACCGGCGAGCGCCTGCTGCCCGACTTCGGTACCGGCGACATCATCAAGGGGTCGGTGACCATCGACCCCGACGGCTACCCGCTGGCATACATAGGCAGCCGGGACAACCGCTACCGGGTGATCGCCTTCGACGGCGGGGCGCCCCGGGAGCTCTGGTCGCTCGGTGCCTACGACCTGGCTCCCATCATGTGGAACGACGACTGGGACGGCGCCGGGCTGGTGATCGACGACTACCTGTTCATCGGCGGCGAGAACTCCCGGATCCATATCGTGAAGCTCAACCGGGGCTACGGCGACGACGGGCTGGTGACCGCCGACCCGCAGGTGGTGTTCCATGCGCCCGGCTGGGACGACGAGCTGCTCGCCGCGGTCGGCCGGGAGCTGTCGATCGAGAACTCGGTGGCCATCAGCGGCGACACCCTGTACTTCGCCAACTCGGGCGACCTGGTCCAGGGCTGGGACATCTCCGGGCTGCGGGACGACCCGGCCGCGGTGCCCGAGCGGGTGTTCCGCTTCTGGACCGGCGACGACACCGACGCCTCGCTGGTGATCGACGCCGAGGGCATGATCTACGCCGGCGTCGAGTACCAGCGGGGCACGGCCCGCTCCCACGAGGTGGGCCAGATCATCAAACTCGACCCGAGCCGGCCCGACGATCCGCTGGTGTGGGGCGTGGACGTGCGGGGCGCTCTGGACGGATCGGGGGTGTGGGCCACGCCGGGGCTGCACCGAGACCTGCTGATCGTGCCCACCCACACCGGTCACGTCTACGGGGTGGACACCGCCACCGGGGTGATCCGCTGGACCAAGAAGCTGCCCGGCCCCACCTGGCCCAGCCCCGTCATAGTCGACGACGTATGGATCCAGGGCGACTGCGGCGGCGGTCTCTACGCCTTCGACGTGAGCGACACCACCGTGGAGCCGCCCGAGTTGTGGAGCATCTCGCTTGGTGCGTGCATCGAGTCCACCCCCGCGCTGTGGGACGGCCTGATCGTGGTCGGCACCAAGGGTGGCTACATCCACGCCCTCCGCTAGCCGGCGGTCATCCTCCCGCCCCTGGCACCGGCGTCTGGCTGGGCATCGCGCAGGGCGCGCCAGATTCGTTGGGGGGTGGCCGGCATGTATATGTGGTCTATGCCGAGGTGGGCCACGGCGTCGTGGATGGCGTTGTGGATGGCCGCACCCGCGCCGGTGGTGCCGGACTCCCCGATGCCCTTGGCGCCCAGCGGGTTGAGCGGGGTAGGCGTCTGCATTCCCACGAGGTTGAAGCTGGGCAGATCCGGGGCCGATACCGCCGGATAGTCCACGAGGTTGGTGGCCAGCGGGTTGCCGTCGGTGTCGTAGACCATGTCCTCCAGCAGCACCTGGGCAGCGCCCTGGGCCATGCCTCCATGGATCTGACCCTCAGCGATCAGCGGGTTGATCAACGTGCCGGCGTCGTCGCAGGCGGTCAGGCTTCGCACCACCGTCTCACCCGTGCGGGAGTCGACCTCCACCGCGGCCACATGGCAGCCGAACGAGTAGGTGCTGCCATCCTGAACCAAGTCCGAAGCCGCCCCCAACGGGGACTCCCCCGCCCGGGCGACGTCGGATGCGATCTCGGCCCACGAGACCCGCGGCCTTGGTGAGCCCACCACATGGAACGCGCCCGATCCGGTGTCGAGAACCAGGTCGGCGTCGGCCGCCTCCAACAAGGTTGCGGCCCGGCCACGGGCCAGTTCCACCAGCTTCCGGGCGGCCGTCAGCACGGCCGAGCCGGCCAACTGCGCCGAGCGTGACGCGGCCGTCAGCCCGCTGGAGGAGATCTCGGCCGTGTCGCCGGAGACCACCCTGATGCGGTCCATCGCCACACCGGTCGCCTCGGACGCGATCATCGCCCAGCACGTGTCGTGGCCCTGCCCGAACGCGGTGGCGCCGGTTCGGACCACCAGCGAACCGTCGGCGGCGAGCTCGATCTCGCCCAGCTCGCTGGGGCCCATCGACGTACTCTCCACGTAGGAGGCGACGCCCACCCCGAGCAGTACCGGGTCGCGGTCGGACCGGCGGAGGGACTGCTCGGCCCGGAGCGCGCCGTATCGGGCCTCACCCAGCGCTCTGTCGAGCGCGGCCTCGTAGTCGCCGCTGTCGTAAGTGCTTCCCGAGGGGGCCTCGAACGGGAACTGGTCGCGTCTTACGAGGTTCAGGCGGCGCACGTCGGTGGGATCCATGCCGATCTGCGCCGCGAACCGGTCGACGGCCCGCTCCAGCGAGAACGCCACGTCGGGCCGGCCCGCGCCCCGGTAGGCGGCGACCGGCGCGGTGTTGGTGACGTAGCTGCGGCCCCGGATCGACGCGGCGGCGATGTCGTAGCAGCCGGTGAACACTGCACTGCTGAGGGTGGGAATGAATGCGCCGATGATCGGGTAGGCGCCGGCGTCCTGGACGAGATCGAGCTCACAGTGGGTGATGCGGCCCCGCCGGGTGCCGCCCAGCCGCAGCCGATGGCGCTGCGCACGGCCGTGCACCGACGACATGAGGTTCTCGGCCCGGGACTCGGTCCAGACCACGGGCCGTCCCACTGCCCGGCTCAGCACAGCCACCAGCAGCTCCTCGGGTGTGGGCTGTCCTTTGGCGCCGAAGCCGCCACCGACATCGGGCACTATCACCCTGACCGCGTCCGGGTCGAGCCCGCAGACGTGAGCTAGCGCGTCCCGGACCCGGTGGGGGGCCTGGGTGGACGCGTAGAAGGTGAGGCGGCTGCCGTCGGCGGACCATTCGGCCGCGGCCGAGCGGGGCTCCATCGGAACGGCTGCCAGACGCTGACTGACCAACGCGACGTCGACGGTGACCTCGCATCCGGAGAAGTCCAGCCCGGCGCTGGCTGTGTCCGTAACCGGCAGCTCGAAGGCAAGGTTGGTGCCCGCCGCGTCGTGGACCAGCGTGCCGGCTGCGGCTGCGTCGGACAGCGACACCACCGGTTGCTCGGACTCTATGTCCACGACTACCAACTCGGCCGCGTCGGCCGCCGCTGCGACGGTGTCGGCCACCACCACCGCTATCGGCTCGCCCACGAAGCGGACGGTGTCGCGGGCCAACAGCGGTCGGCCCATCAGCTGGTTGACAACCGGGATGGGTGTCAGGTCGGGCAGGTCGAGATCGGCCGCGGTGAACATGCCGAGCACTCCGGGCTGGGCCCGGGCGTTGGCCGTGTCCACGCCGACCAGACGTCCGCGGGCCACGGTCGAGCGAACGAAGCACACGCGGGCTGCTCCGTCGAAGCGCAGGTCGGCCACGTAGCGGGCCCCTCCGGTAAGCATCCTCGGGTCTTCGGTGCGCAGCACCCGGTTCCCCAGCACGCTCACGTCGCCACCTCGGCTCCCGTCCCGAGACGAAATTGGCGACGAGATGGGCACTGGATACCCACTAGTCGCACCAATTTCATCCGTGGTCGACGCACACGCTCACTGCCGGCGCCAAATCGGGCCGGCCGGGGTGTCCTCCACCACTACGCCCAGCGCTGCGAGCTCGTCTCGTAAAGCGTCCGCGGCGGCCCAGTCCTTCGCCTCCCTGGCCGCCTGCCGCCGGGCCACCAACTCCTCGACGGCCGAATCCGCATCCGTTCCACCATCGCCCTCATCGACGGAGAGACCCAGGGCACCAGCGAGGCTGATCGCCGTCGCGGTAAGGGACGGGGCTTCCTCGGCCCCCCGGTCCAGCGCGGCGTTGGCCCGGTGCAGCGTGTCGAACATCACCGCCACTCCCTGGGGCGTGCCCAGGTCGTCGTCCATGGCCGAGTTGAACGCCTTGACGGCAGTCTCGTCCAAGTCATCACCAGCTGCGGCGGAAGTTGACGAGCGACGGGCCAGGGCGTCGAGTCGTTGCACCGCCGACCGGGCTGAGGCCATCAGCTCGGGGTTGACCTCCATGGCCTTGCGGTAGTGCGTCTGGAGCACCAGCAGGCGGAAGGCCCGACCGTTGAGGGGGTGCTCGTCGAGCATCTCGACCACTGTGCGGTAGTTGCCCAGCGACTTCGACATCTTGGTGCCCTCGATGTTGAGCATGGCGTTGTGCACCCAGTGGCGGGCGAAGGGCCGGCCCACCGCCAGCGCCTCGGCCCGCTCGTTGGTGTGATGGGGGAACACCAGGTCGTTGCCGCCGCCATGGATGTCGAAGTCGTCGCCGAGGATGCCGAGGCTCATGGCCACGCACTCGATGTGCCAGCCGGGCCGGCCGGGCCCCCACGGCGACGGCCACGACGGCTCGTCGGGCTTGGCCGCCTTCCACAGCGCGAAGTCGAGGGGATCCTCCTTGTCCTCGTCCACCTCGACCCTGGCCCCGGCCGAGGCCCGCAGATCGTCGAGGCCGCGGTGCACGAGGTCGCCGTACCCGTGGACGCTGCCCACCCTCAGGTAGACGCCGGTACCGGTGGTGTAGGCCGCGCCGGCGTCCATGATCCGGCCGACGAAATCGACCATCTCGGTTACCCATTCGGTGGCCCGGGGCCGGTCGTGGGGGTCGAGCACATCGAGCCTGGCCATGGCGTCGACGTACACCGCCTCCCACTCGACGGCCACGTCGCTCTCGGTGCGGCCCTCGTCGCGGGCCCGGTTGATGATGTTGTCGTCGATGTCGGTGATGTTGGCCACATGGCGCACGTCGAGGCCCCGCCACTCCAGGTAGCGCCGCAGCACGTCGTAGGTGAGGGCCGAGCGGGCATGGCCGAGGTGGGGATGGTCGTAGACGGTCGGGCCGCAGGCGTAGAGCGCCACCTTGCCCGGCTCGCGAGGCTCAAGCGGTCGGATCTCCCCCGTGAGGGTGTCGTACAGCTCAATACCGGTCATGCCGACAAGCCGGCGGCGGTTCCGGCGAGACGCGCCTCAGTGGCGACGATGTCGCACAACTCGATCACGACGCCGAGGGCAATGGCGACGCTTCTGGGTCCAGGGCTATCCCGCACAGCTCGCACAACTCCGCCAGCACGCCGGGTGCGGAGTCATCGAGACGGCCTTCAAGGACGGCACCGGCCATCTCGGCCAGCACGGCCCGGGCCCGGGGCGCGTCGAGGTCGTCGTCGAGCGCGTCTCGCAACCGGCGGGCGTAGGGAGCCGGGTCGGAGCCGCCCGGGGCGCCTGACCGGCGCACCGCCTCATTGAGCGTGTCGAGCAGGGCCTCGCTCTCGGCGATGTCGCCGTCATGCCATTCCCAGTCGTCGCGGTAGTGGTGGCCCATGAGGGCGAGGCGCACGGCGGCCGGGGCGCTGTCCTTGCAAAGGTCGCTCACGAACACGAGGTTGCCCAGCGACTTCGACATCTTGGTGCCGTCGTAGCCGACCATCCCGCAGTGCACCCAGTGCCTCACGAACGTCTCGCCGGTGGCGGCCTCGCTCTGGGCCAGCTCGCATTCGTGGTGGGGGAAGATCAGGTCGCTGCCGCCGCCGTGGATGTCGATGGGAGCGCCGAGCAGGCCTACCGACATGGCGCTGCACTCGATGTGCCAGCCGGGCCGCCCCGGCCCGGCTGGCGACTCCCACACCGGCTCGTCGGCCAGCGACGGCTGCCACAGCACGAAGTCGAGCGGGTTGCGCTGGCGGGGATCGTCGGGAGTGCCGCCCCGCTCGGCGGCCAGCGCCACCATGGTGTCGTCGTCGTAGCCGCCTAGGCGCCCGAAGCTCGGCCAGGTAGAGACGTCGAACCAGGTGGTGCCCTCGGCGGTGTAGGTGTGGCCCGCGGCGCGGAGCTGCTCGATGAGGTCGACCATCTCGGCCACCCACTCGGTGGCCTTGGGCTCGGCTGCAGCCGGCCGGGTGTTGAGGTCCTCCATGTCGCAGTGGAACCGGGCTGTCTCGGCCGCGGCCAGCTCCAGGAAGTCCACGCCCAGCTCTCGGGCCTTGGGCAGGATCGAGTCGTCCACGTCGGTGATGTTGCGCACCATCCGCACGGAGTGGCCGAGGTCCTCCAGGCGGCGAATCAGCAGGTCGTAGGCCAGATAGGTGTTGGCGTGGCCGAGGTGGGTGCTGTCGTAGGGGGTGATGCCGCACACGTAGATGCGCACCTCCGCGGGCGGCCGGGCCGGCTCGAAGGGCACCACAGCCCGCCGCGCGGTGTCGTAGAGGCGCACAGACCGAGGCTACCGCTCACCCCCCAGCAGCCCTAGCCGCGGCCCCGGCGGTGGGGGCGGGCAGGCACCGGGCGGTCAGATGATGGGGCGGCCGACGGATAGGGGCTCGGGGTGGTCGAGCGCGCAGCGGGTGCCGCTGTAGATGGTGGGCATGCAGCGGTTGCAGTGGATGCAGTTGCTCTCGGTGGCGGTGCCGGCCTGCCAGCGGTTGGGCAGGTCGGGCTGGCGCAGCAGGGCCCGGGCCATGGCCACGAAGGCGAACCCCTCGCCGAGGGCGGCCTGAACCGTGTCGAGCCGGTTGATGCCGCCGAGCAGGATCAGCGGCATGTCGAGGGCTTCGAGGAACTTCCTGGCCTTGGGCAGGAAGTAGGCCTCCTCGAAGGGGTAGTCCGGCATGAGCTTCTCGCCGGCCAGCTTGAAGCCGAGCCGGACATGGGGCGGCAGCGTGGCCGCGAACTCCTCGCGGGGGGCGTCGCCCCGGAACAGGTACATGGGGTTGGCGAAGGAACTGCCGCCGGTGAGCTCGAGGGCGTCGAGGGCGCCGTCGTCCTGGAGCATCCGGGCGAACTCCAGGCTCTCGTCGTCCTTGAGGCCGCCGGGGACGCCGTCGTTCATGTTGACCTTGGCGGTGACGGCCAGCTTGTCGCCCACCGCGGCCCGCACCGCCTGCACAGCCTGCCGGGGGAAGCGGGCCCGGTTGTCGAGGGTGCCGCCCCAAGCGTCGGTGCGCTTGTTGAGGTTGGGGCTGAGGAAGGCGCTGAGCAGGTAGTTGTGGCCGAGGTGTATCTCGATGGCGTCGAAGCCGCCGTCGGCGGCGAGGCGGGCGGCTCTGGCGTAGTCGTTGGTGATACGGGCGATGTCGGCGTCGGTAGCGGAGCGGATGACCCGTATGGCCAGCGGGTTGAACCGCCGGCTGGGGGCCAGCGATGCGGCCTTGTTGGATCGGGAGTTGGCCACCGGCCCGGCGTGCCCGATCTGCGCGCCGGCGGCCGCGCCCTCGGCGTGGATGGCGTCGGTGAGTTGCCGCAGGCCGGGCACCGCTTCGGGTCGCAGCCAGATGCACTCGGCGTGGGTGCGCCCCTCGGGAGCCACCGCCAGGTAGGCGACAGTCGACATGCCAGCGCCACCGGCGGCCACCGCCCGGTGGTACTCGATCAGCTCAGGCGTGACCAGCGCCTCCGGCATCACCCCCTCGAAGGTGGCGGCCTTGATGATCCGGTTACGCAGCGTGACCGGCCCCAGCCGAGTCTCGGCAAAGGGGTCTACAGCAGGCATCGCGCGGCCTCAGCCTGGCAACGAGGGTCGAACGATCACCTCCGCAAGATACGCCGAAGCAGCCCGGATCGTTCCTACCGAGTGGCCGGCTCGGTGGCAGTACGATCGGCGCCCGTGGATGCAGCACCGACGTGGCTGTCCGGCCGGGCGGGGCCTGCTGTTCCGGCTCGACGAGACTGGGACGGGCCGCGCTCGGTCCCGCCTCCGGGTCCGCACGGCGGCGACGGTCCCCGGGTGGCCGCGGCGCTGGGGGTGGATCCCGGTTCGATCCTCGACCTGTCTCAGAACCTCAACCCGTTCGCACCTGATGTCGGTATGGTCGCGGCCCGCCACCTGGAGTCGTTGCGGCGCTACCCGGATCCGTCGGATGCGGCCCGCATGCTGGCCGATGCCATCGGCGTCGAGCCCAAGCGGTTGCTGCTGACCAACGGCGGGGCGGCGGCCGTGGCCGCGGTGGCCCGTGAGATCGGAGGGCAGGTCCGCGAGCCGGAGTTCGGCCTGCATCCCCGGGGTATGGACGGGCCGCTGTGGCGCAGCGATCCCCACAATCCGAGCGGGGTGCTGGCCGGGGTGGGCGAGGTGGCCGACGTGTGGGATGAGGCCTTCTATCCGCTGGCCACTGGACGGTGGTCGGCTGGGCGACCCGGCGTGGTGGTCGGGTCACTGACCAAGCTGTTCGCCTGCCCGGGGCTACGGCTCGGCTATGTGGTCGCCGACGACGTGGAGCGGTTCGCCCGTCATCAGCCCCAGTGGGCGGTGGGTTCTCTGGGCCTGGCCGTGCTAGCGGAACTGCTGGCGTACGCCGACCTGACCGGCTGGTCGCGGGCGATCGCGGCGAGCCGGGTGGAGCTCGCTGATCTGTTCCGCCGCGGGGGTTGGCAGGTAGGTGCAGCAGACGCGCCCTGGGTGCTGGTGCGAGCGCCGGGCCTGCGGGAGCGCCTCGCCCGGCAGGGCGTGGTCGTCCGTGACTGCACCAGCTTCGGAATGCCGGACCATGTGCGGGTGGCCGTGCCCGACAGCGCTGGTCTGGACCGCCTGGAGCGGGCCCTGAGCCTCTTGAGCAACGGCTCCAACCCTTGAGCGACCGCGTCGAGGCCCATCGAGTTCCTGCCGCGGCGGGACATCGCGGCGTGCTCGTGTGGCGTTGGCCGGTACCTGTGCCGGCCTTGTCGTCGGCACCGGTTGGCGGCGGCTTCAGCCAAATCGACTGGGTGCTCAACATCGGCGTGGCTTCGGACTACGGGCGCACGGACCTGGCCGAGCACGTCGGGGAGGTCGCGGCCGAACTCAAGCTGCACGGCGCGGGTGTCGCGATGTTCACCGCGGTTGACTTGAGCGGTCTGGTGAGCGCCGAATGCGACGGCGTGTCGGTGGACGCCACGGTGGGGATCAGCCATCCGACCTGGGCGGCCGACTCCGGTGCGGCGACGAAGACGGCGGGTGTGCCGGGCACGATCAACCTGGTTGTGCAGATGCCGGTGGCGCTCGACCCGGGGGCCGCGGTCAACGCGGTGATCACCGCCACCGAGGCCAAAGCTCAGGCTCTGGGCGACCGGGGCGTGCCCGGGACCGGCACGGCCACCGACGCGGTGACGGTCGTGTGGCCTTCCGAGGGTGCGCCAGAACGCTTCGCCGGTCCGCGTTCGCAGTGGGGCTCGCGGCTCGGCCAGGCGGTCTATCGAGCGGTGTGGGCTGGGGCCGGTCCGCGGGATTGAGTGTGTCGCTGCCGATGATCGGCTCAGCACCCGGCGCCATGTCGTGAACCGTCTGGGACGGCGTTGTCTGGCGGCCGCGGCCGGGCTGGTGCTGGACCGGCTCGTCGGCGAGCCGCCTGCGGATGTCCATCCGGTGGCCGGCTTCGGCCGCACCATGGAGCGGATCGAGGAGGCGCTGTGGGCCGACCGCCGCCTGAACGGCGCCGTCTACGCATTATCAGGTGCGGTCATGGGGGCGGCCGCGGGCTCTGCTGCTGGGTCGACCGCGGTGGCCACGTGGGCAGTGGCCGCGGGCCGGGAGTTGCGCCGGGTGGCGTCCCGCGTCGGTGAGCTGACCGCGGCGGGTGACCTGGCTGCGGCCCGGGCCGAGCTGCCTTCGCTGGTTGGGCGTGACCCGTCGGAGCTGGACGCCTCGGAAATCGCAGCCGCCGTGATCGAATCGGTGGCCGAGAACAGTGTCGATGCGGTGATCGCCCCCGCGTTCTGGGCTGCGGTCGCAGGCGCGCCCGGAGCGGTCGCCTACCGGGCCATCAACACCATGGACGCCATGGTCGGACGGCGCGACGAGAGATACGGCAACTTCGGCTGGGCCGCGGCCCGCCTCGATGACATGGCCAACTACGTGCCCGCCCGGATCTTCGCCGGATTGGTCGCTGTGCTGCGCCCCGACCGCGCCCGGGAGATCCTCTCCGCAGTGCGTCGCGACGCCAAGGCCCACCCGTCCCCGAATGCAGGCGTGGCTGAGGCAGCCATGGCCGCCGCCCTGGGCCGCGAACTGGGAGGCCCGCTGCGCTACGGGACCGTCACCGAGAACCGACCGCTACTAGGCAACGGACCTCGGCCCGACCCCGACGATGTCCCCGAAGCGGTCCGCATCGCAGGCCGGGCCGAGTGGGCCGTCCTCGGGACCCTGTGTCTCATCTGCTTGGCGGCCTGGCTGAAGGGTCGAGCCAGAAGGCTGCCGTAGACGGTGGATCGCAAAGCAATCCGGGTCAACGGAACATGCGCACACACCGGTGAGGCCAGAACAACTGGCGGCCTCGGTCAGTCCTGCTCTTGGGGGAACAGCCGGGCCGGGAAGCCGCCGCGGGAGATGGGACCCCACCGCTCCACGGCCACGCGGATCAGCGACTTGCCGTGGGCGACCATGGTGGCCCGGTACTCGTCCCAGTCGTCGTGGTGGCCCCGGATGTTGCGGTAGTACTCGACCAGCCCCTCGACCGATTCGGGCGCGTCGAGCACGGTGGTCGTGCCGTCGCATTGCACCCATTCGCCGTTGAACCCCTCCGACATCACCACCACCGACGCCCTCGGGTCGCGGCGGGCGTTGCGGGTCTTGGCTCGTTCCGGGTAGGTGGAGACCAGCAGGTCTCCGTTGTCGCCGAGCCCGACGGTCACCAGCGAGGCCTGCGGCCAGCCGTCGGCCCGCCTGGTGATCAGGACGCCCTGGGGCCGGGCACGGATGAAGTCGTCCAGTTCGGCCCGGTCGACGTCCCGGTCCCGCGCGATCGTCGGCATGGGCCTGCTCAGCCGGGTCTCTGGCCGCTGCTGATCATCCCCGCACGATAGGCCCGGCGGCTGTGCCCCCGGCAGGAATCGAACCTGCGCACACGGTTTAGGAGACCGATGCTCTATCCACTGAGCTACGAGGGCGGGGGTTGCGCGCATTGTTGCGCGGGTTCCAAGAGAAGCTATCGGTCGGCACTCCTGGAGGCCCGCGGACACGGGCATCCACCTGTGGCTTGCCTGACTTTCAAAAAAGCGATGTCACTCTCTTGACAGGCCAATAGGGGCTGCATATTGTCGGGCTCGTGTCGATGCCGCAGGTTCGACCCATCCCTGCAGTCAAGGAGTAGCCATGCAGACGACCCGACCCACGAACGGAGCACGGACAGTGATCGGATGGCGCCTTCCGGCCGCACTGTTCGCGGTCTTGAGCCTCATCGCGGCCGCATGCGGCGACGACTCGTCTGACGACGCCGTCACAGAGCCCGCACCCACGACCGCGGCCGTGGCCGACGCGGCCGACTCTGCCGCGCTAGAGCAGGCGCAGGCCGACGCGGCCGAGGCCCGCGCCGAGGCCGAGGCCGCCGCAGCCGAGGCCGCGGATGCCGAGGCTGCGCTGGCTGAGGCGATGGCGCAGGCTGACTCGGCCGAGGGCGTCGACCCCGCGGTTGTCGAGGATCTCGAGGAGCAGTTGGCAGAGGCTCAGCAAGCTGCGGCCGAGGCCGAGGCGAAAGCCGAGGAGGCCGCCGCGGCAGTCCCCGTCGATGATCGCAACTGCGTGGACGAGGTGGTTATCGGCACGGTCTGGCCAATGTCGGGGACGTTCAGCTTCGTCGGCGACGCCGAGGTCGCGGGCGCGGCGAAGGCGGTGGAGGACATCAACGCGGCCGGTGGCGTCGAGTCGTTGTGCGGCGCCATGCTGCGGCTGGCTGTCTACGACGCGGGAGGCTCTGCCGAGGAGGCGGCCACTGCGGTCGAGCGGCTCCTCGACGACGAGCCCGACGTGTCGGCCATCGCCGGGTCGTGGCTGTCGTCGTTCAGCCTGGCCGCCACCGAGGTGTCCGAGCGGGCCGGGATCCCGTTCGTCACCGAGAGCTTCGCCGACTCCGTCACCGACCGCGAGGGCTTCAACCACGTGTTCGCCTACTCGCCGCCGGCGTCGGCCATCAAGGGCCTCATCCTCGACGCCATCCAGCCGGGTCTCAACCAGGCAGGGATCACGATGGAGACGGTGGCGGTCGTGGGCTCCACATCGGCTGCGGCCGTGCCGCTGCAGCAGGCCCTGCTGGCCGAGTTCAACGAACGCGGGATCGAGGTCGCGGTCACCGACACCTGGGCGCCTGGAGGGCTCGACGATCCCTCGGGCGTAGCCACCAAGATCGCCAACGCCGATGTGGACGTCATCTTCAACATCGCCTTCGCCTTCAGCGACGTGAGCGGGCTCCAGAACGAGCTGATCGCCCGGGGCGTCACCGCGCCCGTGGTCCAGAACGGCGGGCAGGGACTGCTGCCCGCGTGGGCCGACCTCGGCCCTGAGGTGGCCGGGCTGTCGACGTTCGTGTACGCCAACCCGCTTGCCGGAACCGACGCCTTCGACGAGCTGGCGGCCGCAATCGACCAGCCCTACGCCCGCCAGGACCACATCGGCGGCTACTTCGTGGTGCATCTCATCACCGCCGCGCTGGAGCAGTCCGGCGACCCATCGCCGGACGCGGTCACCGAGGCCTTCAACAGCGTCAAGCTGACCGACGGGCCCGCGGTGGACCTCATGCCGACATCGGCGATCAGCTTCAGCTCGACGGGCCGCGTCGACCAGCACTTCGGCGTGCTGGCGCAGTGGCAGGAGGTTGACGGAAGGCTGATCCCGTGCACCGTCTATCCGGTGGAGTTCGCAGTGTGCGAGCCCGTGTGGAGCTGACCAGAGTTCATCTCCCCCCGGTTCTCAATACTCTCCTCCTAGGGGCCGGCCCCGTCCCCGGATAGCTGGGGGCGGGGCCGGTTGGCGTGATGGTCGAGTTCCTTCAATTCCTAGTGCCGGGGATCCTCATCGGCGGCGTCTACGCGCTGCTGGCGTCGGGCCTCGGGCTCATCTTCGGCGTGATGCGGGTGGTGAACTTCGCGCAGGCCGACTTCATGATGCTCGCCATGTACCTCTCGTGGGCACTGTTCGCGGGAGGATTCGGCTTGGACCCGTTCCTGGCCGTGCCCGCCGTGTTCGTGGTGTTCCTGCTGTTGGGGATGGCAGTGCACTGGCTGTTCATCCGCTTCGTGATCGGCCGGCGCGAGAATCACGACGCCCAGGTGATACTCACCATCGGGCTGGGGCTGATCTTCCAGAATCTGATCCTCATCAAGTACTCGTCGGAGCCGCGGGTGGTGGCGCCGTCGTACGCCAATGCGGGCGACTTCATCGGCGACATCTTCATCAGCCGGGTGCGCCTCTACGCCTTCCTGCTGTCGGTGCTGGTCGCCGCGCTGCTGTTCGTGTTCCTCAACCGGTCACGCACCGGGCGAGCCATCCGGGCCGCGTCGGAGAATTGGGAGGCGGCCACCTACATGGGCATCGACATCGATCGCACCAACCGCATCGCCTTCGGGGTCGGCGTGGCCCTCACCGCGGTGGGGGGATCGGCCCTGGTGACCTTCCAGAGCATTACCCCGTTCGTGGGATTCCGGTTCGTGGTGGTGATGTTCGCGGCGGTCGTGCTCGGCGGCCTCGGCAGCGTCAGCGGCGCCTTCGTGGGGGGCGTCCTGATCGGGATCATCCAGTCCGTGTCACAGGTGTGGACCTCGGCCGCCGTGAAGAACGTCTGGGTGTTCGCCCTGTTCCTGCTCATCCTCTACGTGAGACCCAACGGCCTGTTCGGCAAGGTCCAGAGGGCCATCTGATGCGGCGCGTCGTTCCCTTCGTCGTCCTCATCGCCGTGGTTGCGGTCCTCAACGGCTGGCTCGATCAGCGGTTCTATGTCCGGGTGCTGACGCTGTCGGTCGTGTGGGCGCTCGCCGGTGTGGCCTGGAACCTGATGGCCAAGGCCGGACAGATCTCGCTGGGCCACAGCGCGTTCGTCGGCATCGGCGCGTACGGATTCACCATCCTGCTGCGCGGCGGCGGAACCTCGCCGTGGACGGGCATGGTCATCGGCATGGGCGTCGCCGCGGCGGTGGCCCTCGTGATCGGGCTGCCCACTTTCCGGCTCAGGGGGTTCTACTTCACCCTGGCCACCATCTCGTTCCCGCTGATCATGGAACTGCTCGTCTCCCACTACGGGGACCCTGAGCTCACGGTCCCGTTCCATCCCGAGAACGAGTGGAAGTTCATGGAGTTCTCCGACTCCCACACCTATGTGTGGGTCGGCCTGGGGATGCTGGTGGTCGCCCTAGTGATCAGCGAGTTGATCGACGTGACCTCCTTCGGGTTCGCCCTGCGGGCCATTCGCGACAACGAGGTCCTGGCCCGGGCCGTGGGCATCCGCACGGTCGCATGGAAGTCGGCCGCGTTCATGATCTCGGCCGCGCTGTCGGCCGCTATGGCCGTGCTGTGGGTCAAGGCCGTGCTGCGGGTGACCGTCGCCGAGGAGGTCTTCGGCATCACCGTGGTGATCGTGATGCTGTCGGTGGCCTTCGTCGGCGGGGTCGGCCAGACTTGGGGACCGGTCGTCGGCGCGGCGTTCCTGATCCCGCTGGCGATGTTCCTGGACGACTCGATCGGCGAGTCCGTCCCCGGCGCTCAAGAACTCGTCTATGCCGCCGCGCTGGTGCTCGTCGCGCTGCTGATACCCCGGGGCATCCTCCCCGCGATCGAGAAGGGCTGCCGCCGGCTGGCGACATGGCCCCGTCCATCGCTTGAACAGACGGGTCCAAGCCTTCTTGGGCGCCTCGTGGCACCGCCACCGCGGCCATCACCACTCTTGAGGACGCCCCGAAGGCCCCTCCGGCCGAGGCTCCCGCAACCGAGCGACGCTCCAGTGCTGGAGGTGGACGGCGTGGCCAAGAGCTTCGGCGCCAACCGCGTTCTGTCCGACGTGTCCTTCAGCGTCGATCCGGGCCGGCGGGTCGGCATCATCGGCCCCAACGGCGCGGGCAAGACGACGCTGTTCAACATCATGACCGCCCACCTGCGCGCCGACGCCGGACGGATCCTGTTCAAGGGGGTGCAGGTGGATCACATGCGCGCCCCGCGGCGCTACGAACTCGGAATGTCACGCACGTTCCAGGTTCCCCAGGGCTTCCATCTCATGTCTCCGCTCGACAATGTGGTCGTGGCCGCCATCGGCGCGTCGATGCCGGATCCGGTGGCCGCCTCGATGGCCATGCTCGAACGAGTCGGTCTCGCCGGCAAGGCGCTCGCTGAGTTGAGCGCCCTCACCACCGCTGAGATTAAGAGCCTCGAATTGGCCCGCGCCATGGTGAGCGACCCGGACCTGCTACTGCTCGACGAGCCGCTCGCCGGGCTGAACGAGGCCGAGAGGGCCCGCTTCTTCGAGACCGTCGACGAGCTCGTCGCGCCGCACACGGCGATCGTGGTGATCGAGCACTCGGTCCGGTCGCTAATCCAGTACGTCGAATCGGTCGTCGCGCTCGACGAGGGCCTCGTCATCGCCCAAGGCCCGCCCGAGGACGTCGTGTCGAACCCCCGCGTCATCGAGGCCTACCTCGGATCGAGATGGATGGAACATGCTCGAGATCAGTGACCTCAGTGCTGGCTACGACGGAGTCCCCGCGCTGCGCTCCATCAACTTCCGGGTCGGGCCACAGGAGCACGTAGCCATCCTCGGACCCAACGGCGCGGGCAAGACAACCCTGCTGAAGACGATCAGCGGCACCGTCGAAGCGGACTCCGGCTCGATCCGCTTCGACGGCCAGGACCTGCTGCCGCAGTCGCCGCACAAGCGGGTCGAGGCCGGGATCGTGCACGTGCCCCAGGGGCGGATGATCTTCGCCTCCATGACAGTGGCCGACAACCTTCGCCTCGGCAGCCACCGCAGGTTTGCCCGGGACCGCCACGACGAGCGCCGCGAGCTCGTGCTCGATATCTTCCCTGCGCTGGCCGACATGCTCGGCCGCGACGGCGGCGCCCTGTCGGGCGGCCAGCAGCAGATGCTGGCGGTCGCGCGGGGAGTGATGGCCTGCCCCCGCCTGCTCATGCTCGACGAGCCCTCGATGGGCTTGGCTCCCCGGGCCGCAGACGACATCTTCGAGGGCATCGCCCGGCTCCTTAAGAGCGAGACGACCGCGATGATCGTCGTCGAGCAACGAGCCCATGAGGCGCTAGAAGTGTGCGATCGGGCCTACGTGCTCGAGTCCGGGGAGGTGGCCCTCGAGGCCACAAACCGGGAACTCCTGACCGACGAGAGGCTGGCGGCCGCCTATCTGGGTTCAGAGATATGAGGCGCCGGTCGAGCGCTGCACTGATGCGGGACCCCAGAGCGCGCCCGGCGTGCCCCGTGCCGTCAGCCTCCGTCGGGGCCGTAGAAGCTGCGGTACCAGGCCCTGGTCACGATGCGAGCCACCGTCTCCACGTCCACCGGCGCCGTGTTGAGAGCGGCATGGGCGAACGTCGTGTAGGCCGTCTGCTCGACCAGCGAGGCCATGGCCCGGGCCACCGCGGTGGGATCCAGCCCGTCGAGTCGGACGCGATCGTCGTTCTCCACCGCATGCACGAACCGGGCCACGTGGCGCTCGCGCATCGTCCACCAGATCGTGGTGAAGCGCTCCTCCACCGTCGTCGCCTCGATAAAGGCACGCAGCACGCCGCTGTTGGCGTGATAGTGCCGGAGGTACCCGAGATTGGCTTCGTACAGGGCAGCCTCAGGGTCCTCGACGATGGGCGTCGACGACCGGCTCAGCCGGAAGAGCTCCTCGTGAAGGTCCCGGATCACGTTGGCGAAGAGGTCTTCCTTGTTCTCGAAGTACCGGTACAGACCGCCCAGGGAGAGCCCGGCCTGCTCGGCGACATCGCTCATGCGGGCATCGACGTAACCGTCCCTGGTGAAGACCTTCGACGCTGCGGCGAGGATCGCCTGTCGTGTTCGTTGACCCTTCGGGGTGGTCGGCTCAGTGGCCATGGGCGCTTGCGTCGTCGGGAGGCACCTGAACGGTGTGAGGCACGTGACTGGTCCCCATGTTGCTGGCCCCTGTGCGGGTCGTCCAAGGCCCGGAAGCCCGTAGCGGACAATCCTACCGGTCCGTCCGCCTGCCCATCCCTCAGTAACACAACAGCGACGTCGGTCTTTTGAAGATTGCTGAGAGCCTGCAATGCTGCAACGGGAGCGCCGGTCTGGATCGGAGGAGAGCAGTGGTCGATGACATGGCGGAGCGCTACCGGCTCGCGGGATGGTGGACCGGCCGCCCGCTGATCGACCGCTTCGAGGCGCACGTCGCCGAGGGGCCGGGCGAACTCGCCCTGGTCAGCGGCAACAGCGTCCTGTCCCGTTCCGAGCTCTGGCAGGCAGCCGGAGAGTCCGCCGAGGAGATCCGTTCGGTCGTCGGCGGCAACAGGCGGGTCGTCGTGATCCAGTTGCCCAACTGCACCGCATGGGTCGTCATGTTTCTGGCTGCCTTGAGGGCGGGCTGCGTTCCGGCCACGCCCCCGGTCACCATGCCTGAGGCTCACCTGGACCACATCTTCCACCTGATTGACCCTGCCCTGGTCGTCTACGCCGGCCGGAACCGGCGGGCCTCAGCGGACGAAGCGATCCAGCGGGCCGCCACTGGGGCCGCCACCGGGGTCGCGGTGGCCACCAGGGACGGAACCCTGCTGTCCGTGCACGGCCCGGCTGCTCCGCCGGACCGGACCGTCGAGGTGCCCGACACCACCGCGCACCTCATGTTCACCTCCAGCACGACCGGTCCGCCGAAGGCGGTCAGCCACACCGAGGACTCGCTGGGCGCCCTCAACCTGCAATTCGCAGAGCGATTCGGTCTCAACCATCGCACAGCCGTGTTCATGCCGTCACCGCTCGGCCACAGCGTCGGCGCCATCCACGGTGCCCGCCTCTCGCTGTTCCTGGGCGCGCCCCTCATTCTCCAAGACCGGTGGGACGCCTCGGCCGCCCTCGACCTCGTGGCCCGCCACCGCGCCGCTTTCACCGCGGCGGCGACGCCGTTCCTGGTCGATCTGGCCGATGCGGAGTGGCATGGCCGCGAACCCAAGCTGGCGCCGTTGCGGAGCTTCCTGTGCGGTGGAGCCCAGGTGCCGCCAGTCCTCCTGCGGCGCTGCCGCACAGAGTTCCCCAATACGTTCGTCACACCGTTGTGGGGCATGACCGAGGGCGGCCTCACCACCTGTGTGGCCAGCTCGACACCCGGGCAGGTCGAGAACACGGTCGGGGTGGGGCTGCCCGGCCTGGAGCTGCGAACCCTCGGCACAGGCATGCGGTTGCAGACCTGCGGCGAGGGCGAGCTCGCCATGCGCGGGCCCGGCGTGTTCAACGGCTACTACGGCCAGCCCCAGCTATACGCCGAGCACATCATCGGCGACGGATTCTTCCGCACCGGCGACCTCGCCCACATCGACTCCGACGGATACGTGGCCATCACCGGACGGCTCAAGGACCTGATCATCCGGGCCGGCGTCAACATCTCCCCCGTCGAGACCGAGAACGCGATCGCCGCCCATCCCGACGTGGTAGCCGTGGCCGTGATCGGGTGGCCCGACGAGCGTCTCGGCGAGCGCATCTGCGCGGTCGTGCAGGCCCGAGCTCCTCTCAGTCTCGACGATGTAGTCACGTTCTGCGCGGCGCAGGACCTGCCGCGGCGGCATTGGCCCGAACGGCTGGTGCAGGTCGACCACTTCCCGCGAACCGCCGCCGGCAAGGTACGCAAGCAACAGCTCCGCGACGAGCTGGTCAACGCCACCGCCTCGACTGCTGCGGTGGCAGGCCTCGGCGGCTCAGGCTCGGATCGGGGCCCGGACCGATGACCACCGTCGAGTTGAACGACACCGTGGTGAACTACCGCCGGCGAGGCTCGGGGCCGCCGGTCGTGCTGCTTCATGGGCTGGCCGAGGACCTCCGCTCCTGGGAGGCCGTCGCGGCCCATCTCGGCGAGTTCACCGTGTACACGCTGGATCTGCGGGGGCACGGACACACGACCCCCGGGGAGGGCGCCGGCACCCTGTCGCAGCTGAGTGACGACCTGACGGCGTTCCTGGGCACGATGACCGGTCCCGCCGCCGTCGTCGGCTACTCGCTGGGCGGCGCCATCGGACTCAAGGCCGCCACCGATCCCCGAACCCTGATCGGGCACTTGATCGTGGCGGCCACCTCATCGGTGGTCGGCACCGCGGCGGCCGAGTTCTTCGCCTCTCGCATCGCGCAGCTCGAGACCGGTGACTGGGACGGCTTCGCCGCCGGCCTGCGCGACGACACGGCCAAGCAGGTCGTCACCGCGGTTGACATCGACGCACTGGCCGCGAGACGGATAGACGCCGTCGGTGACGGCCGCGGCTACATCAACGCCGCCCGAGCGATGATAGGTATCCGCACCGAGCCGCTGAATCCCCTTTTGGCGCAGATCAGGGTCCCGGTGGATGTCATCGGGGCGTCCAGCGACCTCTTCTGCCCCCGCCGGGCATCCGACATCATCGTCGAGGGCGTCGACGGCTGCCGCTACCACGAGGTAGCCGGATCCGGTCACCTGCTCTCGGTCGACCAGCCCGACGCCTACGGCAAACTGCTCGCCCAACTCCTGCACGAGAGGGGTCCTGCATGAGACACCGCTACGGCATCTCGTTGGGGGTCAGCCCCCGCGAACCGCTGAGCCGCACGGCCGACCTGGCCCGCGCGGTCGACGACCGCGGTTTCGAGGCGCTGTGGTACATCGACTTCCAACTCGGAATGAAGGACGTGTACGCCGCCATGAACCTGGCCGCGCTGTCCACCGAGAACGTGCTGATCGGGGCGGGTGTCACCAACCTGGTGACCCGCCACCCCACCGTGACCGCCAATGCCACCGCCGCCCTCGACGAGCTCTCTGGCGGCCGCGCTGTGCTCGGCCTCGGCGCGGGCTGGTCGGCCGTGCTCGGCGCGGGCGGCGCCCCGTCCAGGATCCGCGATCTGCGCTCCGGGATCGACGAGTTCCGCCAACTGTTCAGCGGCGAGCCGTGCGACCTCTACGGCACCGAAGTTCGCTTGGCCACCGCCGAGCGCCAGATTCCCATCTACCTGGCGGTCTCGCAGCCCGCCATGTTGCGGCTCGCCGGCGAGACCTGTGACGGCGCGGTGCTCATGGGCGCCGCCGACCCCGAGTTCTGCTCGTGGCAACTCGATTACATCCATCAGGGGCTGGAGGCCGCCGGGCGCGACCGCCGCGAGTTGACCGTCGACCTGTTCGTCACGATGTCGGTGGGCGACGACACCGCCAGCGCCGTCGACGACGTCAGAGCCTGGGCCACCAGCCAGGCAGCCACGTTCCACCCGTGGAAACGGATGCCGCCCGCGTGGGAGAGGTTCCGTGGAGAGTTTGCGCGGGCCGCGGGCGCGTACGGCCTCGTCGACCACCTATCGCTGCAGGCCGAGCACAAGCACACCGTCTCCGACGACTTCGTGCGGTCGGTCGCGCTCGCGGGCGACCTCGACACCTGCGTCGACCGGCTCCGCCGGCTCTGGCAGCTAGACATCGACCGGATCACCTTCGCGCTGCTGTCGGGCGGGCGCGAGCAGCGCTTGGCACAACTGGCCGACACCGTGATAGGCGCAGTCGAGGCATAAGGAGCAGGCTGATGGCAACAAAGAGGCCAGTGGCGCTGGTCACCGCGGCCGCCGGCGCCGGCATCGGAGCAGCAGTGGCGAGACGGCTCGCCCACGACGGCCTGGACGTCGTCGTGACCGATGCCCACCAGCGCCGCTGCCAGGAGTTCGCCGACGCTCTAGCCGGCGAGGTCGGACGTGAGATCAACGCCCATCACCTCGACGTCACCGACCACGATCAGGTCCGCGCCGTGATGTCGGAGGTCGCGGCAGCCAAAGGCGGGCTCGATGTCCTGGTCAACAACGCGGGCTGGTCCAGGATCGAGCCTGTGGCCGAGATGTCGCTGGAGACGTGGCAGCGTTGCCTCGACGTCGATCTGACCGGCACGTTCGTGTGCATGCGCCACGCACTACCCGCCATGATCGACAGCGGCGGCGGCTCGATCATCAACATCTCCTCGATCGCGGCCTGGGAGATGTCCACCGAGCACGGAGCGGCCTACTCGGCCGCCAAGGCGGGCGTGCTGGCCCTGACCCGGGTGGCCGCGGCGGAGAACGGAGCCCATGGCGTACGCGTCAACGCGGTAGCCCCCGGCCTGATCTACAACGACTTCCTGCGGCGGATCTACCCGGAGGAGTTCTTCGACGACTACCTGTCCCGCAAGGCGGTCCTGGAACGCATCGGACGTCCCGAGGACGTCGCCGGCATGGTCTCGTTCCTGGCTTCAGACGAGGCAAGCTACGTGACCGGAGAGGTCTTCACGGTCTCGGGGGGAGTGTCGGCCCGTGGATGACGGTCCCCTGTGGTGGCCGGTGCAGCGGCTGGTCGACTCCTATCGCCGCGGCTCGGTGTCCCCGGTGGAAGTCGCTGAGCTGGCTCTGAAACGCATCGACCAGGTCGACCCGGCTCTGCATGCCTTCGTCCTCGCCACACCCGAACTGGCCCTCCGCCAGGCCGCCGAGGCCGAGGCCGCCTACCGCAACGGGTACGCCGGTCCCCTCACCGGCGTGCCCGTCTCGATCAAGGACGCCTTCCACATCGAGGGCCACGTCACCACGCTCGGCTCGCTGGCCCACGCCGACAATGTCGCCAGACACGACTCTGGCGCCGTGCGGCGCCTGCGCAGGGCTGGAGCTGTGATCGTAGGCAAGACCAACGTCCCGGAGTTCTGCCAGTCGGCCACCACCGACAACCTCCTCGGTCCCGACACCGCCAACCCGTTCGACCCCGACCGCACCGCCGGCGGGTCCAGCGGCGGCGCGGCGGCCGCGGTCGCCTCGGGGACATGCACCGTGGGGCTCGGCTCCGACGGCGGCGGCTCGATCCGCATTCCAGCGTCGTTCTGCGGCCTTGTGGGACTCAAGCCCACGTATGGCGCCGTCGACGATGCCGGCGGGTTCCGTGCGTTCAGCCCATTCATCTCGGTGGGACCGCTGGCCCGATGCGTCGCCGACGCCCACTGCCTGCTGTCGGTGCTGTCCGGCGAGAGCGTCCGAAGCGCAGACACCCCGCCCAGCTTGTCCCCGCGCCGCGTCGCCTGGTGCGCCAAGCCGGAGGGCCGCCCGATCGACGCCGACGTGGGCGATCTCGCAGCAGCCGCGGTGAAGCAGCTCGCGGCCTGCGGCCACGATGTGACGCCCGTAGAACTGGACCTCGCGGGATGGGAGGAGATATTCGGGCCGCTCGTGCTGGCCGAGGAGGGCGAGCGCCGCGGCCACCTGCTGGGTGGTCCGCATGAGTTGACCTGGTACCACCGGCGCTCCCTGATGGCGGCCGAGCAACTCGATCCCGCCGTTCTCACCCGGGCCCGTTCCGATCTGGACGGGTACCGGGAGCGGGTGGACAGCTACTTCAGCGACTATGACGTGATCGCCACTCCCGCCACCGCCACCACCGCCTTCAGGTTGGGCCACCGGCCGGAGATCATCGCCGGCGAGCGAGTGGCCCGACTCTGGGGCGCCTTCCCGTTCGCGGTGCCCTTCAACGTCTCCGGACATCCCGCAGTGGTGCTGCCCGCCGGGTTCGTGGACGGTCTTCCGGCCGCGGTGCAGCTCGTGGGACGGTACGGGAGCGACAACGAACTGCTGTCGCTCGCCGAACAGCTCGAGACCGAGCTGGACGTGCGTCCCTTCACCCGTCTGCCGAACCACTGGTCACCGGTGTGAGCGACATCATCCGGAGTGTCGATGCTTCGATCACCCAGATCGAGATCAACCGGCCGGAGCGAGCCAACGCCCTCCGGCGCAGCACGATCCGCCAAATGGAAGCGGCATTGGACTCGGCCGAGGGCCGCGACCCAACCAGCGACACGGGCGCAAGCCCGGCAGGCGTATTGCTCACCGGCGGCCGTGAACGCTTCAGCGCCGGGGCGGATCTGTCCGAGTTGGACGGCACCATTGATGATCTCGAGTTCGACGACGCACTCGAGGGGCTCTGCCGGCGCCTAACCCTGGGCCCGCTGCCGGTGGTCGCAGCAGTCGAGGGCCCCTGCTACGGCGCCGCGGTTGACCTGGCGTGGTCCTGCGACGCCGTGGTGGTCTCAACCAAGGCCCGTCTCGCCTTGCCCTCGACCAGCCTGGGGATCCTGTACAACCCGGTATCGGTGGCCCGACTCCATTCCCGACTCGGCTCGCCCACCGTACGCCGCCTCATGGTGCTCCAACAGGAGCTATCGGGTCGGGAGTTGCCGCCCGGCACAGCCATGGTGGTACCCGCGGGGACCACCACTGAGACGGCCAGGAGCCTGCTGAGGGTCCTTTCTTTCAACTCCGGTGCCACCGCAGCGACCAAGGCGCTGCTGGCGTCGCTCGACAGCGGCGAGGAGTTCGACCCTGCGGTGTGGCAGCCCGAGCGGGAGGCCCTTTTGGCCACACCGACCCGCCGGGCCGCGCTGGAGGCCCGCCGCGCCGCGTTCAGCAAGGATCAGAGCGAATGCAGCTGAAGGAACTGGCCGGCCGCGACCTTGGAACGCGCGTCGTCGACTTCTCAGCGGACGACGCCATCCTGTACGCGCTGGCGGTGGGCGCCTCCGCCTCACAACTCGATCTGGTCTACGAGCAGGACCTGCGAGTACTCCCCACCTATGGCTGCGCCCTGGGCCTGTGGGCGGTGGAGGCAGCCGGCGAACTCGGTGCCTACGACCGCACCAGGTCGCTGCATGTAGGCCAGAGCCTGACGGTACACGAGCCCCTGAAGCCTGAACCGTTCGAGACCCACGGCTGCATCCGGTCCGCCTTCGACAAGGGCAGGCTCACGATCGTGGAGATAGACGTGGCCGCTCCCAGCTTCGAGGCCGCCTACACGATCCTGCTGCCGGGCGTCGGAGGCTGGGGCGGAGAACCACCACCTCCGTCCGAGCGGCCCGAGCCGCTCGTCCCGAACTGGACCGGGACGGTGGATATCGGACCCGACGCCGCCACCCTCTACCGGCTGACCGGCGACAAGCATCCTGTCCACATCGATCCGTCGGCCGCGGCCGCCATGGGACTGGAAAGGCCCATCCTGCACGGACTGGCGACGATGGGCACCACAGCCCGGATGCTCGCGGCGGCCGTGGGCGCCCATCCAGCTGACCTGTCCGCCGCTCAGGTGCGCTTCTCCAATCCCGTCTACCCGGGTTGCGAGCTTCAGATCGGAGCCCAGACCGGGAGGAACACGGCGCGTGCCGAGGCATCAGTCGAGAACCTCACCGTCATGTCTGGAACGTTCACGTTCCAATAATCCCAGGCACTACCGGCGTCCTCGGCTAGAACGCTGTGATGCAGTCACACTTCAGCCATGAGCTGTTCGAGTTCCTGCTCGAGTTGCGGGCCAACAACAACCGCGAGTGGTTCGGTGCGAACAAGGGGCGCTACGAGCAGCACCTCAAGGACCCGCTGCTGGCGTTCATCGAGGACTTCGAGCCCTACCTGCACTCGATCAGCGAGCACTTCGTGGCCGACGCCCGGGCCAACGGCGGCTCCATGTTCCGGATCTACCGCGACGTGCGCTTCTCCAAGGACAAGACGCCCTACAAGACCCAGGCCGCGGTCCAGTTCCGCCACCAGGCCGGCAAGTCGGTCCACGCGCCGGGCTTCTACCTGCACCTGGCCCCCGGCGAGGTCTTCGCCGGCGTCGGCCTGTGGCGGCCCGACACCGCCGCACTGGGGCGGATCCGCGAGCGCATCGTCACCGATCAGGCCGGCTGGGAGGCGGCGGTCGGAGAGCCCGACTTCGCCGAGGAGTTCGCCCTGGAGGGCGACTCGCTGAAGCGCCCGCCCAAGGGGTTCGACCCCGACCACACGCGCATCGAGGACCTCAAACGCAAGGACCACGTGGCCACCTGCGTCTTCGACGAGGAGGAGATCACCCAGCCGGGGTTCATCGACTACTTCGCCGACGCCTGCCGCACCGCCTCGCCCTACATGGAGTTCCTGACCCACGCCGTGGGCCTGCCCTACTGATCGTCGGCCCCCGGGCGGGCGCCGCATGGGGCGGCGATCAGTCAGTACCGGTGGTCGATGAAGAGCCGGTGGCCTCCGCGGCGTACCGCTCGACCGCTTGAAGCGTCTCGCGCACGTCGTCCCAGGTCGAGTTGTGGTTGATGATGCACAGCCGCAGGACGAATTGCCCGTTGACCATCGTGGACGTCAGGAAGGCGCGCTCGCCCCAGAGGATCCGCGCCAGCGCCTCGCGGTTGACATCGGTGAGGGCATCCTCGCTGAGGTCGCCGGGGTTGATGCGGAAGCACACGATGCTCAGCGACGCTGACACCAGCTCCAGCGTGCTGCTGTCTCGCACGTACTCCGCGGCCCGCTCCGCTAGGTCGAGCCCGTTGTCGATGGCGGCGCGGAACGCCGCCATCCCGAAAGCCTGGATCGACATCCAGACCTTCAACGCACGGAAGCTGCGGCTCAGTTGGATGCCCCGGTCCGCCGGATTGGCGTGCCTGGTACCCCAGACCGCATCCTGCAACACGTCGTGCCCGATCGAGAAGGCGTGTTCGAGGGTGCCGGCGTCGCGCACGAGGATGCAGCCGGCCTCGTACGGTTGGAACAGCCACTTGTGCGGGTCGATGTTGAGCGAGTCCGCCCGCTCGATGCCCTCGAGCGCCACCGCGCCCCGCGGCGCCAGCACGGCGAATCCGCCGTAGGCCGCATCGATGTGGAACCACACCCCCTCGGCTGCGCAGACCTCCGCCAGCTCCGGCAGCGGATCGACGGCGCCAGCAGCCGCCGTGCCCGCGTTCGCGCACACGACCGTCGGAGTGCATCCCTCGGACCGGTCCGCGATGATCGCAGCCGAGACCGCGCCGGGATCGATCCGGCCCGCGGCGTCGGTCGGGAGCACCCGAATCCGATCGGGCGCGATGCCCACGATTCGGGCGGCCCGGATCTGCGCGCTGTGGCTCTGATCGCTCATGTAGGCCACCGGACGGTCCGGATTGCCAGCCGCCTCGCGTGCCGCCACGAACGCATGCAGCGCGGCCGCCGACCCGCCGCTGGTCATCAGCCCGCCCGCGCCCTCGGGTAGCCCGAACCACGATTGGAACCAGCCGACGACGACTTCCTCGAGCTGGCTGGGGCCGCTCGCCACGATCCAGGACGCTACGTTCACGTTGAATCCCGACACCATGAAGTCGGCCAGAACACCCGGCCACGTCGGGCACGTCGGCACGAAACCGAACGATCGCGGATGATCGAGTCGCAGAGTGTTGGTCAGCACGTCCTGCACTGCCCGGTCGATCACATCGAGCGCCGGCCGGCCGGTCTCCGGCGGGTCCTCGTCCAGCCGTTGGGCCAGAGCGTCCTTGAAGTCTCCCTCCCAAGCCCGACCGCTCCTCAGACCCTCGACGCGCCCCACCAGAATGTCCGTCACATGGTGCGCCAGCTCACGCATCTCCTCCGGTGCCATTTGCAACATCGTGTGTCCCCTTCCGACGCCCTTGTCCAAATCTAGTTTGAAGCACCATTCCGGGGCGACGAACCAGCGCTGAACTCGCTCAGGGCGTGGTTGCGTCCGCTCGGGGAGCTACGGTCCCGGCGGTGGCGAGGGCTGACTATGTGGCGCTGCTGCGGGGGATCAATGTGGGCGGCAAGAACATCGTGCGCATGGCCGACCTGCGCGCCGCCTTCAAGGACGCTGGGTACGAAGCGGTCAGCACCTACATCCAGTCCGGCAACGTGCTCTTCGAATCCGACAGGCCGCGGGCCTCGTTGGAGCGCCGCATCGAGACGATGCTGGAGGGCGCCTTCGGGCTGTCGCTCGTCGTGGTAGTGCGCTCACACCGGCAACTCCGCAACGTCGTCGACCGGGCACCGGACTCCTTCGGCGCGAAGCCGGACACCTATCACTCCGATGTGATCTTCCTGAAGGCGCCGCTGTCTAGCAGCCAGGCCCTGCAGGCCGTCGACCTGCGAGAAGGCGTCGACCAAGCCTGGCCCGGCACCGGGGTGCTCTACTTCGCCCGTCTCAGCGAGCGGCTGTCGCAGAGCCGGCTGAGCCGGATCACCGGCACCAAGCAGTACCAGAACATGACCATCCGCAACTGGAACACAACCACCAAGCTGCTGAATCTCCTCAACAAGCGGGGCGTTAGCGATTGAGCGGCTGGTGGTCCGATATGGACCACCAGTGGTACAGTATGGGCCAATGGTTGGCGTTGAGTTGGAGCGGATCGAAGCACTGGAGCTGCTGGGGATGGTCGTCGCCCATCTCAATGCCGCAGAGGCGGCCGGCGATTTGTCGCCGCGAGTCGCGACGCTCCTGGGCATACGCGACAAGTTGGCAACCGGTCTGAGGGAGGAGAGATGAGCTACACCGAAGCTGAAGTGTCCGCCGCGATCGCGAGAATGGACAAGTACCGGTCCGGGCTCGACTATGAGGTCAGCACTGCACTCGCCGTGGTCGGCCTGAGTGCGGAGCGAGCTGACAGGGAGATCGCGATCCGCGACGACATGATTCGCACCGCCCATCGCGCCGGCGCTTCGCTGCGACAGATCGCCGAGGCATCCGGACTGGGTCGAAAGACCGTCACTGCGATCGTCGAAGCGGATTCTCTCCGAGCGTGATACCGACCCATGTCGCGCTGCTGCGGGGATCAAATGTGGGTGGCCTGCTGAACCTCCTCGACGAGCGGGGGCGCTGATCGGCAGAGCCGGACATTCCCGGACATGTCATCGGCACCGGGTGTTGATGTCCTTTCTTGTCCGACATGGTGACCGTGGAGCGGGCACACTGCGAGCGTGCAGTTCGGTCCTATGCAAGTCGAGGCGGTGGCCACCACCGGCATCTACTGCCGGGCCGAGTGCTCGGCGACACCGCTGGCACACAACACCGCTCGATATCCCAGCTCGGTCGCGGCTGAAGCTGCCGGCTACCGGCCATGCCTGCGGTGCCGGCCCGAACGCAGGGCCGGATCGCTAACGGGCCTCGACGTTCCCGAACCCGTGGCGGCCGCGCTGCTGCGAATCACCGACGGCTATCTCGACGACCACGACGAGCAAGCACTGGCCGCCCACGTGGGCTACAGCGCCCGGCACCTGCGACGCCTCTTCGAGTTGCACATCGGCGCGACACCGAGCACCATCGCACGGTCCCGGCGCGCCCACTTCGCCCGCCGGTTGATCGACGAGACGGACCTGCCGTTCGACACGATCGCTCGAGCCGCCGGACTCGGCGGGCCGAGGCAGCTGCACCGCGCCATGACCTCCATCTTCAGGTTCACGCCCAGCCAACTGCGCTCAAAGCGGCGACGGGGCCAGCGGCCCGGCATCGACGGCGGCCTCGTGCTGTCGGTTCCCTACATGGCGCCCTTTGACTTCACCACCTTCCTGGCTCACCACGCTCCGCGTGCGATCCCCGGCGTGGAGTCCGTCAACGGCATCTACGCGCGCACCATCAGCGTGTGCGGTCACCCCGGCATCGCCGAGGTGGCCGACGCAGCCGATGGCGAGCATCTGCGGCTGCGACTGCACCTGCCGACCTACGACTCGATCATCGACGACGTGCACCGCGCCCGCGCCCTGCTGGGCACAGACGCGGACCCGGACCGCCCGGCTGTGCTGAACGACGACCCCGTTATCGGACCGTTGATGCAGGCCGCACCCGGGTTGCGTGTGCCGAGAGCATGGGACCGGTTCGAGACCGTCATCAGGATCGTGGCCGGTCAACAGGTCTCGGTGGCCGCGGCATCAACGCTGTGCGGTCGCGTCGCTCAGCGTTTCGGCACTCCCCTCAATGCCGTCAACGAGACCGCCGCCGGAACGGCACGCCACCGAGCTTCGCGACCGCCGCACCAGACATCGCTGGGCACCGGCTTGACGCATCTGTTCCCCAGTGCGGCTGCGCTTGCCGACGCAGGAGCCCGCGGCCTCGAGGGACTCGGGTTCACACAATCCAGGATCTACACGATCATCGGGATCGCAAGGGCGGTGTCGTGCGGCGAACTCGAACTGGAGGCCACCGGCAGCCTCGACGACACCATGACGCAGCTGTGCGAATTCGAAGGAATCGGTCCGTGGAGCGCTCATCTCATCGCCATGAGGGTCTTCGGCCACGACGACGCCTTCCCGGCCTCCGATCTGGGGCTGCGACGCGCCGTCGAGCACCTCACCGGGCAGCCGTGCAGCACCCGTGAACTACAGGCACGGGCCGAGTCTTGGCGGCCGTATCGATCCTGGGCCGCGCAGCACCTCTGGCACGCTGCTGCAGTCTCGACCGACGTGTCGACCCGAAAGAGAGGCAATCCATGAGCCCCCACAACAACGACACGCACTGGCATGTCACCATCGACAGCCCGATCGGGCCGCTCGGGCTCGTGGCCACCGACCAGGGGCTGCGCGCCGTGAGCTGGAGGGGTGAGCAGACCTCGGTCAAGCTGCCCACCGACATGCTCGACGGCTCAGACCACCCGGTCCTCACCCGAGCGGCCGAGCAGATCGCTGAGTACTTCGGCGGTGACCGCAGCAGTTTCGACCTGCCCCTCGATCTGCGCGGCACAGACTTCCAGGTGGCCGCCTGGCGGGCCCTCGGCGACATTCCCTACGGGACCACCCGCAGCTACGGCGAACAGGCCGCGCTGATCGGTCGACCCAAGGCGGTGCGCGCCATAGGGCAGGCCAACGGCCGCAACCCCGTGCCGATCGTGCTCCCGTGCCACCGTGTGATCGGATCCGACGGTTCGCTCGTCGGGTTCGGCGGCGGGCTGGACACCAAGACGCTCCTGCTGCAACACGAGGGGGCCCTAACGTAGAAGCACCAATAGCAACATGAGTTCTTGACGCCGCCGAGGAAGGAGAGCAACGCGATGCCGGCTGACTTTGATCCTTCGGTGTTCACCGGGACGATGTTCAACCGGCGGACGGCGCAGCTGAACCATGCCGCGAGGTGGGTCGCGTGGGACCAGTACCACTTGCCGGAGGTGTTCGTCGGGCTCGAGGTCGAGTTGGGCGCGATCCACGACGGAGTCATGGTCGAGGACAAGTCGCCTATGACGAAGTACTGCTTCTCGGGGCCCGGGGCAGCGGACTTCCTGGACTATCTGTTGCCGAGGGACGTCTCCAAGATCGAGGTGAACCAGCTCTACTACACCCCGTGGTGTGACCACGACGGGAAGCTGATCGACGAACACCCGGTCTTCCGGCTCGATGACGGGAGCTATGTCAACAGCGGCAACCCGATGACGCTGTGGTTCGAGCAGCACCGCGGCCGGTTCGACGTCGAGATCGAGGACATCTCCGCCAAGTTCGGGGTCCTGGCGATGCAAGGCCCTAAGTCACTAAAGGTCCTGGAGGCATTGATCCCCGGTGAGGACTGGCAGAGTCTTCGCTTCGCCCGGGGCCGCAGGGCACAGCTTCCCGGCGGGGCCGAGGTCTATGTCTGGCGGGTGGGCTTCACCGGCCAGCCCGGCTTCGAGTTCTGGGTGCCTAAGGAAGTCGCGTTGGAGGTCTACGACGCGATCATTGCCGCGGGCGAGCCTCACGGCATCGTTCCGTGCGGGCACAACGCACAGAACATCGCCCGGGTCGAAGCGGGAATCCTCATGCCCGGCCTCGAGTACATGACAGCCGGACCCGACGCTCTGGTCGCTGCCTACGAGAGCACCGACAGTGAGGCGCTGTCGTCGCCGCTCGAACTCAATCTCGGCCGGTTCGTCGACTTTGACAAGCCCGCCGATTTCGTGGGCCGCCAGGCGCTGCTCGAAGAACACCAGCGGGGACCGGCGCGGACGTTGATGGGCCTGGAGGTCAACTGGAATGACATCGTCTCGCTCTATGACAGGATCGGAGCCCCACCGGAGATCTCACGCCGGATCAGCTGGACCCGCTATCCGCTAAGGCACGAAGGCCACCACGTCGGGCACGCCAGCAGCGTCTGCTGGAGCCCCATGCTCCGAAAGATGATCGGTCTATGTCAGGTCAGGACCGACCTGGCCCACGCCGGCACCGCCCTGGCTATGGAATGGCACGCCGAGAGCGGATCGGGAGACGTCGGCGTCACCGTTGTCGACCTACCCTTCATCGAAGACAAACGCCGAGGTTGAGGCACCAATGACGCTTCAGACCGAGGTGCAGGACATTCTCGACCGGGGAGTGGGCGCCGGCGACGTCGTCGGGGCGGCGGCCCAGGTCGTCACCGCCGACGGGCCGCTCGCCGCGGCGGCCGCGGGGAGCCGGTCCGCAGCCGCGGCGGCCGGCACCGAGCCGATGACGCTCGACACGGTCTGCTGGATCGCCTCGATGACCAAAGCCATCACCGGCACCGCGGCCATGCAGCTCGTGGAGCGGGGCGAACTCCACCTCGACGAGCCCGCGTCGCGCGTGCTGCCCAACCTGGCCGAAGCGGGAGTGCTCGAAGGCTTCGACGGCGACGGGCAGCCGGTGGTGCGCCCGGCCAGGGGCCAGATCTCGCTGCTTCATCTGCTGACCCACACCGCCGGATTCGGCTACCCGTACTGGAGTGAGCCCCTGATCCGCCATCACCGAGCCACCGGAACCGACTCGATGACCAGCGGCGAGCTGGCGGCAACCACCACCGTGCCGGCGCTGTTCGACCCCGGCGAGCGCTGGATGTACGGCATCAACATCGACTTCGTGGGCCGCATCGTGGAGGAGGTCTCGGGCCAGCGGCTCGGCGACTACTTCGAGGAGCACATCCTCGGTCCGCTGGGCATGGACTCGACCGCCTTCGGCCTCAGCGACGAGATGCAGTCGCGCCTGTCGGCGGTGCATGTGAGGCTGCCCGATGGCTCGCTGACCGCCAGTGATCCCCCCCGCTCTCCCGAATCAAGGTTCCCTTCGGGCGGTGGCGGGCTCTACAGCACGGCCCGGGACTACTGCCGGTTCATGCAGATGATCCTCGGCCGGGGCAGCCGCAACGGCGTGAAGGTGCTGCGCCCCGACACCGTCGACCGGATGACGGCCAACAACATCGGAGACCTGCGGGTGGTCGCCCTGACCACCGCGATGCCAGAACTCACCAACGACGCCGAGTTCTTCCCCGGCGTCCAGAAGTCCTGGGGCCTGACCTTCCAGATAAACGAGGAGCCGCTGCCCACCGGCCGCCCCGCCGGCGGGCTCATGTGGGCTGGCATAGCTAACTCCTTCTTCTGGATCGACATGCACAACCAGATCGCGGGCACCTACATAAGCCAGCAACTCCCGTTCGCCGACCCCCGCTCGCTACAGCTCTACCTCGACATCGAGACGGCCACCTACCGCCATCTGCAGACGGGCGACGGATCATCGCAGACGTAGAACGTGCGCGGGTAGGCAATCCCCGTAGCATCGACGAGATGCGGGTCGGGATCTCGCCGTTCGCCACGACCCAACAGACCACGCTCGAGCTGAGCCGGATCGCGATGGAGGGCGGTCTTGACACGCTGTGGCTCGGGGACGGCTATCTCGCCAACCCCGACTTCGTGGGCTGGGCTGGCGCGATGGAGAGCCTGACCGAACTGGCTTGGCTGGCCGGGCGGTTCCCCACGGCCCGCACCGGCATCGCGGCCGCCATCCTCCCGCTACGCGACCCGGCCTGGCTGGCCAAGCAGGCCAACACACTCCACCGGATGGCGGGCGGCGGTCTCGTGCTCGTCGTCACGCCCGGATTCTGGGCCCACGACCTGGAGGCGCGGGGCATCGCCTTCAGTGGTCGTGCGGCCGTATTCGACGACCGCCTCGCGGACCTTCAACGCCTTCTCGTCGACGCGACCCTGTCCCCCGGACCGTCCGGCACCGGTCCGCCGCCGGTGTGGCTGGCCGGAGCGGCCAGGACGATGACCCGAGCAGCGACGCTGGGCCTTCCCTTCCTGTCCTCGCGGGCCACGCCCGACGAGCTGGCGCCGGTGGCGCGGCGGTTCTTCGACGCGGGCGGGGAGTTCCTGGCCCACCGGACCCGGCTCGAGTACGGCGCCCACGACGTGACCGGCGACGTCGTCGAGTGGCACGCAACCACCGGTTCGGTGGACGAGATGGTCGACACCATCGGCCGCTACGCCGAACTGGGAGTGCGAGACCTCTCGATCATCCCCGGACAGGACGACACCAGCTCGCTGCGAACCACCGAAGTCCTCGCCTCCGAAGTGATGCCGCGACTATGAGCGGCCCGGTGTCAGCGCTCGCCGGGAACCGCGCTGGTCGCCTGCTGGGTGGTGGTCATCACACTGCGGAGCCCGAGGCCCATCACCACGCGGTTGATGTAGGCGTAGTAGGCGACCATGTTGTTGAGATCGAGGATGTCCAGATCGCTCAGCCCGTGCTCGCGCAGCTGATCGACGTCGTCCTGGACAACCGCGTCAGGCGACCGCGTCAGCTTGGCGGCGTAGGCGCAGATCGCGTCGAAACGGCCATCGCCGGAGTCCACATTGGCCGGGTCGGCGTCGATGGCGTCGAGCACTGCGGCGGCGAGGTCGAGCGACTCGAGCTTGAGTCGCAGCCCCGATGCGCAGTGGTCGGTGCCGTTCAGCCGGGACGTCACGAGGGCGGCCGACTGGCGCTCGATCGGTGTGAGCTGCGACGGGCAGTGCTCGACGGTGCGGTAGAGCCGGAGCCGCTCCTCGACGATGGCCGGGTACAGGCTTCCGAGCATCGTGAACTCGGCCGGCTCCCCCAGCGCCGCCGCCTGCCAGTCGTAGGCGTCCCGGAGCGGGCCCTCGGCGTCGGACCACGAGACGGTGTCGATCCAGGCCATGACCGCGATGGTAGGCCGGTGCCGTGAGCGGTGACACCGCTCCCGCGGTCGGCGTGTGGGTGTTCCCGGAGGCACCGGCGCCCGAACTGGTCGATCTCGCCCGCTATGTCGAGGATCTCGGCCTCGATGAGCTGTGGGTGGGCGACGAGGGCCCCGCACGCGACCCGTTCGCGGTGCTGGCCGCAGCCGCGGTGGTAACCGACCGGATCCGGCTGGCCACCGGCATCACCAACCCCTATGTGCGCCACCCCGGCGTGACCGCCGCCAGCATGCTCACCATCCACGAGCTCAGCGGCGGCCGAGCGGTGCTGGGGGTGGGCGCGGGAGGCCAGCTGTCGCTGGCGCCGTTCGGCCTGGAAGCCTCCCGACCGCTGCACCGCATGAGCGAGTTCCTCGACATCGCCGGCGCGGTCGCCACCGGCGAGCCCGCGGCCGGGTACTCGCCCCCCGACGTGGCCGTCACCGAAGCGGCCGCCGGTGGGCCGCTACCCGTGTTCGTGGGCGCCCGCGGCCCCCGCCTGAACCGGCTCGCGTCGCAGCGGGCCGACGGTGCCTTCGTGTCGGGCATGCCCCCGTTCCGGTATCCGGCCGTGGTCGGCTGGGCCCGCTCGGTGCGCTCGATCGACATCGCGCTGTACCCGAGCGTGGCGTTCACCGAGAAGGCGATAGAGCGGCACCGGCCCGAGATGGTCTGGGGACTGCTCGACACGCCACCGGAGGTGCGGGAGGCGCTCGGGCTCGACCTGGCCGCCGTGCAGGCCGCGGCCCAGGCGATCCGGGACGGCGACCCCGAACCGGCACGAAAGCTGGTCGACGACACGGTGCTCGAACGGGTGATGCTGGTGGGAGAACCCTCGGTTGTGGGCAGCCGACTGGCAGATCTCGTGCGCGAGCATCGACCCACGAGCATCGGGCTGGCACTGCTCCAGGAAGACCTGCGCGAGGGCGTGGACCATGCGGCTGAGGCCTTCGCAGCCATGACCGCCGAACTCGGAGGCGGCTGATGGTCGGCGTGATCAACCATGTGGCCAACCCGGACGCCGGCCAGGCGGTGGCCCTCGCTCAGGCCGCCGAGGAGGCAGGGGCGCAGTGGATCGGCGTCGCCGATGCCTTCTGGTGGCGCGACGTGTGGATGCTGCTCGGCCGGGTCGCAGCCGCCACGGAGCGGATCAAGCTGGGGCCGGCCATGACGAATCCGTACCTGCGCCACCGGTTCCACACCGCTTCTGCACTGGCCACCCTGCAGGAGATGGCGCCCGGGCGGGTGTTCTGCGGGATCGCGGCCGGCGGATCGGAGGTCACCGCCGCGGCCCGGATCTCCCGGCGTGACGCGCCGGCGATGGTCACCGAGCTCGTCGCCTTCCTGCGCGAGGTCGCCGGCGGCGGGACGCTGGACGAGGCCTCCGGCCGCGGCCTCGACGTCGACCTTGATGCCGTCCCGATCCTGATGGCGGGACGGGGCGACCAGATGATGCGTGCCGCTGGTGCACTGGCCGACCGGGTCCTGCTCTGGGCGATCCCCGCGTCGGATCTCCGGCGTTCTGTGTCGGTCATCCGTGACGGCGCCGCCCACCGGGACCGGCCGCCGGAGCTGATCTGGGCCCCACTCGTCCGCCACGACGACGCCCCGCACGCGTCGATCATGCACGTCGCCGTCTATGCGTCCCTCAACACGGCGGCGGACGTGCGCCAGGAGTGGGGACTGGACGGCAGTCTCGTCGAAGACATCCGGGAACAGCTCGTACGGGGCGACACCGCGGCCGCCGCAGACCTGGTTCCTCCCACCGCGCTTGGAGATCTGATCTTCGAGAGTCCCGACCCCGCACCTATCGCGGCCATCGCCCGCGAGCTCGGCGTGTCGTCGCTGGCGGTGCCCGGATTCGACCCCGCCACCGTCGGCGGCCACGTCAGCTGGGCTGCATCAGTCGAGACCCTGTTCACCTAGCCATCCAGCCGCGCCTCACGGGGCCCGAGCGCGTATGGGGCAGACTGGCGGCCGTGCCCGGCCTCCTCCTGCGCGACATCGCTCATCTGGTGACCTTCGACGCCGACGACCGGGAGTTGCAAGACGTAGATCTGCGCATCGCCGGAGGGCGGGTCGCCGAGATCGGACAGCTGCAGCCCGCGCCCGGCGAGGAGGTTGTGAATGCCTCCGGGCTGCTGGTGCTGCCGGGCATGATCAACGCCCACCAGCATCTCTACCAGGTGGGCCTGCGCTGCATCGCCGAGCTGGAACGAGCCACCCTCGGGACCTGGCTCTCAGGCCTCGGGCAACTGTGCATGCGGTGGTGGCGCGACGGGTACTTCACCCCGGAGTCGGTGGCGGCACTGGCTCGCGCCGGCATGGTGGAGTCGCTGCTGTGCGGGGTGACCACCATCGCCGATCAGCACTACTTCTTCCCCGGCGGGGTGACAGCGCCCTACATCGAGGCCACCATCGAGGCTGCCAGGGAGGTGGGAATCCGTCTGCACGCCGGGCGAGGCACCATGACGATGGGCCACCGCGACGGCGGCATGGCGCCCGACGAGACCTGCCAGACCATCGACGAGGTGGTGCGCCACTCCTCGGAGTTGATCAGCGAGTATCACGATCCCGACCCGATGGCCCGGATCCGCATCCACCTGGCGCCCTGCGGACCGCACGTCGATCACCCGGAGCTGTACACCGTCTTCGCCGAACTGGCGGCCGAGCATCCCGGAGTGGGCCTGCACACCCACCTCTACGAGCAGATCGACACCGAGTTCTGCCGTCAGCGCTACGGCCGGACACCGTGGGAGGTCATCGGCGAAGCCGGCTGGCACCGCGACAACACCTGGCTGGCCCACATGGTGGACGCTCCGGTCGCCGAGGTAGCCGATTACGCCGCCGCCGGCGTGGGACTGGTGCACCTCATCGCCCCCGACCTGCGCATGGGATTCGGTCTGGCGCCCGTGCGGGAGTGGTTGGAGGCGGGCTGCACGGTCGGTTTCGGCACGACCGGGTCGGCCTCCAACGACGGCTGCAACCAGTTGGGTGACTTGCGGCTGGCCGCGCTGGCCCACCGCCTACCGAGCGCCGACCCGGACCGATGGCTGTCCGTCCGGGAGCTGCTGGCGATGGCGACTCGAGGCTCGGCTCGCTGTCTGGGCCGCCCTGCCCTGGGCGTGATCGAGCCGGGCGCGGCCGCCGACCTGGCCGCGTGGGACATCACGTCGGTGGACCGGGTGGGTGTGCACGACCCGGTCGCAGGCCTGCTGATGACCGGCCTGTCGGACCGGGTCGAACTGGTGACGGTGGCCGGTGAGGTGGTGGTGCGCGACGGCCGCTGCGTGAGCGCCGACGAGGAAACGGTGGCCGCCGGCGCGCACGCGGCTCTACCGCCACCGGCATAACCGCCCGGCGCCGGCTCTGAAAGGTCCGTCAGCGGACGGCCATAACTGAAGTGTCGACGGCGGGCCCACAACAGCCGTGCCGAGGGCTCGGTGATTAGTAGTAGTTAGCACTTGAATTAGAGGATAGGTACTACTACTCTCCGGAAAACCGGGCACGAGCGTCTACGCCCACGACGGGGGTTGCGCAAAGGGCGCGGTTCGTTGATGAGCAAATGAGGCGGAAGTCTCAGACTGGAGGGTCAAATGTTAAAGACAAGATCATTGGTCGCCGCATTGGCGGCGTTCGCGTTGCTGGCGTCGGCCTGCGGCGACGACGAGGAGGCGCAGACCGCGGAGGAGGCCCCGGAAGCCACCACCGAAGCCGCCCCCGCGGATGCCGACGAGGAGGCGACCGAGGCGGCCGCGGAACCCGAAGCCGCGCCGGCGACTGACTCGTCTGATCCGATCCGGATCCCGTTGCACAACTGGTCGAGCCAGTTGGTGGGCGCCGAGGTGGTCGGCGGCATTCTGGAGGAGGCCGGGTTCTCGGTCGAGTACGTTCCTTCTGACAGCCAAGTCGTGTACCAGTCGATGTGCGACGGCGACATCGAGCTTGTCCACGAGGTCTGGGAGGGCGCCTTCGGCGTGGCCTTCCAGGAGCAGGTGGACAAGGGCTGCGTGCTCGACTGGGCCACCCACAACGCGGTCACACGCGAGGAGTGGTGGTACCCGATATACGTCGAGGACCAGTGCCCCGGACTCCCCGACTGGGAGGCCTTGAACGCGTGTGCGCATCTGTTCGCGACGGCTGAGACCGGCGACAAGGGCCGGTTCCTGGGCGGTCCGGTGGACTGGCTCAAGGGCGACGAGGAGCGCGTCGAGGGCCTCGGCATGGACTTCGAGGTCATCAATGCAGGCTCGGCGGCCACCCTGTGGGCGGAGCTGGACGCCGCTTCGGCTGACAACACGCCGATCGTGCTGTTCAACTGGACGCCGAACTTCGTGGAGGCCGTCTACGAGGGCCGCTTCATCGAGTTCCCGACATTCGAGGACGCCTGCCGCACCGACCCCACCTGGGGCATCAACTCCGAGCTGACCCACGACTGCGGCAACCCCGCCGACGGCTACCTGAAGACCGGCGTTGGCGAGCACTTCCCCGAGAAGTGGCCCACCGCCGCCGCCATCGTGCAGCGCATGGACTTCACCAACCCGATGCTGGCCGCCATGGCCGCCGCCGTCGACGTCGACGGCAAGGAAGCCTCAGAGGCAGCCGCCGAGTGGCTGGCCGCCAACGAGGACCTCTGGCGAGGCTGGATCAGCGGCGACACCTCCATGACCGACATGGCCGCGGCCGAGGACTCATCCGATCCGATCCGGATCCCGCTGCACAACTGGTCGAGCCAGCTCGTCGGCGCCGAGGTCGTGGGAGGCATCCTGGAGGAGGCCGGGTTCTCGGTCGAGTACGTTCCTTCTGACAGCCAGGTCGTGTACCAGTCGATGTGCGACGGCGACATCGAGCTTGTCCACGAGGTCTGGGAGGGCGCCTTCGGCGTGGCCTTCCAGGAGCAGGTCGACAAGGGCTGCGTGCTCGACTGGGCCACCCACAACGCGGTCACACGCGAAGAGTGGTGGTACCCCATCTACGTCGAGGACCAGTGCCCCGGCCTGCCCGACTGGCAGGCACTCAATGCCTGCGCCCACCTCTTCGCCACCGCCGAAACCGGCGACAAGGGCCGGTTCCTGGGCGGTCCGGTGGACTGGCTCAAGGGCGACGAGGAGCGCGTCGAGGGCCTCGGCATGGACTTCGAGGTCATCAATGCAGGCTCGGCGGCCACCCTGTGGGCGGAGCTGGACGCCGCTTCGGCTGACAACACGCCGATCGTGCTGTTCAACTGGACGCCGAACTTCGTGGAGGCCGTCTACGAGGGCCGCTTCATCGAGTTCCCGACATTCGAGGACGCCTGCCGCACCGACCCCACCTGGGGCATCAACTCCGAGCTGACCCACGACTGCGGCAACCCCGCCGACGGCTACCTGAAGACCGGCGTTGGCGAGCACTTCCCCGAGAAGTGGCCCACCGCCGCCGCCATCGTGCAGCGCATGGACTTCACCAACCCGATGCTGGCCGCCATGGCCGCCGCCGTCGACGTCGACGGCAAGGAAGCCTCAGAGGCAGCCGCCGAGTGGCTGGCCGCCAACGAGAGCCTCTGGCAAGGCTGGATAGCCGGCTAGAACAGGTTGACATAGTACTGCCAACGACTAAGTAGCTAGAGTGCCGGCCGGGCGGAAGCGGACGCTTCCCCCGGCCGGTTCTCTGGAGGCGTGGATGGCAGCGACGTGACCACGGACGCGATGATCTCGTGCCGGGACGTCTGGAAGCTGTACGGACCGGATCCCGAGAAGTTCCTCCGCCAGCACGACGGCGATCCCAGCGTCGAGGTGGTGAAGGACGCCGGATACATACCGGCCGTGGTGGCGGCAAGTCTCGATGTGATGCCGGGCGAGATCCTCGTGCTGATGGGGCTGAGCGGCTCGGGCAAGTCGACGCTGGTTCGCTGCCTGTCACGCCTGATCGAGCCGACCGCGGGCAGCGTCCACTTCGGCGGAGTCGATCTGCTGGCCGCGTCGGGACGTGAGCTGATCGACATCCGGCGCCACCGCATGGGCATGGTGTTCCAGCACTTCGCGCTGTTCCCCCATCGCACCGTGGCCGAGAACATCGTGTTCCCGCTGGAGGTCCAGGGCGTCGACAGCGCCACGCGCCAGGCCCGGGCTGCCGAGATCCTCGCCCTGGTGGGACTGGAGGGGCGCGGCGGCTACTACCCACGGGAGCTCTCCGGCGGCCAGCAGCAGCGCGTCGGCATCGGCCGGTCGCTGGCGGTGGAGCCCGACGTGTGGTTCCTGGACGAGCCCTTCTCCGCGCTCGACCCGCTGATCCGGCGGGAGATGCAGGACGAGTTCCTGCGGCTCCAGTCGGTGCTGCACAAGACGATCGTCTTCATCACCCACGACTTCAGCGAGGCGATCCGCCTGGCCGACCGCATCGCCATCCTCTACGAGGGCCAGATCGTGCAGATCGGCCGGGCCGAGGATCTGGTGACCCAGCCGGCCACCGACTACGTGCGGAACTTCGCCCGCGACGTGCAGCGCGACCGGATCCTCACCGCCGCCAGCGTGATGGGCGATGTGGCCGACGCCGATGCCGGCGCGGGGACGGTGGACGCCGGCGCGTTACTGCGCGAGATCGCTCCCGTCGTGCTGGCCAGCACGAGCCCGATGCGGGTGGTCGAGGAGGGTGTGGCGGTGGGGAGCCTCACCCGCGACGCCGTGATCGACGCCGTGTGGGGCGCGAGCGACTCCGAGGGCGCAGACTCCGGCGCCGGCTGATGGCTGCGACCGTCGAGTCCGCGGCACCTGAGAGCCTCCTGGAGCGGTTCCACCGCACGCGGGGCTGGCGCATGGCACTGCTGCTGCTGTCGCCCTACATCGTCATTCAGATCATCCATCAGGCCGCTCCGGGCCTGTTCCCCGACTGGCTGTCGAAGCTGGGCGACTTCAGGTTCCTGCCCGACTGGGCCAACGAAGCCCTGCTGTACCTCAAGGACGAGGAGCTGCTCGGGCTGTTCAACTTCAAGGACGTCACCCGGACGGTGTCGGGCTGGCTGGAGTACCCCCTGGACCTGAGCGAGCAGCTGCTGATCTCGGGCGGGGACTCCTTCGGTTGGGGTCCGGTGCCCTGGATCGTGATCATCGGCCTCCTCACCGGGATCGGCGCCCTGCTCGGCGGCTGGCGGCTGGCGGCGCTGGCCGGCGCCTGCGCGCTGTATCTGGCGCTGTTCAACACCCTCGGCTGGGGCGCGGTGCCCTGGGTAGTGCTCGTGGGCCTCTTCGCGGTGGCCGGGGCCAAGCTGGGCGGGTGGCGGCTGGCGCTTCTGGCCGGCGCGTGCTCGCTGTACCTGGCCGTGTTCGGCGTGTGGAAGGACTCCATGATCACGCTGTCGATCGTGTTCGTGGTGGCGCCGCTGGCTGCGCTGATCGGCTGGGCCTCGGGGCTCGTCGCCGTGAAGGCCAGGTGGTTCGAGGCACTGCTGGTGCCGGTGCTCAACGTGATGCAGTCGATGCCGCACTTCTCGTACCTGCTGCCGATCTCGGTGTTCATCGGCATCGGCGACGAGGCCGGCGCAATTGCCACTGTCCTGTTCGCTGTGCCACCCATGGCCAGGCTCACCATCCTGGGCCTGCGCTCAGTGTCGGTGGAGGTGCGCGAGGCCGGCCTGATGTCGGGATGCACCAAGTGGCAGATGCTGTGGCGCGTCGAGATGCCGGCGGCCCGCCCGCAGCTGCTGGTCGGCATCAACCAGGTGCTCATGCAGTGCTTCGGTATGACCGTGCTGGCCTCCTTCGTCGGCACCCGCGGCCTGGGCCTGCCGCTGTTGAACTACCTGCAGAGCCTCAGGATCGGCAAGGCCCTGGAGGTGGGGGTGGCCATCGTGTTGATGGCGATCATGCTCGACCGGCTGGGCCAGGCCCTGGGCGCCCGCCGGCCCACCCACATCGACATGACCAAGAGCTGGGCGGCTCGGCACCCGTACTGGATCGCAGGCCCGGCCGTTGCCGCAGCTGGGCTCGTGCTGGCCCGGCTGACCGAGTACGCCGCGCTGCTGCCCAGGGGCGGGATAGTCAGCACGGACCGGCTCTGGGAGCTGCGCCTTCCCGGGACCGACATCGTCCTGATCGACGGGCGCAAGGGGGCGACAGTCAGCACCGAGCCGTTCTGGGAGTGGTTGGTCGACTGGGTGCAACTCAACTTGAAGGCCCCGCTCGGCCACTTCCGGGACTTCATGATCCTGGAGATCCTGTTCCCGATGCGGGACGCCTTCCAGTCACTGCCCTGGATCGGGCTGCTGGTTCTCGTCGCCGCGGTCGGCTGGCGCTTCGGGGGCTGGCGCCTGGCCGCCATCGTGGCCATGTTCGTCGCCTACCTGGCCTTCTCGGGGTTCTGGATCGAATCGATGGAGACGCTGTACCTAGTGGTGGCCGCCCTCATAGTGAGCGTGATCATCGGGGTCCCGATCGGGATCTTCGCCTCCACTTCGGCCCGGCGCTACGCCGCGGTGCAGGTCGTGCTGGACACCTTCCAGGTGCTGCCCTCGTTCATCTACCTGATCCCGGTGGTGATGCTGTTCAGGGTGGGACCGGTAGCCGCCCTCACCGCCATCGTCATCTACGCCACGGTCCCGGCCGTGCGCTACACGATGCTCGGGCTGCGCAACGTCCCCCAGGACATGATCGAGGCGGCCGAGATGTCCGGCTGCACCCGGGCCCAGGTGCTGCGCAAGGTGAAGTTCCCGATGGCCTTCCCCGAGATCATGCTGGGTATGAACCAGGTGCTGCTGTTCGGGCTGCTGCTGGTGATCATCTCCGCCTTCATCGGCGGCATCGACGGCCTCGGCGACGACATCCTGCTGGCCCGCACAGAGCAGGCCCTGGTGGGCGAGGGCATCGTCGCGGGGTTCAACGTGGCCGTCATCGGGCTCACCGCCGACCAGCTCATCACCAACTACGCACGGGAACGCAAGGCCCAGCTAGGCATCGACTAGAGGGCCGCCCGGATTGGCGAGGGCTTCGAGGGCTTGGCCCGCGTCTAGCGGTCACTCCTAGGATGCGCCCATGACCACACTGGGACCTTACGAAGACGTCACTGTCGACATCGACGACGACTACGTCGCCACCGTCACCATCCACCGTCCGCCCAACAACTTCTTCGACTACAAGCTGGTGGCCTCCATCAGGGCCGCGTTCGAGGACATCGACGACCATCCCGGCGCCCGGGCCATCGTGCTGGGGTCAGAGGGCAAGCACTTCTGCGCGGGCGGCGACTTCTACAGCGACGAGGAGGAGCTGGTGCCTCCTCTGTACCGGGATGCGATCGCCCTGTTCGCCTGCAAGACGCCGGTAGTCGCCAGAGTGCAGGGAGCCGCAGTGGGGGGAGGCATCGGGCTGGCCATGGTGTGCGACTTCCGGGTGGCTGCGCCCGAGGCCCGCTTCTGCGCCAACTTCTCGCTGCTGGGCTTCCATCACGGCATGGGGCTGACGGTCACACTCCCCCGCGCCGTGGGACATCAGGTCGCGCTGGAGGTGCTCTACACCGGCAAGAGATTCAAGGGCGAGGAAGCGTTCGAGATGGGGCTGTGCGACGAGTTGGTGTCCCTCGACCAGCTCGACGAAGCCGCCCACCGCAAGGCCGCGACCATCGCTGCGGCCGGACCGCTGGCCATTCGGGCCATACGGGAGACCATGCGCGGCGACCTGCACGCTCTTGTGCGGGCCGCAGCCGGCCGGGAGGCGCAGGAGCAATACCTTCTAGAGGTCACCGACGACTTCACTGAGGGCGTCGCCGCCTACGGCGCCCGCCGAACACCCCACTTCCCCGGCACTTAGCCGGCGGGCTCTTCCCAAGGCCGTCGAGATGATCGGAGCTGACGTTGCATGAAGTGCGGGCCGAGATCACGGCCAACGTGATACTGGTGCAGGTCGAGGCCGGTCAGCAGGTCGCGGAGGGCGACGAGCTGGTCATTCTCGAGTCGATGAAGATGGAGATACCGGTTCTCGCGCCAGTCGACGGCATCGTCGCGGAGGTCGCACTCTCGGCCGGGTCCACCGTGGCTGAGGGCGATCTCGTCGCCGTCATCGACAACTCCGGCTGACCTTCGACAACTTGGCAGACCTAATTGTCTGAAGTATTGTCCGATCGGCTCCGCCCGGGGGGATGGGCAGAGCTAAGGGAGGAACCATGAGCCGGTCCAAGAAGGGACTTGTAGCGGTCGCGCTTCTCACCGTGTTCGCCTTGGTGGCGGCCGCGTGCGGGGACGACGAAGAGGCCGCTCCGGACACCAGCGCAGTTGACGCGGCCGCGGCCCAAGCCGAAGCCGACGCCGCCGCCGCGCAGGCCGCCGCCGCAGAGGCTGCCGCCGCGCAGGCCGAAGCCGACGCCGCCGCGGCCCAAGCCGAAGCTGACACCGCCGCCGCCGAGGCCGAGGCCGCGGCCGCTCGGGCCGCGGAGGCCGAGGCGGCCCTCGCGTCTGCCATGGCGGAGGCCGAGGGGGCCATAGATCCCGCACTCGTCGCCGAGCTGGAGGCAGAGCGAGACGCAGCCCAGGCCGAGGCGGCCGCAGCCCAAGCCGAAGCCGACGAAGCGGCGGAGCAACTGGCGGCAGAACTCGCCAAGGAGCCGGAGCGACCGTGGCTGGACGTCATGAACGAGCGCCTGCAAGCCTCGGGCGAAACGCCCAGAGTGAGATGGGTAGCGGGTGGCGGCCTGTCCAAGGACGCCCATCTGGTCAGCTGCCTGAGGCCGTTCGCCCGGGACACCGGGGCCGAGATCGTCTACATCGAGGGCCGAGTCGGGCTCGGATTCCTCAAGGCCGATGTCGAGGCGCCCGGGGACCCGACCTTCGACACCATCAAGATCAACGAGTACGAGCTCCAGAACGCCATCGACGAGGGGCTCATCCAGCCGCTCGACTGGAGCGTGATCAATGCAGACGACCTCACGCCGTCACAGCACCCGACCGACTACGCCATCGCCCACACCACGTTCGGCTCGGCGGTGTTCTACAACACCAACAAGTGGCCCGACGGCGGACCCGAGACCTGGGCCGACTTCTGGGATACCGAGACGTATCCGGGACCGAGAGCGGTGGACGGCAACGGCTGGGGAACCCCGTTCCGGGGCCTGGCCGAGGCCGCGATGGTCGTGCTAGGCAACGATCCGTCCGACCTGTACCCCTTCGATGTGGAAGAGGCCCTGGCCAAGATGGATGAGCTCTCGCCCGACATCTCGGTCTTCTTCACGAGCGGCGCCTCCATCACCCAGTTGATGCTGGCCGAAGAGGTGGACATGATTCACGCGTGGACCGGGCGAGCCTGGGATGCCGTCAAGGACGGAGCGCCCTACAAGATCATGCCCCAGACCCACCTCATCGAGACCGTCGGCACCCCGATGGTGGTCCCGACCGGGGTGGAGTCTCCCACCTACGCATCGGCCGCGATCGGCTACTGCGGCGGCTCTCATGGGCAGGCCGAGTACACCAACCACGCCATCTACGCACCGTCCAACGTGCTGTCGGTGCCGCTGGTGGATCCTGCGTTGGGCGCGGCCGGCTGGCTGGGGACCGATCCCCGCTTCGCGGACACGACGATCATCATCAACCCCGACTTCTATGCGGATAACCCCGACTTCCAGGCTCGCTGGGACGAGTGGCGCACCGCTCAGTAAGCCGTAGGGGCAGCATCGAGCTGATCGCAATATCTGACAGGGGGCGTGCGGTGTGACCGCACGCCCCCTCGCGCCAGACCCTCGGGCCGCGACCGGCCGGGGCGAGAACGTCGTCTTCCGCGGCGTCACTAAGCGCTTCGGCGACGAGGTGGTGGCGGTCGACACCATGTCCCTCGAGATCCAAGCGGGCGAGTTCTTCACCCTGCTGGGCCCGAGCGGGTCGGGCAAGTCGACACTGCTGAACCTGGTGCTGGGCGCGCTGCGCCCAGACGAGGGGGAGATCCTCGTCGGGGGCGAGCCCATCACCTCGGTGCCCATCCACAAGCGAAACATCGGGATGGTGTTCCAGAACTACGCCCTGTTCCCGCACATGACGGTGTTCAAGAACATCGCCTTCCCGCTGGGCATTCGCAGGATGGCCAAGGCCGAGATCAAGCAACGGGTGGAGGAGGTGCTGGACCTGGTCCAACTCTCCGGGTTCGAGAACCGCTACCCCAGCCAGGTCAGCGGCGGCCAGCAGCAGCGGATCGCAACCGCCCGAGCCATCGCGGCCGAGCCGCCTCTGATCCTGATGGACGAGCCCCTCGGTGCCCTTGATGTCAAGTTGCGAGTGGAGATGCAGGAGCAACTGCGGCTGCTGCACCGCAGTCTGGGAGTGACCGTCATCTACGTGACCCACGACCAGGACGAGGCCATGACCCTGTCGGATCGCATCGCAGTGATGCGCGACGGCCGGATCGAGCAGGTGGGAACCCCCCGCGAGGTCTATGAGCAGCCGGCCAACTCCTTCGTGGCCTCATTCCTGGGCGACGCCAACCTCATTGCGGCGCGGGTGGTGCGTCAGTCCGACGACGGGGTGGAGCTCGCCACTCGGGGCGAGCCCGGCATGGTGCTCCGCGTCCCGAGCGACGCCGGCTCGATGACGGCTGGCCTCGATGAGGACGTCTACTGCATGGTCCGGCCTCAGCGAATCGACCTCACATCGGCGCACCCGGCTGGACCGGGCGACGGTGACGGGATGCACAACCTGCTTCCGGCCACCGTGGAAGCCGCCTATTTCTCGGGCACGGAGATCCGCTACCTCATCACCACCGACCACGGCGACTCGCTCCATGCCATCTCGGCCATCGAGGAGGGGCGCGAGGAGTTCGCCGCCGGCGACGGGGTGATCGCCCGGTGGCCGGTCGAGTTCAGCCGGCTGCTGTCGAGTTGAGCCGACGTGGCCGCTAGCACCGCCGCTGCCTCGTCGACAACCAGGCGCAGCCCTGCGCTGCGCTCGTTGACATCGCGATACGCCATCCTGGCCTGGAGCGGGGCGTTGTGGCTCATCGTCTGGTTCGTGGTCCCGATCCTGTGGATGATCTGGGACCTGGCCGCAAGCCAGGAGTTCCAGGACACGCTGTCCTTCTCGGGCTCCGAGCGGACCGTGAACCTGAGGGCCTTCCGCAACACGTTCGAGACGGCTGCCATCGTCACCATCCTGTGCCTGATCGCCGGCTACATCGTCGCCTACTTCCTCGTGAGCGTCGGGCCCAGGGTCCGGATCATCCTCATGTCACTGGTGCTGATCCCCTACTGGGTCAGCATCATCATCCGCACCTACGGCCTGATCGTGACCCTGGGACGCAAGGGGTTCGTGAACGAGACCCTCATCGACGCGGGGCTGATCGAAGAGCCCCTGAGAATCATGTTCACCACCAACGCGGTGTACCTGGGCATGGTCCAAGTGCTGCTGCCCTACGTGGTGCTGACCGTCTACACGTCGCTGGAGGCCATCGACGACAACTTGTTCACCGCAGCCCGGAGCCTCGGAGCGGGCGGCTGGAACGTGTTCCGCAAGGTGACGCTGCCGCTCAGCCTCCCAGGTGTCTACGCCGGCGGGATCATCGTGTTCATCATCTCCCTGGGCGCGTACGTGACCCCGGCGCTCATCGGCGGGCCCGGCGACATCATGATCGCCCAGATCGTCTGGATCAACGCGACGGAGTTCGGACAGTTCGGCACCGCCATCGTCCTGGTCCTCCCGCTGATCGTGGTCACCCTGGCCCTGTTCGTGGTGTTCAACCGGTTCGTGGGCGTCGACCGGATGCTCGGCACCGGCGGAACGGCCGAGCAGAGGTAGCCACCATGGGTCAGAAGGTCTTCCTCGGCATCCTCGCCATCCTGATACTCCTCTTCATCGCCTCGCCCGTGTTCGTGGTGCTGCCCCTGTCGTTCAGCGACGCCAGGGGGATCGACTTCCCGCCCGAGTCCTACAGCCTCCGGCGCTTCCGGGACTTCTTCGGCGCGACGGAGTGGCTAAACGCGCTATGGACGAGCGCCAAGGTGTCGTTCTTCGCGATCCTCATCGCCACGCCGCTGGGCACAGGAATGGCCCTCGGCCTGGTCAGGGGCAAGTTCTTCGGCCGGAAGCTCCTGAACTCCTTCGTGATCCTCCCGCTGGTGTTCCCGACGCTCATCTACGGCCTTGCCCTGCTGTTCCTGTACCGCCGGATAGGCATCTACGACTCCGAACTGGGCCTGGTGCTGGCCTACATCGTCGTCGGACTGCCCTTCATCGTGCTCATCACCGCGGCAAGGTTCCGCTCCTTCGACGAGTCGCTCGAACTCACCGCGATGTCGCTTGGGGCCAACTGGTGGCAGTCGTTCTTCAAGGTGACCCTGCCACTCACGTGGAGCGGGATCGCGGCCGGCGCCATCGTCGCGTTCATCATCGTGTTCGACGAGCTGATCATCGCCCTGTTCATTACCAGGATCCAGGAGGTCACCCTGCCAGTCAAGATGTTCAACTCGCTGGATCTGGACGTGGACCCCCTACTGGCGGTCGTGGCCAGCTTCCTGATCATCAACTCGCTGATCCTCGCCGGGCTGGCCGCGCTGTTCGCCAGGGTTCGCCACGAATGAGCGCCCCGCGGCGCCTGAGAGCAAGACTGCTCCCATGGATCTCGATCGGCTGTTGAGCCCTGCCCAGGTAGGTGTGGTCGGGGCGTCCGAGCACGGCCCGGGTGGATCGGTCCTGCAATCGCTGCGCAGTTCGGGCTACGGCGGCGAGATCATCGCCGTCAACCCGAAGTACTCGGACGTGTTTGGCGTGAAGTGCGTGGCATCGGTAGAGGAGGCCGGGCCCATCGACTGTGTGTTCGTCACCGTCGGCCCGCGGAAGGCGCCGGGTGTGCTCACCGAGTGCGGGCGGGCTGGTGTGGGCGCGGCCGTGGTGTTTGCCGGAGGCTTCGGTGAGTCCAGCTCAGCCGGCCGGCAGCTCGAGGCTGACGTCGCGGCGGCGGCCCAGCAGTGGGGCATCGCCGTGCTCGGACCCAACACGATGGGCGTGGTCAACGCGGCGGTTCCGATGGGCCTGTGGATCGGAGCCGACTACATACCTGGTGGATTGAGCGGCGCGGTCCTCGTGGGCCAAAGCGGCGGGATGATCGACGCAGTTCGCACCCTGGGCAAGCCCACCGGACCCCAGCTCTACGTGGACACTGGCAACGAGGCGGTCCTCAACACAGCCCATTTCGTCGACCACCTAGCCGACGATCCGGCGGTGGTGGTGATCGGGGTAATCGTCGAGGCGGTGACCGACGTCGATTCGATGAGCCGCGCCCTCAAGAAGGCGCAGAGCCTAGGCAAGCCAGTGGTCGGCCTTCAGATCGGCAGGTCGGAGCGCGGCTCGGCCGCCATCTTCGGCCACACCGGCGCGCTGGTCTCCGACGCCGACACGCTCCAGGCGTACCTGGCCCGTCACGGTGTGATCCAGGTGCGGGAGATCGATGAACTCGTCGAGACGCTGTCGCTGTTCGTGTCAGGGGTTGAGACGCGCGGCCTCGGTGTTGCGCTAGTCGGTACATCGGGGGGAAAGACCGCTCACTTCGCCGACCTGTGCGAGCAGGCCGGCCTCGAGCTGGCCACCATCGGCGATGAGGCCCGCCGCGAGCTGGCCGCCATCCTCGACACCGACTACACGGGAGCGAACCCGATCGATGTGGGCCTCGGTCCAGCCGGGGTGATGCTGGCCAAGACCCGTCGAGTGCTCGAGGTCCTCGTCGCCGACGACAGCATCGGCCTAGTGGGCGTGTGCGGAGACATCCCGGTGGACGGGGCCCGATTCGTCGGTTCAACGGATTATGTGGGTCAGGCGCTGAAGGCGGCCGAGGACGCCGCCGAGTCCGGCACGGCGGTGGTGTTCATCGACACGAGAGCGGGCCGCGCATCCAGCCTCGGCCGCACATGGCGCATCCCGGTGCTGGAGGGCGCCGGCGAGAGCGTGCATGCCATCCGCCATCTTGTGGAGTTCGAGGATGCCCGCCGGGTGCGGCTGGCCGGCCGTGCCCAACCGGTGGAGCGATCAAGCTCGGAGCTCTCGCTAGCCGCCGGGAGCGGGCTCGACCTGCAGGGACTCACGCAACAGACGTGGAGCGAGGGAAGTGACGGCGTCGGCTTGCTCAAGTCCGAGGCGGTATCGGACTTGCTGTGCCGCTATGGAATCGACGAGGTCCCCGGGGCCACTGTGCACCTACCCGATGACTCGAAGGGCAGCGATGGCCTGGACCGGGTCCTGGCTGCCGCCGACGAGGTCGGCTATCCGCTGGTGGCCAAGCTCCACTGCCCGGTCCACGTGCACAAGAGCCGGGCCGGTTTGCTGGCGCTGGATCTGCGGTCGCCGCAGGAGCTCACCGAAGCCGTCCAGCAGATGCTAGGAGCCCACTCTTCAGTGTGTCCGGACTCTCACACCCGGGTGTTGCACCTGCAATCCATGGTCGGTCAGGGGCTGGAGGTGATCGCGGGTGTGAAGGTCGACCCCCAGTTCGGTCCGGTTCTGGCCGTCGGCATCGGCGGGGTGGCCGTCGAGGCTCTCCAGCAGGTCAGCAAGGCGCTGCTTCCTCTCAGCGCAGACCAGATCGCCGTGCTGGTGGACTCGAGCCCCGTCGGGCAGGTCCTGGAGACGATGCCGTCGGCGGACCGCCAGGCGCTGCAGCGGAACCTGCTGTCCATCGGCAACCTCACGTGGGACCTGCGCTACGTGCTCGCCGAGGCCGACTTCAATCCCATCACGGTGCTAGCCGACGGGCGGGGCGCGTGGTGCGTGGACGTGCGAATGTTCGTCGCTTCGGCCGGGGGCGCCCGATGTCGGTAGCGGTACTGCGGGAAACGCTGGAGCGGGCCCGCTCGCTGATCGGCCGGCGCTACATACCCGGTGAGAGCAAGGGAATATCAGAGATCACCGAGTTCTTCGCCCAGGACTGGTCCCGCGGCCTCGAGCAGTTCGCCGACCACTATCACGACACCGAGGCCGCGGCCGCGCTGGGGCTGGGCACGATCCGGGTGCCGCCATCGTTCGTCACATTGGTGGCCCGCGGCCCCAGCTACGACGTGATCGGCATCCCCGAGGAACTGGTCACCCTGCACGGGGAAAGCGAGTTCGAGTTCTTCGCCGACCTGGAGGTGGGCGACACCATCACTGCTGAGGCCCAGATAGTCGAGGTCACCGAGAAGGAGAGCGAGAGGTTGGGGCCCATGGGCGTCGTCATCACTGTCAACGAGTACCGCAATCAGCGCGGCACCGTGGTCGCTGTACACCGCTGGACGAGCCTCATGTACTCGTCAGCGGAGGCGATCAGCCGCCTGTAGCGGCACAGCCTGGAAGGGAGGACAGCATGCACATCGACACGCAGGAGGGCTTCGATCTCCGCCGGGTCGCGGTGGGCGACGAGCTGCCGACTGCCTCGCACGGGCCGCTGCGCATCGAGCACTTCTGCCGGTACATGTTCGCGTGCGGGGTCCCGGGTCCCGTGCGCGACGGCGGGGAGGTGCACTACGACATGTGGGCCGCCGCCAGAGCCGGCTTCAACGACGTCTTCGACATGGGCGCCTGGCGCACCGCCCTGTTCATCGAGTTGGCCGAGAACCAGTGGGGCGGGCCTCGGGCCCGGGTTACCAGGATCAGGAACCGCTACGGCGGCATGGTCTACCGGGACGACACCCTCAGGTTCTGCGGCCAGGTGATCGGCAAGGAGACCGCCGACGACGGCTCGGTTGTGATCGATGTGCAAATCTGGAACGAGACCGGATCGGAGTCCCCGGTGACCACCGGAGAGATGACCATTCGGATACCGGCCGACGGATAGACAGCTAGTCGAGCATTGTCGAGTTGGGAGCGGCCGCCTCGACTAGGCCGGGCACGACGGAGCCCAACTCAGCCGGGTCCCAGCGGCCGTCCTTGACCTCGGTCGGGCCTCTGCGCCAACCCTCGGCCACGCTGACGGTTCCGCCGTGGACGAGGAAGACCCTTCCAGTGATGCCGCTGGATTCCCGGCTGCCTAGCCAGACGACGAGGGGCGAGATGTTCTGTGCGTTGAAGGTGTCGAATTCGCCGGGCTTGGCGGCGAACAGGTCCTGAAGCCCGGCGACGTTCTCGGTGAGGCGGGTCCGGGCGTCGGGCGAGATCGCGTTGACCGTGACTCCGTAGCGACCGAGCTCCTGGGAGGCGATCACGGTGAACGCTGCGATACCGGCTTTGGCCGAGCCGTAGTTGGTCTGCCCGACATTGCCGAAGATCCCCGACGTTGACGTGGTGTTGATGATGCGGGCGTCTACCGGCTCACCCGCCTTGGCCTGCTCCCGCCAATAGCCCGCCGCGCATCGGCTCGGGCCATAGGTCCCCCTGAGGTGCACCGCGATCACGGCATCCCACTCGTCCGCGCCGAGGTTCACCAGCATGCGGTCGCGGATGATCCCGGCGTTGTTTACCAGCACGTCTAGCCGGCCGAACGACTCGAGGGCCGTGTCGATCAGCCTGCGCGCTCCGTCGGTGTCGGCGACGTTGTCGAAGTTGCTGACCGCCTCGCCGCCGAGCTCGCGGATCTGAGCGGCTACCTCCTCGGCCGGCGCGTCCGACGTACCGCTGCCGTCAAGTTGACCACCCAGGTCGTTCACTACCACCCGAGCTCCCTGCCGGGCGAACTCCAGTGCGTGCTCCCGTCCGATGCCCCGCCCGGCACCGGTGACGACCACGACCCGGCCCTCGCAGATTCCTGTCATCGTCTACTCCTTTGCATGATCGCTCTTATCGAAGATTCTTGTCACCTACGCGATGAATCACCATGAGAACCGGTGGACGGCTCGAACAGTGGCAGGTGGCGGCCATCGGCGAGCAGTTCCCAGGTGACCTGCACGCCCATCCCGACGCCGATGTCATCGGGCTCGCAGCCGACGATGTTGGTCATCAGCCTCGCCCCCTCAGTCAAATCGACCAGAGCGACCACGTACGGCGTCCGGTCCATCAACTCGGGGCTACCGGTGCGGTAGTGCACCGAGAATGCGTAGACCGTGCCGGTGCCCGGCGAATCGCGCCATTCGAGGTTGGAGCCGAGACAGCGCGGGCAGACCTCCCGTGGGTAGAACACGACGTGCTCGCACGGGCGGCACCACTGCATGATCAGGCGGCGCTCCCGGGTCGCCCGCCAGAAGGGCTCGCTGACTTCGGTGGACCGGGGTTCGAATCGGGCGGGCACGGCTACAACGCCTCTCGCGTGCCGAGCACGACGGTGCCCATGGCTGAGAGTGCCCCGCCAGCGCCGTGGGCCACCGCGACGGTCGCGCCGGGCACCTGCCGGGAGTCGCACTCGCCGCGGAGCTGCCGGACCGCTTCCACCACGAGGAACATCCCGTACATCCCCGGGTGGGTGTAGGACAGCCCGCCTCCGTTGGTGTTCATGGGCAGCGAACCCCCCGGGCCGAGCTTGCCGTCCTCCACGAAGCTTCCGCCCTCACCCTTGGCACAGAACCCGAGGTCCTCGAGATGGAGCAGGGCGGTGATGGTGAAGGAGTCGTAGGCCATCAGGACGTCCACATCGGCGGTGGTTATCCCGGCCATGTCGAAGGCCCGCCGTCCCGACACCGCACCGGCTGTGACCGTGATATCAGGCATCTGGCTGATCATGTCGTGGTCGTGGCAACTGGCTGCACCCAGAACGTAGGCCGGGGGCTTGGCCAGGTCGGCGGCCCGCTCGGCGCTGGTCAGCACGAACGCACCCGCGCCGTCGGTGACCAGGCAGCAGTCCAGGCGATGCAGCGGCGACAGCAGCACCGGGGAGTCGATCACGTCCTCGACCGTGATCGGTGACTGGTAGCGGGCTCTCGGGTTCATCGCGGCCCACTGGCGGGTGCTCACCGCGATCTGGGCCAGCTGCTCCGGCGTCGTCCCGTACTGGGCCATGTGCCGGCTGGCGGCCAGGGCATACGGCCCCATCGGCTGCCACAGCCCGAACGGCGCCTCCCACTCGGCCTCGGGGTGGTAGCCGATCCACAGCGGCATCTCGGAGTCGATGCCCCTGTTACGGTCGCCTCGGGGCGTCTCCGCGTAGGTGCACACCACCACCTCGCAGAGACCGGTGGCGATGGCCGCGGCGGCGTGCTCAAGATGGACCTCGTAGCTGGAGCCCCCGACGTTGGTCCCCTCGGTGAAGACCGGACGGATGCCCAGATACTCAGCCAGACCGAGCGATGAGCCCACGTAGGTGGAGGGGCCTACATGGCACACGCCGTCCACATCTCTCAGCGTCAGGCCGGCATCGTCGAGGGCCTCGGCGATCATCGCTGCCTCCAGCGCCCGGCCCCGGTTGGGGAGCTCGCCGGTCGGTGAGGCCGCGTCGGCCACCCCTACGACCGCAGTCGCGCCCCGCAGGGTTCGCTCGCCCATCTCGCCCCCTTCCCACAGCGAAGGCAGCCGCCGCCGGACGCCGCGAGTCTTGTGGACACGTCTCCAGCGGGCAAAATCAGATGCAGGCCGAACCGGGACCCCACAACAGGAGGACCGACATGGATCAGGAGCGCTCCATGGACGAGCTGACCGAGGACCTCGAGCAGCGACGGCGGCGGGTCCGGGACGATATGGGAGGCACCCATCGGGTCCAGTCCCTGCGCGACCGGGGCATCCTGAACGCCCGAGAGAGGATCGACCTCCTGCTCGACGAGGGCTCGTTCCGGGAGGTCGGGACGTTCGCGGTGTCGTGGAACCCCGACGATCGGGAGGGCACCCCCGGCGACGGCCGCATCTGCGGCTTCGGGCTCGTCGATGGTCGCCCGGTAGCGGTCGAAGCCGACGACGTCACCGTGAAGGGTGCCTCCTCGGCTGTCGTCAACCTGCGCCGGATGGACCGGGTCTACCTTCAGGCGGTACGAGCCGGCCACCCGCTCGTGTACTTCGGCGAGAACCGCGGCGGGCGACTCCCCGAGTACATCGGAAGCGAGGCCATCTGCGAAGTCGGCCACGAAGCCATCGCCTGGCTCAAGCGCAAGCGGGACATCCCTCTGGCCACAGTCATCACGGGAACGTCGCTCGGCTCGTCCAGCCTGATCGCGGCGGCCAGCGACCTGGCCGTACAGGTCGAGGGGACCACGATGAGCGTGGTCTCGCCCGGCATCGTCGAGATCGCCACCGGCGAGTCGGTCGCGCTCGAGGAACTGGGCGGACCCGAAGTGCATGCCCGTATCACCGGGCTGACCGACCTGATCGCACCCGACGTCGAAGAAGCGGTGCGCATGGTGCAGCAGTGGCTGTCCTACCTGCCGTCCAACATCGAGCAGCCACCGCCGCTCGCTCCCGAAGCCCCTCCGCCGGGCCGGGCCCGGCTCAGCGAGATGGTGCCCACCCAGCGCCGGCGCGGCTACGACATGCGAAGGGTGCTGACCGAGCTCGTCGACAGCGGCGAGTACCTCGAGTTGAAGCCCAAGTTCGGTCGCAGCCTCACCACGGTGCTGGCCCGTCTCGGGGGCATGCCGGTCGGAATCATGGCCTCGAACCCGATGTTCGAGGCGGGCTCGCTGACCCCCGCGGCCTGCGACAAGGGGACCCGGCTGCTGTGCCTGTGCGACGCCTTCGACCTGCCGCTGATCATCCTCCAGGACACCCCGGGGTTCCTGGTCGGCCGCAAGGTCGAGCACGACCGCTTCATCAACAAGTCCACGATGTTCTTCGAGGCCCTGGTACAGGCCTCGATGCCCAGGCTGGTGGTGCTGGTCCGCAAGGCCTACGGAGCGGCCTTCGGCAGTCTGGGAGGTGCAGGCACCGGAAGCGATCTGCTGGTTGCTTGGCCCACCGCGGAGATCGGCTTCATGGACCCCGAGGTGGCGGTCAACGCGCTGTACGGCGACGAACTGGCCGGCCTGGAGGGCCATGAGCGGGCCGCCCGGTTCGAGGAGCTCGCCGCCGGAATGCGCCAGGGCAACGACCCCTACGGCCCGGCCGGGACGATGCAGATCGACGAGGTCATCCATCCCGATGAGACCCGCTCACTGCTGATTTCCGAACTGCGGCGTCACCGGTCGCTGCCGCCAAGACCGCCCCATCAGCGGTCGCTGAGGAACTGGCCGACCAGTTGGTGACATTCATGGCCTCCCACGAGCTTGGCCTCGCTCTGCAGGGGGCTCCTAGGATGAGCCCGTGGTCAGCCTGGGGGACTATCCCGACGTCACCGTCGACGTCGGCGAGGACTACGTGGCCATGGTCACGATCCGCCGCCCCCCGAACAACTTCTTCGACTTCCACCTGATCGCAGCGCTGGCGGCTGCCTTCGCCGACCTGGACGACCACGATGGATGCCGAGCCATCGTGCTGGCGTCGGAGGGCAAGCACTTCTGCGCGGGTGCCAACTTCGCGCGCGACGACGAGGAGCGGGTGGACGAGCTGTACCGCGAGGCGGTCAAGCTGTTCGAGGCCAAGACGCCGGTGGTTGCCGCCGTCCAAGGCGCCGCGGTCGGAGGCGGGCTGGGTCTGGCCATGATGGCCGACTTCAGGGTGGCCGCGCCCACGGCGCGTTTCTCAGCCAACTTCTCCCTGCTGGGCTTCCACCATGGCTTCGGTCTCAGCGTCACCCTGCCTCGCGCCGTCGGCTACCAGACCAGCCTCGACATGCTCTACACCGGTCGCCGGGTGAAGGGCGAGGAGGCCTTGGAGTTCGGGCTTTGTGACGAATTGGTACCGCTGGACCAGCTCGCGGAGGCTGCACACGCCAAGGCGTCCGTCCTGGCCGGGACCAGTCCCCTGTCGATGCGCGCCATCCGCGAGACCATGAGGGGTGAGCTGGCCTCCCTTGTCAGGGCGGCTACCGACCGCGAGATGGCCGAGCAGAACATGCTGGAGCGCACCAACGACTTCACCGAGGGCGTCGCGGCTTACGCCGAGCGCCGCAAGCCGAACTTCACCGCCACGTGATTGGGGTGAGGAGGAAACCATGAGCAACTCGGCTGCCGCCCTGGAGGCCATGAGCCACCGGATCGGCCAACTCCAGGGCACCGGGGACTGGTTCACCGTCACCCAGCAGCAGATCAACGATTTCGCGGACGTGACCCACGACCACCAGTTCATCCACATCGACCCGGAGCGGGCCGCGGCCGAGACCCCGTTCGGCGGGACGATCGCCCACGGATTTCTCACTCTGTCGATGCTGACGCACCTCCAGGAATCGATCGGGACCGATCTATGGCGGAGCGAGGGGCTCGAGATGTTCCTCAACTACGGGTTCGACAAGGTCCGCTTCATCAGTCCGGTGCCAACCGGCGCACGCATCCGGGCCTCAGCCGTTCTCAGCAAGGCCGAGATGAAGGGGACATCGGTCCAGACCACCCGGACTATGACCGTCGAGATCGAGGGGATGGACAGGCCGGCTCTGGTCGCGGAGTGGATCGACCGCGCCGTCTACGACTCCTAGAGGCCGCGAGGGACAGGCGCGACCCTCTAGGGCGACGCGCCGAACCAGGCGTCGTGGAGCCGCTGGTAGATGCCGCTCTCGACGAGGTCGAGCAGGGCTAGATCGATCCTCTCTTGAAGCTCAGGATCGTCCTCGCTGAGCATCAGGCCGTATTGGACCCTCTGGAAGTCGGCGCCCACTGTCCCGACCTCGCCGGCCCCCTCCCGGGCGGCGTGGAACTGGAGCACGGGAGCGTCGAACACGACCGCATCCACCTCACCATCCAGCAGGAGGGGGTAAGCGTCCTCGATGTCGTCCACCAGCACCGGGCCCACCCCGATGGAGGGAAGGTACGCCTCTCCGGCAGAGTGGGTGGCAGTGGCCACCCGGCGGCCCACCAGATCCGACGGCCCGGAGATCTCCGATCTCAGCTCGTTGACCGCCAGGGACGAGGCGATGGCCGCGGTGAAGCTGGCGAACACGAGCGTGCCGAGACCGATCCACAGCAGCGCCAGCACGCGGCCCTTCGTTCCCCGAGCGACCTTGTCGCCGTACCCGACGGTGCTCATGGTCACCACCGACCAGTAGAACGAGTCCCAGATGCCGCGGCGGTAGGGAGTCGCGAAGTCGGGGTTGTTATGGCGCTCCAGCCACCAGATCAAGTGGGCGGCCACCAGCACCGCAATCCCGAAGACCACCAGGAGCCAGGGCAGATCCGACGAGGCGATGGCTCTGAAGAACGCGGCGATCCGGTCAACAAGGCCCCGGGACGACTGATTGAGGACCAGGATCGTCAGGCCCGAGTCGAGCACAGGCAGCGAGAAGTCGACGACCTCCTCGCGCGACTCGGTGACGGCCACCCCGCCCAGACCCACCTGGGCCACTCCCCGGCTGATGTCGTCGACCTGCTTGGCCACCGTGTCGACTGCGTAGATCTCGGCCGACATGCCCAGCTTGGCCGCGACCAGCTGCACTAGTTCCACCTCGAACCCGCTGTACGTGCGGTTCTCGTAGATCACGAAGGGCGGCAGGGACCGGGCCGCCACCGACAGCGTGCCTCCAGCCTCGGCGGCGTCGCCCGCAGTGTCGTCCAGCCCGATCGCATCGGGGTCTGCGGCGGTGATCCAACGGTTGACCAGGGCCGCGTTGGCGGCCACCCACTCCTCGGCGTGGCGCCGGATGTCGGAGGGATCCCCGCCCAGGGTCACCATCCGGACGTTCTGCGCCGATATGTCGGCGAGGGGGATCACCACCTGCTCCAGCAGCGTGCGCACCGACGGGTTGGCGTCCAGGAAGTCCGAGTTGGCGACGGCCCGGATGTCGTTGGGGGGCCAGCCGGTCTGGCAGGGATCGTGGGCGCAGCCATCTATCCCGGCGATGGCCGTCCGGTCCAGTGCCGCCGCCTGATCCGGGGGCAACGACGGGAACGGGGTCTCCAGCCACACGACGTCGGAGCCGGGAACCAGCTCGCCGACCGTCCAGTTGGGCGTCCATGTGAAGTAGAGGACGGGCTGACCGGACCGGAAACGGTCAATCGTCTCGGTGATGAGGGGTGAGTAGTCGCCCTGCACCTGCTCCACCGTGCCGGTGAGGCCGTAGGCCTCCAGATGGTGGTCGATGGTGGCCGCGCAGGACCATCCGACATTGCAGCCCACCAGGTCGGCCCGGCCGTCGCCGTCGTGATCGAAGAGCGCGGCCACCGCGGGGTCGGCAAGGTCTCCCAGGTTGAAGATCCTGTGCGTAGCTGCCGTTGCGGCATCGACGAAGTAGCCCTGGAGGGCTCCGTCGTCCACCGCGGTGCCGACCCGCGATACGGGGGCCGTGTCGGCGATGAACACCTCGTGTGCGGGGAACCATCCGTTGGCCCACAAGTCGACCTCGCCCGCCGCAACCGCTTCGTAGAACTGCGCGTTGTCCATTGTCACCGGGCCGTCCACCCGGTAGCCGAGCCGCTCCAGCAGCAGACGGTAGACCTCCGCCTGGAACCAGCCGGTATCCCAGGTGGCCCGAGCCAACCGAACCCGGGGGACATCCTCGGACGGGTCCTGCGCGGCCGCTTGGCCTAGGGGCAGGGCCAGCATGGCGATCATGATCAGCACGACGGCGATTGAGGCTCGTCGCATGAGCGGCCCCCGGATCGACTCGATGGGAGGCTAGCCCATCCCGGGCTGCGCTATGGCCGGCGGGAAATAGTAATAAATACTATCTTCTACTATCTCGGTACATCTGCGCGACCTCAGTTTCCGTGTTACGGTCGCGGTGAGTCTGGACACCGGGAGGCCCGGTGCACACGCGCCGAGCCCGTCCAGGCCAAGGGGAGACAACCCGGAGGACCGTCATGGACGACGCAGGCAACCCGGCCTCGGAGGATCCGCGCATCCACCGATCGCCGGACGACACCGACATCAATCTGACCGAGGCGACCCTCGCCTTGCATGATTGGGAGGAGGAGGAGGAGCGCCGCCGCGAGGAGGCGATCAGCAACCGCAAGTCATTCGAGGGTCTGCAGATCGATCCCGACATCGACTTCTACCCGGAGGTGTCGGATCGGGAGCCCGGGGACCGTAACATCGTGCGGGCCGGGTTCGACATCCACCCGCAGGTCACGTTCTGGGCGTCGGGGTTCCTGGTGGTGTTCATCTGCCTGTCGATCTTCGTCGAGGCCACGCAGGACGTGTTCAGCGAGATCCTCGACTTCATCAACGGGTCGCTCGGCTGGTTCTACATCCTCGACTTCAACATCTTCCTGCTGGTGGCGATGTACTTCGCGTTCAGCCGTTACGGGAAGATCAAGCTGGGCGGTCCCTTCGCCTTACCGGAGTTCTCCACAGTGTCGTGGTACGCGATGCTGCTGTCGGCGGGGCTGGGCATCGGGCTGATGTTCTGGGGGGTCGCTGAGCCGATCTTCCACTTCACGTCCCCGGCGCCGCTGTTCGATGTGGAGCCCGGCAGCGTAGAGGCCGGCAAGGCCGCACTGGCCACCACGTACCTCCATTGGGGCGTTCACGGTTGGGCCCTCTACGGGCTGACGGCGCTGGCTCTGGGCTTCTTCGCCTACAACCGGGGACTGCCGCTGACGTTCCGGTCGATCTTCTACCCGATCCTCGGGCCGCGCATCTACGGCACCTGGGGCCATGTCATCGACATCCTGACCGTCATCGCCACCCTGTTCGGGCTGGCCACCTCGCTGGGTTTCGGTGCGCAGCAAGGGGCTGCCGGCCTCAACAAGCTCTTCGGGCTGCCCAACGAGACGTGGTTCCAGATCGTCCTGATCCTCGCCATCACCGGGTTGGCCACCATCTCGGTGGTGGCCGGTCTCGATGCGGGGGTCAAGCGGCTCAGCGAGCTGAACATCTGGCTGGCGGGAGCCTTCCTGGTGTTCATGCTGCTGGTTGGCCCGACGCTGTTCATCCTGTCGCTATACACCCAGAGCCTCGGCTACTACGTGCAGGTCCTGCCGGAGTTCGCGTTCTGGAACGCAGCCTTCGAGGAGACCCAGTGGCAGGCATGGTGGACGATCTTCTACTGGGGATGGTGGATCTCGTGGTCGCCGTTCGTGGGAATGTTCATCGCGAGGATCTCCAAGGGCCGCTCGGTGCGCGAGCTGCTCATCGGAGTCATCTTCCTGCCGTCGATCCTGTGCTTCCTGTGGATGTCGGTCTTCGGCGGCTCGGCCATCAATCTGCAGATGACCGGCGAGCGCGACGTGGCCAGCGCGGTCAACGAGAACGTGGCTACCGCCCTGTTCGACATGTTGGAGGCGTTCCCGCTCACCAACATCGTCTCCTTCATAGGAGTGCTGCTGCTGGTGTCGTTCTTCGTGACCTCGTCGGACTCCGGCTCGCTGGTGGTCGACCACCTCACCTCAGGCGGCAAGCTCGACTCGCCCAAGCCCCAGAGGGTCTTCTGGGCCGTGATGGAGGGTGTGGTGGCCATCGCGCTGCTGATCGGCGGTGGGCTGAGCGCCCTGCAGACCGCAGCGGTCTCGATCGGGCTGCCGTTCTCGGTGATCCTGTTGATCATGTGCTGGAGCATGAAGAAGGCCTTCACCGAGGAGCTCGACCTGCTCGAGAGCCACTACGACGAACAGATCTTCCAATCCCAGCACAGCGGCCTGATCGCCCAAGTGAAGGAACGGCTCGCCGAAGGGCCGAAGAAGTGACGGGCCGGCTTGAGAAGGGAGGAGGCTCGAAATGAAGAAACAACAGCGCAACACCCTGGTCCTGGTCGGAGCGTTGGTCGCTCTGGTCGTCGTGGCCCTCGTCGTGATCTTCAGCGGCGAGGAGGAGGACGAGACGGTGACCATGGCCCGGGCCAACTGGTCCAGCGGCTACATGCAGGCCGAGATCTACGCCCAGCTCATCGGTGAACTGGGGTACACGGTCACGGACCCGTCCGCCCACACCCTCAACCCGTACTCCTTCTATCCGGCACTGGACAGCGGGCAGTACGACCTGTGGGCCAACGGCTGGTTCCCCACCCACGACATCTACCTCACGTCCGAGACAGCCGCCGGGCTGGAGTACGACCGCAGCATCGAGGCGGTCGGCCAGCAGGTCCAATCGGGTGCCCTCCAGGGGTACATGATCGACAAGGCCACCGCGGATGCCATGGGCATCACCTCGATGAGCCAGCTTGAGAACCCGTCGGTCGCCGCCGTGTTCGACCAGGACAACGACGGCCTCGCCGACCTGATCGGCTGCAACGTGGGCTGGGGCTGCGAGACCATCATCAACAACCACATCGCTGAACTCGGCTGGGGCGACAATGTCGAGCAGGTGTCAGGCACCTACGGCGAGTTGATGCAAAGAGTCCAGGCCAGGGTGGCGGCCGGTGAGCCAGCGCTGTTCTACGCCTGGACGCCCAACTGGACCTACGAGGCGCTCCCGCCGGGGGTGGACGCGGTCTGGCTGGAGTCGCCCGCGCTGGAGGACGACGAGGGCACCACCGAGGTCCGGGGCCTCGCCGGCTGCGCCGGCAACCCGTGCAACCTGGGATGGCCGGTCAACAGCATCCAGGCGGTGGCCAACAGCGAGTTCCTCGACGACAACCCCGACATCCGGCGCCTGCTCGAGCAGGTTGAGATCCCGCTGGCCGACATCGCCGCCCAGAACGCCGGGGCCAACCCCGACGCCAAGGCCGACGCGGCCGCCTGGATCGCCGACAACCGGGCCCTGGTCGACATCTGGCTGGCGAACGCTCGAGGCTGAACAGCGGCCTTCTTGCCCCCGCGCCCCCGATCCCGGGCGGCCGCCATCGATCACCGCGGGTCAGTCCATGACCTGGGGCATCCGCTCCTTGAAGATCCGCAGCGCCTCCTTGAGCCCGTGCGTGCGCACCAGTTCGTCGAACTCGGTGGAGCCCTCGCGGTTGGCCAGCCGCAGCGTGGTGATGTCCTGGCCCATGGCCACCACCCGGTCCAGCCCCATCAGCTCGTAGATGCGCTGCAGGTGTAGCCGGTTGTGGGTCAGGCCCGGCCTGGGGATGTTGGCGAACCGCCCCGTGTAGCGGTTCACCGCCTCTTCCAGTTCGTAGCCGGGCACCACCGCGTTGACGATGCCCCAGGACAGAGCCCGCTCGGCGGAGATGCGTCCACCGGTGAGCAGCACCTCGTTGGCCCGGGCCCGCCCGATGGTGAACGGCAGCACCAGCGACGTCGCCCCCATCCCGAAGGCGGCCTCGGTGTACCCGAAGAAGGCGTCGTCGGAGCACACGATCAGGTCACAGCAGGTGGCCAGGTCGAAGGCCCCGCCCACGCAGGCGCCCCGCACCGCGGCGATGGTGGGGATCGGCGACGACAGGATGTCCCGGAAGGCATCGAAGCTGTCGGACACCTGCACGATCCACGCGCCGAGGGTGTCGGGCCGGTTGGTGCCCGACAGGTCGAAACCGGCCGAGAACGCCCGCCCGGTGCCCTCGATCACCACCGAATGGATGTCGTCGCGCCGGCCGAAGTCCCTCAGGGCCGCGCTCAGCTCCAGGAGCATGGCCGAACTGAGCGGGTTGAGCTTGGCGGGGCGGTTGAACCGTATGCGGCCGACCCGGTGGTCCTCGCCGACCACTATGAGGGGCTGCGCCTCTGCCCCGGCGGATGAAGTCATGACTTGTGCTCCTCGCACACGACCCTGGCGTCCAGTCCTATCACAGCCTCGGCCGTGCACCGAAGGGGGTTGACCTCGGCGGAGAGGACCTCCCGACGCTCATCCAGCAACGTGACCAGGCTCTCGAGGACGGATTGGACTGCCGCGAGATCGATCCTCGGCTCGCTCCCCCGCCAGATCAGGTCCCTGGAGCGCAAGCGGCCAACCATTGTGTCGAAGGTGGCCGAGTCCATCGGGGCGAAGCCCAGCGAGATATCGTCTATCTCCTCGGTGTGGGTCCCGCCGACTCCGAGGAGGGCCACGATCCCGAACCGCCCGCTCCTCCGGGCCCCGACGATCAGCTCGACGGCGCCCGGCATAGAGACGTCGGGCTCGATGGCGAACTCCTCAGCCCCGAGGTCGCGCTGCATCCGCTCCACGGCCGCCGCCGCGGCCTCTGCGTCCGGGAGGGCCAGCTCCACACCGCCACCGCGGGATTTGTGGACCCGTCCCAGCGCCTTCACCACCAGCGGTCCAGGCAGGCCCTCACGGGCCAGCACCTCATCAGGGCCCGTCGCAGGTGTGCTCGGCACCAGCGGGACCCCGTATCGCCCGAGCAGGTCCCGAGCCTGGAAGTAGGTGAGGTTCTGGGATCCGGTCCTGAGGCCGTCTCCGGCCGTAGGCCCGGCATCGGCGACGCCGAGCCTGAGCAGCTTGGCGGCGTGGTCGAGGTGGCGGACCACGAGAACGCCGCCCGCCACCAGCTCCTCGAACAGGCCGGGCGCGGCTCTGAACGACTGCATCAGCACCGGGACGCCGGTGCGCTCGCTGGTGTTGATGAGCGCGCTCACCGCCTGACGCTCCTCGGCCTCGAAGGCCTCGATGTCCTCCCGTTCCGGGTTCATCCCGATCAAATCACCGAACTGGCCCACGGTCAGCACCTGGTCGACCTCACCGCTCTCGGCCAGCACCCTGACCGTGTCGGCGTACACCATCGGACTCTCCCGCACCGCCCCGACGAGAGCCAGGTCGACGGGATTGTCGGCCAGCTCCTTGGCTCCGGGACGGAGTCCCACCCGATCGCGGGTCTGATCGCTGAGACTGGGCAGCACAAGTCCGGCACGACCCAGGACGTCGGCGGCCAAAGCCACCATCCCGCCGCCCTCGGAGAGGACCGCGACCCGTCGGCCCGCGGCCCAGCGCCGCCTGATGGCCACGCAAGTGAGATCGACCGCGTCCGCGGGCGAGGTCGCCAACCACGCTCCCGACTCCTCGCACACCGCCTGCAGCACCCGTGCGTCGGTGGCCAGCGCGCCGGTGTGGGAGGCGACCGCCCGGGCTGACGCGCCGGTGTCGCCCGCCGGCATGATGACCACCGCCACGCCCCGGCCCCGTGCGTATTCGAGCGCGGCCCTGAACTCCCGGCCGTCGAGCGGGTCCTCCAGATAGACCACCACGGCCTCCGAGTGATCGTCGTCGGCCAGCGCCCTGATCGCCCCGCTGGCGGTCAGGCAGTACTGGTCGCCCACTCCCAGGAACGTCGAGAGCCCGACGCCGCGGGCGTAGAGTTCCAGCGCGAGGTCCGCCGACACCGTCCCGCTCTGGCTGACCACCGCCACCCGGCCGGGATCGCGGGGCTCGCCGTGCAGCAGGGGCGGGGCCAGGTCGAGCCGGGTGTGTGTGCAGACCAGCCCCATCGTGTTGGGCCCGAGCACCACCATGCCCGCCTCGGCGATCCGGTCGAGCAGGGGGTCGTCGCGGCCGGTGAACGGCGTGGCGATAGTGATCACCGCCTTCGACCCCAGCTCCAGGCACAGCTCGATCTGCTGGCGCGACCCCGCGTCGCCGATGAGCAACACCACCAACTCGGGGACTTCGGGCAGCGCCTCAATGCTCGGATACCAGCCGGTCTCCGGCTCATCGACCGAACGGCTGATGTAGTAGTTGTTCCGCACCGCCGACCCCTGCTCCATCCCCCGAACGAACAGGAAGCCCCAGCGGGAGGCTCGCCTGGAGGCCCCGACGAGGGCGACGCTGCGCGGATCGAGGAGTGACTCCAGCCCGGGAGCGACTCTTCCGTTGCTCATGAATTGCTGCCTACTCACTCGGCCTCTGCGCCCGCCGAACCTACTGGCATTCCCCCGGCCCTGCCGCCTTGGCGCACCGGCGGCTGTGGCAGTAGTGTCGGCCATGACGCGGCGGCACTGCCACTGGCGGGTGCCGTGACAGCGATCAAGGGGACATAGACAACACATCGGGGGGAATAACGATGAAGTTCTGGCGCGTAATCGCGGCCCTAGCAGTCGTCACGCTTGTGGCATCCGCATGCGGAGACGACGAAGAAGCCGCTCCGGACACCAGCGCGGCCGACGCCGCGCTCGCGCAGGCTCAGGCCGACGCCACCGCTGCCCAGGCGGAGGCCGATGCGGCCGCCGCTGAGGCTGACGCGGCTGCTGCCGCAGCAGCCGAGGCCCAGGCAGCCCTCGAGGCTGCCATGGCCGAAGCCGAGGGCGCGGTGGACCCAGAGGTGGTGGCCGAGCTCGAGGCGGCACTTGAAGCAGCCCAGGCCGATGCAGACGCAGCCAGGGCAGAGGCCGAAGCGGCTGCCGCTGCGGCTGAGGAGGCTGCCGCCGCGGCCGAGGCTCCAGAAGAGGAGCCTGCCGCGCCAGTCGAAGAGGGGCCATCAGGAACACTCCGTGTCGCGGTCGACCGGGACGTGGAGAACCTCGACCCCAACTTCGCCAAGCAGATCATCGCCGAGACCTTCTCGCAGGCCGTCTTCGACAGCCTGATCACGTTCAGCTACGAAGGCGACTTCATTCCCCTGCTGGCTTCCGAGTTCGCGTTCACATCCGACACCACCCTCGAGTTCTGGCTACGGGAGGGCATCACCTTCCACAACGGCGAGACATTCGACGCCAGGTCGGTAACCACCTCGGTGGCCAGGATGCAGGACGAGGACGAGGGATCCCACCTCATCCGGAACTTCGCCAGCATCGTCGAGGTCGAGGTGGTCAACGACTACCACGTGATCATGCACCTGTCGGGTCCGGACGCGCAGCTGCTGCACGCGCTGACGAGACTGCCGATGGTCCCGCCCGACCACTACGCGGCAGTCGGTCAGGCCGAGTTCGCGCAGAACCCGATCGGCAGCGGGCCGTTCAAGTTCGTCGAGTACGTGATCGACAGCCACACCATCTTCGAGGCCAACCCCGACTACTGGGACGGCAGCCCCAAGGGCAAGCCCCTGGTCGCCGAGGTCGTCATGCGGGTGATCCCCGAGCCCACCACCCGGGTGTCTGAGCTGGTGACCGGCGGCGTGGACCTGATCGCCGCGGTTCCGCTCGACCAGCGCTCAGTGGTCACCGACGCCGGCATGACCAACATCAGCTACGCCGACGGGCGGGTAGCCGTGGCCCGCATCAACTCGTCGAACATCGGCGTGTCAGCGGAGGCCGCCGAGGGTGAGGCCGCCAGGGGCTTCGAGGCGCTCACCGACGTCAGGGTCAGGCAGGCTCTGAATTACGCGGTCGACCGCCAGACCATCATCGATGCCCTGCTAGGCGGGACCGCCACGCCGCTGGGTCAGCCGTTCGTACCCGGCGGCTTCGGCTACAACCCCGACAACGAGGCTTACCCCTACGATCCGGACAGGGCCCGGGAGCTGCTGGCTGAGGCCGGCTACGGCGATGGGCTCAACATCAAGCTCACCGCCCAGAACACGATCCTCTCCGACGTGCTGACTGCGCTGGTGGACTACTTCGCCGACGTGGGTGTCACGGCCGAACTAGAGGTGATCGAGCCCGGACTCGGCAATCAGAGGCTGCTGGCCGGCGACTACGACCCGCTGTTCATGAGCACCTGGTATCCGGCTGAGACGTTCTTCCACTTCCTGATCCGCTGCGAGGGGCTCATCAGCACCTACTGCAACCCGGATCTGGAGCCTCTGCTTCTGGAGGAGAAGCAGACCCTGGACATCGGCGAGCGGAACCAGATCATTTGGCAGATCACCGACGTCCTCAGGGAGGAGGCACCGGCGCTGTGGCTGTGGAACTCCGAGAGCACCGCCGGTGTGAACACGAACAAGGTCTCGGGCTGGAAGAGCCACGCCCGCGGCTGGATCATGTTCACCGACGTCTCCGTGAGCGAGTAGACGCTGCTAGCCGGTAGCCGTTAGGAAAAGGCGGTGGGCGCCCTAGACGTCACGCCCCAATGCTGAGATTCCTGGTCCGCCGGATGCTGCACAGCATCCTGGTGCTGCTCGGCGTGCTGTTCGTGGTGCACGGGCTGCTGCTGCTCACCGGCGACCCGACCGCGGCCCTGCTGCCCCCCGACGCCGACGAGGAGGTACGCGAGAACCTCCGCCAGAAGCACGGGCTCGACGACCCCTTCCCGGTCCAGTACGTCAAGTTCGTGGGGCGGGCGGTGCGGGGCGACTTCGGCGACTCGTTCCGCCAGGCCCGCCCCGCGTTCGAGTTCGTGTCCGAGAAGGCCGGCGAGACGATCAAGCTGGGCGCCGTCGGGCTGGCGATCTCGTTGGCGGTAGGGGGTCCGCTCGGTGCTCTCTCGGCTCTGCGGAAGGGCACCTGGATCGACCGTACAGCCCGGATGGTGGCCGCCATGGGCCAGGCCATCCCCGACTTCTGGCTGGGCATCATGCTGATCCTCATCCTGGGGGTGAATCTCAACTGGCTGCCCATCTCGGGCACCGGTGACTGGAGGCACCTGGTGATGCCGGGACTCGTGGTGGCCCTGCCCACACTGCCGGCCGTGGTGCGCATCTACCGGTCGAGCCTGATCGGGGTGCTCGACCGGGACTATGTGCGGGCCGCCCGGGCCCGGGGCCTCAGAGGCGCTCAGGTGTTCGGACGCCACGTGGCCCGCAACGCGGCCATCCCGATCGTGACCGTCCTCGCCTTCGAGGTCGGATCGATCATGTCGGGAGCGCTCATCGCCGAGGTGATCTTCGCCTATCCGGGGATGGGCCGGGTGGCCTACCAAGCGATCATCAACCGCGACATCGCGGTGGTCCAGGCCTATGTGTTCATGGTCAGCCTGATCGTGGTGACCACCAACATGCTCCTCGACATCGCCTACTCGATGCTCGACCCCAGGGTACGGGTGAGATGAAGGTCCGGACCCGCCCCGACAGCGGCACCGCCGAGGCGGCGACGGCCAGCACCAGGCGCCTGACACGGGCCGCCGCCGCCGCTCGGAGGCGCACCCGGGCCACGCTGATCCTGTCGGCCGGCTTCCTGGCCGTGATCGTGCTGGTGTCGGTGCTGGCCCCCTGGATCACCTGGCACGATCCGCTCGACGCCGAACTGGTCAACCGGCTGCAGCCCCCCGGCTGGCTCGACGGGGGCTCGTGGAGCCACCCGTTGGGAACCGACTCCACCGGCCGGGACCTGTTCACCCGGATGCTGTTCGGGGTGAGGCTGTCACTGCTCATCGGGCTGGCCGCGGTGGCCTGCGGAGGCATCATTGGAGTGACCGCGGGGATCCTGGCCGGCTACTACGACGAGAAGATCGCGGCGGTCGGCTTCGGCCGGGTCGCCGACATCCAGCAGGCCATCCCGTTCGTGGTGCTGGCGCTGGCCGTGGTGGCCTCGATCGGCCCCTCGTTCCGGAACCTGATCCTGATCCTGGGCGTGGGCTCCTGGCTCTTCTACTACCGCATCGTCCGGGGCGAGGTGCTCAAGATCCGGGAGGAGTCCTACATCGACGCGGCCAAGGCCATGGGGAAGTCCGACGCCGGCATCCTCATCTCCCACGTGCTGCCCAACAGCTTCGCGCCGGTCATTGTGATCGTCACGCTCTTCGTGCCCCGTCTGATCATGTTCGCGGCGGCCCTCAGCTTCCTCGGTCTCGGCGTCCAGCCGCCGCGGGCGGAGCTGGGCCTGATGATCTCCGAGGGACGCGGGCTGATCCAGCAGGCCTGGTGGCTCACTGTGTTCCCGGGCGCGCTGCTGGCCGGGATCGTCCTGGCCATGAACACCTTGGGCGACTGGCTGCGTGAGCGGCTGGACCCGACCCTGAGGGTCAGGCAGTAGGCCATGGCGCCGGACACCGGCACCGTGAGCTCCCAGGTGCTCGCCGTCGAGGGCCTGACCGTCTCGTTCCGGGCCGTGGCCGGAGTGGTCCCCGCGGTCCGGGGCGTCGACGTGACCGTGGGCGCGGGCGAGACCGTGGCTCTGGTCGGCGAGTCGGGATCGGGTAAGAGCGCCTCGGTGCTCGGCATGCTGGGCCTGTTCCACCCCGACAGCGCCGCGGTCGAGGCCGAGCGCTTCGAGTTCGAGGACATGGAGCTGTCGGCCGGCCGCCGCGAGGACCTTCAGGACCTTCTGGGCACCCGCATCGGGATCATCTTCCAGGACCCCCAGAGCAGCCTCGACCCGACCATGAAGGTGGGCAGGCAGATCGCCGAGGTGCCCCGCCTGCGCCTGGGCCTCGACCGGAACACCGTGCGCCGTAAGGTGCTCGACAGCCTGGCCGAGGTCGGCATCCGCGACCCCGAGTGGTGCGCGTCGGCCTATCCCCACGAGCTGAGCGGCGGGATGCGCCAGCGAGCCATGATCGCCACCGTCATGATCGCCGGACCGTCGCTGCTGATCGCCGACGAGCCCACCACCGCGCTGGACGTGACCCTTCAGGCCCAGGTAATCGACCTGCTGGCCACGCTCCAGGAGGAGCGGGGCACGGGAATCCTGTTCATCACCCACGACCTGTCGCTGGTGTCGGAGTTCGCCGACCGGGTGATGGTGATGTACGCCGGCACGGTGGTCGAGTCGGGGGACACCGAAGCCGTCGTGAACCACCCTTCGCATCCCTACACCAGGGCCCTGCTGGAGTCGGTCCCCCGCCTCGACGGAGGCCGGGTGAGACCGATACAGGGACGCCCGCCCGATCCGCGGGACCTGCCCAGCGGCTGCCCGTTCCGCACCCGGTGCGACCACGCCCACGATCGTTGCGAGCAGGTCGAGCCGCCCACCTTCAGACTCCCCAGCGGTCAGACGATCCGCTGCTGGCTCGGCGAGCAGGACGGCGAGCCGTGCTGAGACTGGGCACAGCTTCCGGGGGAAGCCGCACCTTCCATGCGGCCCGCGACGACGGTGTGCTGCTGGAGCTGAGCGACGTGGTCGTCTCCTACTCACGGGGGGCGCTGGCCCTGCGCCAGCACGAGGGCCTGCCCGCGGTGGGGGGCGTGTCGCTGTCGGTGAGGGTGCGCCAGTCCGTGGGCCTAGTGGGCGAGTCGGGCAGCGGAAAGACGAGCCTGGGCCGCAGCATCATGAGGCTGGCCCCGCTGACCTCCGGCCGGATCTCGGTGGCGGAGCCCGGCACCGCCGGCGCCGACGGGTCGGGGCGGGTCGCCCGGAGGCTGGCCCGGTCGGTGCAGATCATCTTCCAGGACCCCTACTCGAGCCTCGACCCCCGCCACAGCGTCGAACGGATCATCAGTGACGCCATGCGGGTCCACCGGCTGGCAGCGCGGGCCGAGCGGTCGGCGAGGACCGCCGACCTGCTGGAGCGGGTCGGCCTGCCGGCCGCCTTCGCCAAGCGGTACCCCCACGAGCTTTCTGGCGGCCAGCGCCAGAGGGTGTGCATCGCCCGGGCCCTGGCCGTTCAGCCGAAGGTGATCATCTGCGACGAGCCCACCAGCGCCCTTGACGTGTCGATCCAGGCCCAGGTGATCGAGCTGTTGCAGGACCTCCAGGAGTCCGAGGACCTGACCTTCCTGTTCATCACCCACGACCTGGCCCTGCTGCCCCAGTTGGTCTCGAGCGTGGCGGTGATGTACCTCGGCCGGCTGGTGGAGGTCGGCCCGACCAGGGATCTGCTCGACAACCCCCGTCACCCCTACACAGTGTCGCTGGTGTCGGCCGCCCCGGTGCTGGGCCATCGCCGGGTGCGCAGCACGAGCCGGCTGCTCAAGCCCGACGACGCCGCCGACGGCGCCACCGAGGGCTGTAGCTTCCGCCCCCGCTGCTGGCTCTACCCGACCCTGGACGCCGAGCAGGCCCGGCGGTGCGAGGTGGAGTCCCCCGACCTTCCGCAGACCCCGGTCGAGATCGGCCGGCGGGCGGCCTGCCACTTCGAGGACCTGGTCGAGGCCCGGCAGCCGTCCACCATCTGACAGCCAGCCCGCCCTCGACTTGCGATTTCATTGCCTGTCCGTTATTCTCCAGGGTGCCGGAGCGCCCTCCTGCAGAGCGGACGATGCCTAGAGGTTGGCGATCTCGTGCTCGATTCGGGCCTCGATATGGGCCCGAGCCGCCTCTATACGGGTCGGCAGGTGCATCGACGGGTACTGGCCCTCGTGGGGCGCATATCCCTTGAGCACCTGCTTGGCGATGGTGTCCTTGTGGACCTCGGTGGGGCCGTCGGCGATGCCCATGACCGGCCCCGACATCCACATGTGGGCCAGCGGCATCAGGTTGGACACACCCAGCGAGCCGTGGGCGTGCATGGCCCGGTACACCACGTCGATCAGCACCTTGGGGGTAGCCACCTTCACGCCTGCGATGTGCTGACGGATCTGGGCGTAGTCGCCGACGGTGTCGATCAGCCAGGCGCAGTGCAGCACCTGGAGGCGGAACTGCTGGATCTGGACCCAGGAGTCGGCGATCCAGTGCTGGATGGACTGCTTCTCGGCGATGAGGGTGCCCTTGGTCTCGCGTGACAGCACCCGCTCGCACATCATGTCCAGGGCCCGCTGGGCGGTGCCCACCGACCGCATTGCGTGATGGACCCGGCCGCCGCCCAGGCGAGTCTGGGCGATCTTGAACCCCGAGCCCTCGTCGCCCAGGAGGTTCTCGGCCGGCACCCGCACATCGTTGAACCGCAGATGCGGGTGGTCGCCCTCCCCCAGCGGCTCCGATCCCAGGCCCACGTCGGCCACCACCTCCAGGCCATCGGCGTCCGACGGCACCAGGATCATCGACGAGCCCCGGTACACCGGCACGTCGGGGTTGGTGATCACCATCACGATCAGGAACGTTGAGTAGCCGAAGTTGGAGGCGAACCACTTGTCGCCGGTGATCACCCACTCGTCGCCGTCGCGCCTAGCCCGGCACGTGAAGTAGTTGGGGTCCGACCCGCCCTGGGGCTCGGTCATCGAGTACGTGGACGAGATCTCACCGTCCAGCAGCGGCCGCAGGTACCGCTGGTGCTGCTCATCAGTGCCGTAGTGGGCCAGGATCTCGGCGTTGCCCGAGTCGGGCGCCTGGCAGCCGAACACGATCTGGGCCCACAGCGACCGGCCCAGGATCTCGTTCATCAGGGCCAGCTTCACCTGGCCGTATCCGGGTCCTCCCAGCTCCGGCCCGAGGTGGCAGGCCCACAGGCCCCGGTCCTGGGCCTGTCGCTGCAGGGGCCGCACCAGGGCGTTGGCGGTGTCGTTGGTGCGGTCGAAGGGGCTGACGGTTTCGCGGAAGTACAGGTCGAGCGGCTCGACCTCCTCGGTGACGAACCGGTCCATCCAGTCGAGCTGCGCCTGGAACTCCGTCTCGACCGAGAAGTCAATGGCCATGACCCAAAGCTACGCGCCGCTAGAGGGTGGTGGTGCGGGTCAGGTCGGCCGCGGCCTGGGCCATGTCGAGCACGACCGCGCCGAAGGCCTCCATCTTGGGGTTGTCGGCCCCACCGGCCACGTAGCGGGCGTAGCCGCCCTCCAGCACGATGGCCATCTTGAAGCGGGCCAGGATCACGTAGTAGTCGATCTCGTCGACATCGCGGCCCGAAACGGCCGCGTAGCGCTCGAGCAGGTCGTCGCGGCCCGGCATGCCGGTGTAGTCCACATAGCCGCCGACCCGGCCCCCGGGCGCTCCTTCGCGGGTGTCGTCGGGCCAGCCCATCACCACCCAGGCCAGGTCCAGCAGAGGATCGCCGACCGTGCCCATCTCCCAGTCCACGATGGCGGCCATCCGGGCCGGTGCGCCGTGATGGAACATCACGTTGGCGAACTGGTAGTCGCCGTGCATGATCCCCGGTTCGTAGCTGCGGGGCTTGCGCCCCCTCAGCCAGCCTCCCGCAGTGTCCAGCCCAGGAATGTCCCGGAACTTGAACCGTTCGAGGTGGGCGTACCAGCGGTCCACCTGGCGCTCGTGGAACCCGTCGGGCCGGCCCAGGCCCTCCAGGCCTCTCGCTCTCCAGTCGACCCGTGACAGCCGGGCGATGGCCTCCACCAGCTCGTAGGCCAGCCCGGCCCGGCTCTCCAGGTCCGAGTAGAACGGCTCCGGCCACTCGGGCTCGCTGATCGGCGACCAGCCGTCCACGAAGTCCATGAGATAGAAGGCCGCGCCCAGCACCTCGGGATCGTCGCAGGCGCCGGCCGCCCGCGCGTGGGGCACATCGGTCCCGTCCAGCGCGGCCAGTATCCGGTACTCGCGCATCATGGTCTCGTTACGGCCGGGCGGCACCTGTCGGGGCGGGCGGCGCAGGGCCCAGCGATGCCCGCCCCTGCTCACCTCGAAGATCTCGTTGGAGGCACCGCCGGTGATGAACCGGCACGACAGCGGCTCGCCCTCCCCCGGCAGGCCCTGGGTGTCCATCCAGGCGCCGAGACGGGCCGGATCGACCAGGCCCCGGGTGCGCTCGGCAGCGGGGTCGGATCCGTCGACGTCGCCTGCAGATGGGCCTGCCGGCTCGCTGCCTGCCGGGCTGCTCACGGTGGTCGAACCTACCCGTACTTCACACGTGCGCCCCTTTAGGTCGCACCTAGTGCGGGTCTAGAGTCGCGGTGATGCTGCGTTGCTCCGAGACGGACGAGTCTCTGCGTACTGCGAGCCCGCCGCTGGCATCGCTCAGGGTCCGGATCCTGCGCTTCTGCGCCATCGCATTGGCCCGGGTGATCGACGGTGCCGCCTGGGTGGGGTCGCGCCTGCCGTCGGGACTGGCGCACGGGCTGGCCGTGGCGGGCGGGAACATCCAGTGGGCCCTCCGGCCCAAGAGGCGCCGGGACCTGGCCGCCAACCTGTGTCACGCCGTCGGGGCACGTCCCGACGATCCGCTCGTTAAGCGGACCGTGCGCCGGGTGATGATCAACGAGTCCCACGCCGCCGCCGACCTGCTCTGGGCCATTGGGCGGCCCCGGGACTTCCTGGACACGGTCGTCTACGAGAACTGGCATTACGTCGACGACACCGTGAGCGAGGGCCGGGGCCTGATCCTCGCGGGCACCCACCTGGGCGGGTGGGAGGTGGCCACCGCCATCCCCGGAGAGAAGGTGCCGGTCCCCACCAACGTGATCGTGGCCGACAACTGGATCGCCTGGGCCATCGAGCACGTGCGCTCCGGGGTGGGATTGAGGGTCATGTACCGGCAGGCGGCCGCCCTGCGCAGCGTGCGCAGGCTCCAGGACGGCGAAGCAGTGCTGCTTCTGGGCGACAACAGCGAGTTCGCCGGGCACACCCACCGGGTGCGCTTCCTGAACAGCGAGATGCAAATGGCTGCCGGCGTGGCCGCGCTGGCTCGCCTCGCAGGCTCCCCCATCATCTCCTTCACGGTCCTGCCGCTGGGCCCCCGGCGGTGGAAGGCCACGATGGATCCGCCCATCGAGCCGCCTCCCCCGCGGGCGGGACGGGACGGCGAGCAGGTGGTCCTTCAGCAGCTGGCCGATCGCTGGTCCGAAGCGATCAGGGCCAACCCCGAGCACTGGTCGATGGCCGCCCCCCTCGACTGGATCGACGCGAGCGCCGGCACCGAACCCCGAAGCGAGCGGCCGGAATGAGGATCCTCCGAGAGTTCGGCATCGGTGCCACCTGCCTGGGCTGCTACTACCTCGTGCGCCGCCTGGTGTGGAACGAGCGGGGACGGAGCCGGGCGGCCCGCAACGCCGAACGGGTCGTAGCCGCCGAGGAGCGGCTCGGACTGCGCATCGAGCCCGCCGTCCAGCAGGCCGCGCTGCGTCATCGCCGCCTGGTCGACATGCTCAACGTGGGGTACGCGGTCGGCAACCTCACCCTGAGCGCCGGTTGGCTCATCGTGCTCCACCGCAGGGGTAGCCCCGCTTTCATCCGGGAGCGGCGGGCCGCGGTAGCGGCCTACGCCGGTGCCCTACCGGTGTTCCTGGCTTTCCCCACCGCCCCGCCCCGCAGCCGCGACGAGGTGGTGGACACCCTGCTCGACCGGGGAATCGACCTGGACAATCGCTGGCTGGTCCGCTTCTACAACCCGATCGCGGCCATGCCCAGCCACCATGTGGCCTTCGCGGTAGTGACCGGGCTGGGCATGGCCCGCTTCGCCCGCAACCCGCTGGTGCGAGCCTTCGGGGTCGTCTATCCGGCCGCGGTGTCGCTGGTGGTGGTGGCCACCGGCAATCACTACACCGCCGACGTGATCGCCGGGGCCGCCTTAGGGGCCGCGGCCCGGGTCGCCACCCGATGAGCGAGCACCTCCCGCCCTCCGACGAAGCCGGACCCGATCCGCGGGCCGCCTCGCAGCCCGAGCCGATGTCGCCGGCCGCGGCCGATCGGCTGGAGGCCCTGCGGGCACCGCGGCCCGCCCAGGTAGCGCTGGCTGCCGGGGTTGCATTGATCGTCACCGCGGTGCTGGTGGTGTCCATAGGCCGGTTTGCCGGGTTCACCAAGCTGGGCGACACGCTCAACGGCGCCGCCTGGGGCTGGCTCGGGCTGTGCGCACTGGGCCAGATCGGAGTGTTCGTGGGCTACGCCGGGGCCTTCCGGGCCTCCCTGGCCGAGAGTGTGAGCGCCCAGAACATTGATCCCGAGAACTCCCAGGTAGGAGTGTGGTACTCGCTGAAGGTGGCTCTCGGAGGATTCGGGCTCACCCAGCTCGTGGCCGCGGGCGGGGCGGCCGGCATGGCGTTCACGTTCTGGGTGCTGCGACGGCTGGGCTTCTCCAAGCGGAACGCCATGGTGCAGCTGATCACGCTGAACACCGCGGTCTACCTCGTGTTCGGCGTGCTGGGCTGGCTAGGTGCGCTGGTGGGGCTGCTGGACCCGGCCGTCCCCAAGGCGATGACCTTGAGCTGGCTCGCGGGGTTCATCGCGGTGATCGCGGTGGCTCGCTGGTTCACGCAGCCCCACCGGGCGGTTTCCTTCGGTGCCGCCGACGGAGCCGGCCGGCTCCGCCGGGCGCTGGCGGTCGGCGTGACTGCCGCGGCCCGGGTGAGGACGTGCACCCGCACCGCCGACGGGCGGCGCCTGTTGAACTGGTCGCTGCTGTACTGGGTCGGCGACCTGGTGAGCCTGTGGGCCGCGCTGCGGGCCTTCGGCGTGACCGTCTCGGTGGCTGCCATCGTCGTTGCCTATGTCATGGGCTATCTGGCCCAGTCGGTGCCGATCCCCCTGATCGCCACCGGCGGCGTGGACGCGGCCACCACCTTCACGCTGAGGGCAGTCGGGGTGCCCATCGAAGTGGCCCTGCTGGGCGTGGTGGCCCACCGGGTGTTCGCCTTCTGGCTGCCGGTGTTCCCCGGTCTGTGGTCGGCCACCGTGCTGGTGCGGGAGGAGATACCCGCTAGCGGGCGAAGGGGTCGGCTGTTCCCGTGGGGGCGCTCGGCGTGAACGTGACCGGCATCGACACCACGCCGGTCATGAGCAGGTTGCCCGGATAGGGCGTGAAGGCGTCGACGTCGATCTCGTAGTCACCGATGCGGGCCAGCACGTCGCCCAGCATGAGCTGCGACTCGATGCGGGCGATCGACGAGCCGATGCAGCGGTGGCCCCCCAGGCCGAACGCTAGGTGCTTGTTGACGGCACGGTCGATGCGGATCTCGTCGGCGCTGTCGAACGCCGACGAGTCGTGGTTGGCGGCCACCCAGCTGATGAACACCACATCGCCCCTCCGGATTTGGCGGCCGCCCAGCTCCACGTCCCGGGTGGCGGTGCGGGTGAGGGTCTCGCTGGGGCTGTAGAAGCGCAGGAACTCCTCCACCGCCGGTCCGATCAAGTCGGGATCCTCGATGAGGCGGGCCCGGTCGCCGGGATGGGTCCCCAGGTGGTGCAGCCCCCACGACACCAGTGACGTGGTTGTGTCTAGGCCGCCAGCCACCAGGTTCCACATGATTCCGGTGATCTCGTCGTCGCTGAGGAGTCGCCCGCCGATGGTCGCGTTGACGAGGGCGGTGGTCACGTCGTCGGCCGGGTTGTCCCTGCGGTAGGCCGCGAAACTCGATAGCTCGGCCCACATGTCGTCGCGGCGTGCCACCGCGCTGCGGAACCTCTCGTCGGTGACTTCATAGGAGGAGGTGGCGTGGAAGAAGTCGGCGTAGTGACGCCAGTTGGCAGCGTCCATCCCCATCATCTCAAGCGTCAGCACCGCCGGCACCGGCGTGGCGTAGTCGAGCACGAGGTCGGCCGCGCCGGCCTCCACGAACTGGTCGATGAACCAGGACGAGACCGCCTCCATGCGGGGCCGCTGGCGCTCGACGACCCGGGGCGTCATGAGGGGGTTAAGCACCCGGCGCAGGTCGGCATGCTCGGGGCCGTCGATCTCCGAGACGCCCATGCGGGGCACGTACGGCGGCCGGGGTATCCCGCAGATGCCGTGATAGGAGATCCCGTCGCCGGCGTCGGGCTCGTACTTGTGGGCGAACGTCTCGTTGTCGCGGGCAACGGCCGCCACCGACTCGTAGTCGGTGACCATCCAGAACCCGCCGTAGTGCTGGTTGAACACCACCGGGCAGCGCTCCCGCAGCTCGGCATAGCGGTCGTGGCGGTCGGCGATGAAGGCCGGAGCCTGATGGTCGACATCGATGGTGCCGTCGGGCAGATCTTGCATGAGCCTCGCCGATCTCCGATCGGCCGCGCATAGTAACCGACCGATAGTTGCCGGTAGGACTGGCAAGGGCTCCGAACTAGTGTCTCGACAGTGAACGACCACCACACCGACCAGGCAACCGGAGGCGACGCACCGGCCATGACCATTGCCGAGGCCGACGCCATGCTCACCGGCCCCGGCGGCTTCTTCGAGATCGTCACCGAGACGGTGAACGGCGTCGAGATGCCGGTGGTGGCCAGCCCGCACAGCAGCCTGCGCGACCTGCTGGCCGCGTCCCTGAACCACGGCGGTGACGGGTCGGCCCGCTACTACCTGTTCGACGACGGCCGCAGCGCCACCTTCGCCGAGAACATCTCGCATACGGCCGCGGTGGCCGCCGGCCTCTCCGAACGCTACGGCATCGGGCCCGGCGACCGGGTGGGGCTGCTGGGCGCCAACCAGCCGGGGTGGATCCAGGGATTCTGGGGAACGGTCAGCGCCGGAGCCATCGCGGTCGCCATGAACGGCTGGTGGAAGGGCGACGAGATCCGCTACGGCATCGAGCTGACCG
>VXTM01000046.1:0-5577 GCA_009837445.1 Acidimicrobiaceae bacterium
CCCCCGCACCGTGGGAGCCCCCCATCCCGGCCTCCTCCACCCATGTGGTGGCCTGCATCGGCGCCGACGCGCTCGGGTACGTGATCGCCGACCGGGTCCACCGTCCGCTGCGGGTGGCCGCCGCCGCGGGCTGCTCGCCGTACCAGCGGCTCACGCCGGCCCGTGCCGCCGCCGCGCTCACCAGTCCCGTCGGCATGACCAAGAACGTCCCGACGGCAGCCCGGTTCACGGTGGCCGTCGCCGGGGCCGAGCCCGACGACCCCCAGGTCACCGAACTGGTCGCCGAACTCGATGAGCGAGGGGCCGACTCTCTGGTCGTCGTCCGCACCGACACCGAGCCGACGAGACTTCAGCCGTGAGCGACACCGATGTCGTGGTGGTCGGCGGCGGGCACAACGGCCTCATCTGCGCCGCCTACCTGGCCCGAGCAGGCGTCGCCACCATGCTGGTGGAGGCCCGCGACACCGTCGGCGGCTGCGCCTCGACCGTCAGCGACCTCGACGCCCGCTTCAACATCTGCAGCTGCGACCACACCCTGGTGCGGGCCATGCCCTTCATGGACGACCTCGACCTGGCCGCCCACGGGCTGCGCTACCTCGAAGCCGATCCAGCCACGGTCTACATGAGCTACGACGGCAGCCCGCCGTGGCTGTTCTTCAACGACAGCGAACGTACTATCGAATCGATCGGGCGCCACCGGCCCTCCCAGGCCGCGGCCTACCGCCGTTACCTCGACGACGCCCGGCCCGTCGCCGAGCTCAGCCTCGAGATGAGCACCGGTCCAGCCTCCACGCCGAGGATGCTGGCCCGTCTGCTGGCCCGCCGGGGGAGGGGCGGCGTCAGGCTGTTGCAGTGGAGCCGGGCCAGCGCGCTGGACGTGATGCGGTCCTACTTCGACGACGAGGCCGTGGTCATGCCGGCCATGTCCAATGGCCCCACCATCTGGGGCGCGCCCCCGGACGCTCCCGGCACCGGTATGGCCGGGATGCTCTTCGCCATGCGCCACATGGTCAAGACGGGCCGGCCTGTCGGTGGCAGCGGCGCCCTGACCGATGCCCTGGCCGCCTCGTTCATTGCGGCCGGCGGTCGTCTGAGCTGCGGCACGCCGGTGGTCGGGCTTCTGGGAGACGGCAGGGGCGTACGGGGTGTGCGCTTGGTCGACGGCACCGAGGTCGTGGCGGGCGCGGTGGTGGCGACCTGCGACCCGGCCCCGGTGGCGACCCACTGGCTAGCAGAGCCCCACCGCGCAAGGGCGCGCCGTTTCGTGGGCCGAGCCCGCTCGCAGGCGCCCGGCGACGGCTACCAGTCGAAGATCGACGCGGTCATCACCGACATCCCGCGCTATCCGGCTCTCGAGGGGTCGGCGCTACTGGACCTGTTCGAGGACCGCGATCCGGCCCAGTCGAACTTCGTGATATCACCATCGGCTGAAGATCTGGCCGAGGCCCACCGGCTGAGGCCCCTCGGCCGGGTGGCGGAGCGCCCGACCATGATGGCCAACGCGCCGTCGGTGCTGGACCCGTCGATGCGCAGCCGCGACGGGCACCACGTGCTGAGCCTTGAGGCTCTGTTCACCCCATACAACCTTGAGGGGGGCTGGGAGGGGTCTGCGGAGCCGGCCCGGTGGCTGAAACTGTGGTCGAGCCTGTTGCAGCCCGGCTTCCTGGACTCGATCGACCGCTATCGGACCATGACACCGGACCGCTACGAGCGGGAGCTGTTCCTGGCCCGCGGCTACACGCCCTCCTACGCCGGGTCGCCGCTGGCGTCGCTTTTTGGCCGGCGCCCGGAACTGAGCCGCTACCGGGCGCCGGTGCCGGGGCTGTTCCTGTCGGGCGCGGGCACCTACCCGGGCGCCGGCATCTGGGGTGCTTCAGGCCGCAACACCGCCACCGCTGTGCTCCGCACCCTGCGCTGAACCAACAACTGTCAATAATCCACCGCAGCGGTGGATTATTGACAGGAGTTCGATCTCGTCTGCGCTACTCGCCCCAGCGGGCGATGTCGCCGACGTCGACGCCCAGATGCTCCAGAGCCCGCACCACCGTGTGATCGACCAGATCGGAGATCGACTCCGGCCGGGTGTAGAAGGCCGGCACCGGCGGGTAGATGACCGCACCCACCTCTGCGGCCTGGGCCATCAGCCGCAGATGCCCCAGGTGCAGCGGTGTCTCGCGCACCAGCATCACCAGCGGCCGGCGCTCCTTCAACGTCACGTCGGCGGCCCGCGACACCAGATCGGAGCAGAACGAGTTGGCCACCGCCGACAGCATCTTGATCGAGCACGGCGCGATGATCATCCCCGCAGTGGCGAACGAGCCCGACGACAGCGGCGCGGCGATGTCGCGGGAGCCGTGGACCACGTCGGCCAGCGCCTCGACGTCGGCGGGCGCCAGATCGGTCTCGTAGGCCAGGGTCTGGCGACCCGGCCCGGTCATCACCAGGTGGGACTCGACGTCGTCGACAGCCCGCAGCAGCTCCAAGGCCCGGATGCCGTACACCACGCCGGTGGCCCCGCTGATGGCCACCACCACCCGGCGCGGCCCGCTCACGGCAGGTACTTCTGCAGGTCGACGGGGGCGTAGGCGACCCGCTCGCCGTACTCGCGGCGCTCCCGCTTGTAGGTGGCGTCGATGCCCACCTTGGTGCTGACGCCCCGGTTGTCGGCGGTGGGATCCATCTCGTGGCCCTGGGCATGGCCGGCGGTGAACACGTCGTCGAGCCAGTGGACCCGGTTGGTGAGGGCCCAGTGCAGCTCGGAGGGCTGGCTGACGTCGATGTCGCGGTCCACCACGATCACGTTGCGGATGTTGATGTGGGCCGCCATCGCCGCCATGGCCAGGTTCTTGGGCGTGCCGGGATTGTCGCGGTCGATCTGGATAACGGCCAGGAACCCGTTGCCGTAAGGCGGGATGTGGACGTCGGCGCCGGGGTCGAGGTGGCGCACGAAGCGGCGCAGCAGCGGTTCCCGGGGCAGCACGTTGCCGATGAACACATGCTCGTACCAGCCGGGAATGATCGTCTGGTAGATGGGGCTGTGACGCCACGAGATGGCGGTCACCTCCACGGTGGGGCTGGGCCACATCTCGCCGTGGTAGCCGTGGAACTCGGCCAGCGGTCCCTCGTCGGCCCGCTCGGCGGGGCGGATCCGGCCCTCGATCACCACCTCGGCCCGCGCCGGCACGTCCACGTCGACGGTGACGCCCCGGCACACCTCGACGGGACGGCCCCTCAGCGCGCCGGCGATGTGCAGCTCGTCGACCGGGGTGCGCACCCCCGCCGCGATCATCACCACGGGGTCGAGCCCGATGGCCAGCGCCACGTCGAAGGGAGCTTCGGGGTCGGGCCGGCTGCGCATGAACGTCCCCACGTCGCGCCACTCGTTGACGTTGAAGCCCAGGATGTTGCGGTCCAGCATCAGCATGCGGTTGTACGACAGGTTGCCCCGGCCGCTGAGCGGGTCCTTGGTCACGCTCACCGCGCCGGTGATGAAGGCGCCGCCGTCACCCCGGGAGTGGGTGGGGATCGGGATGGTGCCCAGATCGACTTCGTCGCCGGTGACGCAGTTGTCATGCCAGCCGGCTGCCTCCACCCGGGCGGTGGCCACCCCGTTGGCGGGCTCGAGGGCGTGGCCCATGCGGTCCACCACCTCGCCGGGCTCGCATCCGAGGGCCAGCGCCGCGGTGCGCCGGCTCGAGACCGACCCCGAGAAGATCGGCCACGGCGAGTCCTTGGGCGCCTCGAACAGCACCGGCCCCGCGTCGGAGCGCTCCAGCGCGGCAGCCACGTCGGCCAGCTCGTGCTCGAGGCTCACAGGCTCGGATATCCGGTTCAGCATTCCCGCGGCATCGGCGACGGCCATGTAGCTGCGCAGGTCGCAGACGCTCTCGCTCATGCGTCCACCCTACGCGCCCGGCCGCCGGACACTGAAGTCGCCCGCCGCCCTCCCTTGCGGATCACCATCGGCCTCTACGCTGAGGCTGATGGTGATCGAGTTCCTGACGTTCGAAGTCGATCCGGTTGAGCGGGACGAGTGGCTGGCCGAGGAGGAACGCCACTGGAGCCGCTACCTGGAGAGCCGCCCGGGGTTCGCGGGCAAGGAGATATGGGTCGACGACGACGACCCGGGCCGGGTACACGCCGTGATCCGCTGGGAAACCCAGCAGGCCTGGGACGACGTGCCCGGCGCCGACGTCAAGGCAGTCGACGAGGCCATGGGGGAGTGGTTCCGGGAGGCCGCCATGCGAGCCTTCCGGGTGGTCCGCGACTGCTGAATCGCGCTCGCTGATAAGGGAGCGGCTCGCTGCCCCGCCTACAGTGAGGCCATGCGCACCGGTGTGTTCCTCTTCGGCGGAGTCGAGTTCCCCGACGCGGGCGGCGGACCCCCCGCTCCCACCGACCGGCGCTTCAATCACAAGGAGATGTGGGCGGCCACCGAGCGCATCATCGACATGGGCGTGGTGTGCGACCACCTCGGGTTCGACTCGTACTGGCTGACCGAGCATCACTTCCAGTACGAGGGCTACGAAGTGATCCCCAACGGGATCCTGGTGGGCACGATCCTGGCCGAACGAACCGAGAACATCCGCATCGGCATGGCGTTCAACATCGTGCCCCAGTGGCATCCCCTGAGGCTGGCCGAGGACTTCGCCACCATGCACAACATCTCCGGCGGTCGCGGCATCCTCGGCGTGGGCCGGGGGACGGTGCCCCGCGAGGCCGAGACGCTGGGCACCAAGATCGGCAGCTTCGACAACCCCGACAAAGCGGCGGCCGACGAACTCAACCGCAAGCAGTTCGACGAGGCCATGCAGGTGATCCGGCTGGCTCTGGACAACGAGACGTTCAGCTTCCACGGCGACGTCTACGACTTCCCGCCGGCGGGCATTCCCGACCGGGGCGGCTTCGTCTCGGAGCTGTCGCTGGTGCCCCGACCCCTGTACCCATACGAGATCTGGCAGGCCATCACCTCGCCCCCCACCCTCGAGCAGGTGCCTCGCTGGGGCTGGGGCGGGGTGTTCTGGAACAACCACCACTCCTTCGTGAAGATGCGCTGGGAGCAGTTCGCGGAGCGGTTCCAGGCCCACCACGGCCGGGAGCTCGAGCGGGGCGAGCACCGCCTGCTGGTCATGAACGTCCGGGTGGAGGACACCTACGAGGACGCGGTGGCGTCGGTGCGCGACGGTCACGACGAGTTCTGGAAGTTCCTGGGCCCCTACGGGTGGAGCAAGGGCTACATGGGCCCCGACGGCCGGCCGGCCAAGCCTGGGCTAATCCCGACCCTGGAGGAGTCGTTGGACCAGAAAACCTGGGTGGTGGGCAGCCCCGAGCAGGTGGCCGAGTTCATCAACTCCTACGACGAGCGGATCGGGCTCGAGAACCTGCTGCTATTCCCGGCCATGCCCGGCGACCCTTACGGCAAGGTCGAGGAGCAACTCCACCGCATTGCCGAGGAAGTCCTGCCGCTGCTGCCCTGATCGCGTCCCCCGGCCGGCGGGTCCTGTCGCCGAGCCGAGATGACCGACATGGGCTTCGCCCTATTCGTCGGTCATCTGACTCGCCGCCACCCCCCGGCCT
>VXTM01000046.1:5587-8540 GCA_009837445.1 Acidimicrobiaceae bacterium
GACATGGGCTTCGCCCTATTCGTCGGTCATCTGACTCGCCGCCACCCCCCGGCCTGACTTGAGCGCGTTCCCCGGCCGGCGGGTCCTGTCGCCGAGCCGAGATGACCGACATGGGCTTCGCCCTATTCGTCGGTCATCTGACTCGCCGCCACCCCCCGGCCTTGCCGGCGGGGTCTTGGCGGTCGCAGTCACCAGCGGTGGAGGGCTTTGCGGATTCTGGCGATTCCGTTGTCGTCGACCGGGGTGGGAACTGAGACGAACGTGGTGCGGCAGCGCTTGTGGGCGCTGAGCCGCAGCGTCCGGGCCGTGGTCCGCTTGCCGGCGTCGCGGGCCCGGGTGCGGGCCACCCGGCTGTGCGGGCTGGTGGTCACCGCCCCGATCCGGCGGATGTTCTGCATGCCGGGACGCACCCGGTGCTCATGGTCGAACACGAAGGCCACGCCGGGCACCATCACCCGCTCCAGCCAGCCCTTCAGCGAGGCGGGCACGTTGAACGCCATGGTCGGGTAGCAGAACAGCAGCGCATCGGCGGCCTGCAGCCTGGTGGCAGAGTCGCGCACGTCTTCGGAGATCACCGGCTGGTCGCTGTGGTAGGCGGCCCGCTCGGCCGCGGACATCACCGGGTTGAAGCCGTGGACCGCCAGCAAGTCCACTTCGTGGCGACCGGCGTGCAGTTCTTCGACCGCCTCAACAACCACGCGGTGGTCGGCGTCATCCGGGCTGTAGCCGTCGAGCAGTAGAACGCGCATAACCCTCACTGGTCTGGTCACTGTCTGGTCGCGGTACTGTATGGTCGCCGCTGCCATTGGCAACCATCCGCAATGTTCGCCTTCCAGGGAGGACGGATCTGGTGACGACCGCGACCACCAACGGAGCGCTGTCCTTCGACGGGATCGGCATGATCTTCCCCGACGGCACCGAAGCGCTGCGAGAGATCACGTTCTCGATCGACAGGGGGGAGTTCATCACCGTCGTCGGACCCTCGGGCTGCGGCAAGTCGACCCTGCTGCGGATCGCCTCGGGCCTGCTCGAGCCCACCGCGGGCAGCGTGGAGGTCGACCGCGAGCGTCTCGGCTACGTGTTCCAGGACGCCACCCTGCTGCCCTGGCGGACGGTGCGCCAGAACATCGAGCTCCTGGCCGAGCTGCACGGATTCGACTCCGCCGAGCGCAAGCGCCTCTCAACCGCGGCGATCGACCTCGTCGGTCTTCAAGGCTTCGAGAACCACTACCCGAAGTCGCTGTCGGGCGGCATGAGGATGCGGACCTCGCTGGCCCGCACCCTCACCTTGAAGCCGCCCGTGTTCCTGTTCGACGAGCCCTTCGGCGCGGTGGACGAGATCACCCGCGAGCACCTCAACGAAGAGACCCAGCGGCTCTTCCAATCAGAAGGCTTCGCCGGACTGTTCATCACCCACTCCATCAGCGAAGCGGTGTTCATGAGCACCAAGGTGCTCGTCATGTCGTACCGGCCGGGACGGATCGTGGCCAGCTTCGATGTGCCGTTCGGCTACCCGCGCCAGCCCCAATTGCGGTTCGACCCGGAGTTCGCCCTGCTCAGTGGTGAGGTATCCCTAGCCCTGCGAGGTTCAACATAATGACCACGATCCCCGACGTGACCCGCCCCGGGCCGGAAGACACTGACGGGCATCACGGCTCGGCCCCGGACATCTCGCTGGAGGCCGATGCCCTGGTCCACCGGCCGCCGCCGGGCGCCTCCCGGTCCAAGACCATGTTCCGGGCGGCCGTACCGCCGTTGGTGCTCGGGTCAGCCCTGATCGGCCTGTGGTACGTGATCTCCTACGTGATACTGGAGCCGCATCGCCGGTTCCTGCTTCAGCCGCCCCACCAGGTGCTCGACACCGGCTTCCTGGACTGGGGGAACTACTCGCGGATCCTCACGGCGCTGTGGAACAGCACGCAGGTGGCCCTGATCGGCCTGGGCATCGCCATCACCATCGGCTTCCTCCTGGCCACCATGATGAGCCAGGCCAAGATGCTGGAGCGGGCCGTCTTCCCGTTCGCGGTGACCCTGCAGGCCATACCCATCCTGGCCATCGTGCCGATGATCGGCTTCTGGTTCGGCTACGGCACGACGGCGCGGGTGATCGTGTGCATCATCATCTCGCTGTTCCCGATCATCATGAACACTCTCTTCGGGCTGCAGTCAGCCGAACGGGGAATGCACGACCTGTTCACGCTTCACCGCGCCAACCGACTGACCCGGCTCCGGAAATTGATGTTCCCGGCCGCCCTGCCGGCCGTTTTCGCCGGTCTCCGCATCTCGGCCGGGTTGTCGGTCATCGGCGCCATCGTCGGCGACTTCTTCTTCGGCCAAGGCGAGGCCGGCATCGGCCAGCTCCTGCGCCGCTACGCCAGCCAGCTGGACGGAGAGGAACTCCTTACCTCCGTCATCATGTCTTCGGCTCTGGGCGTAGTGGTTTTCTGGACCTTCGGCTGGATCCAGAAGCTGGTGATCGGCAAGTGGCACGAGACTGAGGTTCTCGGCTAGCGACCGGCGGACCGGCCCGGCTTTGTATCCCGCCCGGCGGATTCGGTAGATTTTCCTGGATTGGTGCCGTGCGCGGCCCAAACTTCCATGTCCCCTAAGGAGGATTGCAACGTGAACAAGAGAACCTGGATGCGCCTAGCCGCCGTGGTGCTGGCCTTCGGGCTGGTGGCCGCGGCCTGCGGCGATGACGACGATGACGCGCCCGACACGGCTGCCGCGCCGGCAACGACGGCCGCGCCGTCCGATGACGGGGCCGCGGCTCCGGACGAGCCGGACGCGCCTGCCGTTGACGACGACGAGGCGCCGGCGCCGACGACCACGGCCGTGCCCGTAGTCGAGGGCGAACTGGCCGGCATCTGCCCGTCGCCGATGGTGGTTCAGACCGACTGGTTCCCGGAGTCTGAGCATGGGGCGATGTATGAGTTGCTTGGCGATGATTACG
>VXTM01000019.1:0-48761 GCA_009837445.1 Acidimicrobiaceae bacterium
GCCGCCGCCACCACCACCGCCGCCGCCGTCGCCGGGGTCGGGGCCCGAGATCTGGGTGGAGGTCTCGAGCTTGGTGACCGGGTTCGCCGTCCGTGCCTGTGCGGCCTTGGAGGGCCCGTGCCCGTCGGTGTATCTCACGGTCGCCCTCAGGTAGTGGCCGTCGTCGTCGAGGGTGGGCGTGTAGCTCGAGGCGGTCACGCCGTCGATCTCGGTCCAGTCGGTGAGGTTCGGGGAGCGTTCCCACTGCCAGGACTGGCCCGAGATTCCGCCGTCGGGGTCGTTCAGCGTGGCCGTCAGCTGTGAATCCACCTCGGGCTCGTCGTCTGAGAAGGTGACCGTTCCGGGGTCGTCGGCGTTGGTGATGGTCACCGTGACCGGCAGCGAGGACGACACGGCGTTGCCGGAGGCTCGCAGCGTGAGCTCGTAGCGGTTGTCGCGGTCAGCGTCGCCGCGGGCTTCATAATCGGGAGCCTGCTTGAAGCTGAGAGTTCCGTCGGCGGCGAGGTCGAACTGGTCGCGGTCGGGGCCCTCGAGCGACCAGTCGAAGTCGTCGCCCTCGGGATCGACGGCAGAGTAGGCACTGACGGCAGTGGTGTTCTCGGGGCGCTCCACCGCGGCGAGGCCGGTGATCTCGGGCGGCTCATCCACCGGGGTCACCGTGACGGTGACGCGGATGGTCGATTCCAGGGTTCCGGGTTGAGTTGAGGGCCCGTCGCCGGCCACCACGTTCACCCGGTATTGGTTGCCGCCGGCGCCAGCGGGCTGCTCGTAGTCGGGGGGCGACCCGAATCGCAACATGCCTGCGGTGATGGTGAACAGGCTGTTGTCAGGTCCGGCCAGCGACCATGAGATCGTGGCCCCTTCGGGGTCGCGGGCCTGGTAGCGGGCCACCTCGGTGGCGCGGTTCTCGGGGAAGTTCACCGCGGTGGGCCCGCCGAGTTCGGGCGCCTCGTCGATGTCGTCGACGGTCACGGTGACCGGTATCTGGTCGGTCTCTCCTGAGGGGTCCTCGGTCACTACCGTGAACCGGTAGGTGGACTTGGTCTCGCGGTCGAGGCTGTCCTTGGTGAGCAGCTGCCCCGTAGACGCGTCGATGTCGAACGCAGCGGAATCGGCGCCGCTCGCCGTGTAGGTCAAGGCGTCGCCGTCGAGATCCGACGCGCTAAGCGGGGCGCCGACGGCGACACCCGGCGCAGTGTTCTCGAGCACGTTGCGCCGACCGGTCTCCGACGCGGGGAACTCCGGGGCGCGATTGGTCACGGGTGCGGCCCGCACCGTGTTGGCCGTGGTCGCCTGGGCCGACTTGCCCGATCCGTGGCCGTCGCGGTACGACGCGGTGACCCGCAGCCGCGTGCCCACGTCGGCCGCCGACGGCACATAGGTCGCCGCGGTCGCCCCCGGGATCACCGCCCGCGATCCGCCGAGGAACCGCTCCCACTGCCATGTGGTCTGGGCCACTGCGCCGTCGGGGTCGGTCACCGACACCGATATGGCCGTGCCCTCCTGGGGCTGGGTCGGCATCCCCGACACTGCGCCCGCCTCGTCGACGTTGCGCACGGTGACCTCCACGCCCAGCGTGGCGGGGTTGGCGCCGTCGGTGGCCGTCACCCGCACCTTGTAGACGTTGTCGCGGTTCGAGTCAGCGGCGTCCTCGAAGTCGGGGGGATCGGCGAAGCTCAGCACCCCCGACTGCGACAGCTCCAGATCGCCGGCGTCGGTGCCCGACAGCGACCAGACGACGTTCACGCCCTCCGGGTCGCGCGCGTCGAACACGGCCACCGCGCCGGTGGCGTTCTCGTCGAAGCCCGGCTCGGTGTCGCCGCTCAACACCGGCGCCTCGTCGACATCGTCGACCCTCACGGTCACCGCCACCGTGTCGTCCACCGCGGGGTCGAAGTCGCCGTCGGCGTCGAGGTTGTCGCTCACCGACACCGTCACCGAGTAGCTGGATCGGATCTCGTGGTCCAGGGCGGCGCTGGTGCGGATCTGGCCCGTCGACGCAACGATCTCGAACAACGACGCGTCCCGGTCGCCCAGCGAATACACCAAGGAGTCGTCCTCCGGGTCCGACGCGGCTACCCGGCTGCCGACATCGCGGCCTTGCGGCGTGTTCTCCGCCACATGCCGCGTCACCGACGAGGCGCCCGCAGCCAGCACCGGCGCCTCGTTCACATCGGTCACGGCCACATCCACGTCCAGATAGGTGGTGTTGGTGGCGTCGGACACCTGCACCCGCACCTCGAAGGTGTTGTCGCGGTCGGCGTCGGAGCGGGCCTCGAAGTCGGGGGCGTCCTTGAAGTACAGCATCCCGTTCTGGGTTATCTCGAAGAGCCCGCTGTCCTGTCCCTGGGTGGGCGACAGCGACCAGACCAAGCTCGCGCCCTCCGGGTCGCTGGCGGTGTAGCCGGCCACCGAGCCTGTGCCGTTCTCCGCGAAGCTCGGCTCGGTGTCGCCGGTCAGCGTCGGTGCCTCGTTGACGTCGCTGACGGATATCTCGACGTCGATCATGTCGTCGATGGCGGTGTCGGGGTTGTCGTCGGCGTCGAAGTTGTCGCGCACCGACACCGTCACCGCATAACTGGACTTGGCCTCGTGGTCCAGGGCGGCGCTGGTTCTGATCTGGCCCGTCGAGGACACGATCTCGAAAGAGGCGGCGTCGTCGCCGCCCAGCACGTAGGTCAAGGCGTCACGGTCGGGATCTGTCGCCGCCACCGGATCGCCGACATCGCGGCCCGGCGGCGTGTTCTCGGCCACCGTGCGCCGGCCGGTCTCGGTCGACAGGAACTGCGGGTTCCCGTTGGGCTGCGGCTCCGGGCCGACCGGGTCGGCGGTGTCGGCCCGCGCCGACTTGCCCGACCCGTGGCCGTCGCGGTAGGCCGCCACCGCCTGGAGATACAAGCCGAGGTCCGCCGCCACCGGCGTATAGCTGGCCGAGACGGCGCCGCTGATAGTGCTCCACGCCGCCCGGTCGGACGAGCGCTGCCAGATCCACGACAGCCCCGACACGCCGCCGTCGCCGTCGCTGAGCGTCGCGGTCAACCCGGTGCCGACCACCGGCTGCGACGATGACAGCGACACCGACCCCGGGTCGTCGACATTGGTCACCGTGACCGTCACGTCCATCCCGGTGGAGTGGTCGTTGTCCGAGGCCCGGACCTCCAGTTCGTAGACGTTATCGGTCTCGATGCCGAGGAGGCTGTCGGCCTGGTCGTGCGGGTTCTCGTAGTCGGGCGCTGTGCGGAACCTCAGCACCCCGTCCACAAGGGAGAACGCGTCGCGATCCGCGCCGGCCAGGGTCCACCTGATGGTGCCGCCCTCTGGATCCTCCGCCCGGTAGACGGCCACATCCTCGGTGCTGCCCTCGGGATAATCCCGCGCCTCGATGCCGGACAGCACCGGCGGCTCATCCACGTCGTACGGCCACACCGTGAACTCCTCCGACGTCGTGTGCGTGCCGTCGGAGACCTCCACCGTCACCTCGTAGTCGTTGTCGCCGTCGTCGTCGTGAGGGTTCTCGCGGTCGGGCGGCGACACGAACACGAGTTGCTTGTAAGGCCCGCGAGTGAGGGTCCAGAAGTCCGTGGGGTCCCCGTCGGCGATGCTGAACAGCGCTCCGTCCGTCCCCGCCACCGACCACCGCAGCGGGGTGTCCTCGGGATCGGTGCCCCAGAGGTACACGCCGGTCTCGACGTCGTTCTCCCGCGACAACTGCTGGATCGAGTCGAGTTCCGGCGGCTCGTTGACGTCGGTGACGCTGACCGTGACCGCGATGGTGTCGCGGTAGCCGTCGGGGTCGGTGGCGGTCACATCGAACTGGTAGCTGTCCTGGGACTCGTGGTCGAGTTCGACGCTGGTGCTGAGCTGGCCGGTGGCCGCGTCGAGGCTGAAACCGGCCGCGTCCACCCCGGTCGCGGTGTAGGTCAGCGTGTCCCCGTCGTCATCGGTGGCTGCGACCGGGTCGCCGATGTCCACCCCGGCCGCAGTGTTCTCCGCGACGCTGCGCATCCCGGTCTCGGCCGGACCGAACCGCGGCACGGTCACGGTCTCGCCGACCTTGGCCACGACCGTCGACGACCAGACGCCCGCGCCGCTTGAGCTGACTGCCCTCACCTGGAAGGCGTACTCGATGCCGCTGCTCAGTCCGGTGACGGTGTACTCCAGCGCCCCCGAGGACCACACATCGGAGACGACGGTCCAGTCGTCTTCCTTGCCGGTGGTGTCGGTGGCGACGTAGCGCAGGTCATAACCCGTGACCGCCGACCCGCCGGTGTCGTCGGGCGCCTCCCACGACACCGTCACGGGATCGGTGACGCCGTCCACGGAGGTGATGGCGGGCGGGCCGGGGGCGAGGCCGTGTCCGTAGACGGTGATCGTCCACGAGTGAAGCGTCGAGCCGCTCCCGCCGGCGATGCGGTCACGGAGGCGCAGGGTCCACTCCCCGGCGGGGTTCTCACCGAGGTGCCGCGCCGAACCGAGCCGCCAAGGCCCCTGCGAGGAGGACATCTCTCCGGAGCCTTCTCTTGAGGGAACCAGCAGCTTCGACACGGCTCCCTGCGGCGACTCCAGCTCCATCTCGAGGTGCCTGACGCTGGCGGTTGTCATCACCACGTTCACCTCGACGAACTCGACGAACGCCAATCCCGGTCCCACCACCGCGCTGGACTCGGAGAATGTGGTGGTGGCCGCGGACCCCACCGTGACCGGCGTGGCGGTCCCCGTCGCGGTGTGCGAGCGCAGCGCCGGGACGTTGGTCCAGTCCTGGGCCAGCTCCACCGCCGCGCCGGCGTCGACCACCCCGAAGCCGTAGCTGTGGTTGAACTCGTAGTTCTCCGAGCCGGACCCGTACTTGGACGCGCCGGTCTGCCAGCCTGCGTGGTCGGGGTCGTTCTTGCGGGCCGACTCGGCCAGGATCAGCTTCACGTCGCGCCAGCTCAATGACGTGTTGGCCGCCCGGACCAGGGCGGCCACCCCCGCCACCTGCGGCGCCGCCGCGCTGGTGCCGCCGAAGATCGTGGTGTAGCCGCCGTCCGTGAACGTGGTGACGATCCCCGGCGCGCCGCCGAAGTCCCTGGAGGGCGCGCAGACCCACAGGTTGGCGCCGTTCTCGGAGTAGCTGGTGCTGACGCCCCGGTTGTTGACCGCGCAGACCGCGGTCACGCCGTAGAAGTTGACGTACCCGTCCAGGTTCGCGTCGTCGACGCCGCCGCCGTTGCCGGCCGCGAACGCATAGAAGGTGCCCAGTCCCGAGTATCCCTCGGCCAGGCCGTGCTCGACGGCCAGTTCCCAGCTGCGGGGCGCCCGGTGCGGGCGTCCGTTGTCGGGCGGCCCCCAGCTGTTGGTATTCACCGCGGTGGTGCCGGCGTGGCGCGACATGGCGTCGGCCTCGTTGGCGTCGGTGGAGAACTGGAGGAGGTTGTAGCTGCGGATGGTCGCCCGGGGCGCTACCCCCCTGATCCCGATGGCGTTGTCGCGTGCGGCCACGATGCCGGCCACGGCTGTGCCGTGGTAGTCCGGTCCGGCCGTGACCCCGAATGCCGACAGGTAGTCGTGGCTGTTGGTCTCGTCGAAATTGTCGGTGAGGTCGTCATGGTCCGGGTCGGCCCGGCTGTCGACCACCGCGACGGCTACGCCCGATCCCAACGTGGCGGCCCAGGCGTCGGCGACGTTGATGTCCTCGCCGGCCGTTGCGCCGAACTGCCCGGTGTTGGCCAGGTTCCACTGGCAGCCGTACAGCCGGTCCTGCACAACCGAACCGTCCGTGCGGCACTGCTCGATCAGCGCCCGGAATTCGAGGTCCTCGGTTGCGGCCACCGCGTAGGCACCGGTCCCGGCCGGGCCGCCGAGGCTGCTCCAGCCGCTGGTGTCGACCCGCAGGTAATAGGTCCCCGGGTTCAGGCCCCTGTCCAGCCTGAGCCTGGTGAGATCATCGGCGCCCACCGACGTGTACTGAACCCCGCCGGTGATTGTGTTGCCGCCGCTGTCGAGCAGCGCCCCGTTGACCCCGGCGGTCGCGCTGGTGACGACGAATTGTGCCAGCGCCGTGTGGTCGACGTCGATGCGGAAGTAGTCGACGTCGGATGCCGGGTCGATGTTGCCCCCGGCCAGGCCGTCCAGCGCCAGCGCCGTCGCCGAGGACCGTGACGAGCCCGGCTCGGCCACCTCCTGCACGTGCAGCGTGTACGGCCCGTAGTAGCTCGGGCTCCAGCCTCTGACCGTCAGGTAGTGGGTGCCGGCCTCCAGCCGGACCCGGATCGCGAAGTGGTGGACGGTGTGCAGGTAGGAGTCGTCGCTGGTGGCGACTTGCTGCCGGTCGCTGTCGTACACCGTCCCGAGGGTGTCGCGGTGCGGTCCCGTTGTGTAGATCAGGAGGTCGGCCGCAGTGTCGAGGTCCAGCCGGTAGTAGTCGGTGTGGCTCGAGCCTGAGTCGAGGACCGCGTTGGCGGTGGTGTCGACCCCGACCGGGGCCGCGTCGTCGAAGCCGGTGGTGTTCACGATGCTCTCGGTGTGCAACGTGTAGGACCCCGTCGAGCCCCCGTCGGAGGACACCGAGATGTAATAGGTGCCCGGGTTCACGGTGCCCCAGATCAAGAAGTTGTTGGCCGTGGTCAAGAAGTTCGCTGTGGTGCTGGTTGCGATCGTGACGCTGCTGCTGGTCTGCAGCGACCCCTTGGTCTCCAGGTCGCCGGTGGTGTAGATCAGCACCTCGAACTGCGCGGGGACCGTCACCTTGAATACGTCGACGTCGGTGGCCGAGTCGATCACACCGGCGACGGGCACATCCAGCGGCAACTCCACCGCCGACGAGACGGCGCCGCCGGCATCGCTGGGGGTCTGGTCCACCGTCGCGGACCACTCTCCGGCAGTGGTGGTGACCGCCCGCACCTGCACGTCATAGGACGTGTTGTTAGTCAGTCCGTCGATCATGTAGTGGCGCGGCCCCGACGTCCAGGCGCTCGAGACGACATCCCAGTTCGAGTCGACCGTCTCATCGGCGCTGGTCTCGATGTAGCGCACGTCATAGGCCGTCACATCGCTGCCCGATGTGCCCGCGGGCGGATCCCACACCACCGTCAGCGACCTGTCGCCGGCGACCACCGCGGAGATCGTGGCCGCACCCGGCGCCTGGGCGGCCACGAACCGGGCCGCGGCCAGCATGCACAGCACCGCCGCGGCCGCCGCCAGGACACAACGCCCCGCCCGGCCCCGGCCCGTTCTCACCTGGACGCGGTCTCCCGCCACCAGTTGGGGCTCGACAGCTCCACGCCGTCTAGGACCGCGAGCCGGTTGGCCAGGTTCAGTGACTCCAGACCGGCGTCGGTGTCGATGAAGAACCCGTTGGTTGCGTACTCCAGTTCCGACACGGCGCTCTTGGAGATGGCGTTGCCGGCGAAGAACTCGGTGACCTTCTTGGGGCTCCACTGCGGATCCAGCACCAGCAGCACCCCGCCGGGCAGCGCCATGAGCGCACCGCCGGTCGCGTCGCGGAACACCGGGTCGCCGCCCGGGCTGGCGGAACGGCGCGCGATGTCGCGGGTCGAGGTGATCACCTCGCCCGGGGGCACGACCAAGTCAGACTGCAGCACGACCTCCAGCACCCGGTCGCCGTCGTGCCACATGTAGGTACGCCCTTGCGCCGACCGCAGATCACCGCTCCTGGCGGTGTCCTCGCCGCTGCTGGTCGGGTCCTGGCTGTGCGTGCCGGACGTGTCCCGCCCCTCGGAGCGGCCCACCGGAACCAGACCGCTGTCGAGCTCCGGTGTCTTCGACGCCTCCTTGGATGGTGTCGTGATCCACGACTGCGGTTCAACGGGCCCTGCGACGCGGCGGGTTTCCGCATCGACTGCCGACGCGCCGGGAATCACCCAGACCGCGGCACTGATCGCGATCGCCGCTCCCAGCAGACAGCCGGCCACGACAGCAACCACGCCGCCTGAACCCTTCGCTGTTGCCGATGTCGCCAACCAGCCTGATCGCACAACCCGTCCCCCCGGCGGTCCGGAACGGACGCCTTGTAGTTGCTGTCGAACAGCCGCCGACCGCCAGTCCCATTCGACCGATGCCGGCAAGCTAGATATGTAGTTTAAACTACGATATATGTAGTTCAAACTACTAACAACCCAGGGGCGCCAATCGATGGATCTCCGTCGCTATGCAGGCCTGGCGCTCTCCGCGCCTCAGCCTGGGTCAGCCGGCTAGTCGGGAGGGGCGGCGGCTCCGGGCGCGTTCGCCCCCATCATCCGATCTATGACCGCGGCGGCTCGGAACTGACGGCGTTGATCACGCTCAGAAGCAGCGTGTTCCAGTCACTCTCGGACGGGATATAGCTGTCGTCAAGACCCCCTGCGAGCAGCAGGTGGGCGCCGATACCGAGTGCCTGAGACAAGAAGGCGATAGCGGCCGTGCTGTAGGCGGGGTCACAGAAGCCGGCTTGCTTGCCCTCCTCGACGACGTTACCGAGTTGCCGGGCCTCCTCATCGAGGAACTCCTGAAGACGCTCGCGGATGGCGTCGCTGTTGCGGGCGCTTCCGAACACCTGCACCAGCACGTCCCGCCGCTGGTCCTTGCTCAGCAGGCTGTCTCCCAGACGCTCCATCATGTCGGGAGGCTTCATCGTGTCGGCACCCTCACCCTTGAGCCTGCGTTCAGGCAGTATCTGCTCGAAGATGTGGTCGAGGGCCGCGACCATCACGTCCTCCTTGTGGGGCCAGCGCCCGTACACGGCGCCCGATGTAAGCCCGGCCCGGCGCGCGATGTCGCTGACCCGGGCCAGCTCATAGCCGCGCTCGATGAACTCCTCGGCCGCGAGCTCCAGCAGCCTGCGGGTGGTCTCGTCGGCCTTGTTCCTCGTCGCCATGAGCGCACCCTAGCCAGCGGGCAACTACGTGGCCGCCGCTGGGCAGGTTCTCATGACTGCCGACGCCTGTTGACAGCTCCGCTCTGCAGCCTCCGCCTGCCGTTGCCTACACTCGCTCCGTGGACCAGCGATTTCACTCCATGACAAGGAGGCACGCATCCCGCGGCGACGGAGCGGCGCGCCGCAGGCAGGATCCCGAGACGATAACACAGCAGTTGCTGGAAGCGGCCTCGCAGGAGTTCATAGAGCGCGGCTACGAGGCCGCCCGCGTCGGCGACATCGCCCGTCGCGTGGGGGTGACCGCGGGAGCGGTCTACGCGCGCTGGCCCCACAAGTCCGATGTGCTCGTGGCCGCATTGGAGTACACCCTCGAGAAGACCCTCCCCGAACAGGAGCTGAAGAACTTGGGCGACGCCGACGCGGGGTCCTTCGAGCAGCTGGCGCTGCTCGGGACGAACCTGCTGGCGTTCAACCCGCACAAGGACGTGGTCACCCAGGTGTTCGGCAGCGCTCGCAACAACGAAGCCATCCGGGAGTGCCTGCTCGAGCATCTCGACGAGGACGCCGGCCAGCTGAGCCGCATCGTTGACCAGATGAAGGAGGACGGGTTCGTCGACCCGGACTACAGCACCACCGCCATCGCCTTCCTGTGCCAGGCACTCGGGATCGGTGCGCACCTGCTGATCACCGCGAAGCTCCCGGAGCGCCGGGTCCCCTCCGAGGACGAATGGAACAGCCTGCTCGCTGCGTTGATCGGCGCCGTCGAGCCTGACAACCAGCCGGACGCCTAGCTCCCGGGCGCAGGAGTTGACCGGCGCTAGCTGCCGGCGTGTGCCCAGCGCACCCCTTCGGGCGGCTGCGGCCAGCAGGTGACGGTGTCATCGGTGCCGACCGCGCACGAGTGTTGTTCGCCCAGGGCGAGGGCCTTGTAGGTGCCCGTCGGGGCGTCGGTCTGGCCGTTGGTGTTCTTGCCCCAGCACGAGATGCTGCCGTCAGCGGCGATCGCACAACTGTGAGAGGCGCCGAGGGACAGGGCCTCATAGGTGCCGGCCGGAGCCGAGACTTGGCCATGGCTGTTGTAGCCCCAGCAGGCGACTGTGTCGTCGGTGGCAATGGCGCAACTGTGGTAGTCGCCTAGGGCGAGGGCCTTGTAGGTACCGGCCGGGGCGTTGCGCTGCCTTCTGGAGTTGTCTCCCCAGCAGGTGACTGTGTCGTCGTCGGCGATCGCGCAACTGTGGCTCCGGCCTGCAGCGAGGGTCTTGTAGGTGCCTGCCGGGGCGTCGGTCTGGCCGTTGCGGTTGTCTCCCCAGCAGGCGATGGTGTCGTCGTCGGCGATCGCGCAACTGTGGTATTGGCCGGACGCGAGCGCCCTGTAGTTTCCGGCCGGAGCGCCCCTCTGGCCGTAGATGTTGTTTCCCCAGCAGGCGATGGTGTCGTCGTCGGCGATCGCGCAGCTGTGAATGTCGCCGACGGTGAGGGCCTTGTAGGTTCCGGACGGGGCGTTGATCTGTCCTCTGGAGTTGTCTCCCCAGCAGGCGATGGTGTCGTCGTCGGCGATCGCACAGCTGTGGTAGAAGTCGCTGGCGAGGGTCTTGTAGGTTCCGGACGGGGCGTCGGTCTGGCCGTACAGGTTGTCTCCCCAGCAGGCGATGGTGTCGTCTGCGGCGATCGCGCAGCTGTGGCCGTTGCCGACGTCGAGGTTCCGGTAGGTGCCGGTCAGCGGCTCGGTCTGCGCGAAGCGGTTGAATCCCCAGCAGACCACATCGCCGCCCGCCTCCAGTGCGCACGTGTGCGCCCAGGAGATGGCGACGGTCTCGAAGGCGCCCGCGGGAGCGTCGTTCCGGCCGTCGCGGTTGTCGCCCCAGCAGGTGACGGTGTCGTCGGTGGCGATGGCGCAGCTGTTGTTCATCCGGGCGAACACGGCCTCGTAGGTTCCTGCCGGGGCGTCGGCCTGGCCGTGGTTGTTCTTTCCCCAGCAGGCGATGGTGTCGTCGGTGGCGATCGCGCAAGTGTGGTGGTAGCCGGCGTCGATGGCCTTGTAGGTGCCTGCGGGGGAGTCGGTCTGGCCTTCGAAGTTCCTTCCCCAGCAGGCGATGGTGTCGTCGGTGGCGATCGCGCAGTTGTGGACGTCTCCGCTGGCCAGTGCCTGGTAGGTGCCCGCTGGCGGGTTCACGTTGCCCCAGTCGGGGTATCCCCAGCACGCCAGCGTGCTGTCGGTTGCTATCGCGCAGGAGTGCTCCCAGCCGACATCGATGGCCTTGTAGGTGCCCCTCGGGGCGAGTGTCTGCCCCCACGCGTTGTATCCCCAGCACGCCAGCGTGTCGTCGTCTGCGATGGCGCAGCTGTGGCGTTGACCTACGGCGAACTCTGCGTAGGTTCCTGCCGGGGGATGGATCGAGCCGTTGGTGTTGTAACCCCAGCAGGCGATGGTGTCGTCGGTCGCCATCGCGCAGCTATAGATCGCTCCTGCCGCAACGGCCTTGTACGTGCCGGCCGGGGCGTCGAGCTGCCCCTTCTCGTTGGCCCCCCAGCAGGTGAGGGTGTCGTCGTCGGCGATCGCACAGCTGTGGTAGGAGCCGCTGGCCAGCGAGGTGGTCCTCTGGCCGGCCGCGTCCCAATCCGTGAACGGACCCGCCACCAACGCTCGGGCGAGGTTGTGCAGCTTCTGGCCGTCGGCGGTACACACCGCGCCGGGTTCGTCGCAGGCCGCCTCAGCGGGCAGCGAGACGGTGACGTCGCCGGGCCCGTCGGGCTGCACGGTGATCAACCAGGTTCCTGTCGAGCCGTCCGACACCGTGGCCACGGCGGTCACCGTCCCGCCGACCGTCTCCAGGGCGTGGTCCTTCAGCGCAGCCGCGGTGACGGGCAGCTCCCGGTCAAAGTTCAGCCTCAAGGTGAACGGACCCGCGCCGTCGTGTAGGCGGGGTATCTGGCTGAAGTACGCGATCGGCGGAGCCCCCGCCCGCTCACCCAGCGTTGTTGAGCCGGCGGTGATGCTGGCGTGCACCTCCTCGCCGTCCGACCAGAGGTCGCCGTCGGTCGCCCACCAGTAGCGGCCCGACCCGGCCGTGTGGGGGACCAGGCTCTCGCTGGCTATGAACTCGTCGTCGCCCAGCCTGAGCGTGAAGTCCGTATCGGTGGCGCGGTCCATGGCCAGGAAGAGGCCTCCCGCCATCTGCACGATCAACATCACCCGCATCGAGGTGCCGCCCAACGTGAGCCCTCGCGCTGACAGTTCGCCCAGCCTCGCCCATCTCGAGTAGCCCGACCCCGACGGCTGCGAACCATCGGTCCCCACCGTGAGCGTCGCCGACCACACCACCGAAGCGGCGTCCGCGTAGGCCGGTCCGCTGTTCTCGGCGGGCTGGTCGGACAGATCCGTCAACTTCAGGTCGGTCACCTTGATGGGCTCCGGCGCCGCCTCGGCCGCGGTGCCGGTGACCACCTCACTCCACTTGCCGTTGGGGCCGCTGAAGCGGGCCCGCACCTGCACCTTGTAGGACTGGCCGGGCCAGAGCCCTGAGATCGTCAACTCGTTGTCTACGGGGAACGCGTTCCAGTCGGCGTCGCTGATCTTCTTGAAGTTCGTGCCGGCACGGGCCCACTTCACCCGGTAGTCGACCGGGCCGTTCGGATGGGGGTCCCAGCTGAGGTGAAGCTCTCCGGGCGCGTCACCCGCTTCCACGCTCAACCCGGTCACCGCATCGGGTCGAGCGGCCAGGGCCGCGCCCGCAGGCACAACCGAGGCGGCCACCATCCCGAAACCGGCCAGCGCAGCCACAAAAGCGACCGGCAGCCGCCTCACACCACCGCTTCGGCCGCCTCGGACCTCGATGCGATGCAGAGCTGGCCTGCCAGGCAATCTCATGACTCCTCAATGACGGGGGCTCCGGCTACTGCTGACCGGCTCGGGATGGTCAGCCGTTAGATTGTAGTTGAAACAACGAATCTGCACAGGCGGTCACTCATAGCCGCGCAGGTGACCAGCCGCGATAGTCACTGATATACAGGTCGGCAGCATTGGTGCAGGCGGAAGCGACACCGGGAGCGAGTTGCCGTCGGGGTCGCGCCGCTACTGGAGGCGGCGGATGGCGACTGACCTGACCGGCGGGCTGAGCGACGGACTCGAGCATGTGTTCGCGACGCGCCCCGAAGACCCGGAGATGCGCGAGTCGGTCAACGTGTGGCTGTGGGACCGGCGCGACCAGGTCGGGATACCCCGGATCGGGATCGAGGCGGTGGCCGGACGCTGGGACACACACGATGTCCAGGTGAACATCGCCGGCACCGATGGCCGGGTCTTCAGCCGGTACGGCAAGGGCGACGCTCACGATCCGCTGAACGCTGCGGGCCGGCCCGCCACACTGGGCGCCGGCCCGCTGTCGTTCGAGTGTGTCGAGCCGTTCCGGCACTGGCGGATGCGATTCGACGGCCTGGTCCACGAGTGGACATGCGCCGAGCAGATCGAAGGGGGCAGCCCGCAGGGCGAGGCGTCGACGCGGGTACGGATCGACGTGGACCTGCACTCGGCGGTCCCGCCGTGGGCGAACGGCGGGCTGCTGCCGGAGGCTAGGCGGGTCATGGCGGAGCAGGACGAGGGCGCGCTCATCGGCGGCCCCCGATTCGAGCAGCTCGCCCGGGCCCGTGGAACGGTCGTGATCGGCGACGTCGAGCACCTCATCGACGGCGGCGCTCTGCGGATCCGCCGCCAGGGCGTGCGCCGGCTGGGAACGTTCCGGGGCCACGCCTGGCAGTCGGCGCTGTTCGGCAGCGGCCGGGCGTTCGGCTACCTCGTCTTCCCGCCACGCGACGACGGCCTTCCCACCTACAACGAAGGCTTCGTGTTCGAGGGTGACGGCGAGCTGATCCCAGCCCGGGTGGTCGAGGCGCCGTGGCTCAGGCGGCTCCGCCCCAGGGGCTCCGATGTGTCGGCGGTGATCGAGACCGCGGCGGGAACCACCACGATCGAGGCTGAGACCATCATGTCCACCTTCATGGTGATGGGCGGCGTCGGCCCGGGCACCGAGGGGTACCCGGTGCTGGAGCAGGCGGTGACCCGGTTCAGCTGGAACGGCGAGGTGGCCAACGGGATGTTGGAGCGGTCGATGCCCGGCAACGTCATCGAGTTGTGACCCGCACCGGCGGCACCGCGCCCACGGTGGCATCGAGGATCGACGACCTCGTAGATGAGGCGAGAGCCCGGACCGGGCTGGACGACTTCGGCGGCGACACCTGGCGGGAGGGCCTCGAGGTGCTGGTCGGCTCGGCGATGGCCGAGTCGGCGTTCAGCGACATGGGCGAGGCGGGGTTCTACCGTGCGGTGCTCCGCGCCCTCACCAACCGGTTGAAGGTGGAGGACTGGTTCAGGCGCCACCCCGAGATCGACGAGCAGGCCGTCGAGATCGAGTTCCTGGGGGTCGGCCTGCCCCGCACCGGCTCGACGGCTTTGTCGCACCTGCTGGGCGAGGATCGGACCTTCCGCAACCTGCGCACCTGGGAGGAGGGCGACCCGTGCCCGCCGCCGGGCGTGGACCCCGCCGCCGACGACGAGCGCATCGCGGCCACCCGGATGGTGCTGGAGATGGCCCATGGCCACGTGGCCGCCCGCCTGCGTTCCATGCTGCCCCAGTCGGCGGCCGGTCCGATGGAGGACCACAACCTCATGGCCATGGAGTTCAAGGCCCAGTTCTTCACCGTGATGGGCCGCATCCCCACCTACGCCGACTGGTTCGCCCATTGCGACATGGAGCCCGCCTACCGGTACGAGAAGCGCGTGCTGAAGCTGCTGCAGTGGCGCACCGGCGCGAAGCTGTGGCGGCTAAAGTGCCCGACCCACACGATGTTCCTCGACGCCTACGTCAAGGTGTTCGGTGAGGCGAGGTTCTGGCAGACCCATCGCGACGTCTCGAAGGTGCTGCCGTCGGTGTGCGACCTGTACTACACGCTGCTTGAGGACGCGAACCCGGGCATCGATCCGCTGTACGTCGGCGAGCTCAACTTGGAGCAATGGTCGATCGCCATGGACCGGCTGCTCGCGTTCCGGCGGGATCCCCGCAACGACGCACGGTTCTTCGACATCGGCTTCACCGAGTTCCAAGCCGACCCGATCAGCCAGATCCGGCGGCTCTATGAGTGGCTCGGCGACGAGTTGACCCAGGCCACGGTCGACCGGATGCTGGCCTGGCGGGCCGACAACCCCAAGGACAAGCACGGCACCCACACATACGACGCCGTCCAGTTCGGTATCACCGAAGAGGCCCTGGCCGCGCGCTTCGGCCCGTACCGCGACCGCTTCGCCCCGCTGCTGGCATAGGGCTTGGAGCCCCAGACAGGAATCGAGCCTGCGACCTGGTGCGCCTGGGAGCGTTAGTCCGTGGCGCCGACTAGGTCATTGAGGGCTTGTCCAGTCCGACGAGGTCGTAGCTCATGGCGACGAGTTGCCGGGCGGTCTCCATGTTCTTGGCGTTCGGGTTCGGGGTCTCCATGGGCCAGCCACCGGCCCGGCACTCCTTGTCGCGGTAGAGGATGCTCCACTGGCTGAAGTAGGCGCCGGAGTGCTGAGGGGCGTCGTCGGACAGGAGGCAGTGGAGTGTGGTCTGGGCCGACTCCTCGTTGCTGTCGGACACCAACCGGCTCAAGGGACGCATGATCGCCATCGCGATGCGCATCGGCAGGCTGCCGCCCGACCCGAAGTTGGAACGGGCCCATCCGGGGTGGACGGAGAACACCGAGACGTCGGTGCCCTCCAACCGCTCGGCGAGTTCCTTGGCGTAGAGGACCGTCGCCACCTTCGCCTCGCCGTAGGCGCGCATGTTGTTGAAGTCGCGCCGCTGGTAGTTGAGGTCGTCGAGTACCAGCCGCGGCCGGTTCTTGGGGCTTCCGGCGTGGACGACCGACGACACGATCGCCATTCGCGAGGGCGCGGTCGCCCGGAGTGTGTCGAGGAGGAGTTCGGTCAGCAGGAAGTGGCCGAAGTAGCTCACTCCGATGGTCGACTCGAATCCGTCCTTGGTGCGCTGGAGGTCACCGCTCATGTTCACCATGCCGGCGTTGCACGCGAGCCCGTCGAGGCGGTCGTGCTTGGCGGTGAACGCGGCGACGAACTCGCGAACCGACTGGAGGTCAGCGAGGTCGAGCCCCATGACCTCATGCGTTCCGCTGAGGCCGGCGAAGCTCCGAGCCGCCTCCTCGCCGGCCTCGGTCCGGCGGCAGGCCATGACCACATGGCCTGCCTGCTTGACGAGCTGGCGGGTGGTCTCGAGGCCGATGCCGGAGTTCGCGCCGGTCACGACGTAGGTCTTGCCGGCGAGGTCCTTCGACCGGGTCGCCTCGTCGATCGCGAGCTTCTTTCGCGCCATGATGATCTCCTTCTCCTCGTCACCGCCCGGCGAGTTCGGACTCCCAGGAGTCCGCTCAGTGATTCCTACAGGTTCCCAAAGTCATAGCGTCGAGCCCTAGATCATCGGCTCTGACCTGAACTCGCTTGCGAGCCCGAGACAGGAGTCGAACCTGCGACCTGCTGTTTACAAGACGCAAGAAGCAGGTGTCGGCGAGTATCAGCCCGTACCGGAAAGTGCGTTTGACGTGGGCCTTCACGATTCGGCCGTGTCGGCGGGTGCCTGTGGATATCACCGAGTTTCTAACCGTACGTTAGAAGATCCGTTAGAAGTCTTCGGGCCATAGGGCGGGGCGGCTATGTCCACGGGGAAGGGACAACCATGCGGGATCCGCCCTGTAGCTCACAAGCTTCTCGGATCGGCCTGCTCGCCGTGGCTGTCGAGTCACGGCGAGCGACCATCCGCTATTGCCCTACGCGATCCCCCTACTGTGGCGCTGTGGACGACGAGGCGCCACGTCGACAGGACCGGTGACAGGTTTCTCGACAGGATCGGATCACTGGGTCCAAGTGGCTCCGGGGATTGATGCCTCCTAGAGTAGGTTCCCACTCTCGAAGCCCCAGAGGGGGGCCCTCCGACCCGACGGACCGTGCCCGCATGCGATGCCAGCCCTGAACGTTCCCGACGCCTATGCAGCAGCGCTACTGTCGCTGCACGAGATCGACGACGACGAGTTCGCGGCGGTTCTGGATGCGATTGACGTGCTCCGAGGCCCTTCTGGCATCTCTGCCTTTGCAAGGGCCGCCGGAGCTTCCGCTCAGATCGGCGAGCAGACCGCCGAGACGCTCCTTCAGGTTGTGCTGTCGATCGTTGATCACGGAGAACGACAACAAGGCGATCCCGACGACCTGATCGCCGAGATAGTTGCTTCCCCCGACTTGGGGCTGGACGAACCATCCCAGGCACGCCTCCTCCACCGGGTTCAGACGCTGGTCGGCAGCAGTCCCACGCGGCTATTCCACAAGAGCCTGCTACTCCTGCAAGAGCACGACAGTGTGTTTGTGGACACCAAGATCGTTACGGACATCCGGCCAGTCTTTGGCGACGACATATCCGACGGGGCGGAGACTGCCGTGTTGACCCATTCGCTGAAGATTGAGTTCTTCCGAGCGGGTAGACGTGACCATTTCTATGTGGCGCTCGATCACGACGACCTGTTGAGCATGAAGGAAGCGATCGACCGAGCGATCGCAAAGACGGCATCACTCACCAAGACCTTGAGGTCGGCGGGCATTTCGACTCCGACATTGGAGGGATGACAATGGCACCCCAAACCCTTCGCCGGTCCAGTGGATGGCTCGAAGACAAGGACGAATACGACCCCGGGGCGGCGTCGGTGTTGCCCGCAGCGGCCTTCGTCGCGCTCCGCGGAATGACACCATGGCAATGGCCGTCGAGCGAGGAATCTCAGCACTCTGACTTGTTCTTCGTCATGCCGGGCCTGGAGGACCCTACCCTCGGGAGCACTAGGGAGTTCCGAGGCTCGCTCGGTGATGTGACTGTTGTGAGACACAGTGCGCCGCTTGCTGTCCCTTGGCTCAGACCGCGCCTGGCCGAGTTTGTAGAACTGCGCAGGGCGCTTGGCGAGGTCGCTGCACGAGACATGCTGGTTGAGGCACAGCGAAGCGGCTCCGTCAAGGATGACGATACCGACCCCATTGAGGCCGCGGCATCAGTGGCGGCACGTCATCCTGCGCTAGCCGAAGCTGAAGAAGGCGTACGGCAGGTGCTCTTGTACATTGCTGAGCAGGCTGGCCGCTTCCGAGAGTTGAGCGTGGATCCCGTACAGTTCTTGGACGAGTTGCGGCTGCGGCTCATCGGGGAGACCACCGTGCTGGACAGGGCGATGAGCGAGATTCTGCAGGAACCCATGCTGACGGAGCATGAGGCGGCTCTTGCGCTCGATTCGACGCGAGCAGACACCGGCTCAGTGGAGGAATACAGGTCGAGTTCGTGGCTGATCAGGCTTCCGACCGATCGAGGCTATCGGTATCCGGAGTTTCAGTTCGACCGGGCGCGGGCCGGCATTCATGATGTCGTGCGCGATGTCAACGTGAGGCTTGACGCGGCCGGAGATCCCTGGGGGGTCGCGTCATGGTGGTTCTCTCGCGTCGCGTATCTCGATGGACGTCCCGCCGACTTGGTCGGATCGCACGACGAGGCCGAGATTGTCGTAGCGTCGAAGGCTCTCCTCGCCCCTATCGGGTAGGCAGCGAAGAATCCCGGCACCGTGTACAACGGCTGTCGGGGCTTCAGTCAGTGACCGCTCCAGACTTTGCAACAGCTCGGGATCCGTAGGCGGGCGATGCCTCCGTTGGGCCCTCCGCCGGCCCGCTATGCGGGCAAGCCGCATGTGCGACCCCTCAGCGCGAGCACAGTCGTGGCGCGGATTCACAGCACCAGGTTCGGGCCGACGCAGTTCAACCCAAGATACTTCTCGGCCGATCGCGAGGGTCTTGGGGGCCGATTCGATTCGACGTCGGACGACCCATATTCGTTCCTCTACGCGGCTGAAGATGCGGGTACAGCCGTTAGCGAGGCACTCCTGCGCTACCTTGAGCCCGACGACAGCGGAACCCGCATGCTTCCCCGAAGCCTTGTGGCTGACAAGATGATCAGTTGGATCGAGACGCAGCACGATCTCGAACTGGTGGACTTGAGCACTGGAGGAGGTCTGGGCGCGATCGGCGCGGACCATCGGCTGACAACCGCAACTGAGAGGGAGTACCACATGACGCGTCGCTGGTCGGCCTGGATTCGAAGGCAGACAAAGCATGTTCCGCACATAGCGCAAGGACTCATCTGGCAGTCGTTGCGCGAGCCGGCAGGATACGCATGCGTCTTCTTTGAGGATCGGTGCCCACGCGATGCCTTCAAGATATGCACGGTCGGTTTGCCGATACCCGCGGCCGAAAGGAAGCTTGATCACGGCGCGGGACGTGACTTTCTGGAGGAGATCCTGAAGTCATACAATGTCGCGCTGTCACCCTCGCCGAGCCATGCCACCGCCCGGTACGGTCTCTTGAGGCGACTGTGAGCACAGTGTTCACGACGGAGAGCCAGCAGATTCTGGGGGAGATAACCAAGGAGGTCTCGGGCTGTTCCGGTCTCGTTGACACCAGTGGTCGTGCGGCTTGAACGAATTGCCATGTCGCGGCCTAGCGGCTCAGGCCGCTAGGCCGCGGTTGCTAGCCAGCCTTGGTCGTGGAGGCGGTGCCAGGCAGACTCGATGTGTTGTGCGGTGAACATGCGTCGCTTGCGTTGGCTCCAGCTCTGGACCCGCCTGGTCATGCCGCTCAGGTCGCTGACGTTCCCCTTGCGGGCAGCCATCCAGTGAACGCTGGCGAGTAGCTCGAGTCCATAGGCCGACTCGTAGCCCTCGACCAACTCAAGGACGCGCTGGATGCGTTCGGCGATTTGGTGGTTCTCTGCGAGGGCTTCGGATGCCTCGTTGGCTCCACCTGGACGAACGGTGATCGGCTCGGCGTCGCGCACCTTCTTCGAGCCGTCACCAAAGCCTTCGAGTTGATGGCCCTCAAGCGACTTGAGCACATGGCGAAGGTTGTCGGCGTAGGGACCGTAGATCTTGGCCTGGTAGTCCAACTTGAGGTCTTCGCCCGCCTCCTGCAGGAAGTACATGAGCTTGTGGATCTCGATCAGCGAGACGAACAGCGCTACCTGGGAGTACTGGTCGATCACCGACACGAGTGCGGCCGTGCTCGTAGTCAGCTTCGGGCGCGGGGTCGATATCACCATGTCGGCTGCGTCGGGGGCGCCTTCCGGCGCGTACAGGTGAACGACGACCTCGAGGTCGCCTAGGCGATCCTCGATCAGTGACCGGACTTCCTCCCAGTCCAGCCCCCCGTGGCCGCAGCCAAGCGGCGGCAGCGCGATGGAAGAAATCTCCAACTCCTCGATCACACCGCGCAGATCGTCGAGGCCATCGGCCACGTCGCGAATGCGGGACCTGGCGCGCCAATGACCCTTGGTCGGGAAGTTGATGATCCAGCGCGGCGGCATGAGTTGACCGTTGTCGAAGACGAACACCTCGCCAAGTCTCACGGCCTGCTTCTTGCAGGCTGCCTCGTAAGCCTTGAAGTTCGCTGGGAAGGCGTTCTTGAACTGGAGGGCGATCCCCTTGCCCATCACGCCGACCGTGTTGACAGAATTCGCAAGCGCCTCCACGTCCGCCTTCAGCAGGTTGCCGTGTGCGTCGATGAACTCAGCCATCAGAAGTACCAGCCGGGTCGGGGTCTGACAGGGATCTCGATGCCGACGCTACTCAGTGCATGCTCCGCCTGTCGGCATTTGTTGTCGTTGCGTGCGGCTACCCCGATGAACGCCGACCAGGGCACGTGGTCATGCACTAGGAGCTCAGCCATCCGCCGCTCCTGGCGATCGGGTTCCTCGTACGTGTTGTTCCACATCCGTCCCTCCATGAGGTCCCAGTCCACATAATCGTCCAAGTCCTCTAGATCATCTCCGTAGTCAGCAATACGTAGTGCGGCGTTCCGGTCCGTGAACACGAAGCTGAGGCCTTCCTCCACGACCTTCTCAACGCTGGTGACGAGGTACACGATCTCGTCCTGGCCTCCGCTGTACGTCGGAACGTCGCCCTGCGAGATGATGTACAGCATCGGTGATCGGGCGGCGAAGTAGAAGGGGACGTAGTTGGCGACCCAACCGTAAGGGGGTAGAGGTACTGCAAGGTTCCGTCGCCGCTGCTTGACGTCGGCATTGCCTATCTCCGTTGGTGCTCTCTGGCCTGCCTCGATCTGCGTATCGCTGTAGAGACCCGCTTCGGCAATCGATGCGAGGTTCGAGATGTGGGTGAAGTGATATAGCAACCCCCGCCTGCGTGTCACCAAGGCCCAGTCGCCTCCGACGTTGCAGCCGTGAGACCGAGCAACTCCGCCGTGCGCGGATCACGCGTTCCGGGCTGGTTCGTGTTGAGACACGAGTAGTCGCTGGTAGCGAAGCCGGCGCGCTGATCCGAACACATGTTCATAACATAGCTCCTGGGACGGGCGTTCACAAGCGACATCGGTTGCCGGCCCGCAACGACTGGACTTGTCCCACTCCACGCTGACAATCTGACGACCTACCTGATCCTGTAGCACATGAGCGTGGTATCGTTCGTGCAACTCCCCCGGGGTGAGCAGCCCCGGGCCAACGGCCCCGGCTCCTGCCGGGGCTGTCTCTTTCTCGGCTGCGTACCCGTGACGGTACGACTCTCAGGGTGAGCGTCAGCGGTGGTTCTGTGTTCTCGTGCACAAGAACACAAGACGGGGGCGCCGCTGTGCCCCTCGTCACGCCGGGTTGAGGAAGGGCAGCCCGCCGCAGGGGAGCCCCGACCGGCGAATCTCGGCTTCGACCTTGCGGGCTTCATCCCCCGTCTCCGTGAGGGCGTAACGGAAGGCAAGGTGTTGCCGGATGAAGTCACGGGTCGGGGTGTCAAAGGCTGAGTTCACCCGCCCCCACGGCCGAGAGCTGTTCGCTTGTAAGCATCGGGATGACGACGCGGTCGCAGATGTAGGCATTGAACTGGTCAAGTCTGCGGGGCGAGGCTCAAGGTGTGGCGGTCCGAGTACACGGGGAGGACGGTGACCGACTTCTGCTACCGCTGCGCTCGGAACTGGGGTGCCAGGGCTTCACGGCTAGCTCCGGAACAGATCTACGATCTGTAGGACGCCGCGAGGCCAGAGCCTGGCAGGCATGCCCCAACCGTTGTGACCTCCGTGCCGCCGTCCTCGGTGAGTAGTCGGGTGTCGATGAAGCGCCTAGGCGCGCTACTAGCCCTAGAGTTCGCCCACTAAGTCACTACTGCGTAAGGGCACGATGAGAGAGGTCTACCTGGACTACAACGCCTCGGCTCCGCTTGATGAGCGGGTTGTCGAAGAGATGAGGCCCGTGCTGTCGGAAGCAGTGGGTAACGCATCGTCGGTGCACCGCTTTGGTCGACGACAGGCGGCTCTCGTGGATGAGGCGCGCGAGCACGTAGCTGAATTGGTGGGCGGACACCCAGGGGGTGTGGTGTTCACGTCGGGCGCTACCGAGGCCAACAACCTGGCGCTGCAGGGAGCCGTCGCGGCAATGACAGGGGGAGCGGCTCGGCTCATGGTGTCCGCCATTGAGCACGCCTCGGTGAGTCGCACCGCGCAATGGCTGGCTGATCGGGGCTTGGTGAAGTTGGAGGTCGTCGGTGTCACTGCCGCCGGTTGGGTACGGCCGGACATGGTTGCCGAGTTGATCGGGCCCGATGTTGTCGTGGTGTCAGTGATGGCGGCCAACAGCGAGACGGGCGTCTTGACTCCTGTGGGCGAAATCGCGGAGCAGGTTCGGGAGCGCGGTGTTCTGTTTCACTGTGATGCCACGCAGATGGCCGGACGCATGAGCTTTGACATGGGTGAGCTTGGCGTCGACCTGGTCTCGGTTAGCGGCCACAAGATCTGCGGCCCGGGTGGAGTAGGGGCGTTGATCTGTACTCGCCAGGCCCAGCGCAGGTTGGAGCCGCTGCTCATGGGGGGAGGGCACGAGAGGGGATTGCGGTCGGGCTCACTGAACGTCGCTGGAATCGTGGGATTGGGGGCCGCGGCGCGTCTTGCGGCAGAGGAGCGCCTCCAAGAGGCCGGCAGAGTCTCGGCGCTGCGGGATCGCCTGGTGGCGGAGATGATGAGCCGGCTCGAGGGGGTGCATGAGAACGGAGATGTGAAGAGGCGCCTGCCCAATACCGCCAACGTGCGTTTTGTGGGCGCTGACTCTGAGGCAGTCATGGCGAACATGGATCCGGTTGCGGTGTCCGCCGGTAGTGCCTGCTCGGCTGGATCCATTGAGCCTTCGCGAGTCTTGTTGGCGATGGGCTTGTCGAGGGACGCAGCCTTCGAGTCCGTGAGGTTCAGCCTCGGGCGTTTCACGAGCGAAGAAGACATCGATCTGGCAGTGGACGTGGCCGTGAGGGCTGTCGAGCGTGTCCGATCAATGACAAGTTGATCGCCCAGGTCCCACCGCCGGATGGAAGCTGGGAAGCCGATGCGGTGGACGCCCGTGTTGTCTGAATCGGCCGAGCCGTTCCGCGATGCTGTCCTACCGCGTGACTATGGTCGTGAGGTGGCTTACGAAACCACCACGACCCCGCGATGAGGCTCTCCGACGTGGCCGAGCGGTCTTTCGCTCGCCATGAGACGTTCCATCCTCGTTACGGCTGGTTTCGCAAGGCCTATACGGTCGCTGCTGAAGACCCAGGTGTGTTCGGCCGTGAGGAAGCGCCGGTGGTCATCGGCGTGGGCAAGAACATGGTGCGGGCCATTCGGTTCTGGGGCTTGGCGGCGAAGCTGATCGTCGAGGATCCACAGTCACCCAACCGCAGAGCGCCGCATTTTGTGCCTACTCGAAGGGGACACGCTCTCTTCGGCCCGAACGGATGGGATCCCTACATGGAAGATCCCGGCACTCTCTGGCTGTTGCACTGGTTGCTCCTGGCTCGTCGCTGCCGGTTGCCGGTGTGGTGGCTCGCGTTCAACGAGTTCCATGCAGTGGAGTTCACCGAGCCCGACCTTGAGGAGGCGGTAACGGCACAACTGGAGGCTGTAGCGGCGTGGGCAATGCCTCATCCGTCGTCGTTGAAGAAGGATCTGAGCGCCCTGGTTCGCACCTACAGCTCGGTGCCTCGGACGGGGAGGGTGAGCATCGATGACGTGCTGGATTCCCCGCTGCGAGAACTCAAGATCCTGGAGCGTTCGCGAGCAACGGGCTCGCTGCGGTTCAGGTTGGGCTCGAAGCCGACGTTGCCTGCACCGATCGTCGCTCATGCGGCGCTCGACTACCTAGATCGGTACGGCCGTGGTGGCCGCACCGTCACCATCAGCAGCCTTGTCCATGAGCCCGGCACTCCAGGACGGGTCTTCAGACTCAACGAAGCGGAATTGCTCGAATCACTGAAATCGGTCGCAGACGACTGCGATGAGTTGCGCATCTCCGCTCCAGCCGGTGCGTGGCAACTGGCCTGGTCCGACGAGCCCGAGGCGATCGCCACCGGGCTTCTTCACGACTACTACGGCGCATCGCCGAAAGACGCGAGATCCGGACTAGCAGGTGACGAGCCGGTGGGGCTGGAACTGCTACCGCAGGGGGGCTTGGGCACCAACGCGACGGTGACGAAGCGCGCCGACGGTCGAAGGTCACACAAGCGACGCCTCGAAGCTCTATCTCCAGCTGAGGACATGCTGCAAGAGGCTCAAGGCGCAGGAGTTGCGTGATGGCGCAGTTGGGTGACTACATCTCCGTTCGCAGTCGGTTCGCTCGATCAGCGAGTCTTGAGCGCGACTTGGCACGTCAGGAGCCCCTGGAGGGCTACGTGGCCACGGCGCGGGCGCTGACCGTCCTTGAACGCATTGCGTCGACCGCGGCGAAGGAGCCGGCCGGTGGTGCCTGGTCGGTGACCGGACCTTACGGATCTGGCAAGTCGTCGCTTGCCCTATTGCTAGATGCTGCCTTCGGCGCGTCCGGCGAACTCCGACGTACCGCATTGCGCCTAGTCGGCGAGGCCTCCCCCGAGGTTGGCGAATTGGTGCACAAGGCACACAACCGCCACAAGACGAGCCTTCACGGGTTCCATCGTGGACTCGTGACCGCGGAGCGTGAGCCGCTGAACCGCACGGTGCTATGGGCGCTGTACTCGGCCGTGCTGCGCCACTGGGGGGAGGTTCCCTCGGCACAGGAGTTCCCCGCCGTCGTGGCCCTTCAGGCGGCACTAGAAGACGCCAACGCGGACGATCCTCGGCGTAGAGGTCCTGCGCCGTCGTCGCTGGTAGAGATCGCTCGCTGCCTCGCATCCGACCGGCCACTACTCCTAGTGATCGATGAGTTCGGCAAGAACCTAGAAGCAGTCAGCGACAGCGACGACGGCGACCCGTACCTCCTACAGCAGTTGGCGGAAGCAGGTCAGGGTTCGGGTTTGCCGATCTTCCTCGTGACGCTTCAGCACCTGTCCTTCGAAGAGCACATGGAGGGTGCCGCCGGCCCGCAGCGCCGAGAGTGGGCAAAGGTGCAAGGCCGCTTCGAGGACTTGGCGTTCGTGGAGTCCCCCGCACAGACAAGAGCCCTCATTGGAACCGTCTTTGACGTTCAAGACGAGACGTTGAGCACCCGGATTGGCCGGTGGGCGGTCACGGCGGCCAAGCGCATGGGCTCGCTAGGTGTAGGGATGTCCGACCTCGCCGATGCCGGCTCGGTGGCGTCGTGGTATCCGCTTCACCCGCTGGCAGCGGTGGTGTTGCCCGAATTGTGCAGCCGGTACGGCCAGCACGAGCGCACGCTGTTCTCGTTCCTGACCGATACGCACGCCTCTAGCGCGGCCTCCTTCCTGACTTCGACTCCGGTACGGGCTAGGGGCACATTGCCGTCCGTGGGACTTGAGGAGGTCTACGACTACTTCGTCGGTACAAGCGCCATGAACATCCACTCGGCCCGATTGTCAGGACGCTGGGCCGAGATCGCCACACGGCTCCGTGACTCCCACGGCCTAACCCCCGCGCAAACCCGCATGGCGAAGGCAATAGCTCTGCTCAATCTCATTTCAGCCACGGGGAAGATCCGAGCCTCGCGACAAGTCCTAACGCTTGTCGATGCCGATGCCGAACGAATACTCGGGGAACTTGAGAGCGCTGGGCTGGTGACCTACCGGGACTTCGCGGATGAGTACCGGATCTGGCAAGGCACCGATGTTGATGTTCGGGCATCCCTGGAGTCGGCCCGCGCGCGAGCGCAGCGACTACCGCTCGCAGGAATCCTCGCGGAAGTCGACAGCCCCGAACCCGTCGTAGCTGCCCGTCACAGCGCCAAGAGCGACGTGCTTCGAGTGTTCCGCCGGCGCTATGTCGATTCGCACGAGAGCATTGAGCCGCTTGAGACCTTCTCGTCCTACGACGGCGAGATCTTGCTCCTGATGGGAGCACAGGAGGCACTGCCGTCCCTTGAGCGTTGGCGGATGATCAAGCCAACCGTGATAGCGATTCCTCGGGACCTCTCTGGAGTCGACGCCGCTGCACGAGAGGCGGTCAGCATCGCAGATGTTCTGGCAGAGCCCGCTGTCAAGGAAGACTGGGTAGCGCGACGCGAGCTGGGAGAGCGACTCGCTCAGGCTCAAGCGGTGCTCGATGAGGCGCTGGCACGAGCGTTTAGTTCCCATGCGTGCAGGTGGATCCTCTTGGGTCCGAGTGAAGACGAGGACGAGGAACTGGTCGGCGGACGCGGAAGCTCCGCTGTGTCCGAGGCTGCCGACCACGCATACTCCGAGTCGCCTCGGGTTCGCAACGAGATGCTCAATCGCACAGAACTCACGTCTCAGGGAGCCAAGGCCCGATCACTTCTCCTCGGGGCGATGATCGATCACGGCACCGAGCACGACCTATCGCTCGAAGGCCATGGACCCGAAGTCGCCATGTATCGGGCGCTACTGCAAAGCACCAGAATCCACCGTCGCAGCGACCACAGAGCGGAGATGGTGTTCGCAGAGCCGACAGACCCGTCCCTGCTACCTGCGTGGGAAATGCTGCAGGATGAGTTCAAGCGAGCTACAGCCCGACGCATCAACCTCAACGATGTCTGGGCAGCGCTCATCTCGCCTCCCTACGGGATGAAGCCCGGAGTGATACCGGTATTCGTGACGGCTGCGTTGATCGCGTACGCCGATGAGGTGGCCATCTACGAACATGGCACCTTCAAGCCGCTGCTGACGGCTGAAGTGTCCGAACGGATGGTCCGCAACCCGAACCACTTCGACATTCGGCACTTCGCCAACACGACGGGCGCTCGCCGACTCGTCATTGACGCGCTAGCGGAGCGCCTCCAACTGCGGCCAGGCTTCCGCAGACACCGCGTCGCAAATGTGTTGACCGTGGTCGCCCATCTAGTCGGTCGCGCCAGCAGGCTTGACAACTTCACGATGCGCACACAGCACCTAACGTCCAAAGCGCTTCGCGTTCGAGATGCGCTAGTAGCAGCTGTCGAACCCGACGAGTTGTTGTTCTCGGCGCTGCCTGTAGCACTGGGATTCGATCCCGTACTCGCCGACATGGACGACTATCCAGATGCAGGCGCCTACGCCGATCGCAGCGCTTTGGCGCTGGAGGAGCTATGCGGCAACTACGAGCGGCTTCTAGGCGACTTGCGGCGGCTACTGCTGGACGCCAGCGCCGAGACCACACGCACCGCGATCGCAGGTCAGGCAGAAGCCCTTGAAGGCGAGGTGCTTGATCCTGAGATGAAGGCGTTCCTGTTGACTCTCGCGAGCGACGGACTCGAAGCAGAGACCGATTGGGCACAGGCAGTCGCCACCGTCTTGGTCAAGAAAGCTCCAGCAGAGTGGTCGGACAACGACCTGCGGCTGTACAGACGCGAAATCCATGAGCGCTTCGCCGCATTCCACCGACTAGCGGCGTTGCACCACGAGCGTCGAGCCACCGATGGCGTGTTCGATGCCTACCGCGTGACTATGACCCACTCTGGCGGCCGCGAGGAGAACCGCCTCGTCAGCCTCGACCCGATACTGCGGGCTGCCGCCGAAGATGCTCTGCGCCGACTCACGCAGGAAGCGGGATCGCCAGTACGTGCGCACCATGCGCTGCTCGCTCTCATAGGTGAGCAACTGCTCACCGAGACTGATGACGTCCTACACTTCGACGCTGTTGCGAGACGAGCAAGCCATGGCTGAGTCCCCCCGCCACATCTGCGGCATCTCCGGAGGCAAGGACTCCAGTGCTCTAGCCGTGTACTTGAGAGACTGTGTCCCCGACATGGAGTACTTCTTCTGCGACACCGGTGCTGAGCTACCCGAGACCTACGAGTACCTCACCCGCCTAGAAGTCATCCTCGGTAAACCGATCCGACGTCTCAACGCACAGAGAGGCTTCGACCACTGGTTCGAGGTGTTCCGAGGAACCTTGCCGTCTCCCCAGATGCGCTGGTGCACCAAGAACATGAAGATCAAGCCGATCGAGGCCTGGATCGGCAGCGAGCCCGCCATCTCCTACGTCGCGATCAGGGCCGACGAGTCCAACCGCAAGGGCTACATCTCCACGAAGCCCAACATCACGACACGCTTCCCCTTCGTTGAAGACGGCGTCGATCACGCCGGCGTGCTGCGCATCCTCGACGAAGCCGGCATCGGACTACCCGCGTACTACGACTGGCGCACGCGATCCGGGTGCTACTTCTGCTTCTACCAGCGCAAGGCGGAGTGGATCGGCCTCTCCGAACGCCACCCGGAGCTCTTCGACCGTGCTGTGGCAATCGAGCAGAAGGTCCTCCAGGTTCGTTGAGTTCGTCTTCGGTGGGCTGGTAGTCGGGGATGTCCCAGCCGTCCCATCTGCGGTCGTCGGGTGTGCGAGGCATGGTTCCTGTCCGATCAGCAGCAGCCATCATGAACATTCGGCTTCGTAGCCGTCGGCTTCGTGTTGGACGAGCACGTCGATGGTGACCTGGGTTCGGCCTCCGCCCCAGTAGTCGTTGCCCCAGTCGCCGGTGCGGCGCCCCTCGAGGGTCATGTGGACTTCGCAGTAGGCGCGGGCATCAACGCCGCCGATTACGACGTAGTAGCGGCTGCGATCGGCTGACCAGCACGCGTCGATCTCGTAGATGCCGTCTGCAGATGCGGTGGGTGTCGTGGTGGTGGGTCGTGTCGAACTGAGCGGCGTACAGCGCGAGTACTGGGCGGCTAACCCGGAAGCGGACCCGGCGGCCGCCGCTGTCAACGACCGGCCCGAACCAGCCGCTCAACACTTCACGCATCGCTCAGCAGCTTCGCCGGGTGCGCCTGTTGTATCTGTTGGTGGGACGCTGCCCGTCACCGGCGGATGAATCAGCGGTCATGTATCGAGAGTATCGGAGATTGTGTTTGGATGCTGTAGTGATGTGCTTGAGATTCAATTGTCCGGACCGCGCGACACCCAGAGGCAGACCCAGAGCCGGCGCTATACCGGGTGAGGCTCGTGGTCCCGTCTGCTTCTATGCAATGTGGTTTGCCTGCTGGCTATTGTGGGCGCCGTGGGCGTCGAACTGCGCGAAGGTCTGGCTTTGGCGCGTGTCCGTCTGGCTTGTGGTCGTATGGTCGGAGGCGTTAACGCCATGTCGGAGTGTTATCGCTTCGGGGTGCCCGAGGGCCCCCACAGCGAGCCTTGGGGGGCCGAGTACCACCGCGAGGCAGTCCACGTCTACAACGAGTCTTTGCCGTGGACATATCAGCGCGATATCGCAAAGCTGTTCCGTGACAGCTTGAGTGCCATGGCAGGGGGTTTGATCCCCGCGGAGTTGGCCGAGGACTGGGCGATCGTCACCGCCTACATGCGCGAGGCTGCTGACGCGATCGAGGACTGGCTGGCGTCGGGCGAGCCTCGGCCGGACCGATCAGGTCTGGCGGTATCTCCGGAGCTGATGGCTGACATTCCAAGGGTTGTCCACTGGGACGCCCTGGCTGCGCTGACCACCAAGGGCGGCACTCGCAGGCTGAAGGACGCCTGTGTCGCGGTGAAGCTGTATCTTGATGCTGAGGTGCCTCAATCCCTGAAGGCCTCTGAGCGGCTGATGCTGGGGAAGCTCGCATCGGGGGCGGCGATCTCGGACGTGGCGTCGGAGATGGGCTACTCAGAGCGCTCGATGTACCGCGAACTTTCCAAGCTGTGGGACAAGCTCGGGGTGTCAGGCCGAGCCGCCGGCGTGCACAAGGCAACCGCAGAAGGCCTTATCGACTAGCTCCGGCGTCCGCCGCCAAAGCGCATGCCACGAAGATGTCGGCGAGCCGGAGGCTTCACCGCTCGGCCATCAGGTTCCGGATCGCATTCTGATTGCGCGCCAGTACCGACTCGGGGGATCGGCACAGGCGACGGCAACTTGAACAGGCGCAGGGCGTCGTCAAGGGGGCGGTGCTGTAGGTCGGTGAACTGCGCGATCCCTTCCCATTGGTGATCGCTGGCGCCGTGCCCGGCGGCTAGGTCCTGTAGGTAAGTCAATCACCTCTTGTATGGCGTTGGGTGACTTGTCTGTTTCGGTCTCGGTGCTCCCTAGGGGTACGGCTTGGGCGACTCTCGGTGCGACTTCTTCGAGGTAGCGGCCCAGGGCCCACAGCGGGAAGTAGTTGCGGTACAGGTGGTAGTTGATCATGAAGGCGGCGCCCATCTCTGCGCCCTGGAGGCTGTCGGCGGGAGCCCCCTTCTTGGTGGGCCGGTCGCCGTGGCCGTAGCCCGGGAAGCCGGTGCCGGTGAACTGCGGCTCGTCCCAGGTGCCGTCGGCCTGCTGGGTGGCCACGAGGAACTTGATGCCTCTGGTGACGGGCTCGCCACCCGCTTCGCTGGCGGCGATGAGCGCGATGAGGGCCCAGGCGGTCTGGGAGGCGGTGCTGTCGCCCTGGCCGCTGAGGGTGGGGTCCACATAGCTCTCGCACGTCTCGCCCCATCCGCCGTCGGGGTTCTGGGTGTCGACGAGCCACTGCACGGCCTTGCGCACCGCGGGCTGGGCCATGTCGACGCCGAGGGCCTCCAGCGCGGGGAGCACGGCGCCGGTCCCGTACAGGTAGTTCACTCCCCACCGCCCGAACCAGGAGCCGTCTGGTTCCTGCTGCTGCCACAGGTAGTGGAGTCCCCGCCTCACCGCTGGATGCCACCTGGAGTAGCCGAGGATCCCGTACATCTCCAGCATGTGGGCGGTGATGTCGGCGCTGGGCGGGTCGAGCACCTCCCCGAAGTCGGCGAACGGGATCTTGGTGACCGAGCGGGAATCGTTGTTGTAGTCGAAGGCGGCCCAACCGCCGTTGGAGGACTGCATCCCGGTGAGCCAGTCCACGGCCCGGTCGATGGTGGCCTCCTTGGCCGCGTCGCTGGACCGGTCGGCGAGGTTGGTGAGGGCGAGGTTGGCGACGATCACCGACGAGTCGTCGATGTCGGGGTAGTTGACGTTGTCGAACCCGAACGCCCAGCCGCTGGGCTCGAGGTGGGGCCGCTTGATCGCCCAGTCGCCGGCGTAGCGCACCTCCTTGCCCACCAGCCATTCAGCGGCCCGCTGGATGGCGGGGTGGTCGGGGGACACTCCGGAGTCCATCAGCCCGCGCATGGCCAGCGCGGTGTCCCATGCGGGCGACAGGCACGCCTGGACCCTCAGCGCGGCGCCGTCGGGCGACGGAAGGCTCCACTCGTTGCGGAAGCCCTGGAGCCCCTTGGCCAGCACCGGATGGTCGAGCGGGTGTCCGAGGGCGCTCAACGCGATCAGCGAGTACACCCACGGCGGCTGGATGCCGCCCCACGAGCCGTCGCCTTCCTGGTGCGAGACGATCCAGTCGACCGCGGCCCGCAGCGCCCGCCTGCGGCCGGGGACCAGGCGCAGCCCCCGCCAGAGGCGCAGGGCGCGGTCCATGAGCAGGAACCCGCCCTGCACCGACAGCGGGTTGGGCTTGAAACGCGACACGGCCAGCGCTTCGGGGCCGTCGCGGTGCAGCTCCTCGATCCCGGCGCCCGCGGGCGGCGGCCGGGTCGGTTTGAGGGTCAACACGATCGTCATCGGCACGATGGTGGCCCGGGCCCAGCTGGAGAACCGGTAGATGTTGAAGGGCGCCCACTTCGGCAGCAGCATGATCTCGGGGGGCATGGACGGGGTCGCCCTCCAGTCCCATTGACCGAACAGGGCCAGCCATATCTTGGTGAACACGCGGGACTTGGGGATGCCGCCTTGCTCGATGATGAAGGCCCGGGCCTGAGCCATGTGGGGCGCGTCGGGCGGGTCGCCGGCCAGCTTGAGGGCGAAGTAGCACTCGATGGTGGTGCTGAGGTCTCCGGGCGCACCGAAGTACATGCGCCACGAGCCGTCGGGCTGCTGGCGGCGGCGGATGTCGGCGGCCACACGGGGGATCCGGTCGCCTTCGTCGGATCCGAGGAAGCGGGTGAGCATGATGTACTCGGCCTCTATGGTGGGGTTGGACTCGAGCTCCCCCACCAGCAGCCGTCGTCGCGCTGGGTTCGCAGGAAGTACTGCTGGGTGCGCTCCACCGCCTCGCGGACACCCTGGTGAGCCTGGTGGTCGTCCATCATGGCGGTGCTAGGTCCGCCCGGCCGTCCGTCCGGCGGCGGCCGCGCTCCGGGGGGCGTCGGCGTAGCCGTGGTGGGCGAACCAGTCGACGGCCTCCCGGAACGCTTCGGCGATCGGCGTCTGGGGGAGGCCCAGCTCGTCGACACTGCGCGACGGGTCGACCCACATCGGCGTCGAGGCCATCCGGGCCGCTTCGGGGCCGACCAGCGGGGGCCGGCGCAGCGCCCGGCAGACGACTGCGGTGGCGTGGGCGAATCCCACTGCCATCGCGCAGGGCACCCGCACCCGGGGCGCCCGCCGGCCGGTGATCCCGGACAGGATGCCGAACGCCTGCGCCAGGGTGAGGTTGCCGTCGCGGCTGCCCAGCAGGTAGCGGGCACCGTCGCGTCCCCGTTCCAGCGCCAGCAGGTGGCCCTCGGCGACGTCGCTGACGTGCACGAAGTTCAGCCCGGTCTCGACGTAGGCGAACATCCGGCCGCGCATGAAGTCGACGACGATGCGGCCCGTCGGCGTCGGCTTGTGGTCGCCGGGCCCTACCGGCGCGGTCGGGCAGACGGTGACGATGGGAGCGCCCTGAGCCGCCATCTCGGCCACGATGCGCTCGGCCTTGAGTTTGGAGCGCTTGTAGGGCCCCATCTCGGCGCCGGGTCCGGCCACGTCGTCCTCGTTGGGGAGGCGACCGGTGTTTCGGACCGAGAAGTCGGTCGTTCCCACCGTGCCCGTGTACACGATGCGCGTCACGCCGGCCGCGAGGGCGCATTCCATGACGTTGCGGGTTCCCTGCGCGTTGACTTCGAGCATCTCTGCGGCTCGGGCCGGGTCGAAGGTGTAGAGCCCGGCCACATGCAGCACGGCGTCGCAGCCCTCCGCGGCGTGCCGCACCGTTTCGGGGTCGCGCACGTCTCCCGATGCGACGACCAGCCGCGGATGGGCCGGCCCGGGCGAGGCGCCGTCCCGGGTGAGGGCGACGACGTGGTGGCCTCGGCGCAGCGCCGCGGTCACCACATGGCCCCCGATGAACCCCGAGCCGCCGGTCACCAACAGCCGGGCCATCACCGGTCCCCGGACGGAGGCATAGTTGAAGTGGACGGGCTCTCGGGCGCGACGTGTGCGCCACCGGGGAGGGCTCCGTCGGCGACGGCCTCAAGGACAGCCCAGGCGGCTTCTCGTAGAACCCAGCCCGCGGTTCGGGCCCTTCGTGCCAGGATGGAGAGATCTCGGGCGGCGCCCACCGATCTCAGCGCGCCGAGGGCGTGGATCCACTCTCGTCTATGAGGATCCGTGGCCACTCTGGACACGAAGTCGGGGAGAGCGACATCAGCGTCGTCGACTACGCAGTGCAGCCCGATATGGGGCACGCCCCGGGCCTGGGCGGCGCCGGCGATCCAGTAGCCCTCCATGTCCACCACCAGGTGGTCGCCGCCGGCGCGGGCCCGCTGCTTGGAGTCGGGTGTGAGCAGCGGCTCGTCGGTGGTGAGCACCACTCCGGCGGGCGCGGCGATTCCGAGGCACACCAGCAGGATCGAGACGCGGGCAGCAAGATTAGCGTCGCCGACGGTCTCACCGTCGCCGTGGCGGTACGTGCCAGCGACAACGAGGTCACCTGGTCTCAGGGCGGGGTCTAGCCCGCCGGCGAACCCGAGCGAAACCAGCACCGCCTTCGGCTCGGCGTCAAGCATGGCTGCGGTGCGCGGTCCCGCAGCCCGCCCGATCCCTACCACGGCGACCCGCCCAACGTTAGCCGGCCGGCGTCCGCGGCCGGGCCGGCCCGCTGCCGCGAGCCTTCCGCCGCGGCGGGAGAGGCCGCCGAGTTCCCGGCGCGTCGGTGCGACCACCAGCACGCCACCGCGGGCCGACTCGGTCGGGCTCAAGGCGTTGTGGCCGTCCGCCCCGGTGCCTCGGGGTCGCTGCCGCCTACCGGTCCGGGCGCACCGGTGTCCTGTCTGGGCGCGGCGGTGTCACGCCCGGTGAACAGCACGTCGCGGATGTCGCGGTAGGCGATGGCTACCTCGCGGCCGGTCTCGGTCTCGAAGAGCTGCGCGCACCGATCCTCCCCCCGGTCGTTGCGGTTGAACAGGTACCCGACGACCTCGACGCCGGCCGCGGTGCGCACGGTGACGTCGCCGCGGTAGTGGAACGCCCGCTCCACCAGAGCCGCGATCTCGTCGCCGCCGTCGCCGGCGCCGCGGGCGGACGCGCTCATGGCCTCTAGAGGCGGCCGGTTACGGTTGCGACTGCGCTGTCGCGCAGTCCCCGCCAGGAGCTGAAGGTGGCGTGCACGGCCGAGGGCTCGTAGCCGCAGTGCACCATGCAGTCCTGGCAGCTGGGGTTGCCGCTGCTGCGCCCGTACTGCTCCCACTGGGTGTCGTCCATGAGCTCGGAGAACGTCGCGGCGTAGCCGTCCTGGAGCAGGTAGCAGGGCCGCTGCCATCCGAAGATCGTGTACAGGGGGTTGCCCCACGGTGTGCACTCGTAGTCGCGCTTGCCCATCAGGAACTGTAGGAACAGCGGCGACTGGTTGAACCGCCAGCGCTTGGGCTTGCCCTCCATGATGGCCGAGAACAGCTCGACCGTCTTCTCACGCTCCAGGAACGAGTCCTGGTCGGGGGCGGCGTCGTAGCTGTAGCCGGGCGACACCATCATGCCCTCCACCCCCAGATCCATCATGGCGTCGAAGAAGTCGCGCACCCGCATGGGCTCGGCCGTGTTGAACAGCGTGGTGTTGGTGGTGACCCGGAAGCCGCGCCGCAGCGCCTCACCGATGGCGTCCACCGCGATGTCGTACACACCGTCGCGGCACACCGACAGGTCGTGCTCGGCCCGCAGGCCGTCCATGTGGACGCTGAAGCTGAGCCGCTTGGAGGGCTCGAACACGCCCTCCTTGAGCTTCTGCTTCAGGCGGATCGCGTTGGTGCACAAGTAGACGTACTTGTTGCGGCTCGTCAGTTCGTGCACCAGCTCGCCGATGTGGGGGTACAGCAGGGGCTCGCCCCCGGGGATGCTCACCACCGGCGCCCCGCACTCCTCGACCGCGGCCAGGCACTGCTCCACGGTGAGGGCCCGTCTCAGCACATGGGGCGGGTACTGGATCTTGCCGCAGCCGGCGCAGGCCAGGTTGCAGCGCAGCACCGGCTCGAGCATCAGCACCAGCGGGTAGCGCTCCCGGCCCCTCAACCGCTGTTTGAGCACATACGACGCCACCGTCCACGCCTGTGCTGCGGGAAGCCCCATACGCGCCGAGTCCGTTCCTTCGATCACCTGGTCTTGCGCGCGCGACATTATAGAGAGTCGACCCACTACACACGTCAGAAGCGCCTCCATCGGCGAGGACACCGAGGAGGACCTCTGTCGACGCACGTTGTGGTAGCCGCCCAACGCACGGGACCGATGGCGACTCGAGCCGGGCTCATTCCGGCGACGTGTCCAGGGAGCTGTCGAGCCAATGGAGTGGGGTGGCCATCGCCCAGTGTCCCGGGTTGGTTGTGATCGCTTGGGACCAGCGGTCCGCCAGTTGCTGCAGAACGGCCTGTTCGCCCTGTCTGCCTGACTCAGCCTGTGGAGGGTCGATGGGGGCGTCCATCGCGGCCTGCCAGCGGCGCGGGCCCAGCGGCAGCACCGTGAACGAGATGATCGGGGAGCCTGCCAGCCGGGCCAGCGCGGCTACTCCTGCGGCCATCTGGACCTCGCTGTCCAGGAAGCGAACTCGGTGGGTGTGCCCGGCAAGCTCGCTGTTGTCGCCCAGCAGCAGCACCGCCTCGCCGGCCTGAAGCCGCCTCACGCTGCGCAACGCCGCGACCTGGCGATACATGATCCTCAACCCGACCGAGGCCCTCACGTGCTCGATGGCCCACGCGATCCAGTTGTCGGCCACGATCACATTGGTCGGCACCGGCACCCTGGCGCCGGGGATCGCGGTGGCCACCTCCCATCCTCCGAGGTGGGTTCCGGCTAGTATCAGGCCTCGGCCCTGGTTGACCGCCTCCTCCACGTGGTGCCAGTCCTTGTAGACGACGGTGTCGAGGAACTCCTGGGGCCGGCCGATGGCCCACAGCAGGTCGGCGGCGGCATGGGACTCGTTGACCATCACCTCGCGCACCAGCCGACCGACCTCGCGATCGTCGGGCGGCTGCGACACCGCATGGCACAGGTTGAACGCCAACTGCCTGCGCCTGTTGGGTCTCAGCGCCCACTGGATGTTGCCCCCGATCTCGGCCAGCGCGTGGGCCAGCCAGCCAGGAAGGCGTGAGCCGACCCAGGCCGCGCCGTCGATCACCCGGGCAAGACCGACCGCGGCCAGTCTCAGGATCCGGGTGCGTGGGGGCGCCGAGAACGGCCCTGCGAGCCCAATGCCCTCATCGCACTCCGAGCAGCGCACCCCACGACTCTAGGCTCGGACGTGGCCCTCCAGGTCGGGCATACCTACCACGACAGCACAGACAGACTGACAGCAGTCCCATCGATCGCCGCGACGGCGCGGCTCAAGCACCGACGGCTGGAAGCTACCCTACACAGCTTGGGGATCTTTGGCTCCAAGTCCCCGCTTTGGGTGGTGTCCTCTTCGTCGAGTGAGTGATCCTCTTGTACCAAGGATCACGCCGGTGGCCCCTCACCGCCAGCGGGAGGCCATCGGGCTCGGACACCACTGCCGTCAGTTCGGCGATCACTCTCACCCAGCGACGCCCCCGCCGCATGCATCCGCAGCCGGGTGGTGATCTGGAGCCTCGAACAGCCGAACAGCGAACCAGACGTCGAGCGGGCCGCTAAAGCCGAGGAGCGGCTTATGGAGATCCCCTGCGAATACCTCGGTCCCGACGGCCGGACCCTCGTCGACACCCCACGGGACCAGCGCCGAGACGGCTTCGGAATCTGAGCGCCACGCCCGGATGGGTTCGCCCGGGTGACCAGCAGGGTCCGAGGGGGTGCGTTCCCCAGCGTTGCTGAGTGTCGTCTTGGGTGCGTTCGTGAGAGTTCCTGAGCGTTCGCGCTGGTGCGTTCCTGAGCGTTCGCGGCCTTGGGGCACTGTCTGTGGCCGTGGTCTTGTCCATCGGGAAGATCGGGGTCGCTCACGCCGACTACTACACCGGCCGGGCGTCTGGCCGCGAGGGCTACTACACGGACTCCGGCGAGAAACCGGGCCGATGGGCCTCCCGCGGGGCGATGAACGTCACCGAGGGCTCCTTCGTCACCTCGGCGGCGCTGCGGGCTGTGCTGGCGTGTGTGGATCCCGGCACCGGCGAGCAACTCGGCCGCAAGTACAACCCCGCTGGCCGCTACACCGACGCGTTGGGGGTGAGGCGCCGGCGCAAGGCCATGTCGGCCTATGACATGACCTACAGCGTGCCCAAGAGCGTCTCGGTGGCGTGGGCGGTCTCCGATGACGACACCCGCAAACAGATCGAGGCCGCCTTCGACGCCTCCACAGAGGCGGTGATTTCCTACCTGCAACGCTACGCGGTGGCGTCGCGGGCCGGCGCCGGCGGCACCGAACGCGTCGAGGTCCCAGCGGGGGCCACCGTGGCTCGCTTCGATCACCACAGTTCGCGCTCGGGGGACCCGCAGCTTCACGCGCATCTGCTGTTCATGAACCGGGTGCTGTGCGATGACGGGGCTTGGCGGACCCTCGACGGGCGGCTGCTGTTTGAGCGTGCGATGCCGGCGTCGCTGTATGGGGCCGCGGTGCTGCGCGTCGAGTTGTCCCAGCGCCTGGGATGGAACTGGGATCGCGTGGGCGCCAACCTGCACGCCGAGATCGCGGGCGCCGACCACTCGCTGTCGACGATGTGGTCCCAACGGTCCCGCGAGACGGCTCGCGAAGCCCAGCGCCGCATCCGTGACTTTGAGGCGACCAAGGGCCGCGAGCCCACCGCTGAGGAGCGGTTGGAGATCTGGAATCAGGCCACCGTTGCGTCGCGGGCATCCAAGGACCTGCACCCGCTCGGCGGCGACCCCCATGAGCGTTGGCGCCAGGAGGCTGTCGACGCCGGCGTCGACCCCGACGCTCTGGTCGGGTCCTACCGCGACGCCGCCCGGATCTACCCCGACACCTATGACCGGCCCGAGGTCATCATCGACTCGCACCTAGTGCACGTCGTCGGCGAGACCGTCGAGCACCTCACCGCAGTCGCTGAACAGATCGCCGCGGGGCTCACCGACGCCGACATCGACAAGGCCGTGGTGTCCACCATCACCGCCGGCGGAGCCCTCGCCGGAACCGATGCCGTCGGCGGTGCCGGGGTCGGGCTGGTTGACCGCCTCGGCGGGGCGCTGCGGTCTGAGCTCCACCGGCGCCTGGTGCACCACCACGACCGCTGGTACTCGCCGGGGCTGCTCGCAGCAGAGGTCACCACGGCCGCTTGGCTGTCCTCGCCCGCCCCAGGCACAGCCGCCGCTGCTGAAGCCCGAGCCGCTCGGCTCGACACCGACGGGCTGGGCGCGGATCAGACCGAGGCAGCCCGCCAACTGGTGGCCTCACTGACCACCGGGGCGGTGGTGGTCGGCCCCGCCGGGTCCGGCAAGACCGCCATGCTGGCCAGAGTCGCCGACGCCGCCGGGCACCACAACGTGGTGGCGGTCGCCCCCACCGCCGTAGCGGCCGCGACCCTTGGGGTCGCCATCGGAGTGCGCTCCGACACCGTCGCCCGGCTGCTGGTAGCAGCCAGAGACAACCCCACCTGCCCGGGTCCACAGCCCTCGAGTGGGCCCAGGTCTGCCGACTGCAACCCGGTTCCAGCGGGTGGCACTGTCATCATTGACGAGGCCTCCCAGCTGGCGACCCGGGACCTCGCCTCGGTATGCGGCCTCGCAGCCGGCGCGAGGGCGCGGGTCGTCCTGGTGGGGGACCCGGCCCAGCAGGGGTCCATCGCCGCGGGCGGGATGTTCGCCGCCCTGGCCGAGTCCGGGGCCCTCACCACCGTGGCGCTCGCTGAGCTGTGGCGCTTCGAGGACCCCGAGGAGGCCGCGGTCACCGTCAAGCTCAGAGCCGGCGACCGCTCCGCCTTGGACTACCACCGCAGCCGGGGCCGGGTCGGCTTCGCCGCCCACGCCGAGATCGCCGAGAAGGCCGCCGACTGGTGGCAACAGCACTCAGAGGGGTCGACCGCGTTGTCGGCTCCCACCCGCACGCTTGTGGAGGAGATCAACGCTGAGATCGCCGCCCGCCGCGCCGCCGCCGGCGAGACCGGCGAAGCCGTCGTGGGTGAAGGCCCCACCACCATCCGCGTGGGTGACATCGCCGTCAGCCGCCGCAACTCCCGACGACTGGTGGCTAGTGACTCCGGCTGGGTCAAGAACGGTGACCGGTGGGTGGTCGAGAGCGCCTCTGGGGCTTCGAGCATCAGGCTGCGGCGCTGCGACACCGGCGCCACCGTCACAGTGCCGCTTGCCTACGCCTCCAAGCACCTCCAGCTCGGCTACGCCGTCACCCAAACCCGAGCCCAGAGCGTCACGGTGCAAGCGGCCTGCACCGTCGCCACTGCCAGCACCCGCCTGTCCGAGCTCTATGTCGGGCTAACCCGCGGCACCCGCTCCAACCATCTCCTCGTTGTCACCGACGATCTCGGCTGCGACGAGGACAGCCCCCCGGACCAACTCGACCCCGACGAAGTTCTCGCCGGCATCTTCTCGCGGCGAGCACACCAGAGCGTCGCCGCTGACCCTGCTAGCGGAGCAGCCGCCCGAGCCGCGGCGGGGGCGCATCTCGCCGCGGTGGTCGCCACCGGCCACACCGCTGCGCTGCCGGTGCCTGCGGGCTTCGACGCCGCTGAGGTGCTCTTCCAAGCAGACCATAGCGAACTGCGGCGCCGGGCCGAGGACTTCGAGCAGTACGTCGAGGGCGGCATCGAAGCCTGGTACGCCCAGTTCGCCAACGACGAGCAACAGCACGACGACGACGAACTGCTCGCTGCCCTCGACGAGTGGCGCAATTCCGGCTCCCAAGCCGTCCCCAACATCGCCAGCCCCGCCCACCTGGAGGGAGAGCCCCCGGATGACACCGAGCCCGACAGCGTGCTCGCCACAGTGACTGCCGCTCACTCGGGCGGGGTCGCCGATCCCGGTCCACCGCCGCCGCAGCTGCCGCCCGAGGCTTATCGACCGGTTCTCACCGCGGCGCGCTTCGTGTCCGCCGGACCCGACGCCGACGGCTATGACCGCCTCGGGTGGAGCGGCCGACACATCGCCTACGACGTCTTCAACCTCGGCGCGTCCCAGCTGGCCGTCAACGAGCTGGTCGACGCCCACTCCGAGCCGTACCGGCTAGCACCCAAAGACAACCCCGCCCTAGTGGAGCTGGTGGCCGCCCACCAACGCAGCGAACACGCCGGCGATGTCGGCGCCGTCGCCCGTGTTGCCGCGCTGGTCGCGGCGGTCGCCGACCCCCCGCTGCGGCGCGAGCTGGTCGAGCACCCCGACATCGCCGTCGCCGACCTCGACCCCGACCACCAGCAGTGGGCCCGCAGCGTGCGCCGCGAGGTCCTCCACCACCGGGCCGCAGCCTGGGCACCGACGCTGGACTCGCTGTCGGCCCAGCGCGAAATGCTGCACGGCGACATAGCCGAAGTCATCGACGCTGGCGCTTTCCGCTCTGCCGTCGACGCCGACACGCTCGCCGACCACGACCGCACCCTGTGGGCCGCACGCTGCCTGCTGTGGCTCGACAACGACTCCACCGCCCAGGGCATCACCCACATCTGGCGAGACACCAACACCAGCCTGGCCGCGGTCGCCGCCGGCGAAGCCCCACCCTGCGAAGCCACCCACCCCAGCATCGGCGACACCCCCTGGCGCGACCTCGCCGACGACTCACCACCGACCCCGGAGCCGATGCCGCTACCGCAGAGCGCGCCGCGATGGTCCTTCGAGCCGCCCAGTCCCCCCAGCCGGCCCGGCCCCGACACCCAACTGCGGGCCGCGATCACCAGCGCGGCGGAGTGGTACCACAACCAGCTCCTCTACAGCGCCGACGCCGCCGAGGCCCGCCACTATCTGGAGAGCCGCGGCATCGGACGCGACGACTGGGCGCGATGGCAGATCGGCTGGGCCCCCGATGAGTGGCGCGCGGTCACCAACCACATCGCCAACGACCGCTGCGCGGTGGCCGCCGGCATCGCCGCCGAATCCAACAGCGGCCGCGTCTTCGACGTCATGCGCGGCCGGGTCATCCTGCCGATCCGCGACCCCGACGGCACGGTGGTCGCCTTCGCCGGGCGCACCATCAACGACAACAACCCCGACGCCCCCAAGTACCTCAACACCCGCACCACCGACCTGTGGTCCAAGTCCGCCACCCTCTACGGACTCGACCAGGCCCGCGACACCATCGCAGCCACCGGCCAAGCCAGCCTCGTCGAGGGCTACCTCGACGTCATCGCCGCCCACCGCAGCGGGATCACCAACACCGTCGCCGCCTGCGGCACCGCCGTAACCGGCGACCACATAGCCGCCATCGAACAAGCCGGAGCACACCAACTGCACACCGCGTTCGACGGCGACGCCGGCGGCCAGTTCGCCACCCGAGCCGCGCTGCGCCTCGCCCGCGACCGCGGCCTGCCCACCCGGGTCGTCAACATGCCCCCCGGCACCGACCCCGACACCCTCAGCACCCGCGAACTCCACCACCTATGGGCCAGCTCAGAACCCCAGCCGTGGGCCGCCATCACCGCCCAACTCCAAGCCGATCCCGACCCGCGACGCAGCATCGACGCCAGCGTCCGGGCCACAGAGGCCGTACTCGACGAAACCACCCGCCAAGACCCCCTCACCCGCCTCGTCGCCGCCCACCAAACCGCCGCGGCACACGGCCACCGCTTCGCTGTCGTGCTCGCCCACGACACCGCCACCCGACCAGAGACCCGACACGGCGGCGACGACAACCACCCGGCGGCCACCGCGGTCGCCAAGGCCCTCACCTACGGCATCACCGACGCCGAGGACCCGCAGCTCGTACAAGACATCGCCGAGACCGTCGCCAGCCTCCAAACCCACCCCCACGCCGGCCGCCAGGTCGCCCTCAGCCGGTGACTGTCTCCTCGAACGACGGTCACCAGGCTGGCTACTGGGGCGGCTTCGACCCCGAAGACGCCGTCGACTTCACCCGGGCCTGGCTCACCGACAGCCCGGGCCCGTCCCGGTTCCAGCAACTCGCCACCTGGCTCGACACCCGCCAAGCACGCGTCGAGTTGCTACCGACCGAGACAGCCCTGGAGCCCGGCTACATCCGGCTGCGCCACGGAACGATGCAGCCAGACGCGTTCCGTCTGCATCCCGGACAGTTCTTCGCCACCGGCACCGACACCGGATACGGCTACGCCTGGAGCCCCGGCCAACCCGACGGAGCCGTCATACCCGTCGACGTGCCTCGCACAGCCCTGCAGCAAGCGTCGATGGACACGCCTATGCCCCACGCCCGCCCAGGCCACGACCCCGGCGGGTTGGCCCGAGCACGCCGCTGCGCCGGTCCTGGTGTCCCCTGGGTGGTCAACACCACCTTCGGCGAAGTCGCATCCCTGCGAGCCGCCGCGTACACCGGCGTGATAGTTCACCGGGCGATCCCTGCGGCCCTCATACGCTCACACCTCGACGACCGACTACAGCGTCGGCCGGCACTCGCAGACACCGACGCCCAAGACCTCGACGACCCATGCCTGCTGTGCGGAGCTAACCAGCCCCACCACGAAGCCGGGTGCCCGGTGCCAACGCAGGACGCCACGGCCGCAGCCTTCCGCAGAGGCGAACCCCGCCGCGCCGGACTCGGACTGTAGGTGAGATGCACGTCCGATAGGCCTCTACGTGCAGGATCATCTGCATCGCCGCGCCCGGCCTCTGCGTGACGGACAGGGCCCTCGCAGCCCGTAGGACTTCGGGGAGATCCAGTCAGCATGATGCCATGTGGTCTGACAACGCTGCGACGGTGGAGGCAAGGCTGCTCACCGACACGCACCGCGGCCTCGCAGCGGACTGCCACGCCAGCCAATCGAACAGGTCCATCGCCACCACATCAGCCACCGCAACCGACCGCTCCTCCAGGAAACGGGCGAAATTCAACGCATCGAACGCATACGCCCGCACCGTTCGCGGCGAGAACTCACGAACCTCCAGATGCGCCAACCACCTGTTCGCCAGACCGACCACATCCCCATCACCGACCAGACGGTGACCGCCATCGATGACCGCTACTCGCAACCCCACCACAGCCTCCTCGACCGAAGTCTCCACCCCCGACCAGCACCACGCGCGGACCCACACGCCACCAGCCGCAGCCCCGACCCCCAAGGCCGGTTAACGGAGAACCTGCTCGCTGTGATGCCCCCGCAGCCACCAGCATATGGCCACCGCGTTGTTCAGAACCACCTTCGCGCAGCCCGACGCCGACGCCGTGGGCGGTGCCTGGGACCAAGTCACAGACCAGATCGCCGCCAGCTTCCCCAAAGCGGGCCCGCTCATGGACAGCGCCAAGACGGAGGTCCTCGCGTTCGTGAGCTTCCCCAAGGCCCACTGGCAGAGATCTGGTCCACCAACCCCCTCGAGCGCATCAACAAGGAGATCAAGAGACGCTCACGCGTCGTGGGGATCTTCCCCAACGAAACCTCCGCCATCCGATTGGTCGGCGCCATCCTCACTGACCTCCACGACGAGTGGCAGGCCACCGAGCGCCGCTACCTCTCAGAGGACTCCATGAGCCTGCTCTACCCTCAGCGCGATAGTCTCGCCACAGCCGAACTCACAGCCGGCGACTAGTCACCGAGGCTCAACCCCAAAGCCCACCACGCCACGGGACGCTACCCTCGCCCACGGCTCACTCGTCCCGAAATGGACGAGTTCACGGCGGGCCAGTTCACCTCGGCTGCAGCCCTACCAGGCTACGCGATTGGCTGGCGGACCACTTAGAGAACCTGGGCCGCGAGTACGTGTCTGAACTACGTTGCAACGTCCGCTATTCCGCTTCAGCTTGAAGTCGAATCGGCGAACCGGGGCCCGGCGCGAAGGGCGCTCGGTGTCCAGACAATGATCGATCGGCCATCTGAGCCTCCCTCTCGGGCCTTCTTCCCGCGCGAGCAGTTGTTCATCCCAAGCCCATAAGTGACAACGCTTGTTGGACACCGCCATGGACGATGCCCACGTTCCGGGCCTCCATCCATGGGTATCATGGGCAGCCAGCAGTTCTGTCATGGAGGAAGCTAGTGTGAGCCGACCAAGCGTGACGACGAGTCTGCGCGACTCTGTGGCGCTGGTGACTGTTGACGACGGAGCACAAAACACGCTCACTCGTCAACTCGTCGACGCTCTCTCGGCAAGTCTCATAGAGGTCCAAGACCAAGCCAAGGCGATCGTCGTCGCGGGCCGGCCGGGATACCACTCCGTCGGCTTGGACTTCGAGACTCTGCGGTCGCGCGGGGGCGAGGCGAGTGATCTGCTGCACGCGGGCATCGAGCTTTACCTGCGGGCCCTGGAATGCCCCCGCCCGATCGTGCTGGCATGCACCGGCCACTCTCTGGGGGTGGCCGCCGCCTCCCTGCTCTGCTACGACGTCCGCATCGGCGCGGCCGGCGACTTCAAGATCGGCATGGACTGGGTGTCACACGGCGTTGCCGTGCCGAAGCTGGTGATCGAGCTGGCCCGAGCCAGGTTGTCACCCCGGCATTTTGTGATGGCCTGCAGCTTCTCGCAGCTCTATTCCCCCGCGGAGGCGGTTGAGGTCGGCTACCTCGACTACGTGACGACCGGGGACGTGGTCGAGCAGGCGTACGAGGTGGCCGCCGATCTTGCCGAGCGGCTGGACTCCCGAACCTTCGCAGCCACGCGCACAGCCACCTGCCGCAACCTCAAAGACACCATCATTCAGACTGCCGGTGACTTGTGGCAGCTGAAGCGTGTCGCCCACCAGGACGGCTGGGGGGGGGGCCGGATCGCCCGGGCTGCGGTGCCTAGGCGCTGAGCGGCAGTCAAGCTCCCCCTGAGCCGGTCGTTCCAATCGTCCGACAGCTCGCCCGCTGTCCAATGCGCAGGTGGTGGTGAGCTGTCGGGGCCTCCGGGGAGCGGCCACTACTTTCCGTGGTTGCTGGCCGTTGCCAGTCGCAGGTGAAGGCCTCGCGAAGCGGCGAGCAGTGCACAGCCGAGGCCTTCGGCTTGGGCACGCTGTCGAGGCCGCACCGGCGATTATGCGGTGCCACCGGGCGAAGGGCGGAAGGGGCCTAGCCGAGGACGTTGGGGCGTCTGTTGATTCTGCGCCAGGCGTCTTGCTGCGCGCAGAACGGCCTCGCCCTCACCGCCAGCAGCGGGTCGCCGTCGCCGAAGGTGATGAGCCATCACCCAGCGACGCGGACTAGTGGGCGGAAGCCCGCGAGGCCTCTGATCGTCTCGGCAAGGCCCAGATGGCTGAGCAACTGGCAGAGCCCGGCGCATAGGGTTCGGGTGGCGCGGTAGCCGGCCAGCGTCTCCGCGAAGCCCGTGAGTGGCTCCAAGGCGAGATCGAGGCTCGTCGGCGGCTTGCCTGTGTGCAGCTCGCGTCTGGTGCGGGCCAGGTCCTCGCCGCACTCGACTATTCGGGCGTGAACCACTGCCATCTCTGCGTTCCCTCCGTGCATCGCTGAAGCCGCTCGTTGCGCTCCGCGACGGTCTCGGCAGGTGTCATGGCCGCGGAGTCTAGGCCGTGAGGCTGCGGTAGTGATGTGGAGTCCGCAGAGCGCTGATGCGGTGGAAGCCCATCTGATCGATGGTGCGGCGGTCGCGGGTGTTCTGGCGGGCCGCGGAGCCGGGCGCGCTTATCCGGTCCAGATCGTGTCGCCGGCCGCAAGACGGTACCGGGCCACACCGGCATGTATTGGTTGAGCGAGCCGTCGTGCTCGAAACAAGCCGCGCCCGTACGCCGCGGAAACCCGGAGCATGACCGCTACCTCGTGACCGAGCACACCGACAGAACGCTCGCCTTCACGCCAGCGGTCGTGATGGCGGCGCATGAGGCAGCGTTGCTACATCATCCTGAACTAATGAGGCAGGTCGAGGCCGACCGCGCCGACCCAACCCGCACTGCGCGCTCACGGGCCCGGCGTCCCCGCTGCGGCTGCAGCCAGGCCCACCCAGGCGACTGGGCACGGTACACCTGCAGGCACGGGGAATCTGTCCTGACGTGTACGTCCTGCCACCTAGTCGATCTCAGCAGGGCCCGCCGCGCCGCTAAATTGGTGGGCCAATCAACCCGAGAAGCACCCCAGTGACGAGAATGACACATCACGCGGCGAGATCCGCTCCCTGTTGCACTTGGTGACCGGTAGGAGATCAATCCTCCATTGCGTTGGACGCGCTGGATGCAACTGTAAACAGGATACGCGGCATTGGTCTGAGCTGCGATCCGTCAACAAGGGTGGAGGGGATAAGCCGCCCTGCTGCACGAGCGATCCCAAGAATGGGCGGACAAGTTGCGGCGCAGCAGGACGGCTTTCCCCTTTGAGGTTCTCTGATGTTCGATGCCGATGGCGGTCTCGGGAGGGGATTGTTCTCGTCAGAGACAGCCACAGCTTCAATCACATTGAAACCCAAGAAGGTTACGCTAGAGGCGATCGCGCCTCGTACGCAAGTCGAAGATTCATCAGAACACCCCCGTTGCGGCCAAGCCGATCAAGGCCTTGAGAGGGAGCCCTCTTCATGGGAGTTCTTCCATCCCCATGGAACCGGTCGGTATCGTGTCGGTTAGTTCAAGGCGTTCCGAGTGTGGTTGAGCGGGGAGTGACCGGAGTCGATCTAATGAGCGCAGACCGTAGCCCGATCATCAAGTTGGGGCTGGCGGCGTTGCTGATGGCCGGCTTGTGGGCGGCCGCGCCCGGCGTTGCCCACGCGGCGCAGCCCGACGCCGTCCCGCCGGCCTCCTACGAGGACATCCAGTTCATCTTGAGCACGTTCTCGTTCCTGGTGTGGGGGGCACTGGTGATGTGGATGTGTGCCGGATTCACGATGCTCGAGTCGGGCTCGGTCCGCACCAAGAACGCCTCGATGATCTGCCTCAAGAACGTGGGCATCTTCTCGATCGCCGGGCTCGCGTACTATTTCGTGGGCTACAACCTCATGTACGTCGGCGTCGGCGAGGTCGTCGGCACGCTCGAGTTCCTCTACGGCCCCACCGACGCGGAGGTGCTGCTGTTCGAGGGTGCGACAGGACGCATGGCGGAGGTTCTCGGCAACGGGCACTCCACAATGTCGGCCTGGCTCTTCCAGATGCTCTTCGTGGCCACCACTGCGTCGATCGTCTCCGGCGCCATCCTCGAACGGGTCAAGCTCTGGGCGTTCTGGGCGTTCACGCTCGTTCTCACCGCGTTCATCTACCCGATCGCCGGCTCCTGGTCGTGGGGCGGCGGATGGCTCAGCGATCAGGGCTTCCAGGACTTCGCCGGGGCCACGGCCGTTCACACCGTGGGCGGGAGCGCTGCGCTGGCCGCGCTGCTCGTCGTCGGGCCCCGCCGCGGCAAGTTCCGATCCGACGGCAGCGTGAAGGCCACGCCGCCGTCCAACGTGCTCGTGGTGACCCTGGGGGTCTTGATCCTTTGGCTCGGCTGGTTCGGGTTCAATGCCGGCTCGCAACTGGCGCTGTCCACTCCGGCGGACGCGGTGATCATGAGCAGCGTCCTGGCCAACACCAACCTGGCCGGCGCGGCCGGCCTGATCGCCGCGGTGATCGTGGCCCGCCCGATCTTCGGCCGCTTGGGGCTGGCCTCCAGCCTCAACGGCGCTCTGGCCGGCCTGGTGTCCATCACGGCCGCACCGAACATCGCCGACAGCTGGTGGGCGGTCATCATCGGCGCCGTCGCCGGTCTGCTCTGCTCTCTGACGACCCGAATCCTGGAACGGCTGAGGCTCGACGATGTCGTCGGCGCCGTCCCTGTGCATCTGGTGGCCGGCATCTGGGGGACATTGGCTGCGAGCCTCTCGTCCGGAGCCGACTTCGGTGTGCAGCTGCTGGGGGTGGCGTCGGTTGCGGCCTTCACGTTCGTCACCTCCCTCGTCGTGTGGAAGGTGATCGACCTCACCATCGGCATGAGGGTGTCCCGCGACGTCGAGTATGTTGGCCAAGACGTGGGCGAGCTCGGCATCGAGTCACACCCCGAGTTCGTGCTCGTGCCCGAGGACTTCGACGACTACCGGGAGCCGCTCGATTCTCGCAGTCGGCGCGGGCGCCGGTCCCGACGACCGCGGGACCGCAACGAACCCCCGATGGATCCTCGCCTGCGCGTCCCGCCCGGCGGATGGCCTCCGGGAACCAGCGTGCCACATCCCGGCGCCGCACCTCCGCCCGGAACGCCGGCCGGTGCGCCTCGACCCAGCACTGGCGTGCCCGGTGGATCGCCGCCCAGCGGGTGGCCTCCGGCCGGTGCGCCGCAGCCCGGCGCTGCTCCTCCGCCCGGAACGCCGGCCGGTGCGCCGCAGCCCGGCGCTGCTCCTCCGGGAACCGGTGCGCC
>VXTM01000019.1:48771-60026 GCA_009837445.1 Acidimicrobiaceae bacterium
GAACGCCGGCCGGTGCGCCGCAGCCCGGCGCTGCTCCTCCGGGAACCGGTGCGCCGCAGCCCGGCGCTGCTCCTCCGGGAACCGGTGCGCCGCAGCCCGGCGCTGCTCCTCCGCCCGGAACGCCGGCCGGTGCGCCGCAGCCCGGCGCTGCTCCTCCGGGAACCGGTGCGCCCCCATCGGATCGTCGCGGCTAGTCTGCCCGGGTCCGCAGGGAGGCGGGTCCCGCCCTTAGCCGCCGCTCCAAGCGCCCGGCAGGCACAGGACCCCTCGACGGTCGTTGCGCCGTATGGTCACCTCCAACCACTGCTCGACGACGAGGGCGGCCTGCCTGCTCAACGTCAGCTCGCCGAGCCGGGATTGCAGCACGATGCCGTCTCGCGACGCCAGCCGGATCGGCGGATCGGTCCGCACTCGCAGAGACCCGTCGTAGTTTGGATTGGCTGTAACCGGAAGGTAGCTCCCCAGTTCGGCGAGAACAGACCCGCGGCCGCGCACGAGGACGGGGAATTCGTAGCTCGTGTACGCGATCCACACTTCGCGGTCGCTGCGCACGAAACCCGCGCCGCGCACCGGAGGCAGCTCGCCACTCCCGTGGAGCAGCCACTGGCGCAGCTTGGTCAGCGCGAGGACGGCGGCGCCGGCATGGTCGCCGCTGCTGTTGGCCAGACCGACATAGAGCCGATGCACGTCAGCGGCAGTGATCCTGCTGATGTCGCGCGTGTCCGCCGCATACCCGCCTGCCTCCGCGATGCTCTCCAACTCCGAGTAGGTGTACATCCCCCCGGCCCCTCGAACGGTGCTCAGCTGTCCCGTTGCATCCGCCAGAGGTCGCCGGCCGAGCGGATGATGGCGTCGGCGAAACCGCGGCAGGTGATGGAGCGAGTCGCCTCGAAAGCCTGTATGTCGACTCTTTCTGCGAGGTCTTCCGCCACTTTGCATGCCTGTGCGACGGGGTCGCCGGTCGTCACCGTGTCGAGGAAGCCTGCTTCGACTGCCTCCCCGGGCGAATAGAGCTGCGCCGTGTTGCACGCCAATGTCATGTGCCGGGGCGAGAGTCGGCTTCGAGCTAGCTCGATCGCCAGCTCGGGAACTTCCATTCCGACGGCCACGTAGTCCATGCCGATCTTGTAGTTGCCGGCGGCGCCGATCCGATAGTCACAGGCCAGCAGGCAGATGGAGGCCGCTCCCACCGCGGTGCCGGTGCATGCCGTAACGACTGGGCGGGGGAACTCCACCAGCCGCAGGATCAGCTCGGTGGCGCCATGGAGCAGATCGCTCGCCGGTTGTCCGCCGGCGCGGAAGACCTCCTGATCGAGCCCCTCGGAGTAGAAGCCCGGACGGCCCGCGAGAACCAGCGCCTGAGCGTGATCCTGCGCGCTGCGCAGAGCGTCCACCATCTCGTGGGTGACTTCGACGGTGATGGTGTTGCGGTGTCCGTCGTCGACGGTCAGCAGATGAACGGTCCCAGATGTGCTCAAGATCACGGACATCTGCCAGAGGATACCGCCCGTGTGAGGTTGCTCCATGCCGCCGGGCGGCTCATCTCTTATGCATGACATACCATGCAAGAGAGACATACCCCTTCCGTACTTCTCTTAAAGGCGATATTCTCTCTATCACACCTAATGTTCGTGTATAAGCGAAGCTAGGTGTAGAATTCTGTGTATTCGCTTATCATTGAAGTCACAGAATCTGAGGGAAGGAAAGGCAAGTGCAGGCGAATCCACACCCGGTTGAAGCGCTCGGATCCGACTTGCGAGAGTCGGGTGCGTTGTCGCGCGTCTTCTTGCGTCGCCGCTGCGAGCTCGGCCTGACCCAAAGGCAAGTGGCGGATGCGTGCGAAGTGTCGGTGCAGTGGCTGTCGGAGTTCGAGAACGCCAAGGGCGATTTCGGTGTCGTCCGCTTGATGCGCGTGGCCGCTGCGCTGGGCTTGTCGCTGGCAGTGCATCCAAGGCCCGTCACCGACATTGACCTGGTGTTCGAGCAGCTAGGAGCCACAGGACAGCCAGCATGACCGCGCAGCAGCTAGAGGTGCTGATGTCGGGGGTGAGGGCCGGTCATGTGACACGGCCCGCAACCCCCGGCGGGCCGTGGGTGTTCACCTACGACGACACTTACGCCAACGGACCCGCGGCGGTGCCGATGTCGTTGAGCATGCCGCTACAGCAGCGCCGCTTCGCCGACGCCAGGGTGCGCGGCTGGATGGCGGGCCTTCTGCCCGGGCATTCGCGTGTGCTGAAGCACTGGGCCGCCAAACACGGGGCAGCCTCGATCGAGCCGTTCGATCTGCTCGCCACCAGAGTAGGTCTCGAATGCGCCGGAGCGGTGCAGTTCTGTGACCCCGAAACGACCGCCGACGAGTTGCGGTCCGGTGGAGTTGACTGGTTGACATCCGCGCAGACCGAGGAGATGGTGACCGAAATGGTCGACCAGGCGATGCTGTGGGGACGCCGGCTGCGGCGCAGCGCGTTCAGCCTCGCGGGGGCGTTCGCCAAGACCGCGCTGTACCGCGACGACTCCTCGGCCCGCCGATGGGGCGAACCGCACGGTTCGCACCCGTCGACTCACATCCTCAAGGTCCCGATGCCCGACCAGCCCGAGCAAGCCATCAACGAGCACCTGTGCCTCACCACGGCGCGCTATGCGGGCCTCGCCACCGCCAGCACCGAACTACAGACTTGGGCTGGCCACACCGTGGTTATCGTGAAACGCTTCGACCGGATCCGAGGCCCCGACGGGGTGCTGCGCCGCGTCCATCAAGAAGACCTTCACCAAGCCGCCGGCGACTACGAAGCGCCGATCTACCAGGGCAGCGACAACGCAGGCCACGACCCCGCCACGCTGGCCCGGCTGCTACGGCAACACTCGACCGAACCCTCCCGCGACGTCGCAGCGTTCTTCGACGCGCTCGCCTTCAACTGGCTGATCTGCAACACCGACGCCCACGCCAAGAACTACAGCATCCTGCTGGGACCCAACACAGCACGCCTCACCCCCCTGTATGACATCTGGTCGATCATGCCCGAGGACCCCCACCACTACGAGGCGTGGGCCTTGGCGATGTCCGCTCTCAAGGACCACCGCATCCTCGCCGCCAACAGTGCCCAAACATGGCGCACAACCGCCGCCGCGGTGGGCCTCAACCCATCCGAAGGCGTCGAACGCGTCGAACAGATCACACGCGCCATACCCGACGCGCTGGCGCGTGCCATCGACGAGCTCGACCCCGCACATCGCACAACCGGAGTCGTTGCCGCGCTCTCGTCGATGGTCCCCACTAGGACCACGAGATGCCTTTCCGCTCTCGCAAACAGCACCGCGGCCGTTTCTGAGACTACCCGTTGAGCGGAACCTCGTCACACATCTTGATGGCTTGCGACAGCCGCGCCTGGCGGCTTCCGTCCCTCCAAGCCTGAGCGATGGCAAGGGCGACGTGGGGGCGCTGGAGCGGTCCCCTCGCGAAACGTCACCGGGATGGCATGACTGTGCGCACCTGCACCTCGTGCACCAGGACGCCGACCGGCTCGGTCTCGGTGTAGTTGCCGGCCTCCCCGCTGCCGCAAACAACCCGAAAGTCGATCGATGAGCAAACCGTCGTGGGGGTCGCGTCCTCGGTGAAGAGCCAATCCCGATCATTGGAGCAGTATGGGGAACTCGAAACGAGGAAGCAGGTTGGATCCCAACCTTCGTCGCTGAGCTTCACGGTGCCCCCTTGCACTCGCAGCCCTTGATCCTCAGGCGTCAGCGGTGACCGGCTTACCAATCGCTGAACCGCTTGACTGTTCGTGGCCAGGAACTGAGCGGCGCGGCTGGTGTCGTTCGTGTAGAAGCTGCTTCCGCCCCAGCGGCGCGGACTTGACTTGCTCACCCTCCATGCTCCACCGCCGGTCAGTTTGAAGAATCCCGGCCGCGGCGGGTTCCAGATGCAGGTCCGGTAGCTGTCCTGACGACATTCGAGTTCGTTCGTCAGCAGCGCGTCGGCCCGATCGTCGATGGACTGCTGATCGGGGAGCGGCTCGTCCCAGGTAGTGCAGGGGGGCGTGGCTGACACCGGGATGCATAAGGCCATGGACTCCGCATCGCTGAGCGGCCGGCGCCAGGTGATGCCGCGGGCCTCGGTGATGGCACGGCGCTCTCCGAAGTTGAGGTTGTCCCACCCGTCCAGCGCATCTTCACCAAAAAGATCCTTGATCTCGGTTTGGTCGGACTGTTGGTCGGGCCACAGTTCCTGAACGATGACGTGGAACACGGGATCGTCACGCGCGAGGCACTCGTTTGCCCGCCGTCCGTGGTCGGTGCTGACCATGTCTGCCACGCTGGCGTACTTCCCGGTTGCGTCGGTTGGCGAGATCTGGAAGTTGACCAGCCGCGGTGCGGGGACATTCTCGCCGATGGTGTCCTCATAATGAAGTAAATTTAGTGTGGTGAGATTGTTGAAAAGGAACGGCCTGGTCAAGTTGCCGAAGCTCGCGAACCTCTCCGGCACGCGTTCTACGAGGATATCGACGATTCTCACAACGACGGGCGAGTTGACGAGAACCCGTCCCGAGAAATGCGAGCTCTCCCACTCGATGCGGCCCTGAGGCGGATCGGCACAAGCGGGTCGGGCCATGCATGCCGGTCTCGCGAGGAAGTCGTCTCGATCTTCGACGCCGCTGCACTGGGGTGAGAGGTAGTCCAAGTCGCCGCGGACCCGCAGGATCCGCTTCATTGTGTCACGGGGTTCGCTATCAAGCGACGGTGTGGGGCAGCGCGAAGGGATGTCGCCGGCTGATTCGAACGGCAGCGCGACGCAGGGGTCACAGCCGCCGAATACTCGTACTTGTTCCAGGGTCGCCAAGCCTTGTTCGAAGGCTGACTCGAAGGCACGGCACAGGATCGTCTGCGCGACCTGGTCGCAGCCGCCGGTGCGGCTGATCCGCTTGATGCAGAGCGCTTCGCCGGCGTTCAAGCAGTCCGCAGGCCCGTTGGGGTGGTAGCACTCGGTTCGCAGCTGCCAGACCTGGTAGCTGCACCAGTAGTTGTTGCCGACAATGCCGAAGTTGATCTGAAAGGAATTGGGGGTGCCATCGGGGCATGAGCGTTGGTCGGTGAAGTCCTCGCCCACGTATTCGGCGCACGCCAACTGGCTGGGCGTCGTAGGCGTGTTTGTTGGATGTTCCCGTAGGAACTGTGCCGAGGGGCCGAGCGGAAAGTCGGGGCTGCCCGTCTGGCAGGCGAGATGCTGAGCCGGGTCGCTCACCGGCGCCCTCTGGTAGCACGCGTTGAAGGTGTTCGCGGGCAGGTAGCCCGTGGCGCACGTCCAGGTGCGGCGTTGCACGGTCCGGCAGGACTGGGCGCCGTCGCGGTTCATGCCCACGCCCACTGTACTGGCGTCCGGGCATGCCAGCGGTATCAGCACCCGGCAGACGGTGGCACTGGCGTGGAGCGTCACCACATGGTCGATCACGTTGTCCCGGCAGTGCTCGAACACAACGAGATCCGTGCTGTCGACCCGGTCCTCGCAGAACTCCGGGTACCGGTCGAGGTTGAGGTTCAGGTAGGTGTCGGTCCACAGATTGTTCGCGCCGACACGCGGGTCCAGGTGGCCGAAGTCCATCTCGGTCTTCGGGGACGCCACCGACGGCCACATCAGCCGTCGGCCGATCGGTCTGATCGGGCTGATCGGGCATGCAGGAAGCTCCAGAACGCACTCCGATCCATCGCCGCTGGCCCGCCACAGCGTGGGGTAGTCCGGGTCGGTGCCATCATCCATCATGAGGCTGCGGTCCTCGGCGAAGGCGGGCAACCCGAAGAACGCGAGCTTCGGGCACGGATCGGGCATGCCCAGCTGATAGGGCGGGTTCTGGGCCTCGGCCTGGGGCGTTTCCAGCATGTCGCCGAGACGGCCCGGCAGCAGGCCCGACTCCAGCGGCGAGACCAGGACGAGCCCGGCCAGGGCCAACAGCACCCAGAGCCGGCGCCGCTGGCCGGGCCGGCCGGTCACAGCCGCCAGTCCTCGGGACATCCGGCGGGAGGAGGTCGAATGCACCGGGTCTCAGGCGCGGCGGCTCACGCCGTGCGGGTCATGGGTCATCGGGAACCACCGACTTGATGTTCGGACACTTCGACTGCGCAACGCTACCGCCCGCCGGCCTGAGAACGTTCGCGGACAGGCGGCCGACACCGAACGAGCATCCGGGTAACCGAACGCTCTCATCATAGATGAGAGAACTGATCGATTACATGGCGATAGAGCTACCGTTCGGTGACACAGGTGTAGGGTGAGGGTGTGGGACAACCAGGCGAACGTGTGCGGCTGCGGCGCATTCGCCGGCCTCACGAGGTCGGCGCTTCTTTGCGTGCCGCGCGTGAGGGTCTGGGGCTGACCCAGGCCGAGGTTGCTGCGGCTGCCGGAGTCTCACGCAAGTGGCTGTCTGAGGCTGAGGGTGGCAAGGCGGCGGTGAGCCTGGGCCTGGTGCTGGGGGTGTTGGACGCGTTGGGATACGAGGTGGAGTTCGTGCCGAAACCCGACGACGAGTTCGACCTTGAAGCGCATCTCGACCATCTCGGCACAACCGACGACGACAGCCGATGGTGAGTCTCGACGTTCTCTTGGAGGGCCGCCTCGCCGGCTCCTTGGAGCTGCCGGAGTCCGGATGGCCGCGGCTGCGCTACAACGACGCATACGCCCAGGCGGACTCTGCGACGCCGCTGTCAACGCTGTTCGTGCCCGAGCGAATCGAGCACTCCGGCGAGGCTCTGGCGAATTGGCTGGCTGGGCTGCTGCCCGATGACGGCCGTGTACTCGACTCGATGAGGGAGCGTTACGGCATCCACAAGTCGCGCCCGCTGGATCTCCTCGGCACGCCGCTCGGGGAGGACTGCGCCGGCGCGGTGCAGTTCTGCGGGCCCGGGCGCACCGCTGAGTTGCTCGCGGGCCGAGGCGGGCTGCATCCACTCAGTGATGATCAGTTGATCGAGTGTCTGGAGGAGATCCGCCGTGATCCCGCCCACAGGCCCGAGGGGTACGACCCGGTCGGAGGCTTCAGCCTGGCTGGGATGCAGCCCAAGATCGCGTTGCGCCGCACGCCGTCGGGTTGGGCGCTGCCGTGGGGTGCCGAGCCGACTAGCCACATCATCAAGGTCAGCCGTCAAGAGTCCTACGCTCACGAGGCGCTGATGGAACATGTGACGATGGCCACGGCCCGTCGTCTCGGCGTGCGGGCCCCCTCCACCGGCGTGATCCGCAGCGGCGATCTCGAAGCGATCGTGGTCACCCGATACGACAGGGCTCTTCGTGGCGGGCGGCTGGTGCGTATCCATCAAGAAGACCTCTGCCAGGCGTCCGGGCTGCATCCCGACTACAAGTACCAGCGTGACGGGGGACCCTCCCCAACAGAGGCGGCGTCGCTATTGAGACGGGTCGTCGGGGCGTCCCGGGCCGCCGCGGCCGTCGAACAGTTGCGCGACCTGCTGGTCCTGCAGTGGTTGGTGGTCCACGCCGACGCCCACGCCAAGAACTTCTCGATCCTGCTCGCTGGCGGCAACCGGGCACTCGCCCCGCTGTACGACGCCTGCACCTGGCTGCCGTACCGGCGCCGCACCCCGATCCCGAAGCTGCGCATCGCCATGAAGGTCGGAGGCGACTACCGCATCAGCACAGCGGACCGTGCAGAAGCTCTCATCCGGCTCTCCGACGCGCTGGGTCTCGGCAAGCTCGCCACCGCACGGCGCGCCGAAGAGCTCGCTGCCGGGCTGCCCGACGCGCTGCACCAGACGGCGGCATCGCTGCCCGCCGTGGACCAGGCCCGGCCAATCGTCGCCGACTACATCACTGAGCAGGCCCAGCGGGCACGACGCTGCGAGCAGATCGCCGAGGCCGCAGCCAGACGGGCCGCACACATCGCCCCGTGAGTCAACGAACCCTGAGGCGTGCTATTGTCAAGTCTGATGCGCTGTTGTCATATCTAATGTGCTATTGTCGGGGTTGATGACGGAGAACCGCCTCGGGGTGCCGCGACGCTTGTAGCGGTGGTCGCCTGCGATCCAGCGCTGCGATGCAGGCCTCGTCATAGCGGGAACAACACCGGACGCCGCCCGCGCACAATCAGGCCGATGTGATTGCGGCATCACATCTGTCGGTGTGAGAAGCAGCCGTCACATCTGTCGGTGCGTGACCTATGGGAGCCAGTCTCGGGGGCATTCGTCGGGGCCGTCGGGCGGGGGGGAATCGCACAGGCCCTGCACGGTGACCTCCGCGGCCAGCGGCGACCACAGCTGGCCCTCGTCGATCCAGGCCTGCACCTGCGCCTGCCACTCGGCGGTCCAGCCCTCCAGCTCGGCGCAGTCCTCCGCCGGGCGGTGGCTCGCCTCCCACACCCGGTACGACAGGTCGGCCACCTGGTCCTCCAGGCCCCGCGCCAGGGTCATGAGGTAGGCCTGCAGGCGCGCCGGCGCCCGGGGCGCCTCCACCACCGCGCCGTCGGCCGACACCACCTCGGCGTAGCCGGGCTGCACACAGGCCACCGCCAGAGCCTCGGTGGGGCTCGCCCCCAGCACCCGCACCGCCTCGGGGAAGGCGGCCGGCTCGCGGCGGCGCACCCCCGAATCAAGATACGACACCAGCACGTCTAGCGCGCCCCGGCGCGCCGGACCCACTGAGGCGGTGGCCACGCACAGCTGGCCCAGCGGCTCCGGCGCGGCCAACGCCGAAGTGAACTGGTGCTCGTATCTCATCACCGTCAGCGCGGAGGCCGCCGCCGGATCACCGAGCACCGCGAGGCTGCCGTCGGACGGCGCGGCGATGCCGTCGAGCTCCCAGGCGGTGCCGCACGCCTCGGGCGGGAAGGCCCAGTCGAACTCGGGGGTCCACACCGGCAGGTACCGGGCCCGCAGACGCCCCAGGGCGCTGGTCGGAGCGGCGTCGGGATCCAGGAAGTTCTGCGATCCGCCCCCCTCGGCCACCTGCACGACAGGACGTCCGCCGGCGCCCGGCGGCTCGCCCTCGCCGGGCAGCCCCGAGCCCGAGGCGGATCCTGCCGATGAGTCCTCGCCGCTCGGATCCGCCGCACAGCCCGCCACCGCCAGCAGCAGCACCGCCGGCAACGCTGACGCGGCGGCCCAGCGGAGCAGGGGCATGGGACGTGGAGCGAGCCCGGGTCCGGCGCGACCTGCACGGTTTGCTCGCTCGGTCATGGGCCGCGCGAGCCGGAGCTACGTTGCGGGCGGTGACTGCCGGCGGATCGGTCGATCCGCTCGGCCTCTAGCCGGCTTGGGCGCCGAAACGGACCGCGGCCTCCATCGAGTCGAAGCGCCGCAGCACCTCGCCCTCCACGGTCCGCACCGCGGGATCGTCGGGGTGGCGGGGGCGGGGCAGGTCGACGGGTATGTCGTCGAACACGACGCCGCCGGGGCGCAGCATCACGATCCGGTCGGCCAGCTCCACCGCCTCGGACACGTCGTGGGTCACGAACAGCGCCGTCTTGCGGGTGTGCAGCCATACCCTCTGGAGGTACTCGCGCAGCGATCGGCCGGTGAGGGCGTCCATGTGGCTGAAGGGCTCGTCCATCAACAGGATGTCGGGGTTCACCAGGAAGGCCCGGGCGATCCCGACCCGCTGCTGCATCCCGGCCGACAGCTGCGACGGGTACAGGTGGGCCACCTCGTTGAGGCCAACCATGGTCAGGTAGAACTCGGCCTCGCGCCGTGAGCGGTCCGACTTGCGGTCCTGGACGTACAGCATGTTGTTCAACACGGTGCGCCACGGCAGCAGCCTCGGCTCCTGGAACACGTAGCCGACCTGCGCGGGTACGCCGTCCTGCACGGCCCGCACCGACCCGGAGGTGGGGGTCTCCACGCCGGCGACGATGTTGAGCAGCGTGGTCTTGCCGCTGCCGGAGGGGCCCAGCACGGCCACGAACACGTTGCCGGTGACCGACACGTTCACCCCGCCGAGGGCCTGCACCCGGTGCGGGTAGGTGATGGTCGGGGGGTAGATCTTGGTGAGGTTCTCGATCAGGACGGTAGCCATCTGGCCTTTCCTTGCTGGTTGCGATTGTCGGTGGACGATTGCCGGTGAAGGCGATTGCCGGTGAAGGCGACTGCCGGGTGGCGGTCAGGCTGCGGGCCCGCTCAGATGCCCCAGTCCTCGGCGAAGCTGAGGGTCGGCTTCTGGTTCCACTGGAACGCGTGGCGCTCGAGCCGGCGCAGCACCAGGCGGTCGAGGACGGTGATCAGCAGAACGAACAGCAGCACCCAGCCCACGAAGCCGGGATAGCGCAGGGCGTCGTACCAGAAGCGGGCCCGCCAGCCGACGCCGTCGGTGGCCCCGAACCACTCCACGATGAGCAGGCTGTTCCAACCGGTGGTGAACGCCAGCCGCAGGCCGGTGAAGGCGCTGCCGATGGTGCCGCCCAGCAGCAGATCGAGGATCCGGTTGCGGCGCGGCACCCGGTAGGCGTTGGACATCTCGACGAGCTCGGCGTCGATGTTGCGCACGCCGGTGCTCAAGTTGACGGCCATGAACGGGATGGCGGTGAGCACCACGGCCACGATGGGGGCGGTGGAGGACAGGCCGAACCACAGCGACGTCAGGAAGGCCCACACCACCGCGGGCAGGGCCAGCAGCACCAGGGTGGTGTCGTTGAGCAGGCCCCGTACCCAGCCGGAGGAGCCGATGAGCAGGCCCAGCACCATCCCCGCGGGGACGCCGATGGCCAGGCCGATGGCGTAGCGCTGAAGGCTGACCCCCAGCGGGCTCCAGAACTTGCCGCCGAGGACGCCGCCGTGGGAGCCGCCGCTGATCTCGGTTCCCATGAACGACAGCACCTCGTCGATCCTGGGCACCCGGTCGCTGGCCACCGTGAGGTACTGCCAGATGCCCAGCAGAACCAGGAAGGCGATGATCTGCACCACCCACGGCCGGCGCAGCACACCGCGGGCCCCGGACTGGTGGTGGTAGGCGCCGGGCTGGCGGTCCAGGGCGCCGAGGGCGGGCACGTCCTGGAATCCGACGGCGAAGGTGCTCGGATCGTTGGGCTTCGGCTGCGCCGGCGCGCCCGGAGGCTGAGCCGGCGGTGCCGGTGGCGCCTGCGCCGGCGCGCCCGGAGGCGCCGCGCTGGGGGGAGCCGCCCCGTGGGCCGGCGCGGCCTGTGGCGGCGCTCCGGGGACCGGGGCACTGGGGATCGGGGCGCCGTAGGGCGCTGCGTCATGGGCCGGTCCGCTGGGGGCCGGCCCGACGACTGGCGCGCGGGGGGCCGGGGCCGCCTGGGGGT
>VXTM01000025.1 GCA_009837445.1 Acidimicrobiaceae bacterium
CGGCCGGCGGGTCCTGTCGCCGAGCCGAGATGACCGACACGGGCTTCGCCCTATTTCTTGGTCATCATTCGTCGGTCATCTGACTCGGCGCCACCCGCCGGCCTAGCGCTCCGGTCTCTGCTTAGCAGGCTGGTTGCTCAACAGGCGTTTGCTGATCTTGGCCGCTGCGGCGGCTGGGGTCTGGCTGCGTTCGAGTGCCTGCCGGAGTTCAGCGGGTTGGGTGCTCAGGTAGTGCTCGGCGGCGGCGTCCAGGTGCTGCGCGATCCTGTCTTGGACTTCTTGGTGGATCCTGGCTTGGCGTCGGGCTTCCAGTCCACCGGTGGAGGCTAGGTGGGTGCGGTGGTTCTGGATGGCCTGATGGACCTGGTCCATGCCCTCGCCGGTGGTGGCGGTGGTCATGATGATCTCGGGCCGCCAATGCTGGGTGGCGCCGGTGATATGGCCAAGGTCGAGCATGTGCTCCAGGTCGCGGCGGACATCGTCGGCGCCGGGCCGGTCAGCCTTGTTGACCACCAGCACGTCGGCCACCTCCAGCAGACCGGACTTGTTGGCCTGCACTGCGTCGCCCATGCCGGGGGCGACCATCACGACGGCGGTGTCGGCGGTCCGGGTGACGTCCACCTCCACCTGGCCGACGCCGACCGTCTCGACGACCAAGGGTCCGAAGCCGCACGCCTCGAACAGGCGCAGAGCGCCGGGCACGGCCAGGGCCAGCCCGCCGGCGTGGCCCCGCGTCGCCATCGACCGGATGAAGGCGCGCCCCGCGGCCACGCCGTCCATGCGGATGCGGTCGCCGAGTATGGCCCCGCCGCTCAGCGGCGACGATGGGTCCACGGCCAGCACGGCAGGTTGCCCGCCGGCGTCCGCGATCTCCTTCACGAGGTGTCCGACCAGGGTCGACTTGCCGGTGCCGGGAGCTCCGGTCACGCCGATGACCGGTGCGTCGCCGTGTGCGTGGGGATGGACCAGATCGTCGAGGCCGTGGGCCCCGGCGTCGCCGCGTTCGGTGAGGGTGAGCAGCTGGCCCAACGCCCGCCGGTCGCCGCTCCGGGCCCGATCCAACAGGTCTGCGGCCGGGCCGGCAGCCGTCACGCGACGGACCGGCGAATCGCGCCGGCGACCTCGACGGCCGAAGCCCCCGGATGCAGCACCGCGCTGATGCCCAGTTCCTTGAGGGTGGCTACGTCTGCGTCGGGCACAATCCCGCCGATCACCACGGGCACATCCAGCCCGGAGTCGGCCAGGGCCTGCAGGATGCGGGGCGCCAGGGCCAGATGGCCTGCGTTGTGCATCGACAGCCCGATCACGTCGGCGTCCTCCTGCTCCACCGCCGCGATCACCGACTCTGTGGTCTGGCGCAGACCCAGATAGATCACCTCCATACCGGCATCGCGCAGCATCCGGGCCACCACCTTGAGGCCCCGGTCGTGGCCGTCCAGCCCCAGCTTGGCCAGCACCACCCGGATCGGAGCCTCGCGCCCGGCGCCGCGCTGGCCCTGACTCTCAACCATCATCGCCCGGCATCATTGCTGGAATGGTCATCCGGTATCGCTAGACGATGGCCTGTTCGACGTAGCGGCCGAACACTCCGGCCAGTGTGTCGCAGATCTCGCCCTCGGTGGCGTAGGCGTTGACTGCGTCGATCACCGGCGGCATGAGGTTGGTGTTGGGGTCATCGGCCGCCTGACCCACGGCTTCTAGGGCGCGGCGCACGGCCTCGTCGTCTCGGGCCTGCTTGACCGCGGCGAGGCGTTTGAGCTGGAGGTCCTCGGTGTCCTGCTCGATGCGCAGCAGGTTGGTTCCATTGCCCTCGCCGTCGTCGCCGTCATTGCCCTGAGTGAAGGCGTTTACGCCGACGATGATGCGGGTGCCCTCGTTGACCTCGCGCTCGAAGCGGTATGCGGAGTCGGCGATGCCGCCCACGAACCAGCCGTTGTCGATGCCCTCGTAGACGCCTTCGAGGATGGACCCTTCGCCCAGTTCCAGGAGGTGGTCGAGTATCTCGACGGCCCGCCGCTCCATCTCGTCGGTCATCCACTCGACGTAGGCCGAGCCGCCGAGGGGATCGGCCACGCTGGCCACGCCGGTCTCATGGGCCACGATCTGCTGGGAGCGCAAGGCGATGCGGGCCGCCTTCTCGGTGGGCAGGGCCAGGGCCTCGTCGAAGGCGTCGGTGTGAAGGGACTGGGTTCCTCCCAGCACGCCGGCCAGCGCCTGGATCGCAACCCGGGCGATGTTGATCTCGGGCTGCTGGGCAGTGAGCGACACCCCCGCGGTCTGGGTGTGGAACCGGCACATGAGGCTGCGCTCGCTGGTGGCGCCGTAGCGCTCCTTCATCCAGGTGGCCCAGATGCGTCTGGCTGCCCGGAACTTGCCGATCTCCTCGAAGAAGTCGCTGTGGCTGTTGAAGAAGAAGCTGAGCCGGCTGGCGAAGTCGTCGATGCCGAGGCCAGCGGCCCGGGCCGCCTCCACGTAGGCGAAGCCGTTGGCCAGGGTGAAGCCCAGTTCCTGCGCGGCGGTCGATCCGGCCTCGCGGATGTGGTAGCCGGAGATCGACACCGGGTGCCACCGGGGCATCTCGGCGGCGGTGAAGCGCATCATGTCGGTGACGATGCGCATCGATGGCCGGGGCGGGAAGATGTACTCCTTCTGGGCCTGGTACTCCTTGAGGATGTCGTTCTGGATGGTTCCCGACAGGTGGGTCCGGTCCACGCCGGTCTTGTCTCCGACCGCGATGTACTGGGCGAGGGCCACGATGGCGGGGCCGTTGATGGTCATCGAGGTGGACACCGCGCCCAGGTCTATGTCGGCGAAGAGGTCCTCCATGTCGGCCAGGGTGTCGACAGCCACGCCGGCCCGGCCGACCTCGCCGGCCGACCACACCTCGTCGTCGGAGTCGCGGCCCATGAGGGTGGGCATGTCGAAAGCGGTGGACAGCCCGGTGCCGCCGTGGTGCAGGATGTCCTTGAACCGGCCGTTGGTGTCCACCGCGGTCCCGAACCCGGCGAACATTCGCATGGTCCATAGACGGCTGCGGTACATCTCGGGGTAGATGCCCCGGGTGTAGGGATACTGCCCGGGCATCGGCCCGTCGCCGTAGACCGGGTCAACGGGAACCCCCGACATCGTCGTGAACGATCGTCGTGTTGCAGGTGTCGCAGGTGTCTCCGGGGATTGTCGAGCATCCACGCGTCAATTATGGTCGGTTCATGGGCGATGGCGGCGTCGAGCCAACCGTCTACGAGTCGCTGGCGGATGAGCGGGAGCCCCGCGCACGTAAGCGGATCAAGGCCAAGGACTACGAGCGGGAGCTCGCTCACCTGCAGGAGGAACTGGTTCGCCTGCAGCGCTGGATCCGCCACAAGGGCCTGAAGGTGGTGGTGATCTTCGAGGGCCGGGACGCGGCCGGCAAGGGTGGTGTCATCAAGCGGATCACCGAGCGGCTCAACCCCCGGGTGGTGCGGGTGGTGGCCTTGGGCACGCCCAGCGACCGCGAGAAGACGCAGTGGTGGTTCCAGCGCTATGTGGCCGAGTTGCCGGCCGCGGGGGAGATGGTCCTGTTCGACCGCAGCTGGTACAACCGGGGGCTGGTCGAGCCGGTAATGGGGTTCTGCACCGAGGAGGAGTACCGCGAGTTCCTGCGGTCGTGCCCGGAATTCGAGCGGATGCTGGTGCGGTCGGGGATCATCCTGATCAAGTACTGGTTCTCGGTCAGCGACGCCGAGCAGGAGCGGCGGTTCCAGAGCCGGATCGCGGATCCGCTCAAGCGCTGGAAGCTGTCGCCCATGGACGTGCAGGGTCGGGCCCGGTGGGTGGACTTCTCCAAGGCCAAGGACACCCTGTTCGCCCACACCGACATCAAGCAGGCCCCGTGGTACGTGGTGGACGCCGACTCCAAGAAGGCGGCCCGGCTGAACTGCATCTCGCACCTGCTGTCGATGATCCCGTACGAGACGGTCCCCTGGGAGGACGTCGAGTTGCCCGAGCGCCAGTCGGGCGTGGGCTATGTGAGGCCGCCGATCTCGGACCAGACGTTCGTGCCCGAGGTCTACTGAATCCCAGGCACCGGGCTTGAGTCAGCCTGCCCTTAGCTGACGTTGTCGTGCAGCAATGCGAGCGTGCGGGACCAGGCGGTGTGCCAGGCGGCCTCGTTGTAGGTGCCGAGGGGGTCCTCCCAGTTGCCGAAGCCGTGGCCGGTGCCCTCGTAGCTGTGGAACACGACGTCCTTGCCCATGTCTCGCAGCTGCTGGGCCAGCGCTTCGCAGGCGTCGGGCGGGAAGAAGTCGTCGCTGCCCGCCATGTGGCCCTCGACCTTGGCGCTGAGGTTGCTCCAGTCGAGCGAGTCGTCGCCGAGGGGCGCGCCGTAGAACGGGGCCGCGGCCGACACCCGGTCGCCGGCGATTGCGGCGATGCGCAGGGTGAGCAGCCCGCCCATGCAGAAGCCAGTGACGCCGACGGTGGACGAGGAGCAGGCGTCGTGGCCCAGCAGGTAGTCGATGGCGGCGGACATGTCCCGGGCGGCCCGCTCGGGCGGCAGGCTGGTCATCAGCGCGCCGGCCTTGTCCATCTCGGTGTGGGTGGCCATCTCGCCCTGGTACAGGTCGGGTGCGAGCGCGGTGAAGCCCTCTTCGGCCAGCAGGTCGCAGACCCCCTTGATCTGGGGCACCAGCCCCCACCATTCCTGCAGCACGATCACGCCGGGGCCCGAGCCCCCAGCGGCGGCTGCCACATAGCCACGGGCCGTCGATCCATTGGCGGCGAACTCCACCATCTCACCCATCGGTTGCATCTCCTTGGTTCGTCGGGATCTCGCGGGCCGCAATCCTGCCAGACTCACCGCCGCGCTGCTCATCCTGCCGCCGCGAAGCTGGGAGCGAACGGCAGCGCTCGCCAAAGCGCCCTATAGCTCACCGCGCGGCTTCTCCTGCCGCCGCGAGGCTGGCGGCGGACTCCAGCTGTCGCCGAAGCGCCCGAGGCTCACCGCCGCGCTGCTCATCCTGCCGTCGCGAGGCTGGCGGCGGACTCCAGCTGTCGCCGAAGCGCCCGAGGCTCACCGCGCGGCTTCTCGCCCTGCCGCTCGACCGCTAGGTGAGGGCGAACAGCCGGCCACCCTTCGCCAGCGAGGGCGTATCTGGCGAGTTGATTCCTGACGCCGGAGGGTCGGGGGCTCGCGCTGGACAGTGCCTTCCCGCTGGGCTCACGTCGGGCACTGGAGGGTCGGGGGCGCGGGCAGGGCCGTGGTTGATGCCGCCCGGGGGATGGAGGGTGCGCTTTCCCGGGGGACCGTGGATCCGCCAGCCGAAGTGGTGGATCTTGTTGTGGCAGTGCCAGCAGGCGGGTACGAGGTTGTCGATGTCGGTCGGACCGCCCTGTGAGACTGGTTCGACGTGGTGGGCTTGGGTCATGTCGAAGTCGGCCCCGCAGGCGAAGCAGCCTCCGTAGATGGCCTTGAGCGCCTTGAGCTGTGTAGCGGTTGCGGTGCGTTTGCTGTGTCCCTGCCACAACAGAACGCCGCGCCGGTCATAGATGGTGGGCGTGATCAGCGAGTTGCAGGTGAGCTCTTCGAGCACTGAGCGAGGTAGCCGGTCCCCGCCCGGTATCTCGGCGATGAGCTGTCCGGTTTCGTCGTCGAAGTGCGCGACCACGCAGATATCCGCATAAGGCTTGCCGCCACCGGCGCTGTCGTTGGCGTTGGATGTGAGTTGATCGAGGGCGTCGGCCAGGCACTGGTCGAAGCTGCGCCTCTCGTCGCTGTGGCTGGCCTTCTTCTTGTCGGTGGCGTGCATGCGGGCGGCCTCGGCCCGCAGCCGGTTGCCGATGCGGCGTCCGGTCACCGCGTCGAACTCGCCGCGAAGATGCACCATCCCGTCATCGCCGTCCCACAGCCGCACCCGTCTCCGGGCCCTCTGGCGGGCGTACTCGGACTCTCCGTTGTCCCCTTGACGCTCGACGGCCCAGCGGCGGGCCTCACGGCCGAAGTCCTCAGGCCGCATGGTCTCTGCCTTTGCCAGCAGTTCGCCGTCTGATGCGACATCCTCGGCGCTGGTCTTCTCGACAGCCTCAGCCAGCCGCTTGGCGTTGGCCGTCGACACCCGGCCTCCGGCCACGGCGTCGCGCAGCCGTGGCGTCTTGCTCAAGGTCTCGGCCGTCTTGACCTGGCTGCGGGCCTCATGCCGAGACAGGCCAGCGCCGGCGGCCAGCGCTTCAGCGCCGCCGTCGCCGTGACGCTCCCGGCCCGCGACCGAGGCCGCGGCCGAAACCTGGAACGCCGCGTTCACGCCGGCGATGACCTTGGAGATCTCCAAGCCCTCGCGCAGTTCCGAGCAGGACGCCGCCCCTTCGTCGGCGCAGGCCAGCATCTCCTTCACCGCGGCCTCAGCCCGTTGGGCGGCTTCGATCAACATGCACACATCATGCCATAGAGGTATGACATCTGTCAAGTCTTTCCATGTTATTACAAGATAAATTTGGTGATCCGATCCGTTCAGTGGGAGCGGCGGACGGCCGCGCCGGGCCTGTCGGGGTGCGGGTACGGTGAGCCTGTGAGCCCGAACACTGGCCGTGCCCTGCCGGGCGGTGGCGACGGACCCATGGCAGACATCGAAGAGATTCGCAAGCTCAAGGCGCGCTACTTTCGCCTGCTCGACCACCAGGACTGGCAGGGTTTGAGCGACGTGTTCGCCCCGGACGCGCGGATCGATGTGTCGAGCAGCACTGTCAGCGGCTCGGGCCGGGGCGTCTACAGCAGCCGCGACAGCTTCGTTGACACGGTGTCAAAGCTCCTGCACGGTGCGGTCACCGTCCATCATGGCCACACCGAGGAGATCGAGCTGACCGGTGCCGACAGCGCTTCGGGCGTGTGGGCTATGGAGGACCGTATCTGGTTTCCCGAGGGGAGCCCGGTCCGAACCCTCTGGGGCGCAGGCTGGTACGAGGAGGAGTACGAGCGTGTCGATGGACGCTGGCGGATCAAGCGCATGGTGCTGCGCCGCCAGCGGCTGGAGCTCGACGGAAACCCGATTGACTAGACGCGTTCCCGCAGCCGCGCCGCAATCCAGGCCGGACCGGGGTATGGCCGGAGCTGCACCGCACCGGGCCTGGACAGGCGCTCGACAGCCGTTTCGCCGCGATCTGATTCGAAGTCAGTGGCCATCCGGCTAGTCCTCCAATCCGTCGTCCGTGTCCAGACCGGCGGGTTGGTCGGTGAGGTGGTCCCAGACTTTGGGGGGTGCAGTGGCCCAGATGGTCACGCCGTAGGTCCACATCACGCCGCCGACACCCTCCAGGCCGCGCTGCCCGTACAGGTAGTAGCTGCACGTCATGCCGGTGTCGGGGTCGGCCGGGTCGTAGCGGCGGGCCTCCTCGCACTTGATCAGGTCGTCCCAGGTGGGCCCGCCCGCTGGCACGTTCAGGCGCAGATACTCACGCCTCTCCGGATCGTGGGCGTGGTGGCCGAGAGCTTCCATCGCGCATCGCAGGATGGCCGAGCGCGCCTCGGCGACCGTCTCGACGGCGAAGGGATGGTCCTCCAACATCACGCAGCCCGTCAAGCTGCCCAGCTTGAGCTCGAAGCCCGTCTCGAAGTCTGATGCCATGACGGCCACAGTACGGACCGGGTGTGACAGCCAGGATCGGACGTTGATGAGAGAAGGATTCGATGCGGAAGTGCCCGCGGCCGACGCAGGAACGGACAGGTACTGGGACTAGGAGCCGTTGGGGTCGAAGTAGGGGCGGTCGCCGTCGATCTCGAGCCGGCGGATGATGCGCTCCTGGGGGAAATGGTCGGCCGCGGACCGGTGCAGCGTCGAGCGCTCGTCCCAGATGGCCAGATCGCCGTTCTGCCACTGCCACCGGCAGTGCAACGACACCTCGGCGACATGTTCGCGCAGGAACGCAAGAACCATGTCGCTCTCGGCTCGGCTCACCCCGGCCACGTGGTCGATGAACCCCTCGGCGTACAACAGGGCCCGCTTGCCGGTCTCTGGATGGGTCCGCACCAGGGGATGCTCAACCGGTCCGTAGTCGCGGGTGATGGCCTCGCGGATGGCATCGGCGTGCTTGCCGGCCTTCTCGGCCACCCGCTCCAGGTACCCCTCGTTCGAGTGCACGATCGTCAGCGAGCAGAAGAACTCCTGCACCGCCGGGCTGAGGGTCTCGTAAGCCCGGGTGGCCGAGGCCCACAGGGTGTCGCCACCGAACTCGGGCACCAGCTCCATATGCAGCAGCGCGGCCTTGGGCGGGTTTGCCGTCCAGGTGACGTCGGTGTGCCAGCGGTCAGCGGCGTTGGGGCTGTCGGGACCGTCCTTGATGACGGTCATGGTCGGCTCGGTCGCTCCCAGGACCCGGAAGACCGGGTAGATGCTGGGCGTCCCGAAGCGCCGGCCGAGGGCGAGGTGCTCCTCCTCGGTGAGGTGCGCGCCCCGGAAGAAGATGACCTCGTGCTCCAGGAAGGCCTGGTAGACAGCGTCGAAGTCGAGGTCGGGATCGCGGAGGTCCACGCCGGTGAGCTCGGCCCCCAGTGCTCCCGCGACTCTCCGGATCTGCATGCGGACCTCCCTGCTGGAACCCGATTCGCTCAACCGCCCGGGACAGTCTCTAGTCAAGCACGGGCCTTGCCAAACCCGCACCGCCCAGAACAGCGTCGTGGAACGTGGCCGCGGCGCGGGCCATGGACCCCGCCACGGTGGCCAGCGCGTCCGGTGAGGTTGCCCGCTCGGGCGTGTCCGACGGGGTGTGGAAGTCGGGCCCGGCGCCGGTGGTCGACAGCACCGGCACGGCAAGGCGGCTCCACGCCTCGCCCTCGCCCAGCCATGAGTCCACGTCGTAGCGCAGACCGATCCCGGCACTGTCGAGGGCGTCGGCCACGGACCGGGCGGCGGCTTCCGGAAGGTTGGTCATGCCGATGCGGCTGCCGATGAGCCGGCGAGAGCCGTCGGCCGCCAAGGACTCCACCGCGACGGACGCTCCGAGATGGACCACGCACGCGGGCGGCTCCACGCCCCGATCCACGCACCGCTCCACCCAGCGGAAGGCGCCCAGATAGCCGAGTTCGTGGCCTCCGGTGGCGACGATGGTCAGTGGACGGTCGGCGAGCCGCTCGGCGACGTAGCGCAGCACGGCGATGCCGGTTCCTCTCTCGCCGGCGGCCTCGAACCAGCCGTGCAGCGGCGTGGTCAGCACCAGCCGGCGGCCCGGACGCTCGTTGTGAACCTCGACATTGGCGGTCCGGCCAGCAGTCAGCCGGGCGCTGAGCCTCAGCCGCACGGTCGACGAGGCCAGAGTGTCGTGGTGGCGGCCGGCCACCAGCACGGTCGGCAGCCCCGAAGCGGGCCCAGCCAGGTCCCGGTTGATGGCGACCAAGTCACCCTCCATGTGGTCGGTGGTGATCACCAGGGCCTCGTGTCCGGCCCGTCTGGTCTCGTCGATGAGCGCATCAGCCACGCCGGGATACCCGCCCGACTGGGGATCCAACCGCCGGATGGCCACATCGAAGGTGTCGATGTCCCCCGTGAACTCGTAGTACAGGGCGAGGTGGTCGATCGGGCGCCCGTCAGCGGTGAGCTCGCTGCTGACGTCGTAGCGCTCGAACGACACAGTCTCCGCCGTCACAGCACCCAGGTCGCCGACCAGTTCCTTGATCCACTCGACCGTGGCTAAGCCGCGGTCGGTTCCGGAGCGATGGTGCCCGAGCGCGGCGTAGTCGCACACGATCCCATAGAGGTCCTCGCCGGAGAAAGAGGTGTGCACCGCGATGGGCGCAGAGGTTACGGGTCGTAAGTGAGTACTGTCGCCACCCATGAAGATCGACTCGCTGCTCGCCGGCTCGATCATCGAGGCAGGCGCCACAGCCGCCGACCTGGAGGCGGCCGGCTACTCGGGCGCCTGGTCACTGGAGGGACCCCATGACCCGTTCCTGCCCCTGGCCGTAGCCGCGGCCAGCACCCGCGAGATCGAGTTGGGCACGGCCATTGCGGTGGCGTTCGCCCGCAACCCGATGCTGCTGGCCAACATCGGCTGGGACCTCCAAACCCTGTCGCAAGGCCGCTTCGTGCTCGGGCTCGGCAGCCAGATCAAGCCCCACATCACCAAGCGCTTCTCGATGGAGTGGAGCAGGCCCGCGGCCCGCATGCGGGAGATGGTCCAGGCCGTGCGGGCCATCTGGGACTGCTGGCAGAGCGGCACCCCGCTGCGCTTCCGGGGCGAGTTCTATCGCCACACCCTGATGACGCCCATGTTCACCCCCAAAGCCAGCGACCTCGGCGACTCCGGTCCGCCGCCGATCTACCTGGCCGGGGTCGGCCCGCTGATGACCGAAGTGGCCGGCGAGGTGTGCGACGGGTTCCTGTGCCATCCGTTCACCACCGAGAAGTACCTGCGCGAGGTCACACTGCCTGCGCTGGAGCGGGGCCGGGCCACCGCCGGCGTCGCCTCGATGGACGGCTACGAGATCGCCGGGCCGTCATTCGTGGTGACCGGCGAGAACGACGAGGAGATCGAGGGCTCCAAGGCGTTCACCCGCCAGCAGATCGCCTTCTACGGCTCGACGCCCGCCTACCGTCCGGTGCTGGAGGTCCACGGCTGGGGCGACCTCCAGACAGACCTCAACACCCTGTCCAAGCGGGGCCAGTGGGTCGAGATGGGCAACCTCATCGACGACGAGGTCCTCAACACCTTCGCAGTGGTCGCGGTCCCCGAGGAGATCGCCCCGGAGTTGGGCCGCCGCTATGGCGACATCATCAGCCGGATCTCGTTCTACGTGCCCGTGGAGGGCGACCCCGACCGCTGGCAGGCGGTGATAGCCGCCATCAAGGCCATCTAAGCCGGCGTCCGGCTGCTCAGGCCGGGATGCTCACGCGGCTGCTGGCGCCGATCTGGGCGTAGTTCGTGTGGTCGCGCACGTATTCGGCGGTCGCGCCACGCACCGGCTCGTAGTCCCAGCCGTGCTCGGCGCCTATCGCGGCCCGTACGACGCGACGGGACCGCTGGGATGCCAGCACCCGCTCACGGATGGCGTCGCTGTCCCAGCGGGCCCGGACCTCCTGGCCGAAGCCGGCGGCCAACTCGGCAAAATCGGGGTGGCCGGCCAGGTTGGTCCGCTCCAGCGGATCGGCCTCCACGTCGTACAGCAGCGCCGGATCGGAGTCGCAGTGAACGTACTTGTGGCGGCCCCGTCGGATCATGAAGAGCGGGTGCGACGTCAGCACGGCCATGTACTCGCCGACGGTCTCGTCCACGTCGTCGGCGCCGCCGGTGGCGAGCTCCCAGAGGCTGCGCCCGGAGACCGGCGTCCCGAACTCGGGCCAGGCGCCGCCGTCTGAGGCGATGTCGAGCAGGGTGGGCAGCAGGTCGAGCAGCGAGCAGGCGTTGGGCGCAGTCGTGCCCGGCGGAATGCCGGGACCGGCCATGATCAGCGGCACCCGGGCCGACCGCTCGAAGAACGACATCTTGAAGAACACCCCCCGGTCGCCGAGCATGTCGCCGTGGTCGCTGGTGAGGATGACCACGGTGTCGTCCAGGCGACCGGTCTCGGCCAGCGCATCGACCAGGCGGCCGAGCCAGGAGTCGAAGTAGCTGGTGGCCGCGTAGTACCCGTGTCGGGCTGTGCGGTAGTGGGCCTCCGTGTAGCCGCCGTTGTCGCCCCCGGTGCCCCGGCGGATGCGCAGGGTGTGGGGGTCGACCGCGTCGTCGCCGATGGGATCGGGCAGGTCGATGTCGTCGTGGTCGTAGAGGTTCCACCACTCGGGACGGGCCTCGTAGGGGTCGTGGGGATGGGTGAACGACGCCACCAGGAAGAACGGCCGCTCGTCGGTGTGGGGCCGGGCCAGGTCGTAGAGGCGGCGCACGGCTGCAAACCCGACCTCGTCGTCGTAGTCGATCTGGAAGTTGGTGAGCACCGGCCCGGCGTCGGTCACGGACTCGAAGTCGTAGTACCACTTGCCGGGAGACTCGGCGGTCGCGTCCCAGTTGGCGGCCCAGGCGAAGCCGGACGGGTACACGTCGGTGGTGAGGCGCTCCTCGAAGCCGTGGAGCTGGTCCGGCCCGACGAAGTGCATCTTGCCCGACAGCGTCGTGCGGTAGCCGGCCAGGCGCAGGTAGTGGGCCAGGGTGGGGATGGACGCCACGAACTCCGCGCCGTTGTCGAAGGCCCCGATCTCGGACGCCAGACGCCCCGACATAATCGAGAACCTCGATGGCGCGCACAGCGGTGAGCTGCAGTAGGCGGCGTCGAAGCGGACTCCCCGCTCGGCCAGCGAGTCCATCGCCGGCGTGCGTACCAGCGGATGCCCGTAGGCGCCGGTGAAGTGCGGGGCCAGCTGGTCGGCCATTACCACCAGGATGTTGGGCTTGCTCATGGCCGGACGCTAGTGGTGCGGTAGAGAGCCGACCGGCCATCCCGCCGTATTCTTCGAGGGATGCAGGCCGACCGCGACTTCCCACCCAGCTCGGTGGCCGGGGTGCTGCTGACCCACGGAGCGGGCGGCGGCGCAGATCAGCACACGCTCGTCGCCCTGGACGAAGGGCTCGACATGCCGGTGCGCCGTATCGAGTTCGGATACCGGCGCGAGGGCAGACGGTTCCCCGACCGGGCTCCGAGGCTGATCGAGACAGTCCGCGCCGAGACTGAGGCCTTTGCGAGCGATCTGGGCACCACCACGGCCCGGCTGGTGCTGGGCGGGCGCTCGATGGGGGGCCGGATGTGCTCGATGGCGGTGGCGGAGGGGCTGCCCGCGGCCGGTCTGGCGCTACTCAGCTACCCGCTGCACCCGCCGGGCAAGCCCGACAAGCTACGGGTGGAGCACTTCGGCGGCATCGAAGTGCCCACGCTGTTCGTCAGCGGTGACCGCGACCCCTTCGGCACGCCCGAGGAGTTCGCGAACCACCTCGGGGCCATACCGGGCAGCGTGACCGTCCACTGGCTCGAGGGCCAGGGCCACAACCCCAAGCCCAAGTTCGACACCGAGATCGTTGTGGCGCTGGGCGCCTTCCTGGACGCACTCTGAGGCGTCCCGGGCTGCTCAGAGCACATCGGCGGGGCCGGTAGCCTCGGAGACATGCTGGAGCGGATAGCCGGGCTCGAAGACGAGCTCCGAGACGTAGAGATCCGCCTCGGCGACCCCGCGGTGCAGTCCGATCCGCGCCGGCTGGCCGAGCTGGGCCGCCGCCACAAGCAACTGAGCGAGATCGTGGCCGCGGGACAGCGGCTGCGGGCCGCGGTCGAGGACCTCGACGAGGCCCGCAGGATGCACTCCGCGGCCGACGCCTCCGAGCGGGCCGAGCTGCGCGAGATGATCGACGAGCTCGAGGCCGCCGTGGACGCGGCCACCGACGAGCTGCGGATGCTGCTGCTTCCGCCCGACCCCAACGAGGGCCGCAACGTGATCGTCGAGATCCGGGGCGCGGCCGGCGGCGAGGAGGCCAACCTCTTCGCCCGCGACCTGTTCGACATGTACCAGGCCTTCGCCCGCAGGCAACGCTGGAAGCTTGAGCCGCTGGCTGCCTCACCGTCCGACCTCGGCGGCTATACCGAGGTCAGCGGCCTGATCTCCGGCGATCAGGTGTGGACTCGCATGAAGCACGAGGCCGGCACCCATCGGGTTCAGCGGGTGCCGGTGACCGAGTCGCAGGGCCGGGTCCATACGTCGTCGGCCACGGTGTCGGTGCTGCCCGAGGCCAAGGAAGTGGACGTGCAGATCGACGATGCCGACCTGCAGATCGACGTCTACCGGTCCTCGGGCCCCGGCGGCCAGTCGGTCAACACCACCGACTCGGCGGTGCGGGTCACCCATGTGCCCACCGGCATGGTGGTGTCGATGCAGGACGAGAAGAGCCAGCTCCAGAACAAGCAGAAGGCACTGAGGGTGCTGCGTTCGAGGCTGCTGCAGGCCGAGCAGGAGCGGGCCTCCGCCGAACAGTCGGCGATGCGACGGGGCCAGGTGGGTGGCGGCGACCGGTCCGAGAAGATCCGCACCTACAACATGCGGGAGAACCGGGTGACCGACCACCGCATTGGGCTCACCCTTTACAAGCTCGAGCGGGTGCTGGCCGGCGAACTCGACGAGTTGAGCGACGCGCTGGTGCAGGACGAGCAGCGCACGCTGCTGGCCGGCGACGACGCCTGAGGACTCCGAGTGCCCCAGGCGAGCCGGACGCACGAGACGGACAGCCAGCCCGAGGCGAAGTCGTGGGGCGATCTGCTGTCTGAGGCACGGCGCCTGCTGTCCGGTAGCGGTGCGTCGGAGACGCCGGAGGTGGATGCCCGCCGCATCGTGGAGGCGGCCTCAGGGGCGTCACCCGCCGACTTCGAGAGGGTGCTGGGCGCCCGGGCCACCACGCTGACTGCGGCCCGGTTCTTTTCGATGCTGGAGCGTCGCTGCGCGGGCGAGCCGCTCCAGTACGTGGTCGGCTCGTGGGGTTTCCGGTCTCTCGACCTGATGGTCGACCGCCGGGTGCTCATACCCAGGCCCGAGACCGAGGTGGTGGCCGGCTGGGCGGTTGATGAGGTCCAGAGGCTCTCGGACGGCGCAGGCCGCGACCACCAGATGACCGTCGTCGACCTCGGCACCGGGTCGGGTGCCATCGGGTTGTCGGTGGCGGTCGAGTGCCCGCAGGCCAGAGTGTTCGCCACCGACGTGTCGGCCGACGCGCTGGCGGTGGCCCGGGCCAACCTGGCCGGCCTGGGCCGGGCCGCCGCCCGGGTGAGCCTGCACGAGGGCGACTGGTTCGACGCGCTGCCCGCCGCATTGCGGGGAGCAGTGGACGTGGTGGTGTCGAACCCGCCCTACATCGGCACCGGCGAGGAGCTGCCGCCGGTGATAGCCGACTGGGAGCCGCCGGTGGCGCTGTGGTCCGGACCTGCGGGCCACGAAGCGGTCGAGCAGGTGATCGGCGGTGCCTCGCAGTGGCTCAGGCCGGGCGGGTCCCTGGTCATGGAGGCGGCGTCTCACCGGGCCCAGCAGACGGCGCACATGGTCGCGGAGACCGGTTTCGCCAATGTACGGGTGGAGCACGACCTAGCCGGCCTTGAGCGGGTCGTGATCGGACGCTTGCCGTGACCGGCGGTCGCGTCCTTAGCACCCGGACGTTCGAGCAGCGCGAGAACGCGGTGGACGCAGCGCTCGCCGCACTGCGACGAGGGGAGCCCGTGGGCGTGCCCACCGACACCGTTTACGGGCTGGCCGTCGACGCGGCCGACGCCGACGCGATCCAGCAACTCTTCGAGCTCAAGGATCGCCCCGCCGAGCGCAGCATCGCGGTTCTGGTCGCCGACCTGGCTGCAGCCGAGACGCTAGTGGAGCTCACGCCAAGCGCACGGCGGCTGGCTGAGCGCTTCTGGCCGGGCCCGCTCACCATCGTGGCGTCGCGCCGGCCAACCGCACCCGCCCATCTCGGCACCGGCGCCACCATCGGCGTGCGCCTGCCCGGCGACGACATGATGCAGGCCATTGCCGGTCCAGGACCCCTGGCTGTGACCAGCGCCAACCTCCACGGCGGCCCCACTCCCTCCACCGCCCAGGGGGTAGCGGGACTGTTCCCCACGCTCGGCCTCGTCGTCGACGGCGGCCCCCGTCCCGGCGCCTCGTCCACTGTCGTGGACATGACCGGCGACGTCCCGACGGTGCTGCGAGAGGGCCCGATCAGCCTCGACGAGATCCTGGCCGCAGCCCAGGAGCGGGAGTCCTAGGATGGCCGCCGTGCGGATAGCGGTCGGGGCCGACCATGCCGGGTACGGGCTCAAGCAGGATCTGGCCGACCACCTTCGGGCGGCCGGCCACGAGGTGACCGACTGCGGCACGCACTCCACCGACCGGGTCGACTACCCGGACTTCGGGGCGGCGGTGGGCCGGGCGGTGGCCGGCGGTGACGCCGACCTGGGCCTGTGCGTGTGCGGCAGCGGCAACGGGATCGCCATGGCCGCCAACAAGGTCACCGGCGTCCGGGCCGCGGTGGCCTACGACGTGACCTCGGCCCGTCTGGCGCGGGCCCACAACGACGCCAACGTGCTGTGCATCGGCGAGCGGCTCACCGGCGCCGAGGTCGCCCGGGAGGCCCTCGACGCCTGGCTGGGAGCATCCTTCGACGGCGGTCGCCACCAGGCCCGTGTCGCCAAGCTCGACACCCTCGGCGCAACAGACTGAACACCAGCGGCACCGAAATTGACCCGTCCGTAGCTACCGTTCGACAGAGCATCCGCGCCGCGGCGCACGGCGAAGGAGAATCGAGGAACCCATGCCCTGGCCCACCGCCGACGAGGCCGTGTTCGACCTGATCCGTCAGGAGATCCGCCGCCAGAACACGACCATCCAACTCATCGCGTCGGAGAACTTCGCCAGTCCGGCGGTGATGGCCGCCACCGGCTCGGTGTTCACCAACAAGTACAGCGAGGGCTACCCGGGCCGGCGTTACTACGGCGGCAACATGGTCGCAGACGAGGCTGAGGACCTCGCCCGCCGCAGGGCCTGCGAGTTGTTCGGGGCCGATCACGCCAACGTGCAGCCCCATGCCGGCGCCATCGCCAACATGGGCGCTTACCAGGCCGTGATCGAGCCGGGCGACACCGTGCTGGGTATGAGCCTCGACCACGGCGGCCACCTCACCCACGGGTCGCCGGTGAACTTCTCCGGCCTGCAGTACCGGTTCGTGTCCTACGGAGTGACCGCCAGCGACGAGCGCATCGACATGGACCAGTTGCGTGACCTGGCTCTGGCCGAGCGGCCCAAGCTGATCGTGGCTGGCGCCACCGCCTACCCCCGCCTCATCCACCCCGAGCCGCTTCGGGAGATAGCCGACGAGTCGGGGGCGCTGCTGATGTTCGACGCGGCCCACATCGCCGGGCTGATCGCGGGCGGTGTGCATCCCAATCCGACCCAGTTCGCCGACATCGTTACGTTCACCACCCACAAGACCCTGCGCGGCCCCCGGGGCGGGGCCATCATCTGCCGCTCCGACTACGCCAAGGCGGTCGACAAGGCCATGTTCCCCGGCATCCAGGGCGGCCCGCTCGACCACGCGGTGGCGGCCAAGGCGGCGGCCTTCGCGGAGGCGGCCACCGCGGAGTTCGCCGACTACGCAGCCCGCATCGTGGAGAACTCCCAGGCGCTGGCCTCGGCGCTGGCCGGGCACGGCTTCCGGCTCGTCTCCGGCGGCACCGACAACCACCTGATGCTGGTGGACCTGCGAACCTTCGACCCGGACCTCACCGGCAAGGAGGCTCAGGCCACCCTCGACAGTGCCGGGATCAGCCTCAACAAGAACACGGTGCCCGACGACCCCCGCTCACCCTTCGTCACATCAGGGGTGCGCATCGGCACGCCCGCGGTGACCACCCAGGGCATGGACACCGACGACATGGTCACCATCGCCGACCTCATCTCCAGGGCGTTGCGCAACCGCTCGGACGACGCTGCAGTGGCCGCGGTGCGAGCCGATGCCGAGGAGCTGTGCGCGGCCAAGCCGCCCTACCCGGGGTTGGACACCGAGGACTAGTGGCCCGGAGGAGGGCCGGCGGGACCCTGCCAGCGCCGGCGTTGCCGGTCGGCCGGTCCGGGAACTAGGCGCTGGCGATGCCGCCGCTACTGTCCTTCGCAATCGTCGGGGCGGTGGCCGCCGTCACCACATTCCTGCTGGTTCCGCTCACCGCCAGGGTCGCGGTGCGCGCTGGCGCCAGCCGGGAACCCGATGTCCACCACATCCACGAGACTCCCACCCCGGCGGCCGGTGGTCTGGCCATGCTCGTGGGAGTGGTTGTGGCGGTCGCGGTCGCGCCTGTGGTGGGTGGCCTTTCCGCGACGTTCGACACGCCCGGGGAGATCTTGGGCGGGGTGGCCGCAGCCGTGATCGTTCTGGCGGTCGGCTTCTACGACGACATCCGAGACCTGTCGCCGCCGGCAAAGGCCGCAGGGGTGGCCGCGGCGGCGGTCGTGCTGCACCTGTCGGGAGTGTCGATCGCTGTCTTCCGGGTGCCGTTCTGGGACTTGGTGTTCCTCTCGGAGGAGTGGTCGGCGCTGATGACCGTGCTGTGGGTGCTGGGCATGGCCAACGCGGTGAACCTCATCGACGGCCTCGACGGCCTGGCCGCCGGCATCGTGGCCATCGCCTCGGGGGCGTTCCTCCTCTACGCGCTGCGCCTCACCGACCAGGGCGTGATCGACGAGGCCAATCCCGGTGCGCTGTGGGCAGCGATCGCGCTGGGAGTGTGCGTCGGGTTCCTACCCCACAACCTGTACCCGGCCCGGGTCTTCATGGGCGACGGCGGGGCGCTGCTGCTGGGCGCGCTGATGGCGGCCGCCACCATCAGCGTGGGCGGCCGCTCAACGGTCGAGTTCAGCGGACAGGCCTTCTTCTTCTACGCGCCGCTTGTCATTCCCCTGGTGATCCTGGGCGTACCAGTGGTCGACACCCTGTTCGCGATCGTGCGCCGCGCCGTAGGACGCCGGGGCTTCTCGGTGGCCGACCGCGAGCACCTGCACCACCGTCTCATGCGTCTCGGCCACGGGCATCGCCGAGCGGTGATCGTCCTGTGGCTGTGGACCGCGCTGCTGTCGGCCTTCGTGCTGTTCCCCACCTACACCGGCCGGGGCGACGCCATCGTGCCGGTCGGTATCGCCGCGCTAGCGCTGGTGCTGTTCACGATCTTCCATCCTCGGTTCGGGTACGACAGCGTGGAGGTTGACGCCGAGGAGCTAGACCGCCTCAAGAAGCTCTGAGCCGTCACTCGGCGCCGCAGCGTCAGTGGTCGTCGGGGTTGAGGTCCTCGGGGTTGATCTCCTCGAGTTCCTGGCCCACGGTCTCGGGGTACTTGAGGATGACCAGGGCGGCCACGATCAGGGGGCCGACGGCCAGCAGGGCGAGCGCCGGCCCGAGCCGCCCGTCGAGCGCATCCGACAGCCCTCCCGCGACGATCAGACCGAGGGCGCTCCCGACCACGCCCACCATCACGATCACGCCGTTGGAGCGTCCCCGCCGGTGGGTGCCGAACAGCTCGGGCCCGTAGACGGCCAGCGCGGGCACCGCGATCGCACCGACCACGCCGCCGGCCAGGGTCAGCAGCCAGAGGGCGGCGCCGTCGGTGAAGAAGGCCCACGCGATGAACACCGCTCCCAGCGCCAGCCCGGTGGCGCCGGTCGGTCGGCGGCCCCGCCGGTCGGCCAGGTACCCGCCGACGAAGACCCCGATGCCGATGGGCGTGTTGGTGAAGTAGGTGAACAGCGTTATGGCCGTAGCCGAGAACTCGCGCTCGTCCTTGAGGAAGTCGTTGCGCAGCCCGGAGGCCGGCGCCGCGAACATGGCAATCAGGAATGCGGAGGCGGCCAGGAGGATCAGCCTTCTGCGCCGGCGGGCCGCCACTTCCGGGTCGGCCTGGCGGTCGACCACACCGTCGTGGGAGACCCGTCCGGTTGCGACCGTCTCGAAGCGCCGGCTCTCCGGCAGCCGGCGTCCCACCCAGACGACGACGGCCACCCCGACCAGCGGCACCACGTACACCAGGCGCCAGCCCGAGATGTGCAGATCGGCCATCGGCAGCACCGCGAAGGCCATGCCCGACCCCAGCGCCGCGCACAGCACCAGCACCGACATGGCCCAGGCCCGGGAGTGGGCCGGCATCTCCTCGGCGGCCAGGATCACGATCAGGATGCCGAGGGCGGTCGATAGGCCCCGGGCGACGAGCTGGGTGCCGCCCAGGAACCACAATCCCGGCGCCGCCGCGCCCACCGCGGTGATCAGGCAGCTTCCCAGGCCGGTCGCCAGCAGGAGGCGCTTCCGCCCGTGCCGGTCGGCGAGGGCGGCGGTAACCAGCGCGATCAGCACCCCGGCCCGGACCACGCCCATCAGGACCCCCTGGGCGGTGTTGCCGCGACCGAACTCGTCGGCTGCGAAGGTGAGGGTGGCGGTGAGGACGGTTCCCAGGTAGCCGTCCACGACCTGAATCGTGCACAGCAGGCCGAGCACGGTGGCGGCCCGGGCGCTCAGGCGGTCCGGGGGCGCCCACCAGTAGCCGTAGGTGTCCCGGCGCCTCCGCAGCGCGCTCCGCACCGGGAAGTGGAACAGCCAGGCCCACACCGGCACGGCGAGACGGTATGAGGTGGTCTCGGTCAGCTGCCATGCCTCGCCGGTGCCGGCGCCGCCGGGGCCGGTCCTCTCCATCGACAGCGTGCGTGCGTAGTCGCGGAAGGGCCCGTCGCGTGCCTCGAACCGGTCCTCGCCGATGGCGCGCTCGGCCACGATGTCGCAGCGGGCCTCCCGCCGGGCGGCGCGCTCGCGCTCCATCTCGGCCGCGCTGCCCCGCCGCACCACCCGCAATACGGTCATCGCTCGCCTGCGGTCAATAGGCTTGTGTAGTGGCGATCGAGCGGATAGTCGTGCGCTCCGGCCGGCCGCTGGAAGGAACCGTGACCGTGGCCGGCGCCAAGAACTCGGTGCTCAAGCTCATGGCGGCCACGCTGCTGGCCGAGGGCTCCTACCGGCTCGACAACGTTCCCCGCATCGTCGATGTCGACCTCATGGCCGAGCTGTTGAGGGCCGTGGGCTGCACGGTCGAATGGGATCCGGTACAACCGTCGTTGCTTCACATCGACGTGCCCGCCGAGATCAGCCCGGTGGCCCCCTACGACATCGTTGAGAGATTCCGGGCGTCGGTCGTGGTCCTCGGGCCGATGCTGGCCCGCTGCGGTGAAGCCAAGGTGGCGTTGCCCGGCGGCGACGACTTCGGTCCCCGGCCCATCGACATGCATGTGCAGGGCCTGGTGGAGCTGGGAGCGGCGGTGGACGTCGTGCACGGCTACGTGGAGGCGTCGGCCGTCGAGCTGCTGGGCGGGCGGGTCGTTCTGGAGTTCCCCAGCGTGGGCGCGACGGAGAACCTGCTGATGGCCGCGGTGGCGGCCAAGGGCGCCACCGTGATCGACAACGCGGCCCGCGAGCCGGAGATTTCCGACCTCTGCGAGTTCCTGAGCCGGATGGGGGCCAGGATCGAGGGTGTCGGCTCTTCCACGCTCACCGTCGAGGGCAGCGGGTCTGCCTCCCCCCTTCATCCCGCCGACCATTCGGTCGTCCCGGACCGCATCGTTGCCGCCACCCATCTGGCCGCGCTCGGCGTGGCGTCGGGCGAGGTGTTCGTAGCCGGCGCCCGCCACGACCACATGGAGCTGCTCTGCCAGAAGCTGACCGAGATGGGGATGGTGATCACCCCCGACGACGGAGGCATCCGGGCCATCGCGCCCCGCCGGCTCGACTCGGTCGACTGCTCCACGCTGCCCTACCCGGGTATCGCCACCGACTACCTGCCGTTCCTGGTGGCCATGCTGGCCACCGCCTCCGGTGTCGGGATCGTCACCGAGAACCTGTTCCCCGGCCGGTTCCGCTACGTGGATGAGCTGCGCCGCATGGGCGCCGACATCCGCACCGACTCCCACCATGCCGTGGTGCGGGGCGTGGAGCGGCTCTCGGGGGCTCCGGTCAGGGCCCACGACATACGGGCCGGCGCCGCGCTCGCCGTCGCCGGGCTGGGGGCAGAGGGCACCACGGTGGTGAGCGAAGCGCATCACGTGGCTCGCGGCTACGAGAACCTGGCCGGCGATCTGGCATCGCTCGGCGCCGACGTGAGGGCCGAATAGACCAGGAGGGCGAGCAAGTCAGTCCTCGTCGGCCGGAGCGGTCTCCGATTGCTTGACCGCCCGCCGCTTGGCATGCCAGACGATGCCGGCGAACAGCAGCACCGGGCAGGCCACGAGCAGCGCCTCGTCCCATCCCCCCTGATGCGCCAGCACCGCCAAGCCCATCCCGCGAGCCTACGAGGCCGCCGGAGGCCAGTGCGGGGCGCGGCCCGGACTCACGGGGCGGCCGGGGTCGGAGTTGGGGCCGGGCGCTGCGAGACTGGGCCTGTGCAGGCCGAAGTGGAGAAGATCATCGAGATCATCCGGCCGGCCATCCAGGCCGACGAGGGCGACATCAGCCTCATTGAGGTCGACGAGGCGACCGGCGTGGTTACCGTCGAGCTCTTCGGCGCCTGCGTCACCTGCCCGGCGTCCACCCAGACCCTCAAGGCCGGCATCGAGCGGATCATGCGCGACCGGGTGCCTGGCGTGACCGAGGTGGTCGAGGTGAACGCCCTGGGCATGAGCGAGACGTTCGTCTCGCTCTGAGCACGAGTGAGGCGCCGGCTCAGCGGGCGCGGTGCTCGGCCAGGTTAAGGGCGTTCTCGATCAGGCCGAGGTGGCTGTACGCCTGCGGAAAGTTGCCCCGGGCTTCGCCGGTGACCGGGTCGTGCTCCTCTGACATCAATCCGGTCGGTCCCGCCAGAGCCGCATAGTCGTCGAACAGGGCGCGGGCGCCGTCGAGGTCGCCGATGAGGATCTTGGCGTCGATCAGCCACGACGTCATCAAGTTGAAGCCGCTGGGAGTGCCGGGCAGCCCGTCCTGGCCCCGGTAGCGGTAGACGGTGGGACCCACCCTCAGCTGGGCTTCGATGGCCTCGACGGTCGCGCTCAAGCGAGGCTCGGTCGGTGGGATGAGGCCCGAGAGGCCCACGGCCAGCACGGCCGAGTCGAGGTCGGTGCTGCCGTAGGCGGCGGTGAACGAGCCCACCACGGGGTTCCAGCCCTCGGAGAGGATCTCCGCTGCGATCGTGTCGCGCAGCTGCTCCCATTCCGGCACGAGGCGGCCGAACACGCTCCTGGCCACGGCGATCCCCCGATCAACGGCCATCCAGCACATGGCCTTGGAGTGGACGTGATGGCGGGGCTCGGCCCGTATCTCCCAGATGCCCTGATCCGGCTCCCGCCAGCGCAGGCTCACCGCGGCCACCAACTGCTCGACCAAGTGCCAGTGGGGCTCGTCGAGGGGCGCGCCTGCCTGGCCCAACCGCCAGATCAGCTCCATGATCGGGCCGAACACATCCGTCTGAGCCTGCTGCTCGGCCGCGTTGCCGATCCGCACAGGATGGCTGCCCCCGTAGCCGGGCAGGTGCGGGTGGAAGTGCTCGGGAGGCAGAGCGCCGCCGTCGACGGTGTAGATCGGGGCCAGATGATCCAGGTCGGCGCCACCGTCCTCGATGAGCTGAAGCAGCCAGTCGAGCAGGTCCATGGCCTCCCGGGTCGAGCCCAGTCGCACCAGCGTGCTAGCAGCCATCGACGCATCTCGCATCCAGCAGTAGCGGTAGTCCCAGTTGCGGGACCCTCCCAGCTCCTGGGGCAGGCTGGTGGTGGGGGCCGCGATGATCGCGCCGGTCGGGCCGTGGCACAACGCCTTGAGCACCAGGGCAGAACGCCGCACGAGATCGGTCTGGAGCGGCGGGAGGGTCAGGCCGCCGGCCCAGGCGCTCCAGTGCTCGATGGTGGCCGAGCGCCGCTCCGGTTCCGGCGTCGAGTCGTCGCCCGCGCCGGGGCCGCAGAGCAGCTCCAGCACGACCGGCCCCGCCGCCAGATCCACGTCGGCCCGGCAGGTGTCGTTGCCGCCGTTCGACTCAATGCGCCATCGCAGGCCCGGCGACCGCAGGCCCGTCATGAAGGAGTCGGCGCCGCCTCGCACGTCGATCCCGGTGTCGTTGCGCTCCAGACGCGTCGCTCCCGTGCCCGAACGGGGTGCGAACTCGACAACGGCACGTCCTGAGCCCGCCAGCACCCGCACCAGGCGGCTCCGTCCGGCGGGCTCCGCCGGCAGTCCCTCGGAGCAGTCGACGTAGTCGGTCACCGTCAGGCCGTCCCACGACGTCTCCAACACCATGGAGTGGTCGATGTAGCGCTGCTGCGGGCGACCGGTGGGATCGGCGGGGCGTACCGCGAAGTAACCGGCAGGCGGGCCGCCGAGCAACTCGGCCATCAGCGGGTTCGAGTCGACTCGGGGACAGCAGAGCCAGACCACCCGGGCGTCGGCCGTCACGAGGGCCGCGGTGCGCTGGTCGGACAGCAGCGAGTGCTGCTCGATGGGCACCACCGGCGAGCGTGCTGAATCCGCAGAAATGCGACGCGCTGGGCTCTGCTCGTGGGCGGGGGCGTTCACTGACGGGACGTTAGTGGCCGTGGCAGTCGGCGCCGCTACGGTGCCGACCCGTGAGCGAGGTGCCCGAGGTGGTGGAGCGACCCCCCGAGCGCCGCTGCTACCGGCACCCTGATCGGCGCGGCGGCGTGGGCTGCCAGCGCTGCGACCGACCGATCTGCCCGGACTGCATGCACCAGGCGTCGGTCGGGTTCCACTGTCCCGAATGCACCACCGGGCGGGGCGCCCGGCCGGTGACGGTGTCACCGATGATGGTGGCCCACGCGTCGCGGCCACGGGTCACCCAGCTGCTGCTGGGCCTGAACGCGCTGGCCTACCTCTACTCGATCGTTCTGAGCGGCTCGGCCCGCGGAATCACCCGTCTCGACCAGGGACTGCTCATAGACGGCGGCCTGTTCGCCCGGGCCCGCCTCTTCGACGGCGGCGCCGTCAGCCTGATCGGAGTCGACACCGGCGAGTACTACCGGCTGGTCACCGCCGCGTTCCTGCACGACGGGATCTTCCACCTGGCCTTCAACATGTACATCCTGTGGATCCTCGGCCACATGCTCGAAGGGAGCTTCGGGAAGGCCCGGTACCTGTCCCTCTATGTGGTATCGATGCTCGGTGGCTCGTTCGGGGTGCTGCTGCTGTCGCCCAACTCGCCGACCGTGGGGGCCTCGGGAGCCGTGTTCGGCCTGATGGGGGCGACGGTGCTGATGCATCGGGCCGTCGGGGGCAGCATCTGGCGCTCGCCGCTGGCTCCGCTGCTGATGATCAACGTCGTCTTCACGCTGCTCATCCCGCGGGTGTCCATCGGCGGCCACTTCGGCGGACTGATCGCGGGCGCGCTCATGGGTGCGGTGATGATGTCCTTCGAGCGCCGCAATGCTCCTCGGTGGGTGACGGTGGCTCTGGGCGGCATGCTGTCGGCGCTCCTCGTGCTCGGATCGGTCCTCGCCCTGCCACTGCGGGACCTGATCTCCGACGTGGTGGACCTAGTCGCATAGAGAGGGTCCAGCGAGCGCCGGGTGCCGGATGGGCGCCCGCGTAGGATGGCGGGGTGGCTGAGCCGTCCGGAGCGCCGGAGACCTATCTCGACCACGCCGCGTCCACGCCGCTGAGGCCCGCGGCCCGCGACGCCTGGCTGGCCGCCGCGGAGAGGCATCACGCCAACCCGACCGGATCTCACCTGGCCGCCAGAGAGGCTCGCCGGGCGCTGGACGAGGCCCGCAGCCGGGCCGCGTCCGTCCTCGGGGCCGACCCCGGCGAGATCGTGTTCACCTCGGGAGGCAGCGAGGCCGACAACATGGCGGTGCAGGGCGCCCTCGGGCTCCGGGGCGCCGGGGCGGCTGCGGTTACCACCGAGGCCGAGCACCACGCCGTCCACGATCCGGTCGAACGCTCCGGAGGAGTCTTCGTGGCCGTGGACGAGCGGGGCATCGTCGACCTTGAGGCCCTGGCCGGCGTGCTGGGCGCCCGCAACGGCGACGTCGCGGTGGTCTCGGTGATCGCAGTCAACAACGAGACCGGCTCGATCACGCCACTGGCCGAGGTGGCCCGGGTAGTTCGCGACCACGCCCCCGGAGCGCTGCTGCACACCGACGCCGTCCAGGCCGTGAACTGGATCGATGTGGCCACCGAGACCGCCGGCTACGACCTCGTGTCGGTCACCGGGCACAAGGTGGGCTCGCCGGTGGGAACCGGGGTGCTGGTGGTGCGCGACGGCGTGGAACTCGACCCGCTGATCGTCGGCGGCGGCCAGGAGCGGGGCCGGCGGGCCGGCACGCCCGACGTGGCCGGAGCGGTGTCGTTCGCGGCCGCCCTGGTGGAGACCGCCGAGCAGCGCGACGCCAGCGTCGAGCGGCTCGGCGCTCTGCGAGACGCCTTGATCGACGGCTTGATGGACCGGCTAGGTGACCGCGTACTGGTCTCGGCGGCCCGAGCCAACGGCGACCGGGGCCACATCGCGGCCGGCATCGCCAACGTGTGCATCACCGGGGTGCAGAGCGAGGCGCTGCTGTTCCTGATGGACGCGGCCGGGGTGCGGGCCTCGGCCGCCTCGTCATGTTCCAGCGGTGCCCAGGACCCGTCCCATGTGCTGGCCGCCATGGGAGTGCCCCGCGAGGTCGCTCTGGGGTCTCTGCGGCTGTCGTTCGGACACACCAGCGTCGACGCCGACGTGGAGCGGGCCGTCGAGGTCATCGCGGCGTCGGTCGAGCGACTCGACCGCTTCGAGGGAGGCTGAGGTGGCCGGGTCGTCGCCACACGCCCGCGGCAACCGGGTTCTGGTGGCCATGTCGGGCGGGGTGGACTCGTCGGTGGCTGCCGCTCTGCTGCTCGAGGCCGGTTACGACGTGGCCGGCGTCACAATGAAGCTGTGGGGTGGTCCCAGCGACACCGGCTGCTGCTCGGTATCGGATGTGGACGACGCCCGCTGGGTGGCCGACCAACTCGGCATCGAGCACCACGTCTTCAACTTCGGTGACGATTTCGAGCGCCACGTCGTGGAGCCGTACGTGGCCGACCACGCCGTGGGCCGCACCCCGAATCCGTGCGTGGAGTGCAACCGCCACATCAAGTTCCGCCGGCTGCTGCGCCGGGCCGGAGCGCTCGGTTTCGAGCTGGTGGCCACCGGCCACCACGCCCGCGTCGTGGCCACCGCCGACGGTCCCCGGATCGGGCGGGGCGTCGATGCAGCCAAGGACCAGTCCTATGTGCTGCACATGCTCGACGCTCCGGTGCTGGACCGGCTGATGCTGCCGGTGGGGGAGATGACCAAGGACGAGGTGCGGCGCCAGGCCGAGGCTCGGGGCCTGGTCACCGCATCCAAGCCCGACAGCCAGGACGTCTGCTTCATCACCGCGTCGGCCGGTCGGCGGAAGTTCCTCGGCGAACGCATCCCGATGCGCTCGGGTCGGGTGGTCGACACCGCGGGCCAGCAGGTCGGCGCGGTCGAGTCGCTCGAGCTGGTGACCGTCGGCCAGCGTCGTGGACTCGGCGCCATAGGCGATGGGTCGCCCCGCTACGTGCTGGATGTGGATGCCGATTCGGCGACCGTCACGGTGGGGGACCGGGCCGCACTCGACTGCCCGGTCACGCCTCTGGAGGACTGGCGCTGGGCGAGCGGGCCGTTGGAGGGTCCGGTGATGGTGCAGACCTCAGCACACGGCACGCCGGCAGCCGCCACGATCGACGCCGACGGCACCACGGTGCGCTGGGCAGAACCCCGGCGGGCGGTGGCCCCCGGCCAGAGCGTCGTCGCCTACGCAGGCGACCTCGTGATCGGCGGCGGCACCGCCGCCCGTTCTAACGGCCGTTGATGACAGCAGAGGAGAACAGCCGCAGGCCTGCCATCGTGTGCTGGTAGTCGACCGTGTCGATCGTGTCGATGCAGATGATCATCTCGTCGATCCCTAGAGCATCGGTGGAGTCATGCGCCCACTGGCGCAGGCCGTCCAGCGGGCCAACATACGAGTGGATCCAATGGTCGAGTTCGTGACGGAGCACCGAGGGCTCCATGCCGATCTGGTTGGCGCGGCGATCAATCGCGGCGTACCGCTCGTCCACGGTGCCGATCGGGTCGTCGGTCAACAGGACCGTGCACATCCGGCTGATCACCAGATCGTCGCCGCGACGGCCAAGCGCGTCGGCGGCACGGCGAGTAGTGCGGGCGATCTCGGCGGTCCTGGTGTTACCCCTGGCCAACACATTGACGCGATCGGCGAAGCGGGCGGCCAGAGCCACCATCTTGGGCTTCTCAGCTGCCAGAAGAATCTCTGCGCCGCCGGGACGGGGCGGCTTCGGCTCGCAGACACCTCCGGAGATCGAGTAGTGGTCGCCCTCGAAGTCGGTCCGGGTCTGGGTCCACAGCGATCGCAAGATCTCGAGTTCTTCTCCGAGCATGGCGACCCGCTCACGGGCGCTCGGGAACTCGACCCCCAGGGACCGCTGCTGCTCCGGCGCGTTTCCCGCGCCCATGCCAACGATCATCCGGCCACCGCTCAGCAGATCCGCAGTAGAGGTGATCTTCGCGAACAGGCCGGGATGACGTCTTCCCACCGGTGACACCAGCGAGCCGAGACGCAGGTGCCTGGTGCGCATCGCCATCGCCGGGAGCATCGTCCAAGGCTCGAAGGTGCCCACATCGATGTTCGCTTGATGCGCGAAGATGTCGTCGCCGATATAGCAGGCGTGGAAGCCGAGCGACTCGATCTCCGCAGCCGCGTCCAGATATTCGGCGACGGTCCAGCCCCATCCCACCAGCAGAACCGACGGGAGCATCTCAGGCCGTCCCGTCGGCGAGCAGGTCGTCGAGGATCCGGTTGGCAAATAGGTATTGGGGCTCGTCCCAGAACGGCGCGTAGAACCCTCGGTCGCGGGCCGGAGAGCGTCGTGACCTTTGGATAGCCTCCATCACCGCCGCGTCCTCCTCGGCGGCCTGAGCGAAGAGTTCGTCGGCAACTCGACGCCTCGGCGCGTGGTCCGAGGTGGCGGCCTGCTTGCGTACCAGGGTTGCTCCGCGAACCCGGGTGCGATCAGGCGCCTCGGGGAACTGGATGACGGGGGCTATCAGTGTGTCCATCACCGCCACCGAGAGGTTCGGGTAGATCTGCAGGAAGAAGCCCCGTTCGGGCCTGCTGTTTCGGCCTATGTGGGGCAGGTCGAGCGGCGGGTAGGTGTCCGTCACGTCTGACTCGGCGTAGCTGAAGCCAAAGACGTTGCCGGTCGAGACCACCTCGAACTTGGGAGTACCGTCCCGGCCGACCCTGGGAATCTCTGGAGAAGCCGCGTACATGGCGTGCGTGAACGATTCGTGCAGGATGTTCAAGCAGTCGTTGTCAGCGAAGGTCTTCCAGTTTGTGGCCAGTACTGACTCGAATACGTCGATCTGTCCCGACTCGTCGGTTGCCGTGCCCAGATCGTCAAGGTCGAACCCCTCCAAGAGCTCCTCGAAGGGTCCGATGTAATCCGAGAAGTCGGGCGACCGGGAGCCGGCGTTCACGAACACGACTCCGAGGGACACCTTGCACGCCATTCCCTTGAGGTCTCGATGCTGCATGGGGACAGCGGGGAGACCATTGCCGGGAGGCCCGGCCCAGTAGGGCGCGTCGATGAGCCGTCCTTCGAGGTCGTAGCGCCATCCGTGATAGGCGACACGCAAGTCAGCCGCCTGTTTCACCGGCGCGGTGACCACTGGACAGCCGTCGTAGGCGCACACATTGTGGAACGCCCTGATCCGGCCGTCGGAGCCCGTCACCACGAAGATCGGCAGGCCGCACACGTCGATTGGCATCGCATCGCCGGCGTGAGCGATCTCGTCGGCGAAGCACACCGCAAGCCAGTTCCGCTCGACGATGCACTCCTGCTCCAGGGCGAAGAAGTCGACCGCGGTGAACGCCCGCCGGGGAAACGTCCTGGCCTCTCCAATGGGCCGGCGAATCGCTTCCGTTTCGGCCTGGGTGAGAAGGTGTGCGCTGCCCATTGCGTCTCCTGCTAGGACCGGACCGTGTATCCGTACCAGACGTTGGACTCCTCCAGCCAGCAGAGGTCGGCGTCCACATCGACGTGGAGTAGATCCAGAGCGCCATCGATCACGTACCGGCCGCTGGCGGGGAGTTCGAGGCCTGTCCATTCCTCCCAGTCGGAGACGGAGCCCTCAAATCGCATCGGCTCCCGGCAGACGCCCAAGCGCTGGGCGCCTCCTGCGATCTGAGTGCGGATCCATGGGTCGAAGGCGGCGCCGTCGGGGCGCTTCCAATCGATGTACTCCTCGAACGGGATCGTCGGATAGAGGTGCTTGAGGGTGGGCCGGATCGGGGCGATCAGGTGGGACAAGCCATGCTGGCGGCACAGGCCAAGACCCTCCTTCAGCGCCCGGATCGCCACGCCCTTCCCGCTGTGGGAGTCGGCCACCGCTACCTGGATCCCGCAGAGGGTGGTCACTGCCCGGCCCTCGCGCCGATGGCGCAGGCTGCGGGCCAGCACCTCGTGCTCGCTGTGGGGCAGGCCCTCGGTCGTTCCGTCCCAGAACACGGGCACGGAGTTGAAGACCCCGGCCAGTTCGCCGGTGGTCTCGTCCACAAGGTACAGCTGCAGGTCTGCGAACGCCGCGATCACCAGGGGCCAGTGCTCGTTCCATATCGAATCGTGCAGCATGAATTCCGGGAAGGCGTCCGATTCCATCTGCTCGAAGTGCTCGAGCAGTTCGGGTTGCTGGGCGTGGCTGAGGATCTTCACGTTCCGGGACCTCCCCGCTGCGGCTCCCGTCGCCTCAGATAGTCGATCGCGATGCTGTGTAGGCGTTCCTGGCCGAAGGCTTCGCCGTGACCGGGTAGAACGGTGTCTACTGTCATTCGTGCCAGCCGGCGCATCGTCTCCACATATGCATCGATATCACTTCCGGCCAGCTCATCGAGGAGCGGGCCGTCGTACACCGCGTCACCCGAGAGCAGCAGCCCGGCCCGGGCGTCGTAGAGCCCGATGCTGCCCGGGGAGTGGCCAGGCAGGTGCAGGACCTCGAACGCCCGGTCGCCGAGATCGATCACGTCCCCTTCGCCGAGCAGCCGGGTCGGGGCAGCGGGACGGTGCGGAAGCCGGTCGAGCTCGAACCCGTCGTGTGGCACGGCCATCACGAAACACTCGGGCATGAAGTATCCCGCCTGTTGCATGTGGGCGTTCTCGGCCGGATCAAGGTCTGCGCTCCAGAGGCTGACGATGTCGGGACCCGCCGTGGCCGGATCCACGTAGTGGGCCTCGTCCCGGTGCACCCAGCGCTGCCCGAACTCGTGCCACCCGCCGGTGTGGTCGGCATGAGTGTGGGTTAGGACGACTACGGCTTCACGTCCGGGGGCGATGTTCAGGTGCGGCCAGAGGGGAGTCATGCCGAGCCCGGTGTCAACCACCAGGTCGAAATGCTTGCCCGCGATCCACCACACGTTGCATCGAAGCACCTCCGCAACGTACGGCTCCCGCAGCAGGGCGATGCCCGGGGAGACTTCGACCCGGTTCCACCAAGCCCCGGCAATGGGCAGCGGAGCCGAACTCTTGCCCCGTCCCTGGCTCGAGCGCCCTAGCCCGCTCACACGGCGTCCCTGGCTCGTGCGATGCCCAGCAGCGCCAGCAGCGCCACGACGAACCAGACGAATTCGAGCACCACGAAAGGCGGATACCAGATCACGGCCGAGGCAATGCATGCGAGTGCCGCACCGACGGCGTTCAGCGCCTGGTAGAGACGGGAGGACGCCGAGAGCCGACCGACAAGGTTGAGGGCGAAGGCGGCCAGGAGGATCGACACGCCCGCAGACCCGATGAGGGTCTCGATGCTCATGGAGCGTCCCTCGGAACGATGTCCTCGGAGCCTAGGTAGGCGGCGTCGAGGCGGGACCGGTCCGCCAGGAGTTGACTGGCAGGCCCTGACAGCACAAGGTCGCCGTGGCTCAGGACGTATGCCCGGTCGCTATAGGAAAGTGCCAACTCGGCGTACTGCTCCACCAGTAGGGCGCCTGCGCCGGTGTCCGCGACGACTTGACGGACGACCGGCAGCAGCTGCGCGAAGATCAGCGGTGCCAGTCCGAGAGAGAGTTCGTCGATGAGCAACAGCCTCGGCTCGCTCAGGATGGCTCGCCCCATGACCAGCATCTTCTGCTCGCCGCCGGAGAGCAGAGCTGCCTTTCGCTCCATCAAGGGAGCCAGGGCGGGGAAGTAGGCGAGCGCCTTGTCGAAGTCGGGACGGCCGCGTCGAGCCCCCAGCACCAGGTTCTCGCGCACGGTCAGCTGGCCGAGCACACCCCGGCCCTCCGGCACGTGCGCCACGCCTCGCCGGGCGACCTCATGTGCCCGTCGCAGCCTTGGGACGGGGCCGCCCAGGACAGTGATGTCCCCCTTGAGGCGGGCCACGAGTCCCGACACGGCACGCAGCGTGGTCGTCTTGCCGGCACCGTTGGGTCCCAGCAGGGTGACCACCTCACCGGCTCCAACATGGAGCGAAAGATCTCTGACCACCGGTACTCCGTCGTAGCCGGCGCTCAGCCCGTCGATATCGAGCAGCGTCATGTCCGATCCTCGGCGTTGGAGTGCTCCTCGCCCAGGTAGGCCTCAACCACTCGGGGATCCCGGCGGATCTGCTCGGGTGTGCCCTCGGCGATGACCGACCCGAACTCGAGCACCCAGATGCGGTCGCATACCGACAGGACCAGATCCATGTCGTGGTCCACCAGCAACAGCGTGGCCCCGTCGTCGACCATGGCGCGCAGCCGGGCACCCAGCCAAACCGTTTCAGTCCGGTCCAGGCCTGCGGCCGGCTCGTCGAGCAGCACGATCCGCGACTGGGCCACCATGGCGCGGGCAATCCCCACCAGCTTGCGCTGGCCGAGCGATAGTTCCTGGGGCAGGCGGGAGCGCACACCGGTCAGCTCGAAACGCTCCAGTACTTCCTCGATGCGCTCGTCGCGCTCACGGCGCCACAGCCCGGTAACGGCTCGGCCCAGCGTCAAGGGCTGGCTGGCGACTGCCAGGTTCGACCAGACATCGATGTCGTCGAAGAGCTCGACGGACTGCCAGGTCCGGTTGAGGCCCCGCTGCGACAGCACGTGCGGCGGCACGGAGCTGATGTCTTCGCCCCTGAACAGCACCGTGCCTGACGCATTGGACGGCAGGAATCCAGTGACTGCGTCGATGAAGGTCGTCTTACCGGCGCCGTTGGGCCCGATGAGTCCGGTCAGCTCGCCGTGGCGGCAGGCGATGTCGACTCCCGTGAGCGCCTCCACCCCGCCGAAGGCGACTCGCAGGCCCTGGCTCTCGAGCACAGCGGGGCTCACGGCGCGCTGCCGATCGGCGCTGAGGGCAGTGCCCGGGGATTGAGAAGGGCACGACACTTCTTCGCAACATACCGATTGAGCCGCCGGGTCGACCCGGCGATGCCGTCGGCGTCGAAGGCCAACTCGGCGATCAGGAAGGTCCCCGCGATGTAGGTCTCGTAGCGCCCGAGCACGATCAACTCTTCGCCGACGACCGTGCCGATCCCGGCTCCCACCAGCGTGCCGGTCCACAGAGCACCGCTCACCGTGCTGATGCCACCGAGGTAGGCGTAGGCGATCAGCACTAGCGAGGCCGTCCAGCCGAACGTGTCGGACTGGAACGATCCGAGCTGGGCGGCCTTCAGGCCACCCGCGGCTCCGGCCAGCGCGGCACCGGTCACGAAGGCGGTCAGCTTGATGCGGGCGATGTCCACACCAGCCGCCGCGGCCGCCCGCTCGTTGGCTCTCACCGCCAGCATCTGCCGGCCAGTGGGGCTGCGCCGCAGCAGCGACACGAACACGCACGCAGCCACGGCCACGGCCAGGATGAGCACTCCGATGGCCGGAGATGGCCGCTTGTCGTCCCCCAGGAAGAACTCAGAGGCGGAGCCCAACTCGATTCCGAATAACTCGGGTGCGTCCGCTCTGGCCCGCCGTGACGTTCCGAACCATCCGTCGCGGCGGAACAGCACGGCTTCGATGGCGATGCCGGCGCCGAGAGTGATGATGGCCAGGCTCGGGCCCCGCGACCGTAGCGCCAGCATCCCGACAACGAGACCGAACAGCGCTGAGGTGGCGATGGCAAGCGGGAATCCGAGGATGAACGGGATGCCGGCCTCGGCTACGTACGACCCGAGACCGAAGGCCGCGATGCCCGACAGCGCGACCTGGGCCAGTGACACCTGTCCCACGAAACCGGTGACGACCACGAGGCTGAGCGCGAGGATGATCCCGATCAACGAGTTGTTGATGCCGTTGCGGTACTCGAAGGGCAGCCAGATGGAGGCAGCCAGGACTGCTAGCACGAACAGCGCCACCGGAACCGGCCGTATCCGGTCGGCATAGGCCAGCGGAAGACGCTCGCTGCCGACCGCTCCCCGTCCTGGCACCGCGTCACCCCTGGCGGCCATGGCCACCGCGATCACCGCCAGCGGGAGGATCTCGGCCAGGTCCAAGTCCGGTACCCAGTCCTGACGCTGCTCCAGGATGAAGATCAGGCTCTGGGCCATGCCGATCCCCACGCCGACGAGGGCCGACGTCCAGAACGACGAGAAGGCGCCAACCAGGGCCGCGGCCACCGCCGGCACGATCAGGAGTGTCATCCTGCCCGGGCTGACACCGGTGATGGGAGCCACCAGGATGCCGACACCGCCGGCCACCACGCTGGCGACGACCCAGCTCACGGCGGCCTGGAAGTCCGCCGAGTAGCCCAGCAGGGTGGCGACCTCCTCGTTCTCGGCCGCGGCGCGGGTGGCGATCCCGAACCGGGTGAAGCGGAACGCAATCCACAGCACCAGCGTGACCGCCAGCAACAGGGCCAGCAGAATGAACCGGTCGCGCGGGATCAATGTCCCTGCGATGCTCACCGTGGTGTCGGGAAGCAGCGCCTCCGCGTGCTTGGCCTGCGATCCGAACCTGAGCACCACCACGGCCTGCAGAGTCAGCAGCATCCCGATCGAGGCCACCACCTTGGCCGTCGCGGGGGCGTATCGCAGCGGTCTGAACACCAGGAAGTGAGCCGCTAGTCCCAACAGCACCGCCGTTGCCATCGCGACGGCAATCGCGGTTGGAATGGAGGTTCCCTCGCCCACGTCGATGATGGTTGGAAGGTCGGGAGCGTCGAAGTGGAGGCCGAACCATCCGGCGATCCCGGCTGCGATGGCAAGAGGATTGGGAAGCGGAGGCACCGGGTACTCGCCGTGGTTCCGCATCTCGACGAAGACGTAGGTGACGTAGGTCGCGATGGCTCCGTGCCCGAAGTTGATGACACCCGAGGCTCGGAAGCTGAGGGTCAGCCCGATCGCTAGCGCGCCGATGATGACACCGGTGCCGATGCCGATGAGCAGGAACTGCAGATAGATGCTCACGAGTCGTCGCCGACGATCTCAGCCGCTCCGGTCGTGATGTTAGCCGCGGAGACTTGAGGCCCCGCTTCAGGGTTTGTGATGATGTTCAGCCGAGAGCCTCGAACTCCGAGAAGTCGATCGGCGCCAATCCGACGTCCTTCATCGAAGTGCCGTCGACCTCGAGCACTATCAGGCTCGATACGCACGCACCGGGGAACGGGTCGGGTCCCGGACAGGAGACGTCGGCGTAGTAGCCGGTCGTGAGCTGTACCCGGCTCAGCGCCTCGTTGACCGTCTCGCGGGACAGGTTCTCGTATCCCACGTCAACCAGCGCGGCGTGTACACCGAGGACAGACACGAGGGCCCAGCCGGCGAGACCGTAGACCTCGGCTTCTTCGGATCCGTAGGCTTCGATGATCCGCTGACCCTCGAGGACCGCATCGCTGGCCAAGGACGGGTCGACCGGCAGGGCGCTGGCTCCGAACACCAGCCACCCGTCTAGGGCGCCACTCGCCACCGTGTCCTCGAGAGCGCAGGTGTCAAAGGTGATGATGGCCGTCTCGACCGACAGTGACGACAGCGCGTCGGCCAGCGGCGAGCACTGGGTGCCGTCTATGGCGGCCATCACGACGTCGACGTCGGCTGCTCCTGACGCGGTAACCACACCGACGTAGTCGGCCTGTTCGAAGGCTGCAGGCGTGATGCCGGTCACTTCCAGGCCAGCGTTCTCGGCGAAGACGCTGGCTGCATCGCAGGCCTCCAGGAAGAAGGGGTCGTCGAGGCAGATGATCGTCATCGTGTTGGCACCGATCGCGTCGGCGGCATAGGCCACGGGTCCCTGCACCAGTCCCAGGAAGCCGGGATCGAAGATCCATTCGGTCGGTCGCTGCCAGTCGTCGGGCAGGTTGGCCAGCGCCAGTTGAGGCAGACCGGCCGGGACGGTGACCTCCGCAGCCTCGTTGCTTGAGTAGCTGCTGGTGATCATCACATGGATGTCGTCGTCGTTGGCGAACTGCTGGGCGCATGCCACTGCGCCCTCGGGGCCGTCGCCCGAGGTGCAGAGTTCAAGCTCCAACGGGTGCCCGTCCACTCCACCGAGTTCTGCGTTGATGTAGGCAACCGCAGCCTCGGCGGCCCTGCGGGCCTCAATAATCGAGAAAAGCTCCTCCTCTTGGGAGTCGAATCCGATCCTGACCGGGTCCATAGCGATGTCGTCCGGCTCCGGCGTCTCCTCTGCTGGAGCAGCGGTCGTTGTCGGCGCGGCGGTCGTTGCCGGTGCCTCCGCTTCGGGCGCGTCGTCATCCCCGCAGGCGGCGGCAACCAACGCGAAGATCGCGAACAGGCCTACGAGCAGCCGAACCCCTCTCGCCGTGATCGGACTCTTGCCGATCCCTGTTCGTGTCGTTGCCTCGCCGTGCTGCCGGTTCATGATCACTCCTACGTGTCCGATTTCGAGATTTTTTCGTTCGACTGAATGAATTAGCGAGGTTATGCTTATCGCCCACTCATGTCAAACGACAGCCCTGATTCCCCCGTTAGGCGGGTCGGTCGCCCGCGCGCCGACAAACGCATCCCCGAGGGCGACGTCTCCGAGCACATCCTCGCAGCCTCAGCCGAACTGTTCATCCACCAGGGCTATGCGGCTACCACCACCCGCCAGATAGCGGCCGCCGTCGGCTTGCGGCAGGGGTCATTGAGCCACTACTTCCCCCGGAAGAAGGACATCTTCGTAGCGTTGCTCGATCGCACGGTTGAGCCCGCGCTGACGACGATCGACGGACTCGACCCAGGATTGCTGCCCGAGGTCCGGCTATGGCTCCTGCTGTCGACCGACTGCTTCAATCTGGCGTCGGGTGAGCAGAATCTCGCCAGCCTCATGCTGCTCCCCGAGGCACGAAGTGATGAGTTCGAACAGTTCTGGGCCAGGCGCGACCAGCTCAAGGACCGGTACCGCGACACTATTGCCGCGGGCTTGCGGCACGGGTCGCTGTCCCACAGCGATGTCCTTCTAGCCGTCGACGCCACCTTCGGGATCGTGGAGAGCATCATCACCTGGTTCGAGCGGGGCGGGCCGGTGACGCCTCGCGACGCAGCCCACCATGTGGCGCGGGCCGCACTGGCTGCGCTACTAACGTCACCTGCCCAGGTGGATCGGGTGATCGCCGAGGCCGAAGCCTTGGTGCCGGCATGAGACCGCGGGCCGTGCGGGAGGGCTATTCGAGAGTTCGTTGTCAACAAGGAGCAAGACGCCCATGACCGGACCGAGCCAGCATGAGGTCTCCGCGCCCAAACTCGATGTCTACGTTCTGCCCGTCGAAGTGAGCTGGCAGCAGGTCCGCGCCATGTTCCTGCGAGCAGAGGAACTGGGCTTTCACTCCGCCTGGATTCACGACAACGTGGTCGGACCCGTTCCCTGGAAGCCCGATGCCGCGGTGTATGACTCCTGGAGTGTCTTGGGTGCGCTGGGCGAGGCCACGTCGCGCATAAGGCTCGGATCTCTGGTCACTCCGATGGGACGACGCCATCCAAGTGTCTTCGCCAAGATGACCGCGTCCTTCGACAACACCAGCGGTGGGCGCCTCGACTTGGGGATGGGTCCCGGAGATGAGCCCCATCAATACGAGCCCTGGGGACTGCGCTATCCGGAGCCACCCGAACGCATCGAGATCCTCGAGGAGGAGATCGAGATCATCAAGAGACTCTGGACCAACGATCGTGTGACCTACGAGGGCAAGCACTACCAACTGCGGGACGCCACGCTTGCCCCGAAGCCGCTGCAGAAGCCTCACCCACCGATCTGGATCGGTCTCGTGTTCGGCCGCAGAGTCATGCCGCGCGTCGCCGCTCGCCACGCGGACGGTGTGAACTTCTACTCCAAACATGACGAAGACGTGGCCGCGACGATCGAGCAGGTTCAGTCGCTGTGCGCAGAGATCGGACGTGACCCGGCACCGATCAAGTTCTCGCGCTGCGTATCGGTGTGGGTAACGGACGACATGCCCGACATCGAAGCCGAGTTGAACCGGGTAGGCGAGGTGTACGGCACCGGCGCCGACTACGTGCGCGACTATGTGGCGGCCTACGAGCGCATGGCAGTCGGTCCCCCCGAGGTGATCGCTGAGGAGTTCGTGAAGCAGGCCGAGCTTGGAATCGACCAGATCATCGTCAACCTGATCCTGGGGCCGGGCCCGGCGTACAAGGACTTGCCGGTCGTGGAGGGAGTTCTTCGCACCTGGGAGCGCATCGCCACAGAGGTACGGCCCTTGATGGAGGCGGCGCTCAGCTAGCTGTCCGGGGTCAGCCGATCCGTAGGCCGCGGCGCTCGGCGGCGGCCAGCACTGCCGCGGGACGGCTCGGGGACATCAGCAGAGCCGTCACCGAGCGCTCCTCGCTGCGATTGCGGCCCGTCATCACGCCGGCCTTGACGGGCCCGGTCAGGCGGAGCTCCAGGGCCATGCCGAAGGCCTGGGCGGTCAGGTCGGCGGCTCCGGTTCCGGTCCGTGCCGGGCCGATCGAGTCGACGTTCCTGCGGCTCAACGGCAGCGGCTCGCTCACGGCCAGATGGTCGTGGACCACCAGCCCGTTGGGCACGAACACCAGCCATCGCCGGTTCAGGCGGAACAGGGCGTGGGCGGCGAAAGCGGCTACCGGCAGCCCCACCGCGGCCGCCACAATGCCCGCGGTCCATCCCCGGTCGGCCAGAAGCAGCGGTCCGGCTGCCACACCGATCACCGCGACGGCCCACACCGGCACGATCAGCGCGATCATCACCGGTCCGGGCGGGCGCAGCAGGAAGCGGCGCTCGTCGCCGTAACTGGCCGCGTTCACGTGGGCCTCGGCGTAGAGGGGCTGTAGCACCACGAGGGTTCCCACCAGCCCCACGAACATCGCAACGACGGCAACCAGGTCACTCGAGTCGGCTGCGGCCAGCGCGGCCTCCAGCCCACCGGCGGGCACCCCGATCCGGACCACGGTCAGCGCCCGGGGTCCGGGCAGCAGCAGCGCGGCAAGAACCAGCGCATAGGCGAGCCACATGGTCACGATCACCGCCGTCTGGGCCGCATCGTCGTCGGGCCGGAGTGACGGATGGATCAGATCGCCGAGCAATGCTGCCAGTCCGGTCGCCAGCCAGGCTGCGATTGCCGCGGCCCGCATCAGCAGCGCGGTCCGGACCCGGGCCTGTTCCGCGGTTCGGGCCTCGCCTCGCACCGCGCAATTCTGGCACCGGGAGGCGCCGGGGCGGTCACAGGCCCGCCACAGCGCGGATGTAGCCTCACCCCTGATGGCCGGCGCAGACACCGCAGACACCGGCACAGCCCCGGACTCGGCGGCGCGCGTCCGCGAGCTCCAGGCCCGGCTGAACCACCATTCGGCCCTCTACTACGCGGGCAAGCCCGAGATCCCCGACGGCGACTTCGACAGCCTGCTCAGCGAGCTGAAGACCCTGGAGGACCGGCATCCCGAGCTCGTGCATCCCGACTCGCCCACCCAGAGAGTCGGGGCGCCGCCCGACACCGCCTTCGCGCCGGTGCGCCACGAGCCGCCCATGATGTCGCTGCACAACGCCCTCGACATCGAGGAGTTGCGGGCCTGGCACGAGCGGGTGCATCGGGCCCTGGCCGCCAACACGGCCGGCTCGGGCGGCGAGCAGGCCCTGCCGACCCTCGAAGCCCCCGGCGTCGGGGACTTCTCGGTGGAACTGAAATTCGACGGGCTGGCCATATCGGTGCGCTACGAGAACGGCGTCCTGGTCCGGGCCGCCACCCGGGGCGACGGCCGCACCGGCGAGGATGTCACCCACTCGGTGCGCACCATCGCCGACATCCCGATACGACTCCGCGGCGATGCTCCGGCTGTGCTGGAGGTGCGGGGTGAGGTGATCCTGCGTCTCTCCACCTTCGAGGCGCTCAACGCCCGCCAGGCCGAGCGAGGCGAGAAGGCCTACGTCAACCCCCGCAACGCGGCCGCGGGCTCACTGCGACAGAAGGACGCCCGGGTGACGGCCGAGCGGGGCCTGTCGTTCTGGTGCTACCAGCTCGGCTACGCCGAGGGCGCACCGGCCTTCAGCTCCCACATGCAGACGCTCGAGTGGCTGAGGTCGCTGGGCCTGCCCGTCAACGAGCACTCGGCGCGCCTGCCCGACCTGGCCGCAGTGGAGGCCCACGTCACCGACTTCGAGCGCCGCCGCCACGACTTCGACTACGAGTTCGACGGCCTCGTGGTCAAAGTCGACGATCTGGGCCTGCAGGACCGGCTGGGAGTGGACGCCAAGGCGCCCCGCTGGGCTATCGCCTACAAGTTCCCGCCCGAGGAGCGCACTACCAAGCTGCTCGACATTGAGGTGTCGATCGGCCCGTCCGGCCAGGCCACCCCGTTCGCCCGGCTCGAGCCGGTATTCGTCGGCGGCGTGACGGTGGCGACTGCGACGCTCCACAACGAGGACCAGGTGGCGGCCAAGGACGTCCGGCCTGGCGACACCGTGATCGTGCGCCGGGCCGGCGAGGTCATCCCCGAGGTGGTTGGGCCGGTGCTCTCGGAGCGCCCGGCCCGGTCCGAGCCCTGGTCCTTCCCACGGGACTGCCCGGTGTGCCGGCAGCCGCTGCAGCGGGCCGAGGGCATGTCGGCCACCCAGTGCGTCAACTACTGGTGCCCCCGCCAGATCAGGGGACGCGTCGAGCATTTCGTGGGCCGGGCCGCCATGGACATCGAGTTCCTGGGCGAGCGCAACATCGACCGGTTCGTAGGCGAGGAGCTGCTCAGCGATGTGGTCGGGCTGTACAAGCTCGACTTCGAGCGCATCGAGCAGATGGAGGGTTTCGGCCAGACTTCGGTGAACAACCTGCGCAAGTCCATCGAGGCCAGCAAGCAGCAGCCCCTGTCGCGCCTGCTGTTCGCTCTGAGCATCCCCGAGATCGGCCAGGTCAACGCCCAGGTGCTGGCCGCCGCGTTCGGCGACGTCGACAGCATCCTGGACGCCGATGAGGAGGCTCTGGCCGAGGTCGAGGGGTTCGGGCCGATCATCGCGGCGTCGGTGCGGGCCTGGTTCGACGACCCCCACAACCGCACGCTCATCGAGGGACTGCGGTCTGCCGGGCTGCGGATGGAGGTCGACGAGCCCGCGAGTACGGAAGCGGGCGAGGCCCTAGCCCAGACGCTGGCCGGCATGTCGGTGGTGGTCAGCGGTGCCCTCGAGGGCTTCAGCCGCGACGGGGCCAAGCAGGCCATCCTGGCGCGGGGCGGGTCGTCGCCGGGCTCGGTGTCGGGCCGCACGACCGCGCTGGTGGTGGGCGCGGACCCGGGTGCGTCCAAGGTGCGCAAGGCCGAGTCGTCCGGCGTACCGGTGATCGACGAAGCCGCGTTCCAAGAGCTGCTGGAAACCGGCCAACTGCCCTAGGCGCGGGTCCCGCGGCCCTCCGCCACCGTGTCGCATGGGCGATGTAGGTTCAGGCCTGTGACTCCATCGGGCCTGTCCTCGATGCCGCGTCGCGGCATTGGCCGTGCGTTCCGCCCGGTAAGGCCATGAGCGCCGCGCCGCGGCGGGGAAGCACGGCGACATCCAGTTTCGGCGTGAGCCGTCGCGAGGGCCATGACGCGTCCGCGTTCTACGAGCGTTTCCCAGTGCCTGAGATCAGCGACGACTCCGACGTAGCCCGCCCGCCGGGGGAGTGGCTCGATCGCCTGTGGGTGGGCGACGCCCGAAACATGGACGCGAATGGCAATGTGGCCGACAGCTCAGTCGCACTGGTGGTCACCTCACCGCCGTACTTTGCGGGCAAGGAGTACGAGGAGGCCGTCGGTCAGGGCCACATTCCCGCCGACTACGTGGCCTACGTCGAGATGCTCGAAGCCGTGTTCGCGGAGTGCGTGCGCAAGCTGGAGCCCGGTGGACGCATAGCCGTCAACGTCGCGAACCTGGGACGACGCCCCTACCGCTCCCTGTCGGCCGATGTGATCAGGATCCTCCAGGACCGGCTGGGCCTGCTGCTACGGGGGGAGGTCATCTGGCGCAAGGCTCGCGGCGCGGCGGGAAACTGCGCCTGGGGCAGCTTCCAGCGGCCCAGCAACCCGGTGCTGAGAGACCTCACTGAGCGGGTCGTGATCGCCTCCAAGGGCCGCTTCGATCGAGCTGTGCCCGCGGCTCAGCGCGCCGCGCTGGGACTGCCCTCGGAAGGGACGGCCCCGGTGGATGAGTTTCTGGAGGCAACCACCGACGTCTGGGAGATTCCGGCCGCCTCGGCCACCCGGGTGGGGCATCCTGCGCCCTTCCCGGTCGAGCTGCCCCAGCGTCTGATCAACCTCTACACGTACCGCGGCGACCTGGTGCTCGATCCCTTCATGGGCGCTGGAACCACCGCGGTGGCCGCCGTGCGAACCGGACGGCGCTACGTCGGTTTCGACACCGACGCCGGCTACATCGCCTTGGCCGAGGAGCGCATCAAGTCCGAACGTGAGCAGCTGGCCCGCCGTTCGGACATGGAGCGATGGGAGGTGACGGTCGCGCCGAGGGCCAACGGGCGCCAGTCGCGGCTGTTCGACGAGCCGCCCGCACAACCATCCTCAAAGCGAAACAGTGCGGCCGCGCCGGTCAATGGCTCCGAATCCGACGCTGACGACAACTTCCAGGCTCGAGCGGTGCGAGAGGGGCGCAAGGCCCAGGAGTTGGCCTGGCAGGTAATGGCCGAGAGCGGCTTCGACAAGATCCAGAGCCGGGTCTCGCTCGAAGGAGGGGTCGAAGTCAACTACTCGGCGCTGGACCAGAGAGGCCGCCGGTGGCTATTCGACGTATCGGGTGCATTCAGCCTCACTCAGCGCCCCGGGCTGAGGCGCACGGACACGCTGTGGAAGGCGATCGGGCGAGCCGCCGTCCTGCACTCGCGGCCCAACCGGGAGCCGCTGGTGCTGCTGACCACCGACCGGCCGGCTCCCAACAGTGCTGGGCAGCGTGCCCTAGATGCCATAACCGGTGACGACAAGCCGATCCGTGCTGTGATCGAGATGGGCAACCTAGAGGACCTGGAGCGCCTCACCCGCTTCGCGAGCGGCGACGTGTGAGTCCGTGACCGGCGCGCTCGTCGATCAGGAGCGCAAGAGGTGCGGGTGAACGCTCCGCTTCTCCATGGCTGACGATCGCACCAAGATCACCGAACTGGCCACTGCCCTGGGAATGACGGGGCACAACACACTGCAGGAGGCGCTCGAAGCGCGGCCCGACGTACTCGAGATCGGCTCCGATGACTGGGACGACCTAGCTCGCATAGTCCGAACCGGAAGGCTGGCCGCGGTCGCCGAGACGGCCTTCTCCAACGGCGCCTACTTCGGATCCCACACCGACGGCCTTGCTGGACGGATTCCCCAGCACATCGAGTGGAGCGGAGGGAGGCGCATTCCCGGTGACAGGCCGGTGCCGGCTGACCTACTGATCGACCGGGTCTACATGATCAGCTGCAAGTACCTGTCGAAGATCCTCCACAACACGGCCCCCGCCCATGTCTTCCTCGATGGCCTGGTGGCCGCGCCCGGATACCGCGGATTCAACTGGTTTCAAGAGGTGGCGCCGGACGCACACGAAGCCCTGTACGCCCGGACGGTGGAAGTCCTCGGCCTAGTCCCCATGGCGAAGACCCCTCAGGAACTGACCAGCGAACATCGCAAGAAGCTGAAGGCTGCCTTCAGAGAGCGAGCTGTGCCGGGACTCCCGGCCGAACTCGATCACCAGTACCAGACACTGATCGACGAAGTGAGCCACGCGTCGGCTGAGCTGTGGAGGGAGCTGCTCGGTGGCCGAGCGGACCAGGAGCGGATCCTCTGGCGGCTGCTACGCATCTATTCCTCCACGTACTTCATTCTCGGCATCGACCAGCGAAGGACCATGCGGCTTCGGGTCATGACGCCGTGGGAGTGGCGGCAGTCCTACCAGTTCGTGTCGCTCACGGTCAGAGCGGCCGGCCGGGGCCAGCCCCGGATCGACTGGGAGGCGACCTACCGTGACCTCGCCGCCGGCCAGCGCCGTCGCGTCAGGGGCCATGTCGAGATCCGGTGGAGCCATCGCCCGTTCTGCGAGCCACCCGAAGCGAAGGTTTACCTCGACACCCAGCACGCGCAGGTGTCGGGCTATCGCCGGCTCGACTACACCGACGAGCCCCCGCCGTACGACCAGCAGAGCCTGATCGACTGCCCCTGAGGCCGCTCCGGCTCTGGACGGCCCGGGTCGTGGGGCCCATGGCGATGCCGCGCTAGGCGACCTCGAAGCACCAGCGGACGGTGTCGGACTCCTCGGGGCGGGCGATGAGCACGAATCTCGCGATCACGCAGTTCGTGTCCGGCGACAGGGCCTCGATGAGGCGGCCCGCGCCGGGCGCGAACTCGAACCGGTTGAGGCCCTCCATGTGCTCCACCTCTGAGGTCACGTCGACCCCCTCGGTGGCGTTGCCGCTGGGAAGGATCACCATCGAGGAGAGCCGGTAGCGGGCATCCAGGACCACACCGACCCGCTGCTGCTGGAGCACCTCGTCGCCGGGGTTGGGGATTACCCGGTCTACCGCAGGGCCCGCGGTGACGGCGCGGTCGGAGTCGTCGTCGCCTGAGCCGACCAGCGCGGCCACGACGAAGACCCCGATCCCGAACAGGGCGAGCGCGGCGATGCCCGCTTGTATCCGCCACCCGCTGCGCAGGCGCGGCGGCGAGGAGTCGGGTCCCTGTCCGTTCGTTGCCATCTCGTGTCGCACAGTACCGGACCCCGGCGACGGCCCCTTGCGCCCCTTGCGGCGCAGCCACGGCGGTACCGTGGCGATGATGGTCACTCCCGCAGAGTCGTTGCGATCCTTCGGCGATCGTTACCGGTTGCTGAAGCTCGTCGGCGAGGGTTCGAGCGCGCGGGTCTACGTGGCCGAGGACCTCACGCTGCACCGGCGTGTCGCCCTCAAGATCCTGAAGGTGGAGATAGCCGATGACACCAGCTTCCGGGACCGCTTCGCGGCGGAGATGAGAGCGACGTCGCTGCTGAACCATCCCCGGGTCCTGCCGGTATACGACTGGGGCCTCGACCCTCAGCCCTACTCCGTCACCGAGTACCTGACCGGGGGCAGCCTGGCCATGCTCCTGGCCGCCGGGCACCGCCTGACGCCGTCGCAGGCGCTGGTGATGGGATTGGAAGCGGCCCGGGCCCTGGTGAACATCCATGCCGGCGGCCGGGCCCATTTGAGTCTCGGGCCGTCCGCCATCCTGTTCGACTCCGGCGCCCGCCCCTACATCTCCGACCTCGGACTGTCGGCGGCGCTACTGCCGGTCGCCGCCGGCGACGGCGACGGCGACGACGACGACGCTCCTGAGGAATCCGAGGACGTCTCGCCGGCCGCCGGCGAGACGCCGGACGGTGACGCCGATGACGACGGCGCCCGACCGGCAACCGAGCCGGAGGAAGGCCCGGACGAGCAAGCAGCTGCCGCTCCGAGCTACTCGCCGCTGGAACAGAACCAGGATGTGCACGACCTGGCGCTGCTCCTCTGCGAGGCCGTGACCGGCTCGAGAGTCCTAACCTCCGATGACGGCGATGACGCCTCAATGGCTTCGCTGACCGCGCTCGGCCCCCTGCAGGCCGTGCTGGCTCGGGCTGCCGCGGTTGAACCCGCCGACCGGCTCAGCGCGGCGGACCTGGCCGAGGAGCTGCTGAGAGTGGCAAACCTGCTCCCAAGGCCCGAGCCGATCCCTCTCCCGTCCCAGTACAGCCCTCCGAGTGCTTCGGCCGCCGCCTCCTACGATCAGACCGAGGACTTCGCGCAGGTCGGCCCCTCAGTGTCGGAGCGTTCGGCAGTGCCGCTCGACGACGCTCCCCGTCGGCGCTGGCCGGGAATCGTCCTTGCCGCGATCCTGGTCCTCGGCGGGGCTGCAGCTGGGGTGTGGGCCTTGTTCCTGAGAGGCACCGACAACCCCGCGGTGCCTGAACTGGAAGGCCAGACGCTCGGCGCCGCGACGTCCGTTGCGGCCGACCTGGGCTGGCAGGTCAACGAGATACTGGTGCGCGAGCCCGGCACCAGCCGCGGACGGGTGGTGCGTACCGAGCCACCGGCGGGTGCCCCCCTGGACGAGGGCGCCACTCTGGACCTGTTCGTGTCGTTGGGTGAACCGCTGATACCGGTGTCTGACCTGCGCTTCCTCTACGGCATGTCGCTCGAGGAGGCCACCGACGAGCTGGAGGCGCTGGGTCTGGACCCATCGGGGGAGACGCTCGTCAACGATGCCGTCGTGCCGCCCGGACTGGTAGTCGGCCTCGACGTGGAGCAGGGCGTCTACGAACTGGAAGTGGGGGCCGAGGTAGACCTGCTGGTGTCGGACGGCCCGTCCGAGGCCGGGTAGCGCTCCGGCTATATTGCCCGAGTGTCCGGTCGAATCAGCCGAGACGAGGCCGCCCACGTAGCCCGGCTGGCCCGCCTGCGCTTCAGCGACGACGAACTCGACGAACTCGCCGCGCAGCTGTCGGCCGTGCTTGACCATGCGGCCGACGTGGAGGCGCTGGACGTCTCCGGCATCGAGCCCACCTCCCATCCTCAGCCGCTCACCGACGTGACCAGAGCCGATGAGGTGAGGCCCTCGCTGGAACGCGACGAGGTCCTCGCCCAGGCGCCGTCGGTGGCCGAGGGCCAGTTCCGGGTGCCACCGATCCTGGGAGAGGCGCCGTGAGCGGCGGAGGCTGGTGCGGGCCGGTTCCGATGCTGGGAGAGACGCCGTGACCGCGCTGGGGGTCGCGGCGGCGGTGGCCTCGGGGGAACGCACCGCGCGCTCGGTGGCCGAGGACTACCTGGAACGCATCAGCGAGGGCGACGGCGGGATAGGGGCCTTCAACCTGGTGCTGGCCGAGCAGGCTCTCGCCGACGCCGACCGCGTCGACGCCGCACTGGGCCGGGGTGAGCCGGTAGGGCCCTTGGCGGGGGTGCCGGTGGCCCTCAAGGACAACCTCTGCACCCGGGGCATACCCACCACCTGCTCGTCACGGATGCTCGAGGGCTGGCGGCCCCCGTACAGCGCCACCGTCGTTGACCGCCTGAGGGCCGTGGGAGCGGTGATCGTCGGCAAGACCAACCTCGACGAGTTCGCCATGGGCTCCTCCACCGAGAACTCCGCCTTCGGCCCGACCCGCAACCCCCACGACACCAGCCGGGTGCCCGGAGGCTCCAGCGGCGGCTCGGCCGCGGCGGTGGCGGCTGGCTTCGCCGCGTTGGCCCTCGGGTCCGACACCGGCGGCTCCATCCGCCAGCCCGCCGCGCTGTGCGGTGTGGTGGGGATGAAGCCCACCTACGGGCGGGTGTCGCGCTACGGCCTGGTCGCCTTCGCGTCCTCGCTCGACCAGATCGGACCGTTCGGGGCCACCGTGGCCGACGCGGCCGCCTGCTACGAGGCCATCGCCGGCCACGACCCGCTCGACTCGACCTCGATCGACCAGCCGCCGGAGCCGGTGGGGGATGCGCTCACCGACGGGGTCGAGGGCCTGAGGGTCGGGGTGGTCGCCGAGCTCTGCGGAGGCGGGCGGCAGGAGGCTCACCGCAACGGCACGAACGGGTCCCCGGCGAGCGGCGTCGAGGGAGTCGCCGGCGACGTGCTGTCGCGGGTGCAGGACGCCGCCGGGGCACTGGAGCAGGCCGGCGCCGAAGTACGGACGGTGTCGGTGCCGTCCGCGGTGCTGGGACTGTCGGCCTACTACCTGATCGCCCCGGCCGAGGCCTCCAGCAACCTGGCCAGGTACGACGGTGTGCGCTACGGGCTGCGGGTCGACGCGGCCAACGCCGCCGAGATGAACGTCAACACTCGCACGGCCGGCTTCGGAGCAGAGGTCAAGCGAAGGATCATGCTCGGCACCTACGCGCTGTCCGCCGGCTACTACGACGCCTTCTACGGCAAGGCGCTGCGGGCGCGCACCCTCATGCTGCAGGAGTTCGCAGCCGTCTACGAGGACGTCGACGTTCTGCTCTGCCCGACCGCGCCGACGACCGCGTTCGAGCTGGGGGCCAAGACCTCCGACCCGCTGCTGATGTACCTCAACGACGTGTGCACCATCCCGTCCAACCTCACCGGCCACCCGGCGATATCGGTGCCCTTCGGCAGTGGCGACGACGGCCTCCCCGTCGGCGTGCAGGTCATGGGCCCGGCCCTGTCGGAGCGGTTGATCTTCCGGGTCGCGGCCGCGCTGGAGCGGACCGCGCCCGGCGACGGGAGCACACCGTGAGCGGAACACCCGAGCGCGAGGGAACTCTTGCCGACGGCTGGGAGCTGGTGGTGGGCCTCGAGGTCCACGTCGAGCTGAGCACGGCCACCAAGCTGTTCTGTGGCTGCGCCAACCGCTTCGGTGACGAGCCCAACACCAACGTGTGCCCGGTGTGCCTGGGGCTGCCCGGCTCGCTACCGGTGGTCAACGCGGCTGCGGTCGACTTCGCCATGCGTCTGGGACGGGCCCTCGGATGCGAGGTGCGCCCGGCGGTGTTCGCCCGCAAGAACTACTTCTACCCCGACATGCCCAAGGACTACCAGATCTCCCAGTACGACCAGCCCACCAACACCGACGGCTGTCTGGAGCTGCCCGACGGCCATGTGGTGGGAATCGAGCGGGCCCACATTGAGGAGGACACCGGCAAGACCACCCACGTGGGCACCGGTGGGCGCATCCACGACGCCGACTACGCGCTGGTGGACTACAACCGGGCCGGCGTGCCGCTGGTGGAGATCGTCAGCCGCCCCGACATCCGCACCGCCGAGCAGGCCCGGACCTACGTGCGGGAGCTGCGGGCCATCCTGCTCGCCATCGGCGTGTCCGACGCCCGGATGGAGGAGGGCTCCATGCGGGTGGACGCCAACGTGTCGGTGCGCCCGGTCGGCTCCAACGAGCTGCGGACCCGCTGCGAGATCAAGAACCTGAGCTCGCTGCGCTCGCTGGGCCGGGCCATCGCCTTCGAGGCTGACCGCCACGTGGATCTGTGGTCGGGCGGGGAGCGGCCCCGCCAGGAGACCCGGCACTGGGACGAGGCCCAGGGGCGCACCACGCCGGGGCGCTCCAAGGAGGACGCCGAGGACTACCGCTACTTCCAGGATCCCGATCTGGTGCCGCTTGCGCCTTCGGCCGATCAGGTCGCAGCCATAGACGCCGCGCTGCCCGTACTGCCGGCGGCCCGCCGGGCCGGGCTCCTGGCCGCGGGCGTTGGAGCCGTTTCGGCGGAGGAGTCGGCCCTTCTGGTGGAGCGGGACCAGGACGCACTCGTTCGCGCCGCGGTCGAAGTCGGGGCCGACCCGGGCCTGACCGCGACCAGGGTGTGCAACGATCTGGCCGTCGACGACTGGTCCAAGGTCACGCCGGACGGCCTGGCCGCGCTGATCGGGTTGGAGACCTCCGGGCAGATCACCGCCACCCAGGCCAAGCAGGTGCTGGCCGAGATGGTGGAGGCCGGTGATGATCCGGCCGCCATCGCCGAGCGTCGCGGCTTCCAGGCCATGGCCGGCGACGACCTGGCCGCCACCGTCGACCAGGTGATCGCCGGCAATCCCGAAGAATGGCAGCGGTTCTGCTCCGGAGACGACGCCGCCCGCAAGAAGCTGTCCGGATTCTTCATCGGCCAGGTGATGCGGGCCACCCGCGGTCAGGCCGACGGCGGCGCCGTCAACCGCCTGCTGCGTGGGAGGGCGGAACTGTTTTAGCGGTCGGCGCCGGTGACCTGCCAGCGGGTGCTGGCGAAGCGCCACAGCATCAGGCCCAGGCGGGTCGCCATCCAGGCGTGGAGCGCAGCCCAGAGCCAACCGATCCCCGCCCCGGCCGCCACGACCAGCAGCCCGCCGCCCACCAGAACCACGCCGGCGCCGACCATGGACACGGCCAGGAAGCGCAGGTCGCCGGCGCCGATTAGCACGCCATCCAGAGCGAACACGACCCCTGCGGCGGGCTGGGAGAAGCCGACATGCAGCAGCAGGAAGGCGGCCAGCGAAACCACGGCGGCATCCTCGGTGAACACATGGGGCAGCACACCGGAGACGGCCAGCACCACCGCTCCCGTCAGCACGCCGGAGGCCACGCCCCAGCCGATCATGCGTCGTCCCAGCGCCCTGGCCCGGTCGGGCTGGCTCGCACCCAGGGCCAGCCCGATCAGGGCCTGCCCGGCGATGGCCACCGCGTCGAGCACTAGGGCCAGAACCGTCCAGACCTCGAACACGATCTGGTGAGCAGCCAGGTCGTCGGTGCCGATCCGGGCGGCCATCGCCACCGTGACGGTGAGGCTCGCTCTCAGGGCGGACGTACGGATCAGAAGGTCCCAGCCGGCGATGGCCAAGCGCCGGATAACAGCCGGATCCGGCCGCAGGCCCACACCGTGGCGGGCTACCGCTTGCCGGATCCACCAGACGAAGACGGCCGCAGCCGCGGCCTGGGCCACCACCGTCGACAACGCCGACGCGCCGATCCCCTGGTCGAAGCCGTATACCAGCACCACCTCGAGAACGAAGTTCCCGACGGCCGACCCCAACGCCACCGCGAAGGGCCGCTTGGTGTCCTGCACACCGCGCAGGTAGCCCACCCCGGCCAGCATCACGAGCATGGCCGGCAGCCCGAACAGGGAGATCCTCAGGTAGACGAGCGCGTTGTGGCGCACCGCGGGGTCGTCCCCGCCCAGCGCGTCCACCAGCCAGGACGACAGCAGCAGGCCGGCCGCAGCCAGGACGACTCCGGCGGCCAGCGCCAGCCAGATGCTCTGAACCGCCTGATGGGCAGCCCGGCGGTGCTCGCCGGCACCCAGCAGCCGGGCCACCGCCGCGGTGGTCCCGTAGGCCAGGAATATGAACATGGCGTGGGCGGTCAGCAGGATCGACGCGGCCAGCGCCAGGCCGCCCAACTGCGGCGTGCCGATGCGGCCCACGATGGCGGTGTCGGCCAGCACGTACAGCGGCTCGGCCACCAGCGCTCCCAGCGCGGGCCACGCCAGCCGCCAGATCTCCCGGTCGTCAGAGGTCAGGCTCAGCCGCATGACGGTCGGATTCCGGCGGTCATGCCCCGGGGGCGGCATAAGTAGTCTCGGAGCGATGAGCGCACGGCGCAGAAACCTAGAACGTGCAACCTGACATGAGCGTGTCGGCGCCCTCGGAGGCGGCTTCATCCGGTGCGCCGTCCCGCGCCGCTTCACGCCTGCCGGGCCTTGACGGCCTCCGGGGCCTGGCGGTGGCGTGGGTGCTCGCCTTCCACCTGTGGCCCGATCTGGTGCGGGGCGGCTGGCTGGGGGTGGGGCTGTTCTTCACGCTGTCGGGCTACCTGATCGCGGGGTTGCTCGATAAGGAGGTCACCAACACCGGTCGGCTGCGGCTGGGGCGGTTCATGGCCCGGCGGGTCCGCCGGCTGCTGCCGGCTGCTCTGGTGACGATCGCGGCCACGCTGGCGCTGACCGCGCTGTTGGACGACCAGCCGTTGCGCACCATCGGCATCGACTCGCTGACCGCGGCGCTGAACGTGTTCAACTGGCACGCCTCCCTCGACGAGGCGGGCTACGCAGTGATCTTCGAGGCCGCACCGGAACCGCTGGCCCATTTCTGGTCCCTGGCGATCGAGGAGCAGTTCTACCTGGTCTTCCCGGCCGCGGTGGCGCTGACCCGCCGGCCCGGGCGGGTGGTGGCCGCGATGGCGGCCATCGGTCTGGCCGGCGTGTGGCTGTGGTGGGGATCGACCGACGCCTACGTGGCCACCCCGGTGCGGGCGTTGGAGATCGCGGCGGGCGCGGGTCTGGCCGTGGCCCAGGCCCGCTACGGCGCGGTGCGCCGCCTGTTCCAGCCTCCTGCAGACCTGCCACGCTCGTCACGGATTGCCTGGGCTGTGCTGCTGGCGGTCGCGGCTGCGCTCACCGTGGTGTCGGTGTTGCGTCTCGGACCCGACGAAGGTCTCGTGTTCCGGGGCGGTCCCCAGTTGATGGCGCTGTGCTGGGTGGTGCTGGTGATCGCCGCGGTGCGGGACGGCTGGCCGGCCCGGTTCATGTCGTGGGCGCCGCTGCGCTGGCTGGGTCTGCGCTCCTATGCCATCTACCTGTTCCACTGGCCGGTGATCGAGCTGACCGAATGGCACCCGGTCGTGGTCATCGTGGTCACTCTGGGACTCGCCGAGGCGTCGTTCCATCTGCTGGAAATGCCGGTGCGCCGCGGCACCGGCCGGCTCGCCATACCGTTGCTGGCCGCAGCCGCGGCCGTGGTGGTGACGGTGGCCGCGGTGGCTGCAGCCGCCTCCACGCCGGAGCGCGGCATAGCAGAGCGGGCCGAGGGCGCCGACGAGTTGCCAGCGTGGCTCGCCGAGCAGGACCAATCGGGCGCCGCGCCGGCCGAGGACGGCACCCCGGGCTCGGTTCCTGAATCCACGGCAGCGGATCTCGCGCCGACGACGACGGCGGCTGCGCCGTCAACCACAGTAGAGCGACCCTCCGAGTCCCCGGAGACACTCGCTGGGACAACCTCATCGGAGATCTCGACATCGCCGACCGACACCCAGCCACCGGCCGCGGAGTCACCGCCGGAGGACGGGATCGAGGACTCCGAGACGCTCCCGGCCGCCGAGCCGACCGTCATGGATGCTGAGAGCGGCTTCGTCGAGGCGACCGACGGCGACACCGGCCCGGTGACCACCACGTCAACCACGGCGCCACCGCAGCCCGAGACCACCTTCACGGTGCCCATCGTCACCGTTCTCGGCGACTCGGCCGCGCTCTACATCGCTGACGGGCTGCGCGAGTGGGGCAGCGCCAGCCGGCTGATGGCCGTGGTGGACCATTCCCGGATCGGCTGCTCGCCCGCGGGCACCGCCGGCAGCGGCTGGCGCTACCTGCGGGGCAATATCGACGACGAGGCCAGTCCCATGGGATTCCTGGAGGACCGGGCGTGCCGCGACGACTTCATCCAGGACGGCTCGGACGCCGTGCTGGTCGTCGACCACGGCGCGGTGCTGTTCGACCACCTGAGCGCCGACGGCGAGTGGGTGTCGATCCTCGACCCCGCTCTGGCCGCCGACGTGGCCGACTCATACCGGCGCCTGGTGGCCAAGGCCCGGGGAGTCGGGGCCCGGGTGATGTTCACCACCGCGCCGGTGCTGCTCCCCAGCTACGACCGGACCACCTCCGACCAGCCCCAGACCAGCCCCGACCGGGCCGAGGCCTACAACATGCTCCTGCGGGGGCTGGTCGAGGAGTTCAACACGGCAGGCGTCCCCCAGCCGGTAGGGCTGATCGACACCGCCGCGGTGCTGGACAACTACGGCTACGACGGCGCCTTCGGCCGCTCCGACGGCATGCACCTCGACTACGACCGGGCCGAGGTCTTCGCGGCCGAGGTGCTCGGCCCCGCGGTGCTGGCCCTGCTCGGCCTCGAGTAGCTGTGTCCCAGTTGTCGCCAGCCGATTCAGCGGCCATAATTGGCGCCGTGAACGACGCTGTCCTGCCCGTGGTAGTACCTGGCTGACAGCGCGCGCTCGCAACCCCATCCGAACGTGCGCAAGACCTCCCCCCGGGAGGTCGTTTCGCGTGCGGCCCGCTTCCCTCGACCGAACCCCAGCAACCGCCCCGGAGGCCCGATCATGGAAATGAACGGCGGACAAGCCCTCGTCAAAGCCCTCGAGTGCGAGGGCACCGAAGTGGTGTTCGGGCTGCCCGGCGGCGCCATCCTCCCGGTGTACGACCCGATCATCGAGTCGCCGGTACGCCACATCCTGGTGCGTCACGAGCAGGGCGCCGGCCACATGGCCGAGGGCTACGCCCACGCCACGGGGCGCCCCGGCGTGGTGATGATCACCTCGGGGCCCGGTGCCACCAACGTGGTGACTGCGCTGTGCGACGCCTACATGGACTCGGTCCCGTTGGTGTGCATCACCGGCCAGGTCCCCTACGCCGCCATCGGCACCGACGCCTTCCAGGAGTGCGACACCACCGGTATCACCATGGCGGTCACCAAGCACAACTTCCTGGTCACCGAGGCCCAGGACATCCCTCGCATCATCCACGAGGCCTTCCACATCGCCACCACCGGGCGGCCCGGCCCGGTGCTGGTGGACATCCCCAAGGACATCGTCGATCCCCGCAACCCGCGCTCGGCCATGACCTGGTACGAGCCCACCGACGACATCATGGAACTGCCGGGGTACCGCCCGGCCACGGCCGGCGATCCCGAGTTGGTGCGGGCCGCGGCCGAGCTGATCTGCAAGGCCGAGCGTCCCGTCCTCTACGCCGGCGGCGGGATCCTCAAGGCGCGGGCCGCGGCCGAGCTGCTCGCCCTGGCCGAGCTGATCGACGTGCCGGTGGTCACCACCCTCATGGCCCGGGGATGCTTCCCCGACAGCCACGAGCTGTGCCTGGGGATGCCCGGCATGCACGGCAACTACACCGCGGTCACCGCCATGCAGCGCTCGGACCTGCTCATCGCGCTCGGGGCTCGCTTCGACGACCGGGTCACCGGGCGCCTCGACGGCTTCGCACCCGACGCCAAGGTGATCCATGTGGACATCGACGCGGCTGAGCTGGGCAAGGTGCGGGTGCCCGACGTGGCCATCCGGGGCGACTGCAAGCTGGTGATCGCCGAGCTGGTCGAGGCTGTGCGAGCCTGCGGCGGCGCCGGGGCCCAGCCCGACCGACGGGTCTGGCGCTCGACGATCAGCGGCTGGCAGGAGCGCTACCCGCTGGTGTACGAGCAGTCCGAGCCGGGCGAGCTGCTCAAGCCCCAGTACGTGCTGGAGGTCCTGCGCGACTCCACGCCCGACGACACCATCGTCACCTCCGGAGTGGGCCAGCATCAGATGTGGGCCAGCCAGTACTGGCGCTTCGACCACCCCTACACCTGGATCAACTCCGGCGGTCTGGGCACGATGGGCTTCTCGGTCCCGGCAGCGATCGGGGCCAAGGTCGGGATGCCGGACCGGATGGTGTGGGCCGTCGACGGCGACGGGTGCTTCCAGATGACCGCCCAGGAGCTGGTCACCGCGTCGATGGAGCGCATCCCCATCAAGGTGGCCCTGTTCAACAACGCATACCTGGGCATGGTCCGCCAGTGGCAGGAGATGTTCTACGAGGAGCGGTACAGCGAGGTCTACCTCTCCTATGAGATCCCCGACTACGTGAAGTGGGCCGAGGCCATGGGCTGTGTCGCCCTGCGGGTGGAGTCCCCCGAGGAGGTGGCTCCGGCCATCGCCAAGGCCAACGAGATCGACGACCGCCCGGTGGTGCTGGAGTTCCGCAGCTCCGCGGGCGAGAACGTCTTCCCGATGGTCCCCGCCGGCCAGTCCAACTCCGACATCGTCGTCGACCCCTCGCAGCGATGACCGCCGCGGCCCCTGCTGGCGGCCATGCTGCGCCGGCCGACCGGTTCCACACGATCGTCACCACCGTGGAGAACAAGCCGGGCGTGCTGGCCCGGGTGGCGTCGCTGTTCGCCCGGCGAGGCTTCAACATCGAGTCGCTGGCGGTCGCCCCCACCGCCGACGAGCGCTTCAGCCGCATCACGTTCACCGTGGACGTCGCCTCGTCGTCGCTGGAGCAGGTGGTCAAGCAGCTCGACAAGCTCATCAACGTTGTGGAGATCAGCGAGTTGAAGCCGACGGAGTCGGTCGAGCGGGAGCTGATGCTGGTGACGGTGGCCGTGGACGGGGCCGGCGGGCGCCGCCACGAGCTGCTCGAGCTGGTCGACGACTTCCGGGCTTACGTGCTCGACGCCGACCAGTCGCAGATGATGATGTCGCTGGCGGCCCGCCCCGCTCGCCTCGACGAGTTCGAGGAGCGGTTGCGAGCCTTCGGGATCGTCCAGCTTCAGCGAACCGGCCGGGTCGCCCTGCCCTCGCTGGGCTCCTGATCTGTACCGTCAATCCCGAACACCCCCCCATCCCTACCAACACAAGGAGAGGCTCTCGTGGCGAACATCTACTACGAGCAGGACGTGGACCGCTCGGCCCTCGCCGGCCGCAAGGTGGCCGTGCTCGGCTACGGATCCCAGGGCCATTCGCACGCCCTCAACCTGAAGGACTCGGGCATCGACGTGCGGGTGGGCCTGCGCGGCGGCTCCTCGTCGGCTGCCAAGGCCCGCGAGGCCGGGCTCGAGGTCCGCTCCATCGCCGAGGCCGTGGCTGAGGCCGACGTCACGATGATGCTCATGCCCGACACCGAGATGGGCGCCATCTACGCCGAGCATGTCGAGCCGAACCTCGAGCCGGGCGAGGCGCTGTTCTTCGCCCACGGCTTCAACATCCGCTTCGGTCTGATCTCCCCGCCGGAGTCGGTGGACGTGTGCATGGTGGCCCCCAAGGGGCCCGGCCACCTCGTGCGGCGCACCTACGTCGAGGGCGGCGGTGTGCCGTGCCTGGTGGCGATAGAGCAGGACGCGTCGGGCTCGGCGCTGCCGCTGGCGCTGGCCTATGCCGACGCCATCGGCGGGGCCCGGGCCGGGGTAATCGAGACCACCTTCACCGAGGAGACCGAGACCGATCTGTTCGGGGAGCAGGCGGTGCTGTGCGGGGGCACCACCGCGCTGGTGCAGGCCGCCTTCGAGACGCTGGTCGATGCCGGCTACCAGCCCGAGATCTGCTACTTCGAGTGCCTGCACGAGCTGAAGCTGATCGTGGACCTCATGTACGAGGAGGGCATCGCGGGGATGCGCTACTCGGTGTCGGACACCGCCGAGTACGGCGACCTGACCCGGGGTCCCCGCATCGTCAACGACGCCGTACGGGCCGAGATGCAGCGCATCCTGGCCGAGGTGCAGGACGGCTCCTTCGCGGAGGAGTGGGTGGCCGAGAGCCGCGGCGGCCGGGCCAACTTCCTGCGCCTGGAGGCGGCCGGCCACGACCACCCGGTCGAGATCGTGGGCAAGGAGCTCCGGGCCATGATGCCGTGGATCTCCGCCGGCAAGGCGTCCGTGAAGGAGACCTCAGGTGGACAGGGCTAGCCAGGCGCCAGCCATCGACATCGGTATCGACGAGGCTGACCGCGTCGCCATCGCCGAGGGGCTGTCGAGGCTGCTGGCCGACAGCTACACCCTTTATCTGAAGACACACAACTACCACTGGAACGTGGTGGGGCCGATGTTCAACACGCTGCACCTGATGTTCGAGGAGCAGTACACCGAACTGGCCTTGGCCGTCGACCAGATCGCCGAGCGCATCCGGGCGCTGGGCGAGCCCGCACCGGGCAGCTACCGCGAGTTCGCCTCGCTGTCGTCGGTGTCCGAAGAGGACGACCAGCCCGACGCCAACGAGATGATCCGCCGCTTGGTCGCGGGCCAGGAAGCGGTGGTCCGCACCGCCCGGTCCGTGTTCGCCGCTACCGAGCAGGCCGGCGACGAGGCCTCAGCCGACCTGCTCACCCAGCGCATGCAGGTCCACGAGAAGACAGCCTGGATGCTCCGCAGCCTCCTCGCTTAGGTACTTGCCACGTCTGATGGGGCATCGAACCTGACGGACCTCATCGCTGCCGCGCCCTGGGTTGAGCGCCACCTCTCTTGTGTGTATAGTATGCGCATGGCACGGGTGAACGTCTACTTGCCCGATGAACTAGCGGAACAGGCCCGGGCGGCCGACCTCAACGTGTCGGGCCTTGCCCAGAACGCGATCAGGCGGGCACTCGATGCTCGGGCTGTCAACGACTGGCTGGACGATCTCGCGTCTCTTGAGCCGATTGACATCGACTATGACCTAGTGAAGCAGGCGGTGACGGCAGCCAAGGACGAGTTTGGCCTCTGACAGCGGAGCGCTGGTTCTGGGCCGATCAGCGACTGTGGACGGCAACAGGCTGGTGCTCGACGCGTCAGCGATGGTCGATCTGCTCCTGGGAGCTCCGCCGACGCTCGCGATCCGCCTGCGTCTGCTGGGTGGTCAGCTCCACACTCCGGCACACTTCGATGCCGAGGTGCTCTCGGCGCTCGGTCGTCTCAGCCGCGCCGACATCATTTCTGCCACCGTGGTGCCGGCGCTGCTGCCGAGAGTGCAGAACGCTCGAATTCAACGCCATCCAGTCGGGCCGCTACTCACCGGGGCCTGGGGTCGCCGCGGCGACCTTCGGCTAGTCGATGCTCTTTATGTCGAGTTGGCCGAGCGCCTGGACGCGCCCATCATCTCCACCGACGACCGGCTTGTCGCAGCCGCAGCAAGGGCTGAGAACCCTGCTGTCAGCTAGGGCGTCGGCCTACTGGAATGAAACGAACACGATGTTGGGGGACCGCGCCAGCACTTGCTCCGGATTGGCCATCGGGCTGTCCTCGTCGTAGAAGTTCTTCCACCCCCAGTAGAAGCGGTCGGCGTCGGCCAGGCCGGTCAGTAGGTTCCAGGTGTTGTACTTGGCGGACAGGGAGCCCTGGCCGTCCATGTGGATCAGCACGGCCAGCTCCGGGGGTGTCTCGATCTGCTCGCGGTTGGTGATCATGGAGATCCGGAACTGGTGAACGATCAGCAGTTTCTGGGGAAGGTCTTCCTCCCTGACGATGCTGGCCAGCCAGTCCACAACCTGGTTGATCTCTGCCGCATCGACCGTGCCGATCTGCTCCAGGTGGACCTCGTCCGGCTTGAGCCTCCACTCCGGATCGAGTGCGAGCCCCACATGGGGCAGGCGCAGGAACTCCTCGTAGTACCTGGCCTGCGATAGGAAGGTCGATCGCCCGGGCTGAAGATCGAGTACTACGTACACGCCGTTGGCGGCCGCCGTCTCGATCCAGGGCCTGATTACCTCGCGGTCGGTCATGCTCGAGTAGTCCCCGTCAGCGCCGGGGCCGGCTGAGGCGATGGTGGCGATGATCTCGAAGGTGGGCAGGATCGCTGATCCGTCGGCCCCGTAGCTCTCGGCTATGGATCGAAGGCGCTCGACGGCCCGCTCGGGACCCTGCTCGCCCAACACACCGAGACCTCCTGTCGACGGATGGCCGTACATCGCCACCAGGCGGCGACCGGGGCCTTCGTCACCGGTCTCGAACAACGGCTGGTCGCCGCTAGGCAACTCCGCCCAGACGAGCGGTGGATCTTCGGGTGGTGGGTCTGCGGGCTGCTCGTCGTCTTGGGGCGGTGTGGTGGTCGTGGTCGGGGGCGGTGTCGTTGTTGTGGGTGGCGTGGTGGTCGTGGTGGTTGTTGTTGTTGCGGTGGTGGTTGTGGGCGGCGTGGACGTTGTCGTGACAGTGTCGGCTTCGAGG
>VXTM01000041.1 GCA_009837445.1 Acidimicrobiaceae bacterium
CCGATGGTACTTGGGTGGAGACGCCCTGGGAGAGTAGGACGCCGCCGGATTTCGCTGATCAGAAGGCCCCGCTCACCTCGGCGGGGCCTTCTGGCATTCTCAGGCCGGCAGCGTCGCCATGGCCTCGGTGAGGATCCGCCGGCTGCGATCGCCGAACTGCCCGGAAGCAGCCAGAGCCTGCGCCTGCCCGCGGCCGGCGTCGCTCATCTTGGCGAGCGTCTTGGCCACTATCGAGGCCGCCTTGGCGTCGTCGGCCAGACGGGCGATCACCGGCTCGAGCTGGGTCTCGAGAAATGTCAGGCTCACGGCGTCCTCGAAGGTCTGGACCTCGGGATCCGATCCCAGCCCCTTCTTGGACACGATCGCCGCGGCCCGGGCCGAGACCGAGCCGTCGAGGCCGGCGTCGTCAGCCATGGCGATCAGGTCCCGGGCATGGCGTTGTCGTTGCGCCCGCCGCCACCGGAGGTAGCCGGCCCGGCCCGCCGGGTAGTCGGAGCGGGGTAGTTCCCAGCGGCGGAGATGATGGGCCCGGGCTGCCAGCCTCAGAGCGTCCGTCGCCTGTGGCGCCAGCCGCACGACCCACTCCTCGGCCATCCGCCCCTGCGCGAGGGCGAGCGGCACGCCGTGATGGTCGCGAGGATCATGGGAGTTGGCCAGGTCGATCGCTGCCCGGCACTCGTCCAGCCCGCCACCGCTGGATGTCACGTCACCGACCTATCCATAGCCCAGCCGCTCAGCGTAGTAGCGGGACGAGGCCCACGAGGACGGGCCGTGGCGTTCGACCTCATCGGCGTGAGTGCCGGCCGGATCGGTTGCGGCACCCCGGTTCCGGGCCGCCGGTAGGCTCCGGACCATGTCGCGCCCGCGCCGCAGGCCGGATGGGTCACCGCGGGCGCCGCGGCCTCGCCAGCGGGTCCCGCTGCCGTCGGCGCCGCACGCCACGACCGATCCTCACGTAGAGCTGCGGCGCGTCCTGGGCCCCGAACGGGGCCGGAGCGCGGTGCGGCGTTTCGAGTCCGCGGCCAAGGCCTTCCGGGCCGAGCGGTTCAAGGAGGCCCTCCCGCTGCTGACTCGGCTGGTCCGGGACGCCCCCGACGTGGCCGATGTGCGGGAGCTCCACGGATTGGTGCTGTACCGCCTCGGCCGCTTCAAGGCGGCCATGGGCGAACTCGAGTACTTCCGGGAGTTGAGCGGATCGGTGGAGCAGCATCCCGTGCTGGCCGACTGCCACCGGGCCCTGGGCCGGTGGGCCGACGTGGAGGCGTTGTGGCGCGAGCTGGGAGCCGCGTCGCCGTCGGCCGAACTGGTGACCGAGGGGCGTCTCGTGCTGGCGGGCGCCAAGGCCGACAGGGGAGAGCTGCCGGCAGCCATCAAGGTGCTGGAGCAGGGCTGGAAGCTGCCGTCGCGGCCCCGCGACCACCACCTGCGGCGTGCCTACGCCCTGGCCGACCTGTACGAGAAGGCCGGTCGCTCACCCCGGGCCCGGGAGCTGTTCCGCTGGGTCGAGACCCACGACCCGCGCCTGGCCGACGTGTCCGAACGGGTCCGCGCCCTTAGCTGAACGGGGGCGCTACGGTTGGACCGCGCGGGCGCGGGCGGTCCGGGCGGGCCACGAGCGCACGCATCTCACCACTGATCAGGAGTTCCCCCGTGGACATTCACACACTGCTCGGCGACGCCGCCGATTCACTGCTCGAGCACGAGTGCAAGACCTTCGAGCGCGAGTCCCTCACGCTGCCCGGTCCCGATTTCGTGGACCGTGTCCTGGTTGCCAGCGACCGCTCGCCGCAGGTGCTGCGCAGCATCCAGTCGATGTTCGGCAGCGGCCGGCTGGCCGGCACCGGCTACGTGTCGATCCTGCCCGTCGACCAGGGCATCGAGCATTCCGGCGCGGCCTCGTTCGCGCCCAACCCCGCCTACTTCGACCCGATGCGCATCGTAGAGCTGGCCATCGAGGGGGGATGCAACGCGGTGGCCACCACCTTCGGCGTGCTGGGGTTGGCGTCGCGCCGCTACGCCCACCGGATCCCGTTCATCGTAAAGCTCAACCACAACGAGCTGCTGAGCTATCCGGAGTCCTACGACCAGGTGATGTTCGGCTCGGTCGAGCAGGCCTGGGATCTCGGCGCGGCCGGCGTGGGTGCCACCATCTACTTCGGATCCGACAACGCCCGGCGTCAGATCGGCGAGGTGTCCGAGGCGTTCGCGGCCGCCCACGAGCTCGGCATGTTCACGGTGCTGTGGTGCTACCTGCGCAACCCGGCGTTCAAGGTGGACGGCACCGACTACCACGCCGCCGCCGACCTCACCGGGCAGGCCAACCACATGGGCGTCACCATCGAGGCCGACATCATCAAGCAGAAGCTGCCCGAGAGCAACGGCGGCTACCGGGCCGTCGGGTTCGGCAAGACCCACGACCTGGTGTACGACCAGCTGACCAGCGACCACCCGATCGACCTGTGCCGGTACCAGGTCGCCAACTGCTACATGGGCCGGGTCGGGCTGATCAACAGCGGTGGAGCGTCCTCAGGGGCCGGCGATCTGGCCGAGGCGGTCGCCACCGCGGTGATCAACAAGCGGGCCGGCGGCACCGGCCTGATCTCGGGCCGCAAGGCCTTCCAGCGGCCCATGGCCTCCGGCGTCGAGCTGCTCAACGCCATCCAGGACGTGTACCTGGACCCCTCCATCACAGTCGCCTGACCCCGAGCGGACCCGACACCTGGGGGATTGAACCAGAACCTGCAGATCAGGCAGCCGGAAGCCGTCGGCCGGAACGGTATACCGGCTAGGGTGACTGCCGCGGGCCGGACAGGGCGGGCTCTCATCGCGGGTCAATTCATCTGGTCGCCAATCGCGGGCGCAAAGGAGCATCAGTGACCAATATTGCCCAGCGGGCCGGCGAGGTCCGCAAGGCCGACGGGATCGTCCTTCGCTTCGCAGGTGACTCCGGCGACGGGATGCAGCTCACCGGCGACCGGTTCACCTCGGCCAGCGCCCTGTTCGGCAACGACCTGGCCACGCTGCCGGAGTTCCCGGCAGAGATCAGGGCCCCGGCCGGCACACTGGCCGGCGTCTCGTCGTTCCAGGTCCACATCTCGGACCACGACATCACCACTCCCGGCGACGCCCCCACGGTTCTGGTGGCCATGAACCCGGCCGCGCTGAAGTCCGACCTGCCGCTGCTGCAGCCGGGCGGGACCGTGATCGTCAACTCCGACGCCTTCAACGAGCGCAACCTGTCCAAGGCCGGCTACGAGTCCGACCCTCTCACCGACGGCACCCTCGACGGCTACACGGTGGTCACCGCGCCGATGACCGATCTCACCAAGCGGGCCTGCCAGGACCTGGGGGTCAAGCCCCGGGACGCCGAACGCTCCAAGAACTTCTTCGCGCTGGGGCTGGTGTCCTGGCTCTACTCGCGTCCGGTCGAGCCCACCGTCGACTGGATCGACGGCAAGTTCGCCGGGCGTGACACCGTCATCGCGGCTAACAAGGCCGCCTTCGCGGCCGGCCACGCCTTCGGCGAGACCGCCGAACTGGGCGCCAGCCGGCTCATGGTCGCCCCTGCGGCGCTCGATCCCGGCACCTACACCAACATCAACGGCAACACCGCGCTGTCGTGGGGGCTGATCGCCGCCTCCCAGCTGGCCGGGATACCGCTGTTCCTGGGGTCGTACCCGATCACGCCGGCCAGCGACATCCTCCACGAACTCGCCCGCCACAAGAATTTCGGGGTCCGCACGCTGCAGGCCGAGGACGAGATCGCCGCGGTGGGCGCGGCTCTGGGCGCCGCCTACGGGGGCCACATCGGCGTCACCACCACCTCGGGTCCGGGCATGGCCCTCAAGGCCGAGACCGTGGGTCTGGCCGTCAGCCTCGAGCTGCCGCTGGTGGTGATCGACATCCAGCGGGGCGGGCCGTCCACCGGCCTGCCCACCAAGACGGAGGCCGCCGACCTGCTGATGGCCATGTACGGCCGCCACGGCGAGGCGCCCCTGCCCATCGTCTCGGCCCAGAGCCCCTCCGACTGCTTCTTCGCGGCCATCGAGGCGGTCCGCATCGCGGTCGAGCACCGCACCCCGGTGATCCTGATGTCCGACGGCTACCTGGCCAACAGCAGCGAGCCCTGGCGCATCCCAGACGTCGAGCAGCTCGGCTCCATAAACATCGAGTTCGCCTCGCGACCCAACCACGTCAACGACGACGGCGAAGCCGTCTTCTGGCCGTTCCGGCGCGACGAGCGTCTGGTGCGGCCCTGGGCCATCCCCGGCACGCCCGATCTGATGCACCGCATCGGAGGCATCGAGAAGGAGGACGGCAGCGGCAACATCAGCTACGAGCCCGATAACCACCAAGCCATGGTGCGGCTGCGGGCCGAGCGGATCGCGCTGATCGCCCACCACATCCCGCCGGTCGAGGTGATCGGCGATCCCGATGCGGATGTGGCTGTGGTGGGCTGGGGATCGACGTGGGGCGCCATCACCGGGGCCCGCCGGCGGCTCGAAGCGGCCGGCCACCGTCTGGCCCACATCCATCTGCGCCATCTGAACCCGCTGCCCGCCAATCTCGGCGAGCTGCTCTCGTCGTTCGAGCGGGTCGTCGTGCCCGAGATGAACATGGGCCAGCTGTGCCGGATGCTGCGGGCCGAGTACCTCGTCGACGCCAAGTCGGTGACCAAGGTGTCGGGCCAGCCCTTCACCGCCGCCGAGCTGGCGGAGGCGTTCTACCGGGAGATCGAGACCGTGGGAGCTGCCCGATGACCGACGTGCCTGTGACAACCCGCAAGGACTGGGCCACCGACCAGGAGGTCCGGTGGTGCCCGGGCTGCGGCGACTACTCCATCCTCACCGCCATGCAGCTGCTGATGCCGGAGATGGGCGTGCGGCGAGAGGACACCGTGTTCGTGTCGGGGATCGGCTGCGCGGCCCGGTTCCCGTACTACATGAACACCTACGGCTTGCACGCCATCCACGGCCGCTCCCCGGCGGTGGCCACCGGGTTGGCCATGGCCCGGGGCGACCTGCACGTGTGGGTGGTTGGTGGCGACGGCGACATGATGTCGATCGGGGGCAACCACCTGATCCACGCGCTGCGTCGCAACGTGAACCTCAACATCCTGCTGTTCAACAACCAGATCTACGGGCTCACCAAGGGCCAGTACTCACCCACCAGCGAGCGGGGCAAGGTGACCAAGTCCACGCCCCACGGCTCGGTGGAGCAGCCCTTCAACGCGGTGTCGCTGGCCCTGGGCGCGGAGGCCTCGTTCGTGGCCCGCACCCACGACATGGATCGGGGCCACATGCAGGAGATGTTCCGGCGGGCCCACAACCATCCCGGGGCGGCATTCGTGGAGGTCTACCAGAACTGCAACGTGTTCAACGACGGCGCCTTCGCGGCCCTCACCAAGCGCGACGCCCGCGATTCAATGCTGATCGACCTGAAGCACGGCGAGCCAGTGCGTTTCGGCTCCGACGGCGAGTTCGGCGTGGTGATCGAGGAGGGCCGGGCCCGGGTGGTGACGGTGGCCGATGTGGGCGTCGACGCCCTGGTGGTGCACGACGAGACCGACCCCGACCCGTCGGTGGCGTACTCGCTGAGCCGGCTGGCCAACACCAACGACGTGCCCACCCCTGTCGGGGTGTTCCGGGCCGTGGACCGCTCGGAGTACGGCTCGGCCGTCACCTCCCAGATCGCGGCCTCCCAGGCCAAGGCCGGCCCCGGCGATCTGCACAAGCTGCTGCACTCCCGCCCCACCTGGCAGGTCGCCTGAGGGCCGCGGCAGCGGCTCATGACACCCTCGAAGCCGGTCGGCGGCGCCGGGCAGAGCGCCACCGGGAGCGGGCGCAACACGAACGGCGCATCCGGGGGCGTGGGCCTGTCGGTGCGCCACCTCGTGAAGACCTTCGAGGTGGGCGGGGGTTGGCTTGGCGGCGAGCGCGGCGAGGTCTCGGCAGTGGCCGGCGTGTCGTTCGACATCGGCACCGGCAAGACGCTGGGTCTGGTGGGGGAGTCGGGCTGCGGCAAGTCCACCACTGCCCGCTGCATCCTGCGGCTCATCGAGCCGACCTCCGGGGACGTCGTGCTGCAGCGCCGGATCGATGGCGGCGAGGCCGAACGCATCGACGTCATGGCGGCCGACAAGGGTGAACTGCGCCGCCTCCGCCGCGACATGCAGATCGTCTTCCAGGACCCGTTCGCCTCGCTGAACCCCCGGATGTCGGTGGGTCAGGCGTTGCGGGAGCCGCTGGTGGTGCACACCTCGATGTCCAAGAACGAGCAGAACACCAGGGTGGCCGGACTGCTGCGCCTGGTCGGGCTCGACCCCAGGATCGTGGACCGCTATCCCCACGAGTTCTCCGGCGGTCAGCGCCAGCGCATCGGTGTGGCCCGGGCGCTGGCCTTCGACCCGGGCTTCCTCGTGCTCGACGAGCCGGTCTCAGCTCTCGACGTGTCGATTCAGGCCCAGGTCCTAAACCTGCTCGACGACCTGCAGGACGAGCTGGGCCTCACCTACCTGTTCATCGCCCACGACCTGGCCGTCGTGCGCCACGTCTGCGACGACATCGCGGTGATGTACCTGGGCAAGATCGTGGAGCGCACCTCCACCGACAGGCTCTTCGACGAGTCGATGCACCCCTACACCCACGCCCTGCTCTCCGCGGTGCCGGTGCCCGATCCCGAGCAGGAGCGGGGCCGGCTGCGGATCCTGCTCGAGGGCGACGTCCCGAGCCCCCTGAACCCTCCGTCAGGATGCCGGTTCCACACCCGCTGCCATGTGGGCCGGGACCAGGAAGTGTGCAGGGTGACCGAGCCGCCGCTTGAGGAGGTCAGCGGAGGCCACTGGGTGGCCTGCCACTTCCCCGAGAAGCGCCGGGTCGTCTGATCTAGGCGTCGAGGACCTGGAAGCCGGCCTCGGCGAGGTCAACAACGGGCGGCAGGGTGGACCACGGGAAGTTGATCCACAGGTCGGTACGCCTCCACACGTACTCGCAATTGACCAGCGAGTGCGACTTCTCGTACAGCACCGCCGAGCGCACCTCGGCCACCTCGTCGAGGCAGTAGTCCCGCACCAGCTTGAGGGTGTGGCCGGTGTCGGCCACATCGTCGGCGATAAGGACCTTGGACTGGCGGTGGTCGACCAGGTCGAGCTGCGGCGGCAGAACCACCGGCACCTCCAGGCGCTCGCCCACGCCGGTGTAGTACTCGCAGTTCATCACGTACACGTTCTTGACCGACAGCGCGTAGCCCAGTGATCCTGCGCAGAACAGCCCGCCCCGGGCGATGGCCAGGATCATGTCGGGCCGATACCCGTCGTCGGCGACCATCTGGGCCAGCTCGCGAACACCCTGCCCGTAGAGCGTCCAGTCCATCTCCTCGCGTGCCGGGTTGTCGTTCACGCCCGCCGTCCTCCTCGCTCGCGATCGGGTGCCGTAGTACTACTACCTCGCGCCGGTTCCGGGTGGGATATTCGATTGCATGGCTACCGAGATGCGGCGGTGGTCGCGCAGCGTCTGCTCGGTGCCTGAGGCTCTCAGCTCGCCGTCCTCCACCACGAGGCGGCCGGCGACGATGGTGTGGCGTGCCGACACCGGCCCGCATCGCAGCCACGCCTCGATCGGGTCCGACCAGGCTCCCGCGAAGGCGATCCCGTCGAGGGGCCACACCGCGATGTCGCCGCAGGCCCCCACCGTCAGCTCGCCGATCTCCCCGGCCCGCCCCAGGCACGCGGCCCCACCCCGGGTGGCCATCTCCAGCGCCTCGCGGGCCGTGAAGAGCCCGTCCCGGCCGGCCTGGCCGTCGCGCAGGCGGGCCATCAGCATGGCGTTGCGGGCCTCGGTCCACATCGATCCCGAATCGGCCGATGCTGAGCCGTCCACTCCCAGTCCCACCGGCACCCCCGCGGCCCTCAGCTGCCGCACCGGGGCAAGCCCCGCCCCCAGGATCATGTTCGAGCTGGGGCAGTGGGCCACGCCGGTGCCCCAGCGTCCCAGACGTGAGATCTCGGCCGGGTTGGGTTGCACGCAGTGGGCGATCCAGGAACGGTCCGAGCCCCACCCACAGTGCTCGAAGTAGTCCACCGGCCGCATCCCGAACGTCTCCAGGCAGAAGTCGTCCTCGCCGATGTCCTCGGCCAGGTGGGTGTGCAGCCGCACATCGAGGCGCTCAGCCAGCTCGGCGGTGGCCGTCATCAACTCGGTCGACACCGAGAACGGCGAGCACGGCGCCAGCGCGACCCGCACCATCGCGTCGGGCGACCGGTCGTGGTGGGCGGCCACCAGGCGCTCGGACTCGGCCAGGATCACGTCGTCGGTCTGCACGGTGGAGTCGGGGGGCAGGCCCCCGTCCTTCTCGCTGAGCGACATCGACCCCCGGGTGGGGTGGAAGCGCACCCCCAGGTCGGACGCCGCCGCGATCTCGGCCGAGATCAGGTCGCCGCCTCCGGCGGGATGGACATAGAGGTGGTCGGTGCTGGTGGTGCACCCGCTCAGAGCCAGCTCGGCCAGCCCAACCCAGGCCGAGACGTAGGCAGCCTCCTCGTCGAGGCGGGCCCACAGCGGGTACAGGGTCCGCAGCCAGTCGAACAGGTTGCCGTCGAGGGCCGGGCGGAAGGCCCGGGTGAGGTTCTGGTAGAGGTGGTGGTGGGTGTTGATGAGCCCCGGTGTCACCAGGCAGTCGGCGGCGTCAACGGTGCGGGCCGCACCCTCGGGCTCGGTGCCGGCCGGTCCCACACCCGACACGAGACCGCCGGTGACGGCCACCCATCCGCCCGCGATCTCGGTGCGCTGAGCGTCCGTGGCCGCGACGAGCCGGGCGTTGCGGACGAGCAGGTCGGTCACTGTGTCAACTCGCTGGCGGGAATTGGCAGCGTCTTGCACGCATAGCGCTCATTGTGCTGCCAATTCGAGGATGGGGCCCTTGGGTGGCGGGTTAGGTGCCGTCCCAGTCGGCGAATGCGTCGATCATCTGTTTGGCGTCCGGCCCGAGCGGGTACAGGATCGGGGTGGTGCAGCCGTTGTCGATGTAGTGGCGCACCTTGGCCCGGCATTCGTCGGCGGTGCCGGCCGCGCAGAGCAGCTGCACCACGTCGTCGGGCACCAGCTTCGAGGCCTCCTCGACCTGTTCGAGGGTGGCCGGCCAGGTCAGCACCGAGCCGACCTCGTCGAGCAGCGACTGTGACACGCCCGAGGCCTTCATGATGTGGGGCTGCTGGCCCAGGTACTGGGTGATCAGCATGCGTCCACCGTCGAGCGCCTCGGTCCGCTCGGCCTCGGAGTCGCCGGTGGCCATCGAGCACACGATCAGCTGGGGCCGGTCGAGGTCGTTGACGGTGCGACCTACCCGGGCGGCGCCGGCGGCGAGATGCTCCATCGCACGGGCGTTGTACTGGGGCGACACCAGGTAGTTGAACACCACGCCGTCGGCGATCTCCCCGGTGAGCGCCATCATCTTGTCGCCGGTCGCGCCAACGTAGATGGGGACGTCCTTGGGGCGGCGCTCCTGCTGGACGTAGTCGAGCTCCACCCCGTCGAACTGCACGAACTCGCCCTGGTAGGTGACGGTCTGGTCGTTGAGGAGGCCCCTGCACGCCTCGACGATCTCGCGCATCGCCTTGAGCGGGCGAACCCTCCGCACGCCCACCTTCGACGCCAGCGGCTCCCACCAGGCGCCGATGCCCAGCAGTATCCGGCCCGGGGCCAGGTCGTCAAGGGTGGAGAACGTGGAGGCCAGCCGAGCCGGGTTGCGGGTCCAGCAGTCCACGACGCCGCTGCCGACCTTGATGGTGGAGGTGACCGCGGCGATGGCCGCCATCGGCACCACCGCGTCGCGTACCAGCCGGGAGTCGGCCTGCCACACCGCGTCGAAGCCCCTCTCCTCGGCGTACTGGGACAGCTCCATCGACTCCGCAAGGGTGTGGGCATCCTGGATGTAGAGGGCTGCTGGCTGGGTCATGTCTCCTCCTCGTTCCGGCCGTCGTAGGGTGCCGGCACTGATTTCGGATCTGTCAGGGCATCTCTTCGAGCTTGGCGAACATTCTGGCGGCCGCTTCGGCTGCTTTGGCCCTGATCTCCTCCGCGTCCACCCGGGTGGCGCGGCCGTCGCGCAGCACAACCTCGCCGTCGACGGTTACCTCGGCGGCCCGCACACCGGTGGTGAAGGCCAGCGACCACGGGTCCATGCGGTCATAGGACCACGTCACCGTGTCCTCGAGGGCCTCCGGGAAGAGCCTCCACCCGGTCTCCAGCCAGCTCCAGGCCGTCTCGGGCGTGGCGGTCACGTCGTCCTCGCGCAGGCGCACGTAAGCCACCCGGAACTCGTCAAGCATGGCCGCGCCGATCCCGTCGGTGCCGAGCGCCACCGGGTTGGGCCGGGCCGCGGGCCGGGCGTAGCCGACCGCGTTGTTCATGTTGGAGCGGGGGTTGTGCACGATCACGCCGGGGAGGTCGCGGTCGAGGTGGACGGCGTGGATCACCAGCCAGTCGTCGCGAGCCAGCGACTCCAGGCGGGCCCCGGCGGCGATGTCCGCGGTTCCCTCCGAGACGTGGATGTGCACGCCGGTGCGGTGGTCGGCGGCCAGTCCGGCGGCCGCCTCGAGTGTGGCGTCGGAGCAGGTGAAGGCGGCGTGGACGCCCACGTGGCCCCGGCCCCCGGCCCGCAGGAAGCGGTCGTTCTCGGCCAGTCCGGCGGCTGCGCCGGCCGAGCCGTGCCGGTCGGTCACGCCGTAGCAGCAGTCGACCCGCACCCCCACCTCGGCGCAGGCCGCCGCGATCACGTCTAGGGACCCCTCGATCGCGTTGGGGGACTCGTGATGGTCGATGATGGCGGTCGTGCCCGACTCCAGGGCCTCAAGCGCGCCCAGCTTGGCCGACCACTCGATTATGTCGAGGTCGAGGGCCCGGTCCAGGCGCCACCACACCAGTTCCAGGATCTCCAGGAACTGGGTCGGGGTGCGGGGCGGCGCGGGCATCCCGCGGGCCAGCGCCGAGTACAGGTGGTGATGGGCGCACACCATGCCGGGAGTGGTGCGGGCGCCCGCCTCCGGGTGCGCGGGCGCGCCAACAGTCTCAGGATCCGTGGCTGGGCCGGTCACGAACGGGGCGTCACAGGTTGGTGAGTGTTGATCGGCAGGTGGGTGCGCCATTGCCCGTCCACCTGGCGCATAGCCTCGGCCACCGCGCCGGCGGTCGGGACCAGGCCGATCTCGCCGACGCCCTTGATGCCGTAGGGCGCGTCGGGCTGGGGGGCCTCGACCAGGATCACGTCCACCGGCGGCATGTCCTTGGCCCTGATTATGTCCAGCCCCCGCAGGGTGTCGAACTTGGGCCGGCCCTCCTCGTCGCAAGGAAAGTCCTCGCTCAGTGCGTAGCCCAGGCCCATGTGGACGCTGCCCTCGATCTGACCCTCGCACAGCAGCGGGTTGACGGCCCGGCCCACGTCGTGGGCGGCCACCACCTTTTCCACCTTGCCGGTCTTCGGGTCGGCGATCACCATCTGGGCCGCGTAGCCGAACGTGGAGTGGATGACCGGGTGCTCAAGACCGTCGCTGAGCTTGTTGGTCCAGTCCACCCGGTACTCGCCCTCGTAGTCGACGCCGGTGAGGCAGCCCCCGGCCAGCGCGGCCCGGCACGCCTCGGCCACCGATCCGGCTCCCATCAGCGTGCCCCGCGAGCCGGTGGTCTGGCCCGCGCCCAGCTCCCGGCTGGTGTCGACGTAGACCTTCACCGTCTCGGGCCGCACTCCGAGCTCCTCGACCGCCACCTGGAGGGCCACGGTGTGCACGCCCTGGCCCATCTCGGTCCAGCAGTGGCGCACCTCGACGACGGTGTCGGGTCCGGCCGGGGTGCCGGCCGGGTGGGCGGCGTCGGGCACGAAATGGACCACAGCCCGGCTGATCTCCTTGAAGCCGTTGCCCAGCCCGGAGTTCTTCAGCCCCAGGCCGAGGCCCACGGCCTTGCCGGCCGCGATGGCCTCGTCGTAGGCGTCCTTGATGGCGTCCAGGCACTCCAGCGCGCCCAGGCTGCCGTCGTCCATGATCTGGCCAGGACCCCACTCCGCGCCGGGGGTCACCGCGTTGCGGCGCCGGATCTCCCAGCCGCTGATCCCGACCGCGTCGGCCAGCCGGTCCATGGCGCCCTCCATGGCGAACTGGGCCTGGTTGGCCCCGAAGCCTCGGAAGGCGCCGCACACGCTGTTGTTGGTGCGGGCCGCCACCGCCTCGACGTCCACCACCGGCACCGCGTAGGGGCCGCAGGCGTGGCCGGCGGCCCTCTCCAGGACCTTCATGCCCACCGAGGCGTACGGTCCGGAGTCACCCAGCATCCGGGCCCGCAGCGCGGTGAGCTTCCCCTCGTCGTCGCACCCGACGGCCAACTCGATGCGTACCGGGTGCCGCTTGGGGTGCACCAGCAGCGACTCCTCGCGCGAGAACGTGGTCTTGACCGGCCGGTCCAGCAGCCAGGCGGCCAGCGCGGTCTGGGTCTGGTTGGAGCAGTCTTCCTTGCCCCCGAAGGCTCCGCCGTTGGCGACCTGCTCGGCCCAGATGCGGCTGCTGTCGATCCCGAGCACGGCCGCGGTCTGGTCGCGGTCGTCCCACACGCCCTGGCCACCGGAGTACAGGTCCAGGCCGCGCTCGCCGTCGACGACCTTGGGCACGGCCAGGGTTGACTCGGGCTCCAGGAAGGCCTGCTCCACGCGCTGGGTCTGGAACGTCTCCCGCACTACGTGGGCCGACGCGGTCAGCGCATCCTCCACGTCGCCGCCCCGGGCGTAGGTCGACACCGACAGGACGTTCCCGTCCAGTCCCCACACCGCGTCCTCGGCGCCGTCGGCTACGGCCGCGGCCGGGTCGGTGATGGGGGGCAGCGGCTCGTAGACCACGTCGACGAGGGTCGCGGCCCCGCGGGCGGTCTCGCGGCTGTCGGCCACCACCAAGGCCAGGATGTCGCCCAGATAGGAGGTGCGGCCGCCGGGCGGGATGAACACCGGCCAGTCCTTGTGGATCAGCCCGATGCGCAGGTCGCCAACAACGTCGTCCCCGGTGAACACGGCCACCACGCCGGGCTGGGCTGCGGCCCGGCTGGTGTCGATCGAGATGATGTCGGCGCGGGCGTGCTCGGCCAAGTGCACCGCGCCGTGGAGCATCCCCGGCGCGGTCATGTCGTCGATGTAGAGCTTGTCGCCCATGGCCAGTTCGGTCGACTCGTAGCGGGCGGCCCGGGATCCCACGCCCCGGGCGACCTCCACCGCGGTGCCGCCGGCCATACCGTCGGCGCCGGTGGCCAGCATCTCCACCGCGTCGAGGATCTTCAGGTAACCGGTGCAGCGGCACAGGTGGGCGCCGAGGTGGCGGGAGGCCTGGTCGCGGGTGAGGGCGGCGCCCTTGTTGTCGATTAGGGCCTTGACCCGCATCACGATCCCGGGCGTGCAGAAGCCGCACTGGACCGCGCCGGCCGCGCCGAAGGCGGCCGCGTAGCGGTGGCGCTCCTCGTCGCTGAGGCCCTCGGGAGTGACGATCTCCGCGCCCTCGGCCTTGCTGAGGGGGATCTGGCAGGCCACCCGGGCCTTGCCGTTCAACAGCACCGTGCAGCAGCCGCACTGCCCCGACGGGGAGCAGCCGTCCTTGGCCGCGATCAGCCCCAGCTCCTCGCGCAGCGCGGCAAGCAGGTGGGGATGGTCGCCGACCCGCACCGTCGAGCCGTTGCAGACGAACTCGGTCACGGTCGGCGCCACGGGCGCGGCTCGCTCCTGGAGATCGGTCATATCAATAACGCCTCCACCCCCGCACAATACACAAAATCGACCAAGCGCAGCACGAGAGCCGCAGGTGCACCGTTTGGATGCTCCTCAGCCACCATCCCGTCGCCGGTCTTGGTGCCTCTGATCAGGTGTCGACGTTGATGTTGATGGTGTGCCAGCCCTCGGCGCCGTTGGGGGCGGGCGGCACCTCCCGCTCGCTCTGGGTGAAGCCGTCTCCGTCGGTGGCCCGCACCTGGATCCGGTGCCGGCCCGCGGTGGGCGTCCACTCGCGGTGCCACTGCACCCAACTCTCGTCGCCCACGGCCTCGCCCAGCCGGCAGGGCAGCCAGCCCTCGCCGTCGATGTTGACCTCGACCTGCTCGATGCCCCGGGTCGGCGCCCAGGCGATGCCGGCGATCGGGGTGGTCTGCCCGGCGGTCAGGCCGCGGCCGGCGGAGGGCACGTCGATGCGGCTCTGGGTCTTCATGGGCCCCTCCTTGGACCAGCCCCGGGGCACCCAGTAGCCGTCGAAGCCGTCCCAGGTGGTGAGGTTGATCTCCTCGAGCCACTTGACCGCGGAGACATAGCCGTAGAGGCCGGCCACCACCAGCCGGGCTGGGAACCCGTGACGGGTGGGCAGGAACTCGTCGTTCATGCCGATGGCCAGGATGGCGTTGCGGCCGTCGTAGACCACATCGGTCGGGAAGCCTGCGGTCCAGTCGTCCACCGAGCGGCCCACCACCTGATCGGCGCCGGGCTGCACCCCGGCCCGGTCGAGCAGCACCGACAGCGGGACCCCGGTCCACACCGCGTTGCCGACCAGGTTGCCGCCCACCTCGTTGGACACGCACGACAGGGTGATGACGTAGTCGGAGAGATCCATGGCCTGGATCTCGTCGAAGGTGATCTCGTAGGGGTTGTCCACCATCCCGGTGAACCGGAGCTTCCAGTCGCCCGGGTCGACCTGGGGGACCCGGCCGAAGGCGGTGTCGATCCGGTAGAAGCCGTCGTTGGGCGTCACATACGAGGAGATGCCGGCGACCTCGTCGTCGAGGGTGTCGAGGGTGGCCAGCTGCGCCTGAACCGACGGTGCCGCCGGCTCCGGGGCGACCGTGGTGGTGGTGGTGGTCGACGCGGCAACCTCCTGAGGCGCGGTCGTGGTGGTGGACGCCGGCACCGCCTGCGGCTCGGTGGTGGGGGAGGGTCGCAGGGCGTTGGCCTCGAGGAACTGCTCCGCTGCCGACTGGCCCCGCAAGCCCCGCCCGACGCCCACCATGGCCAGGGCGGCCGCGCCGGCTCCGGCCGCGTAGAAGAAGGACCGCCGGGTGGTCCCGGTGACCACCGACCGGTCGGCGGCCTCGGGAGCGGCCGCGACCGCCCGCCTGCCGGCCAGGCGGACGACACCGAGGGTGGCGGCCGCCGCCAGCACGGCGGCCGCGAGCCCCACGATCCAGGATCCGGCTGCGGGGCTGATCGGGTTGCGGGCCGCAGCCCATCCGCCCAGCAGCCCGAACAGAGCGAACCCGGACAGGGTTACCCGCAGTTGGCCACGGGCCGCCGAGCGCCCCAGCGCACCGCCCAGGGCCAGCGTGACGACGACGATGCCCACGGTGAGGAGGGTCTTCTGGCTGGCGCCGAAGTTGGCGATGCTGAACCGGACCACATCGCCCGGCGTGTAGTCGCTGAGCAGCTCGCTGACTGCCACCACCAGCGACGGGATCGACTCGAACGCCCCTTCCATGAGCTCGCCGAAGCCCAGGCCGACAGCCGCGCCGGCGGCGCCGGCCAGTGCTCCCGTCGTGCCGGGGGATGTCGCCTGCAAGGTGGTGGTGGTCTCTTCGTTCGTCACTGCCTGCCTCTTCGCCGCCTCAGACCTGGTTATTTCAGATCGTACGCCTTTCTTTGGTAAGAGCCATGGGCAATAGTGGACGGATGGCACGGGTCCTCACCCACGTATGACAGACGGCGCCGGCGACCTGCGCCTTTGGGGGTATGGCAACCATGTGGCCGGCGCCGCCGACGCCGGAGCGCTGGTCGGCCGGGTGGTGCAGGTGGACCGGGGCGAGTGCGATGTGGTCACGGCTGACGGGATGGTCCGGGCCGGCTCGGACTCGGTGCGGGCCCAGGCCGAGGTCGCGCCGGTCACCGGCGACTGGGTGCAAGTGAGGTGGCAGGACGGCGTGGCCCTGATGAGCCGCGTCCTGCCGCGGCGAACGGCCCTCACCCGCCGGGACCCGGCCGAGCGTGACGCCGAGCAGGTGCTGGCGGCCAATTTCGACACCGTGGGCATCGTTGCCGGCCTCGACCGGCCGCTGCCCCCGGGACGGTTCGAGCGCATGCTGGTGATGGCCCGTGACAGCGGCGCCGGGATCGTGATCCTGCTCACGAAGGCCGACCGGGCGACCGACGCGGCTGCGGCCGCGTCCACGGTGAGAGCAGTCGCCGGCGATGTGACCGTGCTGACGCTGAGTGTCCGTAGCGGCGCAGGCATCGACGACCTGAGGTCGAGGCTCGGCCCGGGCCACACCCTGGCGCTGGTGGGGGCCAGCGGTTCGGGGAAGTCGAGCCTGGTCAACGCCCTGGCCGGCGCCGAGGTGGCGGCCACTGCCGCGGTCCGGTACTCGGACCGGCGGGGCAGGCACACCACCATCGCCCGCCGGCTCGTGCTGCTGCCCGGCGATGGCGGCATGGTGCTCGACACTCCGGGCGTGCGGGCCCTGGGCCTGACCGACGCCCAGGAGGCGCTGCGCCGGGTGTTCAGCGACATCGAGAACCACGGCAGCCGCTGCCGGTTCGCCGACTGCGCCCACGGAGCGGAGCCCGACTGCGCGGTGAGCGCCGCGGTCGAGAGCGGCGAGATGGACGCCCGCCGGGTGGAGCGCTTCCTGGCGCTGCGCGATGAGATCGAGCAGCAGCGCATCCGCGAGGAGACGAGAGCCCGGTCCCGCCGCCGGCGCTGAGAGTTCGAGCCGAGCGCCCCTGGGACTACACGAGGCGGCGGCGGTCGATCTTGCCCGACGGGTTGCGGGGCAGCGCATCGACCAGCTCCAACGCCTCGGGCAGCTTGTAGCGGGCCAGCGACGCCGAGCAGAAGGACCGCAAGTCCTCCAGCGTCGGAGGGTTGGCGCGGTCTCTCGGCACGACCACGGCCAGGCCGGTCTCGCCCATCACCGGGTCGGGAAGCCCCACCACGACCGCCTCGACCACTTCGGGGTGAGCTTGGAGGACGGCCTCGACCTCGATCGGGTAGACGTTGTAGCCGCCGCGGATGTACATCTCGGCGGTCCTCCCCGCCAGCCGGTACAGGCCCTGGCCGTCGACGGTGGCCAGGTCGCCGGTTCGCAGCCAGCCGTCGACGAGCGCCTCGGCACTGCCGTCCGGGTCTCGCCAGTAGCCCGACATCACCGCAGGCGAGCGCAGCCAGAGCTCGCCTATCTCCCCAGCATCAAGCCGGACCCCATCGGCGTCCCGGATCTCGGCCTCCACGCCTTCTCGGGGCCTGCCGACCGAATGGCAGGCTTCGTCGTCCTCGGCGTCGAGCGCGGTGGCCAGTCCCACGCCCCCGGACTCCGTGGACGAGTAGCGGATCGAGTACGGGGCGCCGAACCTCTCGCGGGCCGCTCTCACCAGTTCGGGTGACGACGGCCCCCCGCCCGCCACCACCGCCCGCACCGCCGAGAAGTCAAGCTCCCTCGACAGCTCGTGCCTGACCATCAAGGCGATCTGGGGGGCCACGCCGTTCACCGCGGCCATCCGGTGGCGGGCGACGAGCTCCAGAGCCGCTCCGGCCGACCAGCGCTCCAGCAGGTGGGTGGTGCGGCCGCAGGCCAGCATCCACGGCAGCTTGGTCATGAAGCCCACATGGGCGAAGTGCGTGGACGAGATGCCGTGGCCGCCGCCCCAGGCGCTGCCGGCGTCGATGGCGGCGACGGCCCGGAGCTGGCGGTTGGCGAACCAGACCGCCTTCGGCGAGCCGGTCGAACCCGACGTGAAGCAGATGCACACCGGTCGCTCGCCGTCATCGTCGGCCGGTACGGGCTGCTGCGACCCCCAGGAAGGGGAGCGGATCGAACCGCCGGCGGAAGTCGCGTCCGGGCCCGGTTCCAGGATCTCGGTGCGCGGGGCGGCGCCGGGCTCGACCAAGTGGGCGAGTCGGGGATCGACCACCACCAGGTCGGCATCCAGGGCGTCGAGGCATACGGCCACCTCGGCCCGGGTCAGCAGCGGGTTAACGCCCGCGGTGACGGCGCCGATGCGGGCCGCGCCCAGATAGACGGCCACGTAGTCCACGTCGGAGGGCAGCACCAGGCCCACCACCGAGCCTTCTCCGAGGCCCCGCTCCCGCAGCCCGGCTGCCGCCTCGCGCCCGGCGAGTTCGAGCTGCTCGAAGCTCAACGACCCGCCCGACGGTGTCACGAAGGCGGCCCGCGACCCGAACTCGCCGGCCGCCCGCGAGATTGCTTCAGCTAACACTCAGCGGCTTACGTTGACGCTGACGTTGTGATACCCCTCGGCGCCGTTTGGCTTGCTGTGAACCCGGTGACGGCCCTGCGTGGTGCCGGTGCCGTCGGTGGCTCGGACCTGGATCAGGTGGGTGCCGTGCCGGTCGGGAGTCCATGGGCGGCGCCATTGCACCCAGGTCTCGTTGCTGAGAACCTCGCCCAGCTCGCACTGGACCCAGTCCTGCTCGTCGATCTTCGTCTCGACCCGCCGGATCCCCCGGGTCGGGGCCCAGGCGATGCCCGCTATCGAGGTCGGGACGCCCACCTTGAGGCGTGAGTTCCTGTTGGGGACGTCGATGCGGCTCTGGGTCTTTATCGGTCCCCTCTTGGACCATCCCCGGGGGATCCAGTAGCCGTCGAATCCCTCCCAGCTTGTCAGGTGGATCTCCTCGAGCCACTTGACCGCCGAGACGTAGCCGTAGAGTCCGGCCACGACGATGCGGGCCGGGAACCCGTGCCGTGTCGGCAGGGGCTCGTTGTTCATGCCGATGGCGAGGATGGCGTTGCGCCCGTCGTAGGCAGCGGTGGTCGGGAACCCGGCCGTGAAATCGTCCACCGAGCGCCCCACGATCTGCTGGGCGCCCCGCTGCACGCCGGCCCGCTGGAGCAGCACGTTGAGGGGGATGCCGGTCCACACGGCGTTGTCGACGAGGCCGCCCCCCACCGGGTTGGACACGCACGAGAGCGTGATCGCGTAGTCGGCCAGGGGCATGGCCCGGATCTCCTGGTAGGTGAGCTCGTAGGGGTTGTCCACCAGCCCGGTGATGCGCAGGCGCCAGTTGTCGGGGTCGACCTGCGGGACGGTCAGAGCGACGTCGATGCGGTAGAACTCGTTCCTCGGGCTGATGGGGGTGACGTAGGGCGAGATGCCCGGCACCTCGTCGAGCGTGTCGAGGTGGGCGACCTGGGGCAATGTCGAGGACCTTGGTGGTCGGGTGGTGGTGGTCTCCGGGGGTGGCTGTGTGGTGGTTGTGGTCTCGGGCGGCTGTGTGGTGGTTGTGGTCTCGGGTGGTTGTGTGGTGGCGGTGACCTCCTCGGGTGGCTGCGTGGTGGAAGTGGCCTGCTCCTGCTGGGTGCCGTCGATGCTCGGCTCCGTGACCGTCGGAGCGGCCGTCTCACTGGAGCCAGGGTCCGATGCGGCCTCGCTGCCGGTTCCCGCCTGATCGGTGGTCACTCCGGTGGTGTCTTCGGAGGGGATCTCTATGCCTTCGGGGATCTCTATGCCCTCGGGAATCTCTATGCCCTCAGGGATCTCGATTCCCTCCGGGACTGCGACCGCTGCATCGGGGTCGGTAGTCGCGCCGCCACCCGTTGCGCCGGGCGCCGGCAGGGTTGTCCGCGTCGGCAGCGCGTAGATCTCGCGAGCCTGCTCTGCGGCCGAGGGTCCCCGCAGACCCCGCCCCAGCCCGACCAGGCCGAGCGCGGTTGCCGCCGCGCCCGAGGCGAAGGCGAAGAAGGACCGGCGGGTGCCGACCCGCTCGCGCCGGCCGGTCGCCTCCTCCTCATCGGAGCCGCCGGCCTCCGCGGCCTGCCCGACGGCCACAGACGCCCGGCTGACTAGGAAGAGGGTCGCGGCCGCGCCCAGCGCAGCGGCCGCTAGGGCCACGATCCACGAGGCCAGCGCGGGACTGAGCGGGTTGCGGGCCGCGGCCCAGCCGCCGATCAGCCCGAACACCGCGAATCCCGCGATGGCGGCGACGGGGCGGCTCCGGGCCGCGAGGCGCCCGAACAGGCCGCATACGGCCAGCGACACGACGACGATGCCCACAGTGAGGACGGTCTTCTGGCTGGCTCCCAGATTCTCGATGCTGAACGACACGATCGAGCCCGGCGTGTAGTCGGTGACCACCTCGCCCACCGCGATCACCAGCGACGGGATCGTCTCGCTGACGCCCTCAATCAACTCACCGAAGCCCAGCGCCACCGCGGCGCCCAGCATTCCCGCAAGGAAGCCTGCCAACCCGCTTACGGCCGGACGGCCAGGCGTCGAGGCCTCGGTCGGGGGAGCGTCCCCGGGGTCGGGCACGCTGACGATTGTACGCTCGGCGCGGATGGACTTCCGGTCCGATCCCGCGATGATCAGCTTCGCCGACGAGGTGCGCACCTGGCTGGAGGAGCATCTGGTCGGAGAGTTCGCCCGGTACCGGGGCCGCGGCCTCACCGGGCAGGAGGACGTGCCGGTCGAGGTGCAGCTCGCCTGGGAGCGCGAGCTCGCGTCGGGAGGCTGGCTCGGCCTCGACTTCCCGGAATGGATCGGCGGGCGGGGCTGCACCCTGTCCGAGCAGGTCGTCTTCTTCAACACCTACACCGAGGCCCGAGCGCCCGGGCGGCTTCCCAACGTGGGTGTGATGCTGCTCGGCCCCACGCTCATGGCCTTCGGATCGGAGCAGCAGCAGCGCCGATTCGTTCCTGCCATCCTGGCCGGCGCCGAGCTGTGGTGCCAGGGCTACTCCGAGCCCGGCGCGGGCAGCGATCTGGCCGGCGTCGCCACCAGGGCGACCCTCCAGGGCGATGTCTGGGTGATCAACGGGCAGAAGGTGTGGACCTCGCTGGCCCAGCACGCCGACTGGATCTTCGTGCTGGCCCGCAGCACACCCGAGTCGCAGCGCCACGCCGGGCTCAGCTACCTGCTGGTGCCCATGGACCAGCCCGGCATCGAGATAAGGCCGATCGTCCAGCTCACCGGCGGCGTCGAGTTCAACGAGACGTTCTTCGACGATGCCGTGACCGCCGAGGACCTAGTAGTGGGCGGCGAGGGGAACGGCTGGAAGGTGGCCATGGGCACTCTCGCCTTCGAGCGGGGTGCGAGCACCCTGGGCCAGCAGACCAGCTTCCGCCAGGAGTTAGACGCTCTGGTGGCCGAGGCCCGAGCATCTGGACGCATCGACTGCAACGTGCTGCGCTCGGACCTGGTGCAGTGCCACATCGAGCTGGAGATCCTGCGCTACAACCAGCTGCGGCTGCTCACGTCGCTCACTCATGACGCGCCCGCGGGGCCGGAGCAGTCCATCGGCAAGCTTTACTGGGCGTCGTGGCATCGCCGCCTGGGCGAGCTGGCGATGCGGGTGCGGGGCGCGGCGTCGATGGTGGCCGACTCCAGCGGCGGCGCCCATGTGAGCCAGGGCGGGCGCGACTACCGGCTCGACCGCTGGCAGCGCACCTTCCTCTACTCCCGGGCCCACACCATCTACGGGGGAAGCAACCAAATACAACGCAATATCATAGGGGAGCGGGTTCTGGGCCTGCCGCGGGAGCCGCGGTAGCTGGCGCCGGGGCCGCTAGCGTGATCGTCGGGGACAGAAGCAACCACAGGGAGAAGCGATGGGTCGTCTGAGCAATACCTGGAGTCTGGCCAAGGTCTCGTGGTCGGTGCTGAAGAAGGACCGGGAGCTGCTGTGGATGCCGGTGCTGTCGTTCCTGGCGTCGGCGGTGGTGATCGTGGTTGTGATCGGGCTGACGTTCGTCACGCTGTCCACTGAGTCCACGCACGACCAGACCACCATGGAGTTCAACCCGGCGATGATCGTCGTGTACGTGCTGGCGGCGATGGTCCTCGGCGTGATCGCCGTGTTCTTCAATGGCGCGCTTGTGGCGGGCGCCCACGAGCGGCTCACCGGGGGCGACCCGACGGTGCGCAGCGCGATCGGCCGGGCGTTCGCCCGCATCGGTGGCCTGGTTCCGTGGGCGATCATCACCACCACGGTGGGGCTGGTCCTTCAGGCTCTGCGGGATCGGGCCGGCTGGCTCGGACGGATCGTCACCCACATGCTGGAGATGGCCTGGGAGGTGGTGACCTTCCTGACTGTGCCCGCCATCGTTATCGACAATGTCGGCGCGATCGAGGGACTGAAGCGTTCGGCATCGCTGCTGCGCAACACTTGGGGCGAGAACATCGCCGCCCGTGTCGGCTTCGGCCTGCTCGGTTTCGTTCTCATCATTCCGGCCGCGGTGGTGGCCGGCCTGTTCATAGCGTCGGGGTGGACCGTGCTGATGGCCATTGGGATCATCGCCGCGGCGGCCTGGGTGGCGGTCGTGATGGTGGTGCTGACCGCCCTCAACGCCGTCTTCCAGACTGCGCTGTACCTCTACGCAACCACCGGGATGCCTCCGACCGGTTTCGAGCAGGCTCCGCTGGAGCAGACCTTCGTCCACAAGTAGCCGCGGTCTCCAGCCGGGCAGGCTGGCTAGACGAGGTCGTCGATCAGGCCCCAGCGCCGCGCCTCGAGCGCGCCGATCTCGGCGTCGGTCAGCAGCCACTCCAGGGTTCTCTGGCGGCCGATACGGGCCGGGATGCTCACCGTGCCGCCCGCGCCGCAGATGAGACCCATCGACAGCTCCGGGAGCCGGAACCGGGCTCGCTCGGTGGCGGTGACGGTGGCACAGAACGCGGCCAGCTCGATGCCGGCTCCCACGCAGGCTCCGTCGATCCGCGCCGTCGTATGTCCGGCCACGGCCGCCACCCACGGCGCCGCGTTGGCACGGCTGCGGATCAGGTGCGCGGCGGCCGGGTCGTCCACCGTGCCGAACTCGGCCGGGTCGCCCCCGGCACAGAAGTTGCCGCCCGCTCCGGTGATCACCACCGGACGGTCGTCCGCGCCCGCGGCCAGCGCCTTGAGCACGTCGACGAGTTGGTCCCGCATGGCCGCGTCGAAAAGGTTGAGCAGCCGGGGGCGGTTCAGCGTCACCGTCACCGAGTCGCCGTCGTCGCTCACGTCGATGCGGGGCTGGTCGAGGTCCCGGCGAGTCCGGCGGCCCCGGCCCGCGAGCCAGCGGGCGTGTTCGGGTCCGGCCTGGAGGGTCGCGTAGGCGAGGCTCTCGGCCAGAAGGGCGTCGGCCTGGCTGAGCCGGGGTCCGAGTCGAAGCGTCTGGGCGGCGACGACGGAGGCCTGCGGATTGGCCCGCAGCCCGGTGAGGGTCGGGCCCGGATCGTCGACGGCCAGATCCCACGACTGGCCGCCGGCGCCCAGCGCGACTCCCACCACCGGGAGGGCGGCCAGCGCGGCGCCGACGTCGTCGGCCGGATCGTCGCCCACGTCCACGACCACCGCGGGAGCGCCGGCCACCGCGGCGATGCCGTCCACTGCCAGCCGGTCGAAGTCGACCGAGTCGATTGCGGCCCTGACCTCCTCCAACGGCCAGATCCCGCCCTGCATGGCTAGTCGACCTGGGAGCCCGGGTCGGCAGCGTGCCGGCTGCGCAGCTCGCGGCGCAGCAGCTTGCCGGTGTCGTTGTAGGGCAGGTCGTCAACGAACTCGATGCGGGCCGGCACCCGGCTCGACCGCAGCCGGGCCCGCACCAGCTCCCGCAGATCGTCCGCGGTCGGGATAGGGGAGCGCGCCACGACGCAGACGGCCACCTCCTCGCCCCATTCCCGGCTGGGCACGCCGAAGGCGGCCGCGTCGACGACCGCCGGGTGGGTCAGCAGGGCGTCCTCGATCTCGCCCGGTGACATGTTCTCGCCGCCCCGGATGATGATGTCGTCGTTGCGTCCGTGAACCCACAGGTAGCCGGCCTCGTCCAGGTGCCCGCTGTCGCGGGTGCAGAACCAGCCGTCCTCATTGAGCTGCGAGCCGCCGTCGGCGTACTCTCCGGCCACCTGCTCGCCCCGGACCCATATCTCGCCGGCCGTACCCGTGCCTGCGGTGGTGCCGTCGGGGGAGCGCACTGAGACCTCCACTCCCGGGAGGGGTCGTCCCGCGGATGAGAGCCTGGCCCTCTCGTCCGGATCGTCGGAGGCGGCCCACCGACGGTGGTCGTCGGGCCCCATCACGCACACGGTGGAACTCGTCTCGGTCAGGCCGTAGGCGTGGGAGAACCCCGCGGCCGGGAACACCTCCAGCGCCCGCTCCACCACGGTCCGGTGAGACTTGCCCCCTCCGTAGGACACGAACCGGACCGTCTCTAGCGTCTCGCCGCGGCGGTCGAGGGCGTCGACGATGCGGGCCAGCATGGTGGGTACGAGCATGGCGTGGGTGACGTCCTCGTCGCGGACCAGGTCGATCCAGGCCTCAGGATCGAACTTCGCCAGGGGCACGATGCGGCGCCCGGAGTAGACCTGCGAGAGCTGGGCCGCCACCGAGGCGACGTGGTAGGGCGGCACCGCCATGATGTGGGCCTCGTCGGGGCCGGCCGACGCGAACTCGACGGTGCTGAACACGTAGGACACCAGGTGCCGGTGGCGCAGCACCGCGGCCTTGGGCGGACCTGAGGTGCCGCTGGTGTACAGCAGCACCGCGGTGGCGTCGGGATCCGCGGGCCAGTCGCCGGGGTCGGCCGTCTCAGCACCGCCGGAGGGATCGGCCAGCAAGCCATCCCGCTCCACGATCTCCAGACCGTCCACACCGGCCAGCCGGGCCGCGCCGTCGGAGTCGGCCACCGCCAGCGCGGGCGAGGCCCGCTCGGCCAGCGCGCGCAGGTCGTCGTCACCGAGCCGGTAGTTGACCGGCACGTACGCAGCGCCGCCCCAGGCCGCACCGAACAGGGAGACAGGAAGGACCGCGCCGGGCTCGCCGCATAGCAGCAGGCGCTCGGACCGCGACGCCCGCAAGCGTCCCGCAAGCCCGGCGGCCCGGCCCATCAGGTCATCGCAAGTGATACCGGAGCCGCTCGGCCCCACCGCCACCCGGTCGCCCATGGCGGTGGCCGCCATCTCCAGCAGCATCATCAGGTTCATCTCAGCGGCCGAGGGGGTAGGCGCGAATTCCAGGCGGTGGTCGCTCAGTCCGAGGCGGGCAGCGGCTTGGTGACCTTCACCGCCATCGCAACCCCGGCCAGGGCGAGGCTGCCCTCGCCGGCCTTGGTGCAGAGCACTTCGACGGTCTCGTCGCCGTCGCCGTAGCGCTTGCCGAGCAAGGTCCCTTCCGATGCGTCGGCGCTGGGTTCGCCGGCCCGCTCGGCCGAGCCGGCGGGCACCATGGGCTCGCCGCCGCAGGTGAGTTCGGTCGGTCCGGTGCCCTTCACAACGATCACCTCGGTGGCGCACACCGTGCTCTGGAACCGGGCCCCCGGCCGCAACTCAACCATGTTGTCCTCCTGCCGCCCTAGTCGAATGGCCGTGCGCCCGATGCCGGTACGCCTTGCGGTCCCATTGTGACCGTCGCAGGGCGGTTGCCCAACCAAGCTACGTTCGGCGTTGTGCTTGCGGTCGAACAACAGGGCCTGGACGATGACCAGTGCGCCCGGTCCTGGGCCTCCTCGGGCGTCATGCACCTGACCGGCCCGGCCTCGGGGCCGCCCTCGGTGTCGCCCGCCGGAATCGTGCGCCCGCTTCGCGGCCTGGCCGGCGCCCTGGCCTCTGCCACGAGCAGGCTGGGCTCCGAGGTCCGGGTGGACCCGCTGGCACTCGCTAGTCAGCGAGCCGCCTTCACCGGCTTCGGCCGCAACGGATCGCGCAGCCCGGGCGGGTTCGCGCAGATGGTCTGGGCACGCGACGGCTGGGTGACGCTGAACCTCCCCCGCCCGTCCGACACCGAAGCGCTCCCGGCCTTGGTGGGCGCGGCGGTGCCCGCGGGCGCCTGGGGCGAGATCGAGGGTCGGATCGCCGGGATGGCCGTGACCGAGGTGGTGGAGCGGGGGTCCCAGTTGGGCCTCGCAGTGGCCGGCGTCGGCGCCACCGGTGCACCGCAACAGCCGTGGTCGGTGCGGTCCGACGGTCCGGGCCGCCGGCGGGGTCGAGCGCCGGTGGTGGTGGACCTCACGAGCCTGTGGGCGGGGCCTGTGGCGGGCGGGCTGCTGGCCGAGGCCGGCTGCCGTGTGCTGAAGGTGGAGTCTTCGTCGAGGCCCGACGGCGCCCGGCGGGGCCCGGCCGGGTTCTTTGAGCTGCTGAACGGGCGCAAGGAGCACCTCAGTCTCGACCTGCCCGAGCCCGTTGCTGTCAACGAGCTCCGGCAGCTGATCGCGCGCGCCGATCTCGTGCTGGAAGCGAGCCGGCCCCGGGTCATGCACCAGTGGGACATTTGTGCTGATCAGGTCGTAGAGGCGGGCACGGCGTGGGTGTCGATCACCGGGCACGGCCGCCAGGGACCGAGCCGCAACCGGATCGCCTTCGGTGACGACGCCGCCGTCTCGGGAGGCCTGGTCGTGTCCGGCGATCCGCCGTTGTTCGTCGGCGACGCCATCGCCGATCCCATCGCAGGCCTGGCCGCGGCGTCGGTGGCCGCGGACCTCTTGGCCCAGGGCCGGGCCGCGCAGGTTGATGTGTCGCTTGCTTCGGCCTCTGCGTGGGTTCGAGCCCATGCCGGCGCACCCATCCACCGGCCCGTCGTGCGCACCGGCTCGGGCTGGGCCGTCGAGCTGTCTGATGGTCCTGTGCCGGTGCACCCGCCTGCGGTTCCCGACGGGCTCACCACTCCGCCGAAGGCCAACAGCTAGTCCTGCCAGGAATTGGCAGCGTCTTGCACGGTCTGCGTGCATTGTGCTGCCAGTTCGGTGGGGGATAGCTACCGTGGTCGGGGTGAGCGACGCCACCGGCTGGGACGCCACCCTCGGCGACTTCGAACGCCGGCAGAAGCAGGCCCGGGCGATGGGAGACTCCGGGAAGCTGGCCCGCCGCGCCGCGGAGGGCCGCCTCGACGCCCGGCAGCGGATCTCGATCCTGCTCGACGACGGCTCATTCACCGAGATCGGAACCCTGGCCGGACCGGTGCCCGCCGACGCTCTCGTTGCCGGAGTCGGGACGATCGACGGGCGGCCCGTGGCCGTCGGCGCCGAGGACTTCACCACCATGGGTGGCTCGATCGGCCCGGCCGCCACCCGCAAGCGCTGGCGTATCGCCGACATCGCCGGCCGTGAACGCATCCCGTTGATCATGCTGCTGGAAGGAGCCGGGCACCGGCCGCCCATGCCGGGGGATCCCGGTGGCGGCGGACCCAACGACCTCCAGGCCCAGGCCGCCCTGTCGGGGCTCGTGCCCATGGTGTGCGGGGTGATGGGACCCTCGGCCGGGCATGGCGCCGTCACCGCCCTGCTGTGCGACTTCTCGATCATGACCCCCGACGCGGCCATCTTCACCGCCGGGCCTCCGGTGGTGGAGGCGTCGATGGGGGAGCGGGTCGGCAAGGAGGAGCTTGGTGGGCCCGAGGTGGCCGTCGGCGCGGGCACCATCCACAACACCGCCGTCGACGATGCCGGCCTGCTGGCCCAGATCCGCGCCTACCTGTCGTACTTCGGCTCCTCCGCATGGGAGCGGCCCCCGGCCCTCGACATCGGCGACGCCGGGCCGCGACGCATCGAGCGCATCGTCGATCTCGTGCCCCGCGACGGCAGGCGGGGCTACGACATGGCCGCGGTCATGGACGAAGTGGTCGACGCCGCCGAGTACCTGGAGATCCAACCAGACTTCGGCCAGTCGATCATCTGCGCGCTGGCTCGCATCGGCTCAGAAGCGGTGGGCGTGGTGGCCAACCAGCCAGCCGCGCTGGCCGGATCCATCGACACCGCCGCCGCCACCAAGGCCGCCCACTTCATCTCGGTGTGCGACAGCTTCCATCTCCCGCTGGTGTTCCTGACCGACAATCCCGGCGTGCTCGCCGGAACCGCCTCGGAGCGGGCGGGCGTGCTTCGGGCGTCGGCTCGCATGTATGCAGCCCAGACCCGGGCCACCACCACAAAGATCCATGTCACGCTGCGCAAGGCCTTCGGTTTCGGCAGCTGCGTGATGGCCATGAACCCTCACGACTCGCAGACCCTGAGCTTCGCCTTTCCCGCGGCCACGGTAGGCGCCATGGGAGCGGCCGGCGCCGGCCGGGCGGTGGGAGCCGACGAGCGGACCGGGCAGGATCTGCAGCGGGCCGAGGAGGAGTCGGCCTACCGCTCCGCGTCGGGGCTCAGCTTCGACGAGGTGATTGATCCCCGCGACCTCCGCAACGCCATCCTCGCCGCTCTACAGGTGTCGGCTCGCCGTCGCAGTCAGGCGGTTGAGCCCAAGGCACGTACTGGGATCACCCCGTAGCTCGTTCCGGCCGGCGGGGTTAGGCGATTAGCTGCTCGCAGATGTAGTCGAGGCAGACCGTTAGAGCCTCAATGTCGTCGGGCTCTACGGCTGGGAACATGCCGATTCGCAACTGGTTGCGGCCCAGCTTGCGGTAGCCCTCGGTGTCGAGGATGCCGTTGGCCCTCAGGACTGCGCTGATGGTGTCGGCGTCCACCCGGTCGTCGAAGTCGATCGTGCCCACCACCCGGCTGCGTATCGCGGTGTCGGAGACGAAGGGCTCGGCGATCTCGGAAGCCTCCGCCCAGCCGTAGAGGATGTCGGCAGAGCGGTCGCTGCGGCCCGCGGCCCACTCCAGGCCGCCGTTGCCGTTCAGCCAGTTCACCTGTTCGACGGTCAGGAACACCGTGGCCAGCGCGGGCGTGTTGTAGGTCTGGTCCTTGCGGGAGTTGTCCACCGCCAGCTTGAGATCCAGGAACGCAGGCGTCCAGCGGTCCGACGCCGACAGCCGCTCGATCCGCTCAACGGCTGCCGGCGACATCAAGGCGATCCACAGCCCGCCGTCACTCGACAGAGCCTTCTGGGGCGCGAAGTAGTAGACGTCCGACGCGGCCGCGTCGAAGCGCAGCCCGCCTGCGGCCGAAGTGGCGTCCACCAGCACCAGGGCCTCGTCATCACCGCGAGGCCGGCGGACCTCGAGCATCACACCGGTCGAGGTCTCGTTGTGGGGGTAGCAGTAGGCGTCGACACCGTCGGCTGCCTCCAGCGGCGGGCAGGTGCCGAAGTCCCCGACCCGCACCGACGGCTCCTCCAGATGGGGGGCCGACGCGGTCACTGCTACGAACTTGGAGCTGAACTCGCCCAGCGACAGGTGGTGGCTGCGTTGTTCGATCAGACCGAAGCTGGCCGCATCCCAGAAGGCCGTGGCGCCGCCGTTGCCCAACACCACCTCGTAGCCGTCGGGCGCCCCCAGCAGTTCGGCGATCCCGGACCGCAACTCGGCCACCACACTGCGCACTCCTGCCCTGCGATGGCTGGTGCCCATGTAGTCGACGGCTCGCCCGGCCAGCGCCTGGGCTGCCTCGGGACGGAACTTCGACGGGCCGGACCCGAAGCGCCCGTCGGACGGCAGCATCGCGGCGGGGATGGTGATTGTCTCAGGCCGTGGCGGCGCTTGTGCAGGCATCGCCCGGAAGTCTGGCACCGCGCGAGCCCCGCTCCACACCATCCGGACCGGCAAGATCGACAAATCGTGCCCGGCCTCTCACCGGTACGCTCGCGGCCATGAGCAGCCAACGGATCTCACAGCGGGTCGGCGCCATCGCCCCCTCGGCCACCCTGGCGGTGACGGCCAAGGCCCGGGCGCTGCGGCTTGCGGGGGAGCGGGTCATCAGCTTCGGAGCCGGCGAGCCCGACTTCCCCACGCCGGACCACATCGTGGAGGCGGCCGCAGCCGCCTGCCGCGACCCCCAGCACCACAAGTACACCCCGGTCGGGGGACTGGAGGATCTGCGTGAGGCAGTCGCGTCCAAGACCGAGCGCGACTCCGGCCTGGCGGTGGACCCTGCCGATGTGCTCATCACCAACGGCGGCAAGCACGCCGTGTACAACGCCATCTCGGCCGTGGTCGACGACGGGGACGAGGTGCTGCTCCCGACGCCGTACTGGACGACGTACCCCGAGCCCATCGCCCTTTCCGGCGGGGTGGTCGTGCCGCTGCTGACCACCGCCGCCTCTGGCTTCCGGGTCGGCGTCGAGCAGTTGGAAGCGGCCCGGACGCCCCGGACCAAGGCACTGATATTCGTGTCGCCGTCGAACCCGACCGGCGCCGTGTACCCCCGCTCGGAGATCGCCGAGATCGGCCGCTGGGCCGCCGAGCACGGCATCTGGGTGCTGACCGACGAGATCTACGAGCACCTCACCTACGGCGGGGCCGAGCATCACTCCATGCCGGTGGTGGTTCCCGAGCTGCGGGACCGGTGCATCGTGCTGAACGGCGTGGCCAAGACCTACGCCATGACCGGCTGGCGGGTGGGCTGGATGATCGGGCCGTCCGACGCGATGGCCGCGGCCCGCAACCTGCAGAGCCACTGCACGTCCAACGTGTGCAACGTCGCTCAGGCGGCCGCCCTGGCCGCGGTGTCGGGGCCGCTCGACGCAGTGGTGGAGATGCGCGGTCACTTCGACCGCCGCCGCCGCACGATGCACGCCCTGCTCAGCGGCATCGACGGGCTGGTGTGCCCCGAGCCCGAGGGCGCCTTCTACGCCTACCCCGACGCCAGCGGCCTGCTGGGACGTGACTTCGGCGGGGTCAAGCCGGGCACCACCCTGGAACTGGCCGACCTCCTGCTGGACAGAGCCCAGGTTGCGGTTGTCCCCGGAGAGGCCTTCGGCGCCAGCGGCGGGCTGCGCCTGTCTTTCGCACTGGGCGACGACGACCTCGGCGAGGGCGTGGGCCGCATGGTCGAGCTTCTCGGCGGCGGCTGACGCCAGCAGAGAATCTCGGGACGATTGGTGTGCTTATGCGACACAGTTCTCTACCGAGACTGTCGCGGTAGGGAGCGCTGAGGTGAGCAAGCCGGAAGTGCTGCCCTACGGGGCGTGGCCGTCGCCGGTGACGGCCCAGTCGCTGGTGGCCGGCGCGGCCGGCATCTCCGAGGTCATCGCCGACCCGGTGCGGCCGTGGCTGCTGTGGTGGGCGGAGAGCCGCCCCGACGAGGGCGGTCGCACCGCGGTCATGTGCTGCGACCTCCGCGGCGACGACCCGCTGGAGGTGACACCGCCCGGCGCCAACGTGCGCACCCGGGTCCACGAGTACGGCGGCGGCTCCTGGTGGCCCCACGACGGATCGCTCTATTACGTCGAGTTCGGCGACCAGCGGCTCCGGAGTCTCGACGCTCCCGGCGCCGACCCGGTGCTGCTGACAGCCGAGCCATCCGAGCCCCGAGCCTGGCGCTACGCCGACGGCCGGGTGACACCCGACGGGCGGTGGTGCGTGTGCGTGCGGGAGCGCCACGACACCGGCGCCGAGCCCGCCAACGAGTTGGTGGCCATCGCCGCCGACGGCTCGCGACGGGTGGAGACCCTGTGGGCGGGCTCGGATTTCGTGATGTCGCCCCGGGTGTCGCCCGACGGCTCCCTGCTGGCCTGGATCGCCTGGGACCACCCCAACATGCCGTGGGACGCCACCCGGCTCCATGTTCACCAACTCCGCGACGGCCGGCTCGGAGCCGAGGTCCTAGTGCTGGGGGTCGGCGGCGACCGCAGCCTGTGCGAACCGGGCTGGGATCCCGGCGACGGGGTGGCTCGCCTGCTGGTGTGCAGCGACCACGAGGACTGGTGGGGCCTCTACGAGGCCGGTCTGGACGGCGGCGATCTCGTGCCTGTCGTCACCGGCGCGTTCGACGTGGCCACCCCGCCGTGGGTGTTCGGCATGCAGCGCTGGGCCGCGTCCGACGCTGGGATCGTCGCGGTCGCCGGCATGGCGTCGGGAGACCAGATCATGGTTGACGGCAACCACGTGGCCGCGGCCGACTCGTCAATCTCGTCGGTCACCATCGCTCGCAGCGCCCCGGGCGGCGAGGAGGTGCTGGCCTACGCGGGCGCCGGTTACGGCCACGAGACTGAGGTTGTCGCGCTCACCGTCGGCGGGAGCCACCGCAAGCGCCGAGCGGTTCGGCGAGCACGGGATCTGGGGCTCGATGCGGGCTTGCTGGTCGAGCCCGAGGCAATCACCTTCCCGACCGGACCGGACGGAGCGGCCACCGCCCACGCCCTCTACTACCCGCCGGCCAACCCGGCCTGCTCCGGCCCGCCCGGTGAGCTCCCGCCGCTGCTGGTCCATGCCCACGGCGGGCCGACCGCGGCCGCGCGCCGCCAGCTCCAGTTACCCATCACCTACTGGACGTCGCGGGGCATAGCCGTAGTCGATGTCGACTACCGGGGCTCCACCGGCTACGGCCGCAGTTACCGCCAGGCCCTCGACGGCGCCTGGGGGATCGTCGATGTGGAGGACTGCGTGGCCGCGGCACGGTTCTTGGCCGACCGCGGTGACGTGGACCCCCAGCGGCTGCTGATCCGAGGGGGCAGCGCCGGTGGCTTCACCGTGCTGGCGGCGCTGGCCCTGAATGACGTGTTCGCGGCCGGGGCCAGCCGCTACGGCGTCGCCGACCTAGAGGCCCTGGCCGCCGATACCCACAAGTTCGAGTCCCGCTACCTCGACCGCCTCATCGGCCCCTATCCCGAGGCCCGGGACACCTACCTCGCGCGGTCTCCAATCAATCACCTGGACGGCTTCAACGCGCCCATGATCGTGCTGCAGGGCGACGAGGACGAGATCGTGCCCCCGTCACAGTCCGAGATGATCGTCGACGCCCTCAAGGCCAAGGGCGTGCCGGTGGCCTACATCCTCTTCGAGGGCGAGCAGCACGGCTTCCGCGCCGCCGGGAACATAATCGCGGCCCTGGAGGCCGAACTCGGTTTCTTTGGCCGCGTCCTCGGGTTCACTCCCGCCGACGACCTCCCCGACCTGGAGATCGCCGGCCTCTAGGCCTAGGCCTTGTCGGCCTCGTCGTCCGTGCTGGCGCTGTCGCTCTCATCGGCGTCGCCGTCGTCAGCCGCCGGCTCCGGGGCGCCGGCTTCGTCGTCGATCGACTCGCCGTTCTGGGCCGCCGTCTCCGCGATGGTCGGCCACGACGACTCGGCCGCATCCGACAGGCGCCGGCGTCGCGCGATCATGCGGCCCACGCCGACCAGCGCGCCCGCGACCGCGCCGAACTTGAGCAGGCGTACGGTCCGGGACAGCAGGCGTGACACGCCCACAGCTTACCGCTGAGAGTGTGGACTACGTGTGCTCTCAGAGCTCCAGGGCGGCCAGACGAACCAGCGTTTGCAGGTCGTTGGCGTGCAGGCGGGCCGAACTCGAGCCGTCGAACTGGCCCCAGCCCTCGAAGCCGAGGGTCCACAGGTCGTCGCCGATCACGATGCTGCGCACGATCACGTTGGGCGCGTCGGTGGGCCAGCAGATTGATATCCGCTCGTCGCCGCGGAGCAGACCCAGCCGCTCAGCCTCATCGACGAAGAACGGCTCGTCGTAGCACTCGAAGCCGGTCATTCCCGCCTCGCCGGACTCGCATGCCAGCACCGCGCCGTAGTCGTCGGAGATCATGTACTCGAGTTCGGTCGAGAAGTCCTCCATGTCGGTGGTCGCCAGGTCGTTGGTGGTCAGGCGGCGGCAGCCGGTCCGGCCGGGCTCCTCCCCCTCGACCTCGTGGTCGACTCGCCCGACCTCGGTGATGGTGCCGTCGTCCACCCGCAGCACCACCGCCCCGGACCAGTCGTTCCACACCGTCACCGGGATCACGGCCAGGTTCTCGGGCGCCCACCACAGGAAGGCCCGGTGGTCCCAGCCGACATCGTTCCAGCCGTCGGGGGCGGTCCACACCGCCACCTCGCGGGGCGCGGCTAGGTCGCTCACGTCGAACAGCGACACCTTGGTCCCGGTGATGCGGCCGTCCGGGTCGGCGTCGGATCCCACGCCCAGCACCATCGTGTCGCTGATGGGATGCAGGTAGCTGGAGAACCCGGGGATCTTCAACTCGCCCAGGATCCGGGGGTTGGCCGGGTCGGACAGGTCGATGGTGTAGAAGGGGTCGATCTGGCGGAAGGTCACCACATAGCCGACATCGCCGACGAAGCGCACCGACTGGACCTGCTCGCCCCGGCCGATGTCGCCGACCGCGCCGACCTCGGTCAGCACGTCGCCGTCGGTGCTCAGCACCCGCACCTGGCTCTCGGACTCATCGCCCCACGGACCGCCGACGGTGGTCACGATCCTCAGGTAGCCGTCGTGCTCCGACAGCGAGAACTGGTTGTGAATCACGCCCAGAACCTCGCCGGAGGACTCGTAGACAGCCCCTAGGCCCCTGATGTCGAAGCGGTGGATGCTAGTGCGACGCCGGCGCCAGGCGTCCTGCCACTCGTCGTCGTCATCGAACCTGTCCGTGTCGACCCAGCGCGTCGTGGCCGTGTACAGCGACGCGGTCGAGGCGTACACAGTGTCACCGGGAGCCATCACTGCTGTCGACATCGACGGGTCGAACCACCAGTCGATGGGCACGTTCATCACCGTGGTCACCCCGAAGCCGGAGAACACCGACGGGGCGTGAACGTTGCCGCACGGCACCAGCAGCGATCCCCTTGAACCGTCCGCGGTATCGATCGTGTAGTGGGGCAGCCAGTCGTCGAGGGTCGAGTTGAGCACGGCGGCCCGGTTGGCCGCCTCGGCCACGTCCTCGGCCGTCTCGTTCTGAGGGAACACGAACGGGAAGTTCCACTGCGGGTCGTAACGCATGATCACCCGGGCTATGCCGCCCACGCTGCGGGCGCTGATGTAGTTGCCCTGCACGTTGAGAGTCCCGATGATCTCAGGGGTGTCGCCGCTCACGTCGATGCGCTGGAGCACCGTCTCGGACCCATCACCCGACTCACTGTGGGACCGGGTGATCAGCAGCAGGCTGTCACCGTCGATGAACAGCTCCCGTCCCCAGCCCTCGGCCACGGCGACCGAGCCGACGGTGCTGCGGCTGGCCGCGTCGACCACTACCAGCCGCCCGGCCGACACCGTGAAGATCCGCCGGCCGTCGGTCTTGACGATGTCGGCCTCGTCCACGCCTGCCTCCTGAACGTTCGTTCCGGAGAAGTCGACCCCCTCGACCGGAGCGGCCGTCGCGCCCGTTGCGACGCCCTGGGCCGGGGCCGCGGCCTCGGCCATGTCGTCGCTGGCCATGGCCATCTCCTCCTCGATCAGCGGCATGGGACCGAACCAGCCGCCGCCGTCGAATCCCCACGGCCCGACCCGGGCCGAGTACTCGGTGTGGAGGTAGTCGAGCAGGGTGTCGCAATCATCGAAGCGCACCAGCCCGGCAGTGAGCACCACGTCGTCGGGGCCGAGTTCGACCACGGTGTCGCCTTCGCCGCTTCCGGCCCCATTGGTCCCGGTTGTGGCGCCGTCGACGGATGCCATCGAGCCGGAGACTCCGGGGCCGCCCCCTGGGCTGTCACCGCCGCAGGCGGCGGCCAGCAGCAGCGCGCTGATGGCGAGGATGAGCGTCTTGCGCATGGAGGGCGGGCCTTTCGTAGCGGCGAGTCGGGCGACACGCCTCGCAGTCAAGGGTTGAGACGTTCCCGCTCTCGCCGTGGTTCCCGGCAGCGCTTCCATTCTTGCGGAGGCGCCGGACATTTCGCTTGTGGCTATGTGGCGGCTGGAAGCCAGGGGAGCCGTCGTCGCTCGTAGCCGTCGATGGCCTCGGTGTGGCGCAGCGTGATGCCGATGTCGTCGAGGCCCTCGAGGAAGCGCTGCTGGGTGGAGGCCTCCAGCGGGAAGGCCGCCTCGAACCCGATGGCCGGCGCCTCGACCTGCCGCCGCTGGACGTCGACGGTGATCTCCAGGTCGGGATCGGCCTGAACCGCGGCCATCAGCTCGGCGGCGGCATCAGGCTGGATCTGAGCGGGGACCAGGCCGTTCTTGGTGCAGTTGTTGCGGAAGATGTCGGCGAAGCGGGGGCTGATGACCGCTTCGAAGCCGTACTGCTGGATGGCCCACACCGCGTGCTCCCGCGACGAGCCCGTGCCGAAGTTGGTCCCTCCCACCAGGATGGTCGCCCCCGCGTAGCGCTCGTCGTTGAGCACGAAGTCACGGTCGTCGCGCCACTCCGAGAACAGGCCCTTCTCGAAGCCGGTGCGCGACACCTGCTTGAGCCAGTCCGACGGGATGATCTGGTCGGTGTCCACGTCGCTGCGGTCCAGCGGCACCGCGGTTCCCGAGACGATCCGGGTGGCCTTCATGGACGCGACCTGCCGTTGGTCGGGCCGGAACTCCGCAGGGCCATCGGCAGAGCCATTACAAGTCCTGTGGCGCCGCGAAGCGCCCGGCGATGGCGGTGGCTGCGGCCACCGCGGGCGACACCAGATGGGTGCGGCCGCCCCGGCCCTGACGGCCCTCGAAGTTGCGGTTGGACGTGCTGGCGGCCCGCTCGCCCGGCGCCAGCTTGTCGGGGTTCATGGCCAGGCACATGGAGCAGCCCGGCTCCCGCCAGTCGAACCCGGCCGACCGGAAGACGTCCGGCAGGCCCTCGGCCTCTGCCTGGGCCTTGACCTGGCCCGAACCGGGGACCACCAGGGTCCGCACGCCCTCCGCCACCCGCCGGCCCTCGACCACCGCGGCCGCGGCCCGCAGGTCCTCGATGCGGCTGTTGGTGCACGAGCCGATGAACACCGTGTCCACCGCGATGTCGCGCATCGGGGTGCTGGCGTCGAGGCCCATGTAGTCCAGGGCCCGGGCCGCGGCCTCTCGTCGGGCCGGGTCGTCGAAGCCGTCGGGTTCGGGGACGGCGGCCGCCAGCGGCACTGACTGGGCCGGGTTGGTTCCCCACGTCACCATGGGGGAGATCTCGGCACCGTCGAGGGTCACCTCCACGTCGAAGGAGGCCCCGGCATCGGTGCGCAGGGTGCGCCAGTCGTCCAGCGCCCGCTCCCACAGTTCGCCCGACGGGGCCCGCTCCCGGTCGCGCAGATACTCGAACGTGATCTCGTCGGGGCCGATCAGGCCCGCCTTGGCGCCGGCCTCGATGGACATGTTGCACACCGTCATGCGGCCCTCCATCGACAGGGCCTCGATGACCGGGCCCCGGTACTCGATGATGCGCCCTACCCCTCCGGTGGTGCCGATGCGGCCGATGATGGCCAGGATCACGTCCTTGGCGGTGGCGCCGGAGGCCAGGGCTCCCTCGACGGTGACCGCCATCGTCCCCGGCCGCATTTGGGGGAGGGTCTGGGTGGCCAGTACGTGCTCCACCTCGCTGGTGCCGATGCCGAAGGCGATGGCCCCGAAGGCCCCGTGGGTGGAGGTGTGGGAGTCTCCGCACACGATGGTCATGCCCGGCTGGGTCAGGCCCTGTTCTGGGCCGATCACGTGGACGATGCCCTGCTTTGCGTGACCCATCGGGTAGTTGGTGATGCCGAACTCATCGGTATTGCGGCGCAGCGTCTCCACCTGGGTGCGGCTAACGGCATCCGCGATCGGTTTGTCGATGTCGGCGGTGGGCACATTGTGGTCCTCGGTGGCCACCGTCAGGTCGGGGCGCCGCACCACTCGCCCCGACAGCCGCAGACCGTCGAAGGCCTGCGGCGAGGTGACCTCGTGCACGAGGTGCAGGTCGATGTAGAGCAGGTCGGGCTCGCCGTCTCCGCCGCGGGCCACCGTGTGGCGGTCCCAGATCTTCTCGCTAAGCGTTCGCGCTCCGCTCACGCCTGTGATCCTAGAGCCCGATGCATGCCGCTCAGCCGTCGCGGCCGGTGATCACCGGGACCGGCGGATCGTCGCTGGCCGCGTCCCAGACGATCAGGGTCGCCGCCGCGGCCAGCAGCAGCGCGCCAGCCACCAGCGCGATCCGGGCCCAGCGCAGGTTGCGAGGCTGCTGGCCGTCGCTGCCGGGCCGCGGGCCGTCCACTCGCGTCTAGGAGACTTCGACGACGGTGACCTTCTCGGTCGTCCCGCCCGGCGTCTCGAACTCCACGTGATCGCCCGCGCCCGCTCCGAGCAGTGCCTTGCCCATCGGAGAGCCCGGCGACACGATCATCACGCCGTCGGCGCGCTCCTCGACCGAGCCGAGGAGCAGGCGCTCGGGTTCGTCGTCGCCGTCGTAGAGCACCGTGACCGTCGAGCCGAGAGCCACGCCGGCATCCTCGGCGCCGGCGTCGAGGATTACCGCATCGGTGAGGATCCGCGACAGGTGCAGGATCCTCTCCTCCATGAGGCCCTGGGCCTCCTTGGCCGCGTGGTAGTCCCCGTTCTCGGAGAGGTCGCCCAGCTTGCGGGCGGCCTCGATCTTCTCAGCTATCTCGATCCGGCCCCGAGTGGTTAGATCCTGAAGCTCCGCAGTCAGCCGATCGTGCGCGTCCTGTGATAGGTGATGGACGTCGGGCATCGCACCAATCTACCGCCCAGGAGGCCGAGCGAATAGCGGAGGATGGCCAGCCGGCGGGACGGCGCGGTATGCTTGTCTCCGTGGCCGAGAAGCCCGCAATCGTAATTACCTAGCGCGCGCTACCCCGGCGCGCGCCCTCAACCGTCCACTCAGGTGGGCGGTTTCTTTATTTCAGCAGCAACACGAAACGAGCAATCAGCCATGGCACATCGGGTGGGAGTCATAGGAGGCGACGGCATCGGCCCCGAGGTCGTGGCCGAGGGCCTGAAGGTGATCGCAGCCTCAGGGGTGCAGCTCGAGACGACCCACTACGACCTCGGCGGTGCCCGCTACCTGCGCGACGGCATGGTGCTCGACGATGAGACCGTGGAGGAGTGGCGCCAGCTCGACGCGCTCTACGCCGGCGCGGTCGGCGCCCCCGGCGTCCCGCCCGGCATCATCGAGCGGGGCCTGTTGCTCAAGATGCGCTTCGAGCTGGACCTCTACATCAATCTGCGGCCCTTCACCGCGCCCGGCCACGACTTCGTGGTCATCCGTGAGAACACCGAGGGCGCCTACGCCGGTGAGGGCGGCTTCCTCAGGCGGGGAACCCCCGAGGAGATAGCCACCCAGGGCTCGGTGAACACCCGCCACGGCGTGGAGCGGGCCGTGCGCTACGCGTTCGATCTGGCCATGACCCGCCGCCAGCATGTGACGCTGGTCCACAAGACCAACGTGCTGACTTTCTCGGGAGACCTGTGGGACCGCACCTTCCAGGCGGTCGCCGCCGACTACCCCCGGGTGGAGACGGCCTACAACCATGTCGACGCGGCCTGCATCTATTTCGTGGAGGATCCGGCGCGCTACGACGTGATCGTCACCGACAACCTCTTCGGCGACATCCTCACCGACCTCGGCGGCGCGGTGTCGGGCGGGATCGGGCTGGCCCCGACAGCCAACCTCCATCCCGGTCGGGTGTCGATGTTCGAGCCGGTCCACGGCTCGGCGCCCGACATCGTCGGCACCGGGAGGGCCAATCCCGTCGCGGCCGTGCTGTCGGGCGCGATGATGCTGGACCACCTCGGCGAGGCTGGGCCCGCAGAGCGCATCCGCAAGGCCTGCGACCGTCCCGAGCCGCTCACGGGGACCACCAGCGAGATCGGTGACGCCATCGTGGCCCGCCTAGCCGATTAGCCGCGGGTCGATACGGACAGCCGCACAGTCATTTTCACGGAAGGCCAATCGAGGAACAATGCCCATAACACCCACCAAGCACATCTGGATGAACGGCGAGCTGGTGCCCTGGGAAGACGCCAAGATCCATGTGCTGTCGCACACGCTGCACTACGGCACCGGCGTGTTCGAGGGGATCCGGGCCTACGCCACCGACGACGGGCCGGCCGTCTTCCGGCTCACCGACCACATCGAGCGCATGCACAACTCGGCCAGGATCCTCAACATGGACATGCCGTACTCGGTGCCCGAGATCGTGGAGGCCTGCAAGCTGGTGGTGCGCGACAGCGGCCTTCCCGAGTGCTACGTGCGCCCGATCGCCTACTACGGCTACGGCGAGATCGGCCTGTCCACCGCCGACTGCGTCACCGAGGTCGCCATCGCAGTGTGGCCCTGGGGCGCGTACCTCGGCGACGAAGCGCTCACCAAGGGGGTGCGCCTGAAGATCTCGTCATGGGCCCGCCACGACCACAACATCATGCCTCCCGCCTCAAAGACCACCGGCAACTACGCCAACTCGACGCTGGCCAAGATGGAGGCGCTGAGGGCCGGGTACGACGAGGCCATCATGCTCAACCCGGCCGGTCTGGTGTCGGAGTGCAGCGGTGAGAACATCTTCGCCGGCGCGGCCGAGGTGATGGTGACGCCGCCGCTGTCATCGGGGGCCCTGCCCGGCATCACCCAGGACTCGGTGATCACCATCGCCCGCGACATCGGCATCGACGTGGTCGTCGGCGACCTGGCCCGCAGCGACCTGTACACAGCCCAGGAGGTCTTCGTGTGCGGGACCGCGACCGAGGTGGGCGCGGTCAACTCGGTGGACGACCGGGCGCTGGAGTGCCCCGGACCTCGCACGCTGGCCATCGCGGGGGCCTACGCCGACGCGGTGCGGGGCCGCACCGACCGCTACAAGACATGGAACGAGTACGTGCATGAGTAGCGGAGACCGCCCTGCGGTAGAGATCTACGACACCACGCTGCGAGACGGCACCCAGCTCGAGGGAATCTCGCTCACCGTCGACGACAAGCTGCGCATCGCCGAGCAGCTCGACCTTCTCGGTGTCGCCTTCATCGAGGGGGGCTGGCCGGGCGCCAACCCCAAGGACGACGAGTTCTTCACCAGGGCCCGCTCGGAGCTCGACCTGAAGGTCAGCGAGCTGGTGGCGTTCGGATCCACCCGCCGGGCCAGGGGCAAGGTGGACTCGGACCAGGTGCTGGCCAACCTGGCCTCGGCGGGAACCCCGGCGGTATGCATCGTCGGCAAGTGCTGGGACTATCACGTCACCGAGGCGCTGCAGACCACCCTCGACGAGGGGGTGGCCATGGTGGCCGACTCGGTGGAGTTCCTGGTGGCGGCGGGCAAGCGGGTGCTCTTCGACGCCGAGCACTTCTTCGACGGCTACCGCCACAACGGCGAGTTCAGCCTGCGGGTGCTGGAGGCTGCCGCTATGGCCGGCGCCTCCACCGTGGTGCTGTGCGACACCAATGGTGGCACCCTGCCCGACGACATCTCCGAGGCGGTCGCGGCTGTGGTCGCCCACGTGGACTGCGATGTCGGCATCCACCTTCACAACGACACCGGCTGCGGGGTGGCCAACGCGCTGGCCGCGGTTCAGGCCGGGGCGGTTCACGTGCAGGGCACTATCAATGGCTACGGCGAGCGGGTCGGCAACTGCGACTTGGTGCCGATCATCGCCAACCTGGAACTGAAGATGGGTATGCAGGCACTGCCGGAGGGCCGCCTGCCGATGCTCACGTCGGTGTCGCACCACGTGGCCGAGTTGGTCAACCTTCCCTTGAACCCCCAGCAGCCCTACGTCGGGGCCAGCGCTTTCGCCCACAAGGCCGGCCTTCACGCCAGCGCCTTGAGCCGCCGTCCCGACGCCTACGAGCACGTGTCGCCCGAGCTGGTGGGCAACGGCACCAGGGTGTTGGTGTCGGAGATGGCCGGCCGGTCCACGCTGGAGATGCGGGCCGCCGAGCTCGGCCTCGACATCGACGGCCGGGTGCTGGGCGACGTGATCGACACCCTCAAGCGGCTGGAGCACGCCGGGTACCACTTCGAGGCGGCCGACGCCTCCCTCGAGCTGTTGATGCGGGGCGCGGCCGGCTGGGAGCAGGACTTCTTCAGGCTGGAGTCGTTCCGGGTGTCGATGGACCACCGCTCCGGAACCGGAGCCCGCGCCTGGAACGACGTCTCGGTCGAGGTGGACACTGAGGCCACCGTCAAGCTGTGGGTGGAGGGTGAGCGCCGCATGGCCGTGGGGGAGGGCAACGGCCCGGTTAACGCGCTGGACACCGCGCTGCGCAACGCGTTGGGCGACCGCTATCCCGCACTGCACAACATTTCGCTCACCGATTTCAAGGTCAGGGTGCTGGACACCCAGAAGGGGACCGGCGCGGTGACCCGGGTGCTGATCGACTCCACCGACCGGCGCAGGGTGTGGACCACCATCGGCGTGTCCGAGAACATCATCGAGGCGTCCTGGCAGGCGCTGGCCGACTCGGTGGTGTACGGCCTGCTCCACACCGACGACTGAGTCTCCCCCGGCCTAGCGAGTCTCGTCTTCCGATAGCGGCCTAGCCTTGGCGCTCGTGGCTGCTCCTTCTTATGTTCCGGCTAGTGCCAAGGCTCCGTCCAGCTACCGGTCGCCGCCCCGGCGCGATGATCCCTGGATGGCCGACCGGCCCGGCGAGGTGGTGGGCGGGGAGCCGACCGCCGGTCCGGGCTTGGGCTGCCAGGGCCCCGACCAGGGCTATGCGCTCAAGCTGGCGCAACGTTTCGCCGGTCGGCTCGTGCTGGCCGACGGTGAACGGGAGGACGACGCGCTCGCCGGGTGCTGTGCGGTGGCTCTGCGCCGGGCCTCCCTGTTCGGCCGGGCGCCCGTGATGCACGACCTGCGGCTAGCGCTGGAACTCTTCGGCTTCCTGATCGACGCTGACGCTGGGCTGGTGCACTGGCGCCGGGAACGGTTCGCGGGTGCGGCCGGACACCACGGCTACCACGTCAAGCTCCGGCTCGCCGATCTGGTCCCCGCCGACACGCTGCGCCTAACCCCGGCTGCGGTCGCCGAAGCCTGCTCGGAGAATTGGCGCGTCCCGCTAGGCCTATAGGCGACCCTCGCGGATGGGTCCGGCCGAGTCCGGCAAGACCTTGATGACGAGCGTCTTTGCGGCCTTGTCGTGCCAGCCCTGACGGACCTTGTCCCAGGTCAGGGATAGGTACACGACCAAGGACAGGAGTTCCACGAGCCCTAGCGAGAAAGCGAGCCCGACTAGACCCGGAACGGCGGGCACCAGCCAGCGCACGGTTGACATGTCCCATCCCGGGAGTAGGCCGTCACTAGCTCGGATGATCTTGATCTTCATAGCCATCTTGCCGAGGGTCTGTCCCCTTGTGGCGACGAGGGCGACCTCGTAGGCGAGCCCTACCGCAGTCAAGGCCAGGGACAGTCCGAGGGGTTCGTCGGTGAAGTCGTCGAGATCGTAGAGCCCTACCAGCACCGGGATGAGGCTGACGAGGATCAAGATCGCCCCGTCGATGATCCGGGCAACGAGGCGCGTGAGCGGGCGAGCGAGCTCCACGGCGCCGCCGGTCCCGAGCATCGCCATTCCGCGGCCCGGCTGAGGGGCTTGATCCGGCGGTTCCGGTGGGGGAGGGGGCTGCGAATCCCAGCCTGATTCGTCAGGCGGAGGCGGCGGAAGATCAGACACGGCGTCTCCAGATGTGTCGGCCAGCTCTGGTGGCCTCGATGCTACTGCGCGTCACAACCGAGTGATGACGACGGTTCCAGAGGCCTTGTCATGCAAGCCTTGCCGGCGCTTGCTCAGCAACATCGACACATGGATGACCAGCAGCACGATGACGTTGAGGCCGGGGATTGCGGCCCATACGCCGAAGGCGAGACAGCGGCCAGTCGATTTCTTCCAACCCGGCACACGCCCATTGTCGGTCCTCACGACCTTGATCCTGGCCGCCAGCTTTCCGAGAGTCTGCCCCTTCGTGGCAATGGCGACCGTCTCGTAGACCAGGGAGATGAGCCAGATTGAAACCGACAGCGTCCCAACCAGGGCCGCCACTTCCGCATCGGTCACCGTCTCGTCTTGGGCAGCGTCGGCATCCGACGACTCCGAGTCCTCCGAGGCCCTGGCGGCCGTAGCAAGACCGACGGCGATCGCCACCATCAGGGCCCAGATGATCAGCCAGTCGATGACCCTCGCCGCCACACGTTGGCGCCGGCTTGCGAGTTCGACGATGTCGCCCGTGTCGAGCACCAGCCATCCACTCTGAACGGGTCCGCGCCCATCCGCATCACGGCCTTCCGTCTCATGTGAGCCGGAACTCGCTGATGGCAGGTCTGGCGGAGGTGGCGGTGGATGCGCCTCGGACACGCTCGACTCGTTTCCGACCGTTCAAGGGGACGGGTGGACGCTAGCAAGTCGCTGAGAGGGGAATGCTTGCGGATCCGGCCGGCTGCCCTCTGGCCTCGGTGTGGAATAATCCGTCATATGCGGCGATCCACAGCCCTTGCGACAAGCTGAACTGAGCCATGTCCGCGTCACAGCAACGCAAGGATCGAGAACTGATCGGTCAACATAGCCGGCTATATGAGCGGCTCTACGGGGATGTGGCGGTAGCGGAGGGTGACGACCTGCCCTTCCATCCAGTGCTCGCACGGGCGTGGATTCTCACACCCCGCCAGAAGGAACGAGCGCTGGCGGACTACAACCGGCAGAAGCGCGATGTCGGCAACATGCAGTTGTTGGCCATTGCGTTCCCGATCCACTTCTTCTTGCTTGATCAGTGGTTCCTCGGGTTCCTTTTCTGGTTCTCATTCGGCGGAGTCGGCGTCTGGTGGGTCATCGAGTGGTTCATCGTGCCGCATCGAGTGGATCGCTATAACGACCTCATCGCCGACGAGGTCGTCGAGCGCCACCTGCTGATCAAGTACTAGGCGGCCCGGTTAGCGGCAATTGGCGCAGACATCACAGACTCGACTTGCTCCACCGGATAGGACGAGTTGGGGTAGGTCTGGAGTCCTAGAGTCGCAGGGGTCTGGCGAGCCGTTCCTAGACGTCGATCGTCGCGGGCTTGCTCAGGCGGCGCGGGCGTTCCCTTGGATGACCAGGGTGCCGGCAGCTAGGTCGTGCCATCCCTGGTGGCGGTCGTTCCACAGTAGCGAGGCGTGGAGGATCAGCCCAGGGAGGAACAGCATGAGATATGCGATGAATTGAATCACCCATCGACCTGCTGATGCGCCCCATCCAGGGAACGTGCCGTCGTCGGCACTGACAACGGTCACACGCGTGATCATCTTGCCCGGGGTCTGGCCTTTGACGGCAGTGAAGACGATCTCGTAGGCCGCGGCCAGCAGCAGCCCTCCCACGAATGTCAGCAGGAAGAGCACGACTACGGGCACGACGAGGATTGCGATGTCGATCAAGGACGCTCCCAAGCGACTTCCGGGAGTGGCTAACTGGACCGTCTGGCCTGTGCCTAGCGTCACGAACCTAGCTGTCGACGCATGACTGTGGGCGGGTGGACTGGGCGGAGGCGCGGGCGGCTCGTCAGGCCCACCCGAATCGTCTGGCGGGCGCGGGGACAAGTCGGACACGGGCGACTCCTTCAGTAGGCACTGCGGATGGGGCGCGACCGTAGCAGAACCACTCTCGGGTGAATTCCCGGCTAGAAGCCGAATGACGCGAACGCCCAGATGACAAGGCCGACGAGCAAGGCTATGAGCGCCACAAAGGCGACACCGAGCCAGATGGCGACCCTGTTGGACAGCGCCGTCTGCGCCGGAGTGTTGATCACGAGGGTCCGGGCCACCTTGTCGTGCCATCCCTGGCGGCGTCTGTCCCAGAGCAATGAGACGTACACCAGCAGGCCGATCACTCCCAGCCAGTCGATCGCGGCCGATTCGACCGCGACAGCCGAGGCGACGACCGTCGCGATGGATGCGACCGATGGCAACGCCCAGCGGGCTGCCGAAGCGCCCCAGCCGGGTATGGCACCGTCGTCGGTGCGCACAATCCGGATTCGGGTTGCCATCTTGCCGGGCGTCTGACCCTTGGTGGCGATGAAGATGGTCTCGTAGGCGGCGGCGACGATAACGGTGCCAGCGGGGCCGGCAACGAAGCCCAGCACGGACCCCAGTACGGCCAGGACCAGCAGGTCGACGATCCTTGCCGTGAAGCGGGTTCCGGGAGAGGCCAGGGCCACCGTGTCCCCAGTGCCAAGAAGAGCCGGGCGGGCACCCGGGACGCCTCCCGCCGTCGGAGGTCCGACGAGTGGTGGTGGGGCCGGCGGTTGAGAGGACCAGCCGGCGTCGTCCGGCGGGGGCGGAGGCCGGGAGGACCAGTCCGGGTCCGGTGTGAGCCGTGGTGAGGACCAGTCCGAGTCGTCCGGAGGGGGCGGCGGCATGTCGGACACGGCCCCTCCAGACAATCGACGGCTCCAGCGGCGTCACGCTAGCAGAACGGTCCTGGGCGCCCTGCGGCAGGGCAGTTCGCCGGGCGCGGTCGAAGGCGTCGGTAGTCTCGCTGTGTGAGTTCGCCCAGGGTCCGGTTCGCGCCCGCTCCTACGGGGTTCCTGCATGTGGGGAGCGCCCGGACCGCGCTGTTCAACTGGCTGTTCGCACGCCATCACGGCGGCGAGATGGTGCTGCGGGTGGAGGACACCGACGCCGCGCTGAAGACCCAGGAGTACGTGGACGCCATCATCGAGCCGCTGCGGTGGCTGGGCCTGGACTGGGACTCGGGGCCCCACTTCCAGTCCGACCGGCGTGATCGGCACTCCGAGGCCATCGAGCGGCTGGTGGACGGCGGGGCAGCCTACTACTGCGACCTGACCCGGGCCGAGATCGAGGAGCGTTGCGCCGCGGCCGGTCTGCCGGCCGGCTATCACGGCTGGTCCCGCGACCGCGACGTGGCCGACGGCCCCGGCGTGGTGGTGCGCTTCCGATGTCCCGACGACGGCACCACCGTCGTCGATGACATCGTTCGGGGCCGGGTGAGCTTCCCGAACGAGTCGCTGGAGGACTTCGTCATCCGGCGCGGCGACGGCTCGCCCACGTTCCATCTGGCCAACGCGGTCGACGACCACGACATGGGGATCACCCACGTGGTCCGGGGCGAGGACCTGCTCAACACCACACCCAGGGTGCAGCTGATCTGGCAGGCGCTCGGCTTCGGCGCGCTGCCCCACTACGCGCACCTGCCGCTGCTGGTGAACGCCAAACGCCAGAAGCTGTCCAAGCGGCGCGACGATGTGGCCCTCGACAACTATCGCCGCCGGGGCTACCTGCCCGAGGCCATGGTCAACTACCTCGCCCTGCTGGGCTGGGGACCGCCCGACGAGGTGGAGATCCGCCCGCTCGACGAGATCGTCGAGCTGTTCGACCTCGACGCGGTCAAGCCGGCTCCGGCCTTCTTCGACCCGGCCCGCCTCGACCACATCAACTCGGCCTACATCTCCGAGTTCACGCCCGAGCAGTTCGCGGCCCGGGCCGAGCCCTTCCTGACCGGCCCCGACGCCCCGTGGCCTGCCGAGTGCTATGACCGTGCAACGGTCGAGGCGCTCGCCGCCGAGATCCAGCAGCGCATCGCGCACCTCGACGAGGCCGCCGGCTGGATCGATTGGATCCTGTGTCCAGACGTCACCTACGACGAGAAGGCTTGGCACAAGTCGATCGTCAAGGGCCGGGCCGCCGCCGAGGTGTTGGAGGCGGTGGAGGCCCAGCTCACTGACGACGACTTCACCTCCGCCGAACGGCTTGAGGCAATCGTGATGGGGGTCGGCGACGAGCTGACCGAGAGCCTCGGCCAACGGGTCCGGTCGCAGCCTCCGGTCCGGGTAGCCCTCACCGGCACCGGGTCCGGGCTGCCGCTGTGGGAGCCCATGCGCCTGCTGGGCAAGGACCAGACACTCTCCCGGCTTCGCAAGGCGATGTCGCGCCTGTAGGTTGTCTCAATCCGCGGTTCGGCCTTGGCGAAGCGGCCGCCGCGGAGGTAGCCGCAGCCGCGGCGAGCGCTTCCCCGCAAGGACCACTGTCCGGGGAGTGCAGCAATGCAATGTTCATGCGTCTTGTGCCGGTGCTTGGCGGTCTGGCGCCGTCGCGACGCCCGCCGCCTGTTGGGGCCGATCGCGGTGATGGCGCTGGCCGCGCCGCTCGCGTATCCCGCTGGTGTTGCCTACGGCGACGAGCGGCTCGTGTTCCGCCTGCCTGTAGACGCGCCGGTTACTGACCCCTTCCGGCCCTCGGAGGACCCCTACGGTTCAGGCAACCGCGGCATCGAGTACGACACCGAGCCTGGTGACGTGGTGCGGGCCGCGGCGGCCGGCACCGTCGTGTTCTCCGGCGCGGTAGCCGGATCCCTGCATGTGACGATCGACCACGGCGGCGGTCTGGTCAGCAGCTACTCCTACCTGCAGCGCATCAGCGTCCGGGCCGGGGTTGAGGTCACCCCGTCCCAGGTGATCGCGATCGCAGGGGACCGGCTGCACTTCGGTGTGAGGGCGAACGGGAGCTACGTCGACCCGTTCGGCTTCATCGGCGTGCGGCGCATCAGGGTGAGGCTCGTCCCGCTGCGGCGCGACGGGCGTTCACCTATCCGCGCTCGCCCTTAGTACACTCACCCACCGGCCCTGGAGGGCCCGACGGCGCCGAACGGCGTCGCCGAATCAATTCGCAACCCGCGCCTTCACCCGGTCGCTAACGCGTCCGGCGCGGGCCACGCAGAACCGGGAGAGCACATAAGCATGGCTGTCGTCACCATGAAGCAACTGCTGGAGGCCGGAGTCCAGTTCGGCCACCAGACCCGCCGGTGGAACCCGAAGATGAAACGCTTCATCCACGGCGACAAGGCCGGAATCCACATAGTCGACCTCCGCCAGACCCTCGCCCATCTCGAGCGCGCCTACGTGTTCGTGCGGGATCTGGTGGCCGACGGGGGAACCGTCCTGTTCATCGGCACCAAGAAGCAGGCGCAGGACTCCATCCAGTCCTACGCCGAGCGCTGCAACATGCCGTACGTGAACGAGCGCTGGCAGGGCGGGATGCTCACCAACTTCCACACCATCGCCAAGCGCATCGCCAAGATGAAGGAATTCCAGCGGATGCGCGACTCGGGCGAGTTCGACGCCATGCCCAAGAAGGAGGCCCTCCAGCTGGGACGGGAGCTGACCAAGCTCGAGCGCAACTTGGGCGGTATCCGCGACATGGAGGAGCCTCCCGGCGCGGTGTTCATTCTCGACACCAAGAAGGAGTACATCGCGGTCACCGAGGCCCGGAAGCTGGGCGTGCCCATCGTTGCGGTGGTGGACACGAACTGCGACCCCGACTTGGTGGACTACGCCATCCCTGGCAACGACGACGCCATCCGTTCCGGGCGGCTCATGGCCCGGGTGATCTCCGACGCGGTGCAGGAGGGGCGTTTCATTCACTCCAAGCGGACCGAGGTCGCCAGCGTCGAGCGCGATGTGCTCACCGAGGCCGAGGTCGCCGAGCAGCAGGCCCGGGCCCGGTCCGAGGCCGCTGCCGAGGCGGCCGAGCGCGAGGCTCGCGTCGCCCGGGCGAAGTCCGAGGCCGCCGAGGGCGACAGCGAACCGGACAGCGCGGCAGCCGACGCTGATGACGTCGCCCCGGCTGTCGAGGACTCTGCGGACGCCGGTGCCGGCACCGGGGCGACGGCGGAGGACGTGGCCGCGGCCAGCGACGATGACCCGGATGCTGTCGTGACAGCCGAAGCCACCGACGCTGGCGTTGCCGCTGCCGCCGAGGATGCCGACGCCGACGCTGCTGCCGAGGATGCCGACGCCGCCGACGCCGCCGACGCTGCCGATGCAGCCGGCACCGACGAGGAGGCCTGACATGGCGGTGAGCGCCCGCGACGTCAAGGCACTGCGAGATGCGACCGGGGCCGGGATGATGGACGCCAAGAAGGCCTTGACGGCCGCTGACGGCGACATGGAGGCCGCCCGGCAGATCCTGAGGGAGCAGGGTCTAGCCAAGGCCGACGCGCGAACCGGTCGCGAAAACGACCAGGGTGCGATCGCCATCGCCACCAACGGCGCCAGCGCGGCAGTGGTGCAGCTCAAGTGCGAGACCGACTTCTCGGCCAAGAACGAGCGGTTCACGTCGCTGGTTCAGGCTCTGGCCGAGTCGGTGCTCGACGCCGGAGCCGGCGCGGTCGATCGGCACTCCGACGAGATTGAGGACCTGAAGCTGGTGCTGAAGGAGAACATCCAGGTCGGGGTGGCCGAGCGCCTCGAGGCCGCCGACGGGAACATCCTCGACTCCTACCTTCATCGGCAGGACGGGCGCGGCGTCAACGCCGTGGTCGTGGAGGGCAGCGGCGTCGGTGCCGAGTCTCTGCACCAGGTGGCGCTGCACATCGCCTTCGCCAAGCCGCAGTTCCTCAGCGCGGAGGAGATCCCTGCCGGTGAGGTCGAGCGCGAGCGGGCAGCGCTGCTGGAGATCACCAAGGCCGAGGGCAAGCCCGCCCAGGCGTGGGACAAGATCGTTGACGGCAGGATGCGGGGCTGGTACGCCGAGCGTGTCCTGCTCGAGCAAGGCCTTCACGGCGAGAAGACCACCGTGAGGAACAGCATCGACGGCGGGTCGATCGTGCGGTTCGTGCAGGTCACCATCGGAGACTGAACGTGGATCTCCCCGCCGATGCCGCCGACGGAGCCGCACGGCGGCCGGCTCGCTGGGGCCGGGTGCTGCTGAAGCTCTCCGGCGAGGCGTTCGCCGGGGGATCGGGCGGCGGCATCGACGGCGACACGGTGCGACACATCGCCGCAGGGATCGCCGAGGCGAGGATCGGATTCGACGTCGAGATCGCGGTCGTGGTCGGCGGCGGGAACCTCTGGCGGGGCACTCAGGGAGCGGGCGCGGGCATGGACCGAGCCCAGGCCGACTACATGGGGATGCTGGCCACGGTGATGAACGCCCTGGCCCTTCAGGACACGCTCGAGCAGCTGGGCCAGCCCACCCGGGTTCAGACCGCCATCCACATGGCCCAGATCGCCGAGCCCTACATCCGCCGCCGGGCCATCCGCCACCTCGAGAAGGGCCGGGTGGTCATATTCGCCGGCGGCACCGGCAACCCCTTCTTCACCACCGACACCACCGCCGCCCTGCGGGCTGCGGAGGTGGAGGCCGGAGTCGTCCTCAAGGGCACCCATGGAGGGATCGACGGCATCTACACCGCCGACCCCGAGGTCGATGCCAGCGCTACGCGGCTGGAGCGGGTCACATACCTCGAGGTCCTCAACCGGGGGCTGGAGGTGATGGATGCCACCGCCATCACCCTGTGCATGGACAACAGCCTCCCGATCGTCGTGTTCGACCTGATGGGGCCCGGCAACCTCCAATCCCTGCTTGACGGCGCCGAGGTGGGTACGCTCGTGGCCCAGGAGGACCGCAATCCATGAGCGAGGAGCTGATCGGCATGGTGCTGGCCGACGCCGGCGAGCGCATGGATGAGGCCGTCGCCGCGGCCAAGCGCGAATTCTCGACGGTCCGCACCGGCCGAGCCAGTTCGGCCCTTCTTGAGCGCGTCCAGGTCGAGGCCTACGGCGTGAGGATGGCCATGCGCGAGCTCGTCAGCTTCGCGATCCCCGAGGCCAGCCAGCTGATCATCACCCCCCATGATCCCGCCAACATCGGCGCCGTCGAGCGAGCCATCCAGCAGGCCCAGCTCGGGCTGGTCCCTAGCAGCGACGGTCGGGTGATACGGCTCTCGTTCCCGCCGCTCACCGAGGAGCGCCGCAGGGACCTGGCCAGGCTCGTCGGCTCGATGGCGGAGGACTCCCGCAACCGCATCCGCGGCCTGCGCCGGCAGGCCCGCAAAGATCTGGAGGGCATCGAGAAGGATGGCGGAGTGTCCGCCGACGCAGTGACCCGTGCGGGTGAGCAGGTCGACGACCTCACCCGCGCCCATGAGAAGCAAGTCGATCAGGCTTTGGCCAGCAAAGAGGATGAACTGCTTGAGGTGTGAACGCACACATGGCCCGGGACAGGAGCCCGGCGAGCCGGAAGGAGCGATGCAGTGAGCGAGCAGGACGATTTTGGAGAGCCGGACGCCGCTGGCGGCGACATGCTCGCCGACGACGCGGGCGTGGTTGCGGGACGATCAGTGTTCGGTGACGACTCCGGCGAGCCCGACTGGATGGAGCCCGAGCCCACCGGTCCTTCGCCGGCGACGTCGTCGGAGCCTCGGCTCCAGGAGGCCGACCCCCAGGAGATGGGCGTCTGGACCGATCACACCACCGCGCCCCAGTGGGACGAGCCCGAGGAGGTCCTGCCGCCGATCGAGCCGCAGGAGCCGGTGGGGTCGTCCATGGGGAACGAGGACTTCTTCGGCTACGAGGACCAGTACGCAGGGATGACCGGCGCGGGTGCGGCCCCCGTAGCCGCGGCCGAGCGCGACATGCCGATGGCGGTACTAGTCGGGGTCGTGCTGTCAGCCGTGATCCTGGTGGCCATGCAGGTGGGCCCCGCCTGGGCGCTCGTCGTGGCCACGATCGTGCTCGGACTGGCGGCGGTGGAACTCCTAAGCGCGGTGAGGGTCGCCGGCTACCAGCCGGCGGTGGTGCTGGGATTGGCCGGGGTGGTCATGATGCCGCTCGCGGCGTACTGGCGTGGGATGGACGCCATCGTCGTCGTGATGGTGCTGATGGTCGTGTTCGGCGCGCTCTGGTACCTGACCGGGGCCGGTGTCGAAGGCCCGGTGCGAGGCCTGGCGGTGACCGTCCTCGCGGTGGCCTACATCGGTGTTCTCGGCGCGCACGCCGCCCTGCTGCTCAAGGTCCCCACCCACGGAACCGGGCTGCTCACAACCGCGATCGTGCTGACCGTGGCCCACGACGTGAGCGCGATGGCGGTGGGACGGGCCGCCGGCCGAACGCCGCTGTCGCGTGCCAGCCCAAACAAGACGCTGGAGGGGCTCGTAGGCGGCATGGTCGTCACCGTCGGGGTCGGCGTGATCATGGGACTGGTGGGAATGCCGGCACCGGTGGCGGCGGAGCCCGGGAGCGCCTGGGTGGCGATCATCATGGCCGTGGTGGTTGCGGTGGCCGCGCCCATCGGGGATCTGGCCGAGTCGATGCTCAAGCGCGACCTCAACATCAAGGACATGGGCTCCATCCTCCCGGGCCACGGCGGGATCCTCGACCGGTTCGACGCGTTGCTGTTCGTGCTGCCCGCCACCTACTACGTGGCCATCATGACGGACCTCATCTAAGAGGCCGAGCGGGTGAGTTGAGTACTCCGTCTCGGCGTCCGGGGTGAACTGACTTGAGTTCTTCCTCGGTGGCCGTCCTGGGCTCGACCGGATCGATCGGGACCCAGACACTCGACATCATCGGGGCGAGGCCCGACCGTTACCGGGTGGCGGCGCTGGGCGCGGCCCGCTCCGTCGACATGCTGGCCGAGCAGGCTCAGCGCTTCCGGCCGCCGGTCGTCGCGCTGGCCGATGCGTCCGGCGCGGCGGAGCTGGCCGAGCGGCTGCCGGAAGGGACCGAGCTGCTCGCCGGCGACGATGCCATGGCTGCCGCGGCCCGCGAGGCCGACACCGTCATCAACGGAGTAGTCGGGTTCGCAGGACTGCCGGTGACGCTGGCGGCCCTGGAGGCGGGCCGGCGGCTCGGGCTGGCCAACAAGGAGTCGCTGATCGCGGCCGGTCCGGTGGTTCAACGGGCCCGCGCCACGCCGGGAGCCGAGATCATCCCCGTGGACTCCGAGCACTGCGCGGTGCACCAGTGCCTCCGGGCCAACGACCATCGCGAGCGGGTGTCGTCCGTCGTGCTGACCGCCAGCGGCGGACCCTTCCGGGGCCGCAGCCTCGAAGAACTGGAGGCGGTGACCATCGCCGACGCCCTGGCCCATCCGACCTGGCAGATGGGGCCCAAGATCACCATCGACTCCAGCACGCTGATGAACAAGGGTCTCGAGGTCATCGAGGCCCACGAGCTCTTCGGAGTCGCCTACGACCAGATCGAGGTCGTCGTCCACCCCCAGTCCATCGTCCACTCCATGGTCACCTACTGCGACGGGGCGACGGTGGCGCAGCTCTCGAAACCGGACATGCGGCTCTGCATCGGCTACGCGCTCGCCTATCCAGACCGCCTCGACCTGGCCTACGGCGCCATCGACTGGTCCGAGCTCGACCGCCTGGACTTCGAGCAGCCGGACCGGGCCGCCTTCGCCTGCATCGACCTCGCTTATGAGGCCGGGCGGGCCTCTGAGACCGCGCCGGCCTGGCTCAACGCCGCCAACGAGGTCGCCGTGCAGGCCTTCCTCGACGGGCGGATCCGCTGGGTGGACATCGCCCGCGTGCTGGAGGAGGCCCTGGGACTGTGGCCCGGCGACCGGGCCGACGGCACCGAAGCGGTGCTGGCCGCCGACGGCCACGCCCGCCGGGTGGCGGCCGGGCTGGTGTCAGGACGCGACGCGGCTTGATGCGCGAACGCCTGGAGGATCACGCCGGCCTCGCCGTCCTCGTCACCCTGCTGGCCCTCATCGGGCTGCTTGCCGGCGTGAGCTGGGTGGTGATCATCCTGCTGCTGGTGGCCATGCTGTTCCTGCACGAGCTCGGCCATTACCTCACCGCCCGCATGACCGGCATGAAGGTCACCGAGTTCTTCATCGGCTTCGGCCCCCGCCTCTGGTCGTTCCGGCGGGGAGAGACCGAGTACGGCATCAAGGCCGTGTGGGTGGGCGCCTACGTGCGCATCGCCGGCATGAGCAGCCTCGAGCCGGAGGACCCCGTCGACGAGTCCCGCAGCTTCCGGCGGAAGAGCTACCCGAGGAAGCTGCTGGTGCTCACGGCGGGATCCGGCATGCACTTCGTGATCGCGCTGGTGCTGCTGTTCGTGCTCCTCATGGTCGACGGGCGCCTGTCGGTCGGCCGGGCCGAACAGCCGGAGGAGGTCGCGGAGTGGACCCTGGCCACGGTCTCGGTCGACAGCGCGGCCTCCGCCGCGGGCCTGCAGCCCGGGGACGAGCTCGTCTCGGTCAACGGTGTGGGCCGCACCACCTTCGGTGACTTCTCTCGCCAGGTCCGCCAACTGGCCGGCGAGGAAGTGGAGGTCGTCTACCTGAGGGGTGACTCGACCCACACGACCGTGACCCGGATCGGCGAGCGCCTCACCGCCCGGGGCGCGGCCGGGATCTTGGGGCTGATCGAGGGCGACCGCATCCTCGCCGTCGCCGGTCTCCAATCCGACGGCGCCCCGACCTACGCGCAGGTGGCCGACTACGCCGGCCGGCGTCTCGGCCAGCCCATCGACATAACCATCGTCGACACTCGCACGGGCCGGCCCGTGGTGGTGGAGGGGGCCATCATCAACGAGCTGGTGGACCCCTCCAACGGCGTGATGGGCTTCTTCGGAGTGTCGGCCGACTACTACCACCCGGGCCTGGGCGTGGTCGGCGCCGCCGGCGAGTCGGTCCGGCTGCTGGCAGCCACGGTGCGTGATGTGGTCTTCGCCATCCCGACCATCGTGACCGACGGATTCGGTGGGACGCTGGACGGGCTGGGCGGCGGCGATCCGGTCGCGAGCCCGGCCCAGAGCGTCCGCGAGCTCGAAGTCCGGCGCCTCGACACGTCCCATCCGGACGAGAACCGGATCCTGTCGATCTACGGGGTGGCCCGGATCGGCGCGGAGGCCGCGGCGGACGGAGCGTCCGACGTGCTCCTGCTGATCATGTACGTCAACGTGTTCCTCGGCGTGTTCAACCTCCTGCCGCTGCTGCCCCTCGACGGCGGCCACGTGGTGGTGGCCACCTACGAGCGGATCCGATCCATCGGGGGCCGCTCCCACCAGGTGGACGCGGCCCGGCTCCTGCCGCTCACCTACGCGGTGGTGGCGCTGCTGCTGCTGGTCGGCGGGGTGGCGCTGGTGCGAGACATCCTCGATCCGGTCAGCTTCGGCTGAGAACGTGCGCGGGTAGGATCGGGGTGTGAAGGTAACCGCGACGTTCCCGCGGCGGGCCACACGGCAGATCATGGTCGGGACGGTTCCGGTGGGTGGCGGCGCGCCGGTCACCGTGCAGTCGATGACGGTCACCAAGACGGCCGATCACGAGGCCACCCTTCAGCAGATCTACGCGCTGGCCGCCGCGGGCGCCGACATCGTGCGATGCACCTGCAACCGGCCCGAAGCCGCTGAGGGGCTGGCCCGGATCGTGCCCCGCTCCCCGGTGCCGATCGTGGCCGACATCCACAACAACCACCGGATGGCGCTGGCCGCTCTGGAGGCCGGTGTGCACTGCCTGCGCCTCAACCCGGGCAACATCCGCAGGCCGGAGCACATCAAGGCGGTGGCCCGGGAGTGCCGCGACCGGGGCGTGCCGATCCGCATCGGCGTCAACGGGGGATCGCTGGATCCCGACCTCTATCACCCCGAGCTGGGGGTGACCCCCGAAGCGATGGTGGAGTCCGCGATGCGGGAACTCGCCTACTTCACCGACGTCGGGTTCGACCTGGTGAAGATCTCGGTCAAGGCGTCGAGCGTCCCGCTGATGATCGAGGCCTACCGGCAGCTAGCCGACACGACCGATCATCCCCTTCACCTGGGCGTCACCGAGGCCGGGCCCCCGCCGGCCGGAACCATCAAGTCGACGGCCGGGATCGCGGCGCTGCTCGCCGAGGGCATCGGCGACACCATCCGCTACTCGCTGACGACCGACCCGGTCGAGGAGGCCCGGGCCGGCCGGAAGCTTGTGGAGGCGATGGGGCTGCGCGAGCGGCGCAACGTCGACCTGATCGCCTGTCCCAGTTGCGGTCGGGCCGAGGTGGACGTCTTCGGCGTGGCCCAGAAGGCAATGGAGGCCTTCGGTGAGCGTGAGATCCCCCTCCAGGTGGCGGTGATGGGCTGCGTGGTGAACGGTCCGGGTGAAGCCCGCGACGCCGATCTCGGCATCGCCGCCGGCAACCGTCGCGGCCACCTGTTCGTGAAGGGCGAGAACGTGGCCGTCGTCGCGGAGGACTCGATGGTTGACGCGCTGGTCGAGTGGGCCGAGTTCATCTGCGAGCACGGCTCCGAGGCCGCGTTGGAGCGAGCCAAGAAGACGCGAGCCTCGGCTCGCCGGGCCGCCGAGGAGGATCGTCGCCGCAACCTCGACGAACTCGGGGATGACGCCAACAACGCCGAGGCGGTGGTGGCGGGCATACGGCGCAAGAGCCGCCACTAAGAGGCCCCGCGGGTAGGCGAGCGAATCCGCTTCATACGGGCGGGGCCGTGGCCCGAGCGGCCCGTGAGCGCAGCGAACAAGAGCG
>VXTM01000029.1 GCA_009837445.1 Acidimicrobiaceae bacterium
GACGGGGCTTCGCCCCATTGTCGGTCGGCCGTTCCTCGCCGCCACCCCCCGGCCTACCCGGTCGCTGCTTCGGTCGGCCGTTCCTCGCCGCCACCCCCCGGCCTTGCCGGTCGCGGCGCGGCACCCTCGTCAGGGGGCGGCTGCTATGGGGGTCCAGTCGAGGATCTTGTCGGGGTCTTCGGACCGGTGGGCGAAGCCCTCGACCTTTACTGCGAAGGCTCGACCTGATCCGGCTGGGGCGACATCGAGGAGGGTGTGGCGGAACGACAGCTGATCGCCCTCGAAGGCGGGGCCGGGGTGGTCGCAGCCGTGCCACCCCACCACCGTGGCCATGCCCGGCAGCACCCGCGAGAGCGATGCCTGGGCCAGGCCCACAACGTGGCCCCCGTACACGAGTCGCTGCGGGTAGGGGGACTCGGCCGCGTCACGGTGAACCATGGCCAGGTTGTTGGTCAGGCGGACCAGTGCGAGGGCGTTGTCCACAACGTCCCGGGCCGGATCGTCGACGGCGGTGCCTGGCTTCCAGTCGGTGCCGGGACCGAGGACGCTGAAATCCCAGCTCTCCGGCACGAGTCCCGTGTAAGACGCGAGGTCCAGCGGTGTTGCCGCCCCGAGGTCATCGTTGTGGCCAGGCTGCTCGTCGTCGGCCTGGGGCAACAGCGGGGCTCGCCGGTAGGTGATGGCCAGCTCCCCGTCGGCGGTGGTGACGATGTCCACCAGCACCTTGCCCCGGTGACGGCGTCCGGGACGGGGGCGGCTGTCGGCCAGGGCGACCACAGTGACGGTGGTGGCCAAGGACTGCCCGATGAACACCGGCCGCAGGAACCGCAGGTCGCGATAGAAGAGATTGGCGATTACACGCCTGGTGACGGTGGTGCTGTGCCCGGTGGACAGGTGCATGACCAGCGCCGGGCTGGCCAGACGGCCGGGCTCGCCCGTCACGGCAGCACACACCGCTGGGTCCATCACCATCGGCAGCCGTTCGCCCACCATCGACTGGTAGAGGGCGGCCATTCCCTCGTCGACCACCACCGACGGCTGCCGGGGCAGGACCTGACCCACGCTGAGGTCCTCGTAGTACGGCCCGTCAAGCGGAATCACGACCACGCAGACTACGGGCTGCGCAGAGGATCGTCCGAAATAGGTAGAGAAACCCGTCATATAGAATGGAAATCTACTCCCATTTGGAGACTGTAGATTGATATAGCATATAACTACATGAACAGCTACATTCAATGCCTGTGAGACGGCGCCAGGGCGAAGACGAAGTCCTCGCACGCATGAGGCAGCAGCACGGGCTGATCGGCCGGTCCCAAGCCCTAGAGTCCGGTATGACGAGCGGCCAGATCGAGCGGCGCCTGCGAACCGGCCAATGGCGGCGGGCGGCCCGCGGCGTGTACCAGCACGCCGCAACCGATCGGACCCGACTCTCGAGGCTGCTCGCCGTGTGCCTCGCCCACGATGCGCTCGCCAGCCACACGTCGGCCGCGGCCATCCACAACATCGACGGATACACACTCGAACGCATCGAGGTTGTGGTGGCGGCGGGCCGCAAGCTGTCGGTCAAGGGCGCCCGGATCCACAAGTCGACCCAGATGGATCTGGCTCGATCCACCGTGCGCATGGCCATACCCGTGACCGGCGTGGCGCGTACCGTGCTCGACTTAGCCGCAGTGGTTAACCGCGAGCGGTTGGACGACACCATTGACGCCGTGGTGCGGGACGGGCGGCTGCGGCTCTGGGACCTCTACCAGGTGCTCGTCTCCCATGCCCGCCGGGGGCGGAACGGCTGCGGTGCCCTCCGAGCCGCTCTGGACGCTCGCATGGGTGACGGAGGAGTGCCGCTGAGCCGATGGAGCCGGATGGTGGCGGACCTGCTGGTCGAGTCCGGGCTCGGCCAGCCCCGCTTCGAGTACCCGGTTCACGCCTTTGGCGGCGACTTCATCGCTCAGGTCGACCTGGCATACCCGGACCGCAGGCTCGCCATCGAGCTCGACAGCGTGCGCTGGCATCACAACCTTCGCAGCTTCAGCCACGACCGCCAGCGCCGCAACCGGCTGCTGCTCGCCGGCTGGGACGTGCTCAACTTCACGTGGGACGACTACTCCCGACGTCCCAACCAGCTTTGTGCCGCCGTGGCCGCTGCCCTCGCGCCAGCCGTACCGAGTTCTACCAAATCAGTAGAGAAACACGTCGTATAGAGGGAAAACCGTCACAGATTTAGGTTCGGCTGGCGTTATGGCCGTGCTGAGAGCACGACCGGGGTGCTGGCGGTGACGTGAATCACGTCGCGGCGGTTGCCGTCGGTGACGCTGAGTACCATGTCGGCTTCGAGCCGCTCGCCGAGACCGACTTGCGGGCCGATCACCGGACGCTCGAAGCCCATGCCGAGGCCCCTGACCAGCCAGTCGTTGGCAGTCGCGGCCGCGGCCAGGTCAGCATGGGTTGCGCCGTCGCGGCAGGCGTCGGCCAGAGCTGTCGAGCCAGCGCGACGGCCGTCCACGAAGACACCGCCCACTCCCCCCTCGTACAGGTCACGGATCACTCCGATGTCGACGGAGAGCCCGTCGCCGCGACGCTCGGCCCGTATGCCCGACGACGGGACTGTCACCCCCCGCGCGGCCAACGCCTCGATGGCCGATGCGACCGGATCAGCGCTCTCACCGGCGTTGAGCGCGGCCTCCGCCCCGACCCAGGCGGCCCGGCAAGCTCTAGCGATCGCCTCGACCTCGCCGGGCAGCTTGTGGCGACGCACGCCGGCCATCAGGTCATCGGCTGCCACCACGTCGGCGTCGGGGGCGAAATGGGCCGCGGCCCGGTCGAACGACGGCGTCAACTCGTCCACGCCGATGCGACCCGCCCCCGCCAGGCCGTCGATGGCCGCCATGGACGCGGCCATGATGCGTGGATTCCAGGTGAGGGGGTAGAGATCGTCGAAGCTCATCGGGGGCTCGATGCCGTCGTCCCAGCTCGACAAGGCGTGGACCCGCCCGGTGGCCCCGACCACTATGCAGCCCGCCCCGAAGGGGCGGGTACCGGCCGTCCAGAGCCGGCGCATGCCGCACACGTATCCCGCATTGTCCTGGCGTCCCAGCACGAGCACGTCGACGCCGGCGGCGGTCATAGCATCCAACACCCGCTCCCGCCGGGCCGTCACCAGGTCGGTGCTCATGTACCGAACGGCTCGTAGTGGTGGCCGCGGCCTAACCGGCGCCAGCCGTCACCGGTCACCGCGACGACCTCCTCGGCCCGGTAGCCGCCCACCCCGTCGGCCCAGATGACCGGCTCGAATACCAGCACCATGCCCGCCTCCAGCTCGTAGCCGTCGTCGAAGGCCTGGCCCAGGTCGGTGCCGATTATGGGCATCTCAGCACTCTCCAAGCCGGTTCCGTGGGCCAGGTAGAACTGCGGTAACCACGGCGTCTCGTCCGGCTCGACAGCCCGGGCGGCCCGGCCGACGTCGCCGAGGGTGGCTCCGGGCCGGACCGCGGCCAGCGACGCCTCCAGCACCGCCATCCAACGGTCGAACAGCGACCGCTCGGCCGCGTTCGGATCCCGACCGGGCACCCATGTGCATCCGAAGTCGGACATGTAGCCGTGCCAGCCCACGCCGGCGTCCACCCACACCAGGTCGCCCTCGGAGAACACCGGGTTGTCGACCCCGGTGGGGAAGGCCACATGGCCGGTGGAGGTACGGGGACCGCCGTCGCGGTGCAGCGGCATGGGCTGGAAGATCGGGTCGATCTCGTTGCGATGATCGGAGCCTGGCTCCGACTCGCCCTCCCGCAGGGCGGCTAGGAACACACCCGCCACTTCGGCCCGGGTGGCGCCGGGAACGCAGGCGGCCCGGGCCTCTGCCATGGCTCGCTCAGTGTGCCGCTGGGACTGGTCGATGCAGGCCAGTTCGTCGGCGGTCTTGATCACCCGGGCCGGCCCCAGTACCCGGCTGGCGTCAACCAGCTCCGCGCCGTCAAGAACCCCCGTCCGGGCCATGGCGCCGGTCACCGCGTCCACCGCCACCCGGCGGCCGGTCACGTCGCCGAGGACCTCGGCGATGGCCGCGCCGACCGCGGCTGCTCCGTCATCGAGTTCCGGCCACAGCAGAGCACCCAGGTCCGCACCGGCCGCAACCGCCTCGCCAACTTCGCCGTGTGCATGGAGCCGGGCTGGACCGTCCGCCGCGCCCACGATGGCCACCGCGCGGCAGTGATTGGCGTGACTGGCGTCAACCGCCTCAGGAACATGCCCGGTGGCGTAGGTCACGTGGGGTCCATGCATCAGCACCGCCCCGTCCACACCCTGAGCCCGCATCTGCGCACGCAGCCGGCCCAGCCGCTCCGATCCCATACGGCCCGGATCAGGCGCCGGCGATGCGACCTCATCCACCGGGGCGCCGTCGCCGCTCATCGCATCACTATGCCCCGTAGCGGATTCGATCGCGAACAGCCATGCGCTACCGCTTCCCGACAACAACAGCCTCAGGGCATAATCTGGCCCCGCTCAGACGTAGAAGGAGGCGCAGCCGCAATGCGATCTCTTGCCGACCTACCCCGCCAGCAAGCCGCAGAGAACCCGGACAAGCCGGCGCTGATCTGTAACGATCGCACGCTGACCTACCAGGATCTCGACGCCGAGTCCTCCCAGGTGGCCAACGCGCTGATCGCGGCCGGCGTCGGCTCGCAGAGCCGGGTCGGGTTCATCGGCAAGAACATCGCCGAGTACTTCACCCTCGTGTTCGGCGCGGCCAAGATCAACGCGGTCACCGTGGCCGTCAACTGGCGTCTGGTCGCGGCCGAGATGGCCTACATCCTGAACCACGCCGAGGTCGAGGTGGTCATGGTGGAGGACGAGTTCCTCGGCCATCTGGGCGACATGGACCTTTCCCGCCGGCCGCTGGTGGTTCTCGTCGGTGCTGTCACCGCCGCCGAGGGGCAGGTCCACTACTCCGACTGGATCGAGGGCCAGCCGGCCACCGATCCCGCCTACCCGTCCGTCGAGGACGACACGGGCCTCCAGCTCTACACGTCGGGCACCACCGGCCTGCCCAAGGGCGCCGAGCTCAGCAACCACAACCTCTTCTCGATAATCGGCCCGATCAGCGGCATGCTCGGCCTGCACACCGACAGCGTGATGCTTCATGTGCTGCCCCTGTTCCACATCGGCGGCAGCGGAGTGGCCACCGTCGGCCTGTACATGGGCTGCACCAATGTGGTGCACCGGGACGTGGACCCGGCCAAGATCTTCGCCGACATTGCCGGCCACCGGGTCAACGCGGCTTTCATGGTGCCGGCGCTGCTCCAGTTCCTGCCGCTGATGCCGGGCGCGTCGGACGTGGACTTCTCCTCGCTGGAGAGCATCGTGTACGGAGCGTCGCCGATCACCGAGGAGGCGCTCACCGCGTCGATGGCCCTACTCAAGTGCCCGCACACCCAGGTGTACGGGCTCACCGAGACCACCGGAGCGCTGACGCTGCTGGCACCCGACGACCACGACCCGGGCGGACCCAGGGCGAAGCTGCTCAGATCAGCCGGCAAGCCCCTGCCCGGCGTGGAACTGCGCATCGTCGACGCCGACGGGCGCGATGTCGCCGCCGGCGAGGTGGGCGAGGTCTGGGCCCGGACCATCCAGAACCTCAAGGGCTACTGGCGCGACCCGGAGGCCACCGCCGAGGCCTTCCCCGAAGGCCGCGACGACCAGGGGCTCGGCTGGTTCCGCACCGGTGACGCCGGCTTCATGGAGGACGGCTACCTCTTCATCCACGACCGGATCAAGGACATGATCGTGTCGGGCGGCGAGAACGTGTACCCGGCCGAGATCGAGAACGCCCTGATGGCCCATCCGTCGGTGGCCGACGTGGCCGTCATCGGGATCCCCAGCGAGCGCTGGGGAGAGTCGCCCCTGGCGCTCATCGTGCCCGCGCCGGACACCGACCCCAGCGAGGAGGAGCTCATCGCCCACTGCCGCCAACTCCTGGCCGGCTTCAAGATTCCGGCCGCAGTCGAGCGCATCGACGCGGTGCCCCGCAACCCTTCGGGCAAGATCCTCAAGACCGAGCTGCGCAAGCCCTACTGGGAAGCCCGCGACCGCCGGATCTAGCGACAGCCGATCGGCCGCTGGTGGGCCGCTAGGAAGCCACTGGTCGGTAGGCCCCCGCATTCGAGGATCGCCTACAGTGAGCGCTCATGCGGACGGGGGTGTTCCTCTTCGGCGGCGTGGAGCTGTCAGACGCCGGCGCCGGGCCCCCCGCCCCCACCGACCGTCGCTTCGACCACAAGGAGGTGTGGCGGGCCACTGAGCGGATCATCGACATGGCGGTGGCGTGCGACCAGCTGGGGTTCGACTCGTACTGGCTGACCGAGCACCACTTCCAGCACGAGGGCTACGAGGTGATCCCCAACGGGATCCTGGTGGGAACCATCGTCGCCGAGCGCACCGAGCAGATCCGCATCGGCATGGCGTTCAACATCGTGCCCCAGTGGCATCCCCTGAGGCTGGCCGAGGACTTCGCCACCATGCACAACATCTCCGGCGGTCGCGGCATCCTCGGCGTGGGCCGGGGGACGGTGCCCCGCGAGGCCGAGACGCTGGGCACCAAGATCGGCAGCTTCGACAACCCCGACAAGGCCGCCGCCGACGAACTCAACCGCAAGCAGTTCGACGAGGCCATGGAAGTCATACAGCTGGCCTTGGACAACGAGTCCTTCAGCTTCCACGGCGACGTCTACGACTTCCCGCCGGCGGGCATCCCCGACCGGGGCGGCTTCGTCTCCGAGCTGTCGCTGGTGCCCCGACCCCTGTACCCATACGAGATCTGGCAGGCCGCCAAGTCGCCGGCCACCCTCGAGCAGATCCCCCGCTGCGGTTGGGGCGGGGTGTTCTGGAACTACCACCACTCCTTCATCAAAGAGCGCTGGGAGCAGTTCGCCGAGCGGTACCACGCCTACCATGGCCGGGAACTGGCTCCGGGCGAGAACCGGCTGCTGGTGCAGTGCCTCCGGGTGGAGGACACCTACGAGGACGCAGTCGCATCGGTGCGCGACGGCCACGACGAACTCTGGAAGTTCCTCGGTCCCTACGGCTGGAGCAAGGGCTACATGGGCCCCGACGGCAAGCCGGCCAAGCCGGGGCTGATCCCCACCCTGGAGACGTCCATCGAGCAGAAGACCTGGCTGGTCGGCAGTCCCGAGCAGGTCGCCGAGACCATCAGCTGGCGCGACGAGCAGATCGGGCTCGAGAACCTGCTGCTCTTTCCGGCCATGCCTGGGGACCCCTACGAGAAGGTCGAGGAGCAGTTGCACCGCATCGCCGAGGAAGTGCTGCCCTTGCTGCCTTAGTCGGCGGCAGGGGTCGTTCCGGCCGGCGGGTCCTGTCGTCGAGGCCGTCCGACCGACGGGGCTTCGCCCCATTGTCGGTCGGCCGTTCCTCGCCGCCACCCCCCGGCCTGTCGGGCCGCGTCTCCCGGCCTACCGGTTCGTGGTTGTACGTCGTAGGGTCTGACTGCTTCGACCCCTATGCAGGAGGCCACCTGATGCTGGGACTGTCCGCCGACGAGCTGCTAACGACAACCCGGGCGGTGCGCAAGCGTCTGGACTTCGACCGTCCCGTCGACCCCGAGCTGATCACCGAGTGCCTCGACATCGCGCTGCAGGCCCCGACCGGGGGCAACCTCCAGGACTGGCAATGGGTGGTGGTGACCGACCCGGCCAAGAAGGCGGCGCTGGCCGAGCTGTACCGCCAGTCGTGGGCTTCCTACGTGGAGTCGCCCTACTTCCCCACCAACGCCCCGCCCCGCAAGGACCCCGTGGTGCAGGCGTCATTCGAACGGATCGCGGACTCGGCCCAGTACCTCGCCGACAACCTCGAACGGGCCCCGGCGTTCCTGATCCCGTGCCTGGCCGTGAGACGCGTCGACCGGCCGTCATGGGGCGGGGCGGCGTCGAGGCTCGGCTCGGTGATCCAGGCGTCGTGGAGCTTCATGCTGGCCGCACGGGAGCGGGGACTGGGCACATGCTGGACCACGCTGCATCTGGCGTACGAGCAGCAGGCCGCTGAGATCCTTCAGATCCCCTACGAGGACTGCACGCAGGTCGCCCTCATCCCCATCGCCCATACCATCGGCACCGACTTCCGGCCGGGACTCCGCAAGCCGATGTCGGCGGTCCTGCACTGGGACGCCTGGGAGGGCACCCCGCCGTCCGGAGGCGAATCCACGTCGTGAGCCGGTCCGAGCGTGCCGGGGGCGCTACCGCTGCGGAGTGGGCCCGGCGCGACGCCGCGGCGGTGTGGCACGGCTTCACCCAGATGGCCGTCTACGAGGACTCCACGCCGATCATCGTGGAACGGGGCGAGGGCAACTACGTCTACGACACCGACGGCCGCCGCTACTTGGACGCCATCTCGTCGCTGTGGGTGATCACCCTCGGCCACGCCGACGCCGACCTGAACCGGGCCGCCCGCGAGCAGCTCGACCGCATCAGCCACTCCACCCTGCTCGGCAACGGCAACACGGCCGCCATCACCCTGGCCGAAGCCCTCACCGACGTGGTACCGGTGACCGACCCCCATTTCCTGTTCGCGTCAGACGGCGCGGCCGCGGTGGAACAGGCGATCAAGATCGCCTTCCAGTACTGGCACAACCAGGGCGTCACCGACCGCACCGCCTACCTGGCCCTCGGTCAGGCCTATCACGGCGACTCGGTCGGGTCGCTGTCGGTGGGCGACGGCGGCTTCGGCACCGACCTCTTCGACCCGCTGCGGTTCCCGGTGATACGCACCCCCGGCTACGACGACGCCGACTGGGTGTCCAAGGCCATCGCAGCGCTCGACAGGCACCACCGGAGACTGGCCGCAGTCGTGATCGAGCCGCTGGTGCAGGGCGCCGCCGGGATGCTGGTGACCGACCCCGAGCCGGTGGCCGCCTTCGCGACGGCGGTCCAGGCCCGGGGAGTGCCGCTCATCTGCGATGAGGTGGCCACCGGGTTCGGCCGCACCGGCGCGCTGTTCGCCAGCGAGCTGTGCGGGATCCGGCCCGACCTGATGTGCCTGGGCAAAGGCATCACCGGCGGCTACCTGCCCCTGTCGGCCACCGTGGCCGCCTCCCACGTGTACGAGGCCTTCCTGGGCGAGGATCTCGGACCCCGCACCTTTTACCACGGCCACTCCTACAGCGGGAACGCCCTGGCGTGCGCGGTGGCCGCCCGCCATCTGGAGTTGATCACCGAGCGCGGCCTGATCGATGCGGCCCGTCGCGCCGCCGGGCGCCTCGGCGCGGCTCTTGATCCGGTCACGGCCCTGCCCGCGGTGAGGGAGGTGCGTCGCAGAGGCCTCATGACAGGCATCGAGCTAGACCCGCCTCCGGGTGCCTCAAGGTGGGGCCGCAAGGTGTGCGCTGCGGCGGTGAGAGCCGGCGTGCTGCTGCGGCCGCTGGGTGACGTGGTGGTGGTGATGCCCCCGCTGTCGATCACCGACGACGAGATCGACACGATCGCTCGGACCCTGGTCGCAGCCATCACCGAAGTGGCCGGCAAGGAAGCCTGCCCATGACCGCCAGTGGGTGGGACCAGGTCGCGGCGGACGCCCTGCAGGCGGTGGCCGCCGCCAACCAGCTGCGCCGACCCCGGGACCTCGACAGCGGCGCACCGGACACGGTGCTGTCGAGCACCGGCCAGCCGGTCGTGTCGTTCGCTTCCAACGACTATCTCGGGCTCACCCAGCACCCAGCCGTGCGGGCCGCGGCGGGGGAAGCAATCGACGCCTACGGCGCCGGTTCGGGATCGGCTCGCCTGATCGTGGGGTCCCGCCCGGTTCACAGCCGGCTCGAGGAGCGCATCGCCGCCTGGCGGCGCACCGAGGCGGCCGTGCTGTTCACCACCGGGTACGCAGCCAATCTGGGGGTGCTCGACACCATGGGCCGGTGGGCGTCGGTGATCTGCTCCGACGAACTCAACCACGCCTCCATCATCGACGGGTGCCGCCTGGCCCGGGCGCCGACACGCGTCTACGCCCACTGCGACGCGGCGGCCGTCGATCGGCTGCTGGGCGATGCCGGCGGCCCCGGAATAGTTGTCAGCGACTCGGTCTTCTCCATGGACGGGGACCTCGCGCCGCTGGCCGACCTCTCCTCGGTGTGCGCCGATCACGGCGCGCTTCTCATCCTCGACGACGCCCACCTCGTGCTGGACCATCCCGAGCCGCTCCATCCGGGCTGCCGCGTGCTCAGGGTGGGCACTCTCTCCAAGGCCGTCGGATCGCTGGGCGGCTTCGTGTGCGGGCCCAGGACCTTCACCGACCTGCTCGTCAACAAGGCCCGCTCCTACATCTTCACCACTGCGGCCGCGCCGGCCGCGGCGGCGGCTGCTATTGCCGCCATCGACGTGATCGACTCCGAGGACGGCGAAAGGCTCAAGGCGCGGCTCAGGGCCAACATCGACCGTATCCGGCCCGGCCACCGGAGCCCGATCATCCCGATCATCGTCGGCGACGAGGATCAGGCCCTGGCCGCGTCCGCAGCGCTGGCCACCGAGGGCATCCTGGTGCCCGCCATCCGGCCCCCCACCGTGCCGGTAGGTACCTCGCGGCTGCGGGTCACGGTCTCGGCCGCCCACACCGACGACGACCTGAAACGGCTCACCGAGGCCCTCCACCGCGCCGGAATCGATGCCTGACTCACCGGCCGCGCCCGGGGGCCGGCACCCCGGCGGCACCCGCATCGTCTTCGTCGCCGGAACCGGGACCGAGGTCGGCAAGACCTGGGCCGCGGCGGGTCTGGCCCGGCTGCTGAAGGGCTCGGGGCTAGCCGTCGCGGCCAACAAGCCGGTGCAGTCCTACGACCCCAACACCGGTGATCCGACCGACGCCGAGGTCCTGGCCGCAGCCACCGGGCAGGACCCCGACACAGTCTGCCCGCCCGACTACTCCTACCCGGTGCCGCTGGCCCCACCCATGGCGGCCGGCAAGCTACAGAGGGCCTGCCCCACCCTCGACGAGATGGCCTCGAACTGCCGCTTCGCGGCCACGGTGGACGTGGGCCTGGTGGAGGGCGTGGGCGGCCTCTACTCGCCGATCGCCTCGGACGGGCACAACCTGGACCTGGTCGAGAGAATCCAGCCCGATCTGGTGATCGTGGTGGCGTCAGCCGAGCTCGGCGGCATCCACGACGCCATGGCCTGCACGCTCCCGCTGTCGGCATTCGACCGGGCCGTCTTCTGCAACCGGTTCGATTCCCGGACCGAGGTCCACGGCCTGAACGTCAGGTGGCTGCGCGACACTGGCCTCGAAGTAGCAACCAGCCTGGCCGAATTGACCGAAATCGTGCGCACACACTCTCGAAGCCGGTTCGGCGGCGGCGCTTGATCTAGTGTCACTGAGTGGCATGAGCCTGCAAGTCAGCGACAAGCTTCAAGGACTGCGGGGAGACGTGTTCGGCGGGCTGACCGCGGCCGTGGTCGCCCTGCCGCTGTCCCTCGCCTTCGGTGTCGCTTCAGGGTTGGGGGCGATCGAGGGGCTGTACAGCGCCGTCGTGGTGGGCATGCTCGCCGCGCTGCTGGGCGGATCGAGGACCCAGATCTCGGGACCCACCGCGCCGCTGTCGGTGGCCATGGCGGTGGTGTTCGTCGATTACGCCGACGGCGACCTGGCCAAGGCGCTGGCCATCGTGGTGATGGCCGGGATCATCCAGGTGCTGCTCGGAGCGCTACGACTGGGCAGCTTCGTGGCCTACACGCCCTACGCGGTGGTGTCGGGATTCACCTCCGCCGTCGGTGTGATCATCATCGTGGTCCAGGTGCTTCCCTTCTTCGGGACCGAGGTGGCCCTCGGCGGGGCCCTCAAGTCGCTACGGTCATGGCCCGACGCGGTGGCCAATGTCGATTCGAGCGCGCTCGCGCTCGGCCTCGTCACCCTGGCGGTGTGCATCTTCTGGCCGGGGCAGCTGAAGAGGTTCCTGCCGCCGTCGGTGGCTGCCCTGATCATCGGGACTCTCGTGGGTGTGCTGTGGCTGACCAGCGCGCCCACCATCGGGGAAGTGCCCACCGGCCTCCCCGACCTACACACGCCCGAACTCGTTCTCGGCGACCTGGGCAACGCCCTAGCCGCCGCGGTCACGCTCGCCCTGCTCGGCTCCATCAACAGCCTCCTAACCGCCAGGGTGGCGGACTCGCTCACCCGCGAGAGCCACGACCCCAACCGTGAGCTGATGGGCGTGGGCGTCGCCAATGTGCTGGTGGCGTTCGTCGGTGGCGTCCCGGGCGCGGGGGCCACGTCGTGCACGGTGGCCAACGTGCGGGCCGGCGGTCGCTCCAGGGCGTCCGGGGTGCTGTGCGCCACCATCCTGGCCGCGCTTGTCCTGGGACTGGGACGCTACGTCGGCTCCATACCGCACGCGGTCCTGGCCGGGATCCTCATCAAGATCGGGTTCGACATAATCGACTGGCGCTATCTCTCCCACATCCACCGCGTCCCGCGGGAGAACGTGGTGGTGCTGGCGCTGACCCTGGGCCTGTCCATCATCTCGGATCTCGTGATCGCGGTGGCGGTCGGCCTGGTGGTGGCGGCGCTGACCGGAGCCCGCCAGGTGGAGCGGCTCGAACTGGACAAGGTGATCTCGACCCCGCTGCTCGACATGACCTTCCTGGCCGACCCCGAAGCGGACGACGGTGACGACGACGACCCGTTCGCCGGCCTCAACCTAAGCCTCGACGATGACGACGACAGCGACCCGTTCGCAGCCCGCTGCGGGCTGCTATCGCTGCGGGGCAGCTTCACCGCGGCCTCGTCGACGAGGCTCTTCAAGGTCATCAACCACGACATGGCCGAGCACGAGGTGGTGATCTTCGACTTCACCGACACCGTCCACATCGACGACAGCGCCGCCCTGGCGATCGGTCAGCTGGCGGACACGGCGCGCGACGCCGACACCCAGTGCATCGTCATGGGCATGTCCGGCATGACCGGCACCAGCCTGCACGCCCTCAACGTCCTGCGTGAGATCCCCGAGGACCACTTCGTCGAGAACCTCGACGAAGCCCGAGTCATCGCCAAGCGCCTGCTCGACTAGCGACCGCTTAGAGCGTCGACAGCCGGGGCCGCTCGAGGGGGTGCACGGGGTGGTCGAACGGCCGCACCAGGAAGCGGCGGGCCAGCTCGAAGTATCCCCGGTAGAGGCCTGCCCCGGCGGCGGCCTCGTCGTAGCCGCCGGTGTTGTCGGCGTGGGCCGACAGCCGGTACCAGGGCACGCCCGGGTCGGCGTGGTGGACGTGGTGGAGGTTGTTGTAGAGGTACAGCATGCTGAAGAACCGCCCCGACCGCACCACCGCCGATCGGGTGGCGCCCTCCACCCAGCGGTGCTCGCAGTAGGACCTCATGAGGGTCCCCGCGTTCCCGAGGTAGGTGGCACCCAGCACGTACTGCCACCAGGGCACCCCCATCACCATGACCACGAAGAGGGTCAGCGCGGTCGCAGCCACAATGTGGGCGGCCCACCACCGGGCCAGTTCCCGGTCGCCACGGCGGATCTCGCGGGCCTGGTGGGCTAGCACGCCCGCGATGTAGCGGATCGGTCCCAGCACCAGGCGACCCAGCAGCGTGTGGTGGGCGACCACGATGGCGCGGCGAACCCGGCCCATCGACTCCCAGGCCTCCGCGGTCACGTAGAAGCTCTCGCTGTCGTCGGTCGGATCGGTCAGTTCGGGGCAGTCGTGATGCTCCCAGTGGTAGCGCCGGTAAACCAGGTACGGCAGGTGCAGCGATACCGGCAACGAGCCCACTAGGGCATTCAGCCGCTGGCTGCGGAACGGGTGGCCATGGATGGTCTCATGCTGCAGGGAGCCGTGCCACGTGGCGACCAGACCCAGCACTAGGACGGTCACCGGCCACGGCATCGAACCGTGCAGGGCCAGCGCGGCCAGCCACAGGCCGTGCACTGCGACCGCGACCGCGACCGTGCGCCACTCGACGCCCGGTCGGGTCACGTTCGCAGCCATCGAACCCCCTCTATCGAAAGCGCAGTCGGATCGTCCCCCTCCACCTGCTGCCATTCAGAGTAGGGAGAGAACGCTTCGAATGAGTGATGGGATGCGCATAATTCGTAGCATTTCTGAACTAAACGCAAGCTATGTGGTGAAAACACATCATCTGTCTTATACTCACGACACAATGATGGGTCAGGCCGAGTTCGCGAGCCGGTTCCGGGAACGGCTCCGAGAGCTTCTCGCCGACTCTGGACGATCCCAGTCGGACTTCGCGACCGAGGCCGGCATCGACCGGTCCACCCTGTCGCAGCTGCTGTCGGCCAGCGACCGCCGCCTCCCGCGAGCGGAGACTCTCGCCGCCATCGCCGAAGCCTCCGGGGCCTCGGTGGACTGGCTGCTGGGCCTCACCGACGGCGGCCCGTCCCGGGCCGACATCGTCCACGAGGAGTTCGCGCTGAACCTCGACGAGCTGAGCTCCCTCGACGAGACCTGGATCGACTGGCACGAGCAGTCCGCGGGCTCCAAGATCCGCACCCTGCCCGCCTCCCTGCCCGACCTGGTCAAGACCGAGGCGGTGATCCGCCACGAAGTGCAGCGCTACGCCACGGTCAGGCCCGAGCAGCGAATCGAGACCTCCACCGCCCCCCTGGAACTGGCCCGTGCACCGGGCAGCGACCTCGAGTGCTGCAACTCCGTCCAGGCCATCGAGGGCTTCGCCCGGGGCTGGGACGTCTGGGCCTCCCTGGAGCACCGGCACCGGGTGGCGCAGCTCGACCGGATGATCGAGCTGTGTGAGGAGCTGTACCCCACGTTCCGGTGGTTCCTGTACGACTCCCGCCAGCGCTACACCAGCGCGATCACGATCTTCGGTCTCGAGCGGGCGGTGCTGTATCTCGGCCAGATGTACATGGTCCTCAACAACCGGCGCCACGTCACGACGTTCGTGAAGCACTTCGACGACCTCATCCGGGTGGCGGTAGTACAGCCGCCCGACATGCCGCGCCTGCTGCGCAAGCTCAGATCCGAGATCACCTGAGACCGATCGGTAGGATTCGGGATCGTGGCGTCGTCTGATCGTACCGTGACCTTCGAGCCGGAGCGGTTCGAGACGATAAGGGTCGAGATCGCGGATCATGTCTGCCGGGTGACGCTCGATCGGCCCGAGGCGATGAACGCCTTCAACGACCGGATGCGCGAGGAGGTGCGGGCCACGTGGCGGGCCCTGCGAGAACTCGACGACGTGCGAGCGGCCGTGCTCACCGCCGCGGGCGACCGGGCGTTCTGCGCGGGCATCGACCGGGACGTGGACATGCCCGCCCTCGCCGGACGCAGTGGCCTCTACGGGACGTCCAACGACTTCATGTACGACGATCCCGGCAACGACCTGGGGCCCAAGGCCTGCGACCTGTGGAAGCCGGTGATCGCGGCGGTGAACGGCGTCTGCTGCGGCGGGGCCTTCTACCTGATCGCGGAGTGCGACATCATCATCGCGGCCGAGCACGCCACCTTCTTCGACCCCCACGTGACCTACGGCATGGCGGCCGTGTACGAGCCCATCAAGATGGCCCAGCGCATGCCGCTGGGCGAGGTGCTGCGCCTCACCCTGCTCGGCAGCCACGAACGGATGACCGCACAGACCGCGCTGCGTATCGGGCTGGTCTCCGAGGTGGTGACCTCCGATGAGCTGCCGGAAGCCGCGGACCGGCTCGCAGCGATCATCGCGTCGCAGCCTCCCGATGCGGTCCAGGGCTCGCTGCGGGCCATCTGGGCGGCCAACGACATGGGCCGGCTCGACGCTCTAGCGATGGCTCCATCCATCCTCACCACCGGAACCCGGCCCGAGGCGCTGGCCGAGGGCCAGAAGGCCTTCGCCACCGGCGAGCGCATCAAGCCCCGCCTTCGCTGAGCAGAGGCCGAGCGACTAGGTTGAGCCGCCCGCCCGACCTTGCCGCCGAGCCCTGGAGCACACTATGAGCGAGCCCTACCCGAACACCCTCATCTTCGTCGATTTCCCCACCGACGAGCCCGAGAAGGCGGCCGACTTCTACCGCAACGTGTTCGGCTGGGAGGTGGAGCCCCGACCAGCCGGATCGTTCTACCGGATCGTGCCCGGCCAGAACTTCAGGCTGCCCGACGGCACCCAAGGACCGACCGGCAACCTCCACCTGGGCATCACCAACGTCGCCAACCGCCGGCCCCACCCCACCGACGAGGGCCTCGAGCCCCGGCACCTGAGCCGCGACGGCCACACCGTGCGCATCTGGATCCTCGTGTCCGGTGACGACGACATGGACGCCATCTCCGACCGGGCCGTCGCCAACGGGGCCACCGAACTGTGGCGGCACCACTACTTCGGCGAGTTCAACGGAAGGAACAACGCCTTCAAGGACCCATGGGGCAACACGCTGGTGCTGTGGACCTACGGCGGCGACGATCCCCAACTCCCCGAGGGATGGACAGCGGAGTAGCGGCCATGACGGACACTCCCGACACCTACGCCGTGCACCCACCCCACGCGCGGTGGACCCATGTGGCGCTGCGGGTCACCGACATCGAGGCCAGCATCGAGTGGTACACCACCCACACCCCGATCAAGCTGCTGGACAAGCGGGCGGACGACGACGGGTACGGTGCCTGGCTGGGCCACGACGACTCGCCCGACAAGCCCTTCATCCTGGTCCTGGCCCAGTTCTTCCCGGAGTCCGACCCGTTCAAGGACGCCCCCATCGCCACGCTGGCGCCCTTCGCCCACCTGGGAGTGGAGGTCACCAGCCGCGAGGAGATCGACGCCGCCGCGGAACGGGCCCGGGCGGAAGGCTGCCTGGCCATGCCGCCCACGGAGATGCCGCCCCCCATCGGCTACATCTGCATGATCAGCGACCCCGACGGCAACATGATCGAGCTGAGCTACGACCAGGGCGTGTACGCCCACGCCCAGAAGGTGATGCGCTGAACGCAGTGGAGCCCGGCCCGCCCGCCAACACAGACCCGCGGGCCACCGCCGCGTCCTACCTGGCTTCGTTCGCCACCGGCGATCCGGAGGCGGTGGCCGCTCATGTGAGCGACGGCTTCTCCAACGTGCACACCAGCGCGCTGGGCCTGCCCAGCCAGGGCCGGGCCGAGTACCGCTCCCGGCTGGCCGACTTCCTGGTGACCTTCGCCGGACTGGCCTACGAGGCCGAGGAGATCATCGTCGAGGGCGACCGGGTGGCCGCGGCCTACGTGATGCGGGCCCGGGCCGACGGCAAGCCCTTCGAGATCCGCGGGGTGATGCGCCTGACGGTCCGCGACGGCCTCATCGAGCGCCGCGTCGACTACTTCGACAGCCTGAGCTTCCTGCAACAGACCGGCCAAGCCTGAGTCCCCTGCCGCGTTCGACGGGTCGACCGTAGGCTCCGACCCGATGCCTCCTCGAACGCGACCGATCATCGTGGCTGTGGCGCTGGTGGCGGCAGCTTGCAGCAGCACGGCCGTCGACGAGACTCCGGACGCAGCCCCGGCCACCTCCGTCGCGGTCACCACCACCACGCAAGGCTCAGCGCCCACCACGACCGAGCCGGCCGCCACACCCGCGCCCACTACAACCGAGCCGGCCCCAACGTCGGCACCCACCACCACGGCGGCACCGGAGGAACCCGAACCCGACACAACACCGGCACCCGTACCGGAAGAACTGCCCTCGCCGACCACGACGCTGCCACCCACCGAGGCGGAGGGCCTGGGCGACAGCTTCTACCCGTTCCTGGGCAACGGCGGCTACGACGTGCTGCACTACGAAATCGACCTAGACGTCGATACGGAGATGAACGCCATCTCGGCGGTCACCTCGATCACGGCGCAGGCCACCGAAGACCTTGAGACCTTCAACCTCGACCTGTTGGGCCTGGAGGTCCACTCGGTGGCCGTTGACGGCGCCCACGCCGAGTTCGACCGCTACGGTCACGAGCTGGCGGTCCATCCGGCAAGTCCCGTCTCAGCCAGCTCGCAGTTCGAAGTGGAGATCGTGTACTCGGGCTCACCGGAGCCGCTCGATGATCCGGGCGTGCCCTTCGCCAGGATGGGCTGGCTCCATCGGGAAGGTGTGATCTACACCGCGAGCGAGCCTTCGGGGGCGATGACGTGGTTCCCGTCCAACAACCACCCGACCGACAAGGCCACCTTCGAGATCCGGATAACCGTGCCCGATGGCCTGGTTGCGGCCTCCAACGGCCTCCTCACCTCAGAGAAGACCAGCGGCGGCAGAACCACCTTCGAGTGGCGGATGGACGACCCGATGGCCACTTACCTGGCCGCGGTCTACATCGGCGATTTCAAGCGGATCGACCACGGGCCGCTGTACGAGGGCGGTCCGTTGCTCCGGGACTACGTGCCCAGCGACTCCCCGCCCGAAGTGGCCGAGGCCCTTGCGGTGACCCCGGGTGTGTTCGCCTTCCTGGAAGAACTGCTCGGCCCCTACCCGTTCGACGCCTACGGGACGATCGTGATGCCGTTCCAGCTCGGCTTCGCACTCGAGAACCAGACGCTCTCCATCCACGGACCGGCAACCATCAGTCCCGGCATCATTGCCCACGAGGCCGCGCACCAGTGGTTCGGCAACTCTGTGTCACCCGAGGACTGGCGCGAGATCTGGTTGAACGAGGGCTTCGCCACCTACCTACACCTCATGTTCGAGGCCGAGCACTTCGAAGCGGACTTCAACGAGTTCATGGGCAGGCTTCATGCACATCTGTCCACCGAAGGCACAGGCCCGCCGAAGGGCATCGAATTGCAGGATCTGTTCGGCTTCTCGGTGTACTACCGGGGCGCGGCCACGCTGCACGCTCTTCGCCTGCACGCCGGCGACGAGACCTTCTTCGAGATCCTGAGGGACCACTACGACCGGTCGGCCGGAGGAACCACCAACACCGCCGAGTTCCTCGCGCTGGTGGACGAGATGGCCGGACCGGATGCGGTGGACCTGGTCGAGTCCTGGCTGTACGACGAGGCGGTCCCCGACACCCTGTGAGCGGTCGAGTCGCGAACCGTCCGGACTCCGGCCTGTCCCGCCCATGACCGCTGAGCGGCCCGAGGGCGAGAGGTACACCCACGGCTACCACGAGGTCATCCTGGAGTTCTACCGGCAGCGAACCGCCGAGGCGTGCGCCGCCTTCCTGCTGCCCCACCTGAAGCCCGAGGCCACGGTGCTCGACATGGGATGCGGCCCCGGCACCATCACCGTCGGGCTGGCCCGCCGGGCACGGACGGTCGTCGGGGTGGACGCTTCGGCCGAGGTGGTCGAGTCGGCCCGGCGCCGGGCCAGCGAGGAGGGCGTCGACAACGCGATCTTCGAGGTGGGCTCGGTCTACGAGCTGCCGTTCGGCGACGCGAGCTTCGACGTGGTGTACGCCCACCAGTTGATGCAGCACCTGTCCGACCCGGTCCGGGCGCTGCGGGAGGCCCGGCGAGTGCTGCGCCCCGGCGGCCTGGTGGCGGTGCGAGACTCCGACTACCGGACCATGGTCCACGCTCCGGTCGAATCGGCTCTCGAGCACTGGCTCCGCCTGTACATCGAAGTGGCCATGTCCAACGGCGGTGAGCCCCGCGCCGGGCGCTTCCTGCCCGGTTGGGTGCGAGCAGCCGGCTTCGACGATCCCGTGGTCACCGCCAGCACCACCACCTACGCCGACGCGGCCCGCCGTGAGCTATGGGGAGCTATGTGGGCCGTGCGGGTGACCGACAGCGACTTCGCCGATCACGCCGTAGAGGGCGGGTTCGCGATGCGGAGCGACCTCGTGGCGATCTCGGCCGCCTTCCGTCGCTGGGCCGACCATCCCAACGGCTTCTGGGCCTGGCTCAACGGCGAAGTGGTCGCGACAAAGCCGAGCTAGCGGCAGTCGTCGATCACCGACGCGAAGCCGTCGATGGTCTCGGCGTAGCCCTCAGCCGCGGAGGGGCGCAGGACTGCAGCCAGGTTGAAGCTGGCGCTGCTGAAGCCCAGATCAGTGACCGTCTTCACCTGCTCGGCAATCTCCGAGGGAGCGCCGGCTATCGCGTAGCGGCGTATCCAGTCGTCCGTGACCAGGTCGAACAGCTCCGGCGGGTCGTAGCGGTCCAGGTCGAAGTACCAGCCGGTGGCCCGGCCCAGGGCCGCGTCGATGGCGGCCAGCCGGTCGGGATCGATCTCGGCGGGCCGGATGATGGCGAGATAGTGGGCCACGTAGCGCACCACCGACCGCCGGGCCAGGTCGCCGTCGGCCGACACGCACAGCGTGAGGCGGGGGGCCACGTCGATGTCGGCCAGCTCGCGGCCGGATCGGGCAGCGCCCTCGGACAGCCAGCCGCGGTACTGCCGGGCGATCTCCGGTGTGAAGTGCCGGGCCCCCACCAGGGCGATGTCGGCCAGCTCACCGGCCAGGCGCATCACCTGGGGGCTGCGGGTGCCCACCGAGATCGGCACCGGCACCTTGGGCGGGCGCACCAGCCGGCCACCGTCGATGGGGAACATCTCCCCGTCGAAGTCGACCGTCCCGCCCGCCAGCAGGCCCTGGATGCCGACGATGGCCTCACGCAGCGCTCGCACTGGCCTCGGGTAGTCGATCCGGAGGTCCTCAAGCCCGGCGCCCACGCCGATGCCGAGGAACATGCGCCCGCCCGACAGCTCCTGGAGGGTGGCCACCGCGCCGGCCAGCATCGCCGGGTGGCGGGAGTAGGGGTTGGTGACCATGGAGCCAATGTGGATCCGGCTGGTGGCCTGGGCGACCAGGCCCTGCAACACAAAGCAGTCGGGCCAGAACACCACGTCCGACAGGCCGAACCGGTCGAACCCGGCCCGCTCGCACCGTCTCGCCAGCTCGACGCAGGCGCCCGGGCCCATGCCCGGGCTGATCTCGGCTTCCAGCGTGACCGTCATAGGGTCCCCGACCTCCGCTTCGCCCCCCGCACGCCGGCCGACGATAATCGGCGGTGCGGGTGGCGCCCCATCGGAGCGGCGCCCGCATGAGTTCGACCAGGATGCGAGGTAGACGATGAGTTCAATCAGCGCAGGCGGCCGGGTGGTGATGCTGTCGGGGGCCAACCGGGGCATGGGAGCCGCCATCGCGACGAGGCTGGCCGCCGACGGGTACCGGCTCAGCCTCGGAGCCCGCCGGCTGGACGCCCTGGCTCACGTCGCGCCCGACATCGGACCCGACCGGGTGCTGCTCAACTACCACGAGGCCACCGACTTCGACTCGGCTCGCGACTGGGTGCAGGCCACCGTCGACCACTTCGGAGGCATCGACGTGCTGATCAACAACGCCGGCATCGTCGACCGCACCGGGCTGGAGAGCATGGAAGAGGCCGTGCTCGACGAGATGTGGGCCGTGAACGTGAAGGGACCGCTGCGTCTCATCCGGCAGGCTCTACCCCATCTGCGCCGGTCCGGGTCGGGCCGGGTGGTCAACATGGCCTCGCTGTCGGCCAAGCGGGTGAAGGGCGACGTGATCGTGGGCTACTCCATGACCAAGTACGCGCTGCTGGCCCTGTCCCACGCGATCCGCCAGATCGGCTGGGACGACGGCGTCCGGGTGACTGCCATCTGCCCCGGTCCGGTGGCCACCGACATGATGGATCCCGACGACGACACCATCACCCAGCCCGAGGACGTAGCCGATCTGGTGGCCACGGTGATCGCGCTGCCCAACACCGCGTCGGTGTCGGAGCTGCTCGTCGGCTGCCGGATGGAAGCCTGGGCCTGACGCGGCCCGCACCACCCGGCCCGGTTGGCCCGCTCAGTACAGCGGGATCTCCGGGTTGGGGATTAGGCGCTGCGCCTCAGGATCCACCGACAGGCGGAGGCACTCCAGGGCTAGGGCACCGAGCAGGATCGGAGCGCCGTCCTCACTGAAGGAGACCAGCATCGGCGCCCTCTCGCCGTTGATGGCGATGTACGCCGGGCCGAGTTCCACGTCGACGAGACGCCCGTCCGCCAGCCGCATCCGGCTCTTCCGCTCCGGCTCGATCCCCAGGCCGCGCAACAGCCGGGCCGGCATGGCGCAGTAGAGGGATCCGGTGTCGACCGTCGCCTCGATGTCTGCCGATCGTTGGCCGTCGAGGGTGGACACCGTTACCGGCCACTTGAACGTACCCATGGTCGATGCCTCCGCTCAGTCACTATCGCTCCATATATGTCTACTGATAAATATAGGTATCTGGCAAACATTTTCAATCTATTTTCGCCAAGGCCCTCGCGATCCATGTGTGGCGGCAACAGTACGGGCGCCCATTCACTCGATGGTGAGCGGTTCCTTACGGGGTGCGGTGGTTGTTCCTCTGACGGTGAGGCTTGCTGGGAAGAACTCGTGGCGCTTGGGGCCGTCGGCATGTTGGATGCGCTCTACGAGTCGTCGGGCCGACTGTTCCGCGATGGCCACCGTGCCCATGTCAACGGTCGTGAGACGGAAGGAATGCCATGATGCCATCGGGATGTCGTCAAACCCCACGACTGACAGTTCGTCCGGGATCGCTACGCCCAGTTGGCGGGCAGCGTCCATGATCCCAATGGCGATGACATCGTTGCCAGCGATGATCGCGGTCGGGGCGTCGGCCCCCCGCAGGAGCCGATTGCAGGCCGCATAGCCCGCTTCATGACTGTATGACCCGTGGAGAGTGCGTTCGGGCGGAAGCGTGTCAGCCAGAACCGATTGAATCCCAAGAAGCCGGTGCGTCGTCGTCGAAGTGATCTCGGGGCCCATGGCCACTGCCACTTCGCGGTGTCCGAGATCCTGGAGGTGCTGAGCGGCGGCCCGGCCCGCTGAGAAGTTGTCGGGCTCCATGATGTCGACGTCAAGCCCCGGGACTGAGCGGACGCCCAGGACGATAGGCACGCCCCGGGCGTGCAGGACTGCAGGCATGTCGCTGTCGAGCGTTGCCGACAGGATGAGCAACCCATCAAGGGACGCATCTAGCAGACTCTCGAGCCTGCTCACATCGGAGCGGCGATGCGGGGGGTCGACGATGAGCACCATCGAGTAGCCCGCGGCCGCGAATTCGCGATTGATGTCTGAGAGTAGCTGGGGGTAGTAGGCGTTGTCGATGTTGGGCACCATCACTCCGACGATGCCGGTGCGTTGTGATCGCAGGCTGCGGGCCGAACTGTTTGGCACGTAGCCGAGCTGTCGGGCAGCCAGCTTGACTTGCTCCCTGGTCGCCTGGCTGATCCGTGAGTCACCGCGCAGGGCGCGTGAGACCGTCGACTGGTGAACGCCCGTAGCGGCTGCCACCTCGCGGCTGGTCACGCGGCCTGACGGCCTGGCGAAGGGAGCGGAGTCGTCTAGAGCCATGATCGCTTGGCAACTCTACTCGCGTTGCATGCCGTCCTCGCTTTATGCACAGAATATGCATATAACGCGCTGCCTTGCCGGACACTCGGTAGGGCACATAAGGCTTTGTCTGCATGCATAGCTATGGAATTGGGACTTGATCGATCCACTCGAACCTGGGTAGTGTTCATGCATTCTGCGCATACGAATGCATCGGAGTCCTCATTGCATCTGCCTTCAACGGTTCTCGGAACGTACCTCAAGGCACCCCGGCTCGAGCACCGCGACGTCGACGTGACCGACACCGTGCGGGAAGTCTTGGCCGATATCGCTGTGGGCGGTGTCGCGGCCGTGCGCCAGTACAGCCAGCGATTCGATGGCTGGAATCCCGCCAGCTTTCGTGTGCAAGCCGCGGACATCCAGACCGCACGGTCTCGGACCGATGATGACCTGGTTGCCCAGATCGACGGCGCGCTCGAAAACATTCGAGCGTTCGCAGGCGCTCAGAGGGACTGCATCCGGCCGCTCGACTGTGAGATCCGACCCGGCGTTCGACTTGGACATCGCGTGGTTCCGGTCCGCTCGGTCGGTTGCTACGTGCCTGGAGGCGGATATCCGCTCATCGCGTCGGCTCTGATGACCATCGCAGTGGCACGGGTCGCGGGTGTCGAGCGTGTGGTCGCCTGTGCACCCGGCAAGCCCGATCAAGGAATCCACCCCGTCCAGTTGACCGCCATGGCGCGGGCGGGCGCTGACGAGATCTACGCCATCGGTGGCATACAGGCGCTCGCAGCCATGGCCTACGGCGTCGAGGGTTTCGGGGCGCCGGTGGATCTGATCTGCGGCGCCGGCAACGCGTATGTGGCCGAGGCAAAGCGACAGCTGTTCGGCCCGGTTGGAATCGATCTGCTAGCTGGACCTACCGAGATCCTGTTGATCGCAGATGACACCGCCGATCCCACACTGCTCGCCTACGACCTGCTGGGCCAGGCCGAGCACGGCGTCAACAGCCCTGCAGTCCTTGTCACCACCAGCAACGTCATCGGAACGGCAACGATCACCGAGGTCGACCGGATCCTGGCGGATGGGTACCCCACGGCGGACGTGGCGGGCCTGGCGTGGCGTGACTTCGGAGCCGTGGTGCTGTGCGAAACCCGCGAACACGCCGTGGAGGTGTCCGATGCCATGGCCCCTGAACACCTTGAAATCCATGCAGCCGATCCTGGATGGTGGCACGACGCGCTGACCAACTACGGCACGATCTTCCTGGGCGCCGATGCCACCGTCGCCTACAGCGACAAGGCAATCGGCACCAATCACGTTCTGCCGACGAGGGGCGCGGCCCGGTACACGAGCGGGCTCTGGGTAGGGAGCTTCCTCAAGACGCCCACCTACCAGGTAATCGAGGATCCGGCCGCGGCGGGACCGGTGGCAGAGGCGACAGCAGCCATCAGCGAAGCCGAAGGGATGTTCGGCCATGCCCTAACTGCCACGGTCCGCATGGACCGCCTCTAGCCGTCAGGCCGTGCACGCCACCCCGATCGTCGTAGTTGAGCCACACCCACCGGTCCGCAGACGACCTACCCCAACGAAAGGACACAACCATGGGCTACACCACTGGCCAGATCATCGCCCGAGCACTCAGGTGCTACGGAGCGCCCTACGTGACCGGGCTCCCGGGGCACGGAAACTGGAGCCTGCTGGACGCGTTCCTCGACGAGGGCTGCGAGTTGCCGTTCGTGCAGGTCTTCCACGAGCAGTCGGCCGTTCACATCGCCGATGCCCACTATCGGGTCACGGGTCAGCCCATCGCAGCCACCACATCGATCGGGCCCGGCACGACCAACACCGTGATCGGCCTCGCCACCGCGTACGCGGACTCCACGTCACTGCTGCTGCTCACGGGATCAACGGCCACCCACATGCGCAACCACGGCGTGATGCAGGAACTCGACCGATTCCACTCGCCTGACTTCCCCGCGGTGTCGGCTGCGGTCACCAAGCGCAACTTCGAGATGGTCAAGGCCATCGAGGCGCCGTTCCTGATGCATCGGGCCTTCAACGCGATGCTCTCAGGACGGCCGGGGCCGGTTCACATCGAGATCCCGCTCGATGTGCAGGTAGAGCAGGCAGACGTCGACGTGGCCGATCTGAGGTGTCGGCTCCCAGTAGGTCGGCCGCGGGCCGACAGCGACGCCGTTGAAGCCGCGGTGCGACTGCTGGTCTCGGCTGAACGGCCCTGCATAGTCGCCGGAGGTGGAGCCGTGATGTCCGACGCCGCTCCAGAGCTGAAGTCCTTGGTGGAGCGGCTCAGCATCCCGGTCGTCTACACCTGGAACGGCAAGGGGGCGCTCCCCGACGACCATCCCCTCAACGCGGGCACCGCGGGCTGGCCCGGCTCCCTTCCCGGCAACACGATCGCCGCGAATGCCGATGTCGTGCTCTCGCTCGGGTGCAAGTTCACGGACTGGTCCGCGTCGTCTTGGCGTCGTGGAGCGACGTTCTCGCTGCCGCCGGGCAGGCTCGTTCAAGTCGACATCGATGCCGTCGAGATCGGAAAGAACTACCCGGCAGAAGTCGGTGTCGTCGCGGATGTGAAGTCCGCCCTGAGCGACATGCTGGCCGTCCTGTCACCAGAGGACGACCGCCGTGCCGCCCGTCGACGTTCGGCCTACCTGGACGAACTTGCCGGACTCAAGAAGCGCTGGGTGGAGGTGCTCGGCCCCCGACGCGACCACGCCGGATCTCCCATGACGATGCTGCGAGTGCTGCATGAGTTGCGCCAGGTGCTACCCAGAGAAGGCATCGTGACCGTCGGATCAGGGCATCCGCAGTCCTCCACGAAGCAAGCCTTTCCGATCTATGAGCCCCGCACCCATATAACCTCCGGCAGCTTCTCCCCAATGGGGTTCGCGGTGCCAGCCGCGATCGGAGCCAAGCTGGCGAGACCCGACACACCGGTGGTGTGCATCGTCGGCGACGGCGACTTCATGATGACGATGCAGGAACTGGCGATCTGCGCCATGCGGGACCTGCCCGTGGTGTTCCTGATCCTCAACAACAGGGGCTTCATCTCGATCCGGGACGGCCAGAACGGACTGATGACGCGCCAGATCGGATCCGAGTTCAACGACCTGGCCGGCAACGAGTACTCCGTCGACTTCGCAGCCATGGCGCGAACCTTCGGTTTCGAGCAGGCCGCCAGGGTTACCGACCCCACCGACCTGGCCGGAGCGCTGCAGCGAGCCCTCGACTCCAACGAGCCGGCCGTCGTCGAGACCCTGATATCTCGCGACGCCTCCATCGCGGCAGCCGAGGTAGTCGGGTGGTGGGACTTCCCGCTCCTTCCCACAGCACCGACTGAGGTGCGCGTCGACTACGAGATCGGACTCCGCGAGGAGCAGCACCTGTGAGTCCGTGGCCTTGCCCGTGAGACAGCAATCGCCTGCGGGGAACCTGTTGGCAACTCAGTCGCCGCGTTTCGTAGTGAGAGCCTGGGCCGTCCTGTCGCAGCGAAGGGCCAGCGCGACTCGCGCGGCCGCTGTGGTGGCTGGCGTCGCTCTCGGTGCATACATCGTCGAGAGGTCGCTCGAGATCGGTGACCGATCGCTGCTGGTGCTGCTCAACGGGCTGACGGCGGCTGGCCTCTATTTCTTGATGGCCAGCGGCTTCACGCTCGTGTTCGGGCTCGTGCGGGTCACCAACCTCGCCCACGGCGGCCTGTACCTGCTGGGCGGGTACTTCGCGCTGTCACTGCAGCGCATGACCGGCAACTGGTTCATCGCAGCAGGCCTCGGCGCGGTAGCGACAGCGGGCTTGAGCACGGTGCTGTACGTGGTGCTGCGCCGAGTGCACGGCGACGGGCTGCCCGAGACGATGCTGACCCTCGGCGCGGCGATCGTGATGGCCGACCAGGCTCTGGCTAACTGGGGCGGTGTCCCGTCGGACCTCGAAGCACCCGCGGTGCTGCGCGGGTCGATCGACCTGCCGGGATCGGTCCTGCTGTACCCGAAATTCCGTCTCTCGGTGGTTGCGATGGCCGTGCTGGCGGGACTGTGCCTGTGGCTGCTGCTGTACAGGACGCGGCTGGGATCGACCATCCGCGCCAGCGTCGACGATCGCGACATGGTGTCGATCCTCGGGATCCGGGTGGAGTTGGTGTTCTGCACCGTGTTCGCCGTAGCTGGAGCACTCGCGGGGCTGGCCGGAGCGGCCGGCGGCACCTACCTCTCGCTAGCTCAGGGGGAGGACAACCGCATCTTGCTGGCCTCCTTGATCGTCGTCATTGCCGGTGGCCTGGGCAGCATCGGCGGAGCGGCCGTCGCCGCCGCGGTGATCGGGCTGGTTGAGGCGTTCGCGCAGACCCACCACGCGATCTTCAGCGTGCTCATCACCTTCGGGACTCTGATCGCCATTCTGGCTCTGAGGCCGCATGGAATCTTCGGTTCACGGCAAGATGACCGCGCGTAGCAGGGCGCTGGCGTCACTAGCTGTAGCGGCCGCCGCCATCGCGGTGATGCCAGCGTTGGTCTCGGACTTCGTTCTGCTCCAGATCGCGATCAAGTCTCTGTGGCTGGGGATCGCCGGTGCCAGCTTGGCTTTCCTAATCGGGCAGGCTGGCCTGATATCGCTTGCTCAGACGGCGGTGTTCGGGGTGTCGGGATACGTGATGGCGATCCTTGTCCTCGACCACGACTGGGGCGTGTGGTTCGCGGTTGCTGTGGCTGCTGCGGCCGGGCCCATCGCTGGACTGATCGTGGGGGTGATCAGCCGTCGCACGGCGGGTCTCTATCTCATGATGCTCACATTGGCCATCGGCGTGTTTGTGTTCTTCTTCGCGCAGCAGTACCAACCCATCACCCGCGGTCACACGGGCTTCAACGGTTTCGACGCCCCAACGCTGTTTGGCATTGACCTGAACGACAGGCGGCCGTTGTTCTATGTCACGGCCGTGGCGGCGGTCGCGGTCGTGGCGGGCTTCAGATATGTGATGGCCACGCCGGCTGGGCTCGCCTATCGGGGGCTTCGAGACAATCCGAAGCGACTACAGGCTCTCGGTTACAGCACCGAAGCAACGACCGTCTCCGCGTTCGCGGTTTCGGGGTTCGCGGCTGGCGCTGGAGGCGTGATCTCCGTCTGGTACAACGGCGCAATCTCGCCGGGATCGATCGATCTCACCCGGACGATCGAGTTGCTCATCGTTGTGATGATCGGCGGGACGCTGCGCATCGAGGGCGCCTTCATGGGCGCCCTCGCAGTGACCTTGTTGCAGAACTACGTCAGCGATTTTACCAATCGCACCGAGACGCTCGTAGGAGCGGTATTCATGGTCGTGGTTCTGGTGTCCAGGCAGGGACTGACAGGAATCCTGCTCGGACTCGGATCTCGAGCGCAACGGGCGCTCGGGCGGGTCCGGAGTCGCAACTCGACTCCGGATCGTTCGGTGACCGACGACTCGCGTCGGTCACCGGAGCATGCAAGTCGGGCGGGGCAGCACGCCCCGCCCCAATAACAAGCAAGGAGACTTTCCATGCGAAACCTTGGAGCGGGATGGTCGTGGCGAATACTCGCCGCCCTAGCCGCGGTGGTCGTGCTCGCCGCATCCTGCGGCGACGACGACAGCACCGCAGACACACCCAGCGCCGGCACTGAGCCGGTGGAGGCCCCCGCCGGTGCTACCGACACCGACGGGGGCGCAGATGCTGACGACTCCATGGAGGAACCCTCGGCTAGCGACGCTGAGGTATCGAGTGACGATTCCAGTGACAGCTCCACCAGCGATGAGAGCGACTCATCAGATGACGCCAGCACCGCGGAGGCTACCGAGCCCATCACCATCGGAGCCATTTCCACACTCGACGGCCCCTTCGCGGCCCTCGGTGACTTCTCGATGCACGGCGTGAAGCTCGCCCTGCTCGAGTATGGCGGGACCCTCGACGGTGACGCGACCCGCGACACCGTCACGGGTGCGGAAGTCGCCGGCGTGCCGATCGAGTTGGTGATCGAGGGCTCTGACGCAACCCCTGATGTCGCCGTGGAGGCGACCCGCAGGATGGTCGAGCAAGACGGCGCGAACATCATCATCGGGCCATTGTCCGGCGACGAGGGCCTAGCGCTGAAGGACTACATCCGCGAGCACCCTGACGTGACCCTCGTCAACGGCACTTCGGCATCGCAGGACCTGACACTGCGCGACCCGGCCCCGAACGTCTTCCGTTTCGGCGGCGACGGCGCCATGTGGACCTTCGGCGTTGGGACATATGCATACGAGGAACTCGGTCATCGACGCATCGCCACAGTGGCCGAGGACTATTCGTATCCCTATGACCAGGTCGGCGCGGTCCTGACCGAGTTCTGCGCGCTGGGAGGAACTGTCGCTGAGCGGATCTGGGTTCCGCTAGGCACCCAGGACTACTCGTCGTTCGTGGCGCAGATCCCCGACGACGTCGATGCGGTCTTCTTCGCCATGGGTGGCACCGACGCCATCAACTTCGTCAAGCAGTACGACGAGTTCACCGGCCAGGCCATACCGCTCATCGCGGGCCCCACCGCGGTAGACCAGTCAGTGCTCAACGAACTGGGGTCACGGGCCGAGGGGCTAGTCTCGTCCGGTCCCGTAGTGGACGATTCCGGACTAGCCGAGTTCGACGCGTTCGCCGAATACCTGGACGACGTGTTCCCCGGGCAGACGCCCAACATCTTCAACGTCTACTACTACGTGGCCACCAAGTCCGCCCTTCAGGCCCTCGAAGAGGTCGGAGGCGACTTGAGCGACGCGAGCGCTGCCTTCCAGGCCGCTTTGGCCCAACAGAGCTGGACAACACCCATCGGCCCGGTGGTGCTCGACGACAACCGCCAGGCGGTGGTCGACATGTATCTGCGCCGCGTGACCGACGGCGCGCAGGCCACCATCGAGACGCTGCCCCTGGTCAATGCCACATTGGGCTTTGAGCGCGACGCATACATCGCCCAGGGCAGCTTCAGCCGCGACAACCCGTCCTGCGGCTGATCTAGATGAGCCTCGCGAGGTGCTCCCCGGTGTGACCTTAAACGTGCACGCCCGGGACGCGCTCCAGAACCCCCCTCTTCGCGTCGAGCGCGTGTCGCGCTCCTTCGGCGGCCTTCGAGCCGTCGATGGCATCAGCTTCGACGTGGCTGCCGGGGAGCACCTCGCGGTACTCGGACCCAATGGTGCAGGCAAGTCGACCCTGTTCAACGTGATCTGCGGCGATCTGTTGCCGGACTCGGGTCGTGTACTGCTGAACGGCGAGGACGTGACCTCGCTGGCGCTGCACCATCGGGTCCGACGGGGTCTGGGCCGCACATACCAGACCTCGTCGGTGTTCGCCGGCCTTAGCGTCGCGGAACACATTGCACTGGCCCTCAGAGGACCCATTAGCGGCCGATTAGCGTTGTCGATGCGCTCTCGCGAACGCCGCGAGGTAGCGCGCTCGACTGAGCGCTTGGTAGCCCTGGTCGGGCTCGACGGCCGCTCGGCCGCCCCTGCCAGCGAGCTGAGCCATGGAGAGCTGCGCCAACTCGAGATAGGCATGGCACTGGCCCCGAACCCCGATGTGATCCTCCTTGACGAACCAGCGGCGGGTCTGTCCGCCGACGAGCGGACGAGATTGACGGAGCTGCTGTTGAACCTCTCCGACACAGTCGCCACCGTCCTGGTGGAGCACGACATGGATGTAGCACTCACGGTCGCCGATCGGGTGATCGTGCTTGAGTCCGGCTCGATGATCGCCAAGGGCTCACCCAGCCAGATCGAGTCCGATCCGCTCGTGCGTGCCGTCTACCTGGGCGAGCAGCACAAGGCCCGCTCCGCGCGTTCCTCCGGCCCACGGGCAGAACTCGACCGATGAGCGACCAAGTCCTCCTACGGGTCGACGTGACCAGTGCCGCCTATGGCACGGCTCAAGTGCTTCAAGGCGTCAGCTTCGAGATGGGCCACGAGAGAATTGCCATCGTGGGCCGCAACGGCATGGGCAAGTCGACCCTCTGCAAGGTAGTGACCGGCCTTCACCGCACCGCGCACGGGTCCGTGTTTCTCGATGGCACCCAGCTCTTGGGCCGAAGCGCTGCATTCGTTGGACGCGCCGGCGTGGGCTATGTGCCCCAAGGCCGACGCGTCTTCGCCAGCCTTACTGTCGATGAGCACTTCACCATGCTCGGACCACACCGGGACCCGAGTTGGCCACCGCAGCGCGTCTATGACCTGTTCCCGCAGCTTGCGCGGCGACGGCGTAGCCTCGCCAGCAACCTCTCTGGGGGAGAGCAACAAATGCTGGCCATTGGCAGAGCCGTGGCCGTGGGACCCAGGCTGCTGATCATGGACGAGCCTTCCGAAGGTCTCGCGCCACTGGTCGTGGACGGACTCATCGACGCTTGCTCCAGCCTGCTCAACGCAGGCGAGATGGGGATACTCGTCGTCGAGCAGAACCTCCACGCAGCTGTACGCCTCGCCGATCGGATCATGGTGATGGTCCGGGGCCAGATCATCATCGACATGACCACCGACGAGTTCCTAGCTCGTACAGACCTACAGGAAGCCCACCTCGGCGTCAGCGGTTCTCGTGACTGATTCAGTCTCGGGACCAGCGATGGATGCAAGCTGCGGCCGATCAGCTGGTGCCAATCAGGTGCCCGTCTTGGCCAGTGTCTGCTTGCGGGTGTTGGCCGGCCTCGGCCTGCGGTTGTTGTTCCGGCGGCGACGTGACTGGTTCTTAGCGCCTGGGCGCTGAGACTTGCGAGGTCGCGGCTTGGGGGCCGAGCCTCGCGGCTTGGGACCGGTGCGTCGCGGCCGCGAGTCCGCCGCGGGCTGACGCTTCTTCTCGGCCCGAACAGCGGGAGCCACGGAGCGATCCACGCCACCGTCGAGCCGCCGGACGGCACTCAGATCCACATCGGTGACCGGCTGCTGGATGTCGAGCTCGCGCTGCATCTGCCGCAGTTCCTTGACCTGATCGGGCTGCACGAGCGACACCACGACCCCGCCCCTGCCGGCCCTTGCGGTCCGTCCCGAGCGATGGAGGTAGGTCTTGTGGTCGGCGGGAGCGTCGTAGTGCACGACGGCGCTCACGCCCTCCACATGGATGCCCCGGGCGGCGACATCGGTGGCGATCAGCGCCTGGACCCTGCCGGCCGCGAAGGCCTCCAGTGCCCGGGTCCGCTGGTTCTGGCTGCGTCCGCCGTGGATCGCGGCCGTCTGGACGCCCATCCGATCGAGCCGGCGGGCCAGCCGGTCGCAGCCGTGGCGGGTCCGGCAGAACACGATCGCCGAGCCGGAGGCCGACACCACGTCGGCGGTGACCTCGGTGCGTTCGTTGTTGGCCACGTTCCAGAACACGTGGTCGGCCGCCACGACGTCGGGCGTCTCCTCGCCCACCTCGCAACGGACCGGGCGGTACTGGTAGTCGCGGGTGAGCGACGCCACATCACCGTCGAGCGTGGCTGAGAACAGCATCGTCTGGGGCTCCGGCGCGGTCTGGTCGAGCAGGCGCCGCACCGCTGGGATGAACCCCATGTCGGCCATCCGGTCGGCCTCGTCTATGACGATCCGATCCACTGCGGACAGGCTGACCTCACGCTGATCGATCAGGTCCTCGAGGCGGCCGGGGCAGGCCACCAGGATGTCGACGCCTCGGCGCAACGCCCTGCGCTGGGCGTCGTAGCCCACGCCGCCGTAGACGACGGCCACTCGGACATCGCCGGCGAAGGACTGGATCTCGGTCTTGATCTGGTCGGCCAGCTCGCGGGTGGGAGCCAGAACCAGTGCCCTGGGCTCGTGCGGCACGGCCCGGTCGACGTTGGCAACCAGCGGGATGCCGAAGGCCAGGGTCTTGCCCGACCCGGTGGGGGCGCGGCCGCAGATGTCGTATCCGGCCAGGGCGTCGACCAGGACGGCCGACTGGATCTCGAACGGCTCGCTGATGCCGCGCCGCTTGAGGGCGCGGCCTATGGATTCGGGGACGCCCAACTGGGCGAAGGTGGGGGACATTCTTCTCCTTGCCCGCGTCGTGCAGGCCAGTCACAGGTTCGGTGATGCCTCGATGAGTCAGGAGGCCTTGCAGGTGTCGGGTTGGTTCACGATGACCGGAAGAACCAACACCCGTCTGCGAACCCGCCAGCCGGACGTCCCGACTGGATATCCACAGGCTACCGGCAGAGGCGCCGCGATCCTCGACCGCCGCCGCCCGCGCCCCGCGCCTATGGCTCAGCCACCGCTCCAGAGGCCCTCGCGCTCGAGGCCGGCCATTACCTCCTCGATGCCGGCCCGAAGGGTGTCGACCAGCCAGTCGATCTGCTCGGTGGTGAGGACCAAGGGCGGCGACAGCACGTTGAATCGCCCGATGGGACGCACGAGCAGGCCCCGGGCGTCGCAGGCGTCGGAGATGCGGCGGCCGATCTCAACCTCGGGGGGGAACATCTCCTTGGTGGCCTTGTCGGCCACGTTCTCCAAGCACATCATGAAGCACTTTCCCCGTACGTCGCCGACGATGGGCAGGTCGGCGAGGCTGTGCAGGCGCTCCTCAAAGTAGGGGCCGGCAGTGCGCACATGCCCGCAGATGTCCTCGCGCTCGAAGATCTCGATGTTGGCCAGCGCGGCCGCGCACGACACCGGATGCCCGGAGTAGGTGTAGCCGTGGGCGAACTCGGCACCGGGTGCCTGCGGCACCGAGATCACTTCGTAGATGTCGTCGGAGAGCAGGCTGGCCGACAGGGGCGCGTATCCGGAGGTGAGCCCCTTGGCGGTACTGATGATGTCGGGCTGGATGCCGAAGACGTCCTGGCTGGCGAAGAAGTGGCCGAGCCGCCCGAAGGCGGTCACCACCTCGTCGGACACGTAGAGGATCCCGTACTCGCGGCAGGCCTCCCGCATCCTCGGCAGGTAGCCGGGTGGGGGCACCAGCACGCCGCCAGCCCCCATGATGGGCTCGGCGAAGAAGGCGGCCACGCTGTCCGGCCCCAGCGCTTCGACCTTGGCCCTGAACTCAGCGACTAGGTGGTCGGTGTACTCCTCCGGGGTCATGCCCTCGGATCGGCGGTAGAGGTCGGGGCCCTCGACCCGGGTGATGAGCGGCTCGCCGATGATGTCGAAGCCGATGTGGTCGTAGGCCACCCCGGTGAGCGACATGGCCAGGTAGCTGGAGCCGTGGTAGCCGTTGACCCTAGTGATGATGGTCTTCTTGTTCGTCTGGCCGAGACGGTTGAAGTAGAAGTGGATGATCCTCACGGCGGTGTCGTTGGCGTCGGATCCGGACAGGCCGAAGAATGCGTGGTTGAGGTTGCCGGGTGCCAGCGAGGTCAGCTTGTGGGCCAGCGTGGCCCCCGGCACCGACGTGGTGTTGGTGAACGGCGAGTAGTAGGCCAGCCTGCGGGCCTGCTCGGCCATGGCGTCGGCGATCTCGGCCCGGCCGTAGCCGGCGTTGACGCACCACAGGCCGCCCTGGGCGTCGAGGTAACGCTTCCCGTCGGAGTCGTAGACGTAGGCGCCCTCGGACTCGGCCATCACCAGGGCGCCCTCGGAGTCCCACACGGCGAAGTCGGTGAAGGGATGGATGTAGTGGTCGACGTCCTTGCGCCACAGGTCGGCGGTGTCGTAGGCGTCGAAGCGGCTCGGTGCGGACTGCACCACCGCGGGCACGCTGTCTCCGAACACGGTGTCGGTCATGGGTCTCCTCCGGGGCCGCTCACTCCCCGCCGGACGCTAGCGCGGCGCCGCTCCCCCCGAAATTCGGGTGTGGGGTGCTTAGAGGGCGGCGACGACCTCGGTCATGAATCGTTCGGCGATCTCAGGGGCCTGCTGGGGCGACATGTTGAAGCCGGGGATGATCAGCTCGTCGGTGCCGGCTGAGACATAGGCAGCCACCTGCTCGACCAACTGCGCCGGCGTGCCCACCAGCACCGGCCTTCCGATGCTGCGGCTCTGGAGCCGGGCGGCCTGGGCCTCCGAGTCGCATAGTTGCAGGATGACCGCGGTCGAACGGGCGATGGTGGCCGGGTCGCGGCCTGCGGCGTCGCAGAGCCGGTCGATGAGCGCATTGAAGTAGCCCATGTCAGCGACGGTGCACCAACCGTTCCATTCGTGACCCCAGCGAACCATGGTGGGGATGGTGCGGCGCTCGCCCCGGCCGCCGATCATGATGGGCAGCGGATCCTGCACCGGCTTGGGCACCAGAGGAGCTCCCTCGAGCCGGTAGTGGGTGCCTTGGAAGTCGGTGCGCTCATTGGCGAACAGGCCGGTGATGACAGCGCAGGCCTCATCCAGCATGTCGGCCCGGTCCCGGACCGTGCCGAAGGCGATGCCGTATCGCCGGTGCTCGTTCTCCTGCCATCCGGCGCCCAGGCCGAGCACCAGCCTTCCGCCGCTGATCTGGTCGACGGTGGCCGCCTGCTTTGCCAGCACAGCCGGATGTCGGTAGGTGTTCCCGGTGACCATGGCCCCGAGGCGCACCCGGGGCACCGCCGCGGCCAGCCCGGCCAGCATGGTCCAGCATTCCTGGGTGGGCAGGAGTTCCGGTTCAACTCCGGGGGGCTCGGTGCCGTCGCCGTAGCCCCCTTCGGGAGGCATGAAGTGGTCGGGCAGCCACAGGCCGTCCCAGCCGCTGGCCTCAGCGGCCCGGCCAACGGCCAGGGTCTCTTCCCAGGTGTGGGCCGTCGAAGGCCAGAACCCGAATCGCATAGCTCGACTTCCTAGCCGCTACTGGGCGGTGACTATCTCGAAGAGGATGATCCTCAGGCCGTCGGGGGCGGCCACCTCGAGGCTCTTGTGGCCCCACGGCTGCATCTCAGGCGGGCGCACGATCTCGGCACCCGCGGCGACCAGCCGGGCGTGCTCGGCGTCGGCGTCGGTGATCTCCCACGACACCGTCACACCCGTCACTCCGGGACTGTCCCATCCGCTGCCGTCCTCGATGACCTCGATGCGGCCGGCGTTCGCCAGAAAGATCGTCCCTCTGAAGATCTCGCCGAAGGACCGCTCAACCTCCAGGCCCATCACATCGGTGAAGAACCCCACGGTGGCGTCGTAGTCGTTAGCGACGAATATGACTCTGAACTCTGCCATGGTCCGACCCTACCGGTCATCCATTCGCTCCTATCAGCTCGGCCTCTAGGTTGGTGCCATGGCGAAGGGGGCCATGAGCGGCCTGCTGCGCGCCGAGGACTGGGTCTCGGTGTGGATGGGCGCCGCCATCATCGCTCTGGTCGTGGTAGGCGTTCGACCGGAGAAGGCCGGCCTGTCCTGCAGCGACGGCATCGGCGGGCTGTTCTCCGGCAGCAGCCTGGCAACGACGCTGGCAGTCGGCGCCGCGCTGCTGGTGCTGTGCCTCACCGGAGTCCGGCTCATGGACGGCTCGGTCCGCGGCTTCGCTCCGGGCTTCGCCGGGCTGTTCGTGCTGGCCTGGGCGGCACGGGCCGTGTCCTGCGACCCCGCCCTGAGCGACCGCGGCGTCAACTACGCCATCACCTCGCTGGCGCTGGGGCTGTTCATCTCCAACGTGATCGGGGTGCCGGGCTGGCTCCGCGCCGCCATGCGCACCGAGTACTACATCAAGGCCGGCCTGGTGATCCTGGGCTCGAGCGTGCTGTTCAGCCGGGTGCTTGAGGCCGGCATGTACGGCATGGTGCAGGCCGCCGCGGTCATCGCAGTGATCTGGTACCTGTGCTTCTGGATCGCCCGCAAGCTCAGGGTGGACGAGGAGTTCTCAGCCATGATGGCCACCGCGGTGTCGATCTGCGGGGTGTCGGCCGCCATCGCGGCCTGCGGGGCCATCGCCGGGGACCGCAAGAAGCTCTCGTACGTGACCTCGCTGGTGCTGGTGGTCGCCGCTCCGATGATGATCCTGATGCCCCTGGCGGTGGACTGGCTCGGGCTCTCGGACATCGTCGGCGGAGCCTGGATCGGCGGCACTATCGACACCACCGGAGCGGTGGTGGTGGCCGGCGAGAGCATCGGCGACTCGGCCACCAACGCGGCCACCATCGTCAAGCTCTCCCAGAACGCCCTGCTGGGCGTGGCCGCCTTCGGCCTGTCGGTCTGGTGGACGGTGCGGGGCGGCGCCTCGGGGGCGGAGACGCCCGAGGTGTCGGCGGCCGTGATCTGGGAGCGGTTCCCGAAGTTCGTGCTCGGCTTCCTGGCGACCTCGTTGCTGTTCTCCTTCGGGCTCAGCGACGCGCTGGTGGACGCCACCTCGGGAGTGCTGAAGGGCATGAGGACGTGGCTGTTCGCGCTGGCGTTCGTGTGCATCGGCCTGGAGACCCGGCTGCGTGACCTGCTGTCGATGCAGGGCGGCCGGCCCGCGGTGGCGTTCGTGGTCGCCCAGGCCGCCAACGTAGCGTGGACGCTGCTGCTGGCCTGGCTGCTGTTCGGCGGCTCGATCTTCGCGGTACCCGACCTGTAGCGGGCTAGAGCATCGGGTACTTGGCCTTGTCGGGGAGGCCGGAACGGGCGGTGATGGCCTCGCCAGCGGCCTGGCAGCGGGCGTAGAAGGTGTCCTCGTCGATGGTGATCATGCGGCCGGCGTCCACCACCTTGGCCCCGTCCACGAACACGGTGTGCACCCCCCGGCCGTCGGCCGACCACACCAGCTGGTTCATCACGTTGAGCAGGGGGCGCCACTCGGGCCGGTCGGTGTCGTGCAGCACCACGTCGGCCTTCTTGCCTGCTTCCAGCGAGCCGATCTCGTCGGACATGAGCATGGTGCGGGCCCCGCCGAGGGTGGCCATCTCGTATGCCTTCTCGGCCGGGAACATCTGGGGGTCCATGCGGGCGTCCTTGAACAGGCCGGCCACCAGGTACGTGGCCCGGTGCATGTCGGCGTAGTTGGATGCGTTGTTGCCGTCGATGCCAATGCTCACGTTGATGCCCCGCATCACCATCTCGGGGATCTTGCCGATCTGGGTGACGCCGTAGCTGACCTTGAGCGCTGTGGTGGGACAGTGCTCGACCGAGCACCCGGCTTCGGCAATCACGTCGATCTCGTTGTCGTCGACCTGCACGCAGTGGGTCACCGAGGTGTCGGCGCCGAGCACGCCCAGCTCGCCCAGGTGGATCATGGGTCGCTGCCCGAACTCGGCGATGAAGGTGTCGGGGTCGAGCTTGGCCGGGCTCATGTGGAAGTTGAGGCCCACGCCGTGGTGGTCGGCGGCCTCCCGGGCGGCCCGCCACAGCGGATCCGAGCAGGTGGTGTGGCCCACCACCATCGACCACGCCTCCAGCCGCCCGCCGGCGGTGCCGCGGTGGCGCTCGATGGTGTCGTTGATGTTGGCGATGGCCGTGTCGGTGCTCTGGCGGTAGACGTCGGGCTCTGGCGGCAGGTCCCACACCCATTTGCCGATGCGGCCCCGGATGCCCGCCTCCACGAGGCCGTCCATCACCTCGTCGGTGAACCGGATGGTGCCCGCCTCCAGGAAGGCGGTGGTGCCCGACTTGAGCATCTCGACCGCGGCCAGCTGGGCCGACAGGCGCTCCTCCTCGGCGGTGTACACCGAGTAGAGGGGGCACAGCCACATGAACACGTTCTCCTCGAAGGGCGTGTCGTCGGGCACGTAGCCCCGGGTGAGGGGCTCACCGGTGATGTGGATGTGGGTGTTGATCAGGCCGGGGGTGACCACGAACCGGTCACCGCCCACGGTCTCGGCCGCCTCGTAGGCCGCCTCCAGGTCCGACGCCTTGCCCACGGCCACGATCTCGTTGCCCCTGATGGCCACCGCGCCGTGGCGGATAATGTCGCGGGTCGGGTTCATGGTCACCACGTACCAGCCCTTGATCAGGGTGTCGATGCGCTCCCGCTCGCTCATTTGCTGTCTCCTGCCGGCAGTGGTGGTTGGGGTTCAGTCTCTGGGCTTGGAGGCCACGTAGGCGAATTGGAAGCCGATGGGCTCGATCAGCCGCAGCGCCTCGAAGCCAGCGCCCCTTAGCCAGCCGGTGGCTGTCTCGGTGGTGACGCCGAAGCCGTTGACGGTGCTGGCCATCATGGTCATGCCCATCAGCACCGCGTGGGGGTTGGTCTTGTGGTTGGGTCCGACGAAGTAGTCGGCCAGCACCACCCGCCCCTCGGGGCGCAGGGCTGCGAAGGCCCGCTCCACCAGATGGCGGGCGCCGTCCGGGCCCTCGGTGCGGCAGACGTGGCCCAGCACGACGATGTCGTAGGCGCCGTCCTCCAACGGGACCGCGTGGAAGTCGCCGGGACGGAACTCGCAGCGGTCGGCCACGCCGTGCTCGGCCGTCTTGCGCCGGGCCACGTCGATCACCCCGTCGAGGTCGTTGACGGTGGCACGGCCATCGGCGCAGGCCTGGAGCATGGCGATCGACCAGGGCGCGCCGCCCGCGCCGAGGTCGAGGATCCTGGGTGCAGCCAGGGCGCTGTAGCGCATCTTGAAGTCGGCGCGGCTGGCGCAGCGCCACATTGTGGTGAACGTCCCCTCAACCAGGGGCACGTAGAAGGCGGCCGGGTCGTCGTCGATGGGGGTGGCCGGCCGGCCCGAGCGGACGGTGTCGGCCAGCCGGGTCCAGTTCACGTGCGGTCCGGGCGCCACGGGTATGAGTCCGGCCATCGAGGCCGCGCCGTCGACGAGCAGGTAACGGCGAGCGGCGTCGTTGAGCTTGAAGCCGTCGACCACCCGGTCGAGCAGGCCGAGGGCCACCACCGAGTCCAGCAGCGATTCCAGGTGCAGTTCCGGAAGGCCGAGCCGCCCGGCCAGTTCCCCCGCCGTCGTGCCGGCGTCCGGAGCCTCGTCCAAGGCCTCGAACACGCCGAGTTCCAGGGCGGCCAGCAGCACGTGGTACCGGCCCAGACCCTCGATCACCGCCCACACCGGCGCGGCCGCGGGAGGCTTGTAGTCCGTGAACGGCCGGCCCGTATGGGCCATCGTGTGGGTCTTCTTCAACTCCGGATAAGGAGCATCCCTAGGACCTTCAAACATCGGCGCCAATGATTGTTGATCGCCGACCAGCATCCACCAGCGGAACGCTATTGGCGGGTGCCTCCTGAGTCGGTGAGGAGGCGGGCGGCTAGACGGGCGGTGCCGTTGAGGACCCGGTTGCGGCCGTCATTGCAGGCGACCAGCACGGCGTGGCGGCGGTCGCTGTCGATGAGGGCGGCGGTCGACCACATCGTGTTGGAGCCCTGCATCACGTACGCGGCCCCCGGCAGAGTGCGAGTCCTTAGCCAGCCCATGGCCATTCCGTACTCGCCGCCATGGGGTGTCTGCAAGAGGTGATCGACGGTGCTGTCACGCAGCAGGTTCGAGCCTCCGACCATGAAGACCCGCACGAACTTGGCCCAGTCAGCCATGGTGATATGCATCGTTCCGGCGGCCGAGAACACCGCAGGGTTGTCGCTGAAGGGATCGGAGGGGTCTGCGGGCGGCCCGGCCAGGAGGCCGAAGTCGCCGAACCGGAACCTCGCCGGATGGCCCCAGATCTCACCGGGCGGGCCGAAGCCGGCCGACTCGATACCGAGCGGTGCCAGCACATGGGTGTCCAGGGCCTGCTCGAATGTCGCTCCAGCCAGGCGGTCGATGGCCGCACCGACGACGATGAGTCCCAGGTTCGAGTAGCTGACCTCACCGGGTCGATCCGGCGGATCGCCCAGTGCCTGCCTGGCGGCGTCGGTGCGCTGGTCGGCTAGGGGCCGGGAGTCGTCCCAAGCCTGCTTCATCTGGTCCGGGCTCAGGTTCGCCTTGAACCCGGCCCGGCACCAGAACACCGAGTCGACGGTCTGCCCTGTCCAGTCGGGATGCATGTCGCCGTCGAGGTCGGCCAGGGCCTGCCCCAACGGCATGTCCCACTCAGCGTGACCGAGCTCCACCAGGCGGCCCCACAGCGCCGCGGTGGAGGTCTTGGTGCACGAACCGATGTGCCATCGATCCGACACCAGCGCGGGATCTCGGCTGCCCCGCCGCCGGACACCGACCACATGTTCCTCGACAGGGCCTTCAGCAGGGACCAGCGCCGCAGTCACCGCAGAAACACGGCGTCGCTGCACGAACCGTCGGAGGAGTTCGTCCATGCGGGCAGTGACCAGCGTCGCCTACCAGGGGCGCAGTATCTCGACGCGGTCGCTGGCGACCTCGTCGGAAGCGGTGAACAGGGGAAGCTCCAACTGCTCAGCCAGGATCAGGGCCGACCACGAGTCGAGCGCGTCGACCGCATCCAGGCCAGCCCGGGCGAGTGTCTCCGCCACGAAGATTCGGACCGGGAACCACTCGTCCACAAGCGACAACGTGAGCCCCATCTCCACCTGGATGGTCTCCGGCCTGCCCTCATAGCGAGACGCCAAGAACCGCCCGACCGTGATCGACGACCAGTCAAGAGCCAGAAGCTCGGTGTAGGGCAGGGCATTGCCTTCGAGGGCTCCAGCCGCTGCCAGGACTCCGCCCGCGTCGCAGACGACACTACGAGGCATCCATGTCCCGCAGTCGCTGCCGTATGGCCAGAAACTCAGCTCTGCTCATGGGTTCACGGCCACTGACCAACTCGGCAGGCGAGCGCCGCGACGCGATGCGCGTCAGCTCGTTGCGAAGATACTGCTGGACCGACAGGCCCGCCGCGGCCGCCTGTTCCTTGAGCCGCCGCGCTACATCGTCATCGAGATCCTTAATATTCATGTCCACCTCCGTCGTTCTACCAAATCGGTAGAAGTCCGTCAACACTGCCCGAGCGCACCTCCGTGGCCAGGCCGGCAGTTCTCGAGTGATGCGGCTCCTCATGGACGACATGAGAGAATTCGAGCCATGACCGACTTGCACATCGATCCGGAGCGGCTTTGGTCGCGGCTGATGGACATGGCCGAGGTGGGGGCCACCCCCGCCGGGGGATCGAACCGGCAGGCGCTGTCGGACGACGACAGGGCCGGACGGGAGCTGTTTATCGGATGGGCTGAGCAAGCCGGCTGCTCGATCGAGTTGGACGGGGTGGGCAACCTGTTCGCCCGGCGGCCGGGCACGGACCTCGATGCCCTTCCGGTGGTGCTTGGCAGCCATCTCGACACCCAGCCCACCGGCGGGCGGTTCGACGGCGTGTACGGCGTGCTGGGCGGGCTTGAGGTGGTCGAGGCGCTCAACGACCACGCCGTTGAGACCCGAGCCCCAGTGGAGGTGGCGGTGTGGACCAACGAGGAGGGTTCCCGCTTCCCGGTGTCGATGATGGGCTCCGCGGTGTGGGCCGGTGTGCTGCCGCTGGACGAGGTTCGGGCCATCGGTGACCGCTCGGGCATCACCGTGGGCGACGAGCTCGACCGCCTCGGCTGGGCCGGCGCCGCCGCGTTCGGCAAGCCGCTGGGCGCGTACCTGGAACTGCATATTGAGCAGGGGCCGATCCTGGAGGCCAGCGGCTCATCGATCGGGGTGGTCACCGGGGTGCAGGGGATCCGCTGGTTCAGGGTAACCATCGAAGGGTTCCCGGCCCACGCCGGCACCACGCCCATGGACCGCCGCCACGACCCCGCCCGCCCGGTGGCCGACGCCCTGAGCGGGATCTACGAGATGGCCGCCGCCCACGCCCCGCAGGTGCGGCTGACCCCGGCGATGTTCTCTTCCGAGCCGGTGTCGTCCAACACCGTTCCGGCCCATATCACGTTCACCATCGACATGCGCCACCCCGACGCCGAGATCCTGGAGAACCTGGACGCGGCCCTGCGGAGCCTGGTGGCCGATGCCGCCGACGCCCACGGCTGCGGGCACCGGATCGAGGTCATCAACGACTGCGCTCCGGTCGTGTTCGATCCGAGGTGCGTCGACGCGGTGGAGGCAGCCGCCCGACGCTGCGGCTTCGCCCACGAGCGTATCGGCTCGGGCGCAGGCCATGACGCCTGCCATGTGGCCCTAAAGGCACCGGCGGGGATGATCTTCGTGCCCTGCCAGGGCGGGCTGTCGCACAACGAGGCCGAGTCGATCGAGCCCGACGCCGCCGGCCGGGGTGCCGAGGTCCTGCTACACGCCGCCCTGGACCTGGCCGGCACGGTCGGCTGAGACACCCTCAGGGGCGTAGCAGGATCTTTCCGAAGAAGTCGCTCTCCAGCATCTTCTGCTGGGCCGCGGCCGCCTCGTCCAGCGGGAACTCCGAGTCGATCACCGCAGTGAACCGGCCCGCGGCGACTTCCGTGCAGAAGGTTTCCCACAGCGGCCCCATCTCGTCGGGCCGGTACGGGTCCGAACCCAGGATCCGCAGCCCGTTGTGGAACAGGTGGCCCAGCGAACCGATGGTGGCGGTGTCGCCGGAGGCGTTTCCGCAGTTGACCAGCCGGCCCCCGATGGCCAGCGAGAACATCGACTGGGTGAACAGGGCGGTGCCCACATGGTCGAACACCATGTCCACGCCCCGGCCCTCGGTCACCCCCATGGCCCAGCCGGTCACGTCGCCGGTGCGGTTGTTGAGCACGTGGTCGGCGCCGAGCTCAAGGGCCAGCTCGCACTTGGCGTCGGTACCGGCGGTGGCCAACACGGTGGCGCCCGCGTGCTTGGCCAGCTGGATGCCGGCCACCGACACGCCCGACCCGGCGGCGTGGACCATCACCGTCTCGCCCTCTGAGAGGCCGCCCGTGTTGAACAGGGCATGCCCGGCCGTGAGCCACACCGTGGGGAACGTGGCCGCCTGCTCCAGCGACACGCCGTCCGGCACGCGGTAGCAGTGCGAGGCCGGGACCAGGCACTTCTCGGCGTACCCGCCGTCGAGCGTCGCTCCCAGGATGCCGAGCTCGCCGTAGAGGTCGCCGAGGCCCGCATGCTTCGAGTTCTCGGGCACTCCGGCCATGGACGGGTCCGCCACCACCCTGTCGCCGGGCTTCCACTGGGTGACGGCCGCGCCGACCTCAGACACCACGCCGGCGATGTCCATGCCGGCGATGTGGGGGAACGTGAACCCCGGCATGTAGTACCAGCCGTTGCGCTGGAGCAGGTCGAGCCGGTTGAGCGCGGTGGCCGCTACGTCCAGCACCACGTCACTATCGCCGGGAACCGGGTCGTCAACGTCGGTGTACTCCAGCACCTCGGGCCCTCCCGAGGCGCGGTACATCATCGCTTTCATAAGTCAGTCGATCCCTCTCTGCGTCGCGGGCGGCCTTGAGTTAAGCCGCCCTCAGCGGCGTTGTTAGCCGTGGCCCTCGTCGGGGGTGGCGCCCCACTCGATGATCTGCAGCATGTTGCCGTCGGGGTCGGCGACGGTGCCGATGAGCCCGAAGGGCATCTGCTCGACCTCGCGCACCCATGAGGCCCCCTGCTCCTTGAGGTGCGCCTCGAGGCCCCGGCAGTCGCCCACGTCGAGGTTGAGGATTATCCGGTGCCCGTTCTCGTTGGGGCCCGAGACCTCGCTGTGCTCCTCGATGAAGAGTTGGATGCCGCCGAACACGAACGCGCCCATCTCGTTCTCGTCGGGACCGAAGCAGGCCCGGTACCAGTCCTTCATGGCGTCTACCTGCGACGACCCCACAAGGATGCTGCCCAGATTCGGTGCTGACATTGGATTCCTCCTGATCACGAGCCGATGGCCGGACGGTATGTCCAACGAGCCAACCGGACCAAATCCGCCCGCCTCAGCCAGGGTCGAGGCTCGCCGATAATGTCGGACCCACAGGGGGTCGCGCCATGACTGACACCGTCGCATCCAGCGCTGAGGCCGCGTCCTCAGCCGCCGAGCCGCCGCCGTCGCTGCTCACCCACATTGCGCTGCCGGTGCGCAGCCTCGACGACACGCTCGCGTTCTACGAGAAGTTCACCACCCTGGTGAAGATCTCCGAGCGCCACGATCCCGAGACCAGGATGCGCACCGCCTGGCTGGCCAACGAGCGCGACATCACCACGCCGGGGGCGGCCCGCTTCGTGATCGTGCTTATGGAGGGCGCGCTGCCCAAGCAGATCACCGGCGACATCGTTGAGGAGTACGGCTTCCTGACCTCCATCGCCCACCTGGGCATCTCGCTCGACACCCGGGACCAGGTCGACGAGGTGGCCCGGCTGGCCGACGAGGACGGCTGCCTGGTGCTCGGCCCGATGTACCGCAACCCGGACGTGGGCTACATCTGCCTGATCAAGGACCCCGACGGCAACAACGTCGAGTTCTCGGTGGAGCAGGTCCTGGGCTGACTGCCCGGGTCCTGCCCGGCGGCTCAGGCGTTCTTCTCGGAGGCCGAGCCGGGCACGTAGGTGCCCTTGTTGCGCCACAGCACGACCTCGTTGCCCCACGGGTCGCGGAAGCCGGCGTGGCGGGCGTCGAACTCCTCCCAGTAGACCTCGTCCCACATCTTGGTGGCGCCCATCTCGATGGCGAGGGCGAGCCTGTCGGGCGGATCGGCGACCATCACGTAGATGCGGGGTACCGGGCCGCTCACCGGGGTGGTCTCCAGGTGGATTCCCAGGTTGGGCTTCACGCCCGGCAGCACTTCGTGGAACTCACCGGCAGGCCGGCGCTTGTACTTCCAGTCGAACAGCGTCTCGTAGAACTGCGAGGTGGCCTCGGGGTCGGGCGTGGGCAGATCGACGAAGATCAGCGGGTTCACCATGGTGGTCTCCTCGTTGCTGAACAGTGGTGCCGACCACGCTAGACCGCACCGTCAAGTCGGGCGACTGCGGCGTCGCCGAGAGCTACGAACCGCTCGTAGCCGGCCCGGTAGGCGTCGTCGGGGGACGGCTCAATACGAGTCATGGCCGCCAGCGGCCACGAGTCCGAGCGCTCGGCACCGACGGGGTCCCACCACCCCAGCGCCGAGCCGGCCGTCAGCGCGCAGCCGTGGGCCGAGAGCTGATCGGGCCGGTCCGCCATGTCCACCTCGACTTCGAGGATCGACGCCTTGATCGAGCACCACAGGCGGCTGAGCGCGGGCGAGCCTCCGCAGCACATGACATCCATCTCCACGCCGGAGTCCCGCAGGTCCTCGTGGATGTGCCGCAGGCCGTAGCCGGCCGCCTCCAGCACGGCCCGGGCGATCTCGGCCACGCCAGCATTGAAGGTAAGCCCGTGGATCTCCCCTCTCAGGCGGGCCTCCCACCGGGGAGCCCGTTCGCCGTCGTGGTAGGGCAAGACCAGCAACCCGCCTGCACCGGGAGCCACCCCTTCGGCCACACCCAGCAACTCCTCGATGGATCGGCCCGACATGGCAGACCACCACTCCAGCAGCTGCCCGTGCCCGTTCGTGGCCCCCCCGACCACCTCGACCCCCGCCACCGGGCTGAAGAAGGCGAGCATGTCGGGTGGCCGCTTCGCTGCGTCCACAGCCACGCCCAAGCCGCCGGTACGGCCCCCGGGATCGTGGCCCCTACGGTGAGTGAAGAGCCCTCCGGCCCAGAAGCTCATGTAGGCGTCGTTGGACGCGCTCACTAGTGGGGTGCCGGCCGCCAGGCCCAGCGAGCCGTCGCAGTCGCCGATGACCGTGCCCACCTCCACCCGGTTGCCGTAGCCCGGGATGGTCTCCTCGCCGGGCCACAGCCCCTGGATGTCGCCGGCGCCGAGGCAGCGCAGCGCCCAGTCCCAGATCTGGGCTCCCTCCAGCGGGCGTCCCACCTCGTCGCTGAGGAACTCGAGTTGGGCGAGGTGGTGTTCGGTGCGGCCCAGGCCGTTCCCGGCCGGATGGCGGCAGGTGGCGGCCATCCCCTCGGTCGCGGCGCCCCCGCGGCCCGCCAACGGCACGGTCGTGGGGCTCTGCCCGCCGACCCCCACCGCGGCGATCTCCAGCCCGGACTCGTTGACCCGGGCCAGCAGGCGACCCAGACCGTCGAGCCAGGCGGCGGGGTCGGCCCGGCCCGGGGGCCAGGACAGGGCTCCCTCGAACGGTTCGTACATCCAGAGCTTGACGTCGCCGCCGGGGGCGAGCGCCACGGCGCGGGCCCCGCCGGTTCCCAGATCGACCCCGACAACAACCGGACTCACAACTCGCCTTCCGCGCTTCGAAAATGGGCGCTCAGCCCACCATCACCCGGTAGACGGGCTGCTCGACGGTCAGGGCCAGAGCGTCGGCCACGTCGGCCAAGCCGTAGCGGGCCGTGACCAAGCGGTCCAGGTCGGCGGCCAGGGCGCCCGATTGCAGCAGGCCGGCGGCGGTCCGCCAGTCCTCGGGCTCCTGGCTGAACACGCCGATTATGGACAGTTCGTGGTGGTGGATGCGGTCGGCGCCCACCGACGCCATTACGTCTTTGGGGAAGGCCCCGTAGAGGACCACTGCGCCGGCGTCGTCGCACAGGTCCATAGCGAGCTCCACTGCGCCAGGGACGCCGGCGGTGACGAAGACGGTGTCGTGCTGACCCAGCCACCCGGACAGGTCATCGGGGCCGGAGGTCCTATCAGCCCCGGCCTCGGCCGCCTCAGCCCGGCGCTGGTCGCTCACGTCGATCAGGCCGACCGAGGCCGCGCCCCAGGCCCGGCAGAGAGCCAGATGGAGGCGACCCATGTAGCCCGCGCCGATGACAGCCACCCGGTCGCCCGCCCGGAAGCCGCTCAACCGCACCGAGTGCACCACGCAGGCCACCGGCTCGCCCATGGCGGCGTGCTCGACGGGGATCTCGCCCACGCAGTAGGTCTGGGCCGCAGCCACTCTCACGATCTCGGCGAGACCGGCCCCCATCGAGATGGTGCCGTCGCTGAGCGTCCCGCCCTGGGGTCGCTTGCACAGCGCGCTGCGGCCCCGGCGGCACATGTGGCAGGTGCCGCACCGGGTGAGCAGGTCCATGGTGACCAGGTCGCCGACCTGCGGGGCTCCGGGGAGCGACGCCACCGCCTCGCCCGCCTCCACGACGCGGCCTGCGGCCTCATGGCCCGGGGCGACGGGATAGATCTGCTTCGTCCCGGCGAACAGGCGGCGCTCCATGGTGCACAGGCCGCAGGTGCCCACCTCTATCAACACGTCCTCGGGGCCGGGATGGGGCCTGGGCTCGTCGCGGAGTTCGACCGCTCCCGGTCCGGTGACCACTGCTACCTGCATGACGCTCCTAACTCGGCGGTGCCGCGACTCTAGGCACTCGGAATGTGGGGCCAGCGATGGGGGATCTCGAGTCCGGCCCTCTCCAGCAGCGACTGCTGGGCGGCGGTGGCCTCGACCCGCAGGTCGGCGACGTCCACCGTCGTGCAGGTGCCGTCGGAGATGACGAGCCGTCCCGCCACCACCACGTCGCGTACCGAGCGCCCGTCGGTCCCCCACACGAGATGAAGCACCGTCTCGCCTCGGGGCGCCCAGCCGATCGACGACGTGTCGTGTACCACCATGTCGGCCTGCTTGCCCGGCTCGAGGCTGCCGATCCGGTCGTCCATGCCGATGGCGGCAGCCCCGGCGATGGTGGCCAGCTCGAATGCGGTGTGGGCGCCGAAGCGCTCAGGATCGACCCGGGTGTCGCGGGCCAGTCCGGCAGCCAGCGCCGCCGTCCGGAGGATGTCGGAGGTGTCGCCGGCGTTGGACGCGTCGCAGCCGAGGGCCACCCTTCCTCCCCGTTCCACGATCTCGGCGTGGCGTCCCTGACCGGCCACTCCCTGGCCCAGGCGCAGGTACGCCCACGGGCAATAGGCGATAGCCGTCGATGTGCTCAGCACCAGCTCCACCTCGGAGTCGTCGAGCCAGACGCCGTGACCCACCAGCAGGTGCGGTCCCAGAACGCCCAGCGCGTCCAGGTGGACCAGGGGCCGGCGGCCGGTGCGGGCCAGGTACCGCTCGGGATCCGACGAGGTGGGCGACATGTGCATGGTGAGTCCGGTGCCCAGGTCCCGGGCCAGGTCGGCGGCTCCGGCCAGGAGCTCGTCGGAGGCGAGATCGTGACCCACCAGCGTCACCCAGCCGTCGATGAGCCCGCCGCCGGAGAAGGAGTCCACCACCTCGCGCTGGCGGTCGAGCGTCTCGCCGGCCGGAGCGGTGAACGGACCCTCCTCAATGTCCCAGCCCCAGACGCCCATCGTGCCGCGGATGCCAGCCCGCCTCATCCCGGCCGCGGCCCGGTGGGGGTTGGCCACCGTGCCCGCCTCCACCACGGTGGTGACCCCGTTGGCCAGGTTCTCGACCGAGGACAGCACCGCCGACAGCTCGTCATCGTCGCCGGTGTGGGCCCCGTGAGCCGGCACCGACCACTCGAAGATCGACGCCCCCGGGGGCAGGAGATCGGGGATGCAGCTGCGGATGAGAGGATCACCGGTCAGGTGCTGGTGGGCGTTGACCATCCCGGGCGTGACCACGCAGCCGGTGGCGTCGATCACCTCGGCCTCGGGATAGCGACCGGCCAGTTCCGTGCTCGAGCCGACCGCGGCGATCACATCGCCGGCCACCGCCACCGCCCCGCCTACAAGCACCTCCCGGGCCGGGTTCATGGTCACCACGTCCCCGCCCGCCACCAGGAGCGTCACCGGGGCCGGCGCGGGGGTGTTGTCGGCTGTCTCGACGGTCACCGCCGCCGAGCATAGGCGGATGCGGCCATGCGAGAATCAGCGGGTGCGGCACCGCTCGGACCCTCCGACCCAGCGGAATATGGCCTCCTCGGGAGCGCCCGGGACTGGCGTGGCCCGGCCGTGATCCTGAACCCTGGCCAGGGCCGCATCGACAGCGACCACTACCTCCCGGTCACGCCGGAGACCAGCCGGTGGGGCTGGTGGCCGAACCGGCAGACCGCGCCGGTGATGTCGGTGGACAGCGGGACCGTCGTCACGGTGGACACCCTGTCGCACGAGGGGATCCTCGAGGATCAAGGCCGTGATCCGGCCGCGTTCTTCGGTGCCCGTGGCATCGACCGGTTCGGGGTGCTCGAAGACGCCGTCGAGATGGCCCGGTATGTGCCCCACACCTTCGGTGTGGACGGTCCCCATGTGGTGACCGGCCCGATCAACCTTCGGGGCGCCGAACCCGGCGACCTGCTGCAGGTTGACGTGCTGGGCTTCGCGCTGAGGGTGCCCTACGGCGTCACATCCAACCGGCACGGGTTGGGGGCGCTGCCCGGCGAGATGCCCGACGGCGACGAGCCGCCGGACACGCTCACGCCCGGCACCGAACACGGCACCGTGTCGGTGTTCACCGAGGTGGAAGGCGATGCCGAACGGGGTACGGCCGTGCTGCGCTACGGCACCGACAGCATGGTGCGCTACCCGATCGCGCCTTTCCTCGGGATGATGGGCGTGGCCCCCGACGTCGACGAGCCGGTCGCCACCCGGCCACCGGGCCGCCACGGCGGCAACATCGACATCAAGCACCTGGTGCAGGGCGCCACGCTGTACCTCCCGGTCCAGGTGCCCGGAGCCGGCTTCGCGGTGGGCGACCCCCACTTCGCCCAAGGCAACGGCGAGGTGGCTCTGACCGCGCTGGAGGGCTCCCTGAGGGCCGATCTGCGCCTGTCGGTGCTATGTGGACCCGAGGCCCGTCGCGCCTGCGGGCTGATCGAGAACCCCTTCGGCGAGACCGACGACCACTGGATAGCAGTCGGGCTGCACGCCGACCTCGACGAGGCAATGCGTGAGGCGGCGCGGGAGGCCCTGCGCTTCTGCGAGAGCCGGCTGGGCCTGCCCCGCCACATCGCCTACGCCTACCTGAGCTGCGCGGCCGATTTTGAGGTCACCCAGGTGGTCAACGAGGTGAAGGGCGTCCACTGCCTCATCGCCAAGCGCGACTTCATGTAGACACATCGGGGCGGGGGGCGTCGGGGCCCGAGGCAGGCACGGTGCCCCGGATGCGCAGCCAGCCCGCCACCACCAGCGTCAAGACGGTCAGGCCGACCGCGGCCCAGGTGGGACCGGGTCCGAAACTGTCATACAGCCAGGCCGCCGGAAGCGCCGCCGCGCCCGCTCCGGCCACTTCGGCCGCGCCCATCAGACCCAGCGCGGCCGCCTGCCGCTGCTCCGGCACGGCCCGGGCCACCACCGCGTGGGCCGCGGTGAAGCCGTAGCCGTCACCGAAGCCCACCAGCACCATCGCCACCACGATCGGGACCACGCCGGGAATCACGCCGTAGGTCATCGTCAGGAAGCTCACCACCACAAGCCCGGCCATCGTCACCCGCACCGGTCCCACCCGGTCGGCAAGACGCCCTGCTCGCCGCCCCACCAGCATTATCGGCAGAGCGACCACCGTGAAGGCGATCCCGGTCTCGGCCGCGCCGGCACCCCGGTCGGCGAACATCACCGGCAGCACCGCCTCCCAGGCGCCGATGACCATGAAGTAGCCGCCCACCATGATCAGCGCGCCCTGAAGGCGTCGCAAGGACAGCAGGTCGAACGACGTCGCCCGCCGGGAGGCATCGAGCAAGCCCCGGTCCGGCGGCAGGCGCACCGCAACCGGAATGAACAGCAGCATGGCCCCGGCGAACACCGCGAACGGCGTCCGGATCCCGCCGACCCCGACCAGCAGGGCCGTCAGCACCGGCCCGAAGATGAACCCGGTGGTCTCGGCCACCACCATCCGCCCGAGGTTCTCCCCGGCCCGGGCCGGATCGTGAACCGATGCCGCCCGGCGCACACCCGGAAGGATGAGCCCTCCCCCGAATCCGAGAACAGCCCTGCTCAACACCCAGACAGCCAGACCCTCGGCGAACACCATCATCAGCATGGCCGCCGCGCTGAGACCGATCCCCGCGGTGGCCATCGTCCGGGCATGGCCCATGTCGGCCAGCCGGGCCAGTGCGACCTGCGACACGAAGGCCGCCACGAAACCGCTGGCCACCATCACGCCGATGCCGGTGCCGCTGAAGCCCAGTTGGTCGCGCAGCTCGCCGAGCACGGTGACGATCCCGCCGATGCCGCCTGCGGTGACCCCCATCAGCACCTGGAACGGCAGCAGGTCGTTACGGAATCGCCGGCGCGGGGCTGCGCCGGCCCGGTCGGTCAAGGACTCAGACCTCTTTGAGCAGCAGGTCGCTGGTCTGGCCCGAGACGAACAGCTCGCTGCCCGCTTTGAGGATCTCCCGGTATCCGTCCTCGGTACCGATCCGCTCCAGGAACTCGTCGAGGGTGCCCAGATCGGGCGCGTCGATCATCCAGTAGACCTTGCCGTAGGCGCCGTAGGCCTCCATCCACGACGTGACCGTCACCCGGTCGGGGTCGGCCGCAGCCATGTAGGCGGTGTACCGCTGGATCCACTCCCGCACCCGGGCCACGTCGCTGGAGTCGACCTGGGCCTTGCGAACCATCCTCACCATTGCCGTCACTTCCCTTCCCGAACTTGGAGGCCTATCCGCTTAGGTTCGCCGCCGTTGGACGCCGATGTCTCGCTGGGGCAGGCCGACACCGCGGCCAGCACGTCGATCTCGGCCCGCAGATCGATGTAGTCGCCGGCGGCGGCCGGCGACTCCCGGAACACGAGCCGCTGCTCTTCCACCACGTCGGTGTACATGAACACGTTGAACACATCGGGGATCAGGTCGGGGTCCACGCCCCAGGGCCTGACCGCCTCCTCAAGGTTGCCCTGGCAGGTCCGGTGGCCCGATTCGATGCCGTCGCGGACGGCGTACACGCCGGCCGAGCAGCGTCCCCCGTTCCAGGCGAAGTGGACGCCGACCGGGTCGTCGATCACCGTCATCATCGGCCGCTCGTAGGGTGGCCGGGACCACAGAGTGGTGATCCTGCGCATCGTCCCGGTGCCGGCCAGCATGTTCAGCGCCACCGTCTGCCCGGCGTGGTAGCCCTCGCGCGGGTTGTCGAGGGCCAGGAACGTGGAGTCGGCCACCTGGGGCCCGTCCAGCGCGATGATCCGCAGCACCTGGCCGGCCCGGACCTCCACGGCCCGGCCTTCGCAGCGGGGCACGATCACCTCCTGGAGGATCACCCGGTCGGCAGGGGTCATGACGACGCCTCGCCTGTCACGCCGTCGGCAGGGGTCATGCAGTCACTTCGAGGTTGCGCTGGCAAGCGTGATCATGCGGCCACTTCGCAGGTGACCTCGCCCGCCGCGGCCGTCGTCAGCTTCACATCCGACGACATCAGCTCGAGCCAGGCCCGCAGGTAGCCCCGCATCGGCCCCTCATAGGTGACCGGCGCCCTGACCACGCCGTCGGCAGAGACCTCCTCGGCATCGTGCCCGAGCCCCTTGCTCATGTCCACCCATTCCACCTCGGCGATGGCCAAGCCCTCCTGGCAACGCTCGAAGAGCTCCAGATCGTCAGGATTCCCGAGACTGGGGAAGTCCTCCGCAATCCGCATCCGCAGCACGTTCACCTCGTCGGGAGCGCCTTCCGCAGCCACCATCCAGGTGTGGAGCCGGGTCTCCGCCACGCTGACCGGGTCGACCGTTTCGAAGTGGTTGCCCTTGATGAGCAGGTTGGGGAAGATCGACAGGTTGATCATCGATCCCGGCGCCACCTCCAGCACGTCGGCGGCGTCATCGCCGCAGGCTTGCTCGATCTGCGCGGCGTACCACTCCCGCCCCGGCACCGGCCGCTGCGTCTCCCAGAACGACTGGTGCAGGCCGGGCCTCTGGTCCACGAACATGTGACCGTTGCCGAGGTCGGCTCCGTACATGCCGGTGTCGTCGGGACTGGCCTTGAACTGCGACAGTGACCGGGCGCCGCCGTGCTGGCGCTCGTTGAGGATCACGAAGCTCCGATGGGCGAAGGTGGGGTGCAGCCCGTCGCCGGCGTTGTCCCAGGCCAGCTTCCAGTTGCCCCGGTAGATCATGCGCTGGCAGTTGCGCACCGCTATTCGCCCCGACGGGGACCGGTCCACGAACCCGTCGATCAGCGGCCCGGCCGGGCCCAGCCACTCAGCGAGGCTGGGCGCATCGAGGTTGAGCGTGCCGAAGATCAGGCCCCGGTAGGTCCCGAGCCTCGGCACCTGAGCCAGGCCGTGGCCGGCCTTATGGAAGTCGGCCGGGTAGCCCTCGGGGTAGGGCACGTTGACCAGGTCGCCCCGGTTGGAGTAGGTCCAGCCGTGGTAGGAGCACTGGAAGCGCCGGGCCGAGCCGCACTCGGCCTGGCACACGATCGAAGCCCGGTGAGCGCACCGGTTGAACAGTGCGTGCAGGCCGCCGTCGGAGTCGCGGGTGATGATCAGGGGACGCAGACCCATGCGCGACGCCAGGAAGTCGTTCGGATCGGGCACCTGGCTCTCGTGGGCCAGGTAGACCCAGGCCCCTCCGAACACCTTCGACATCTCGGCGTTGAAGACATCTGCGTCGGTGTAGATGGAGCGATGGACCCGATCGGGCTGGACCAGTGCGTCGAGAGCGTTCATAGCGGCACCTTGCGGCATCTACCTTGCGGCATCTATAGCACGAATGAGAACTTGCGGACGTCGCCGCGGCTGTCCACCAGCCGCACGATCTTGAACCTGATCGACCACTCGTCGCCCAGCGAGGCGAACACGTAGTCGTTGCGGCTGGCGAACGGGGTCAGCCGGTCCTTGCGATGCTCCCACACCACCGTCGAGCACCGGGCCAGCGTCTCGCCGCCGTCCAGCGGCCAGGCCTCGGTGTTGGACACGATCCGGCAGGTACGCGACGGCGGCTCCTGGGCGTGGGCCCACCCGGTCTCCAGCAGCCCGATGCGGTCCTCCATGCGGCGGCGGTCGTCGAGCAGGTAGGAGACCTGGCCCCGGGGGTCGCCGTCAGGGTCGAGCGGTACCCAGTAGACGCAGTCGTCGGTGAACCGTTCCAGCCAGTCGCGGTAGCAGCGGTCGTCCAGCAGGCGGGCCTCATGGTGGAGGGCCTGCTCGACGGCCGGGCGCAGTTCGGTGTGGCCCGGCCCCGGATCGGGCCGTCCCGCCGACAGCAGGTCCACCAGCCGCTGGTACAGGCGATCGTCCACCGGTGACGCCGCCTGGGGGGCCATCGGCCCTACTCCTCACCCTCTCCGGCGCCGTGGACGGCCTCCAGCAGCCGGCCGACCAGCGCGGCCGGGTCGTCGGAGCCCCATACGTTGCGGCCGAAGGCGACGCCGGCGCCGCCGGCCTCGACCACGCCGCGAGCCAGTGCGACCACCTTGTCCTCGTCGTCGACCTTCGGGCCGCCGAGGGCCACCACCGGCGCCGGGCACGCTTCGGCCACCGCTGCGAACTCCTCGGACGGGCCGGGGCACATGGTCTTGACGATGTCGGCGCCGAGCTCGACAGCCAGCCGGGCGCCGCGGCCCACGTTCTCGGCGGTCCAGGGCACCGTCCGGGGCCAGCCGCCGGGTATCGACTCGGCCATCACCGGCAGGCCAAGCAGCTCGCACTCGGCCGCGAGCCTGGCCAGGCGCTGCAGCGAGTGCTGCTCGTCGGGCGTGCCCGGGAACACCATGATCACCACCGCGTCAGCGCCGAGAACCATGGCCTGCTCAGCCGTATAGAGCAGCGACGTCGTGTCGGCGGCAGGCGGGTCGCCCAGATCGGAGATCCCACCGTCGACCCGCAGCACCAGCCCCGCGCCGGCGAAGTCCTCGGGGCGGGCTCGGGCCAGCTGCCAGGTGGCCAGCACCGCGTCGGGCCCGCCCGACGCGATGGAGGCCGCCGCCGAGGGCGCGACGCCCATGCCCATGTAGGAGGGGTGGTCCATGGCCACGAACACGGCCCGGCCGTCGGCCCGGAAGATGTGCCGGAACCGGCGGCGCTTGCCGGCCGATACGGCCGAGAGCGGAGCACTCGTGCTGTTCATGGGTCGATCGATCCGTCCTGTTCGCTAATCCGCTGGCAGCGGTGCGCTGAACTCGTCATCAGCCAGGGGCGTCGCCACATCGGCGCGCACCAGCTTCATCACGTGCGCGGCCCGGCCCTCCCAGGTGGAGGCCGGACCCACCCGGTAGAAGGGCGACCGCAGGTTGTTCATCAGCACGGTCACCATGTCGGTGTCCTCGCGGTTGGTGACGGCCAGGCGGTCCAACTCGAAGTCCTGCTCCTCGATCGACTTGCCGATCCCGTAGATGCGGCTGAACAGCCGGGTGCGGTCCGGCGCGATGGGATCGGCCCGCACCAGGATGAGCTGGGTGGGATACGGCAGCGGTGTGAGGTTGGGGTAGATGTAGTCGGCGTAGTGGCCCAGGAGCTGCTCGGCGGTGAGGTCGGTGCGCCCTCCGGTGGCGTCCTCCTCGTCGGAATGGGGCTTGAAGCCGCTGCAGGTGCGACCCTCGAAGCGCACGATGGTGTCCATCTGCTTGCGCAGCTTGTTGAGCCGACGGTGGACGAAGCGGACGTGGTAGTCGTCGTTGGAGTTCTCGGCGAAGGCCTTCCAGTTGATCGGGTAGGTCTGGTCGAGTTCCCGGTGGTACCGGGTGAAGGTGTCGAAGTTGTAGAGGTCGTAGCGCTGGGCCAGCGGGGCGATCCACTCCCGGAACGGGGGCGCCTTCCGTGACAGGCATCCGAACACGAGCTTGTCCCAGGCCAACTCGATGCGTATCTCCACCAAGCCGTAGTCGGAGGTGGGCATGCCGTCGGGGTACATGCGAGCCCGGTCGGGGATGCCGATGAGCTGGCCGTCGATGGCGTATGCCCAGTTGTGGTAGGGGCAGGTCATGGTCTTGCCGCAGTTGCCGGCCGGCTCGAACAGCAGCCCCGACGCCCGGTGGCGGCAGTTGTTGAGGAATCCCCGCACCGAGCCGTCCTCCTGGCGGATCACCATCACCGGCTGGTAACCGATGGTGCCGGTGATGTAGTCGCCGGGCTCGGCCAGGTCCTCGGTGTCGCCCAGCCACACCCAGGACCGCCCGAACACCCGCACCATCTCCAGGTCGAACAGGTCTTGGTCGAACACCTCGTAGGGCTGCAGCATGGGGCTGTCGAGCGGGGCGTTCACCAGGCCGGTGGTCTCGGCCACCCTGCGCTGCAGACGCTCCACCGCCGGCTCATGCTCCAGGTCCGCGATCATGCCGCGACCCTACCGGAGCACACAGAACCCAGTCCAAACCCGCAGAGCAAGGTCGCCCGAAGTACGCTCCGCTAGCGTCAGCGTGTGACCTTGGACCAGCACACTACGACCACGAACGGCGTCGGCGTGCCGCTGGCTGAACGCAGGCTCACTCGCGCGCTCGACGCCGAAGCGACGCACGTTCTCCCCCCAGGCCCAGGCCGTTCACTGCTTCACCTTAGGGAGGTAGAACTAGGCACCGGGCGCCCAGACTCGATCCTGATTGTGCTCTCAATGGCAGGCCTCCAAGCGCGCCGTCATGCCCGTCTCCGGCTCCCTTCACTGGCCCACGCTCGTGTTCTTGACGCAATTCGCGTCGGTAAGTCAGCCGGATACTCTGCTAGCCACATCGCCCAACTCACCAGCGAGCTGCGTGAGTCTGACTGGATCTGTGGTAATCGACGTGTTCGGAACGTCTCAAATCTGATTCACCGATCTCTTACGATTGAGGCCAAGATGGCCGACTGGCGAACTGGGATAGGCCAGCTCTCAAAGGCGCGGTGGGCCAGCCATGAGGCTGCCTTACTCATGCCGTACGAGACGCAGCACCGCGTTCCCCGACGGACACTTCGACACAATCGCCTTGGTCTGCTAGTCGTACAAGATGGTGAGGTGAGATATCGGATTCAACCTCGAAGTCTTGAACTCAGTTGGATGGCTGACATATGGCTTACAGAGCTTGCCATCAGATTCCTGGAGGCTCACGATGCTCAGAGGTCTTCATCAGCCACGAATCGTTGAACAGCTTCAGTCAGAGCAAGGAGGCGGCGCCGATGCGCTGCGTCCATATATACGCCCGCACCAGTCAGATCGTCAATGAGCTCCACTGCACTATCTAGACGCTGCTGAACATCGACAACACGTTCAGACACATCCGCATCCTCGTCTAAGCTCTGGTGAAGCCGAGCCATCGCATCGAGGTGCTGATCCCAGGAATCCGCAATCCCCCAAGTGTCTTCACGGACGAGTCCACGTCTCTCATCACTATCAGGAAAGACACGAGCCCCTTCACGGCTACGAGCTATGCCAATGGCTTCATCTGTCCGGCCTATAGCGCTCAGCAAGGACTGAACAAGAATACGAGGATTTGCCTGGCGTCCGCCACTCTGTGGTACCCATTTGCCTGTTGTCCACATCCGTAATGAATGATACCAGCCCGTAGCAGCACCTGTCGCCCCCACGGCAACCCCCAGCAACCCAGCAATATCTGAGTAACCCCAAAGAACATCATACTCGTTATATACAGACAATGTGTGAATGACTCTAAGTATATTCGCGAGGCGCTCCGGTTCCCATTGAAGTGGATACGTCCTTCCTGAGGTACCAACAATCAGATAGATCCCAGTTGCATCGAGCCTTGTGAGAGCATCCATGTACCGTTGAGTCTGCTCCCAATCCGAAAAGGCTGAATCTTCCGCGACCAGAGAAACATAAACGGGCCTATCAGCCTCGGAAATAGTAGCGCGTGCGTACTGCAGACTCAGTGGTGTCCAAACATCACCAAACGACACTTGATATGGAGTCGGAGCAATAATCTCTTCCATCGAGAGGTGTTGATTCGTCGCTACCACCTCGGACACATGATCAGCAATCTCACCAGGAGATACAAACCACGATATCTCACCAAAGTCTAGCCCATTCGATTCATGGCAGCGGGCCACTCCGCCAGAGATCGTATGCACATACAACTGTGGATCGAGAAGAGACGACACACCTAAACCGTGTATCATTCGAGCAGTCGATGTTAATGTTGCGAGTTCTTCATCAGCTGGACTCAGTACGACCCCACTAAGTAGTCCAGTACGGGCAACAGTCTCTATCTTGGAGGCCTTGCCAAAGCCGTGTTGGATCCAGAACGTCATTGACACTCCTCAAGAGCCTCCCGAAGGTGCTCAAATTTCCTATAACGACGGCTTACTGATGCGCTCAGAAGCCTACCTAGAACCCGTTGCATTCCGACCGACACATTAGTATCACAAAGTGCACTACGATCATAGTTCCCTTTGCTCAATCGCTCAATGTAGCCTTCCGGGTCTGTTGGATTGAACGGGTGAGAACCAGTCATAGCCTCAAAGGCAACGATTCCGATCTGGAACAAATCGGTCCGGAAGTCGATTGAAGCATTCATGCGAAAATCAAACTGCTCCGGTGCAGCATAGGTCGGTGTCTTAGGAGATTGGCCCCAATGTTCTGTCAGCGGAGTCAGATCCTGAAAGTATGCAATTCCAAGGTCAAGCAAGACAGGGCGATCAGACTCATCAAAAACAATATTCGTGGGTTTGATGTCACGATGAACAACCTTGTTCTGTGCCAAGACGTCAGCCGCATCAACTAGGTCACTGATGAGATCACGACACTTACTCTCAGGCCAAGGAGTGCCCAGGTGATCAGCTAGGGTTCCTCCACTAAAGAACGGTTCACTGTACCAGACGTAGGAATTCTCTCCCACTGGTCGAACATCGGGGCCATCCACGATTTCCACGATGCGCGGGTGGCTGATTGCTCGCATGCCTTCGATTTCGCGCCGGATTCTCTCAGGCAAGCTCACAGCACCCTCAAGTGCTTCATCCGGGAGAGGCTCGCGTATTATCTTTAGGACGCGCTGATCCTCTCCGAGGATATGGAAGGCTGACTTCATGCCGCCTTCGCCTAAGGGCCTCTCACCCAACTGGAACTCCGGAAACGCCGACATCACATCGGACATTCTGAGTGGTTGAGTGTTCACCGTTACCCCTCCTCGACGGCGGCTCGAAGAGCAGTCATGTCATCACGACACCCACCTTCTGTGGATTGAGTCAGGCGCCCCACTCTTCGGCGCTGTAACAGCTGCAGTGACACCATCACATGGCATTCTCCAGGTTCATATTTTCTCAGGCATGTCATCGTGCTTACGGCCTACAGTTCTACGAGACTCTCAGAATGGTGGTGTCGATAGATCTATCGGCATCACAGAGGATTCTAACCTAGAACTAGTCGTAGGCGCTTCGAGGCCGAGCCGACCATCCAGATCGACCGATCTGTCGCATGGCCGGACCCAGCCGGGCCATCTGCTCGGAGTAGCGGGCCATGCCTACGCTATGCCAGTTGCCATGACCGGGAAACACCCATTCCACCAGCAGTTCGGCTAGCCGGTCCATCGAGTCGGCCAGCACCTCCCAGGAGTGGAACATCGCGCCAGCGAAGACGTCGAGTTCGTCCCGCCGGTGGTTCCAGTGCAGGGTGTCGCCGGTGAGAAGCCACCGCTCGTCGATTTGGAACACAACCGAGCCCGCGGTGTGGCCCGGAGTGGGAACCGACGCCACGCCCGGTGCGACATCGGTGATCTCGTCGCCTTTCAGGACGACTGTGGCGTAGGGCGCGGCATCGGCATCGGCCTCGTGGATCCACACGTTGGCGCCATAACGGTCGGCCCAGCGGTCGGCGTCAGCCACGTCGTCGCGGTGGCTCAAGAGCACGTGACGCACCCCGCCGAGTCCGTCTATGGACTCGGCCAGTCCCCGCGTGAACCGAGGCGAGTCGACCATCAGGTTCCCGTCGGGTCGGGGCACCAGGTATGAATGGGCGCCGAAGGAGGACCGGGCGTTGTGCCCCAGCGCGTAGACGCCCGGTGTCAGCTCGAACGGGAATGCGGGCTGGGGCGGCCGGCGGGTCTCGCTGGTGCCGATGGACTGCGTGGGACAGGCCACCGCAGCCCGCCACAACGCCGAGACCTCTTCAGGGCTCTGAGGCTGTCGAGCCACAAAGGATAGTCCCTCGTCGTCCCTGTCAATGAGCCCGGGCGCCCAGTGCCGGGCCGCGTCGCAGCGGATGCAGCGAGTATCGACGAACCAAGACCCCTCAGCGTTGTCCGGATGCACCAAGTCGACTCGAGCCATCGCCTACACCTCGAGGGGCATCTCAGAGTCCATGGCGATGCCCACACACGAATCCTAGGGCACAACTCGCAACGACATTCTGGCCCCAAGGAGATCCGTACAGCACCCGCTCTGCGCGCCGATGACACGAGCCAACCGTGCTCCTACGAACGCTTGCTAAGCAATGGCTAGGAGGAGCTCGGCGGGATGGGGCTCGGGTCGAGTTGATTGTGTCTGGTCGCCGAGTGCACCCGGTTCAGCCCCCAGGCGAGTCAGCTGCTGCCGACCGTTGATGACCGCTCCGGTGGCGGACCGTGATGGTGCGTCGGCGGCGTGCGCGGGCCCCTGGCGGATCTGCTTAGGCGGTTCGATCATGTGAGGACCCCGCCCCTCGAGCACCTCCCGCCTGCCCTGATGGGTACACCTACGGTCGCAGGCCCAGCCCGACAACATCATGTCGTCAATTGGTTCGTGGGCCAGCCTTGTGACAACGCCTCGATGTGTCGGCCCTGACCATCCACATGTTCGCGCCACAGCCCCGCAGGCTTAGCGGTCCGGCTAGGGATCGTCTACGGTGCCGGGTGCCGTTCCAACGCCGGGGGGATCTTGCCGAAACCCCCGGTACCAGTCCAGCCACATAAGGGGTGGAGGGCGTCGCCATGGTTCCCTTCGGGGCTGGACAGGCGTTGGAACGGCAAACCGACACCCAACCCCGCACCGGAGGGAGCCACCATGCCCGACAGCGATCCCCAGCTGGGCGAGTGGCATCCCGACCCGACCGGCCGTTTCAAGCTGCGCTGGCAGCGTTCATCAGGCGAGTGGACACACCACGTCTACGACCACGACGGCGGCTCCCACACCGACCCCTACACGCCCGAACCGCCGCCGAAGCCACGGCGGAAGCGCAAGATTTGGCGGCGGGTGTTCATCGCATGGGGTGTAGTGATGGTCCTGATTTTCGTGATGGCTGCCGTAGGAGCACTGATCGAATCGGACCCCGACCCCGCGGCCACCGCCCCGCCCACCACCACAAGGTCAGCGGCTGTCACACAGGAGCCTGTCGATCCGACCACGGCAAGGGCCGTCGAGCGGGACACAACGACCACGACACGTCGCACCACAACAACCACGACAGTGCGGCGCACCACGACCACCGCTCCTGCGGCGACCGATGAGGAATGCAGCGCCCGAGCGACCGCGTTCGCGATACTGCTCCCCGAAGTCACCGACTGGTTCGACACGCTGGCGCTGCAAGCCTCAATCGGTGACCTCTACGGAATGCAGGAAACCTACGACCTCCTCAAATGGGCGATGGTGGACCTGCCCGGCCTGAGCCGCGAACTGCTCGATGACTGCGGACACCATTTGACCGAATCTGAGCTGCGCGATGCTCGCAGCGGTCTGCGCCAAGCCGAGTCAGGATGGCGTGAGATCCAAGCCGTGTGCCGGTCTGACCTAGCCGCGCTGGGGTTCGACTGCTGAGCACTACCCGAGTAGCGGAGCACCGTGAGTTCATGACTGAACCGAAGCCCCCGGATCGGCGGGACGGCTGGGACGACCGCGATTACACCCCCACCCGGCCGAGCTACAAGAATCCAATCACCCTCCAAGGGATCGAAGACACCATCCCCGAGGACCTAACCAACGCCGTCCTTAACTACCGACCACACCGCCATGATCAATCCTGACCCCGAGCCTTCATCACCAAGACAGTGGAGAGTCGCCATAGCCACAGCGGCAATAGCCGTGCTCGGCCTATGGGCCTGCCAAAGCACCACAAGTGACGACCCAACACCACAAGCCGAGAAATGCACCGAGTATGAGGGATATGCCTGGGCAGGCGACTCATGCACAGCCCGCAAACGCGCTGCCTGCCGCGACGCCGAAGCCACCCTCGGCATTAGACCGTCCCATTGCTAGAAGGGCTTCGACACCATCCCATCTGAGCCCCTCAAGACAGATCAATCATTTCTGCTCGACGCCTTTCGCTGCCCGGTCAGTGCTGGAGTTCGACCTCGCAACGGATGCCGGGAGCCTTGGCCAGTCGCTGGTCGGAGGTCAGCAGCGTCGCTCCCGTCGCCTCGGCCAGAGCGACGTAGGCGGCGTCGTAGACAGTGAGATTGTCCCGAAGCTCCCAGCAGCGCGGCAGCAGTACCCGGTGATCACAACGGGTCACGGGCAAGACCGCGAGGTATCGCAGGGCGGACTGGGCCAGCGCTTCGGCGAGCCCCCCACGGCGCACCAGCCCCCTCAGAGCCGAAGCGACCTCGAGGTCGAGCAGGTGCGGTGCCAGTGCCGCCTCCCGGGTGATGCGCCGCAGGGCCTCAAGATTGCGATCGCTCGATCCGCCGACGGCCTCGGTTGCCACGCTGGCATCGACAACGATCAATGCGACTCGCGATCGGCCCGGATGATGTCCACGATCAGCTGCGGGTCGAGATCCGACGAGCCATGGGCGAGAGCCTCCACCCGTTTGCGAGCGAGCAATTCCTCCGCGCTGGCGAGGTCCGCCTGCCGGCACACCGCGTCCAGCATGAACTGCTGTAGCGATTGGCCCGCGGCGGCGGCGCGAACCCGGAGCTTGCGATGGACATCGTCGGGGATGTGCTTGATCTGGATGGTGGCCATGGGTCAACAGTAGCGCCAATCTGACGCTAATAGCGCTAATCAGAGTGGACTGAGCCGTTTTGCGATGCCTCGCAGCAGCAAGCCTTACGCAAGTGCGACAATGCGATCTGCATGAGTGCATCCAACGCAGACGAGGCGATCCGGTACGAGCCGGACGAGCCGTGCCCTCCGCTGATCGCCCTGGGCGTTGGGCTTCAGGGTGTCATGCTGGTGCTGGCGACGATCGTGCTGATCGTGGCCATCACCGCCCGGGCAGGCGGCCAGGACAATAGCTACCTCACGTGGGCCGTTTTCGCCTCCCTGGTAATCGCCGGAGGCCTCACCGCGCTGCAGGCAGGCCGCGTCGGGCGGTTCGGCGCGGGGCACATCCTGATCATGGGACCGACGCCCAACTATGTCGCCGTCTCGGTGCTGGCCCTGGCGGCGGGCGGGCCGGCCCTGCTGGCCAGCCTCACCGTGGCGGCCGCGCTGTTCTACCTGTTGCTGTCGGTCTGGCTCCCGCTGCTGCGCCGGATCATCACGCCGGTGGTGTCGGGCACGGTGCTCATGCTGCTGGCGGCCACGATCCTGCCGGTCGCGCTCGGCCGGGTGAGCGAGGTCCCCGAGTCCGCCCCCGGCGCGGCCGGCCCGGTCGTGGCCCTGGTGACTCTCGTCGCAGTTGTGGCCCTGGCATTGCGGGCTTCGGGGTCCTGGCGTGTCTGGTCACCGCTCATGGGCATCGCGGCCGGCTGCGCGGTGGCTGTGATGTTCGGGGCATACGAGGTCCAACCCATTCGCGACGCCCGCTGGGTCGGCCTTCCAGAGGGCGGGTTCCCGGGGATCGACCTGACCCCGGGCGTCGAGTTCTGGGCCCTGCTGCCCGCCTTCGTCGTGATCGCCCTGGTGGGCAGCGTCAAGAACATCGGCGACTACATCGCCATCCAGCAGGTCTCCTGGCGCAGGCCGCGGGTGACCGACTACCGGCTGGTGCAGGGATCGCTCAACACCAACGGCGTCGGCATCCTGCTCTCAGGCCTAGCCGGAACGCCGCCGACGTCGGTCTATTCGTCGTCCAGTCCGCTGCTGGTCAACCTCACCGGCGTCGCCGCCCGGCGCGTCGGTTACGCCATCGGGGCCGCGATGGTCGTGCTCTCCCTTCTGCCCAAGCTGACGGCCGTGCTGCTGAGCATCCCCAGCCCGGTCATGGGCGCCTACCTGGTCACCGCCATAGGAGTGCTCTTCGTGAGCGGCATACAGACGGTGGTGGCCGACGGGCTCGACCGGGGCAAGGCCCTCACGGTGGGAATCGCGTTCTCAGTGGGGGTGGGCCTGGACAACCAGACCATCGGCGCGGACCTGCTGGGCGAGACGTGGGGTCCGCTGATCGACAACGGGATGCTGGCCGGAGCGGTGGTCGCGGTGGTGATGACCCGGTTCCTGGAGTTGTCCAGCCGGGGTAGGCGAGGACGTCTGAAGGTCGACCTTGACCCGTCGGCGGTGACCGAGATCGACGAGTTCCTTCGAGGGTTCGCGGCCGACATCGGATGGGACGCCACGGCCGCACGGCGCCTGCGTTCTGCTGGCGAGGAGACGCTGATGAGCCTTCTCCAGCAGGGCGACGACCGTTCGGGACCCGGCACGCCCAGCCTGATCGTGGCGGCCCGCCACAGCGGCGCGGTGGTCGAGATGGAGTTCCTGGCCGTCTTCGATGAGCAGAACCTGGAGGACAGGCTGGCCCATCTGAGCGAGGAGTCCCAGAGCGCCGCGGGCATGGAGGAGGGCGAGGTCTCGCTCAGACTCCTGCGTCACTACGCCTCGTCGGTGCACCATCAGAAGTTCCACGGGCTGGATGTGGTCACCGTGCAGGTCAGGGCGGCGAGCTAGCCCGCTCCAAGCACATGGCCCGCCACCCGTTACGATCGCTGCGATGACATCAGACGCGGTCTGGACCGTCCCCGAGCCTCGGTCCACACGCGAGGTGCCGGTGGAGGGCGGCGCCGCCATCATCCTGCGCCGCCACGGCAACCCGGACGGCACAAGACTCGTCATGTCCCACGGGATCGGCCTGGCCATCGACCTCTACTACCCGTTCTGGTCGATGCTGACCGAAGAGTTCGACGTCTTCGTCTACGACCTGAGAAGCCACGGCTGGAACGCGGTCAGTCCCCTAGCGGACCACACCATCCCCACGTTCATCAATGACCATGACCGTGTGCTCGACGCAATCGACACCCACTACGGCACCAAGCCACAGGTGGGCGTATTCCATTCGGTCTCGTCGCTGGCGCCGCTGCTCTCGCCCACCGAAGGGAGCCGTTTCTCGGCCCTCGTCCTGTTCGATCCTCCGCTGCGCAAGCCGGTCGAGACCCGCAACGAGTTCGACGAGGCCATCAAGCGAGCCGCCAAGATGGCCGAGCGGCGCACGTACCACTTCAAGACCCTGAAGGCTTACACCGACTTGCTCGCCTTCCTGCCCGCGTTCCGCCATACCGTCCCAGGTGTCATCGACCTGCTGGCGAGAACCACGCTGCGCGAGTCTGCGGACAACTCCGGCTACGAGCTCCGCTTCCCGCGGGAGCACGAGTCCCAGATCATGGCCCACGCCCGGATCTTCGCGGTGCTGGTCGACCTGGACGGTCTGCAATGCCCCACCAAGGTAATCGGAGCCGACCCGACCCTTCCCTACTCGTACCTCCCGACGCTGGACTTCGGCGAGATGCTCACCGTGGACTACGACTTCCTGCCCGACTCCACCCATTTCCTCCAGTTGGAGAAGCCCGAGAAGTGCATCAAGGTCATGCGGGACTTCCTGGAGCCGATCGGCCTTGCCTGACCCGGCGCCGGGGTCGGATCGCTCACCCATCGCGGTGGTGGGGCTGGCGTGCCGGTTCCCGGGCGCGCCGGACGTGGGAGCCTTCTGGCGGCTGCTCGAAGCAGGCTCGAGTGCCGTAACGGAGGGCGTCCCGGGATCGGGTGTGGGCCGGGTGGGCGAGCTGTTCACCGGCGTCACCCAGAACGACGCCTGCCGGTTCGGGGCCTTCATCGACGAGATCGACCAGTTCGACGCCGCTTTCTTCCGGATATCGCCGGTGGAGGCCCAGCTGCTGGATCCCCAGCAGCGGCTGATGCTGGAGGTGAGCTGGCATGCGCTGGAGGACGCCGGCATCGACCCGGACGGGCTCAAGGGCAGCCGCACCGGGGTGTACGCAGGAATCAGCAACAACGAGTACCGGGCCCTGGTGCTGGAAGGCAACGACACTGCCGAGCCGGCGGCCAGCCTGTACTCCGTAGCCGGAACCTCGTTCAACACCGCCATCGGCCGGGTCGCCTTCGCGCTCGGGCTGCAGGGGCCGGCTCTGGCCGTCGACACCGCGTGCTCGTCGTCGCTGGCCGCCGTGCATCAGGCGGTGGCCGGACTGCAGCGGGGCGAGGCCGACCTGGCCCTGGCCGGCGGGGTCCACGCCATACTGTCCGGCCGGCTGTTCGAGTTGCGGGGCAATGCCGGGATGCTGGCCCCCGACGGGCGCTGCAAGACCTTCGACGCGGCCGCCAACGGCTACGTGCGGGGCGAGGGATGCGGGATCCTGGTCCTGAAGCGTCTGACCGACGCCGAGGCCGACGGCGACCGGATCTGGGGCGTGATCCGGGGGACGGCCCTGAACCAGGACGGCGCCAGCCAGGGACTGACCGTCCCGAACGGCGAGGCCCAAGAGCGGGTGATCGCCGACGCGCTGGCCTGGGCCGGCGTGCAGCCGTCGGAAGTCGACTATGTGGAGGCTCACGGCACCGGCACGCCGGTCGGCGACCCGATCGAGGCCGAAGCCACCGGAACGGCCTACAGCACCGGGCGGGATCCGGACCGGCCGCTGCTGATCGGATCGGTCAAGACCAACGTCGGCCATCTGGAGTCGGCGGCCGGCGCGGCTGCGCTGATCAAGGTGATGCTGGCCATGAATCGGGGAGTGATCCCCCAGCACCTCAACTTCCAGGACCCGAATCCGGAGATCGGTTGGGACCGGCTGCCGCTGCAGGTCACCGCGGAGCCGACTCCCTGGCCCCTCCGTAGCGACCGCCAGCCGCTCGCCGGTGTGAGCGGATTCGGCTGGTCCGGCACCAACGCCCACGTCGTGGTGGAGGGCTACGGAACGCCGCATGCGTCAACCGAAGCATCCGATCCGAGGCGATGGGTCTCCGGACCTTCCGTCCAGGTAGCGACCCCGGTCCCAGCGGCAGCCCCCGCGCCCGCAGACCGCCCCGCCCGTTTGCTCCCCCTGTCGGCCAAGACCGGCGAGTCCCTGCGAGAGATGGCCGCCGGCTATTTGGAGTGGCTCGAGGAGCGCTTCGAGGGCGGGCCCGGCGCCAAGGACGCCGCCGAACTGCTGTCGGACGCTGCCTGGACCGCGGGGGTCGGGCGAAGCCACATGGCCCATCGCGCCGGCTTGGTCTTCAAGGACACCGGATCGCTGAGGGAGTCGCTGGAGGCGCTGGCCAGCCGCGACGGGGATCTGTCGGGCCGGCCGGCGACCAGAGTCGCCTTCGCCTACACCGGCCAAGCCAGTCAATGGGAGGGCATGGGACGCGCCCTCTACGAGAGCGAGCCCGTCTTCCGGGCCGTTCTCGACCGCTGCGACGAACTGCTCCAGCAGGATCGGGGAGCTTCGCTGCTCGAGGTGATGTTCGGCTCGGAGGAGGAGTTGGACGACCCGGCCTGGACGCAGCCCTGTATCTACGCGATCGAGTGCGCCTTGACCGCGCTGTGGTCGAGCATCGGCGTGCGCCCCGATGTGGTCGTCGGCCACAGCCTGGGAGAGATCGCGGCCGCTCAGGCCGCCGGGGCGTTCAGCCTGGAGGACGGCCTGCGGTTCGCGGCCGCCCGGGGCGAGCTCATGGGCGCGCTGGGCACAAGCGGGGCCATGGCCGCGGTGTTCGCCACCCCGGAGCGGGTGGCGGCCGCGGTCGACGAGCTCAACGCCGCCACCGAGGGCGCGCCGGTGAGCGTGGCCGCCGACAACGGGATGCACCAGGTGATCAGCGGCCCCGCGGAAAAGGTCGACAGCCTGCTGGAGCGCTTCGAGTCCGAGAAGGCGTGGGTGCGCCGGCTGCGCAAGAGCCCCGCCTACCACAGCGCGCTGGTGGAGCCGGCCCTGGACGACCTCGAGGCTGTCGTCGACGGCCTCACAACCGTGGCGCCGTCGGTGGCTTACGTGAGCAGCATGACCGGCCGGGAACTGGAAGCCGGCACGGTGCTCGACGGCGGGTACTGGCGCGGCCAGGCCCGGGCGCCGGTGGCCTTCCGGGCCTGCGTGGAGACGTTGGCCACCACCGGCGTGGACGCGGTGATCGAGATCGGTCCCGACACCGTTCTCGGCCCCACCGTCGCCACCGTCTGGCCGCAGGGAGCCGGCCCGGCGGAGCCGGTCATCGCCTCCAGCATGCGCCGACCGTCAACCGGCAAGCCCGACCCGGCCGACGGCAGCGGATTCCTCGACGCAGTCGCGGCCGCCTACAGCGCCGGGATTGACGTGTCGTTCGAGGGACTGTTCGCGGGAGAGTCCCGGTGCCGGGTCGCTCTGCCCAGTTACCGGTTCCAGCACCACCGTCACTGGGTGGAGCAGCCACGCCGCAGAAGGCAGGCCTCGGATCATCGGCTGCTCGGCACCCGCCACGACTCTCCGAGAGGCGAGACCCTGTACGCCACCGAGGTGTTCGTGACCGATCCGTCGTGGCTCGACGACCACCGGGTGTACGGGCGGGTCATCACCCCGGGCGCGCTGTACGGCTCGATGGCCGCCGCAGCCTGCGGCCTGAGCGGCCGCGACGGGGAGCTTGTCGTGGAGGACTTCCAGCTCCACAGCCCGATGGTCTTCGACGAGCATGACCCCGCCGACGCCTCCGAGGTTGCGGGGCGCAGCGTGCAACTCGTGCTCGACGGCTCCGGCGCGACGAGTCCCCGCCCCTTCGAAGTGTTCAGCCGGTCAGACGCTGAGGACGGCTGGACGCTGCACGCCCAGGGCATGGTGTCGGCGAGCACCGGCACGCCTGCGGGCAGCGAGCGGGCCGATCTGGAGGAGCTCAGAGCCGACCTCGACACCGTCGACGTCGCCGGGTTCTACCGGGCCCGGGCCGGCGCGGGTGTCGACCTCGGCGCATCCTTCCGCACGCTGGCCAAGCTGTGGGCCCGCGACGGCGAGGCCCTGGGCGAGGTCGCTATGCCCGACGGCATCGACAGCGGGGGCGCAGAGGTGCATCCGCTGCTTCTCGACGGCTGCTTCCAGGTGATGGCCGCGGCCCGTCGAGCATCCGGTGACGAGGACAGCACTCCCTACCTGCCGTTCGGATGGGAGCGGCTGGGGCTGCACGGCCCGCTGCCGGATCGGCTGGTATGCCATGCCCGCCTGCGTGAGCCGGGCGGCCCAGACGCCGACGGCGAGTCAGGCGGGCCCCGCGAGGTCATATCCGCCGACCTGCGCTTCTATGCCCGTGACGGCACAGAGCTGGGCAGGCTGGACGGCTACACGGTCAAGCGGGCCACGCGGGCCGCCCTGCTCTCGGCCACCGAGAGTCTCGACGACCTGCTGTACGAGGTGGTGTGGCGCGACCGGCCCCTGCCGCCCGGCGTCGTCGGGGCAGGGTTCCTTGCCAGCCCGGCTGAGGTGGCCGCCCGCTCGGACACGTTCGCGGCGTACCTGGAGGCCGCGGGCGTCGACAGGACCAGCCGGGCCGACCTGTTGAACGACCTCGAGCGGTTGTCATGGTCCTATGCCCTGATGACACTGGAACGCCTGGGCTGGCAGCGCACCGCCGGCGAGACGGTGGAACCCGATGGGCTGCGCGAGCGGCTCGGGGTGCTGCCCGAGCACAGGCGCCTGTTCCGCCGGCTCTTCGAGATGCTGGCCCGGGCCGGTGTGGTCGAAACCACCGGTGACGCCTTCGTCGCCGTGCCCGGCTCCACCGATCACGGTGCTCAGGCGCTGCCCGCCGACCACGAAGCACTCGGTTCGGAGATGGCGCAGCGTTACGAGCACGGCTCGACCGAGATCGGGCTGTTCCGGCGCAGCGCCGGAGCCCTGGCCGATGTGCTGGTGGGCGACGCCGACCCGTTGACGCTGCTGTTCAGCAGCGGCGAGCCCACCGCGGCGGACCTCTACCTGAAGGCACCGGTGGCGAGGGCGGCCAACCAGATGCTGGCCGACGCGGTGGCGACGCTGCTGGAACAGCTGCCCGACGGGCGGAGGCTGCGGGTGATCGAGGTCGGGGCGGGCACCGGTTCGGCCACCGCCGCGGTGCTGCCCGAACTGCCTGAGGGACGCTTCGACTACACCTACACCGACATCTCCGCGGGCTTCTTCGCCGAGGCCGAGGACCGTTTCGGCGGGCGGGAGGCGTCGATCGAGTACCGGGTGCTCGACATTGAGCACGACCCGGGCTCGCAGGGCTTCGACTACCACGCCTACGACCTGGTCATCGCATCCAATGTGCTGCACGCCACCCGCTACCTGTCCGAGACGCTCGAGCATTGCCGGGATCTGCTGGCGCCGTCGGGCCATCTGGTGGCTCTGGAGAACCTGAGGGGGCAGGGCTGGCTGGACCTGACCTTCGGGCAGCTGGACGGCTGGTGGCGCTTCGCCGACGCCTGCCGCCCCCACCATGCCCTGGCCAGTCCCGCGGTCTGGCGGCAGGCACTCGACGACGCCGGCTTCGAGGGGGTCGAGGTCTTGGGCGCCGATGAGACCGATCCGGACGCCGAGCCCGACCGGGGCGTGATCCTCGCCCAGGGTCCGGCCGATGTGGTCGAACGGCCGGGAGCCTGGGTCCTGGCCGCCGACCGGGGCGGGGTGGCCGCCGAACTGGCCGAGCGGCTGGCGACCCTCAACCAGACGGTTGTGCTGGCCAGCAGCGAGCCGTCTCACGATCCGGTTTCGGTGCCCGACGGAGTTGTTGCCGCGGTGATCGACATGGAGAGCCGAGCCGAGTGGCAGGCCCTGCTCGGGACGCTTCCCCCCGACCTCCCTCTGAACGGGGTCGTGCACCTCGCGGCGGCCGACAGCCACGGTGCGCAGGCCACCACACCGCAGATGGCGACCGCGGTGAAGCGGGCCGCCGCCAGCGCGCTGGCGCTGATGCAGGGCCTGGCCGACGCCGACGCCACCGCCGCCAAGGGCGTGTGGTTCGTCACCCGTGGCGGCCAGGTGCTCCAGCACGAGTCCGTCGAGGGTGTCGCCGGCGCGGTGCTGTGGGGTTTCGGGAAGGTCGCGGCCCGCGAGGCCTCCCATCTACAGCCGAGGATGATCGATCTGGACCCGGCCGCCGCCGAGCTGCCGCCGGGCATCTCCGACGAGTTCCTGCACCCCGATTCCGAGACGCACATCGCCTACCGGGGAGGGCACCGCCAAGCGGCCCGGCTGATCCGTGCCGGTGCGGGCACGGAACGGCTGCACCTGCCCGAGCCGGCCGGCGAGTCGGCTTGGATGATCGAGCCCGACGAGGCCGGAGCGCTGGAGGAGCTGCGGGTGGAGGCCGCGCCGGCCCGAGCGCTGGAACCGGGCGAGGTCCGGGTGGCCGTCGAGGCCACCGGGCTCAACTTCTGGGACATGTTCCGATCGCTCGGCGTGATCGACGAAGGCCTGCTGGGCGGCGAGTTCTGCGGCCGGGTGCTGGAGGCCGGGCCGGGCGTGAGCACGGTTACCGAGGGCGACCGGGTGGTCGGCCTCGCCTTCGGAACGTTCTCGGCGGAGGCGGTGACTTGCGAGGAGATGGTGGCTCCGGCGCCGCCGAACATCGGTGTGACCGCACTGGCGACGATGCCCACCGCGTTCGTGTCGGCCGCGCTGTCGTTCGATCTGGCGGAACTGGCCGCCGGCGAGCGGGTGCTCATCCACGCGGCCGCGGGCGGCGTCGGTCTGGCCGCCGTCCAGCTGGCCCAGGCTGCCGGGGCCGAGGTGTTCGCCACCGCCAGCGCTCCGAAGCAGGCCTACCTGCGCTCGCTGGGCGTCGAGCACGTCTTCGATAGCCGATCGACGGCTTTCGGCGCGCAGATCCTCGAGGCCACCGGGGGTGAGGGCGTCGACGTAGTGCTCAACAGCCTCACCGGTCCCGGCTTCATCGACACCAGCCTGTCGTGCCTGGCCCGGGGGGGCCGGTTCGTGGAGTTGGCCAGGGTGGACATCCTGAGCCACGACGAGATGCGACAGGCCCGGCCCGATGCGGGCTACTGGATCCTGGAGCTGGATGTCCTGAAGGAGCACGACCCCGCCCAGCCGGGAGACGCCCTCAGGCGGGTGATGCAGCGCCTGGCCGCTGGGGAGCTGGCCCCGCTGGTGCACACCAGATGGTCGCTGGCAGAGGTCGGCCCGGGGATGAACTTCATGCGCGCCGCCCGCCACATCGGCAAGATCGTCTTGGCGGCCTCTCCGCTGGAGACCGGGCGGCTGCGCAGCGACCGGACCTACCTGGTGACGGGCGGCCTGGGCGGCATCGGCTGCACGGTGGCCGGATGGCTGTTCGACCGGGGCGCGGGCGCCATCGTGCTCAACGGGCGGCGCGACCCCGATCCCGAAGCCGCCGCAGCCATCGCCGAACTGCGGGAGCGGGGGGCGACGGTGAGCGTCGAGTTGGCCGACATGACCGACGCCGGAGCGGTCGACGCCATGCTGGCCCGCATCACCGAGACGCTGCCGCCGCTCGCGGGCGTGATCCACAGCGTGGGCGTGCTGTCGGATGCGGCCCTGACCAACCAGACCTGGGAGAGCTTCGAGAGGGTGCTGTGGCCGAAGGTGCTCGGAGCCTGGCACCTGCACCGAGCCACCGAGGACCGTGATCTCGACATGTTCGTGCTGTTCTCCAGCGTGGCCGGCGTGCTCGGCAACCCGGGACAGGCCAACCACGCCGCGGCCAACGCCTTCCTCGATGTGCTCGCCGCCCACCGGCGATCGCGGGGCCTGGCCGGGCAGTCCATCGCCTGGGGAGCCTGGTCGGGGCTCGGCGAGGCCGAGGAGCAACGCGAGCGGATAGCCGCGCAGCTCGAGGCCGCCGGTACGGGCTGGATCACCCCGCAGCACGGAGTGAGGGCCTTCGACCACCTCGTTCGCCAAGACACGACCGCGCCCATGGCGGCCTCCGTGGACTGGCAGATGGTGGCCGATGATCACGAGCACCGGTCGCCCCTGCTGGAGGACCTGCTGGCTGCAGTCACCAGCCAGGCGGGGAGCCGCCAGGACTCGCAGACCGACCTGCTGTCGGAGTTGGGCGCGTCGCCCGCGGCGGAACACGAACGGATCCTCGCCGGATTCCTGCAGCGAGAACTGCAGGCGGTGATGCGCCTGCCGGACCTTCCGGCGCCGTCGGTCGAGTTCGCCGACCTGGGAATGGACTCCCTGATGGCGGTCGAGTTGAGGAACCGCATCAACCGCGGCTTCGCGGGCGCGTACACGGCCGGCAACACGGTGGTCTTCGACTACCCGAGCGTGCAGAGCCTCGCGGCCTACCTGGCGTCAGAACTCGCCGAGTCGGGCGGCATCGAAGCGCCCGAGGGCGCGGGCGAGGGACGCTTCGCCATCCAGGCGCCCGCCGGCACGGGCCGCTCCGAACCGGTCCCGGAAACCGCGGCTCGGCCGGACCAGGACCGGCCGGACCAGCAGCAAGCAGACGAGCCGGAGCGTTCGACGTCGAAGGCAGCGGCACCCGTTGTGCCGTCGAGTGCACCGGCCAACGACGGGATCGCCATCGTGGGGATGGCCTGCCGGTTCCCCGGCGCCCCGGATCTGCACAGCTTCTGGCGCCTGTTGGAGGCAGGCGAGAACGCGGTCACGGACGGACGGCGGGATCCCGGCCCGTGGAACGGAGCCTCGGGAGACCCGGCCAACCCGGATCCCGCCAGCAGGGTCGGCGCGTACGTAGAGGGCATCGACCGGTTCGACGCGGGCTTCTTCCGGATCAGGCCGATCGAGGCCCGGATGATGGACCCGCAGCAGCGCATGCTCCTGGAAACGGCCTGGCAGTCACTGGAGGACGCCACCATCGACCCCACCAGCCTCAAGGGGAGCCGCACCGGCGTGTACGCCGGCATCGGCGGCAGCAGCGAGTACCGCAGGGTCATAGCCGCGGCCGGCCGGGGCGACAGCTACTTCGGCACCACCTCCAGTGTGGCTGTCGGGCGTATCGCGTTCACGCTGGGCCTGGCCGGTCCGGCCGTGCCCTTCGACCTTGCCTGCGCATCGTCGCTGGTCGCTATCCACCATGCGGTCTCGGCGCTGCAGCAGGACGAGGTGGACCTGGCTCTGGCCGGGGGAGCCAACGCAGTCCTGTCCCCTTCGATAACGAAGTTCCTCGCCGAGACTCAGATGCTGTCGGCCAGCGGGCAGTGCCGGGCCTTCGACGCGGCCGCCGACGGCTACATCCGGGGCGAGGGCTGCGGCATGGTGGTACTCAAGCGGCTCGGGGACGCCATCGCCGACGGCGACCGCGTCTGGGCGGTGGTGCGGGGCACGGCCGTCAACCAGAACGCCACCGGCCTGGGCTTGACCCAGCCCAACGGGCCTGCACAGATGCAGGCGATGAAGCAGGCGCTGGACCGGGCGGCGCGAGTCCCGGCCGATGTCGACTATCTGGAGGCGCACGGGCCCGGCTCGCCGTTCGGCGACGCGGTCGAGATGAACGCGGCCGCCACCGTCTATGGCACCGGCCGCGATGACGACCGGCCGTTGCTGGTCGGCTCGGTGAAGACCAACATCGCCCACCTGGAATGCGCTTCGGCGGTGGCCGGCCTCATCAAGACGGTCCTGGCCATGGACCGGGGGAGGATCCCCAAGCATCTGCACATGAGCGAGCCGAGCGAACAGATCGACTGGGAGCGTCTGCCCGTGCGGGTAACGACGGAAGCGACGGACTGGCCCGCGACAGGTGGTCGGCCCCGGCTGGCCGCGGTGAACTCGTTCGCGATCTCGGGCGCCAACGCCCACCTCGTGTTGGAGGGGCATGACGCCGGGACCGGTGAAGCCGATACAGCCCGGTCGGACACCGGCTCGCAGCCGGGGCGCCGAAGCCGGATGCTGCCCCTGGCGGCGCAGTCCGACCAGGCTCTGCGCGAGCTTGCCGGGCGGTACCTCTCCTGGCTCGATGAACGGGTCCCGGATCTCTCCGAGAAGGACGGGGCCCCGGTGGCGCTGCTGGGCGACTTGGCGTGGACCGCGAGCGTGGGACGCGCCCATCTCGCCGAGCGGGCCGCGGTGGTGTTCGACGACATCGAGTCGCTCCGCGCCGGATTGCGAACGGTGGCGGACGGAAACAGGAGGCAAGCAACGCGAGCGGTCGGATCTCCCGGCCACGACGCAGCCATGAACGCCGCGGCCGACTACGAGGACGGGCTCGACGTGACCTTCGGCGCGCTGTTCAAGGGCGAGACCCCGCGCCGGATCTCGCTGCCGGGCTACCCGTTCCAGCAACGGCGCCACTGGGTGCAACCACTGCAGCCAGAAGATCAGTTGACTAGTGATCGGTGACTCCGTAGGCTCACGCCGTTATCAAAACCGACCACTGAAAGGTAACCCCGCCGATGGCCTCCACCGAAGAACGAATCCGGGCTCTCGTTGACGCCAATCTGAACATTGAGGGCAGGTCAGAAGGCCAGCCGCTCACGCCGGATCTCAACATCATCGACGCCGGGGTCAGCTCCACCGACGTGGTTGCGTTCTGGAGGCTGGTCTGCGAGGAGTTCGGCATAGACATCTCGGCCGAAGAGTTCGCCGAGCTGTTGACGCCGAGCGACCTGATCGCGTACCTCGACGCCCACTCCGGCTGAAGGAGCTCTCAGCAGCACCAACGCTATGGCTCCCGCTCTAGCCACCGGCTGGTGGGGGCCGTTCACACAGCTTGACGATGTCGTGGTGACGCACGTTGACCTGGTGCCCAACGAGACCAACGAGCAGGAGGCCTGGACCTGGCTCGACGGCGAGGAGCGTCGCCGAGCCTGCCGCTTCCAGCACAACGGCGCCAAGCGCCGGTATGTCCTGTGCCGGGCGTCGCTGCGTTCGCTGCTATGCGGCGCGCTCAGCTGCCGCAACCATCAGCTTGCCCTCGGCTCTTCCGAGCACGGCAAGCCCTTCGCCGCGGTCGACAGGCTGCAGGCTCCGATCGCTTTCAACGTCAGCCACAGCGGCCAGCACGGCCTGATCGCACTGGCGCCCCGGGGACGGGTGGGTGTTGATGTCGAGGAACGGGCCGCACAACGCAATCTCGACGTGCTAATTGATGCGGTCCTCAGTCCTCGTGAGCGGGCCGATGTCATGGCGGCGAGTGGGCGCCAGAAGCTCGACGTGTTCCTCGATCTGTGGACTCTGAAGGAGGCGCTCAGCAAGGCCCACGGGCTGGGCCTCTCGTTGGACGTCTCGAGTTTCGAGATCCCCCCGGACATTCGCAACGGCACCCGCAGCGGCATGTTCCGGATGCCCGGCATGCCCGAGGTGGCATGGCGACTCACCAACATCGGCACGGACCGGTTCGCGGCCGCGGTCGCCCATGACGAGGAAGGGCTATGACCTCGGCTGCCCCCATCCGTCCGGTGACCGATGCCGAGATCACGGCGTTCCACCGCGACGGAGCCGTGCTGCTGACCGGGGTGCTGGCACCCGAGTGGGTGAGCCTGATCTCCGACGGCCTGGAGGAGTGCTTCGCCGAACGCGACCACATGTCCAGTGAGGTGGTGGCCCAGGGCGCGACCGTGAGGGCCGACCAGCTGCTCGCGGCCCGGTCCCCGAGCCTGCGCCGTTTCGCCAACGAGTCCCCCGTCGGCGGTCTCGTGGGCTCCGTCGTGGCCGGCCCGGTGCGCTTCTACATGGACCAGATGTTCTTCCGGAGGGCAGGCCCCATGGCTCCCACCCCGTGGCATCAGGACACCAGTTACCACAACGTGGAGGGCACCGACCTGGTGCGAGCCTGGGCATCGCCCGACCCGGTTCCCCGCCGGGCCAGCCTCGAGGTGGTTAGAGGGTCGCACCGGTGGAACGTCACGTACCGCCCGATGGTCGGCCGCGACCCCGACATGTCGGACGAGGAGAACGCGCTGCGGATGGCGCTGGCCCGCAGGCGCGGCGTCTACGAGAAGGGGGGCGCCGGCTTCGCCTACCGCAGCGTCGTGATGGACAAGTCGCTGCCCCCCACGCCGGATGTGCCCCGCGACCGGGACTCGTTCGACATCATGGGGTGGGACTACCAGCCCGGCGACGTGATCCTGTTTCACGGAGACCTCCTTCACGGGACGGCCGAGGGCGTGACGTTGGACCGCGACCGGCGGGCGTACGCCGCCCTGTTCGCCGGTCCGAAGGCCCGCTACATCAAGCGCGTCGGACAGATGGTCCCGGATCCGCCCGGCCTCGCCGAGCACGAACCGCAGACGGGCCAGACCCTCGACTCCTTCGGGGACGTGTTCCCCCTGGTGTGGTCGCCGGGAGACTGGAACTGAATCCCTCTGGTTGCCCGGAGCCCCAGGACGCGCCAGCGGCTACGTTTCGGCGGTGGTAGGCAACTGGACGGTCACGGACGGAACTGCCGCCATCCCTGAGGAGGTGCTGGCGGAGGCTGTCGCGGCCCAGGCCACGCTGAGCGACAAGCTCGCAGCCCTGCGCTCGCTGAGCGAGCCGTTCCACGACACCCTCGGTCCTGCGGCCGGGGATCGCTGGATCTCGGACTCCGAACCAGGCGCAGCTATAACCAGCGTCACAGAAGAGCCGGAGCCGTCGCCGGCGACGGTACCGACACGGTCCGGCGACCTGGCAGCCCTGAGCGCGGCCGCCCTGCTGGAGGGCTACCGGGCCGGAGCGTTCGACCCGGTCGAGGTGGTCGATGCCTGCCTCACCCGGATCGACGATCTCGACGGGACTGTCGGCGCAGTGGTTGCCCGCGACGACGATGCGGCCCGGCAGCAAGCCGCCCGCTCGACCGAACGGTGGCGAAGCGGCGATGCCGGGCCGCTGGAGGGCGTCCCCGTCGGCGTGAAGGACATCATCAACACCCGGGGGCTTCGCACCGAGGCAGGCTCGACCCTGTTCGCCGGCCACACGCCCTCAGCCGACGCCAGCGTCGTGGCCCGGCTCCGGGAGGCCGGGGTGGTGATCCTGGCCAAGACCGCCACCCCGGAGTTTGCCTTCGGCGACGAGTCCGGCGACGGCGTCACCAACCCCGCCGCGCCGGGCCGGTGGGCGGGCGGAAGCTCGTCGGGGTCGGCCGCGGGCCTGGCCGCCGGGCTGTTCCCGGTAGCGCTGGGCAGCGACACCGGCGGGTCCATCCGGGTCCCCGCCTCGTACTGCGGCGTGAGCGGGATCAAGCCGACGTTCGGGCGGGTGCCCCGCGACGGTGTCTTCGGCGTGTCGTGGACGCTGGACCATGTGGGACCGATGGCCCGCACCGTCGAGGACCTGGGGCTGGTGCTGGGCGTGATCGCGGGCGGGTGCGACGCTGATCCGTACGCGTCGCGGAGACCGGTCCCCGGTTACGACCGGCTGGCCCGGTCGATCCACGGCACACGCGTCGGCGTGGCCGAGGGATGGATGTCCGAAGGCTGCTCGACGGGGGTAAACGCGGCCCTGTCCGGCGCGGTGGCCCGGCTGGAGGAGCTCGGCTGCACGGTCGAGCCCGTGCCGTTCGGGTGCGCCGAGCTGGCCGGAACCATCGCTTGGGTCGTTACCGTGGTGGAGTTCGCCGCCCACCACGCCGGCAACCTGGGCCGCATCGGCGAGTTCACCGGATCCGCGGCCTGCCGGCTGGCGGCCGGAGCCCGGACCAGCGCCTCCGACTACCTCAGGGCGCTGCAGGCCCGCAGCCTGGTGCAGCGCGACCTCGACGCCGTCTTCGACAGCGTGGACGTGCTGGTCACCGCGGCCACGCCGACCTCGGCCCCCGACCCGGCCACGTTCTTCGACGACGGCGACCGGCTCTGGCTCGACAAGGTGGCCCGGACGTTCCTGCCGTTCAACGTCGCCGGCCAGCCCGCGCTGGTGATGCCGGCCGGGCTGGACGAGGACCGGCCGGCCGCGGTGCAGATCGTCGCTCCGCCCCACGCCGACGCCCTGTGCCTGCGGGTCGGCGCAGCCCTTCAGAGAGCAGCCTGATCCCCTCGCCTCCCCCCACACCGGATGTGCCCGGCGCCCGGTACGCCTAATATGAGGTGGCTCAAGCCGACGGACTAGGTTCAGCCCGCCGGAGCCTCCTCCCGCACGCTCCCAGACCTTGTGGAGACACGAGCCGATGACAGTGCTGACCGACGACCTCCTAGCCAGCTTCGACGACTCGGTCGGCCCGGTGGACGAGGCCCGGCTCCTGCCGCCGGTGCTGTACACGTCACCGGAGTTCTACGAGTTCGAGCGGCGGGCCATCTTCCACCGCGAATGGCTGTGCGTGGGCCGGGTCGACCAGCTCAAGGAGCCGGGCGACTTCCGCTGCATCACCATCGCGGGCGAGCCGTTGATCGCGGCCCGCGACTCCGCGGGCGAGCTGCGGGTCATGTCGGCAGTGTGCCGGCACCGGGGCATGGTCATCGCCGAGGGCTCGGGCAACTGCCGCCGGTTCACCTGCCCCTACCACCACTGGACCTACGGGCTCGACGGCACCCTGCTGGGCACCCCGGCCATGGATCGGGCCGTCGACTTCGACCAGTCCGAGCATCCGCTCCCCCAGCTCAAGGTGGAGATCTGGCAGGGCTTCATCATGGCCAACTTCGACCACGACGCCCGCCCCTTCAGCCCGACCATGATCAAGATCGACGAGATGCTGGCCAACTACGGGCTGGAGTCGACCACCACCCGGGAGGGCGCCACGATCCCGGACCTTCCCTGGAACTGGAAGGTCATGATGGAGAACTTCAACGACCCCTACCACGCCAGCCGGCTCCACGGGCCGCTGCAGACGTTCGCGCCCAGCCACATGAACGACTTCCTGCCCTGGGACGACAACGACGGCGCGGTCGGCCGGATCCAGCACTTCACCGAGATCGACGGCTCGTTCAACCCGACGAAGCGCTGCATCCTGCCGGTGTTCGCCAACCTCACCGAGGAGCAGCGCAAGCGGGGCGGTTTCGTGCTCATACCGCCGACCCTCTCCCTGGCCATCGTCCCCGACGAGGTGGCCTACTTCATCATCAGCCCCACCGATGCGGGCCACATCACCATCCAGATCGGCTACTGCTTCGAGTCCTCCGCGCTGGAGGACCCCATGTTCGAGTACCTGTTCGAGGCGGCTGAGGCCGGCGTCAACAACTTCAACGTCCAAGACATCTACGCCGACACCATGACCCAGAAGGGCCTCAACTCCCTGCTGGCCCCCCGCGGCCGCTACTCCTGGCAGGAGGAGACCCTCGTCCAGTTCAACCGCTGGCTGGTCAGGCGCTACCGCCGGCACTGGCCCGCCAACGGAACCTGAGGCTCTCCGAGGAATCCGACGGAGACCCATGGATCCTGAGCGCACCATCACCTTCGACCCGGCCGAGAACCAGCCCATGGACCGCCAGTTCATGCTGTCGCAGCTGGTCGTGCCACGGCCGATCGCCATGGTCTCGACCCGCAGCCCCGACGGGATCGCCAACATCGCCCCGATGAGCTACTACCTGCCGATCACCGGCGACCCCATGCTGCTGGGCATCACCATGGGCCTGCGCGAGGACGGGCAGCTCAAGCACACCTACCTCAACGCCATGGCCAGCGGCGACTTCGTGGTCAACGTCACCAGCGAGGCCTTCCGCGACGACATCGAGACCGTGGCCATGGAGTCGCCCAGCGAGGTAGACGAGTTCGAACTCGCCGGGTGGACCCCGGTGCCGGCCACCAAGGTCACATCTCCGGCCATCGCGGAGGCCCTGGCCCGCCTGGAATGCAGGATCCACAAGGTGGTGGACCTGGGGACGCCGGACCGGGTCTTCGGGGAGGTCCACCTGGTGGTCGGCGAGGTGGTGTGGGTGGCCTACGACTCGGTCATCTGCGACGAGCAGGGCCGCATCGATCCGGTGCGGCTCGGGGCCATCGCACGCCTCGGCCTGCGCACCTTCCTGCGGACCACCGGCGAGGGCGCCTACTTTCTGGCCCGCACGCCGTGGGCCGAGTTCATCGACAACAACTAGGAGCCGTAGTGGAGACTTCGACATTGCTGGGCCTGTATCGCGACATGTGGCTCATAAGGGCCTTCGAGCAGGGTCTCGAGCGGGAGTTCGAGAAGGGAAACGTGCCCGGGATGCTGCACACCGGACTGGGACAGGAGGCCACCCAGGCTGCCCTGGCCTGGCACCTCAAGTCCACCGACGCCTTCTTCCCCGACCACCGCTGCCACGGCATCAACGCCCTGGCCCAGCATCGCCACGGCGGCAACGGCGAGCGGATCATGGCCGAACTGTTCGGCAAGGCCACCGGGGTGTGCAGCGGCAAGGGCGGCAGCCTGCACTCGGCCGACCCGGCCGTCGGCAACTTCGGCGACAACGCGGTGGAGGGCTCCTACATGGCCACCGTGCTGGGAGTGGCCCTGGCGGCCAAGATGCGGGGCCAGCCCAACGTGGCCTGCGCCATCATCGGCGACGGCACCGTCGGGCGGGGCGAGTTCCACGAGAGCCTCAACATGGCGGCCATCTGGGACCTTCCCGTGCTGTACGCCTGCGTGAACAACGGCTACGCCATCTCCATGCCGGTGGGCGAGGGCCACGCATCGGCGGACATCGTGGACATGGTGCAGGGTTACGGCTTCGAATCGCGCCAACTCGACGGCAACGACATCGTCGAGGCCTGGACCGTCGTCGGTGAGGCCGTCGAGCACATCCGTTCCGGCGCGGGGCCGTACTTCCTGGAGTTCAAGACCTGGCGCTGGCAGGGGATCTTCGCCGGGGAGTTCCGGCCCGAGGCCGAGGTCAAGTACTGGAAGGAGGAGCGCGACCCGATCATGCTGGCCGGCGAGACCCTGGCCGGGCGGGGCGTGGCCCCCAACGATCTCGAGGCCGTCGAGCAGGAGATGACCGGACTGATCGAGGAGTGGATCGCCTTCGCCCTCGAGAGCCCGGAACCCGACCCGGCCAAGGCAACCGCCGACGTCTACGTCGGATGGGAGGTGGACTCACGATGACCGCCGCCGACACCGCAACCCCCAAGCGCACGGCCCGGACTCCCCGCAAGGCTAGGGACAGGGTCCGCAAGGTCGCCTTCACCCGGGCCCTCAACGATGCGCTGGACCTGGCCATGGCCAAGCACGACGAGATGTTCGTCATCGGCGAGGACATCGCCGAGATGGGCGGCGACTTCGGTGTGACCAAGGGCCTGCTGGCCAAGTACGGGCCCGAGCGGGTGCGGGACACTCCCCTGTCCGAGGCGGCCATCATCGGCACCTGCGCAGGGGCGGCCATGGTCGGCATGCGCCCGGTGGCCGAGATCATGTTCGCCGACTTCATTGCGGAGTGCTACGACCAGGTCGTCAACAACGTGGCCAAGATGCACTACATGTTCGACGGGCAGTTCAAGGCGCCGCTGGTGATCCGAACCGCCTGCGGGGGCGGGTTCGGCGGCGGGCCGCACCACTCCCAGAGCGTGGAGGGCTGGTTCCTCAACGTGCCCGGCATCGTGATCGTGGCGCCGTCCAACCCGATCGACGCCAAGGGCCTGCTCCTGGCCTCGATCGACAGCGACGACCCGGTCCTGTTCCTGGAGCACAAGGCGCTTTATCGAAGCCGGGCCGAGGTCCCGCCCGAGTACTACACCACGCCTCTGGGGCAGGCCACGGTGGCACGCGAGGGCAGCGATGTCACCGTGGTCGCGGCCATGCGCATGGTGCCTATGGCGCTGGAGGCCGCCGAGCAGGCTGCCGGCTCCGGCGTCTCGGTCGAGGTGGTGGACCTGCGGACGATCCGGCCCTACGACGCGGCCACGGTGCTGGCCTCCGTGGCCAAGACCGGCCGGGCGGTGGTGGCCAACGAGGCACCCAGGATCGGCGGACTCGGCGCTGAGCTCAGCGCCCGCATCAGCGAGGAGTGCTTCGCCGACCTTAAGGGCCCGGTGGTCCGGGTCGACGGCCTCGACACCCCGATCCCCTTCTCGGTGCCGCTGGAGGACGTGGTCCTCCCCGACGCAGCCGACATCGCGGCGGCCATCACCACCGCCGCCCAGTACTGACCCGACGAGTCACTAGGAGAATCCCACCGATGAGCACTGATGTGATCCTGCCCAAGTGGGGCCTGACCATGGAGGACGGCACGGTCGTGGCCTGGTATGTCGACGAGGGCGACCATGTGGTTGAGGGCGAGGTGATCGCGGAGGTCGAGACCGAGAAGGTCGAGAACGAGCTGGAAGCGCCGTGCGCCGGCGTGGTCGCCCGGATCCTGGTGGACGAGGACGAGACCGTCGACGTGGGCACGGTGCTGGCGGTGATCGCCGACAACGAGGCCGAGGCAGCGGCCATCAGTGGGGGCTAGCCATGAGACCTGATCGCTTCGAATCAGACACCGTCATCGTCACCGGCTCGTCACGTGGAATCGGCGCGGCGACGGCCCGGGCTTTCGCCGCGGAGGGCGCCCGGGTGGCGATCAACTACCGCAGCGACGCCGACGGGGCGGCCGCCACCCGAGCGGCCATCGCCGAGGCGGGCGGGACGGCCGAGGTGTTCCAGGCCGACATCGGCAACGAATCCGACGTGGCCCGGCTGGCTCAGCAGGTGGAGGCGTCGCTGGGACCGGTCTCGATCCTGGTCAACAACGCCGCCCTCATCGACCGGTCGTCCATGTTCGACCTCTCGCTGGAGGCCTTCGACACCGTCTGGCAGGCGAACGTCCGGGGGCTGCTGCAGCTCAGCCAGCTGGTCGCCGCCGGCATGGTCGAGCGGGGACGGGGCGCCATCGTGCACCTCAGCTCCATCCTGGCCCGGCTGGGTGTGACCAACCGCTGCGCCTACATCGCCTCCAAGGGCGCGGTCGAGGGCCTGACCCGGGCGATGGCCCTGGAACTGGGCCCCAAGGGAGTGAGGGTCAACGCGGTGGCACCGGGCCTGATCGCCACCGAGGCGCTGCTGGCCGGGATGCGAGACCCCGAGAGACAGGCCGCGGTGCAGCGCCACATCCCCGAAGGCCGTTTCGGCCGTCCGGAGGAGATCACCGCAGCCATCCTCTTCGTGGCGTCGCCCGAGGCGAGCTACATCAACGGCGCCATCATCGGAGTGGACGCCGGCCTCGGCGCCCGCGAGTCCACCCCGGCCTGACCGGGTTCCGGGCCGGCCCGTCAGGAGGCAGCCGTGATCAGTATCAACCGTGAGGCCATGAATACCGTTCGGCTCGTGCTGGAGGAGGCCGACGCGCTCGGCGTGACCGTCGACCGGCTTGGCAACGGCACCACCGTCATCGACATGGGCCTGGAGGCCAAGGGGGGCTGGCGGGCCGCGCAGCTCTACACCCTGGCCAGCCTGGGCGGGCTGGGCATCGTGAGCTACGAGCCCTTCGAGTTGGCGGGACGGATGCTCACCGCGGTGCGGGTGATGATCGACCACCCCATCGAGGCCTGCGTGGCGTCCCAGATCGCGGGGTGGCGCCTTCAGGCCCCCGGCACCGAGCACGCCGCCATCCTGGCCGGCCCCGGCCGGGCCCTGAACCGTGACAGCCTCGACCACTACTTCGAGTGGATCGACTACCGCGACGACCACCACGAGGCGGTGGTGGCCATCCAGACCTCGGAGCCGATCCCGGTGGAGATGGCCGACATGATCGCGTCGTCGTGCCGGATCGATCCCGCCGACCTCTACGTGCTGTTCGCCCCCAACCGCAGCTTGGTCACCGCGGTGCAGGTGGCGGCCCGCATCGTGGAGCAGTCCCTCCACCGGCTGGCTGAGGAGGGCATGGACCTCCGCGGCCTGCGCTACGCCTACGGCCTGGGGGTGGTGCCGCCGCTGGTGGACGACGACCTGATCTCGATGGGCCGCATCAACGACAGCCTGCTCTACGGGGGAATCTCCAACGTCACGGTGGAGTCCGGCGACGACCAGTGCGCCGAGATCGTGGACCGGGTGGTCTCGGTGGCCAGCTCGGCCTACGGCCGCCCGTTCATCGAGATCTACGAGGACGCCGGCCGGGACTTCTACGAGATCCCCATCGAGCTGCACTCCCCGGCCGAGATCCACCTCACCAACATGGCCAGCGGGCGCACCTTCAGCGCCGGACGCATCAACTACGACGTGCTGGCCGCCTCGTTCTTCGGCCAATAGCCGGTGATGTACTCAACATGACCGCGCCATCCGCTCCGGTGGCGATCGTGACCGGCGGGGGGTCGGGAATCGGTGCGGCCTGTGCGGCCGCGCTGTCGGCTCGCGGCGCCCGATGTGTGCTCGTCGGGCGGCGGGAGGACCGGCTCCGTGACACGGCCTCGGGGCTGACTTCACCTGCCACCGCGCTGGCGGCCGACCTGAGCGGGGAGGGCGAGCCGGAGCGTGTCGTCGAGCAGACCCTCGCCGCCCACGGCCGGATCGACGTGATCGTCCACAGCGCAGGCGTGTTCGAGAAGGCGGCCGCGGGCGATGTCGCCCCGGACCACTGGCAGCGGGTTCTGGACGTCAACCTGAGCGCGGTCATGGCCCTGACCAGGGCCGGCTGGGAGGCGCTGAGCGAGTCCGGGGGCCAGATCGTGCTGATCAGCAGCATCGCAGCAGTTCAGGCCTTCGAGGGCAATGCGGCCTACGCCGCGTCGAAGGGCGGCATGAACGCGCTGGGCGAGGTGCTCCGTCTGGAGGGGCGCGACCGGGGTATCAGGGTGATCACGATCTGTCCCGCCCAGATCGACACCGAACTCTGGGACCAGAAGGCCCCCGACCACGTTCGCGCCCGTATGATGCCCGCGTCCGGAGTCGGCGAACTGGTAGCCGACCTAGTGGGCGCCGACCGCCGGATCGATATCGGCCCGGTCGTCATCAAGCCACCGCACGACCCCTGGCTGGAGCCAAGCACGTGAGCCCCGACCCGGTCACACTCGGCCTTCAGATCGTGCCGACCATGGGCTCGGCCGAGCTGGTCGACACCATCGTGGCCGCCGAGGAACTGGGCTACTCGTACTGCATGGTGGCCGACGAGGGCCTGATGCTCGACGTGTACGCGGTGCTGGGCGCGGCGGCCCGGGCCACCAGCACGATCCGCCTGGGGGCGGTCACCAACCCCTACACCCGCCACCCGGCCGCCACCGCGGCAGCCATAGCCACCATCGACGAGATGAGCGGGGGCCGGGCCTTCGTGACCCTGGTGGCCGGCGGCACGATGGTGCTGCATCCGATGGGCCTGGAGAGATCGGCCCCGCTGGCGACCATGGCCGACACCATCGAAGCGCTGCGGCGGCTGTGGCGGGGCGAGCCGGTCACCTGGCAGGGGCGGCGGCTGTCGCTGGAGGGAGCCGAGCTCGCCACCGGCACTCACTCCATCCCGATCTGGGTCGCCGCCCGCGGCGAGAGGATGCTGGCCCTGGCCGGCACTCACGCCGACGGTCTGGTTCTGATGGTCAAGTCCGACCTCGGCGACGCGTTCGGCATCGCTGAGAAGGCCCGAGCAGCGGCCGGTACGCCGCTCACCCGGGTCTACCTGGACCGGCTGGCCTACAAGCCCGAGATGATCGAGGAGGCCAAGCACCTCTACGGCTACGCCATCATGGACAGCCCACCCCGGATCCTCAGGAACCTCGGCCTCAACGACGACGAGATCGCCGGACTGAAGGACGCCTTCGCCCAGGGCGGTCCCGAGGCCGTGGGTCGGCTCGTGTCCGACGAACTGGTGGCCTCCTACCAGATCGCGGGAACGCCGGCCGAGTGCCGCCACCAGCTGGAGCACCTCATCGGCGCACACCACCTGGACGCCTTCTTCGTGAACATCATCTCGCCCGGCCCGGCCGCCAACCGCGAGTTACTGACCGAGGTGGTAGCCATCGCCACCGGCCGCTGATCGGAGAATTGGCAGCAGAATGCACGCATAGCGCTCAAAACGCTGCCAATTCCCTTGATCGGTCGACCCGGTCCGGGCACTGGCAGCAGAATGCACGCATAGCGCTCAAAACGCTGCCAATTCGCGGATCGTAGGTATGGCTGAATATTCAGCCCATCAGGAAGGCGACCAGATCGTCGAGAGCCTGATTGGCTTCGGGTAGGCGGTACTGGAGCTGCCAGCCGTGCCATAGGCCGTCCCAAACGTTGAGAACCACCTCCACGCCGGCGCGGCGAAGCGCGGCCTCGAGCCGGCAGGAGTCGGACAGCAGGATCTCGCGACTGCCGGTCTGGATGAGCGAGGGAGGCAGGCCCGCCAAATCAGCGAACAGGGGGGACGCCTTCGGATCGGCTGTGTCCGTGCCCGCGTAAGCAGCCGCGAAGGCGGGCGGGTCGAGCGGACCCAGCACGGGATCGGCCGGTACCAGCGAGCGGTAGGTGTCACCCGAGCAGGTCATGTCGACCCATGGTGACAGCAGGCCCAGACGGGCGGGCACGGCGGCACCGCGATCACGCAGGGCGACGGCCGCGGCCAGGCTCAGGTTGGCCCCGGCCGACTCACCGAAGACCGCGACAACCGACCGCGACGCCGACAGCTCCAGGCACACGCGCACGATGTCATCGAGTCCGGCCGGACATGGATGCTCCGGAGCCAAGCGGTAGTCGACCGACACCACCGGCAGCCCCGTGCGCCGGGCGACGCCCACGGCCAGCGCCGCGCTGGCTATCGGCGAGCCCAGCACGAACGCCCCTCCGTGAAGGTGCACGATCACCCGATCAGCGCTCAGAGCGGGCTCGTTAACGGCAAAGGCCACCACCGGAAGGCCGGCCACCGTCGAAGGCTGGCTAACCCACGACCCCGTGAGCCCCTCGTTGTGGGCAACCCATCCAGCCAGGGACCCTTGGCGAGCCGCGGCCACCGCTTCGAGGTCTCCGAGGTCCAGCTCCGCTGCGACAACCCGGTAGTTGCCCAGGAAGTTCCGGGCCTCCGGACTCAAGTGCGAGGCCGGCTCGACACCATCCATTGAGGGCACTCTAGAGGTCGATTGCGAGTCGCTCAGCCTCGAAGTTCGGCCAGCGTCGCCCGGACCAGAAAGTCGTCCTCAGAGCCGAGGCGATCAGGATCGCCGGGGTGCTCGACCCGCACCAAGCCGATGAGCCGGAACGGCACCTCGTCGGGCTGGCCCCCGACGTCCACTGTGAACGTGGCCACCGATCCGTCGAGGCGACCCTGGCAGGCATCGGCCTCGACCAGCTGCCTTGGCACCGTGTTCGGGTCGAGCGCGTAGGACCGAGCCTCCGCCGCTGGCGCGCCCCCATCGGCAACATTGCTCAGACGGCAGATCACCCCGCCGTCCGTGAAGGAGTTGGCCGCCTCGACGTAGAACTCGGCCGACCATGCCAGGGCCGGACCGAGACCCGGTGCCGCCGTCAGCACTAGCTCTACCGACAGCGCGCCGTCGTCCCGCAGCCAGAGGTTGATCGATTCGATGTCGGCGCCTTGGTCGCAGCTCTCTCCCCTGTCGAGGCGAGCCTCGCGGCAGTCCTCCAGCCGGTCGGCCACCTCCAGCCCCGCAGGATCGGCGGGAGCGAACGGCCCGATGTCGAGTAGAGAGGCCGTGCCCAGTGCCAGGACCCCGAGCGCGCCCAGCGCCATGACCACAGCGGCGAGAAGCAGCGCCAGCCAGCGACCCCGTCCTTCAGGAATCCCCGTCGTCCTCCAGCATGGACGCCGACTTGGCCGCGATCCACTCGCCGGACACGACCGGCTCGTAACGGGCCGGGCGCTCCGGCGTGATGGTCGTCGGGATGGTCTCGATGACGGCCCGGTACGACGGCTGGAAGAAGAACGGCACCGACATTCGGTCCCGGCCCCGGTCGGTGCCGTCAGGGATGACCACCCGGTGCAGGGTCGAGACCCAGCGGTCGTTGGTCCAGCGAGCCATCAGGTCTCCGAGATTCACCACGAAGCCGTCCGGCACCATCGGCACGTCGGCCCAGTCACCGTTCGACCGGATCTGCAACCCAGGGATCTGTTCGGCCGCGACGACGGTGAACGCTCCGTAGTCGGTGTGAGCGCCGCGGCGCAACTGACCGGGACGGGCCTCGCCGGCCACCGGCGGGTACCAGTTGAACAGCAGCAGCGCGGTGTGATCCTGCACCTTGTCGTCGAACCAGTCGTCGGGAAGGTCCAAGGCTCGGGCGAACAGCGGCAGCATCTGCATGCAGAGCCGCTCCAGCACGGCGTAGTAGTGCTCGAACTGCGGCCGCAGCCCCGCCGGCTCGGTGGGCCACCGATTGGGGCAGAACGTGGCCTCCGCTCCGGCGACGTGAGCCCGGGCCCGGATCTCCGGATCGTCGAAGCGGCCGACGTTGAAGGACTCGCACAGATCCGGTGGGGTCTCGTTGTCGCCCAGGGTGGCCGCCAGCGAGGTGGTGTCCAGGCCCAGGAAACCTCGGTAGTCCTCGAACGTGGGCGGAGCCACCTTCGACTTCTCCTCGAACGGGAGCCGGAAGAACCCGCGGGCGATGTCCATGGTCTCGTCCACCAGGGCGGGCGGCACGCCGTGGCCCACCACGATGAAGAAGCCGCTCGCCACGCACGCGTCGTCGATCGCCCGAGCCGCGGCCTCCATGCCGCCGGAGTCGCCGGCCAGGGCGCCGGAGATGTCGACGGTGGGAACCGAGGATGCGGCCGCGACCACGTATGGTCCTCAGGTGAGGCCGCGGACGAAGGGCTGGGCCAGGGCCCGGGGCTCGCGGGTGCGGTGGGCGAAGAAGGTCACCGTGACGATGGTCACCACGAACGGTGCGGCCGACAGCAACTCGGAGTTGAGCTCGTGGCCCACGGTGGGCAGCGTCAGCCGGAACGAGTTGACCGTGCCGAACAGCAGGCACCCGCCGATAACGCCCCGCATGGTCCATCCGCCGAAGATCACCGCCGCGATGGCGATGAACCCCTGGCCCCCCACGACGGCGTCCTCGAAGCGTCCGATCTGGCCCAGAACCAGGTAGCCGCCGCCCAGTCCCGAGGTGAGCCCGGCGATGTAGATGGACTGCCGGCGGCGCTTGTTCACGTCAATGCCCGACACGTCGGCCGACTGCGGGTTCTCGCCAACGGCCCGCACTTCCAGGCCCCAGCGGGTGCGGTACAGCAGCCACCATGCGGCCGGGATCATCGGGTACACCAGGTACAGGGGCCACGGCTGGTTGAAGAAGGCGTCGCCGATCAGCGGGAGCTCCGACAGCGGCTTGATGGCGAACCGGTGGGCGGCCTTCGACACCGGTTGGATGCTGGTGTTCAGGAAGCTGGCGATGCCGAGCACCAGCGTGTTGAGGGCCAGCCCGACCACGAACTGGTTGGCGGTGAGCCGGTGGCTCATGTTGGCCTGCACCGACGCCACCACGGTCCCGATGACGGTGGCGAAGACCAGCCCCACGCTCACCGACTCGGTCAGGTGCATTCCCAGCGCCCCCGCGAAGGCCCCGCCCAGCACCATCCCCTCCAGCGAGATGTTGAGCGTGCCCGCCTTCTCCGCAATCGTCTCGCCAATGGCCGCGAAGGCCAGCAGCGCGGCGAAGCGCATGGCCCCCGAATAGGTCACCTCGTTGGTGACCACATCGCCGATCGCGGAGAAGAAGCCGCCCATGGCTCAGGTCCTGTCTCTGGTGGCCGACAGCGCGCGGCGGCGCTCGCGGATGAAGAGGATGGCCGGAGGCACCAGCAGGGCCAGCACGAGCAGGGCCAGCACCACCTGGGAGATCTCGCGCTCCACCCCGGTGGCGGCCAGGAAGCCCGAGCCGGCTCGCAACCCGGCGAAACTGAAGGCCACGACCACGATGCCGACCGGGTGGGAGCGAGCCACCAGGGCCACCAGGAGCCCCTCCCATCCGATGTTGTTGGCGAAGCCTGGTGTGAACCGGTAGTTGCCGAAGTCTCCGCCGGAGAGCATCAGGGCTCCGGCCAGACCGGCGCACGCGCCGGAGATCAGCATGGCGGTGGTGCCGTACTTGACGGTGGACACGCCGGCGCGCTGGGCGGTGCGGGCGTTGCGGCCCAGCATCCTCATGCGGAAGCCCCAGACGCTGCGCTTGAACAGCAGGAACACGATCACAGCCATCAGCACCACCGCGAAGGCGCTGATCGGGAAGTCGTTGCCCCAGATGTCGATGAGGGGCAGCCGGGTGTCCGCTTCCAGCTGCTCGCTCACTTGGTTGCGAACCGAGCGGTCCTCCCGGAACGGGGCCAGCAGCAGCCAGTCGACCTTCAGGGCGTAGCCGGTCGCCTGCGACGCCACCGTTATGAGCAGCAACGTGGTGAGCACCTCCGGCACCCGCCGCCAGTACAGGAGCCAGCTGGCGATGCCGGCCCACATGGCCCCGGCGAGAGCACCCACGATGAGCAGGCAGACGATCACCACCGGACCCGGGCCGCCCAGGCGCACGCCAACGTATGTGGCGAAAGCGGTGCCCATCATCACCTGGCCCTCCTGGCCGATGTTGACCACGCCGGCCCGACCGTTGATGGCGGTTCCCAGCGCCACCACCACGAGGGGGATGGCGATGCCGATGGTCTCGCCCCAGCGGCCCGGGGCCCGCAAGCTGCCGTCGAGCAGGGCCGAGAAGACCGCCTGCCACGACCCTCCGGTGGCCCACACGATCAACGCCGACGCGAACAGGGCGACGACGATGCACCCGAGGTACATGGCCGCGGCGACAGCCGCCTCGTGAAGCCGCGAGGGGGCAGTCGCCGATCGCCCGGAAGCGGTCGGGTCGGTGCCGGAGTCGCCGGCGGCTGCCTGCGGCGTCTGCTGGTCGCTCATCCGGCCGTCGCGTCCCGGCTAGGCGGCGGCCTCAGCATCAGCCTCGGCACCTGCGCCGCCCAGCAGGAGGCCCAGTTCCTCGAGGTCCACATCGGCTCGGTCCATCTCGCCGATGATGCGGCCCCGGAACAGCACCACGACACGGTCGGACAGTTGCAGGATCTCCTCCAGTTCGTTCGATATGAGCAGAACTCCCACACCGCTGTCGGCTACCTGGCGGAGACGGTTGGTCATCCATTCGATAGCACCGACGTCGAGACCCCGGGTGGGTTGGGCCGCCACCAGCACCTTGGGCGAGTAGCTCAACTCCCGGGCCAGCACGACCCTCTGCTGGTTGCCGCCCGAGAGCGACCAGAAGGGGGCGTCCGGACCGGCAGTGTGGATGTCGAAGTTCTCGATGAGGACGGCCGCGTCTCGCCGCATCACGGCCGGGTCGTAGATCCCGCGCTTGGCGATCCGCTCGATGTCCACCAGGAAGAGGTTCTCAGCCACCGTCATGTCGAGCACGCAGCCCGAGGCGTGGCGGTCCTCGGGGATGACGGCGACCCCCGCGGAGGACATGGCGCCCGGACTTCCCGGCTCGACCCTGACGCCGTCCACCTCTACCGAGCCCGCCTCGGCGGGAAGCAGGCTCGACAGCAGGTCGGTCAACGCGGCCTGGCCGTTGCCCTCCACGCCGGCCACTCCGACGATCTCGGAGTCGAACACGTCGACACTGAGGCCGTCGAGGGAGACTCGTCCGTCGGGACCCCGGGCCACGACGTCTCGGAGACGGAGCGCGGGCACTCGCGGCACGGAATCGCCGCCGGTGCCCTCATGCTCCCCATCCCGGGAGCCCTCGCCGTCGTCATCGCCCGCGCCGGCCGCGACCGTCTCGATGAGGCCCAGGGCCGAAGCCTCCGACCGAAGCGACACTTCCCGGCCGACCATCGCCCTGGCCAGCATGGGCGCATCGGCGTCGGAGGTCTCCATCCGTTGCACCACGGACCCGGCCCGCATGATCGTGACCTCGTCGGTGGCGTGGAGGATCTCATCGAGTTTGTGGCTCACCAGCGCCACCGCCCGGTTCTCCTCCCGCACCGCCTGGCGCAGAACGTCGAACAGCCGCTCGGACTCGCCCGGGGTGAGCACCGAGGTCGGCTCGTCGAAGATCAAGATGCTCGGATCGCGGCGCAGGCACTTGATGATCTCCACCCGCTGGCGGACCCCCGCCGAGAGGTCGCCGACCTTGGCGTCTGCATCCACACCGAGGCCGTAGTGCTCGCTGATCTCGGCCACGCGGCGCCGGGCCGCGGGCGCGTCGAACCGGCCGGTGTCGCCCAGCATCACGTTCTCCCACACCGTGAGCGGCTCCACCAGGCTGAAGTGCTGATGGACCATGCCGATGCCGCGGATCGAGGCATCGTGGGGATCGCGGATCTGGCACCGTTCGCCGTCCACTTCGATGGTGCCGCCATCGGGAAGCACCAGACCGATCAGCACCTTCATGAGCGTGGACTTGCCCGCGCCGTTCTCTCCGAGGATGCCGTGGATCCGGCCGCGGTGAAGCGTCAGGTCCACACGGTCGCAGGCCACGATGGCCCCGAACGACTTGGAGATCGAGGTGAGCCGGACGGCGGGGACCTCCGTCCCCGCCGTCCGCTGATCAGCCATATGCCGGTCTCTCGGGTCTAGCTGCCCCTACGTAGCGCTCAGGCGTCCGAGCAGACCAACGGAGCCTCGAGGTCGGCGCCGCCGTAGGCGATGGCCCGGATGGTGTCGAACTCGGCGAGGCAGTAGCCGTTCCACACGTCGGCGTGGGCCTGGTCGAGCAGGTCCTTCTGCTCCGGCGTGGGATTGCAGATCAGCGCGCCGACCTCCGGGTCGCGACCGACTGAGAACTTGTAGATGTCACCCTCGACGAAGTCTCCCGACACGATGAGGGGGAACACCGCCCGGGCGAAGTCGCCGCCGTCGAACAGCGCGGCCATCTCCCAGGTCAGATCGGTCCGTGAGCACACGTCGGAAGCGCCCGCGCTCGTCACCGGGATGCCGTGCTCGTTGGCCAGCTGGACGAGAGGCTCGTGGGCGCCGCCCAGGTACGGGTAGAGGAGGTCCATACCCGCGTCGAGGGCGACGTTGAACGCCTCGGTCGCTCCGGCCACGTTGTCGAAGTCGAACGGGAAGTTGCCTGTCGGGGTGTAGACCACGTCGTAGCTGGGGTCCACGGCCTTCATGCCGAGCCGCATCGCCAGCTCGGTCTCGACCTCGAAGCCGAGGTCGCAGCAGCCGATCATGTACGCGGTGTCACCACCATGCTCCTGCAGGAGGAGGCCGGCAGCCACGCCGACCACGTACTCGATCTCGGCACCGTCGTTGGTGCTGAGGGCCACCCCGTCCATCTGGGGGAACCCGGTGCCGCAGTTGCAGTACCAGAAGATGTCGGGGTACTGCTCCACGAGGTCTGGCAGCGGGTCGGAGATCTCGCCCGCGCCGACCGCGATGATGTCGACGCCCTGCGCGGCCAGGTTCTCCAACTCGGTGGCTGCTACGGCGGGCTCGATGTTGTCGATGACGATGGGCGCCTCCCAGCCCTGCGCCGCCGAGATCTCCTCGGCCGCATCCACCAGCGCTTGGTAGTAGGCGCCGTCGTCCCGGGGACCGGCGGCGGCCACACCGACGACGACTTTGCCGTCGCCGTTGGTGTCCATCGGGTCGGCCGGCGGGGCCTCCGTAGTCGCCGGGGCCTCCGTAGTCGCCGGGGCTGCGGGCTCCGTGGCTTCCTCGTCATCGCTTCCGCAGGACGCCGCTACCAGCGAAAAGACCGCGAGCGCCGCTGCCAGCCATCTGAACGAATGTCGTCTCATGTCCCCTCCAGTGTGGAACCGCTTGCGCCCCGGCGACGGTTGCACCGGGGCCTGTATACAGGCGAGGACCATAGCATTGCTGTCGAGCCGATGTCCTGCCGGGCGCAGCCGCTGCCGGTCCCCTTCGGGACGGTTATGCGCAACGCGCTAACGTGGCCTCCCGCAAACCTCTAGGAGGCGCGGATGGCTTCGTTACGCAGCCCGGTCCCGCTGGAGGACATCGAGCCCGCGGCCCGGCCCGTAGACGTCGCGGTCGGCCTGCCGCCGGCGTGTTACACCGACGAGGAGTTCTACCGGTTCGAGAAGGCGGCCGTCTTCGACACCGAATGGCTGTGCGTGGGCCGCTCCAGCCAGATCCCCGAACCGGGCGACTACTTCACAGCCACCCTGCTGGGTACCGAGCCGGTGATCGTGGTGCGCAACCGCGACGGCCGGATCAACGTGATGTCGTCGATCTGCCAGCACCGGGCGATGTGCGTCACCGCTCCGGCCGAGCGGCCCAAGGCGGAGTGGTTCGACCCGCCCCCGGAGTGCAGCGGCTCGACCCGCAACTTCCGCTGCCCCTACCACTGGTGGACCTACGACCTCGACGGACGCCTGATCGGCGCACCCGAGATGCATCAGCGTCCCGGTTTCGTGCGCTCGGAGATCTCCCTGCCCCAGCTCGCGGTGGAGGAATGGCAGGGTTTCGTGTTCTGCTCGCTGGCCGCTGAGGTGGCCCCGCTCGGCCCGAGGCTGGCAGCCTTCGACGAGATGCTGGCCGTCTACTGCCTGGATGAACTGGTCACCACCGAGCCGGCCCGGCTGGAGATGCCCTTCAACTGGAAGATCTTCGCCGAGAACTTCATGGACGCCTACCACTCGCTGCGACTGCACGCCTCCCTCTACGACTTCACCGAAGCCGACACCAGCAAAGAGACGCTGCTGGCAGGCACCTTCCCCCCGCTGGAGCCCGGCTCGGTCGGGCTCGGCGGGAAGGGGCGCACCGGCTTCAAGGACCGGGGCATGAACCCCACCCAGTCGGCACTGTTCCCGCCCATCCCGACGCTCAGCGACGACGACCGGTGGAACGTGGTGTACCTCTACGTGGCGCCCAGCCTGCTGATCGGCTGCCACAGCGACTCGGTCCACTGGACCGCGGTGCAGCCGGCCGGCACCGACCTGTCCATCATGACGTCCGGATTCCTGTTCCCCGAGTCCACCGCCAAGCTGAAGCTGTTCGACCAGCTCCTGGAGCAGCACGAACGGGGGCTCGACTACTTCTGGGACCAGGACATGCCGGTGGCGGTGGCCAGCCAGCGGGGCATGGCGTCGCGCTTCGCGCCCCAGGGCCCGCTGAGCCTGCAGGACTTCTTCCGCTCGCAGCTCGCGGAGTGGCTGATGGAGCGCTACCGGGCCGCCGAGGGGGCCGCGGGGGCGTGACCGTCCGTCTCGTTGTCAACGGCGAGCGGGTGAAGCTGGAAGTACCCCCAACGACCCGGCTGATCGACGTACTGCGCGACCACCTGGGCCTGACCGGCACCAAGGAGGCCTGCGGTCGCGGCGACTGCGGCGCGTGCACAGTGCTGGTGGGCGACCGGGCCGTACCGTCCTGCCTGGTGCTCTCAGCTCGAGTGACGGAGCCGGTGCGCACCGTGGAGAGCATCGCGCCGGAGGCCTCGGCACTGCGGGAGGCACTCGCTGACCTCGGAGGCCTGCAGTGCGGGTACTGCACTCCTGGCATCGTTGTTCGGGCCCACCAGCTGATTGCCGGCATCGATCGCGGCAACCATGTGGACGTGAGGCACGCGCTCGGCGGGAACTTCTGCCGCTGCACCGGCTACAACGGCGTGGTCGCGGCCATCGATCAGGTGGTCGCGACCGTCGCGGCTCGTGACTCCACGGGCCAGCACCCGAGGGACGGCAACCGATGACGGTCATCGGCCAGCGGGTAAGGCCCAACGAGTGGGAGGAGCGGACCTCGGGCGCGGCCGTCTACACCACGGACATCCGGCTGCCGGGAATGCTGGAAGCGCGCATACTGCGTAGCCCCCACCCCCACGCCGACATCAGCAGCATCGACACCAGCCGGGCCGCAGCCCTCCCCAAGGTGGTGGCTGTGATCACTGCCGACGATCTGGGTGACCGCACCTACCTGCACCTCGGCGAGCCCTTCCGGGACCGGTCGGCGCTGGCCCGTGGACGGGTCCGTTTCGTCGGTGAGGAGGTGGCCGCGGTGGCGGCCCACACCCGAGCTGCGGCAGATGCTGCGCTCAGTCTGATCGACGTCGCCTACAAGCCGCGAGACGCGGTACTCAGCGTCCCGGTTGCCCGAGCAGCCGAAGCGCCGACCGTCCATGACGATGCCGTCGGAAACCTGGCCCTGCAGACGGTGCGCCCGTACGGCGACCCCGAAGCGGCCAGATCGGCCGCCGATGCCACCGTCAGTGGCGAGTACGTCTACCGGGCCGCGGCCCACGTCTGCCTGGAGCCGCATTCGATCGTGGCCCGGTGGGATCCGTCCCGCCAGCGGCTCGATCTGTGGGTGTCCACGCAGGCGCCCTACTTCGTGCGCAAGGAGGTCGCGCACATGCTCGACCTGCGTCCCGAGCAGATCCGCACCCACCCCGTGGCGGTGGGCGGCGGGTTCGGCGCCAAGGCCAAGGCCGGCTGCCACGAGGTAATCGCCGCCGCGCTGGCGATGAAGACGAAACATCCGGTGCGCCTCGTGCTCGACCGGGACGAGGAGTTCGCGGTCACAGCCGTGCGCCACGCCTTCAAGACCAACATTGCGACCGGTGCCCGCAGCGATGGCACGCTCACCCACCGGGACTGCTACGTGACGGTCGACAACGGCGCCTACAACCACGCCGGACCGTCGGTGGCTGTCTACGCGACCATGCTGGCCGCGGGCCCCTACCGGCTCGAGGGCTGCGAGACCGCGGTGTCGCTCGTCTACACCAACAAACAACCCGGCGCCTCGTTCCGCGGCTACGGCAACCCGCAGATGACCTTCGCCACCGAGTCGCAGATCGACGAACTGGCCGGCAAGCTTGGCATGGACCCGCTCGAATTGCGGCTCCGCAACGCTCCGGCAAGCGGCGACACGACCCTGACCGGCTGGCGCTTGGGGTCGGCCCGCCTGACCGAATGCCTGCAACGGGCCCGTGACGAGATCGATTGGGACACCAAGCGAGCGCTGGGCGGCAGCGGGCGGGGGGTGGGTCTGGCCGCCGCCGTGCACGTGTCCGGAGCCAACGCCTTCGAGCACTCCGAGTCGAGCGAGGCCGCGGTGGAGGTCCGCGACGACGGCACCGCCCGGGTCTGCTTCGCGGGTGCCGACGCTGGCACCGGCCAGGCTGCGCTGCTGCGCCAGATCGCCGCCGACGAGTTGGGCCTCGACTTCGGCGACGTGTCCGTCACCATGATGGACAGCCATGACGCCCCCCAGGACCTGGGTGCCTGGTCGTCAAGGGGCACCGTGTGGAGTGGCCACGCCACCGCCGATGCGGCCCGGGGAGCGGCCGATGCCCTGAGAGGCGCCGCGGCGGCCAAGTTCGGCACCGATCCGGGCCAGGTGCAGCTGGTGGACGGCGAGGCCCGCTGCGGTGCCGACGCCGTGCCGGTGGGCGACCTGGTGGCCCTGACGGATGGCGCCGCCAGCGGGTGCCTGCGGGTCGAAGGCACCTACCTCACCGACGTCGACAAGATGGACAAGGTCCACGGCCTGAGCCACTTCTCGCCCGCGTACTCGTACTGCGTGCAGGCAGTCGAGGTGGAGGTCGACTACGCCACCGGCCAGGTCAGGGTGCTCGACGCGGTGACCGTGCATGATTCAGGCACCGCTCTCAACCCAGCCGCCGCCGAAGGCCAGGCGGTCGGCGCCATGGCCATGGGGCTGGGCGCGGCACTCAGCGAGGAACTCGTCTACGAGCAGGGCCGCCTGGTAAATCCCACCTTGCTCGAGTACCGGGCGCCCCGGGCCGGGGACCTTCCGCCCATCCGGGTAGTGCTTCTGGACGGGCACGACCCGGCCGGCCCGTACGGCGCCAAGGGCATCGGCGAGATCGGGGTGGTGCCCACGCCCGCGGCGGTGGCCAACGCAGTGGCTCACGCCACCGGCGTGCGGGTCCGGGAGATCCCCATCACCCCCGACAAGCTTCTTAGACGCTTGGACGCCGACTCGTCGTCCGCTCGGATCGTAGGCCGCCGGCCGCTGACATCAGCCTTCTCCCTCCATCAGATGTGGACGGACCTGATTCGCAAGCTGTACGACCGCGGCCTCTTCCGGCTCCTGCACCGCGCCGGCTCCCGCCGGAGAGGACGAACGAGCCGCATCGTCGGGTCAACGGAACCGGACGTCACCATCGAGCGACCCAGCACCGTGCACCTTGCCGTCGAGACGTCCACCGCGGGCTCGGATCCGGTTGACTACGTCGGGGGCGGCACCGACCTGCTCGTCGCCCAGCAGCAGGGACTGAGATCGCCGGTGCGCCTCATCGACACCACCTCAATCCGCGAATTGCGCCAGCTGGAAGACTCTCCTGAAGGCGACCTCCGTATCGGCGCCGCAGTCCTCCTCGAAGACCTGCGGCGCCGAATGTCGGACTCTGATAGCAGGCCGGGCGACACGATGCTGGCCGGCTTGTTGGAGGAACTCGCCACCCACCAGATCCGGGAACTGGCCACCACCGGCGGCAACCTGCTCCAGGACAAGCGCTGCAGCTTCTACCGGAACGGCTTCGACTGCTACAAGCGAGGCGGCTGGACCCGACCGTGCTACGCCCTGCTCGGCGATCACCGGTTCCACCACGCGGTGATCGGTGGCCACCGCTGCCAGGCGGTGACGCCGTCGGACCTCGCAACCGGGCTGCTGGCCCTTGACGCGGTCGCTCACAGCGTCCCACCCGGGTCCAAGCCGGGCCGCCGCCGGACCATCGACCAGCTCTACGCCGGTCCGGGCGAGCCCGACATGGCGGCCGGCGAACTGATCACGATGCTGGAGGTGCCCGCCGCAGCCAGGGCCAGGCCCGCCGCGTTCGAGAAGCTCAAGCTCTACGCGGGCGACTTCGCGGTGTGTTCGGCTGCGGTGTCGCTCGAGCTGGAGGACGACGGGGTCACCATCGCCGGCGCACGAGTATCGCTGGGCGCGGTAGCCCCCAAGCCGTACCGGGCCACCCGCAGCGAGAAGCGCCTGATCGGCGCCAGCCTGAGTGACGGACAAGCCTTGAAGGAGGCCTCATGGGCCTGGACCGCGGAGACAACCCCCCTGCTCGGCAACGTCTGGAAGGTACAGGCCACCTGCGGCTTACTCCTCCGGGCCTTGAACCGCGCTGCGAGCACGGCGGCCAGCGAGCGATCAGGCAACGAATAACAGATATTTTGATGATGTTACATTGTCATAGGAGACAGCGGCCGCTACGCTAATTCGGGAGCCCAGAACAGGAGGTGAGCCCGATGGCAGCAACTGGCACGACCGCAGAACAGCCTGCCGCCGGCGACGCGGCCGCTGATCGTGCCGCCGCGCTGTTCGCGGACGCCCGGGCGCTGCACGACGCCGCGCTGGCCCGCTTGGACGCGGGCGACATCCGAGACGCCGCCGAGAAGGCCTGGTGCGCCACCAAGCGCGCCGCCGACGGGCTCATCGTGGCCCGCACCGGCGAAGAACCGGCCAAGTCGCCCATCACCACGCAAGAACTGCGCCGCCTGGCCCGCCTCGACGATGGCGTCAGCCGGTTGACCGGCCACTATCACACCGCCCGGGACGTTCTGCACGGCGACTGCTTCTACCTGGGTCTCTGCGAGCGAGCCGACATCAGGACACTCCTTGGCGAGACCAGCGACTACATCCGCGAAGCCGAGCGCCTCGCCGCAACCTAGTCGCCCTCCAGCGGCCGTACCGCGGCTTGTTCGGCCAGGAGGAACTTGCGGATCTTGCCGACGCTGGTGCGGGGCAGCTCATCGATCAGGGTGATGTCGACCGGGCGCTTGGCCTTGGCCAGGCGGTTGGTGCACCAGGCGTTCAAATCGTCGACAGACGGCGGGGCCGACGGATCGGCGGCGACCACGAAGGCCACCGGCACCTCGTCGCGGATCTCGTCGGGGCGGCCCACCACTGCGGCCTCCAGCACCGACGGGTGCTCGGCCAGCGTGGACTCGACCTCGACGATCGAGACGTTCTCGCCGGAGACCTTCAGCACGTCGGAGCGCCGCCCGTCGAAGTAGTGACGGCCCGTCTCGTCGCGCACCGCCCGGTCGCCGGTCAGGAACCAGCCGTCCCGGAAGCTGGCCGTGGTGATGTCGGGCGCGTCGAGGTAGCCGGCGAACAGGGTGATGCCGGGCTCGCCGCCCACGACAACCTCGCCCACAACGCCGGGCTCGACCGACGCTCCGGACGCGTCCTGAACATCCACCGAGCAGCCCGGCGAGACCCGGCCCATGGAGGCGTGGTGGGGGTCGGCCGCCTCGTCGGTCAGGACCGCGGGGATGGTCTCGGTCATGCCGTAGAGCTGGCGGGGCCGGCAGCCGAACCATTGCGCCACCGTGGAGTACTGGTCGGCGGAGATGTTCTGCGCGTACCAGCAGTGGCGCAGCCGCGCCCCGGCGGCGGGTCGGCCGCGGGCCAGGATCATGCGGATCGGCGCGGCGAAGAGGCTGGCGCAAGTGGCCGAGTGGCGGGCCGCGGCCGGCAGGAAGCCCGACGCCGAGAAGGCCGGCATCAGAGCCACGCTGGCACCGGCCCAGATGGCCGAGGCGAACGAGTAGTACTGCGCGTTGGCGTGGAACAGGGGAAGCACCACCAGCTGGCGGTCGTCACCGGTGAGCCCGGCCGCGTCAGCCATCACCTTGCCCGCAAAGGCGTAGTTAGCTTGGGTCACCTCCACGCCCTTGGGTCGGCCGGTGGTGCCGGACGTGAACATCACCGCAGCCCGATCGCGCAGGCCGGGCGCCGGCCTCTGCGATGCCGCAAGGGGTGCCGCGTCGAACAGGGCCAGCGCGGTGTCGGCCTCGTCGATCTCGATCACGGGCAAGTCCGGACGCCCCGCCTCGTCGACCGCGGCCCGGTAGGTGCCGGCCCGGGCACCGGCGCACAGACCGACCGCCGGGCCGGTGCGCTCGATGTGACCGGCCAGCTCCGGGGCGCGGCCCATCGGGTCCGACGGGACGATCCAGGCGCCGAGCCGGGTGGCGGCCAGCCACGCCGCGATGAACGTCGGCGAGTTGGTCAGGGCCAGATGGACGGCCGATCCGGGCCCGGCGCCGAGCACGGCCAGCGTCGCCGCCACCCGGTCCACCACCTGGTCGAAGTCGCCGTAGGACCACTGGGCGACGTCGGTGCCGGGGGTCTCGAAGACCAGGAACGTCTCGTCGGCCCGGCCAGCCACGGCCCGGTCCCACACCGCCGCGAACGGCACAGGTTGAGCCCAGGCAGTCACCGGGTGGCCAACAGTCCCCGATCCTCGCCGTCGCCCGGGACGCCCGGCTCGCCGTACCCGCCGCCGCCGGGCAGCTCCAGGCGCACGCTGTCGCCGGGCTGCAGCGTGATGCGGGTCTGGGTGGTGACCGGCTCGCCGTTCACCTGGAACGAACCGGAGGCGCCCGGCTCGCCCCCGAAGATGCCCTGGGGCGGCTCGGTCAGGCGGCTGGTCACCGCGTTGAGCTGCCAGGGCCGTGCCGTGTCCACCTCGAACTCGATCACCTGGCCCAGGCCGCCGGGCTGTGCGCCCGCCCCTCCCGAGCCGGGCCGCAGCGCCTTCCGCAGGAACCGCACCGGGGCGGAGGCCTCGACCACCTCGATGGGCACCGCCGACACGCCGGTGGGATAGGAGCAGGCGTCGAGTCCGGGCTTGGAGGCCCGGGCGCCCACCCCGCCCGCATAGGTGAACATGGCGGTGATGAACGGCGACCCGTCCTCGTGGTGACCGTTGATCTGCATCGTCCACACTGCGCCGGCGCCCTCGGCCATGGCCCCGTCGGGCTTCACCTGGGCCAGCGCCTTCAGCAGCGCGTTCGGCAGGAACATGCCGACCACATGGCGGGCCGTGCCCGGCTGCGGGGGCACCGCGTGCACCACCGACCCCTCCGGAGCCCGCATCCGGATGGGCGCCAGGCTGCCGTGGTTGTTGGGAATGTCGGGATTGAGCACCGAGCGCACCGTGAACGTGGTGTAGGCGTGGGTGTAGTTGCGGACCACGTTGATGCCCCACGGGCTGGCGTCGCTGGAGCCCTCGTAGTCGACGATGATCTCCCCGGCGTCGGGATCCACCGTCATGGAGCACACGATGTCGACCGTGCTCCCGTCAGCCAGGTCAAGGACGGCCGACGCGTCGTGGGTGCCCGCATCGAGCTCGCGGATAGTGGCCCTGGTGGCCGCCTCAGACCGCTCGATGATCTCGTCGGCCAAGTCCTCGATGTCGTCGAGCCCGTGGGTGTCGCACAACGTAGCCAGCCGCTGGGCCCCCACCTCCCCCGACGCCATCTGGGCGTGCAGGTCGCCAGCCATGTGGTCGGGCTGGCGGACGTTGGAGAGGATGAACTTCCAGACGTCGCCGTTGCGCTCGGAGCCTCCGGAGCCGTCGCCCGCCATCAGCTTGCAGATCGGGATCCACAGGCCCTCCTCGAAGCAGTCCCTCCCGCCGGCGCCGATGCCGTAGCCGCCCACGTCGGTGTGATGGATGGTGGACCCGAACAGGGCGATGAGCCGGGGCTTGCTGCCGGCCGCGGGGGTGCGCCAGGCCGGCACTAGCACGGTGACGTCGAGGAGCTGGCCCGCCGTTTTGTAGGGGTCGTTGGTGATCAGCACGTCGCCGGGCACCAGGGAGTCCACTGGATACTCCTCGAGCATGGCGGCCGCACCCAGGGCCAGGCTGTTGATGTGGCCCGGTGTGCCGGTGACGGCTTGGGCCACCATCCGGCCCCGGCGGTCGAACACGGCGTTGGCCAGGTCTCCGGCCTCCCGCACGATCGGGCTGAACGCGGCCCGCTGCAGGGCCCGGGCCTGCTCGTTCACGGTGGAGATCAGCGACTGCCACAGGATCTCCAGCTCCACGGGGTCAAAGGTGCGGGTTGCGCTGCTCATGATCGGCTCCTGGTGGCCACCAAACTGCCGTCGGGCGCCACTTCGGTCCGCCACCCGGAGCGGATGACCGTGGTGGTCTCCCGCTCCTCCACGATGGCCGGCCCCTCGAACGCCGCTCCCACACCGAGATCCTGCCTCCGGTACACCGGCACCACAAGCGGATCAGCCCCCCGCTGGAGGACCACGGGGCGGCGCGATACCGGCTCCGCCGTCCCGCCCGCGACTCCGGCCACCACTTCGGGCGTCACCGCGGCCTCGGCCGCGTAGGCCGACAGCCGCCACGTCACCGCCTCGATCTCCACGTCGGGGATGGTCATGCCGTAGATCCGCCGGTACTCGGCCTCGAAGGCCTCCACCACCTCGGTGTCCGAGGCGGGCCACGACTCGCCGGAGCCCAGCCAGACCGTGATCTCGTTGCCCTGACCGGAGTACCGGGCGTCCAGCCCGTAGCGGAAGCGCACCTCGGCCTCGGGCACGCCGGCCGCCAGCAGCACCCTGCGCCCCTCGCCCCGGAGCTCGTCCAGCAGCCGGTCCCGCTCGGCCCCGTCGACGCTGCCCAGCAGCCGGGGCATCGAGCGAGCCAGATCGATCCGCACCGGTGACACCAGCGTCCCGAACGCCGACAGCACGCTCGCGTTCGGCGGGAAGACGATCTTGTCGCTCTCCAGGAGGTCGGCGACACCGCAGGCATGCACCGGGCCGGCGCCGCCGAAGGCCAGGATGGTGACCCCACGCAGGTCGACGCCCTGCTCGACGCCGTGCATCCGGGCCGCGGCGGCCATGTTCTGATCCACCACCTCGGAGATGCCGGCCGCGGTGTCCATCACCGGCAGGCCGAGCCCGCCAGCGGCGGCCGCCACCGCCGCGGCAGCCGCGTCACCGTCGAGGGGCATGTCGCCGCCCAGGAAGGCATCAGGGTCGAGCAGGCCCAGCACCACGTCGGCGTCGGTCACCGCGGCCGTCCTGCCGCCTCGGCCGTAGGACGCCGGTCCCGGATCGGCGCCCGCCGACTCCGGGCCCACCTTCAGCAGGCCGAACCGGTCGAGCCGGGCCAGTGAGCCCCCGCCCGCACCGATCTCAACGAGGTCCACCGACGGCACCGATACCGGGAACCCGGACCCCTTCTTGAACCGGTAGATCCTGGCGACCTCGAAGGTGTTGGTGAGGGCCGGCTCGCCGTCGGTGACCAGGCAGGCCTTGGCGGTGGTGCCGCCCATGTCGAAGCAGAGCAGGCGCTCCGACCCGAGCCGATCAGCATACCACTTGCCGGCCAGCGCGCCGGCCGCCGGCCCCGACTCCACCAGCCGGATCGGGCCACGTGCGGCGTCGTCGGCCGACACCACCCCGCCGTTGGACAGCATCATCAGCACCGACCCGCCGAACCCCTCGGCCGAGAGCCACTTCTGCAGTTCATCCAGGTAGGGGCCGATGACCGGCATGGTCGCCGCGTTGCAGGCCGCGGTGATCATCCGGGGGTACTCGCGGATCTGCGGTGATATCTCCGCAGAGATGCACACCGGCACACCCAGATCTTCTTGCAGGCGCGACGCCACCGCCTGCTCGTTGGTCGGATTCACATAGGAGTTGAGGAGGCACACCGCCACCGACTCCACCCCGGCCGCCGCGAGCTCGGAGCACAGGCGGTCGAGGTCCGCCTCGGAGGGTTCGGCCAGCACCTCGCCCGTTGCCGAGGTGCGCTCGTCGATCTCGAAGGTCAGATCCCGGCCGATGGGAGGATCGGGGAACTCGATCTGCAGGTCGTACATGTCGTAGCGATGCTCGTCGCGTATCAGCAGCGTGTCGCCGAAGCCGGTGGTTGTGACCAGCCCGGCCCGTCCGGTGCGTCCGGTGATCAGCGAGTTGGTGATCAGCGTGGTGGCATGCACGATGGGCGCGGTTATGTCCGGTGGCGCCACGCCGGCCTTGGCCAGCAGCGCGGTCACCCCGGTGCGCACCCCTTCGAGCGGCGCCTCGGGGGTGGTGAGCGTCTTGTCCACCGCGACTCGACCCGACTCGGCGTCGAGCAGCACCACGTCGGTGAAGGTTCCCCCGATGTCTACAGCCAGCCGCCAGTCGGCCATGAGTAGCGGATTTCAGCCGGTGGTGGCCAGGTCGGTGCGGGGCGGGGCGAACACGTCGAGAATCCAGCACTCCCCGTACTTGTCGTCCCCGATGAAGACCGAGTCGCCGTGCCACACCGAGCGGGGCGCCAGGTACGAGTCGCCCTCGCCGAGCACGATGCGCTCGTCGTTGGCGCCCTCGGGCCCGATGCGGAAGTCGAGCTTGCCCTTCATGATTATGCCGAGTTGCTCGTTCTCGGTGTGGTTGTGAAGCACCGATCCCACCGCGCCCCCGGCGATGCGCCAGAAGCAGAATTGAAGGTGCTCGCCGGTGATCACCCGGTGCCTGAAGCCGGGACGGGCCGTCTCGACGAAGGCGTCGTCGTCAAGGAAGTAGCAATACGGGTTGCCGAGGCCTTCGACGTTCATGGGCGTGCTGCTCCTTCGTGTGCGCTCAGCCGAGCGCCGCGAACCGCTCCCTGTCGGCATCGAGGTCGAGGGGGCGGATGATGGCCTGATGCTCCTCGTCTCCCCAGTACTGCGGGGGCACCAGCCACATCACCTCGAACTCCAGGCCGTCGGGATCCTTGGCGTACAGGCTCTTGTTGGGTCCGTGGTCGCTCTGGCCTACCAGCGCCCCGGCCGCCGTCAGCCGCCGGCGCATCTCGACCAGCTCATCGAGGCTGCCGACCTCCCAGGCGATGTGGTAGAGGCCGACCGTGCTACGACCGGCCGCCGACGCACCCGCCTCCTCGCCGATCGAGAAGAAGACGATGTCGTGGTGGTTCTCCGAGAGCGGGGCCCGCATGAAGACGTAGGCGCCGGGACCGTCGATCACGGTGGTGAAGCCGAGCACGTCGGCGTAGAACTCCTGGTGACGGCGGGCGTCGCGCACGTACAGAACGGCGTGGTTCATTCCTGAGATCATCGTTGCGCACCCCCCGGAGACGGAGCCATGGACCACCTTCGACGATACGGCCGGCCGGTCTGTACGGCAAAGCCCGGCCCGGACTGCGGGGCTAGCTGATGTGGCGCGCCGGGCACCAGTTGAACTCGCTGAGGACCAGCCCGTGAGCCACCGGCCTGAAGGCTGTGATGGAGGCGAGGCTCACCCGCAGACGCATGATCATCTCAGCGCCGCCGCCGAGCAGCCACACCACCGCCGACTTGATGGGGGTGGCGTGGGTCACCACCAGGATGTTGCTCGTGGTGGCCTCCCCGGCGAGCTCGGCGACAGCCTCGCCGACTCGCTCGTGCAGACTGGTCATCGACTCGCCCCCCGGCGGCACGTAGGACACGTCGGAGGCCCACGCCGAGGTGAGCTCAGCCATGACATCGCCGATGCGGCGATCGTCGTAGGCGCCGAAGTCGATCTCCGTCCATCGATCATCGACCGTGGTGGGAACGTCGGCGAGACCGGCCGCCCGCGCCGTCTGCTGGGTCCGGCGACGGGACGACACAACCAGCCGGTCCACCGGCCAACGGTCCCGGAGGGCCTCCCCCACGACTGCGGACTGCTCGAACCCGACCTCGTCGAGAGGCGAGTCGGACTGGCCCTGGAGCCGGGCCTGGGCGTTGTTGGGCGTGCGGCCGTGGCGCATGAGGATCAGGATTCGCCGATGGTAGACCTCACCGCATATAGGCCGCGGTTCGCCGCTAACTGTTCATTAGTGGCAATAATCGAAGAATGGCATCCATGGCCGACGACGCCGGTGCGGGCGACGAGCCCGTCGAAGGACGCCTGAGCGAGGCTCTTGCTTCGCCCGTCACCGCCGCGGAGTTGTGCCGGGTGGTGGGAAGCCGGGTCCGGGAGCTGCGCCAGGCGATGAACATGACGATGTCGACCTTCGCGGCGGAGGCCGACATCTCCCTGGGGATGCTCTCCAAGATCGAGCACGGCCAGAGCGCTCCGAGCCTGTCGACGCTGGTGCGGCTGGCGGCGACGGCGCGGGTGCCGGTCACCGCGCTGTTCAGAGGCCTGGACGAGGAACACGACCTGGTGATCGTGCGGGCCGGAGAGGGCCACGAGATCCACCACCAGGGGGGCGGACCGGGGCGGCTCTACCAGGACCTCGGCACGCTGCGGGGCCCCAACCGGGTCATCGAGCCGATGATCACCACCATCACCGAGCCCGGCGGTGTGTTCCCCCTCTACCAGCACCCCGGCGTCGAGTTCCTGCATGTGCTGGAGGGGTCGCTCGACTACGGCTACGGCGGCACCGCCTACCGCCTGAACGCGGGAGACACCATGCAGATCCACGGCGAGGTGGCCCACGGTCCGGTCGAGCTGGTCGAGTTGCCAATCAGGTTCATCTCCATAAAGGTGTACCCGGCCACCGAACCGCGGACCGCAACAGGAGGATGAACCCCATGGGCCTGCTGACTCTGTCCGCTGACACCAGGACGCGGCAGTGGGTCTGCTGATCGTCGTCGGCTGGATCAGCGATAACGAAGCAGTCCGCGGCAACCTCCTGCTCTGGATACTGCTGGCCGCCGCGGTGGGGCTCACGTTCTGGGAGTGCCGTGAACGCGGCTACCGGCCGAGAGCCGTGGTGTGGTGGCTGACATTCGTGGCCATCACCCACGTCGTGGGCTACATAGTCCTGCGATTCTTCGTGCGCCCGCCCGCCAAGAGTTAACCCCCGCCGACCGCATAGGACACCGACGATGCCTGAGGACCAGCCAGCCCGTTCGTTTCGTCGACCCCACGCCACCAAGAAGCGCACCACGCTGCTGGTGGCAGTGGGGGTGGTGCTGGCGTTCATCGTCCTCACCGGGAGATGCCGGGGAACCGACATCACCGAGGAGCAGGCCATCGCCACCGCCACCAGCGCGCTGGCGGCCGATCCCGGCGCCTTCGAGCCCGACAAGGTCGAGGCCAAAGTCCTGCGCCAGGGCTTCCCGCCCAGCCCGATGTGGATCGTGGTGCTCACGGTCCCGGACCCCGAGGGCGGCCCCGAGGACTTCCTCCGCCACGCGGCGGTGTGGGTGGACGCCGGCACCGGCGAGATCCGCCAGGTCAACGTCACCGAACCCGCCGAGGGCTAGCCAGACGCCGCCGGGCGACGCTGAACTCTCGACGGGCCGCAGCCGGATGTCCGGGCAGGCCCGAACAGGACCGTTTGCTTGGGCTGTGCTATTGTCGCCGGGGTCCGGCCGACCGGTCGGAGCGGACAAGAAGAATTGGGGGTGAGTCAATGGACACATCTATTGTGTTCACCGAGGCTTACTACTTCTTCACCGTCGCGATCATGTGGCTGCTGCACGTGGGGTTCATGACCTACGAAGCCGGCGTCAGCCGCCGCAAGAACGTGATGTCGACGGCGATGAAGAACATCCTGACGATTGCCGTGGTGACACCGACGTTCTACTACGTCGGCTGGTACGTGTACTTCTGCATGCAGGAGGGCATCAAGTTCACAGTCTCAGCCGATGGAGCCAGCCCCGCAGGACTTGAGGGGCTCTATTTCTGCGGCGACCAGTACGGTCTGCCGTGGGACGGCTCCGCGGGACCGAACCTCGGCGACAACATCACCGGCGTCTTCTGGGCGGCCTTCGTGCTGTTCTCGTGGACGACCGGATCGATTATGTCCGGCTCGGTGATCGAGCGCATCCGGATCTCGGCCTACCTCTGGCTGACCGCCCTGATGGGCGGCATCGTCTGGGTCGTCGCGGCGGCCTGGGGATGGAGCTACGGAGGCTGGCTGACGGTGCACTTCGGCTACCACGACTTCGCGGCCTCCATGGTCGTCCACGGCGTGGCCGGCATCTTCGCCCTCGGCGTGCTGTACAACCTCGGTCCGAGGATCGGGAGGTACGACAGCAACGGCGGCACGAGAACCTTCCAGCCCCACAACCTCCATCTCACGCTGATGGGGCTGATGATCATCTTCACCGCCTTCTACGCCTTCTACGCGGCGTGCCTGGCCATCACGGCCGACACCACTCCGGGCTGGGCCAACATCTACTTCAACCCGGCCACGCTGTCGGCCATCACCTACACCATCACGATGGGCTTCGCGGGCGGCTTCGCCGGCGGCTACATCTTCAGCCGGGGAGACCCGTTCTGGACCATCTCCGGTGGTCTGGCCGGCGTGGTGGCTGTATCGGCGGGCGCCGACATCTACAGCCCCAACCTGGTGCTGCTCCTGGCCTTCTTCTCGGCCGGGCTGTGCTACCACATCGGTGGCTGGTTGGAGACCAAGGCCCGCGTCGACGACGCAGTCGGAGCGGTATCCGTTCACGGCATCATGGGAATGTGGGGCGCGTTGGCCGTCGGCATCTTCGCCGCCGGCTACCCGACCGGTCCTGCCGGCGTGGAGACCAGCTTCCAGGGCCAGCTCGTGGGCGTGACCGCGATATTCGCGCTGTCCTTCGTGACGGGCTACGTGGCGTCCTGGATCCTCAAGAAGCTGAACCTGCTGAGGGTCCCGCCCGAGGTGGAGGTCGAGGGCCTCGACATGGCCGAGTTCGAGACGGACTTCTATCCGGAGTTCGGTCGAGCCGACGAGCCCATCACCCACGCCGACGGCACCCGGGAGTCCGCCGACGCCACGCTGCGGGCGGCTCTCAACGCCAACCGCTAGCCGGGTGTCCGCCTCATGGCTGCAGCTCATCCCTGCCTTAGCCGTCATGTACCTGGTGGTCATAGCCGCCGGGTACTGGGGCAAGCGCAGGCGGGCTCAGCAGGAGGCGCAGCGACCTGGTCGACAAGACCACTGAACGTGTTCAGTACTAAGGAGGACTGAATGAACACCTTCCCCTATGACAGCTGGGAAGCCGCCATCGAGGCAGCCGACGGCACCACCGGGTACTTCACCTGGGGGCCCGGCGGCAACACCGCCTCGTACGTTCTCGCCATCCTCGGGATCGCCGTGTCGGTGATCTCGGCGATCCTGGTGACGATGCGCGAGGACAAGCTGCTCAACCACGCAGCCGACCGGCTGGCCGACAAGTACAGCTCGGAGGACTGACATGGCTCGACGCAAGCAAATCGAGTTCCAGGGAAAGCAGGGCCACGACAAGGGCATCGAGATGGCGTTCATCGTCTTCACGATCGCCTGCATCGTCTTCACGCTCATCGCAATCCAGGCCTTCTGACGCCTGACTCACCCCATTCAAGGCGGGCTGGCGCCGCGTCGTATATGGCGACGCGGCGCCAGCCCCTGCTTGGTCTCCGACTGCCGTAGCCTTTGGCTGTGAGGATCCCACATAAACGGATCGCCCAGGCATGCGGTGTCGTCGCAGCCCTAGTGACGTTCCTGCCGTGGCAGACAACCGCTGGCGAGAACGGTGCAGAGTCGGTGCTCGGCACCAGCACCAGCGCTGGACAGCTCGTCCTGGTTGTGTGCCTGATCACGGTCGGTCTGGTACAAGTGGGGTGGAGACCGGCCTGGATCGGCGTCGGCTTCTCGGCCGCTATCGCCATCCGGGAACTCTTCGACAGCGAGGCAGACCCGGCGTGGGGGCTTGCAATAGCGGTCGTCGCCTGCCTGGTGGCCAGTGTCCTGCTTGTGTGGGACATGTTCGTCAACGTCGGCAAGGCGGGAGACGAACCTGGAGGACGGGGACTCTCGGGACCACTGGGCCGGCGCCGGCGCTGAAACTGCTTGCAGCCGTGAAGCCGCGCCGCGAGACTGACCGGAGCGCACGTACTCTCGGGAGGCGGCCATGACGACGATCGCGCCGGAGAAGCCCCGGGTCCTGGTACCCGGGTTGATGATGCTCGGTCCCGGCGTGGAGCGCTACCGGGTGACCGGAGGCGGTGCGACCGTGCTGGCACTCGATGCGGGCGACGAGCTGGAGGTGGTCGACCCCGAGGGTCGGCAGCGGTGCGAACTGGTCGCCTTCGACGCCGGCGGGCGGTCCGACCCCGGACTGCTCCGCCCTGCCGGAGCCGCCGGTGCCGGCGGGAACGGCGGGAACCTCGGATCAGCGGCCGAGCCGGCCGCCCTGGACATCCTGTCGGCCGAACTCCGGGACGCCCGGCGGGTGCGGGCCGGTCTCCAGCGGGCCGGTATCGACTTGACGGCGGTGCGGGCGGCCACCCCGTTGAGGCTGCTCGACGGCGACACGCCCCCGGGCATCCGTGCCCGCATGGTGGCTGACGCCGACATCGCCTGCGTCGTGGCCGCTCCGGGCGAGGCCATGTCGGCCCACGGCGGCGCGCCCCCCACCGACCTGATCGCGTACGTGCACCGCCGCGACCCGATCTCCGGCGGCGACAAGCCCTTGCTGCCGGCGCCGCTGGCCGATCCCAGCCAGGACTTCATCATCAAGCACAGCACCGCCGTCGCCTACCAGGTGGCCAAGGGCGACTGGTTCCAGGTGGTCGACATCGAGGGCCGGCAGTGCTCGGACTTCCAGTGCTTCGCGGTGGCTGACCTCGAAGCGGGCGCAGATCTCTGCCTCGACGCCACCATCACCCGCACGCTCATGGGCGCCACCTGTCCCTCCCCCGGCCTGTACTCGAAGTTCTACAACGCCAGGATGCAGCCCCTTGTGGAGGTGATCCAGGACACCGTGGGCCGCCACGACACCTTCAACACCGCCTGCAACGCCCGCTACTACGAGGAGATGGGCTACCCCGGCCACATCAACTGCACCGACAACATCAACAACGAGCTCAACCCCTACGGCGTGGCCCGACGCCGGGGCTGGGAGGCGATCAACTTCTTCTACAACACCCAACTGGACGACGCCAACCAGATCTTTCTCGACGAGCCGTGGTCCCGGCCCGGCGACTACGTGCTGCTGCGAGCCCTGGAGGACTTGGTGTGCGTGTCCACGTCATGCCCGGACGACATCGACGCGGCCAACGCCTGGACCCCCACCGACATCGCGGTGCGGGTCTACGGGGCCGCCAACCGGTTCAAGAAAGCGACGGCGATCCGAATGACCGCAGACTCCGAGGCCCAGCTCACCTCCGAGACCGGGTTCCATCCCCGGACATCGGCCTTGACCCGCAGCTTCAGCGAGTACTGCGGCTACTGGCTGGCCGACTCCTACACCGGGCACGGTCGCATTGAGGAGTACTGGGCCTGCCGGCAGGCCGCGGTGGCCATCGACCTGTCCCCGCTGCGCAAGTACGAGGTGACCGGGCCCGAAGCCGAACTGCTGATGCAGACCTGCGTCACCCGCAACGTCCGCAAGCTGACCGACGGCCAGGTGTCGTACACAGCCATGTGCCTTGACACCGGCGGCATGATCGACGACGGCACCGTGTTCCGGCTCGGCCAGCAGAACTTCCGCTGGATAGGCGGGCAGCTCGGCTACAGCGGCGTGTGGCTGAGGGAGCAGGCTCAACGCCTGGGTCTGAAGGTCTGGGTCCGCAGCTCCACCGAGCAGCTCCACAACCTCCAGGTCCAGGGACCCAACAGCCGCAGGATCCTCGAGCAGGTGATCTGGACCCGGCCCGACCAGCCGACGATCGCCGAGCTGGGATGGTTCCGCTTCACGATCGCCCGGATCGGCGACTTCGACGGCATACCGCTGGTGGTCTCCCGCACCGGCTACACCGGCGAGCTCGGCTACGAGGTGTTCTGCCATCCCTCCGACGCCCCTGCGGTGTGGGACGCCATCTTCGAGGCCGGGGCCGATCACGGCCTGATCCCCATGGGGCTGGCCGCGCTCGACATCCTGCGCATCGAGTCGGGCCTGGTGTTCGCCGGCTACGAGTTCTGCGACCAGACGGACCCCTACGAGGCAGGGATCGGCTTCACCGTGCCGCTCAAGACCAAAGAGGACGACTTCATCGGCCGCGACGCCCTCCTCAAGCGCCGTGACAACCCTCAACGGCGGCTGGTGGGGCTGGAGGTTGCCGGCGGCGAGCCCGCCGCCCACGGCGACGGCGTGTACGCCGGTCGCAACCAGGTCGGCGTCGTCACCAGCGCCGCCATCTCACCCATCCTGCGCAAGAACATCGCGCTGTGCCGCATGGCGGTGGAGCACGCCGAGATCGGGACCGAGGTGCAGGTCGGGAAGCTCGACGGCCACGAGAAGCGGATCGAGGCCGAAGTCGTCCGGTACCCGTTCTACGACCCGGACAAGTCCCGGGTCCGCGGCCTGGCCTGATAGCGGCCCCGACACTCCGGGCAGCGTCTAGCGGCGGAGGACCTTGGGGACGGTCGTGCCGAAGTCCGACGGCAGCTTCACGATCTTCACGCCGCACTCCCGCATGAGCTGCACCTTCTCGGCGGCCGACTCGCCGGCGGTGGAGACGATGGCCCCGGCATGGCCCATGGTCCGCCCCTTGGGCGCGGTGAGCCCGGCGATGTAGCCCACCACCGGCTTGTGCATATGGTCGCGGGCGTACTGGGCCGCCTGCGCCTCCTGGAGCCCGCCGATCTCGCCGATCATGACGATGGCCTCGGTCTGGCCGTCGGCTTCGAACCGCTTCAGGTGGTCGAGGAAGGAGCTGCCGTTGATCGGGTCGCCCCCGATCCCGACGCTGGTGCTCACCCCGATGCCGACCGCCTTTAGCTGGGAGGCGGCCTCGTACCCGAGCGTCCCGGACCGGCTCACGATGCCGACGGGGCCCCGCTCGTAGATGTGCGGGGGCATGATGCCCATCATGGCCCGGCCCGGGCTGATCACCCCAGCGCAATTGGGGCCGATCAGGCACATCCGGCTGGCGTGCTGGTAGCGGCGCTGGTAGCGCTTCACCTTGATCATGTCCTGCACCGGGATGCCCTCGGTGATGCACACGCAGTACTCGATCCCGGCGTCGGCCGCTTCCATGATGGCGTCCGCCGCGAACGGGGGCGGCACGAACACGACGCTGGCGGTGGCCTCGGTGGCCGTCACGGCCTGCTTCATGGTGTCGAAGACCGGCACGCCGCAGTGGGTGTCACCACCCCGGCCCGGCGTGACCCCTCCCACCACATTGGTGCCGTACTCCCGCATCTCGGTGGTGTGGAAGGTGGCGATCCGACCGGTGATGCCCTGCACCAGCACCGGCGTGGTCTCGTCGAGGATGATGCTCATCAGGCCGCGCTCCGTTCGGTGGCCGCGACCGCTCTCGTGCCCGCCTCGGCCAGCGAGTCGGCGGTTATAACTCCCACCTGGGCATCAGCCAGGATGCGCCGTCCCTCCGCGACGTTGGTGCCCGACAGCCGCACCACCACCGGAACCGAGGGATCAAGCTGCTGGAGGGCCTGGACCACGCCCTCGGCCACCCAGTCGCAGCGGTTGATGCCGGCGAAGATGTTCACCAGCACGGCCTCCACGTTCTCGTCGGACAGCACCAGCCGGAACGCCTTCAGCACGCGCTCTGGGGAGGCACCCCCGCCGATGTCGAGGAAGTTGGCCGGCTCGCCTCCCGCGTGCTTGATCATGTCCATGGTCGCCATGGCAAGACCGGCACCGTTGATGATGCAGCCGATGTTCCCTTCGAGCCCCACGTAGCTGAGTCCCCGGTCGACGGCCGTGCGCTCCCGGGGGTCCTCCTGGGACTTGTCCCGAAGCTCCGACACGTCCTGATGGCGGAACAGGGCGTTGTCGTCGAAAGTCATCTTGGCGTCCAGCGCCACCAGGCGGCCGTCGGCGGTGACCGCCAGCGGGTTGATCTCCAGCATGGTGGCGTCGAGCTCACCGAAGATCCGGTAGCAGCCGGTCATCATCTGGACCGCTTGGGGCACGAGGCTCGCATCGAGCCCCACCGCGAAGGCAATCTCGCGGGCCTCGAACGCCTGGAGCCCGACGGCCGGCTCGACGTTGACGCGCACCACGGCTGCCGGGTCGCGGGCCGCGATCTCCTCGATGGCCATTCCGCCCTCGGCCGAGGCCACCACCATCACCCGCTCGGCCGACCGGTCGAGCACGTACCCCAGATAGATCTCACTCACGGCCGATACGGCCGCCTCCACGTAGAGCCGGTACACGCCCCTGCCCCGCTCGCCGGTCTGGTTGGTCACCAGCCGCTTGCCGAGGAGGTCGTCGGCCGCCTCCCACACCTCGCGCTCGTCGCCGCAGAGCTTGATGCCGCCGGCCTGCCCCCGGGCCCCGGAGTGGATCTGAGCCTTGACCACCCACTGCTCCCCGCCGATCTCCGAAGCCCGGTAGGTGGCCTGCTCAGGGCTGTAGGCCAGGCCTCCCTCCGGTATGGCCACGCCGTAGTCGGCCAGTATGGCTTTGGCCTGGTACTCGTGAATCTCCATGAACGCCCCTCCTTGCGCGCTCCCGCTCTATGGACCCCGAGATGCGATGGCCTCGGCCGTCTCGACGACGTTGCGGGCCATCCGGGCCGACGCGGCGTCGATCATTCGCCCGTCGAGCTGGGCCGCGCCGCGGCCGGCCGCGGCAGCCTCCTCCAGCGCCTGAAGCACCCGGCGGGCCTGATCCACCTCCGAGGGTGGTGGAGTGAACACGTCGTTGGCCAGGTCGACCTGCGAGGGGTGGATGGCCCACTTGCCGTCGTAGCCGAGGGCCGCGGCCCGGCGAGCGCCGGCCGTGAAGGAGTCCGGATCGCCGAAGTCCCCGAACGGCCCGTCGATGGCCCGCAGCCCGTTGGCCCGCAGGCCACCAGCAGGCGCGACAGCGCCGAGTGCCACTGGTCGCCCGGATAGTCGGGGTTGAGCCCCCCGATCGTGATGGTCCGGGCCCGGCACGAGGCCGCGTAGTCGGCCACGCCGAAGTGGAGCGCCTCCAGCCGGGAGCTCGAAGCAGCCACTGCCTCGACGTTGGCCATGCCCAGCGCGGTCTCGATCAGCGCCTCCACGCCGATGCGGTGGGTCAACCCCTCTGCCGTCTCGATCTGGGTCAGCAGGGCGTCCACGGTGTAGATGTCGCCGGGCACGCCCACCTTGGGGACGAGGATCGTGTCGACGTGCGCCCCGGCCCGCTCCACCACGTCGATGAGGTCGCGGTACATGTAGTGAGTGTCGAGCCCGTTGATCCGCACCGACACTGTCTTGCCAGCCCCTCGCCAATCGATGTCGCCCAGAGCGGCGATCACGTTGTGCCGGGCGGTTTCCTTCTCGTCGGGCGACACCGCGTCCTCAAGATCGAGGAACACATAGTCGGCCCGGCTCGCAGCCGCCTTCTCGAACAACTCGGGACGCGACCCGGGCACGGCCAGCTCGCTGCGGTGCAACCTGCGCCTCGCTTCGGTGATCTGGAGGTGACTCATTGGACTTCCCGCGAACTCTCTCTTGCGCCCTTGAGGACCTAACCACTACTCTGATGGAAGGTATCACTAATACTATGGAAGGTCAAGGGCGCGTTGCGGACTAAGACCCAGCACACCGAGCGGATCCTCATGGGCCCGGGCCCATCGAATCCCTACCCCGAGGTCATCGAGGCCTTCACCCGTCCGGTGATGGGTCACCTCGATGGCGAGTTCCTCGCGCTGCTCGACGAGACCTGCGACCGTCTGCGGGCCGTGTTCCGGACCGGCAACGCCCTCACCTTCCCGATATCGGGTACGGGCTCGGCGGGGATGGAGGCGGCCTTCGTGAACGTGATCTCCGGCGGCGACACCGTCGTGGTGGGGGTCAACGGCGTGTTCGGTGAGCGCATGTGCGACGTCGCCGGCCGGTGCGGAGCCAACGTCGTACGGGTGGACGCCGAATGGGGCACGCCGCTCGACCCGCAGCGAATCCTGGACGCCCACCCCGCCCCGGACGTGATCGCAGTGGTCCACGCGGAGACCTCCACCGGAGTGCGCAACGACCTAGCCGAACTGGGCTCGGCCAAGGGAGACGCCCTGCTTCTCGCCGACTGCGTCACCTCGCTCGGCGGCATCGACGTGCGCGTCGATGACTGGGCCGTCGACATCGCTTACAGCGGAACCCAGAAGTGCCTGGGAGTGCCGCCGGGACTGGCACCGATCAGCGTCTCGCCCCGGGCGGTTGAACGACTGCGTTGCCAGCCATCGTCCTGGTACTTCGACATGGGGATGATCGCCAACTACGTCTCCGGCGCGGGGGCGAGGGCCTACCACCACACCGCGCCGATCTCGATGATCTATGCGCTCCACGCAGGACTGGGCGTGGTGCTCGACGAAGGGCTCAATGCGGCCCACGCACGGCACCGGGAGTGCGGGGAGACTCTCCAAGCCGGACTCGAGGCCCGTGGACTCACGCTGCTGGCCCCCGCCGGTGCCCGCCTGCCTCAGCTCACCTCCGTTCGAGTGCCCGAGTGGCGGCTCCCAACCAACACGAGCGAGGCCGACATCCGTCGAACGTTGCTCGATTGCTACGGCATTGAGATCGGTGGCGGGCTGGGTGTCTTGGCGGGCAAGTGCTGGCGCATCGGTTGCATGGGCCACACCGCCCGAACTCGTAACGTGACTCTGATTCTGGCCGCTCTCGACGAGGTGCTGGCCTAGCGGCTAGCTTCGCTCCGCGCGGCGTGCGAGACTGCGCTAAGTTTTACTCTCACTATCGATACACCTAACCACAGGGGGGATTCGATCATGTCACGAGTAGCTGTCATCGGTGCCGGGCCGTGCGGGCTGTCGCAGCTGCACGCCTTCGCCAGCGATTCGGGGGCAGGCAGCCCGTCGGCACCCGAGATCGTCTGCTATGAGAAGCAGTCCGACTGGGGCGGGCTCTGGAACTACGACTGGCGCACCGGGCTCGACGAGCACGGCGAGCCCTGCCACGCCAGCATGTACCGATACCTCTGGTCGAACGGCCCCAAGGAGTGCCTGGAGTTCGCCGACTACGGCTTCGAGGAGCACTTCGGCAAGCCCATCGCGTCGTTCCCACCCCGCGAGGTGCTGTACGACTACATCATCGGCCGGGCTACCCGCAGCGGCTTCCGCGACCAGATCCGGTTCAGCCACGCCGTGCGCCGTGTCAGCCGCTCAGCCAGCGGCGGTGGATTCACGGTCACAGCCCACGATCAGGCCAACGACGTCGACACCAGCGAGGACTTCGACTACGTGGTGGTGTCCACCGGGCACTTCTCCATTCCCAACATGCCCCACTACCCCGGCTACGAGGCCTTCGGCGGCACCCTGCTGCACGCCCACGACTTCCGCGACGCAGTACAGTTCGCCGACCGGAACGTGCTCGTGATCGGGTCGAGCTACTCGGCCGAGGACATCGCCTCCCAGCTCTGGAAGTACGGGGCCCGCGCGGTGGTGTGCACGTCGCGCAGCGGCCCCATGGGCTTCGACTGGCCCGACGGCATCATCGAGAAGCCCATCCTGACCCATGTTGAGGGCCGCACCGTGCACTTCGCCGACGGCTCGACTACCGAGGTGGATGCCATCGTCTCGTGCACCGGCTACCTGCACCACTTCCCGTTCATCGACGACGAGCTGCGCCTGGTGACCGCCAACCGCCTGGCCACGTCGATGCTGTACCGGGGCGTGGTGTTCCAGCCCGAGAACCGGATCCTGTACCTGGGGATGCAGGACCAGTGGTACACGTTCAATATGTTCGACGCGCAGGCCTGGTACGCCCGTGACGTGATCCTGGGCCGTATCGAGTTGCCCGACGCGGCCGAGCAGGCCCGCTGGATAGAGGCATCCCAGGCCGAGGAGGACGCGCTGGCTGACGACTACGCGTGCATCGACTTCCAGGGGGCCTACACCCAGGACCTGGTGGACCAGACCGACTACCCGGACTTCAACACGCCGCTGGTCAACAAGATGTTCTACGACTGGAAGAAGCACAAGAAGCAGTCGATCATCGGGTACCGCGACCACGGGCACACCTCGCCGCTGACGGGCACGGTGGCGCCCACCCACCACACGTCGTGGGAGGACGCGCTGGACGACTCGCTGGAGTCCTTCCTGGCCGACTCGGCCTGACCCGCCGCCAGCGCCGGGGCCGCCATGGACGATGTGATCATCGTCGGGGGCGGCATCGGCGGCCTGACGCTGGCCCTCATGCTGCACGAGCGGGGCATCAGTTGCCGCGTGTACGAGGCCGCGCCGCAGATCCAACCCATCGGCGTGGGAATCAGCCTGCTGCCCCATGCCAGCAAGGAACTCGGGCTCCTGGGTCTCACCGACGCGCTGAGCGAGGTGGCCGTGACCACCCGGGAGTCGTGCTTCTTCAACCGGTTCGGGCAGTTCGTGTACTCCGAGCCCGTGGGCCGCTACGCCGGCTACGACTGGCCCCAGTTCCAGATCCACCGGGGCGACCTCCAGCAGGTGCTCCACCGGGCCTACCTCGACCGGGTGGTCGATGGCGCAGAGCGGGTACTGACCGGTCACCGCTGCACCGGCGCCGGCTCGGACGCCCGGGGTGCGGTGGCCCATTTCGTCGACTCCAGCACCGGCGCAGCCCTGCCGCCGGCGCGGGGAGCGGCGGTGATCGGCTGCGACGGGATCCACTCGGCGGTGCGGCGGCAGTTCTTCGGTGACGAGGGCCCGCCCGTCTACTCGGGTGTGAACATGTGGCGGGGCACCACCGTCTGGGAGCCGTTCCTCAGCGGGTCCACCTACCTGCGGGCCGGCTGGCTGACGGTGGGCAAGATGGTGATCTACCCGATCCGGCACAACGTCGACGGCCGGGGCCGGCAGCTGGTGAACTGGGTGGCCGAGGTGCAGACCGACTCCTACAGCGAGCAGGACTGGAACCGGGTCGGCCGCCTCGAGGACTTCCACCACGTCTTCGCCGACTGGACCTTCGACTGGCTCGACGTGGCCGGGCTGATCCGGGGCGCGGAGCAGATTCTGGAGTACCCGATGGTGGACCGTGATCCGCTGCCGAGATGGACCCACGACCGGGTGACCCTGCTGGGCGACGCCGCCCATCCCATGTACCCTCGGGGCTCCAACGGCGCCGGCCAGGCCATCCTCGATGCCCGGGCCCTGGCCGACTGCCTGCAGTCGGCCGGATCGATACCCGAAGCCTTGGAGTGCTACGAGGACCAGCGGCTCTCGGCCACGGCGGCGGTGGTGCAGGCCAGCCGGTCGGCACCACCCGACGTGATCCTCAAGACGGTCCACGAGCGCACCGGGAACCGGCCCTTCGAGCGCATCACCGATGTGATCTCCGCGGCCGAGATGGCGGCTCTGAACGACAGCTACAAGCGGGTGGCCGGGTACCACCGCGAGTCCCTCTCCAGCCGCACCCACCCCTGAACCCACCGGCCGATCGGGATTTGGAACCATCGACGGGGCGTGGTTGGCTAGACCGCATGCGTGCCGGTTCCCTTGAGATCGATCCTGCCCTCTACGAGTTCATCGCAGTCGAGGCCCTGCCGGGAACCGGCGTGCAGATCGACGAGTTCTGGAGCGCGCTCCAGTCAATCCTGGTCGACCTCGGTCCCCGCAACGCCGCTCTGCTAGCCCGGCGCGACGATCTGCAGTCCCAGATCGACGACTGGCATCGGGCGGCCCGCACCGAGGGCCGGGGCCACGACGGTGACGCCTACGCCAACTTCCTGCGCGACATCGGGTACCTGCGTTACATGGACGGCTCGGTCACGGCCACGACGGCCAACGTTGATCCCGAGATCGCCGAGGTGGCCGGACCGCAGCTGGTGGTGCCCCTCGACAACGCCCGATACGCGCTGAATGCGGCCAACGCCCGCTGGGGAAGCCTCTACGACGCGCTGTACGGGACCGATGTGATCAGCGAGTCGGACGGATGCAGCCGCGGAGGCGCCTACAACCCGATCAGGGGCGACCGGGTCGTCGCTTCGGGGCGGGAGTTCCTCGACACCCATTTCACCCTCGACTCGGCGAGCCACCTGTGGGCCACCGGGTACAGCGTGCGGGATGGAACCCTGCAGGTGCGCAGCGGCGACGGCACCGTCAGCGCGCTGCTGCGCCCGGAGCAGTTCGTCGGCTACATCGGTGCCAGCGACGCTCCCACTTCAATCCTGCTCCGCAAGAACGGCCTGCACTGCGAGTTGCGCATCGACGCCGACCATCCCGTAGGACGGCGGGACCACGCCGGCGTCTTCGACATACGGCTCGAGTCCGCGATCACCACCATCATGGACTTCGAGGACTCCGTGTCGGCGGTGGACGCCGACGACAAGGTGTCGGTCTACCGGAACTGGCTCGGGCTAATGCGAGGCAGCCTGAAGACCACGTTCGTACGCGACGGGACGGCCGTGAACCGGTCGCTGAACGGTGATCGCAGCTTCACCGGCCCGGGCGGCGAGCCGCTGAAGCTGCCGGGCCGGTCACTGATGCTGGTCCGCAACGTGGGGCCCCACCTGAGCACCGACATGGTGACGCTCGACGGCGAGCCGGTGTGCGAGACCATGGTCGACGCCATGGTGACTGCGCTGTGCGCCCTCCATGACTTGCGGGGCATGGGGCGGGTGGACGGCCAGTCCATCCGCAACTCGGCAGCGGGGTCGGTCTACATCGTCAAGCCCAAGATGCACGGCCCCGACGAGGTCGCGCTGGCCTGCGAGCTATTCAGCCGGGTGGAGGACGCCCTCGGCCTGGTGCAGCGCACCCTCAAGATGGGGATCATGGACGAGGAGCGCCGCACGTCGCTCGGCCTCAAGGAGTGCATCTGGAGAGCCCGCGACCGGGTGGTGTTCATCAACACCGGCTTCCTGGACCGCACCGGCGACGAGATCCACACCGACATGGAGGCCGGACCGGTGATCCCCAAGGCCGAGATGAGGGCCGCGGCCTGGCTCGGCGCCTACGAGAACTCCAACGTCGACGCCGGGCTGGCCTGCGGCCTGCGGGGGCGGGCCCAGATCGGCAAGGGGATGTGGACCATGCCGGCCGAGATGGCGGCCATGGCCAAGGCCAAGATCCAGCACCCGATCGCGGGGGCCAGCACTGCGTGGGTGCCGTCGCCCACCGCGGCGACGCTCCACGCCATGCACTACTTCCTGGTGGACGTGGCCGACCGCCAGCGTGACCTCACCGAGCGCACCCCGGCCCGCCTCGCCAGCCTCATTGAGATCCCGGTGTTGCCACCGGGCCGCGAGCTCGGTCCGGGCGAGATCCAGCGCGAGCTGGACAACAACGTCCAGGGCATCCTCGGATACCTGGTCCGCTGGGTGGGCCAGGGCGTGGGATGCTCTACCGTGCCCGACATCGGTGACACCGGGCTCATGGAGGATCTGGCCACCCTGCGCATCTCCAGCCAGCACATCGCCAACTGGCAGCACCATGGACTCATCTCCGCCGATCAGGTACGCGAGACGATGCGACGCATGGCCAACCTCGTCGACCAGCAGAACGCGGGTGACCCCGGCTACGAGCCCATGGCTCCCGAATACGACTCCAGCATCCCGTTCCAAGCGGCACTGGAGCTCGTCTTCTCCGCTCGGGAGGAGCCCAACGGCTACACCGAGCGCGTACTCCGCTCCCACCGGCGAGCTGCTAAGTCCCTCTCAGGGAGCTGAACACCGGTACCATCCGCGGCTATGCGGACGCCGCCCGCCGAGGTCGATGTCATCGTGATAGGCGCCGGTGTGTCGGGCGCCAGCATCGGTTACCAGCTCGCCCGGCATTCTGACCTCCGGGTAGCTGTGGTCGACGCCCGCTCGCCCGTCGGGGGGATCTCGGGCCGAACCTTCGGCCAGATCCGTCAGCACTACTCGAACGAGCTCCTGGTGCGCATGGCGCTTAGGGGCTTCCATTGCCTCCGGAACTGGGACGCCGAGGTGGGTTACGGCGATCCCGGGTACGTCCGGTTCGGCTACATGCTGATCGTCACCGCCGACCAGATCGACGGCTTGCGACGAAACGTCGAGCTGGGCCAGCGCCTGGGCGTGGACACCCGGGTCGTCGGCCCCGACGAGATAGCGGCCATCGAGCCGCTGGTTAATGCCGCCGGCCTGGCGGGCGGCGCCTACGAGCCGGAGGGCGGGTACATCGACGTCACGAAGATGGTGCTGAGCTGGCTCGGCGCCGCGACCGGGCACGGCGCGCGCGTGCTGACCCCGCTCGGAGTGCAGGAGATCCTCGTCACCGACGGAGCGGTGGCGGGAGTGGCCACCGACTCGGGAGAGATCAAGGCTCCGGTGGTCGTGGTGGCCACCGGGGCATGGGCGCCCGACCTGCTCGATCCGATCGGAGTGCGGCTTCCTATCGAGCGACGGCGCCTCGACATGGTCACGCTCGAGCAGGAGCCCGGGGCCCGCGCCCTGCATACCTGCATCACCGACGGCAACTCCAACCTGGTGATCCGCCCCGACATGGGTCGCCGCATCATCGCGGTGGCCTACCCGCCGGAGATGCCCGAGGTTGACGATCCGCTGGCTGACGCCCCGCCGGAGGCTCACCGTGAGCACTGGGTGCGCCTCGAGAAGGCGCTGTCGGAGCGGCTCCCGGCGCTGACCGTCGCCGGGATCGACTCGACCATCAGCGGGGCCTACGACATCACGCCGGACTACCACCCGATCCTGGGGTGGGCCTCCGAGCTCGCCGACGTCGCCGGGCTGTACCTCGCTGTCGGGCTGTCCGGGCACGGGCTCAAGCTGTCCCCGTGCATCGGCGAGGTCGTAGCCGCCCAGGTGCTCGGCGTCGAACAGGTCGGCAGCGCGCCCCGGATCGACGCCGGAGCGCTCAGACCGAGTCGGTTCGCCGACGGCGATCTGATGCACCTAACCTACGGTCCGAGTGCCCGGGCCTAAGAGGCCGAGCGAATAGGCAAGCCGATGCGGTCCATACGGCGTGAGGCCGTGGCCCGAGCGGCCCGTGAGCGAAGCGAACAAGAGCGGGAGTGACGCCGTTGCGACGCGAGGGATTCCCGCCTATCCGCGCTTGCTCTGAGGTAGATTCCGATGGTCAGGTACAGTTGAGTCGGCTACAGGCGATCTTGCTGTCAGGGAGAGTTCACGAATGGGGATCAACGCGGAGCGAGCGGACGGAACCGTGATCGCGAAGGCCGACGGCCGCATCGACAGTTCCAACTCGCGGGAGTTCCACTCCGAGTTGGAGGCCGTGGTGGCGGACTCCGACGCAGCGCTGGTTCTTGACTTCGAGGACGTCGCGTACATCAGCAGCGCCGGGATGCGAGTCATACTGCTGACAGCAAAGAGTCTCCAGAAGTCTGGAACGAAGTTCGCTCTCTGCTCGATGGACGACTCCATTCGTGAGGTCTTCAAAATCAGCGGCTTCGACAAGATCATTGAGATTCATCATTCCCAAGCCGAGGCACTCTCAGCGGTTAGTGCATAGGTAGAACTTCACTTCGCGAAAGAGGACCCGAATGACGACGACCGAATCGCGGCAGAAGCACAAGATCCTCGTAGTCGATGACGAGCCGGATCTAGAGCCTCTGATGCTGCAGAGGATGCGGCGGTACATACGGACTGGCGTCTACGAATTCGTCTTTGCCAGGAACGGTGTCGAAGCACTAGAGGCTCTCGATATGGACGAGTCGATCGACATGGTGCTGTCGGATATCAACATGCCGAAGATGGACGGACTCACGCTCCTCGAGAGGATCCCGGACGTGGCTCCGGACATCCGCGCCGTAATCATCTCCGCGTACGGCGACATGAAGAACATCAGAATCGCCATGAATCGGGGCGCCTTCGATTTCGTCACCAAGCCGGTCGACTTCGACGACCTCAAGTTCACGATCGACCGGACACTGCAGCACATACGTGAGTGGCGAGAGGCTCTCAGCGCGAGAGACAAACTCGTCGTGCTTCAGAATGAACTGAACGTCGCAAGCATGATGCAGCAGTCCATTCTTCCCAACAAGTTCGCCCGGAATGACGACTACAAGCTGTTCGGCACCATGCAGCCCGCCCGCAACGTGGGCGGCGACTTCTTCGACGTGGTGGGCCTGTCCGACGGCAAGGTGGGACTGGCCATCGCCGACGTCTCCGGCAAGGGAGTCCCGGCGGCGCTGTTCATGATGTCGAGCCGCACGCTGCTGAAGGGCGCGGCCATGCGAGCCGACGGCCCCGGGGAGGCACTCTCCGAAGTGAACGATGTGCTCAACGAGGACAACGACGCCTGCATGTTCGTCACGATGATCTACGCGGTGTACGACCCCGAGACCGGAGAACTGACCTACGCCGACGGCGGCCATGATCCCCCGCTCGTCGTGCACGCTGACGGGTCCACCACCCAGCTTCCCGTGACCGAGGGCCTTGCCTTGGGGGTGCTGCCGGGATTCGACTACCACCAGCATTCACACCGGCTGGAGCCCGGCGACACCGTCGTCCTCTACACCGACGGCGTGACCGAGGCGATCAACAGCGAGGAGGAGCAGCTCGGGCTGCATCGCCTGCGCGAGGCCTTCGAACAGAACCCACCACAGGACGCGGAGGACGCCGGGCATCGGGTCATCGACCTTGTGAACGAGTTCGCCGGGGACGTGCCCCAGTTCGATGACACGACCTGCCTGGTCCTGCGTCGAGAAGCCTGATCGCCGTCATGCTGTTCCTGAGAGCCGACACCAACAGTGAGGTGCGCAAGACCAGCTACAACGAGCTGGCTGACCTGGTGGCCGCTATCGAGGAACTGGGCGAGGAGGACGGCTGGTCGGGCGAGCTGACCTTTCGTATCAGCCTGGTGGTGGACGAGTTGGCGCAGAACGTCGTGGACTATGCGTACATCGACACGCCCGGGGACGTGGAGGTGGCGGTCACGTCCACCGACGAGACGGTGGTCATCGAGATCACCGACGAGGGCAAGCCGTTCGACCCGCTGACCGAAGCACCCGCTCCGGACCTGACGTCGCCGATCGAGAGCCGCCCGATCGGCGGCCTGGGAGTGCACTTCACGAAGACCCTGATGGACGACGTCGAGTACCGCAGGGAGTCCGGCCAGAACCGTCTGAGGATCGTTGCCCGCAAGGTGAAATGAGCCGGCCGCTTCGCCTCCCGACGGCAGGCATCCGGCTCGCTCTCGCGGCCTCGCTGCTTCTGGCCGCGTGCGCATCCGAGGACGCGATCGAGGAGGGACCGGGTCCCAGCACTGCTGCGGCGCCCACCGCGCCCGGCGCCTCCCAGGAGTCGATGGTCGGCCTATCGGACGACCGCATCCTGTTCGGGCAGTCGGCGGCATTCAGCGGCCCCGCCCAGGAGCTCGGCAAGAACATGCAGCTTGGAATCCTGGCCGCGTTCGACGAGGTGAACCGGCAGGGCGGCGTCCACGGACGCGTCCTGGAACTGCAGTCCCTGGACGACGCGTACGAACCCGAGGACGCGATCGTGATGACCCGCCACCTCATCGAGCAGGAGCAGGTGTTCGCCTTGATCGGCGCGGTCGGCACGCCGACGTCGCGCTCGGCCACGCCGATCGCGCGTGACTCCGGGGTCCCGTACATCGCGCCCTTCACCGGCGCAGCCTTCCTGCGCGACGACGAGTGGGACAACATCATCAACCTGAGAGCCTCGTACAACCAGGAGACCGAGGAGATGGTCGCCCGGCTCACCGACGACCTGGGCATCACCCGGGTCGGTGTCATGTACCAGAACGACTCGTTCGGCCGGGCCGGCTTCCGGGGCGCGGTCGCGGCGCTGGCACGGCGCGACATGGAGCCGGTGTCGATCGGGATCTACCCGCGCAACACCACCGCAGTGAAGACGGCCTTGCTGGACCTGCGGCTCGGAGAGCCCGAGGCGGTGATCATGATCGGTGCCTACGAGCCAGTCGCGAGGCTGATCTCCTGGGCCCGCCGCACCGACATGGACCCGGTGTTCATGACGGTCTCCTTCGTCGGCAGCAACGCGCTGGCCCAGGAGCTCGGACCGGACGGAGCGGGAGTGCTGGTCACCCAGGTGGTGCCGTTCCCGGAGGACGACTCGCTGCCCGTCGTGCATGCCTATCTGGAGGCCCTGGCCGCCCATGACCCGGCGGCCGAGCCGGGGTTCGTGTCCCTGGAGGGCTATCTGGCCGGGCGCATGGTGATCAGCGCGCTGCAGGAGTGCGGTGCGGACGTCCAGCGATCCTGCCTGCTCGACCAGTTGATCGACCGCGGGAGCTACGACATCGACGGATTCGAGCTGCAGTTCGGAGAAGGCGACAACCAGGGCTCCGACGAGGTGTTCCTGACGGTGATCGGCTCCGACGGTGAGTACCACCCGGTGCACACGTTGCACGAGACCGCCATATGGGTGATCGAATGATCGACGACCCCATCGCAGGCCCAGCGCCCACAGACGACCCCATCGCAGGCCCAGCGCCCACAGACGACCCCATCGCAGGCCCACCCGCTGACGAGGCCGCCAGGTCGCTGGGGATCTGGTCGCGCATCTCCACCAAGCTCTACCTGGGCATCGGTGGGGCGGTCGCCATGACCCTGGCCGCGAGCCTTGTCGGCTGGTTCTCGTTCAACCGGGTCGGCGATGCCCAGGCCCGAGTCAACGAGGGCAGCGTGCCCGAACTTGCCGCCGCTTTCGGCGTCGCGCAGTACGGCGGGATCCTGGCCAACGCAGCCCCCAGCCTGGCCGCGGCCTCGTCATCCCTCGAGCTCTTCCAGGAGGGGCAGCGGGTGGATCAGACCGTGCTCACCTTCGAGGATCAGATGGCGGTCCTGGAGCAGAGCGAGAGCGACCCTGCCAGCGTCGCACAGCTCCGACAGAGCGCCGACATGCTCATCTCCAACATCGAGGAGATCCGCAGCGAGGTCTCTACGCGACTCCAGCTGATTGATCAACGGGTCGCCCAGCAGGGAGAGCTGGTGGGGTTGCGGAACCAGGTGAGCGCGGTGCTGGTCCCCGCCATCGACGATCAGCTCTTCTACACCTTCACGGGCTACATCGAGTTGGACGAGCCTCCGGTCGCCCGATCCGAGCACTTCTCAGAGGCGGAGGTGTTCCGGTACCGGCGCCTGGCCGAGTTGGAGGCTGACGCCAACATCGCCTCGGACCTGCTGGCGACCGCGTTCACCCTCTCCGACGAGAGTCTGCTGGAGCCGCTCAGGGAACGATTCGAAGTGGCCGCCAGCCGGATCCAGCGGAACTTGGCGACGCTGGCGGGCACGCGGTTCCACGCCGACGCGGCACCCATCTTCTCACGAATCGACGAGTTGGGGCTCGGCACCAACAACTCTTTCAACCTGGCTGCGAGTGAGTTCGCGATCCTGGAACGCAATGAGGAACTGCTCGTCCAGAACAACGAACTGGCGCGGACGCTGGTAGAGGAAGTCGACGACCTGGTGCGTGACTCCCAGGCACGAGCCGCGGAGGCCACCGACGCGTCCGAGCAGGCCATCACCACGGCCCGGTCGATCCTGCTGGCGATCAGCGCTGTGAGCGTCCTGGGGGCGCTCCTGATCGTCTGGCTGTTCGTCGGCAGAGTCCTGGTGCGACGCATCGGCCTGCTGTCGGACTGGATGCGCCGGATGGCCGGCGGCGACCTCGAGGTGATCGTCCCGATCAGCGGCCGGGACGAGGTCGCCGACATGGCCGCCACGCTGGAGGTGTTCCGGCGCCACGCCCTGGAGGTGCAGCGCCTCAACCTGGTGGAGCAGCTCGCCGACGAGTTGCAGGGCAAGAACGAAGAGCTCGAAGGGGTCCTGGCCGAGCTGCACAAGGCCCAGGACCAGATAGTGACACGAGAGAAGCTGGCCGCCCTCGGCGAGCTCACCGCCGGCGTCGCCCACGAGATCAAGAACCCGTTGAACTTCGTCAAGAACTTCGCAGAGGCCTCCGGGGAGCTCATCGACGAGCTCAAGGAATTGCTCGAGGACATCGGCGGCGATCTCAGCGACGACAACAAGGACTACATCAACGAGATCGCGGGCGATCTGACCGGCAACGTGGAGCGCATCCGCTCCCACGGCGAGCGGGCCGACCGGATCGTGCGCGACATGCTCATGATGGGCCGCGACTCCGGTGAGTGGCAGCTCACCGACATCAACGGCCTCATCGAGCAGCACGCCCAGCTGTCCTTCCACAGCGCCAGGGCACTGGATCCCGACTTCCAGCTGGACATCCAGCAGGACTTCGACCCGGACGTCGGCTCGCTGACGGTCATCGCCCAGGATCTGGGGCGGGTCTTCCTGAACATGGTGACCAACGCCGGCCATGCAACCAAGGAGCGCCACCTCTCCGAGATCGCGGCCGGCAATGAGGCATTCCAGCCGACCATCTGGCTCAAGACGGTGCGGTCCAACGAGCACATCGAGGTCCGCATCCGCGACAACGGCACCGGGATGCCACCCGACGTCATCGAGAAGATCTTCAACCCGTTCTTCACCACCAAGCCCACCGATCAGGGCACCGGGCTGGGCCTCTCAATCTCGAGCGACATCGTGCGCCGCCACGGCGGCAACATCGCCGTCGAGTCCGAGCCGGGCGAGTTCACCGAGATGATCATCACCCTGCCGATGGAGGCACCCGCGGAGGCCAGCGCCACCGACGGCGACACCTGGGTCTAGGAGGTCGAGCGCTCGGCACTCCCCTCGACGTCGAGGTTGGGCAGGATCCGGTCCAGCCAGGCCGGCAGCCACCAGTTGCGGGCCCCGAGCAACTCCATGGTCGAAGGCACGATGAGCATCCGGACGAGGCTGGCGTCGACGGCTACCGCCGCCGCCAGGCCGAGACCGAACATCTTGATGGCGCGCTGGTCCTCAAGCACGAAGCTCCCGAACACGAACACCATGATCAGCGCGGCGGCCGTGATGACCCGGGCCGTGGCGGCGAGGCCGTCGGCCACGGAGTTCACCGCGTCGCCGGTGCGCTCGAACTCCTCCTTCATCCGCGACAGCAGGAAGACCTCGTAGTCCATCGACAGGCCGAACAGCACCGCGAACAGCATCATCGGCATGAACGGCTCGATCGGTCCCGGCTCGACTCCCACGAGACCGCCCAGCCAGCCCCACTGGAACACGGCCACCAGAACGCCGTAGGCCGCGCCGATCGAGAGCATGTTCATGATGACCGCCTTGAGCGGCACTACCAGCGAGCGGAACACGGCCATCAGCAACAGGAACGAGGCGCCCAGCACCGCGATGAAGAAGACCGCGGTGCGCGACTTCAGGAAGTCGCTGACATCAGCCTTCACCGCCACCAGCCCGGTGATCGCGGGCTCCAGGCCCGTGCCCGCGGTGGCTGCGGGGATCACCGCGGCGCGGAGATGCTTGACGAGCTCCTCGGTCTCGGCGGCCTGAGGCCCGGTCGCCGGCCGGACCTCGATGGCGGCTGCGGTCGGCGCCAGCGGGCTGTTCGGGATGGCCGGGCTGACGAATACGACTCCGTCGGTAGCCGCTAGGGCCTGTCCCAGACGGTTCAGCTCGGCCATCTGGGAGCTTCCCGATACCTCGGTCACCACCAGCAAGGGACCGTTGGCGCCCACTCCGAAGCCGTCGACCAGCAGGTCATAGGCCTTCCGGGTCGTGGTTTCGGCGGCGTAGTTGCTCTCGTCCGCGAAGCCGAACCGCAGAGCCAGCACCGGCGCGGCCAGCAGCAGCAGGAGCAGGGTGCCGCCGACGGCGAACACCCAGGGCCGGGCCTGCACGGTGCGGCTCAGGCGGTACCACCCGGTCTCACGCAGCGGCCGGACCTGACGTGGCTCCAAGCGCCTTCGCAGCGGGTTGCGGTCCCGCCCGAAGAGTCCGATCACCAGCACGATGATCGCCGCGGGCAAGGCTCCGGCCAGTGGCTCGATACCGGCCCCGAATCCGAACAGGGACACGCTCAGGAGGACGGCGGCCACCATTCCCCGGACGCGGGTGACGGTCATGCGGTCGCCCAGCAGGACGATGAGCGAGGGCAGCAGCGTCACCGATCCGACCATCACCACCGCCACTGTGGCGGCTGCGGCCACTCCGAAACCGGTGACGAACGGGATGCCGATGAACAGCATCCCCAGCAGCGACACGACGACGGTCGCTCCCGCGAAGATGACGGACCTGCCGGCGGAGTCGAGCGCCACCACTAGCGCCTGCTCACGCCCGTGACCCTCGCCCAGAGCGTCCCGGTAGCGGGTGATGATGAACAGGGCGTAGTCGATCCCCACCCCCAGCCCGATCATCAAGCCGATGGCCGGCGCGAAGTCGGGCACGGTCATGAAGTTGCTGAAGGCGATGATGGCCGCTGCGCCGATCCCGACGGTGACCAGCGCCGCGCCGACGGTCACTCCCATGGCCACCACCGAGCCCAGCACGGCGATCAGGATGAAGACGGCGAAGGCCAACCCGATGGCCTCGGACTCGGGCGGCCGCAACTCTGCGAACCAGATGCCGCCGACCTGAACATCGAGCCCATCGATGGAATGCAGGTCGAGTTCTTCGATCAGGCCCTCGATGGTCCTCCCCATGTCCTGGGCCTCAGTGCCGCTCGTGCCGGGTTCCAGGCTCACGTCGGCGTATGCGATCCGGCCCGCCTCGGGGCCGTCACGGGCGATGCGGAGCGGTCCTACCAGCGGGTCGTAGGGCGAGATCAAGCTGGTCTCCTCCAGCGCCCTCACCCGATCGAACAGGTCGTCCATCGCAGCTCTCACCGCAGGATCGTCGACCCCCTGCTCCGCCCGGAACACGATGGTCCCGCCGGGGCCAGCACCCGCGCCGGAGAAATGGCGCTTGAGGAGGTCGTTCCCGTCGTGGCTCTCGGTGCCGGCAATGGCCAGGTCGCCGCTGTAGGCCTCCCCGAGGTTCCTGGCGATACCCAGGATCGCGAACAGGATCAGGAGCCATGTGACCACGCCCCACCACGGGTGGGCGAAGCACCAGCGAGCCAGCCGGACGTACATCAGCCCCTACCGGTCGGCCAAGGGTCGCCCGCTCCCCGCCTCACCACCAGCGGGACTCCTCGGAATGTATGTGGTCGGGGAGCTTGTAGTCGATGTCCAGCTCCTGCAGCGCCGACACCTCGAGCAGCGTGTTGAACGCGGTGAAGCTGGACTCCCTGGACAGCTTGGGGAACCGCTTCTTCAGGAACTGGTGGTAGCGCCGCTGGAAGCGGAACCACGGCAGCACGCCGAAGGTGTGGTTGGGCGGGTACTGGAGATTGTCGGCCATCGGGTTGCCGATCATGGCCCGCGACACCAAGAAGACGTACTTGGCGAGCTTCCGGCGGGCGGCCGGCTCGGTGATGCCCGCGACCACCGGGGCCGAGTTCACCAGCGAGTTGGCCAGGACGACCGACTCCATGCCCGGATCGGGCTCGCACAGCCCGCCCACCCTGAACAGCTCCAGGGCGTCGTCGTAGTCGTGGTAGAGGATCGTCTCGGGGATCCCCATCAGGTACCCCGAGTACCGCCAGACGGCCATGAAGCCGTCGCGCTCGGTGTCGTCGTAGGAGGCGCCCAGGCCCTTCATGTGCTGCAGCATCCTCGCGGAGAACGAGGTGAGCGCATACCCGACCTGGGCCGCGCTGAGGGGCACCCCCTGCGCCGCGGAGTCCCACTCATCGGAGTCGTTGAAGAGCTGCCGGACCTTGGCGTGGACCAGCCGGATCCGCACCGAGAGCCTCCAGCCGTCGCCCCGAGTCTCCAAGCCTCCGGGGAGGAGTATCTCGATCATGTGACGGTTGTTCTGCCGCAGGCGCCTGACCCCCTGGTCGCGCAGTCTCCCGGTGATGAAGAAGGACTTGGCGATGGTGGTCGAGAACCCCTCGACCAGCACCCCTCCCAGCATGGCGGCCAGGCACGCCGACGAGTCGCGATGGAAGGCGCGGATCCCGTCGGCGAACTCGTCGTAGTCGACCCAGTCCGGGACGGTCTCCAACTCCTCGATGAACGCATGCACGCCAGCCGGTGCGTCGTCCAGCGAGGGATCGTCGGGGTTCTCGATGGCCGCCCGTATGAACCGGTCGGCGTCGCGCAGCGGCACCTCACCGAGCTGCACCATCATCTCGTCGCACACCGGATCGGCGATCATCGTGTGGACGATGTAGTTCCTGGCCCTTTCTGGATCCACGCGCCGGGCGCGTTCGTAGGACTCGACGTAGTCGGAAGGTACTACTAGTGATGTAACGCGGTCAGCGGCACCGGAATCCGCTGAGGGGTCATCCTGCACCATCGATGACGCGCCTTTCCGGGTACTGCACCTGACACAACCGGATCAAGCGTACCGCCGTGCATCGAACGGCGCGTATGCGGAAGCGGGCTCAGCTCCAGGGATATGGGGAGTTGCTCACCGGGTGGAGCTTGCCCTCGGCGTAGCGAGACCACCGGAACGGCTCGAGAAGGGCCTGGGGCTCGCCCAGCAGTTCCCGGGCCACCAGGGTGCCCACCCCGATCATCTTGTAGCCGTGGTTGGAGTCGGCGACGAAGTAGACGTTGTCGCAGAACGTGTCGAACACCGGGAAGTTGTCGGGCGAGAAGCTGCCGATGCCGCCCGAGGGCTCGGTGTTCATGAGGTGCGACTTACCCTCAAAGCGCTTCTGGCAGTGGGCCAGCGCCGCGGTCCATGTGCGGTAGAAGTCGGCGCCCACGATGAAGTCGGGCGAGTCCGGACCGTAGGGGTCGACGGCCACTTCTTCGGCCGGCTTGTCCACCACGTAGGGCACGTAGCCGCCCTGCACGCCGCCGAAGCTGAAGTCGGGCTTGTAGTAAATGCCCCACGGGCCCTCGGTGACCAGCCCGTCGGGGTCGTAGAGAGGCGCGTCCGTGTCGACGTGGACCACGGGCGGCATGTTGCCGTCATTGTCGGTCAGGAAGCCGGGATCGACACCGAGGGTGCCCTCCTGCAGGCACATGTAGGTCCAGGTGGGCCGGCGGTGCAACTGGCCGTCGCCGCCGAGCACGTCGACGGTGAAGGGAAGGTCGAGCATGGCCCAGATCTGCTGGACCCATGGCCCCACCGCCACCACCACATGGTCGCAGGCCACCGGGCCCTGGTCGGTCAGCACCGCGGTGACCGCTCCGGACGCATCCCGGTCGAACCCGGTGACGGTCACGCCGCCCACCACCGCGACCCCTTCGGCCTCGGCCTTCTGGAGCAGCCCCTTGAGCGACGCCATGTTGTTGGCGTAGCCGCCCCGGTGCTCGTGTAGCACGCTGGTGATGCCCTGAGCCTGCCAGTCGTCGAAGATGCGCCGCATGTAGGACGTCGAGGCTTCCGCGCCCTCAACGAAGGTGGACGAGTAGCCGATAGCCCTCTGCTGCTCGTGGATCGAGGCCACGTCGGCCCGCATGGCCTCGTGACTGATCTGGAGGTAGCCCACCGGATGGTAGGAGAAGGCCTCCGGGTCGCTCTCCCAGACGTCCACGCAGTGAGCCATCAGCTCGCGCATGGCCGGCTGGAAGTAGTTGTTGCGGACGACGCCGCAGGCGATGCCCGAAGCGCCCGCGCCCACACCGGTCTTGTCGATCACGACCACGTCGTCGCCCGACCCTTGCCCCGACGACCTGAGGTCGCGGGCCAGGTTCCACGCGGTCGACAGGCCGTGGATGCCGGCGCCGATGATCACATAGCGCGCCGCGGCAGGGAGTCCCATTGCTCTTTCCCTCCTTGAATTCTCGACCCCGCTGTAGGCTCAGTGGCCGGCGGGGGCGGTCCAACCCTCCAGCACCGGCTGCTTCCAGTCGGTGCCCACGATCGGGGAGTCTTCCACCCACGGGCCCAGCTCCACCTGCGGGAACTTGCAGTGGATGTCCTTGAGGGTGATCCCGTAGGAGTTGCCCTCGGTGAGGTGCTTGATGAGAACCTTGCGGGCGATCTCGTCCTCGCGGCCCTCCGGGATGTCGAAGTAGATCTTGAGGAACGAGTTCGAGTAGCGGTCGAACACCGCGGGCACGCCGTCCTCCTCCAGCAGGGTGATGTCCTCCAGCCAGTTGATGTCCTGCCCCGGCGTGGCCGCCAGCAGGTCGATGTCCTCCACCAGGGACATGTCCTCCTGGTATGCGAAGCGCTTCCCGGCCAGCACCTCGGCGTCGATGGCGACCGTGCGGGTCTCCCGGGGGCTCTCACCGGTGCTTGCCGATCCTGCCATGTCACAGCCCTCCGTCGATGACGTGCTTGTCGAACAGGTCCCGGATCTCCTGGAGCGTCCGCTCCTCGGTTACGCCGGGGATGTAGTTGGTCCCCGCCAGGGGCACCTTGGCCATGGCCGCGGCCTCGTGGGTGAGCGCGGCCAGGTCCTCGGGCTCCAGCGAGTGGATGTCGGTCTTGCCGCAGGCCCGGGCCAGCATCTGCACTTCCATGGTCAGCGTGATCAGGAAGTTGTAGACCCGCAGGGCGGCCTCGTCGACGTCGAGGCGCTTGCGCAGCTCCACGTCCTGGGTGGCCACCCCCACCGGGCACCGGCCGGTGTGGCAGTGGTAGCACTCGCCCGCGGGCACGCCGATGGTGCCCTCGTAGTCGGTGACCCCGGGGATCTCCTTGTTGCAGTTGAGCGCCATCAGAGCGGCGGTGCCCAGTGCGACCGCGTTGGCCCCGAGGGCCAGGCACTTGGCCACGTCGCCGCCGTTGCGGATGCCGCCGGCCACCACCAGGTCGATGTCGTCGGCCAGACCCACGTCCTCAAGAGCCCGGCGAGCCTCGGGGATGGCCGCCATCAGCGGGATGCCGGTCTCCTCGGTGGCCAGGTGGGGTCCGGCGCCGGTGCCGCCCTCGGCACCGTCGAGGTAGATCACGTCGGGGCCGCACTTAGCCGCCATGCGCACATCGTCGTAGACCCGGGCCGAGCCCAGCTTGAGCTGGATGGGGATCTGGTAGTCGGTGGCCTCCCGCACCTCCTGGATCTTCAGCGACAGGTCGTCGGGGCCGAGCCAGTCGGGGTGCCGGGCCGGGGAGCGCTGGTCGATGCCCGCGGGCAGCGATCGCATCTCGGCCACCTGCTCGGTGACCTTCTGGCCCATCAGGTGACCACCGAGGCCGACCTTGCAGCCCTGGCCGATGAAGAACTCCACCGCGTCGGCCAGCATCAGGTGGTGGGGGTTGAAGCCGTAGCGGCTCTGGATGATCTGGTAGTACCACTTGGTGGACAGGTCGCGCTCCGGCGGGATCATGCCGCCCTCGCCCGAGCAGGTGGCGGTGCCGGCCATGGAGGCGCCCTTGGCCAGGGCCATCTTGGCCTCCAGCGACAGCGCGCCGAAGCTCATCCCGGTGATGTAGACGGGGACCTCGAGCTCCAGCGGCTTGGCCGCGAAGCGCGAGCCGATCACCGTCTTGGTCTCGCACTTCTCGCGGTATCCCTCGATCACGAACCGGGTGAGCGTTCCGGGAAGGAACACCAGCTCGTCCCAGTGGGGGATCTTCTTGAAGATGGAGAAGCCCCTCATCCGGTAGCGACCGAGCTCGGACTTCACATGGATGTCGTTGATGACCTCCGGCGTGAAGATCCGGCTCTTGCCGAGGACGTCGGTGCTCTTGTTGACTTCGGTCATGGCGATTCCCCTGGCCTCTAGTGGATGACGAGCTTGCGCTCGGAGGGCTCCAGCGCGTCGTAGTTGTGGAGCTGCTTGCCGCACACGAACTTCTGGAACTCGGGCGGGTCGCCGAGCCCGTGGATGCGGAACTTGCGCTCGATGAGCTCGGTGTCGGCGTCGGTCCATTCGCCCGGCACGCAGTCCACGCCCAGGGAGCGCACCGTGCCGGCCACGTAGATGGCACCGTCGTACATGGAGTCGCCGAGGTTCATTCCGGCGTTGCCGCAGATGATCTGGCGGCCCCGCTGCATCATGAACCCGGTGTTGATGCCTACGTTACCGGTGACGATGATGGTGCCGCCCTTCTGGTCGATGCCGGTGCGGGCCCCGACATCGCCCTTGACGATCAGGTCGCCGCCGCGGATGGCCGCGCCGGTGAGCGAGCCCGCGCTGCGCTCGATGGTCACCACTCCCGACATCATGTTCTCGGCCACCGACCAGCCCACCCGGCCGTTGATGGTCACCTCGGGGCCGTCGATGAGCCCGCAGGCGAACCAGCCGGGGCTGCCCTCGAAGTGGATCCGGCAGCGCTTGAGGATGCCCACTGCCAGCGAGTGCTTGGACGACGGGTTGAGCACGGTCACGTCGGTGACGCCGTCGTTGTAGATGAGCTTGCGCAGCGCCATGTTGATCTGCCGGATGGTCAGGTCGGCCGCGTCGAAGCGGGCCCGGCCTCCGTCCACCTCGATGTTGTCGGGCATGTCGGCATGGGGCTCGACCAGCCCCCGGGCGTCGTAGCTGACGCCGCTGCGTGAACCTGAACCGGGCATCAGCGCTCCCTTCCGTTGCCGCGGCGCGAACTCAGACCTGCCATACCAGCACCTCGCGCTCGTAGGGATCTCGGGTCTCGACCTCGCGCTTCACAACAGCCCGGATGGCGACCTCCTCGGTAGCCACGGCCACCAACGGGTCGGACTCGAACAGCACTAGCGGCTTGGCCGCCATCTCGTCCTTGGCGATGCCCAGTTCGTTGCCGGTTACGCACACGTAGGTGAACACACCGTCGAGGTCGTCGAGGCTGTGCTTCATGGCCGTCTCCAGCGACAGCCCCCGCGCCATGTACTCGGCCAGGTACACCGCGATGATCTCGGAGTCGCACTCGCTCTGGAAGCGGTGTCCGTGCTGCTCCAGGCGCCGGCGCCACTGGTGGTAGTTGGTTAGCTGTCCGTTGTGGACCACGGCCACGTCGGCGAACGGGTAGGCCCAGTAGGGATGGGCGCTGGCCAGGTCGACTTCCGACTCGGTGGCCATGCGCACATGGCCGATGCCGTGGGTGCCCTGGAACGAGCCCAAGTTGTACTGGCCGCTGACCGTCTCCGCGTCGCCGAGGTCCTTGATGATCTCCAGCGAGCTTCCCAGCGACAGCACCTCGCAGCCGGGCACGTCCTCGAGGTAGTCGGCCAGAGCCTTGAGGTCGCCGCCGTAGCGGATGGTGGCCCGGAAGGCGTAGCCGGTGTCGCTGGTGACGGTGGCCACCTCGGCGCCGATCTTGGCCAAGCGGCTTTCCACCTCGGCCCGGTTGCGCTCCAGTCGTTCCTCCATCCCGAAGCCGGTGCTCTTGTTGGGCTCAGCTAGCACGAACCGGATCACGACCAGGTCGTCGGCCGGCCCGTACACCGCGTAGCCGGTGGAGTCCGGCCCGCGGTGCTTCATCGACTGGAGCATGGCCGTGAGTTCGGCCCCGACATCGGCGGTTCCGTCCCGGTGGATCACGCCGGCTATGCCACACATGGTTCTACCCCCTTTTGGAAGTTGTCTTGAGTCCTGTCTGCTTGGGTTCCGTTCACTCAGGCTTCAGGGCCGCTAGGGAAGGACGTCCAGGTACTCCTCCACGTCCCAATCCGTCACGGTGGCCAGGAACCGCTCCCACTCGTCGCCCTTGTAGTGGAAGAACACGTTGCTCATCTCGCCCGGCAGGGCCCGCATGACGACCTCGTCGTTGCGCAGGGCCTCCAGGGCCTCGCCCAGGGTGAGCGGAATCTTCTCGACGGCCTTGCCCGCCTCCATGGCCTCGTAGATGTTGCGCTCCTCGGGCTCGCCCGGGTCCAGGCTGCGGTCCAGACCGTCGTCCATGGCCTGCAGCAGGCCCGCGAACGACAGGTGCGGGTTGACCGCGCTGTCCACCGAGCGGTACTCGAAGCGGCCCGGGGCGCTGACCCGCAGCGCGGTGGTGCGGTTCTGGAATCCCCAGTCCGCGAACACCGGCGCCCAGAAGCCCGTGTCCCACAGACGGCGGTAGGAGTTGACCGTCGGGGAGGTGAGGCAGGTCAGGGCCCGCACGTGCTCCAGGATCCCGCCGATGGCCTTCATGCCGATCGGGCCGGGCATCTGCGGATTGTCGCCCTCGGGCATGAACTTGTTGTTGCCATCGGCGTCCCACAGCGAGATGTTGTGATGGCAGCCGTTGGCCGACACCCCCATGAACGGCTTGGGCATGAAGCAGGGGAAGGCCCCGAGCTCGCGGCCCACCTGCTTGCAGACCTGGCGGTAGGTGGTGAGCCGGTCGGCGGTGAGCTCGGCCCGGTCGAAGTTGAAGTTCAGCTCGAGCTGGCCGGGGGCGTCCTCGTGGTCGCCCTGGATCATGTCCAGGCCCATGGCCTCGCAGTACTCGATCACCCTGTGGATGAGGGGCTGGAGTTCGGCGAACTGGTCGATGTGGTAGCAGTTGGGCTTGGTCATGCCCTCCACGGTCGGCTTACCGTCGGCGTCGGCCTTGAGCCACATCATCTCGGGCTCGCAGCCGGCCCGCAGGTGCAGCCCGTGCTTGGCCTCGAAGTCGGCGTGGAGGCGCCGGAGGTTGCCGCGGCAGTCCGAGGTCAGGTAGGCGCCGCCGTCGACCTCCTCCTCACGGCCTCGGAACAGCGTGCACCACACCCGGGCCGTCTTGGTGTCCCAGGGCAGGGGCATGAACGTTTCGGGCTCGCCGATGCCGACGAGCTCGCGGGCCTCGGGGCCGTACCCGATGTAGTTGCCGTGGCGGTCTATGAAGAGGTTGGCGGTGGAGCCGTAGACGAGCTGGAAGCCCTTGCGGGCGATCATGCCGAAGTGCTTGGCCGGGATTCCCTTGCCCATGATCCGTCCCGTCACCGAGACGAACTGGCAGTACAGGTACCGGATGTCGTCCCGCTCGATGCGGGCCTCCACGTCACGGATCTGCTCCTCGCGTCCGTCGGCGTTGACGAACCTCTCAAGGTCAGTGGCCATTTTTCCCCCTATCGGGCTGGTTGCTTGTGCGGCGAAACCGTAGCGCCACGGGCGCAGATCCTGCCAATGTGCATCGAGTCGGACCCAACCATAGCGCGGTACCCCTGCGGATGTCTAATCAGAGTAGTGACTCTTTCCTTACAGTAGAGCCTAGCGCCTCCTCTTCGCAAGGTCTCTAGAGCCGGGGCGGGTCGCCGTAGAGTTGCCGGCGATGGAACCGGTCTCCCGATCGGCGTGGATGACGCTCGCGGTCGTGTCGGTGGCCGTGTTCATGGTCGCGATGGAACTCACGATCATCGCGCTGGCGCTGCCCGACATCCGCGCCGCGCTGACGGGCACCACCCCGGCGGCACTGTCCTGGGTGGTGAACGCATACTCGATCGTGGTAGCGGCGCTGCTGCTGCTGTCGGGTTGGCTGGCCGACCGCTACGGCCGCCGGCGGGTCTTCCGCTCCGGATTGGCGCTGTTCGCGCTGGGCTCGGTGGCTGCGGGCGCCTCCACCAGCATCGAGATGCTGATAGCGGCCCGGGCTCTGCAGGCCATCGGCGGCTCCATGCAGTACCCCGCAGGAATGGCATTGCTGCTCGACGCCTTTCCCCGGAGCCGGCACCAAACCGCCATTGGTGTCTGGGGCGCAACGGGAGGGCTGGCCGCCGCGTTGGGGCCGGCCTTGGGAGCGGTACTCATCGAGGCCTTCGGCTGGCGAGCCGTGTTCTATGTCAATGTGCCAGTAGCTCTGACCGCTCTGGTGGTCGGGGCCCGTGTGCTTCCCGAGAGCCTGGGCTCTCCCGCTCCCGTTCGCTCCGCTCGCGGGCCGCTCGGGCCCGGGGAGGCACCCGAGACCAGGGTGGACATGATCGGCGTGCCTCTGGCCTCGGTGGGCGTCGGCGCGGTCATCCTCGGAATCGTCCAGGGTGAGGCGTGGGGATGGGGATCGGCGCCGACCGTCGGCTCATTCGTGATCGGGGCCCTGCTGGTGGCAGCCTTCGCCTGGCGGAGCCGGCGCCACCCCGCACCGCTGTTCGACCTCGACCTGCTACGCATCCGTTCGTTCGTGCTCGGCAATGTCGGCTCGCTGTTCTTCGCCCTCGGCTTCTTCGCCCTGCTGGTGCCGCTCCCATCCTTCATCCAGGAAGTCTGGGGGTGGTCGGCACTGGAGACCGGCCTCGCGTATTCGATAGGTCCTCTGGTGTCGTTCCTGGTCGCTCCGCAAGCTGGGCGGCTGGCGGACCGGATCGGCAACTCGCCCCTGCTCACCGTGGGATCGGCCTGCGGCGTGGCGGGGCTGTTGTGGCTCCTGTTCACAATCTCCACCGAGCCCTCGCTCGGTCGGCTCCTCGTCGCCACCGTGCTGGTGGGAGTGTCGGCCGGCACCGGCTTCTCGCAACTGGTGGGGGCGGCACTGCGCGACATCCCTCCGCAGCGCTACGCCATGGCCACGGCCGGTCGCACCACCTTCTTCCAGCTGTCGGTCGCGTTCGCCATCGCGGTTGCTTTCGCCCTGATCGGTCGGCCGCCCAGCCCCGCCGCTGAGCTGGCCGCCTTCAAGCGGGTGTGGGTGCTGTGCACCGGCGGGTACCTCTGCAATCTCGTGCTGTTCACCATCATCTACCCCCGCCGCCAGGTGTTGCCGGGGAAATGGTCTAGATGAGCGGCATCCGTTGAGACATCTCGTAGGGTCACGGCCGTGAAGTTCGGGATCTTCTACGAACACCAGCTTCCCCGGCCGTGGCACGAAGGCGACGAGCAGCGGCTGTTCAACGAGGCGCTCGAGCAGGTGGAGCTGGCCGACAGGCTCGGCTTCGATCACGCCTGGGAGGTGGAGCACCACTTCCTGGAGGAGTACTCCCACTCGTCTGCGCCCGAGGTGTTCCTGGCCGCCTGCAGCCAGCGCACCACCAGGATCCGTCTCGGTCACGGGATCGTGCTGATGCCTCCCGGCTACAACCACCCGGCCCGCGTCGCCGAGCGAGTCTCCACCCTCGACCTGGTATCGGGCGGCCGGGTGGATTTCGGAACCGGCGAGTCGTCATCGATCCTGGAGCTCGGGGGCTTCGGCGTCGACGTAGACAGCAAGCGCCCGGCCTGGCAGGAGGCCGTCGAGCAGTGCTGCAACATGATGGCCATGGACCCCTACCCCGGCTATGACGGCGACTTCTTCTCGATGCCGTGCCGCAACGTGGTGCCCAAGCCGGTGCAGAAGCCCCATCCCCCGCTGTGGGTGGCCTGCTCCAACCGGGAGACCATCAAGCTGGCCGCCCGGCTGGGCATGGGGGCGCTCACCTTCTCGTTCGTCGACCCGCAGGACGCGGCCGCGTGGGTGCAGGACTACTACCGGATCCTGGCGACCGAATGCGTGCCCATCGGTCACGCGATCAACCCCAACATCGCCATGGTCACCGGACTGTCGGTGCATCCGGACGCCACCGAGGCCCGCCGCCGGGGCCTCGACGGCTTCCAGTTCTTCGGCTACGGGCTCGGTCACCACTACATCTTCGGCCGGCACAAGCCGGGCCGCACCGACATCTGGGCCGACTACCTGAAGGCCAGGCCCACTATGGAGGACCGGGGGGAACAGAGCGGCATCGGCACTCCCGAACAGGTCCGGGCCCACCTTCGCGGCTTCGCCGAGGCCGGCGTCGACCAGGTGGTGTTCATCCAGCAGGGAGGCAACAACCGCCACGACCACATCTGCGAGACTCTCGAACTGTTCGCGGCCGACATCATGGACGAGTTCGCCGAGGGCGAGCCGGAGCGGGACCGAGCCAAGCTGGAACGCCTGGCCCCGGCCCTGGACACGGCCATGGCCCGCAAGGTGCCGATGCCGGCTCTAGCCGACGATGAGATCCCGGTGTTCGAGGCGCTGGGCCGATCCATCGTGGCCGCACTGCCGGCCAAGGAGGCCTCTCAGGTGGCCGACACCGTGAAGCAGTGGGCCAAGACCGACATGCCCATCCACGTGCCCGACGACTTCGGTACCTAGCGGCCGAGCGACCTCCATCGACCACCTTCCGGGGCTCGTACTTTCCTCGCTGACCTTGGAAGGCCGCAATGCTGGCTGCGTATCATGCGTGGGGCTCGACGAGAGGGAGACCGGATGATTCCCATCGGGATGGTCGGATCCGGAGGAGTAGCCCGTCACGCGGCCCGGCTGCTGCTGAACCATCGCTCCGGCTACGAGCTCGTCGGAGTCTGCAGTGCGGACCCCGACGCCATCGGCGGTGACATGGCCGAGATAGCCGGCGTGGCGTCGGACAAGCCGATTCCGGTGGTCGGCGCGCTGCCCGAACTGCTGGCCATGGCCCCGATGGCCGTCATCGACGGGTCCCGTTCGTTCCTGCATCTCATCGTCGATGACGTCGTCGCCTGTGTCGAGGCCGGTGTCAACTTCGTCTCGGCGTGCGAGGAACTCGCCCATCGCGAGCCAGGTCGGGAGGCCGACTGGGACCGTATCGACGAAGCAGCCCGGCGGGGCGGGGCGTCAGTATTGGGGACGGGGGTCAACCCCGGGTTCATCTTCGACTTCCTGGTGCTAGCCGCCAGCGGCCTGTGCTGGGACATCGGCAAGATCAACGGACGGCGAGTCGTCGACGTGTCCGGCTTCGGCCGGAACATTCACCGTCGTCTGGGAATCGGCTACACCCTCGACGAATTCAACGCGGGCCACGCCGAGGGCTCCATCGCTGGCCATGTCGGATTCCCGGAGTCCATCCGCATGGTCGTCGAGGGGCTCGGCCTGGAACTCGACGGCCCGGTCACCCAGGAGTTCATCCCCTACGTCGCCACCGACGATGCCCCCACACTGTATGGAGCAGTGCCGACCGGCTCAACGGAGGGCTTCCTGCACACCGCGAGAGGCCGCGTCAACGGAGCCGAGTTCATGACCCTTGACCTCCTCCTGCACCTGCGCCCCACCGAAGCAGGGCACGAGGTCGGCGACTCCGTCGACATCGAGGGCGAGCATCCCATCCACATGCGTTTCCGCCCCGGCAACGATGCCCTCTATGCGACATCCGCGCACCTGGTCAACAGCATCCCGACCGTGATCGATGCCCCACCGGGAATCAGGCCCGTCAGCCAGCTGCCGGCCGCCCGGGCCTGGTTGGGCGGCTTGAGCGCGGCCATCGGCACGGGCGCCTATTCGTGACGCTAGCCAAGCCGCTCCGGATCGGCGTCGACATCGGCGGGACATTCACCGATCTGGTCACCGTCGACAGCGCGACCGGGGAACTGTCCATGTCGAAGTCGTTCACCACGCCGGCCGATCGCACCGACGGCGTCCTCGAAGTGCTGGCCGAGGGCGGGGTTTCCCTCGGTGACGTCAGCCAGTTCGTGCACGGCACGACAACCGCAACCAACGCGGTGGTCGAGCGCAAGGGAGGACGGGTTGGCCTGATCTCGACGGCCGGGTTCCGGGACACGCTGGAGATCATGCGCATCAACCGCGAACGGCACTACGACCTGCAATGGGCGAGCCCGGTGCCGCTAGTGCCCAGGCGCCTGCGCTTCGAGGCGACCGAGCGGGTGGACTACCGGGGCCGGGTGGTAACCCCACTCGACACCGAGGCCCTGGCCGCGACGGTCGCAGAGATGAAGGCCGCCGCGGTGGAGTCCATCGCGGTGTGCTTCCTGTTCTCCTTCATGAACCCTGTCCATGAGCGTCAGGCCCGCGACGTCATCAGCCGGGTGTGGCCGGAAGTCCCGGTCTCTATCTCCAGCGAGATCCTCCCCGAGATCAGAGAGTATGAGCGCTCCAGCACCGTTGTGATCGACGCCTATGTCAAGCCGGTGATGGGCGCCTACTTCGAGAACCTCGAAACCCGCCTGGCATCGGGGGGCATGGAGTGCGGCGTGACCGTCATCAGTTCCGGCGGCGGGATCGTGCCTGTGGCCGAGGCCAAGGCCACGCCGGTGCGCACCCTGCAGTCGGGCCCCGCGGGCGGCGTCATCGGAGCCGCCCACCTGGGGGCTCAGAGTGGTTACCGGAACCTGCTGGCCATCGACGTGGGCGGCACGAGCTTCGAGGTGAGCCTGATCGAGGACGGGGTGCCATCGCGCACCACCGAGGGATTTATCGAATGGGGCATCCCCTTCAAGATCCCGCTGGTCGACGTCAAGTCGATCGGGGCCGGAGGCGGGAGCATTGCCCGGGTCGATCCGGGCGGCCTGATACAGGTCGGACCCGACTCGGCCGGATCAGAGCCGGGCCCGGTCTGCTACCGCAAGGGGGGGACGCTGCCCACCCTCACCGACGCCTACGTGACGATCGGGCTCATCGACCCGGCCTACTTCCTCGGCGGCCGGGTCGAACTCGACGCCGAGGCGGCCCGGGAGGCGATCAGCGGCCAGATCGCCGGTCCCGTCGGCATGACTACGACTGAGGCCGCGCTCGGGATCGTGCGGGTCGCGGAGGCGACCATGGTCGGCGCGATGCGCATCGTCTCCACCCAGCGGGGCTACGACCCCCGCGACTACGCCATGATCGCCTACGGGGGAGCCGGACCGGTCTCCGCGGTCGAGCTGGCGCGAGAACTCGGTGTGGGCACCGTGCTGGTGCCGCGGTTCCCGGGCGCCTTCTGCGCGTTCGGCGGACTGTGCGCCGACATCCGCTTCGACTTCGTGCGCAGCTATCTGCGCCGCATGGAGGAGCTTGACCTGGCTACGCTCACGACGCTGTCGGAGGAACTCGTCGCCGAGGGCGAGGCCGCGATGAGCCGGATCGGGGTCACCGCTCCGCCGATGATGCAGTTCACCGCCGATGTCCGCTACAGCGGCCAAAACTTCGAAGTGAACGTGCCTTTCCCGCCGGGGGAGGTCACCGAAGCCACCATCGAGCGGGTCGTCGACAACTTCCACGGGGAGCATCTCCGGCTGTTCGGGCACCACAAGGAGGACGAGGCGCTGGAGTTCGTCAGCCTGCGGCTCGCGGTGATCGCAGCCACCGGGAAGCCGGAGTTCACCCCGCCCGGGCCCCAAGGAAGCGCCGAGGCCAAGGGCAGCCGGCAGTTGTTCTCGTCGTCCGGCCAGATCATCGAGGCACCCGTCTTCGACCGGAGCACCCTGCCCGTGGGTTGGGCCCATCCCGGTGCCCTGATCATCGAGGAGCCCGACTCCACCGTGGTGGTCCGGGGCACCAATGACAGCACCGCCATCGACGACCTCGGCAACATCGTGGTCAGCGTGGCTGAGAGCGGGTGAGCATGATCGACCAAGTCACACTCCAGGTGATCCGCGAGGGGCTGGTGGCCCTGTGCCGCAGCATGGGCCACGCGCTATCGCGCACCGCCTACTCGCCCATCTTCAGCGAAGGGTTCGACTTCTCGTGCGCACTGTTCGACGGGACCGGCGAGATGGTGGCCCAGGCGGAGTTCAACCCCGTCCATCTCGGTTCGATGCCATACACCGTCGAGTGGACGGTCAAGGAGATCGGCCTCGACAACCTCGACGAGGGCGACGTCATCCTGCACAATGACCCCTTCCGGGGCGGCACCCACCTGACCGACTTCACAATGATGGCGCCCGTCTTCTACGAGAACCGGTTGGTGGCCATCCCCGCAGTGCGGGGCCACCAGATCGATGTCGGCGGTTCCGCCCCCGGCGGCTTTCCCGGCGATGCCACCGAGATCTTCCAAGAGGGGCTCATCGTGCCCCCGGTCAAGGTCTACCGCCGGGGCGAGCCGGTCTCCGACGTCTGGGACCTGATATTGGCCAATATCCGGGTTCCCAAGATCGTCCACGGAGACTTCAGAGCCATGTTCGGATCGCTCAAGGTGGCCGAGCGCCGGGTGCAGGAGTACTGCCGCAAGTACGGCCCCGACACCTTCGTGGAAGCCAACGAGGAGATCAAGAACTACAGCGAGCGCCGCATGCGGGCCATGATCTCGGCCCTTCCCGACGGCACCTTCGAGGCTGACGACGTTCTGGACGACGCCGGCACGACGCTGGACCCGGTCAGGGTGCAGTGCCGCCTCACCATAGACGGCGACACCATCACCACCGACTTCAGTGGCTGCGACCCGCAGGTGCAAGGGCCCATCAACGCCACCTACGGTGTGACCGCCTCGCAGGTGTACACCGTGCTGTTCCAGGTGTCGGACCCGGATATGCCGTCCAACCACGGTGCATTCCGCCCGATCAGGATCGTGGCCCCGCCCGGGAGCGTGGTCAACGCCGAGTCACCCGCGGCTGTGTTCGGTGGCAACGTCGAGACCTCGTCGCGGATTATGGACGTGCTGCTCGCCTGCTTCGCTCAGGCGGTGCCCGACCGGGTGATGGGAGCCTGCTTCGGCACCTGCCAGAACTTCACCGGGGGCAGCCAGCACCCCGAGCTGGACGAGTACTCGATCATCTACGTCTACCACGAAGGCGGCTGGGGGGGCAGGGCCTCGGGCGACGGGCTGACCGCGCAGATCAACCCGGTCGGCAACGACATGAACCAGCCGGTCGAGATCTTCGAGAGCCGCTTCCCGTGGCGCTACGAGGAGTACTGCATCAACGAGAACAGCGGCGGGCCGGGCTACAACCGAGGCGGGCTCGGGATCCGCCAACGCATGCGAGCTCTGTCCGTCTCCAGCTCGATCAACCTGATCGCGGATCGTTTCCGGCACCCCCCGCCGGGCACAGGGGGAGGAAAGCCCCCACTGCCATCGGCCGGCGGCCACTACAACGACTTCAGGGTCAAGCTTCCCGGGGCGACGGAGTTCGTGCATGCGACCCAAGCCTTCGGGACGGTCTCACCATCCAAGTTCGCCGGGCAGGTCGTACCCCGGGACACGGTCGTGGAGAACACCACCACCGGCGGTGGCGGCTACGGAGACCCGCTCGACCGCGAGCCCGAGCGGGTGGCGTCCGATGTTGTGGAGGGCTATGTGACCGCGGCGGCGGCCGAATCCGAGTACGGCGTCGTGCTGCACAGCGACCACAGTGTCGACATCGAAGCGACGCTGGAGACCCGCCGCAGGCTCAGACAGAAGCCTGAATGACGAACCCCTCCGAGATGCCAGTGGGGGATACCCCCTCAGACCGTCTCAAGCTCTACGAGACGATGGTGCGGATCCGCGAGCTGGAGACGGGTATCGAGTCGCTGCACTACGGCGGGCGGATGCACGGATCGTTCCATTCCTCGATGGGACAGGAGGCAGCTGCGGCCGGAGTGATCGGCTGCCTCCGGCCGACTGACCTGGTCACCTCCACCCACCGGGGCCACGGTCATGCGATCGCGAAGGGCATGCGCCCTACCACAATCATCGCCGAGTTGCTTGGCCTGCAGCAGGGATCCTCCGGCGGCAAAGGCGGCTCGATGCACCTGCACGATGTTGCCTGCGGCTTCCTGGGGGAGAACGCGATCGTTGCCGGCGGCGTGCCCTGGGCCGCCGGCGCGGCCTGGGCCTCAAGGCGACTGGGCAAGGACCTCGTGGCGGTCAGCTTCGTCGGCGACGGCGGGGTAGCCCAGGGAGTGTTGGCTGAGACTCTACGCATGGCACGGACCTGGGGCACGCCGCTGCTGGTCGCGTGCGAGAACAACCATCTAGCCCACTCGATGCCGGTGGAGCGCACCTTCGGTGAACCGGGCTCGATCGCGGGCTGGGCAGCGGGATTCGGGATGCGGGCCGAGTACGTGGCCGGCGACGACGTGTTCGCGGTGCACCGGATGGCCGCCGAGATGATCGACGAAGTACGGGCCACCGGCCGGGCGGCCTTCGTCGAGATCGAGGCTTGGCGGGTACGAGCCCACAGCCTCAACGATCCGGACTACCGGTACCTGGCCAAGGACTTGGGCAAGTCGTACCTCCAGACCCACGATCCGATCGCCAACGCTGAGCGGGACCTGCCACTGACCGAGGCGGACGCGACCGCGATCCGTGAACGGATCGCTCGCGAGATCGCCGAAGCGATCGACGCTGCTTTCGAGGGCCAGGCGGCGCCGGTCAGATCCGCGACGACCGGGGTCTATTCGGAAGCGTTCGAGCAGGAGGGCCGGCTGCGTGGCTGGTGAGCTCAAGTACGCCGAAGCAATCCGTCGAGCCCTCGCCGACGAGCTGGCGACCGATCCCGCCGTCGTGGTCATGGGACAGGAGATCGAGGCCCTCGGCGGGGTGTTCACCGCCACTCAGGGACTGGCCGAGAGGTTCGAGGGCAGGGTGCTGGACACCCCGCTGGCGGAGTCGGCGACGGTGGGCTGGGCCATCGGTGCGGCCATGGCCGGGCTGCGCCCGGTGGTCGAGATCATGTTCATGGACTTCATCACCACCGCCATGGACCAGATCGTCAACGGCGCGGCCAAACTCCGCTACATGTCGGGCGGCCAGGTCGCGGTCCCGATCGTGATCCGGACGCCGTCGGATGCCGGGACCGGTCACGGCCCCCAGCACTCCCAGCATCTCGAGACATGGTTCGCCCATGTGCCCGGACTGGTGGTGGCCATGCCCTCGACAGTGGCCGACGCGTACTGGATGCTGCGGCACTCGATCCAGGACGACAATCCAGTGGTGTTCGTCGAGAGCAAGTACCTCTACTTCCGCGAGAGCGGTGAAATCGGGGCAACCGGGGCCGCCGACCACCCCTACGCCGCGCGCATCGCTAGAAGCGGCCGTTCCGTAACGATCGTCACGGCGGGGCGCATGGTGGCCGAGTCTCTGGCCGCGGCCGAGTCTCTGGCCACGGAGGGCATCGACTGCGAGGTCGTGGACCTGAGGTTCATCTGGCCCTACGACCGGGAAGCGTTGACGGAGTCGGTGGAGCGGACCAACCGCCTGATCGTCGTGCACGAGGCTGTCGGCGACTTCGGCTGGGGTGGCGAGGTCTGCTCCTGGGCCGCGTCGGAACTCTTCTACTCTCTCGATGCTCCGATCCGTCGCTTGGCCGCGCCGAGAGCGCCCATCCCATTCGCGTCCCACCTGGAATCGGTCATCGTGCCCGACCGGTCGGCGATCGAATCGGCCGTCCGGGACCTCGCCCGGCATTGACGCAGGCAGTCCAGGCGCCCAGGACGCGGTTTGCATGCCCTGATCTGTAAGAACTAATTTCGCATGGTGAGTCGGCCGACCGCCGGCCGACGTTCGCTCGTCATTTTCCTGCCCCCGCTCACGAGAGCGATGATGTAGCGACGCAGTTTCCATGCAGCGAGTGCAGAATGCGGCAGGGGTAACGACAACGTGGGGGAATCCGAGACTCCTGCCGCCGTGGTCGAATTCGACGAAGTATCCCGCCGCTTCAGCGACACTCTGGCGCTGGACTCGGTCTCCTTCACTGTGCGCCAGGGGGAGTTCTTCTCCATAATCGGGCCCAGCGGATCGGGCAAGACGACCACCGTCCGCATGATCGCCGGACTCGAGGCACCCACTGTCGGGACGGTCAAGCTCTTTGGCAAGGATGTCTCCGCGGTTCCCCCCCACCGGCGGGGCACGCCCATGGTGTTTCAGAGCTACGCGCTGTTCCCGCACTTGAACATTCGGGACAATGTCGCCTACGGCCTCCGCATGCGAGGGGTGGCCAAGCCCGAACGCCGCAACCGAGCCGACGACTTGCTGGGGCTGGTCGGCCTGGAGGGGCTCGGTGATCGCCGGTCCGAACAGCTCAGCGGCGGGCAGCAGCAGCGTGTCGCGCTGGCCAGGGCCATCGCCACCGAACCCAGGGTCGTCCTGTTGGACGAGGCCCTCGGAGCGCTCGACGCCGCGCTCCGCATCGAGATGCAGGTGGAACTCAAGCGACTGCAGAAGGAGCTGGCATGCACCTTCATCCACGTGACTCACGACCAGAGTGAGGCCATCGCGATGGCCGACCGGATTCTGGTCCTGCAGGGAGGCCGGCTGGAGCAGGTCGGGACACCGGCTGAGGTGTTCGCGCGGCCCAAGACCCGTTTCGTGGCCGCCTTCGTGGGCCAGAACAACCTGATGGACGCAACGTCGATGGGAATCACCGGTGACGGGCTGCACAAGATCCATACCCCGCTGGGTGAGTTCCTCGCCAAGGAATCGGACGGACACCCGATCGTTCGAGAGGTGGCGGCCCGGGGCAAGCCAGCGGTGTACGGCACGATCAAGGAGGGCTACAACATGTGGTTCCACGGAATCGTGCTGTCAGCCGAGTCTCCCAACTACGACGCGGCCGTCGCCTATGCCAACTTCTGGCATGAGGGCTTCGCACCGGCCGAGGTCGCCAACCAGGGCTATATGACGCCCACACCGTCGGTGGCCCAACCCGCGCTGGAGGGCGCCGACTCGCCCGACGCCGGCGTCAACGCCTGGGACTATTGGTACAACGGCGGCGGCCGCGACCGGGGCTCGGTCGACGACATCGCGTCGAAGGCGGCCTGGTGGTGGCAATTCCCCGACGAGTCCGAATACCTCGAGTCGAGGTGGCAGGACTTCGTCGCGGCCTAGGCCCGGTCGCCTGCGCAAACGCGTAGGCGAGTCGAAGGAGAGCGCGAGCAGCTGCAACCACCCGGAGACAGCTCTGCACACGATGACCGGCCAGGCCTGACCCGGGAGCAGGCCTGGTTGGTCGCGCCCGCCCTGCTATCGATCGCCATCGGTCTCGCGGTCCCTCTGGGGGCGATCGTGCTGTTCAGCTTCTGGACAGGCACATCGGTCGGGATGCACTCCGACCTCACGGCCTCCAACTACACCAACATCCTGACCGGTGGAACGTTCTGGGACACCGTCGGATGGACCCTGCAGGTGCTGGTGATCGTGCTCACCTGCTCCACCATCATCGGGGTGCTGGTCGCGTACTTCGCCGCCCGGGTGGTGACCATCGAGTGGGTCCGCACCGCTCTGGTCTTCCTCCTCTTCGTCCCGTTCGTCGTCAGCTACGTGATCCGCATGATCACTTGGATCCCCCTGTTCGGCCGGGCCGGGCTCCTCAACACAGCCCTGACAGAGGCGGGCGTCCTGGATGAGCCGTCCGACCTGTTCCTGTACACCTCGCCGTCGATGATGACGGCTCTCGTCTTCCTCTACGTCGCCTTCATCATCGGGCCTACCTTCTTCAAACTCCGCCAGCTGGACGAGGACCTGCTGCGAGCAGCCCAGAACCTGGGCGCATCGCCGTTCCGAACCTTCTGGAGCGTCGAACTGCCGCTGGCCCGGCCGGGCATCGTCGTCGGCTGGATCTTCGTGTCGGTCATGATCCTGTCGGACTTCGCTACCGAGCGGATCATCGGCGGCGGCCTGTCACCGCTGCTGGCCGGAACGGTCTGGCGACGAGCCGAACTGCTGCTCTGGCCCCAGGCGAGCGCCCAGGCGGTCGCCCTCGTCCTGATCACCCTGACCATCGCGGCTGGACTGCTGCGCTTCGCTCAGCTCGAGAGGGACCTCTGAGTGCGCTCGGGAACGGTTCGACCCACACCGCCGGTCCACTTCAGTGTCTGGGCCCGGATCTCGCTGGCCATCCCGGTGGTCGTCGTGCTGGGTTTCATCTACGTGCCCATCCTGCTCATCACGCTGCTGTCATTCCAAGGTCCCCAGGGTGGAGCCACCTTCCCGATCAGGGATCCTGGGACCCTCTGGTACCGGTCCTTGTCCGACCTCTCGGTAATCACCGAGCACCCCGACTATCTGGGGCAGGCCGTCTTCGACTTCCGGGCGAGCATCGTCAACTCCCTGAAGCTGGCGGTCACGACCGCGGTCGTCTCGACAACCATCGCCATGGCCGCGGCCCAGGCCATGCGATCCAGGTTCCGGGGCGCTCGCTTGGCGACTTACGCCATCCTGCTCGGGATCGTCACCCCCGGGCTGGCGGTGAGCCTGGGCATCGTGACCGTCTCCTCCGAGCTCGGCATCACCGCCGGTCTGTTCACCACCGGCATCGTCGCCCACATCGTCTGGACGATGCCCTTCTCGTTCCTGCTGTTCATGGTGTTGTTCAACCGCTTCGATCGGCGGGTCGAGGAAGCGGCCTACACCCTGGGCGCCTCCAGACTCGAGACCTTCTTCACGGTGACGGTTCCGATCATGAAGCCGGCCGTCATCGGGTCGTTCCTCTTTGCCTTCATGCTCAGCTTCGACGAGTACGCCCACTCAATCTTCATAATGGGGGCCGACCGGACACTGCCCCTCATGCTGGTGTCGGCTGCTCAACTGAGGATCACCCCGTCCATCTTCGCGCTCGGGGTCCTGATCATCACCGTCTCCCTGATCCTGCTCCTGGCGTACGTTGTGAACGTACGGAGGACCTTCAGGCGCCAGGAACTCCGAGGAGCTTGAGGCAATGAGCAACACTCAAGACGTCAGCAGGGCTGACGCTCCAGGATTGTCGGTCCTGTTGACCTTCGACTTCGATGCCTTGTGCATCTGGCTCACCATGATGGGAACTACCGCACCCGGGACCCTGTCCCGGGGCGAGTTCGGCGCCCGCGTCGGAGCTGACCGGGTGCTGCGGCTGCTGCGGGACTTCGACATCAGGAGCACTTGGTTCGTGCCGGGCCACACCATCGACACGTTCAGTGACGTGTGCTCGAGGGTCGTCGAAGCCGGTCACGAGATCCAGCACCACGGCTACGCCCATGAGCCTCTCGAGGGCCTTGACCGGGCCACCGAAGCCCGGTACCTGGAGCAGGGCATGGAGGCCATCGAGAGACTGACGGGTCGCGCCCCCGTCGGGTACCGCTCCCCCTCGTGGAACCTCAACCCCCACTCGCCGCAACTGCTGACCGACTACGGGTTCCAGTACGACAGCAGCCTCATGGCCCATGACCTGCGGATGTACTGGCTGCGCGACGGGGACGGTTTGGAGGCCGACGGCAGCTACTCGTTCGGCGAGCCCACCTCCATCGTGGAGGTGCCGGTCAGCTGGAACCTGGACGACTTCCCTCCCTTCACGTTCGTGTGGGAACCGCTGCGACCCGGTTACGGCTCCACAGAGGTCATCGGAGGCGACTGGCTCGACCACATCGATTACGCCTTGGAACACGAGCCCAACGGTGTCGTGAACATCACGATGCACCCCCAGGTGACGGGCCGAGTCCACGTGCTGCGGATGGTTGAACGGGTGCTGCAGCAGATTGCCGGTCGACCGGGCCTCCACTTCAGGACCATGACCGAAGCCGTCGATCTCGCAAGAAAGCACCAACTTGTCGAGACGTTCGCCTAACGAGGCCGAGCGGGTGGAGCGCTAGCCTCGGAGGCCGGCGGGAGACGGAGTCGCAGCGGTGGAGCATATTTCTTTCTCTAGTGAGGGATTGACCATCTCGGCGGATCTCTACCTGCCTGAGAGTCCGGATGGCACCGCGGTACCGATTGTCGTGCAGGGAGGCGGCTGGTGCTACGTGAAGGAGATCGTTCAACCGTCTTTCGCTAGAGAGTTCAACAACCGCGGCATCGCGGCGCTGGTGTTCGACTACCGGTACCTGGGCGAATCCGAGGGCGAGCCTAGGCAACGGATCAACCCGTGGGATCAGATCGAGGACTACAAGAACGCCATCTCATTCGCTCAGCAGATCGAGGGGGTTGATCCAGAACGCATCGGTGTCTGGGGAATCTCCTACAGCGGCGGCCACGTCCTCCAATTGGCTGCCACCGATCGGCGGATCAAGGCAGCAAGCTCCGTCGTGCCGGTGATCAACGGCTACGAGAATCTGCGATTGGCTCACGGCACGATCTCCTTTCGGGAGCTGATGAGAGCCGTCGAGGCTGACCGATCCGCCCGGTTCGGCGGCGGCGATCCCGGCTACCTCAACCACAACCCCCAAGAACCGCAGGGCCTCTCGACCTGGCCGTTCCCGACCAGCGCCGACATGTTCCGCGAACTCGTCATCGAGGGGCCGAACTATGTCGGCAAGGCAACGACACGCTCAACCGAATGGCTGCTCGAGTACAACGTCCGCCCCTGCGCCGACCGGATCGACAGATGCGCCACCCTCATGGTGCTGGCCGAGGGCGACGACCACACCCATTGGGATCTTGCTCTCGACGCCTACCACGCAATCCCCTGCCGCGACAAGCGACTGGAGATCATTCGCAAGTCGACACACCAGACGATCTACAAGGACCAGCGGCGGCGAGGCGATGCGGCCGTCCTGTGTGCGGACTGGTTCGAAGCCCACCTCTGAGTGCTTGATGTCAGCCGATAGCCGGGATCACCTCGTCGGCGAACAGTTGAAGCGACCGGCTCGCGTCTTCGATCGGCATGCCCGGCAGCCGGCCCCAGAAGATGAGCCGGTCGGGCGAGAATTCGTCACGGATGGCTGTCACCCGGCGAGTCACCTCTTCCGGCGTCCCGACTATGCACAGCTCATCCAGCCGCTTGGCGCCTATGGGTTCGAACGAGGAAGGCGCTGAGCCCTCGTCTTCCCTCCCCCAGGCGTCGTAACGCTGGTACATGTAGGTGAGCGACCGATGCACTTGAGCACGCCCTCTATCGGGGTCTTCGCAGACGAAGACACAGCCGTTCATCGTTATGACACAGGCACCGGCATCGAAGCCGTTCTCGGCCAGCGCAGTTCGATACTGCCGGTGGAGGTCGGTGCCGGTGCCGACGTCGGGCATGAAGTTGCAGCCGTAGCGGCCGGCCCGGCGGGCGGCAGCCGTACTGGACCCCCCGATGTGGATCGGTAGCTCGGGGCCGCGCTCGGGAACGGGCTGGACGACGACATCGCGCAAGTCGAAGACGGTGCCCGAGTACGAGAAGCTCGCGCCGGCCCAGGCCAGGCGCAGGATCTCGACCGTCTCATCGGTCCGGACACCGCGCTCGCTCCGGGGCACGCCCAGCACCTCAAACTCGAACGGCCGGTATCCGGGTGCGAGGCCGAGTTCGACGCGACCACCCGAGAGAACGTCCACTACGGCCACGTCCTCGGCTAGGCGGATCGGGTGGTGGAGAGGAGCCAGGCACACTGCGGTGCCCAGCCGGAGGCTCCGGGTCCGGCCCGCGATGGCGGCCAGCATCACGAACAGCGACGGCATGTAGCCGTCGTCAGTCACATGGTGCTCGGACAACCAGACCGACTCGAAGCCGGCCGAGTCCGCCCACTCGATCTGATCCAGCACCTCTCCGTAGAGATCCGACCACGGCTGCCGGAGAGGGTTCCGGAAGTCGTACCAGAGCCCGAACTTCATTGCTCCTCCTCTGTATCCCCGACGACCACCATGATCAGCCGATGTCGCTGAGCCAGGCCCCCAACTGGGCGAAGGTGGAGGTCTCGTGCAGGCCGACCATCAGCGCTAGGCGGGCCTTGGGGCCGTTGAGGTGGCCGGCCCTCAGCACGCCGAGGTCGTCGAGGCTGGCGCCCCCGCCCGCGCCGCCGTAAGGCGACTCCGGCAGCCCGTACGGACACCTCGACGTCACTATCACCGGAAGGCCGGCATCCACGAGGCGGGCGATGCCCGGAGCCGCCGGGCTGGGCACGTTTCCCGCGCCCGTCCCCTCCACCACCAGGCCGTCGACGCCCCGATCAAGGTGCCAGTCGAACACGTCGGTCTGCATGCCCGTGTAGGCCTTCACCAGCGGCACGTCGCCGCGGATGCCGCGGCCCCGGGGCGAACTGGGCGAGTCGAGCACGAAGACGGGCTCGCCCCCCTGCATCGAGCCGACCGGGCCTCCCCTGACCGACTGGAATGTCTCCACATGGAGAGTGTTGAGCTTGGAGACCCAGCTAGCACAGTGGATCCGGTCGTTCACGGTGAGCAGCACCCCCCGACCGCGGGCTGCCAAGCTCGAAGCGATGCGAACCGCGTTCAGCAGGTTCCGGGGACCGTCCGCACCCGACTCGGTGCTGGCCCGCATGGCGCACGCGAACACGATCGGGCCCCGAGCGGTCACCTCGCCAGCCAGCATCTCGCACATGTACATGGTCTCCTCGGTGGTGTCGGTGCCGTGGGTCACCACCACCCCGTCAACGGCGCTGGCCAGGAGAAGCTCACGGGCACGTCGGGCAACCTCGACCATCCGCTCCGGCCCCATGTCGAAGCCGGACACGTTGCGCAGAGTCTCGGTCCGGATCGACGCCACCGCTTTCAGCGCGGGCACGGAGGCAACCAGCTCCTCCGGTGTCAGGCCGGGCACCATCCGCCCGTCGGGACCGGCGATGCAGGCGATGGTCCCGCCCGTCGCCAGCAGAGCCACCCTGAGGCGATCAGCGGTAGGCGGCCCGGTCATCGAGCCAGCAGATCGGGGGTGGGGTTGTCTACGCCAAGCAGCGCGGCCAGTGCAGCCGTCACCTGATTGCCCACGGCGGGGTTGCGCTCCGGCGGCACGAAGCCGGCCGCGGTCAGGCGGTCGCCCAGGCGGATGAAGATGGTGCAGAAGCGCATAGCGCCGAACACCTCCCAGTAGTGCGGGTCCCTCACCGTTAGGCCCGAGACCTGCTCGTAATGGGAGATCATCTCGTCCCGGGTCGGGTAGCCGTCGAGCCGGTCGATGCCCATGTCGTCGAACGACATCCGGTCGAACATCAGCCACCAGCCCATGTCAGCCTCGGTGGGGCTCAGCGCGCACACCTCCCAGTCGAGAACGGCCGCGGGCCGGTAGTCCTGCAGGATGATGTTGCCGAGCCGGGCGTCACCCCATGTCAGCCCGACCCGCTCGTCTCCGGGGTCGTTGGCTTCAAGCCAGTCGAGGGCGGCATGCAGCACGGGATGCTCCCTGCCCGCGAGTTCGGAGTGCACGTGGTCCCGGTAGAGCCCGATCTGAAGAGCGGTCGTCGGTTCGCCGGACCCGCTCGGATCGAGCCACGCCAGGCCGGCGGTGCGCCAGTCCAGGCTGTGGATGCCGGCGATGACGTCGATGGCCGACAGCACCATGCGCCGCCGCTGTGCCGGCGTTGCCTCGTCCACGACGAACCCCGCCTCGGTGTAGCGGGGCACGTCCGCGGGAACACGCCCGCCGACGAACCCCATGACGAAGAAGGGCGCGCCCAGCACGTCCGGGTCGGGCTCGTAGCCCAGCAACGGTGGCACCGGTGCGGCTCCCGCGTCGGCGACTACCTTCATGGCCCGGTACTGGAGCTCTACCGAGACCGCGCACTGCGGCGTCTGGGGAGGGAACATGCCGCCGTCGGCGGGCTCGATGCGCACCGCGTAGCGCTCGGTGCGGTCCGAGCCGCCCTCGGTCCAGGCCACCTCGAGGATCACCGTCTCGTTCGAGAACCCGGTGCTTACCGGTATCTCGATGTCGGTGACGGTGAGGCCGTGCCTGGAGGGATGGGCCCGCCGCATCCACTGCTCGAGCGCGGCCCGGTAATGGCTCCGATCCGTGCGGAACTTGGGGGCGTTGGGCAGCTCGCTCGCGGAGGAGCCGCTGCCGACCTCGCCCATAGGCTGAGCTTAGGTCAGATCTGGGTCTGCTGGGTGAGGAACGACCGCTCGGCGAGGCCGTGCCACTCAGAGATGCCGTCGCGGAACTCGCGCCACGGTCCGAGGATCCGGGCGAAGTTCTCGTCGCCGGCGGCCTCGCTGTCGAGCACGTTCTCGGTCTCGGCCTTGAACGCGGCCATCATGTCGGCCGGGAACTCACGGATCTGGGCGAACCCCTTGATGGTCTGTAGGTCCCTCTGGTTGAGCACGTCGTAGGTCGCCATGGTGTTCATGTTGGCGTACGCCGCAGCGGCCTGGATGACGGCCTGGTACTCGGGGGGCAGGTCGTTCCAGAGGTCGAGGTTGAACTGCACCTCGACCGCGGTGCCCGGCTCCCACCATCCTGGGTGGTAGTAGTACAGGTCGCCCTGGAACTGGTCGAGACCGAGGATCAGGTCGTCGGTGGGGCCGACGAACTCGGCTCCGTCGATGGCGCCGGTCTGGATGGCCTGGAGGATCTCGCCGCCGGCCAGCGTGACCTGCTCGCCGCCGAGGTTCTCCAGAACTTTCCCGGCCAGGCCGGGGATACGCATCTTCAGGCCGTTGAGGTCGTCAACCGACTGGAGCTCCTTGGTGAACCAGCCGCCCATCTGGCAGCCGGTCGCGCCCGCGGGGAAGGAGATGGTCCCGTGCTCCTCCGCGTAGAACTCGTTGAGGATCTCGATGCCGCCGCCCTGGTACAGCCAGGCGTTCTGCTGGCGCTGGTTGAGCCCGAAGGGCACTGCGGTGCCGAACTGCTGGACCGGGCTGAGACCTACGTAGTAGTAGGACGCGGTGTGGCCCACCTGGGCGCCGCCGTCGCGCACGACGGGAAGCACCTCGAGGCCGCCAGCGATCTCGCCCGCGGGGCGAGGGTTGATCCTGAAGCGGCCGCCGGTTAGCTCGCTCACCTTCTCGGCGAAGAACTGGGCCGACCCGAACAGCGTCACCAGCGCAGTGGGCCAGCTGGTGGCCATCTCCCACTCGATCTCGGGACCCTGAGCAGTCACGGCCACGGTGTCGCTCGCTGTAGTGGTCGTCGCCGCGGCGGTAGTGGTGGTGGCCGCGCCGTCGTCGGTGGCGGCGGCCGGAGCGGGCGCCTCCTCGTCGTCCCCGCACGCGGCCAGGATCGCAGATGCGGCCGCGAACCCGGCGACGCCGAGGCCGCCCTTTATGAAGCCCCGTCGAGCCAGGCTCGAAGAACCGGCCTCGTCGAGAATCATGTCCACAGCCGGACCGTCGGTCGCGGTCGAGCTTGCTTCTTGAGTCACTTCGTTTCCCTCCATAGGTTGACTATTGCGCCGCCGCCAGCCGCCTCCCAGGCGCCGTCGGCCCGGACAGGTGCCACCGGCGTGGGCCGGACAATACACCAACGTCTGGACAGGTGTCGAGAAGAATCTGTCCCAGTGGCTGCGATCGGACCCGCCGTCTACCGGCGGGCGCGCGCCAGCGCCTCGGGCGGGCCCGGCGTCAACCGAATCGGAATGTATCGATCGAGGTGTAGGTGATGGCGGGGAAGGCGGCCAGGATGACCAGAGCCAGTGCCTGCAGACCCATGAAGGGGAAGGCGCCCTTGTGGATGTCGGCCGTCCTCACCTCCGGCGGCGCCACGCTCTGCAGGTAGAACAGCGAGAACCCCACCGGCGGCGAGATGAAGGCCATATTCAGGTTCACCGCCATGAGCACCGCGAACCAGATCTTCTCATCGGGGGTGAACCCGAGGAAGTCCATAGCCGGCACGAAGATGGGCACCACGATGAAGGTGATCTCGATGAACTCCAGGTTGATTCCCAGCAGGAACACCGCGATCATCGCGATGACCACGAAGCCCCACTTCCCGCCGCCGATCGAGGTCAGCCACTCGGAAGTCTGATCGGCGCCCCCGAGCCGCTGGAACACCAGGCTGAAGAAGGTCGAGCAGAACAGCAGCGTCATGACCAGCACGACGACGTTGGCGGTGGAATGGGCTGCGTCCTTGATCGCCTGCCAGTTGAGCCGCCAGCCGGATCTGGTGATGTGGGTGGCGCCCTCCTTCACCAGCAGACGGTCGAACAGCCAGTTCAACCCGGTCAGCAGCAGCGCTCCGAACACCCCGACTGCGCCCGACTCCGAAGGCGTGGCGATCCCCGCGAAGATGGACAGCAGCACGCCGAAGATCAGCGCCAGTATGGGCACGATGGCCACCATGACCTCGGCGACCAGCATCCGGGTGTTCAGCAGGACCACATAGAAGACGACGAAGTGGGCGACGGCCACGACGAGTGGCGACCACGCGCTGGCCAGGAAAGCTATGCCGCTCGCTCTGGCCAGCAGCGTGACCGCACCTACCATCAAGGCCAGGATCGCCGCGATCAGCAGCTTCGTTCGCGCCGACGGGTTGCCGGAGAGCGTGCGCTGCTCGGCGGGCATCGCCGGGCCTGTCCGGGGCCTTAGCCACGCCAGCACCAGCACATAGGCGACGTAAAGCCCGCTCAGCAGCAGGCCGGGCAGCAGCGCCCCCGCGAACAGCCCCAGGATGCCGACGCCGAGCTGTTGGGCCAGCAGGATCAGCACGATGCTGGGCGGCAGCAACTGAGCAAGGGTGCCCGAGGCGATGATGGCGCCGGTGGAGAGCTTGTTGTCGTAGCCGAGTCGCACCATGGCCGGCAGCGAGAGCAGCCCCATCACGATCACCGTGGCCGCCACCACTCCGGTAGCGGCGGCCAGCAGGGTGCCCACCACCACCACCGCGGCGGCCACGCCGCCCCGGAGCCGGCCCATGAGCATGCCGAAGGCGTTTAGGAGCCGCTCGGCCATGCCCGACCGTTCGAGGATGCCCCCCATCAGGACGAACAGCGGCACTGCCAGCAGCGTCGGGTCGCTGATGGCCACGAACCAGCGGCTGGGCAGCGCACTGAGAGCGTTCGAGTCGAAAGCCCCGATCAAATCGCCGAAGAACGCGAAGGCGATGGCGGTGCACGCGAAGGAGAAGGCCACGTTGTATCCCGACAGGATCACAAGCATGAACACGCCGAACATGGTGAGGGCCAAGAAGACGCCCGCGTCCACGCCGAGGATGGTCTCCAGAGCGAGCACCGCGACCACCGGCTACTCGATCCGCTGGGGGGTGTCGCGTTTCACGACGGCGCCGTAGTCCTCCCGGCCGATAAGGACGAACCCGGTCTTGATGACCTCGGCCATCAACTGCAAGCCGAACAGGCCGAATCCGATCAGCAGGAACGCCTTGATCGGGCCCACCGGCAGCCCGCCGGCGTCCACGGCCTCCTCCCAGCTCTGCCAGACCCTCCAGCCCGCGGGCCACTCGCCGCTGCCCGCCTTCCGCCCCAGCGACGAGGCCACGTAGCTCTGCAGGATGCGGATGCTCATGAACACGAACGGCAGCAGCAGCACAGTGTGCATGGCGAAGTCGAGGGCCGCCTTGGTCTTGTTGGAGAAGTTGATCCACCAGAAGTCGATGCGCGGGTTGACGCCGTCGCGGATCCCCACGTTCATGGCCACCAGGAACATGAGCCCGAAGGACTGCCAGGCCAGGCTGACGACCTCGCCGATGAGGATGTCCTGCTCCACGTACTCGTTGCTGTAGCGGGTGATCACGTTGAAGAACTGGAGCACGAACACGGCCCACGCCAGGACCATCGTGATCCGCAACGTGAACGACGGGATGGCCTCGATCCAGATCCGCAGGCGGTTGAGGCCTGAGTGCCAGGCCGACATGGCGATCGCGGCCACCAGCAGCGGCCACCACCACCACACGAAGTGGGCGATGAGGTACTGGGTGTCGATGAAGAGGTGGGCGAAGAGCGCGGCCAGAAGTGTGGCCAGCGCCACCCACCCCGACGGGTGCAGCCTCCGAAGCAACGATGCGCCGGACTTCGTCTCCGACGCGGCCCCGACCGACATGGTTCGCGACACTAGTGGTTGGATTCTGGCGGCGCGCTCGGCGGAGTGCAAGCGCGCCGAGGCCGGTAACCGTAGGGTTGGGACCGTGACCGGTGAGGCCCGGACAGCGCTGGTGATCGACGTGATCGACGCGCTGCAAGGCGTGGACGATCCCGAATACCCGGGTGTCAGCGTGGTCGACATGGGCATGATCGCGTCAACCGAGGTCGCGGACGGGCAGGCCACAGTCGAGTTGATCACCACGTTCAGCGGCTGTCCCGCCCACGATGTCATCACCGCCGACATCGCCACCGCGGTCGGAGCGCTCGACGGCATCACCGGTGTCGAGGTACGGCGCAGCACCGAGCACTGGGACACCTCAAGGCTCAGCGATCACGCCCGGGCGGTCATGGCCCAAGACTTCACCGTGTCGGTCGCCCTGCCCGGCAAGCCCACCGAGTGCCCCCGCTGCGGCGCCGCGGCCCTGGTCGAGCAGTCGCCCTTCGGCCCGGCCCGGTGCCGGGCCGTGCACCGCTGCAGAGCCTGCGGTGAGGTGGTGGAGGTCCTACGAGCCTGAGCGCGTCGGGCCGCAGTTGCGGCACTTGGCCGTCCAGCCCGCGGGTGTGACGGCGGTGGCCAGCCAGATCCCGCACCGGGTGCAGTAGCGGGGCGGGTCCAGTTCGGGCAGGCAGCCGGAGCAGTCGCGATGACCGCAGCCCGGGCAGTACTGCTCCGGGTGACTCAAACCGCGGCGGACAGGCTGCCTATGGGCATGCGCAGGTCGGCGAGCATGTCGAGGTCCTGCTGGGGCGACCGCCCCAGAGTGGTCAGGTAGTTGCCCACGATCAGCGCGTTGATGCCCGAGGTCATGCCCATGGCCTGCAGGTCCCGGAGGGTGATCTCGCGGCCGCCGGCGTAGCGCAGGATCACCGACGGCAGGGCCAGCCGGAACAGCGCGATCCAGCGGATGGCCTCCAGGGCTCCGACCGGCTTGCGTATCTGTAGTGGCGTGCCGGGACGGGGATTCAGGAAGTTGATGGGCACCTCGCAGGGCTCCACGGCCCGGATCTGCTCGATCAGCTCCAGGCGCTGCTCGGTGGTCTCCCCCATCCCGAGGAGCACGCCGCAGCACAGCTCCATGCCGGCCTCACGCACGTAACCGCAGGTGTCGACCCGCTCGTCGAAGCTGTGGGTGGTGACGACCTCGCCGAAGAACGACCGGCTCGTCTCCAGGTTGTGGTTGTAGCGGTGCACCCCCGCCTCGGCCAGCTCGAAGGCCTGCTCCCGGGTGAGGATCCCGGCGCTGACGGCAACGTTCAGGCCGGTGGAGGCCGACACCAGCGCCGTCAGCTCGATGAGCCGGTCCATGGTGCGACGGTCCGGGCCCCGCACGGCCAGCACCATGCAGAACTCGGTGGCCCCGAGTTCCGCGGTCTGTTGGGCGGCAGCCAACACCTCTTCGGTGTCCAGGAACGGGGTGGCTTTGACCTGGGTGTCGAAAGCGGCCGACTGGCTGCAGAAGTGGCAGTCTTCGGGGCAGCCGCCGGTCTTGGCCGACAGGATGCCCTCGACTTCCACAGTCGGGCCGGCCCAGGCCAGCCGCACCTCGTGGGCCAACGAGGCGAGCGAGGGCACGGCCGAGTCGTCGACCGCCGCCAGTTCGGCCAGCTCATCGACAGTGAGTTGGCGGCGCCGATCGAGCAGCGCGGCCGAAGCGCGAGCGATCACTACGGCTTGAAGCAGGGCTCGTACTCCCAGTTCAAAGCGGTCTCGGAGGCGTAGGGCCCCTTGATGAGGGTGAAGCCGTTGTTGCTTCCCTCCTCCGACACCGTCACACCCGGCGTGTACCGCGAGAGGTCGACGTCGTACAGGTAGGTCTCACGCACGACGTTGTTGTTGGGGTTGCCCCGCCAACTCTGGTCCGGCGAGAGGTCCTTGAGGTCGGCGGTGATCTGGTTGGCCGCCGCCAGCACACCGGCCCTGGTGAGGTTGCCGTTGCTGATGGCCTGGTCCAAGATCTGGTGGGCGATGTAGCCCAGGATCCAGCTGACGATGTAGACGTCATCGAACGGCGCGTCCGGGCGGTACTCGCGCATCCCGCTGATCATGTCCTGCATGCCCTCCGAGTCTTCGGCGTCCCACAGCACCACATAGGTGGAATGGGTGTAGACGGCGTCGGCCAGCTCCGCGAGGCCTTCGACGCCGAGCAGGGCCGGGTTCCAGCTGGGCACGTTGCCCGCCCACTGGCCGGTGAAGCCCGCCTGTGCGGCGCCGCCCATCAGGTTCGCGGTCGTGCTGGGGCTCGTGGCCAGCCACACCCAGTCGGCGCCGGACTCGACGATGCGGGTGATGACCGGCGTCAGGTCGGCGCCGGGGATCACTTGGGCTTGGCCGTCGTAGACGATGTTGAGGCCCAGTGCGTCGGCCGCGATCTTCGCACCCTCGGCGGCGTCCTCGCCGTAGTCGCCGGGGAAGCTGGCTAGAGCGAAGTCGGGGCCGTAGGTCTCCGACATGTAGGTCACGCCGTTCATGGCCTCGAGGCAATAGTTGGTCCCCACCTCGAACACGTTCTTGCCGATCGAAGGGTCGGCCCACCCCGAGTACCACGAGATCGGGATGGCGACCAGGTTGTCCTCGATGAGCGATTCGGCGGTGGCCGCGGTATGGGGCGAGCCGACGGACATGCTGAACATCACCACGCTCTGGTCGCCGTCGCCCGCCATGGCCTCATAGTTCTCCAGATGCGTGGGAACGTCGTAGGCGTTGTCCAGCACAACCGGCTCGACCGACCAGCCCTGGATCCCGCCGGTGTCGTTGACCCGCTCCCAGTAGGCCAGATGCCCGTCGGTGATCTTGGTGATCAGCGGGGCGAAGATGCCGGTCAGGTCGGTGTTCAGACCCACGCGGATCGTCTTCGACTCTATGTCCACACCGATGTCGTGAGCTATCACGCCCTCCGCCGCGGCCAGCGCCTCCTGGGCCTCGGCAACTTCCCCCGCAGCCGCCTCGGCCTCCGCTTGGGCTGCCTCTAGCGCGGCCTGCGCCACCTCGGCCTCGGCCCGGGCGGCTTCCAGCGCGGCCTGCGCTTCTGCCTGCTGCTCAGCGCTTGCCTCCGCAGCAGACGCCTCGGCCTCGGCCAGCCTTGCAGCGGCTTCCTCAGCCGCCGCCTGGGCCGCTTCGGCCGCCGCCTGGGCCGCTTCGGCTTCCGCCTGCGCCGCAGCCCGCTCCGCGTCAGCCGCCGCAGCCCGCTCCGCGTCAGCCGCCGCAGTCCGCTCCGCGTCAGCCGCCGCGGCGGCGTCGGTTGCCGACGTGTCCGGCTCGTCGTCGCCGCAGGCCGAGGCAACCAGGGCCAGGGCACAGAGGACCACCAGCATCCATTTCATGCGTTTCACAGGCTCTTCCTCCCTTGGGCGAAGGCTACCCGTCGCGCCCGAGCATGAACCGGATTCTTGCGCCTGCGGGCCCGGCCTCCGGAGCCGGTTCTCGGGCGTCCGGCTCACTCGGTGACGGACGCGTCCAGTTCCGTGCTGCCGAGATAGGCCGCGATCACGTTGGGATCGCGCTGCACCTCGGCCGGGGAACCCTCGGAAATCCTGCGGCCGAAGTCCAAGACCATCACCCGGTCCGCGATGTCCATCACCAGGCCCATGTCGTGCTCCACCATCAGCAGTGTCACCCCGAGCTCGCGACGGATGTCGAGAATGAACCGGGCCATGTCCTCGGTCTCCTCGAGGTTCATGCCGGCGACCGGCTCGTCGAGCATCAGCAGCTCGGGATCCATGGCCAGCGCCCGCCCCAGCTCGACCCGCTTCTGGATGCCGTAGGGCAGCAGAGCCACCGGGTGCTTGCGCCAGCCCTCGATCTCCAAGAAGTCGATGATGTCCTCCACTTTGCGGCGGTGCTCGATCTCCTCGCGCTTGGCCTTGCCGACCCACACCGCGCCGGCCAGGAATGACCCGGTCATCCGGATGTGCCGGCCGGTGAGGAGGTTGTCGAGCACGGTCATGTGCGAGAACAGCTCGATGTTCTGGAACGTGCGGGCCACTCCGAGCTGGGCCACCCGGTCGGGGCGGGTGCCCATTATGGAGGTCCCCTTCCAGCGGATGTCGCCCGACTGGGGCCGGTAGACCTGCGAGATCGAGTTGAAGATCGAGGTCTTGCCCGCGCCGTTGGGACCGATGATGGCGAACAACTCTCCCTCCCGGACCTCGAACGACACCGAGTCGATGGCCGTGACCCCGCCGAAGCGCAGGGAGATGTCGTCCACCTCGAGAAGAGCGCGGGCCGGCTCTACGGGACTCATGACAGCCAGGCCTCCCCAGCTGAACGCGGCCCGTTCATGACAGCCATCGCTTGCGGCGCTTGTAGTGCTTCACGTCGCGGAACGACTTGCGCTCGCCCTCGGCGTGCAGGCCCAGGTAGAACTCCTGCACGTCCTCGTCGGCGAGCAGCTTCTTGGGATCACCGTCCATTACCACCTTGCCCGACTCCATCACATAGCCGTAGTGGGCGATGGACAGGGCCATCACCGCGTTCTGCTCGATCAGCAGCACGCTGGTGCCCTGAGCGTTGATGTCCACGATGATGTCGCGAATCTGCTCGATCAGCATGGGAGCGAGTCCGAGGGAGGGCTCGTCGAGGATGAGCAGCTTCGGGTCGGCCATTAGCGCCCGCCCGATGGCCAGCATCTGCTGCTCGCCGCCCGAGAGGTACCCGGCGGTGTCGCGCCGGCGGCCTTTCAGCAACGGGAACAGTTCCATAACCCGCTCGTAGGCCTCCTCGTTCTCCTTGCTGTCCCGCACCGTGAACGCGCCCGCGTTGAGGTTCTCGTCCACGGTGAGCTCGGCGAAGATCCGGCGGCCCTCCATGACCTGGGTGATCCCGGCCTCGACGATACGCGACGGCTTGTGGTTGGAGATGTCGGTGCCGTTCCAGACGACCGAGCCCTTGGTGATGTCGCCCTCGTGGATGTCGAGCAGCCCGGTGATGGCTCGCACCGCGGTGGTCTTGCCGGCGCCGTTGGCACCGAGCAGCGCCACGATGCCGCCGTCGGGCACCTCGATGGACAGGCCGCGCAGCACGAGGACAACCTCGTTGTAGACGACCTCGAGATTGGCGACTTCAAGCATTAGTCAGCGCCTCTTGCGGGCGGGGAGGGCCCGAGCGGCCCGTGAGCGAAGCTAACAGGAGCGGGCATCAGGCCCCAGCGGGGCGACCTGCCCATGCAGTGCCGCCCCGCCTGAAGGCCCTAGTGGGTCAGGAAGCCACGAAGCAGGGCTCGTACTCCCAGTTCAGGGCAGTCTCGGAGGCGTACGGCCCCTTGATCAGCTTGTAACCGCTGTTGCCGTCCTCGTCCGAGATGGTGGCGCCCGGTGTGTACAGCGACAGGTCGACGTCGTACAGGTAGGTCTCGCGCACCACGTTGTCGTTGGGGTTGCCCACCCACGACTGGTCGGGTGCCAGACCGTTCAGGTCGGCCGTCACCTGATTAGCCGCCGCCAGCACGCCGGCCCGGGTGAGGTTGCCGTTGCTGATGGCCTTGTCGAGGATCTGGTGCACGACGTAGCCCTGAATCCAGCTGATGATGTAGAAGTCGTCCCAGGGGGCCTCCGGGCGGTACTCGCGCATGACGTCGAGCAGCTCCTGCATGCCTGCGGCCTGCCCTACCGCGCCAGCGCCCGCTCCCTCGCCCAGCAGCACCGTGTAGGTGGAGTGGGTGTAGAACGCGTCGGCCAGTTCCTTGAAGCCGTCGACGAGCAGCAGGGCCGGGTTCCAGCTCGGCGCGCTGCCGATCCACTGCCCAGTGAAACCAGCCGCCGCCGAACCGCCCAGAAGCTGTGCCGTGTGACCGGGGTTGAGGGTGACCCACACCCAGTCCGCGCCGGACTCCACGATGCCGGTGATGACGGGTGTCTGGTCGGCGCCCGGGATCACCGCGCCCTCACCGTCGTAGACGACGTTCAGGCCCAAGGCCTCAGCCGCGATCTTCACGCCCCTGGCCGCGTCCTGGCCGTAGTCACCCGGGAAAGTCGCGATGGCCACGTTCGGGCCGTAGGTCTCGGCCATGTAGGTGGTGCCGTTCATGGCCTCGATGCAGTAGTTGGTCTGCACCTCGAACAGGTTCTTGCCGATCGAGGGGTCGGCCCAGCCCGAGTACCACGACAGCGGGATGGCAGCCATGTTGTCCTCGATGAGCAGCTCCGAGGTGGACGCGGAGTGGGGTGAGCCGGTGGAGGTGGCGAACATCACCACGCTCTCGGGTCCGTCGCCCGACATGACCTCGTAGTTCTCGAGGTGGGTGGGCACGTCGTAGGCGTTGTCGAGCACGACCGGTTCGATCGTCCAGCCCTGGATCCCGCCGTTGTCGTTGACCCACTCCCAGTAGGCCAGGTGGGCGTCGGTGATCTTGGTGGTGAGCGGGGCGAAGATTCCGGTCAGGTCGGTGTTGAGACCTACTCGGATCGTCTGCGTCTCTGTGTCCACGCCGATGTCGTGGGCTATGGCTCCCTCGGCCGCAGCCAGCGCCTCCTGGGCCTCGGCAGCCTCACTGGCGGCCATCTCGGCCTCAGCCTGGGCCGCTTCCGCGGCAGCCTGAGCCGCGTCGGCCTCAGCCTGGGCCGCTTCTAGTGCGGCCTGCGCCTCAGCCTGCTGCTCAGCGCTTGCCTCGGCGGCGGCCGCCTCAGCCTCCGCCAACCTTGCGGCGGCATCCTCGGCCGCAGCCTGGGCTTCCTCTGCGGCCGCTTGAGCCGCGTCGGCTTCCGCCTGCGCGGCGGCCCGCTCCGCCTCGGCCGCTTCGGCCTCGGCTTCCGCTGCGGCGGCTTCCGCCTGTGCCGTGGCGGCCGCGGCGTCGGCCGTCGACGTGTCCGGCTCGTCGTCGCCGCAGGCTGAAGCGACCAGGGCCAGGGCGCAGAGCACTGCGAGCATCCATCTCGTTGATTTCACGGTCTCTCCTCCAAGGGTTTGTCTATTGGGCTGGGAGCACCCTGATGGCTCCCACTATCTTGACTTGAAGACGGTGGTTTATCAATAGCTGAACGGCCACCTCTTCCAGTAATTGCGCACTCGGACCCAGATGCCGAAGATTCCGAGCGGCTCGACGATCAGGAACACAACGATGAGCGCGCCGAACAGGACGATGTTCCAGTCGAACACGCTCAGCGTCCACCCCGGCGTCTGGATGGCGGTGTTGATGAAGCCGAAGTCGTCCCCCTCTGTGAGCAGGAACCGGGCCAACTGCTCGGTGAGCCCGCCCTCGGCGCGGTCGAGCCACTTGGTGAACTCCTCCACGAACTGCGGCACCATCACCACGAAGAATGTGCCGATGAGGGTGCCCGAGGTCGTCCCCGCCCCGCCGATGAGCAGGATGGCGATGAACTCCACCGACAGGAACAGGCCGAAATCGGTGGCCAGGATCCGCTGCGACAGGGCCGAGAACAGGGCTCCGGCCACGCCCGCGAAGAACGACGACACCGCGAAGGCGATCACCTTGTAGCGGAACTCGGGCACGCCCATGACCTCGGCTGCGATGTCGCGGTCCCGGATCGCCTGCAGGGCCCGACCGGTGCGGGTGCGGGTCAGGTTCTTGGCTACCAGAGTGAACGCGATTGTGAGCACCAGCAGGAACAGGTACCGCTTCTGAAGGTCGGTGACGTCGAACCAGAGCCAGTGGCCGTCATCCTCCACATTGATGAGCGGCGTCTCCTCCTTCCAGAGCCGCACGTCCAGGCCGGGGAACTCACGGCCCAGTGCAGGTGGTCCGGCGATCTTGCGGCCCCAGCTGGTGTTGCCGAAATGGATGCCCAGGAAGACCAAGCCCAACGTGACAATGGCCAGGTAGAGACCTCGGAGCCTCACCGCCACCGGGGACACAGCCACGCCCACCAGGGCGGCCACGACGCCGGCGGCGGGCAGCCAGATCCAGATCGGCAGTGAATGGCCCCAGGTCTCCTCGCCGCTGCGTCCTCCGAGATACACCGCGGTGCAGGCACCCACCCCCATGAAGAAGGCGTGGCCCAGCGACACCTGACCGGCCACGCCGGCCAGCAGGTTGAGGCCCAGTGCCGCGATGGCCAGCACCATCATGAGGGCCATGGGCCGCATCCAGTCGTTGTCGCCCAGGAAGCGCACGAGGGGGATTTGGCTGATGACCGGCAGTTCGAAGGGCAGCAGGAACAGCACGGCCACGAACAGCGTGCAGATCACCTTTTGGGTCCACGTAGGGAGCAGTTGAGCTTCCTGGCGGTATGCGGTGTACAGGCGGGGGCGACCGAGCACTACACGAGCCCTCCCTGCCGGCGGCCGTCCAACATCGTCACACCCGCTCGATCTCGGGCGTGCCGAACAGGCCGTAGGGCCGCACGAGCAGCCCGATGATCATCACCACGTAGGGCACGATCAGCGGGTACCCGGCGCCGAGCCACGAGGTGTTGGCCGCCGCGTACTGCCCGGCGTATATTTCGGCCACGCCGACTATCAGGCCGCCCAGCAGAGCCCCGGTCACCGAATCCAACCCACCCAGGATCACCGCGGGAAGGGCACGAAAAGCGATGTTGGCCGTGCTCTGGTCGACGGAGATCTGCTGCTCGACCGGGGGTTGGGTGGCGAAGATGCCGCCGATCGCGGCCAGCACCGCGCCCGCGGCCCAGGCGATGGCGAACACCCTGCCGACGTTGATTCCCTGGGCCATGGCCGCTTCCTGGTCGAAGGCGACGGCCCGCATGGCTATGCCGAGCCGCGACCGGTAGAAGAAGTACACGGCCACGAAGGCGGCGGCGGCCGTGACCATGGCCGCCACGAAGCTCCAGTTGATGAACGCGTCGCCCACCTTGAAGCCGTCCAGCTTCCAGGGCACGCCGATCGGGCGAAGCTCGATCTCGACCGCGTCGTTGTTGAAGACCCGGAACATGATCTCGAGGCCGAGGGTGATGACCGCCACCGAGAAGAGCGGCTCGCCGATCATGGGCCGTATCGCCAACCGCTCGACCACGAGCCCGACCACCGCCGCGAACGCGAGGGCGACGACGACGCTCAACGACCAGTGCACCCACTGCGGACCGCCCAGGTTGTCGAGGGGGTTGGAGATGTTGGTGAAGGGGATGTGGCCGGCTCGCTCGACCACGCTCTCCCCCTCAGTGAAGACGCTGCGCTTCTGCACCAGGAATGCCAAGAACAGCGCGCCGGTAGCCGCGAGGGCGCCCTGGGCGAAGTTGACGGTCTGGGTGGCCTTGAAGATGAGCACGAAGCCGAGCGCGATCAGGGCGTACACCGAGCCGAGGCCCAGCGACTTCATCAACGTCTGGAAGAACAGGGCGGGATCGTTGGCCAGTTGCACCACCCCGAAGATCAACGACGCACCCAGCGCGCCGATCAGGAAGCCCATCGGCGCGCCCTTGCGCAAGTCGACGGCCGAGAGCCTCCCGCCGGCGGTCCCGACCATCAGCGGCGCCCCCGGGCTCGGACTGGTGCGCTGACCATCAGTACATCGACTCCACCAGGTCGCGGAACATGTCCTCCATGGCGTTGCGCTTGAGCTTCTGGGTGGCGGTCAGCTCCCCGTCCTCGTGGTCGAGCTCCTTCGGCAGCATCTTGAACTTCTTGATCTGCTCCACCCGGGCGAACTTCTCGTTGGTCTCGTTCACCACCTTGGAGATGAGCTCGATCACTTCTTCCTTCTCCGACAGGTCCCGGTAGGTGGTGTAGGGGATGTTGTTGCGCTGAGCCCAGTCGCCCACCGTCTCCAGCTCGATGCCGATGAGTGCGCTCACGAACTTGCGGCCGTCGCCGATGACCATGGCCTCCTTGACGTAGGGCGATGTCTTGAGGCTGTTCTCGATCTCCGACGGCGAGATGTTCTTGCCGCCCGAGGTGATGATGATGTGCTTGATACGGTCGACGATCTTGACGTGGGTGCCGTCCACCCACTCCCCCACGTCGCCGGTCATGAGCCATCCGTCGTCGGTGAACGTCTCCGCGGTCTGGTCGGGCTTGTTCCAGTAGCCCGCGAACACGCCCGGATGCTTGGTCTGGATCTCGCCGGTCGTCTCGTCGATGCGAAGGCCGATGTCGGCGTAGGGCTCGCCCACGGTGCCCAGCTTCATCCGGTCCGCGAAATTGCAGGTGGCCACAGCCGAGTTCTCGGTCATGCCGTACAACTCGAACACCGGCACGCCGATGCCGATGAAGAACTCGATCACCTCCGGCGCGATGGCGGCCGCGCCCGATCCGGCGTGCCGGCAGCGTCGCAGGCCGATCCGTTCTTTCATCGCCCGGAATACCAGCGGCTGGCCCACCGCGTACAGCAGGCGGGTCAACATCGTGTGGCTGCCGCCGTTGGCCACCTTCCGGCGGCCGATCACCCGCGCCAGCGCCATGGTGAAACGCAGGAAGACCCGCTTGAACGGCGTCGCGTCATTGCCCTTGATGGTCACCAGGGCGTGCAGGCGCTCCCAGATCCTGGGCACCGCGAAGAACAGCGTCGGCTGCACCTCCCTGAGATTCTCGGTGACCGTCTCGATCGACTCGGCGAAATTGAGCGACGGACCGGCCCCGACCAGCGTCCATGTGGAGAAGATCCGCTCCGCCACATGGCACAACGGCAGGTAGGTGACGATCAGATCCCTGGGACTGGGCCCGGTGCCGTCGGGGAACCGATCGACCTCGTTGACGATCTTGTCGATGCAGTAGGCCGCGTTGGCGTTAGTCAGCATGGCGCCCTTTGGCGGCCCGGTGGTGCCGGAGGTGTAGACGAGCGTCATCACGTCGGTGTCGGTGGCCTCCGCCATGCGGGCCGCCACCGCACCGGGGTGAGACTCGCGGTGACGGCGTCCCATCTCGAGGAAGTTGTCCCAGAACAGCAGGCGGGGATCGTCGTAGTCGCTGAAGCCGCGGGGTTCGGTGTAGATGATCCGGCGGACGGATGAGGCTGTTTCTGCCGGGACCTCCAGCACCTTGTCGGCCTGCTCCTGGTCCTCGGCGAAGAAGATCACGGGAGTGCAGTCCCCGATCAGGTACTCGACCTCAGCGGTGGGGTTGGTCGGGTAGAGGCCGACGGTAATGCCCCGCACGGCCACCGTGGCCAGGTCGAGGATTACCCACTCGGGCCTGTCCTCGGAGTGGATGGCCACCCGGTCGCCGGCCTCAACGCCCAGTTCCAGAAGGCCGTGGGCTGCGGTCTCGATCAAGTCCCAGGTATCGGCCCAGGTGTACTCCTGCCAGATTCCGAAGTCCTTCTCGCGCAGGGCGACCTGCCGGGGGTTGCGCCGGGCCCAGTCCTGGGCCAACGACGCGACTGTGGTCGTCCCGGCTGCGGTACTGGCAGGCGAGGGAACCTCCGGGCTGGGCCGTTCCGAGGTGATGGTCACGCGTCGACCTCCTTCGCGCTTGCACTCGTAGTGCGCTGAACGGCGAACGCTACTTCAATTCCCCGCCAGATGCCGCTGCCGCGCCGCCTCGGCCGGGTCGTCGAGACCGTCGTGGGCCGCGATCTCAGCCCGGCCGACCACGAACCAGTGCACCTCGTCGGGACCGTCGGCCAGGCGCAGCGTGCGCTGGTTCGTGTACATCCGCGCCAGCGGCGTCCACTGCGAGACGCCGGTCGCCCCGTGCATCTGGATGGCTTGATCGATGATGCGGCAGACCCGTTCGGGAACCAGGGCCTTCACCGCGCTCACCCAGACCCGGGCCTCGGCGTTGCCCAGGGTGTCCATGGCCTTGGCCGCCCGCAGCACCATCAGCCGCATCGCCTCGATCTCCACCCGGGCCCGCGCGATGATCTCGACGTTGCCGCCGAGCTGAGCCAGCGGGCGTCCGAAGGCCTCGCGGCTCATACCCCTGCGGACCATGAGGTCCAGGGCCTTCTCCGCCGCGCCGATGGACCGCATGCAGTGATGGATCCGGCCCGGGCCTAGCCGCAACTGCGAGATCTCGAAGCCCCGTCCCTCCCCGAGCAGGATGTTCGCTGCCGGAACCCGCACGTCGTCCAGGCGAATGTGCATGTGGCCGTGGGGGGCGTCGTCCTCCCCGAACACGTGCATGGGTCCGACCACCCGCACCCCGGGGGTGTCCATGGGCACCAGGATCTGGGACTGGCGCCGGTGAGGCGGACCGTCGGGGCTGGTCTGCACCATGCAGATCATGATCTTGCAGCGCGGGTCCCCGGCCCCCGAGATGTAGAACTTCTCGCCGTTGATGAGCCATTCGCCGCCGTCGAGGACAGCCCGGGTGGCGATGTTCTTGGCATCCGACGACGCCAGGGTGGGCTCGGTCATGGCGTAGCACGACCTGATCTCCCCGGCCAGCAGGGGCTCGAGCCACTGCTTCTTCTGCTCAGGCGTGCCGACCCGCTCCAGCACCTCCATGTTGCCGGTGTCGGGGGCGCTGCAGTTGAGGCACTCCGAGGCGATGGGGTTCTTGCCGAGCTCGGCCGCGATGTACGCGTAGTCGAGGTTGCTGAGACCCTCCCCGCTAGCCGCGTCGGGCAGGAAGAAGTTCCAGAGACCGGCCGCCTTGGCTCGCGCCTTGAGGCCGTCGAGCAACTCGAGCTGGCCGGGCCCGTAGCCCCAGCGCTCCGGCCGGTCATCGCCCAGCCTGAAGAACTCGGCGGTGACCGGCTCCACCTCGGCTGCCACGAACTCGACGACCCGGTCATAGAGCGGGCGGGCCTGCGGCGACATCGCGAGGTTGAGCGAGGCCGGATCCAGGTTGCCGGTGAGCGCGGACGGTGTCATGGGTGGCCTCGCGGTGGTCTATGACGACAGCAGTGATGCTAGGGCCCAAACCGCAGCCACCAAGCCGACGATCATGTAGAGGAGGCAGCGGCCCACCGGGGCCCGTTCCAGGTCGTCGGGGTCACGCCGGTGGGGTCGGGGCCGTAGCAGCGCGGCCGCGTTGCCGGCAGCCATGGCTCCACCGAGGGCCAGCATCAGCCAGGCCAGGATGTTCTGCCCGAAGAACACTCTCAGATGCCTCTAGATGGCCGAGCGCGCCGCGAAGTTGGCGAAGGTCGTGAACCGGGACAGGAAGGCCAGCGTTGTGGTGGCGGTCGGCCCGTTGCGGTTCTTGGCCACGATGATCTCGGCAGTGCCCGCGGTGTCGGCGTTGTCGGGGTTGTACACCTCGTCACGATAGATGAACATCACCACGTCGGCGTCCTGCTCGATGGCCCCGGACTCGCGCAGGTCCGCCAGCATGGGGCGCTTCTGCTGGCGCATCTCGAGGTTCCGGGACAGCTGCGACAACGCCACCACCGGACATTGCAGCTCGCGGGCCAGGATCTTCAGGCCTCTTGAGATCTCCGCCACCTCGACCTGGCGGTTGTCCGCGCTCTGCCGGCCGGTCATCAACTGGAGATAGTCCACCACGACCATGGCCAGGTCGCCGACCTGGCTCTTGAGCCGCCGCGCTCTTGCTCTGATCTCCATCACCGTCACGTTGGGGTTGTCGTCGATCCACATCGGCGCGTCCGAGAGCCGGCGCATCGCGCCGGTGATCGCGTTCCAGTCGTCATCGTTCAGCCGCCCGTCGCGCATCTTGGTGGAGTCGATCCGGGCTTCGCTGCACAGCAGGCGCTGAGTCAGTTCCATGTGGCCCATCTCCAGCGAGAACACCAGCACTGGCCGCCGCACCTTTATGGCCGCGTGGGAGGCCATGCCCAGCGCGAAGGAGGTCTTGCCCATCGACGGCCGGCCACCCACCACGTACAGGGAACTGGGCTGCAGCCCCGAGAGCAGCTTGTCGAGATCCTTGTAGCCGGTCTCGGTGCCGGTGATCGACCCGCCGCGCTCGTAGAGCTCCTCGAGACGATCCAGCGTCCCGTCCAGCAGTGACGACAGCTGGACGGTGTTGTCACCAACCTGACCCTGGGCGACCTGGTACATCAGGTTCTCGGCCCAGTCCACGGCCTTGGTCACGTCGTCGGGACGGCCGTAGCCCAGCTCGGCGATCTCTGAGGCCACCTCAATCAGGCGGCGCAGGGTGTGGTTCTCGTGGACGATGCGGGCGTAGGAGGCCGCGTTCGACGTCGCAGGCGTGTTCATCTGGAGCGACAGCAGACCGTCCAGTCCCCCGATGGCCTCCAGGGAGCCGTTGCGCTCGAGGACCTCGGCCACCGTCACCGCGTCGGCTGGATCCCCCGCGCCGTAGAGATCCCGCACAGCCTCGAACACGCGGGCATGCGCCGGCCGGTAGAAGTGCTCCGCCGACACCGTCTCGAGCGCGTCGGCTATGGCATCGCGTGACAGCAGCATCGCGCCCAGCAGGGACTCCTCGGCCACCAGGTTGTGAGGAGGCACGCGCACGTCGCGCCTCTCGCCGCCTGTGTGGGCGGCCGCGTCCCGCCATTGCGACGTGTCGGTAACGGTCAAGTGTTCTACCCCCGGGAGCGTGCCCGCTGTACCTGAACGAAAGTACCGAGGGGGTAGGACATCGGCCCGCCGCCACTGGGCATGGTGTTGGGGAATTCGCGCGTGCCGCGGTGGACTGGCGGTGGATTCTGGTGGAAGGGCTGTGGGCAGCCTCAGTCGGCCTGCGCTGTCACCTCTACGGTGACGGGCACCTCCACATCGGCGTGCAGGTGGAACACCACCGTGTGCGAGCCGACTTCGCGGATCGGCGTCTCAAGCATCACCGCCGCCGGGTCGATCACCGCGCCAACCTGCGACTCGACGGCGGCCACGATGTCGGCCGGCCCGACCGATCCGTAGAGATGGCCCGTCTCTGCGGCCCGCGCCGCTACCGACAGCACCGCCGGGGCGAGACGCACGGCAATCTCCTCCGCGTCGGCCCGGTCGGCCGCTCTGCGCAGGGCGGCGCTGCGTCGCATGGCCTCGGCCTGCCGTTCCGCGCCGGGGGACGACTTCAGGGCCAGACCCTTGGGGACGAGATAGTTGCGAGCAAAGCCTGCAGCCACCTCGCAGACATCCCCCTTGCGACCAAGCCCCTCCACGTCCGCACGCAGGACGACTTTCACGCCCGCTCCTCCTCGCTGACGAGCAGATCACCGGCCTCAGCGCCATCGCCGTCCATGTCGGAGCCGTCCATGTCGGGCTCGCCGTCATCTGCGGAACCCACCGGAGGCGGACTGGAGGGACGTGGTACCGGACCGGCGGCACGGCCCCGGCCGTCGCGCTCCTTGTTCTGGCGCTGGGTCGTGACCCGGTTCGCATACGGCACAAGAGCCATCTCCCGAGCCAGCTTGATCGCATCGGCGACCAGCTTCTGCTGTTGAGCGCTGTTGCCCGTAACCCGCCGGGCCCTGATCTTGGCCCGCTCGGACATGAACTTCTTCAGCAGCTTCTCGTTCTTCCAGTCGACATAGGTGATCCCCTCGGTTGTGAGGAAGCTCACCTTCTTCTTCGCCCGCCGGGTGTTGTCGCGGGTCTTGCCCCGCATCTTGGTCTTGGCCACCTGCAGTTCTCCTCGCCTATCGGCTGCCCACTAAGGCCCTTAGAACGGCTCGTCGTCGGAAGTCGACGAACCCTGCGGGTGACTGTCGCCCCGGCTCGGCGCCGGCCGCGGACCGCTGTCACCGCGATAGGAGCCGCCGCGGCCGCCGTCGCCGCGATAGTCGCCGCCGCCAGAACGCTCGTTCTTGGTCACCGCGGCCGTGGCCCACCTCAGACTGGGGGCCACATCGTCGGCAAGGATCTCCACCTTCGAGCGCCGGTCACCTTGATCGTTCTCCCAACTTCTTTGCTGGAGAGTGCCGTAGACGACTACGCGAGCGCCCTTCTTCAGCGACTCGGCGACATTCTCGGCAAGCTGGCGGAAGCACGTGACGTCGAAGAACGACACCTCGTCCTCCTGGTCCTGGCGCCTGCGATTCCAAGCCAGCCCGAACTGGGCTATGGCCATTCCGGACTGCGCGAAGCGCAGTTCGGGGTCGCGGGTCACGTTGCCCACGACAGTCACGGTGTTGTCGAATCCCATGAGGAACCTCCGGATCTCAGCCGGCTGCAGCCGGCTCGGCCTCCGCGAGCAGACCGCGGCGTTCGGCCTCGGTGTCGGGAAGGCGGACTAGTTTGTGGCGGACGATGTCGTCCGCGAGCCGCAGCCGCCGTTCGGTGTCAAAAAGACCGGCCGTTTCCGTCACGATCTCCCACACCACATAGGTGCCTTCGGTCTTGTGATTGATCTTGTAGGCGAACTTCCTGCGACCCCAGTTGTCGGTGGACTTGATGGTCCCGCCCTCACCGACCACCAGGTCGGCAACATTGGAGACCACCGCGTCCGCGTCAGCCGGTGAGACGTCGGAGTCGATGATGATCATCAGCTCGTAGGCCCGCAGCACGGGCGATCACCTCCCTACGGATCCGGCGCTGCCGGAGCCCCTCAACGGGGCAGGGTTCGTTGCGAGGCCGAACCCGTCCGGAATCCGACAAGCGAGCCCGAACTGGATCAGCGAGTGGCCCGCAGGGTATCGGCGGGGCGGTCCATACCAACCAGCGGCGGCATCCCCAGCGATCCACAGGCCCATCCCCAGCGAACCGCAGTCACCGCGTCAGAACTCAGGAATCCCCAGGGCCGCCAGTTCGGCTTCCGACAGGTGGTAGGACTCCTGCGAGGACGGGAACGCGCCGGACCGCACGTCGGAGGCGAAGCGCCGCAGTGCGTCGGTCGCCAGGGTGTCGAGATCGGCGTAGCGGCGCACGAACTTCGGCACGAGCCGGGTCTCCAATCCGAGCAGGTCATGGAAGACGAGAACCTGGCCGTCGCAGTGGGGACCAGCGCCGATGCCGATCGTCGGTATGTCGACCGCATCGGTGACCATCTCGGCGACCTGGACCGGCACTCCCTCCAGAACCAGCGAATAGCAGCCGGCGTGGGCCAGCGACTTGGCCGCCTGGACCAGTCGCCGGGCCGCCTCCGCCTGCCGTCCCTGGACCTTGAAGCCGCCCATGGCGTGCACAGACTGGGGCGTCAGGCCGATGTGGCCCATCACCGGAATCTCGGCGTCGCAGATGCGCTCGATCATCGGCAGGCGCTTGCGGCCCCCCTCCAGCTTCACCGACTGGGCCCCCGCCCTGATGAGCAGGGCCGCATTCTGCACGGTCTCCTCCGCGGAGACGTGGTAGCTCATCCATGGCAGGTCGGCCACGATGTGGGCCGCGGGCTTGGCCCGGGCCACGGCTGCGGTGTGGTGGGCCATGTCGCCGACGGTCACCTGCAGAGTGTCGTCGTAGCCCAGCACGACCATGGCGACAGAGTCGCCCACCAGGATGAGGTCGGCGCCGGCCTGACTCGCCACCCGGGCACCCGGGGCGTCGTAGGCCGTCACCATCACAAGCGGGTCGGCGCCGTCACGCACCTTGCGGGCCCGTATGGCGGGCGCGGTGAGCTTGCCCATCGGATGCTCCTTTCCGTCCAGCGCGCTGCGGCTGCCAGCGGGTGCCCGGAACCATACCCGCGGCCGTCTGCGCCGTCAATCAGAGGCCACAGGGCTGGTGCGGGCCGGCCAGGTCTCGGTGACCTGCCCGGGGGACCCTCAGGCCGAGCGCCTGCCCCCGAGCGTGAAGCGGCGCACGAGATGGTTCCATCCGCAGACGGTGCAGACCTCGACCACATACCCGGTCGAGACGCTGACGCGATGCTGCAGCCGTTGCATCTCCGCCCGGGTCGTGACACAACGACCGTGCTTGGGCAAGCGCGACCCGAACACGTAGGTCACCTCCACCAGGTCCCCGCTCTTGTTCGCTGCGCTCACGGGCCGCTCGGCCTCCAGGCCCCCCACCGCGCCCTCCGAATCGCAGACCGGGCATGAGCGGCCGGTCGGTTGCCCGCAGAACTCGGCGTTCCGTTGGAGCTCGCGCTGAGCGTCGCAGACCTCGTGGCGACCGAGTTGACCCGACCGCCAGGCCCTCAGCGTGGCCGCCCGGGCGAGCCGGTAGTCCACTGCCGCGGCCACCGGTTGGCCCGGTGCGGCGGCCCGACCGGCGGTGGCCAGCTTCGACGGACTCGGCTTCACGGTTCCGAACAGTAGTCCGACGCCCGCCGGCGTCGCAGAGCATCGGTCGCCTCGACCTTGTCGAGCGGACCATTCTCGAAGGTCAACTCCCGCAGGAATGCGAGAGCGTCACCCACCGCCGGGCCGGGTGGGAGGTCCAGCGCAGTCATCACTTCGTCGCCGTTGAGAGGAAGCCCAGGACGGTCGACGTTCTCAGTGCGCCGGAGTTCAGCCAGCGTCGCCGCGAAGCTGTCCAGCCCGGCCACCGGCTCGTCCAGGGCGGTGGCCGCCGCCCTGCTGAAGGCGAGGGCCTCATCCACCGGCACCGGGCACCGGTACACGAGCCGACGGACTTCCCGCGGGCTGCAATCCGCGCCGGCCAGTTCGAGGCGGGCCTCCACCAGACCGGCTGCGGCCGAGACCAGGGCCGCGGAACAGCGCAGGCCTCGCAGGCAGGCCGCCACGGTCGCAGTGGCGTGGCGAACGAACAGCGAGGCCCAGCGAGGAGCCGGCTCCGCAGCCACCGCGGCTGCAACCCGTCCCGTCTCGGCAGGGTCATGGTGAGCAATGTCGGGGAGGACCCGCTTGATGAGGCCGGTGCGGTACAGGAACCCGAATCCGTCCGACGGGTCGTCGAGCAGCAGCAGCTTCTCGAGCTCGTCGCGGACTCTCTCGACCGCCACGATCTCCAACCGCTCTCCCATCTTCCTTACTGCGTCCACCACGGCGGCGTCGGGCACAAGCCCGTGGCTGGCGATGAACCGCGCCGCCCGCAGCATGCGCAGCGGATCGTCCCCGAAGGAGATCGCAGGGTCGAGCGGTGTGCGCAGGCGGCGGGCCGCCAGATCCTGGCGGCCACCGTGAGGATCGAGAAGCCTGCCGCCGGCAGTGTCTACGGCCATCGCGTTGACCGTGAAGTCGCGGCGGGCCAGATCCTGTTCAACATCCTCACCGAAGGTCACGACAGGCTTCCGGGAGTGCGGGTCGTAGCGCTCGGCGCGGTGGGTGGTGATCTCGAAGGCCTGCCCGTCCACCACACAGCCGATCGTGCCGAAGCGCTCCCCCTGGGTCCACACCGACGTCGCCAGGCCGTCCACGATCCGCCGCACCTCCGGGGGGCGAGCATCGGTGGTGCAGTCAAGGTCCGCCCCGTCAAGGAACCGTCCGGTCACGGCCTCACGCACGACGCCGCCCACCAGGTACAGCCGGTGACCGGCCGCGGCGAACAGCCGAGCCAGGCCCGAGGAGGCCGCCAGGGCAGCCGACAGCGCGTCGGAGGCGGCTGTGCTCATTGACTCCCGCCGGACGTCTCGGCCTCCAGGCGGGCCGCAGCCTCGACGACCTCCATCCCGGGACCGGCCCCGCTGGCAGGCTCGGGGTGCAGGTCGAGGCCCAGCAGTGCCCCGGTCACCGCGTAGGACGAGGCGCGGGTGGCGTCAAGGTCGTAGCCACCCTCGAGGACCGCCACCGTTCGGGGTGCCAGCGCCATGAGCAGGCGCACGAAGTCGCCGTAGTCCGATGCGGAGTAGCCGAGGCCGGTGAGGGGATCGGCCCGATGCCCGTCGTAGCCGGCGGAAATCAGCATCCAGTCGGGGGCGAACCGCTCGACTGCGGGCACGATCACCTCGTCGACGGCGGCCCGCGCGGTGTTGCCGGTCGCGCCGGGGGGCAGGGGAACGTTGACGGTGAAGCCCTCACCGGCTCCGATACCCCGCTCGCCGAGCGCGCCGGTGCCGGGGTACAGCGGGTACTGGTGAATGGAGGCGTACAGCACATCGTCACGATCCAGGAACACGTCCTGGGTTCCGTTGCCGTGATGAGCGTCGATGTCCACGATGGCCACCCGCTGCCCGCCGGCCGCGAGCGCGGCCGCGGCCACCGCCACCGAGTTGAACAGGCAAAAGCCCATCGATACCGACGGTGTGGCGTGGTGCCCAGGGGGCCGCACTATGCAGTAGGCCGCCGACTCACCGGCGGCTGCGGGGTCGCTCGACCCGGTGCCGGCCGCCAGCCGGTCCACAGCCGAGAGCACCGCTCCCGCCGCGAGAAGGGCCGCGTCGAAGCTGGCCGGCCCCATGGCCGTGTCGGCGTCCAGGTGTCCCCCGCCTGCCGCCGCGATGGCCGACACCCGGTCGATCATGGCCGCCGAGTGCACCAGCTCCAGCTCGTCGCGTTCGGCTCGTCTGGGTGAACTACCCCCAGCCAGCAGCTCGGTGTCGACGTCGGCGACACCGGCCAGCGCGGCCCGCAGGCGGTCGGGCCGCTCCGGATGGCGGTAGCCGGTGTCGTGGTCGAGGAAGCGTTCGTCGGTGATCACGAGCATGGCCGGATCGTACTGCCCGTCCCCGAGCCGATCTGGCGCCTGCCCCCGCCTATTGTGGATATACATGCCAGGACGACCTGTCGGCGGCACTCGGAGCAGGCGTGTATTCCCATGGCCCTGACCCCGCTGAGTATCGGCTCCGCCCGATTCCGTGTCGGTGCCTGGCAGGGTGCCGCCGACGTGGCCTATCTAGCGGTCGCGTCGGCGGCCGCGACCATGGCGCCGTGGGTGCTGGCCGCGCTGCGGGACCGGCTTCGTGATCAGGGGTACCGCGCCGTCGTCACGGCCGCGGTGGGCTCCCGTGAGCGCGACGCTCTGATCGGCGACGGGTTCAATGTCCGCTCCGAACTCGTGACCCTCAGCCGCGATCTCGAAACCGAGGTTCCCAGGCTCGTGAACGCCAGGGGTCGCACCCGCCGCGGCCGGTGGCGCGACCTGGATGTCGTGCTACAGGTCGACGCGGCCGCTTTCGATCCCTTCTGGCGCCTCGACGCTGACGGAATCCACGAAGCCCGCACGGCCACGCCGTCCAGCCGCTGGCGGGTCAACCGCGGCACTGAAGTCCAGGCCTACAGCATCACCGGGCGAGCGAGATCCCAGGGCTACGTACAGCGACTGGCGGTGGCGGCCCGCAGCCAGGGCCGCGGGCTGGGCACCCTGCTCGTGCTGGACGCTCTGACGTGGCTAAGGCGTGGAGGGGCCCGCACCGCCCTCGTGAACACGCAGCCCGACAACCAGCGGGCCCTCGACCTCTACCAGCGCTGCGGGTTCTGCATGGCACCCGACCGGCTCGCAGTCCTGTACCGCAGCCTCCGATGACAAACAGCCGAGCGAATCTCCGCCGGCGGCTCGATCTCGCGGCCCTGGCCCTCCTCGTCGCGGCGTCCTTGCTGGCTGCCTACGCCCCCGGGGCCAGTGCCCTGCAGGTCGAAGAGGATCGGACCTCTCCGTCCGTCGTGGATGCCTTCGGCGTGGATCTGATCAGCCACACAGCAGCAACAACCTCATCGCCGGCTGTCATCCGTTTTCGAATCGCGGCCGAACTATCAACCGGGAGCCTGAGGGCCCGCCTTCACGCCCCGGTGACGACCAGAGACGAGATGCTGGCTATTCCCTCGACGCCGCTGATCACCGAATGGGACATCGAGGATGCCCGCACCGTCTCCACCGACGATCAGGGAGTCGTCGTGTCGGTGCCCGTCCAACCACCCGGAGAGGATCTGGCCGGGCTGCTCTCCCGCGATGCACGACCGCTGCCGCTGCACTTGGAGATGACCGACGCCGCCGGGTCCGTCGTGGCCCGGCTGACGACCTTCTTGACTCGGGGCGCGGATGTGGCGGTCAGTGAGCCGGCGCGGCCGTTGACGGTCGCGGTGATTCTGGATCTGCGCCTGCCGCCGTCGCATCTCGCCGATGGTGGCGCGGCGGTGGACCCAGCCTCGCTCCATCGGGCGCTCCGTATCGCCGAGGTCCTCACCGAACGGAGTGACGTGCCCCTCTCCGTGGTGATCAGCCCCGAGACCCTGGATGCCCTCGCGCTCATCGGCGACGACACCAGCGTGGAGATGCTGCGCAGCGGGCTGCAGGGCCGGCAACTGCTTGCCACTACGTGGACGAGCCTCGACATCGCCGACTGGATGAGGGAGGGCCGCGCCGACGTGGTGGGCGACGGGCTCGAGAGAAGCACCGAAGCGCTGCGCTGGGCCGGCCTCGAGGCCAGCACGGTCATGTACTCCGAGTTGCCGCTCGCGGCGGAGGCCGTGACGGCTATCACCGGGCCAGAGTCGCACATCGCCGCCTTCGCCAGCGGCGCCGCGCCATTCGACGGTCCGGCGCCATTCGACAGCGGCCCCCGGCCGCCAGTGACATCGGTGACGGACGCCGCCGGCCGCGGCCATCCGCTGGTCCAATCGGACTCACTCCTCTCCGCAGTATTGCGCTTTCCCGACGCCGAGCGGGGTCTTCAGTCGGCACGCGCCGAACTCCTTCGCATGGCTGTTGCCGACCGGACCACCGCGGTCGTCGTCTCGGTGTCTGCGTATGCCGAGCCGTCACTCGACTGGCTGTGGTTCGACACCAGCCGCGGGCCGACGGCCCTGCCGGTCGCGGGTATCGAACCAGCAGCACTGGCATCGTTGCTCGACATGATCGCTGGCGATCCGGCCCTGCGGCCCGCCACCGTGAACGACGTGCTGGCCCAGGAGCTGCCGGTGGGCGCGGTCACAGTCGCGCTCGGCGATCGATCCGGCGACCCGCGGGACTTCGACCTGTACCTCGCCCGGCGAATCCAAGTGGAGCGCCGGCTCGAGGCCTACGAGTCGTTCCGGGGGGACGATCCGTTCCTGGTCGCCCCCCTGCGAACGCTGCTCGCAGTCAGCGCCAGCAGGCTCTTGACGACCGGCGAGCGAACCGGGTTTCTCGAGGCTGTCGACCAGCAGGTCGCCCAGGGCACGACCGGAGTGGAGTTCCTTCCACGGGGTCCGATCACCGTCACCGGTCGTCGCGCCGAACTGCCGGTGACGCTGGTGAACAGCCGGCCATCGGAGACGATGGTGGCCGTGGAACTGACCGCGCACAGGCTCAGAGCCACCGGAGGTGAACGGTTCGTCTTCACGCTTCACCCCGGCCGCAATGACCTGGCTGTGCCGGTGGTCTCGACCTCGCCCGGTTCAACCCTCGTCACGGTGCTGGTCACCACACCTGACGAGGCAGGGGCCATCGCCCTCACCACCGGAACCTTTAGTGTGCGGTTCGCCGACGCTGAAGGGGTCGGTCTCCTGATCCTCGTCCTGGCCGCGATCGTGCTGGCGGCATGGTGGCTGCAGACACTCCGCAAGCGTGCTCGCGACGCGGGCAGCGGCGGTGCTACGGTCGCATCACCCGGCCCGGTCAGCGACAACGCCGAGGCGAGCAGCAGCCCGGGCACACCTTCAACCGGCGATCACACGAGGACATGACATGACCGTTGGCATTGTCACCGACAGCTCATGCGATCTGGGCGACGACGAGCTCGAAGGGCTCAACGTCGAGATCGTCCCGCTGTTCATCCGCTTCGGGACCGACGAGTTCGTGGATCGGGAGCAGATCACCGTCGAGGACTTCTACCGGCGGATGGCGACCGTCGACGAGCTGCCCCAGACGGCGGCCCCGCCGCCCGGGCGCTTCGAGCAGGCCTTCACCCGCTTCCTCGACGCCGGTTGCGAGGCGGTGCTGTGCATCAACCTGTCGTCGGCGATATCGGCCACCATGCAGTCAGCATCTCAGGCCGCCGACTCGATCCGGGCCGAGCGCGCCGACGCCGACATCAGGATCCTGGACAGCAAGTCGGTGACTGCCGGCCTGGGCACACTGGTGCTGCAGGCCGCTCGCATGGCGGCCGCCGGTGACAACGCCGACACCATCGAGGCGTTCGTGGCCGACGCCTCGGCCCGCACCCATGTGTTCGGCACACTCGACACGCTCGAGAACCTCCGCAAGGGCGGACGCATAGGCGGCGCGCAGGCCATGCTCGGCTCGATGCTGTCGATCAAGCCCATCGTCGACATTTCCAGCGGCGAGGTTGAGGAGGCAGCCAAGCAGCGCACCCGCCGCAAGGCTCTGGGCTGGCTGCGCGACACGGTAAGGGCCGCCGAGCCGGTGGAGTGCCTCGCGGTCATGCACGGAGAGGCCGCCGACGTAGGTGACTTCTGCGACATGCTGGCCGCGGTCCATAACGGTGACATCCGGGTGTGCAAGGTCGGGCCGGTGGTAGGCACCCACGCCGGCCAAGGCGTGCTGGGCATGGCCTACCAGGTCCCGGCCACCTGACTTCCGGGAACCGGGGCGGAGCCGTGGCCCGAGTGGGCCTCAGGTCGCAGCGAACAGGAGCGGGAAACCGGGCGGACCGTAGGTACAGGGATTCTGAAGACTCGCAGCGACCTCGATGACGCCAGGCTGACGAAGGCGGCACAGGCCGGAGACAGGGATGCCCTCGAAACGCTGCTGCGGCGCCACCAACCCAAGATCCACGCCATCTGCAGGCGCCTCGCGGGCAACGATGCCGACGGGCAGGACGCCACCCAGGAAGCGCTCATCGCTATTGTCAGGGGACTCCCCCGGTTCCATGGCACGGCCAAGTTCTCGACTTGGGCCTACCGGGTAGCCACCAACGCGGCCCTGGACGAGCTGCGCCGGCGGAGCCGGCGCCCGGTACCGGCGCCAGCCGAGACCGACGACCGTCTAGCCGCGGCGGCCGCCGGCGACGACCCGGCCTCGGTGGCCGTGCGTCTCGACCTCGACGCAGCCCTGGCGCAGTTGCCCGAGGAGTTCCGGGCGCCGGTCGTCCTCCGGGATGTGGCCGGCTGCGACTACGCCGAGATCGGGCAGATCCTGCGGATACCGCCCGGCACGGTGAGATCCCGGATCGCGCGGGGCCGGGCCCGGCTAGCCGAGGCGATGAGCGCCAACGGCGGGAACCACCACGACACTCCGCAACGTCGTAACGACGAGGCAAGCAGACCATGAGTGACGAACGGCTCCACCAAGACGAACTCGTCTCGGCCTACCTAGACGGCGAGGCGACCCCCGCCGAGATCGCCGAGGTCGAGGCGAGCGACGCCCTGCTGGCCCGGGTCGAGGAGCTCCGGGCGGTGCGCGACGCGGTAGCCGAGGTGGTCGCGCCGCTGCCGGCGGACCGGCAAGACGACCTGATCAGCGCGGCCCTCGGTGTGGCCGACGCGGCGGCCGCCGACCGGGTCGAGGCCAAGGTCGTGCCCCTGCAGCGGCCCCAGCGCCTGCTGCTCGCGATGGCGGCTGCAGTCATCGTGCTGGCGGCCGTCGTCGGGACCGGCCTGATAGCCAGCAGGAGCGGCGACGACTCAGAGGAATTCGCCTCAGTGGCATCCACGGCGAACGACGCAGCTCCCGCCGAAATGGCGGCCTCCGAGCCCATGGCCGAAGAGGCACCCGCAGCCGAAGAGGAGCCCATGGCCGGAATGGACATGGAGGCCCCTGACGAGGCGATGGTCGAGATGGACATGGCCGCGGCGGCCGAGGAACCGTTGGCCGAAGAAGCCGCAATGGCCGCCGCGGAACTGCAGGCCGCTGAAGAGGCAATGGCTGCCGCGGAGCAGGCCGCCGCAGAGGCAATGGCCGCAGCGGAGGAGGCCGCCGCCCCCTCGACCACCGATGCCCGGCGAGACGCTGAAGAGCCGCAGCTCTCCGATCCGGCCGCTGACGAGGCCGAACCCGGCGACGACGCCCAACTCGCACCCGTGGCGGACCTGGGCGCGCTGGAGACCCTGGAGGAGCTGGTCGAGAGCATCGGGGCGAGCTGGTCCGCCGCACTGGAGGATGGGGCGGTGGCCGATCCCGGTGCCTGCTCCTCGGCCGTGAACGAGCGCGCCCTCGAGTTGAGCGCTGAGACGCTCCACTCCTTCGTCGCCACTGTCGGCGTCGAGGATCCGGTCGCCGTCGACGGCCGTTTCGCTCGCCGCGCTGACGGCACCTCGTTCATCGTCTACGCATCACCGCCCGACTGCGAGGTCCAGGTCCACGACTTGCCCGGCTCCTGACCGGCCGACGCCAACAGACCCCGAACGGGCCGCCGGTAGGCTGCAACTCCTATGGCCGATACCGAGTCCACCGGTCGCGAGCGGCCGGCGCTGAGCGTGGGATCCGACGACTGGCCGGCCACTCTCGCCGGCAAGATCGTCGAACTCGTGGACGCGGTTCGCGTTCAGACCACCGACCGGGTCGTGCTCCTGCTGCGGGCCGTGGTCTACTGCCTGGTCGCGGTCGTCGCGGCCATCGCTGTCGTCGTACTGGTCACGATCGCGGCCATACGGGTGGCCGACGCGTACCTGCCCATAGGAGACGGGGTCGGTTCGGCCACCTGGGCTGCCCACGGTTTCGTCGGACTGCTGGTTTCTATCATCGGTCTGGGCTTCTGGCGGGCCCGAGCAGGTTCGGCCAAGCCGCTGTACGCCGCCCTGATCCTGGACGTGGCCATCGTCGTGGCCGTTGTCTTCTACGGCGTGATCGCCGCGGTCGCTTGAACAAGAAAGGGCCCTGACTGAGATGAGCCTCGACGGCCGCGCCGACCACCCGGTGGAAGTAGCCATAATCGGCTCCGGCCCGGCCGGGCTGACTGCGGCCATCTACGCGGCCCGGGCCAATCTGGAGCCCGTGGTGCTCGAAGGTGAACCGAGCTCGACCAGCGACCAGCCGGGCGGCCAGCTCATGCTCACCACCGACGTGGAGAACTATCCCGGCTTCCCCGAGGGCGTCATGGGCCCGGAGTTGATGCAGCGATTCCGGGAGCAGGCCACTCGATTCGGCGCTCAGATTCATACCGTGAAGGCTTCCCGGGTTGACTTCTCGTCGCAGCCTTACGGCATCTGGACCGAGGATCCCGACACACCCGAGCCGACCCTGCGAGCCTGGACGGTGATCGTGTCCACCGGAGCCCAATCCCTCATGCTGGGCCTCGACCGGGAGATCGAGCTGGTGGGCCACGGCCTGTCCACCTGCGCCACTTGCGACGGCTTCTTCTTCCGCGACCAGCACATCGCGGTGGTCGGCGGAGGCGACTCCGCAATGGAGGAGTCGACCTTCCTGACCCGGTTCGCCTCCAAGGTCACTGTCATCCACCGCCGTGACGCCCTAAGAGCCTCGAAGATCATGCAGCAGCGGGCCTTCGAAAACGAGCGGATCGAGTTCATGTGGAACACCGTCGTGGAGGAGTACCTGGGCGACCACGCGCTGAACGGCCTGCGCGTCCGCGACACCGTCACCGGCGAGACATCGACCCTGGACGTGACCGGTTGCTTCATCGCCATCGGTCATTCGCCCAACACGGACCTCTTCGCGGGCCAGCTGGAGATGAAGGACAACGGCTACCTCATCACCGAGCCGAACTCCACCAGGACGGCCGTCGAGGGTGTCTTCGCCTGCGGGGACGTGCAGGACGACTACTACCGTCAGGCAGTGACCGCCGCCGGCACCGGATGCATGGCGGCCATCGAAGCCGAGCGGTACCTCGAGAGTCGCCCCCAGATAGGGTGACTACTGACCACCGTCACGGTCGACGGCGGAGCATGGAACGATATAAAGGATATCAGAATGGCAGAGTCAACCATCACTCTCAGCGACGCGACCTTCGATGAGGAGATCAACGGCGCGTCCACGCCCGTCCTCGTGGATTTCTGGGCCGAATGGTGTGGGCCCTGCAAGGTGATCGCACCCATCCTCGACGAGATCGCTTCCGAGCAGGAGGGCAAGCTGACGGTGGCCAAGCTCAACGTGGATGATGCTCCCAACATCGCTCGGCGGTTCGGGGTCATGAGCATCCCCACTCTGATCCTCTTCAACGACGGAGAGCCGGCCACGCGGGTGGTGGGGGCCAAGCCGAAGGCGGCTCTGCTGGGCGAACTTGCCGAGTACCTCTAATCGCGGAGTGCCCCACTCCCCCGGTGCCGGGGGTCTGCCGTTACGGCGCGGCGACACTGGTGAGGCGGTTCGCGACCTCCAGGAGCGGCTGGCGCTGATCGGCTACGGCACCGGCAGCGACCACCAGGAGTTCGGTGCGGCCACTGAGGCATCACTCCGCCAGTTCCAGAGCGACCGTGGCCTGGTAGTCGACGGGATCTGCGGCCCGCAGTCCTGGAACGCTCTCGTGGAGGCCGATCACCGGCTCGGCGACCGGCTTCTCTACTACCGAGCCCCGATGATGCGCGGTGACGATGTGGCGGAGTTGCAACGTCGCCTCGGCCAACTCGGCTTCGACGCGTACTGGGTCGACGGGATCCTGGGACCGAGGACGCAGACCGCGGTCCGGCAGTTCCAGCAAAACGTCGGCCTTCCCGATGACGGCGTGGTGGGAAGATCCACGGTGGAGGCCTTGGAACGCCTCACCAGGCGGACCACAGCCGAAGTCACCATCTCGGAGGTGCGTGAGCACGAGCGCCTGCGGCATCAGCCCAGCAGAGTGGAGGGCAGGCGCGTGGTCATCGGCGACACGGGCGAACTCCCGGTGATCGCACAGGCTGTAGCCCGGCGCCTTCGCCATGTCGGGGCTGAGGTGCTGTCATTCAGCACCCCGGACCTGGGCCACCAGGCTCGAACCTCCAACCAGTGGGACGGGGACATCTACCTCGGGGTGACTCTGGCCGTCGACAACTTTGGCTTCTCGTACTTCGGTACCAGGGGATTCGAGTCGGTGGGCGGTCGCGCCCTGGCACAACGGTGCTCGGAGATGCTCGCACCTGTGCTAGCGGTACCGACGCCGGCCACGGCCATGCGGCTGCCCATCCTTCGCGAGACCCGGATGCCGGCCGTGTGGTGTCGCCTCGGACCCGGCTCGACCGTGGTTCCTCAGACTCCTCGAATTGCGCAGGGCCTTGCCCAAGCCGTGATCGACTGGTGCCTTGACCCTAGACTACATTAGAAATCCTTGACATATACTTAAAAGCCGTAACCTCCGGCTTCACATGATCAGGTGATAGATGCGCTCCAGGTCGGGCAGACCGCTGAACTGGATCGTGATCCTGCCCTTGCGCTTCCCCAGCTTCACCGATACCCGCGTATCGAGCCTTGTCGACAGGAGCTCCTCCAACTCGAGAATGCCGGCCTGGACCTCTCCCGAGACGGATGATCCGTTGTCGGTGGACGGGGCGGCGCCCGGCTCGGGTCCGGCTGACTGGCTCTCCGCGACCCTCCGCTCGGTCTCCCGCACGGTCAAGTTGTCACGCACTATCTCCTCGACCAGCCCTTGCCGGGCCTCCTCGTCCTCCAGGGCTAGCAGTGCCCGGCCGTGCCCGGCTGAGAGATGGCCCTCCACCACCAGACGCTGCACCGACGGGGCCAGGTTCAGCAGGCGAACCGTGTTGGCCACCGCGGAGCGGGAGCGGCCCACCCGGGAAGCGACCTCATCCTGCGTCAAGCCGAAGTCGTCCATCAGTTGCCGGTAGGCCGCGGCCTCCTCAAGGGCATTCAGATCCTGGCGGTGCACATTCTCGACGACCGCAGCTTCGAGCGCCCCCTTGTCGTCGGCGGACCGCACAAGGGTGGGAATGCTCCTGAGGCCGGCCCGCTGGGCGGCGCGCCAGCGGCGCTCCCCCGCGATAATTTCATATCCTTCAATTGCTTCCCGAACAATGATCGGCTGTATCACGCCGACTTCGGATATCGACTCGGCCAAAGCCGCCAGGGACTCCTCGTCAAACCGGTCCCTTGGCTGGTAGGGGTTCGGCACGATGTGGACGATGTCTATGTCCTGGAAGGCCGATTCGGTCGTGTCGGGCTCAGTCGGGATCAGAGCCCCGAGCCCCCTCCCCAGGCCACTACGGCGTACCACGGAGCACCTCCTTTGCCAGGGCGCGATATGCCGTCGCGCCCTTTGATAGAGAATCGTAGAGAGTGATCGGTTGGCCGAACGACGGTGCCTCGCTCAACCGCACGGTGCGAGGTATCACCTGCCAGCAGACCTTGTCGCCGTAGTGGGCTCGCACCTCTCGAGCGACGTCCCGCGATAGGTTGGTGCGCGCGTCGTACATCGTCAGCACGACCTTCGTGAGTTCTAGACCCGGGTTCAGGCTGCGCTGGACCATGCTGATGTTCTGGACCAGTTGGGTAAGCCCTTCGAGCGCGAAGTACTCCGTCTGGATGGGGACCATCACCTCATCGGCTGCGCTCAGCCCATTGATGGTGAGCAGGCCGAGCGAGGGCGGGCAGTCGATCATGATGATGTCGTACTCCCCCACAGCCCCCGAGATTGCCTGCCTGAGCTGGCTTTCTCTGCTGAAGGCCGGCACGAGTTCGATCTCCGCGCCAGCCAGATCGAGGCTGGAGGGCGCGATGTGCAGGCCCTTGATCATCGTGGGCTCGACGATCTCCTCAAGCTCGATGTCCTGCAGGAGAACCTCATAGATCGAGGCGTCCAGACCACGGGAATCCAATCCGATACTGGTGGTTGCGTTCGCTTGGGGATCAAGATCAACCACCAGGGTTCTGAGCCCGCGCTCGGCGAAGCAGGCAGAGAGATTGACCGTCGTGGTTGTCTTGCCTACCCCACCCTTCTGGTTGGCAACGGCAAAGACTCGAGCGCTAGCGTCCGCCCGCTGCTGTGCCATCCCCAACGGTGACATAACCGTTTTCCACAGTCAAGTATCCAAAATGGCCGAACGAGTATTCGCGTGGTGTTTCACGTGAAACTTCAGAGTTGCTGCGATTCCTCCCGCATCAAAGGGGCTCGACGCCGGGCGGCGGGGCGGCGGGGGAGCCCGGCCGGGGCCGGCATCACCCTTGTGATCGAAACGAAACTGCCGTTCTGTGTTGACCACTCACCGGACAGCTCGCAACCGGTTCGAGCTCTCAGCGGCATCCCTTCCCACTGCCGTCTTGTCTCCGCAGACACTGATACAACCAATGAACCACCCATCCGCAGCAGCGGCAGGCCACACTCGGCCAACTCCGAGGCGGGACCGAACAGGCGAGCCACCATCCCATCGAAGGCCTCGCGAGCCTCGCTCCGGCCGGCGACGTCCTCCATAGGGGAGTGCTCGACCACGACCCGGGCGGTCAAGCCGGCCGCAACCACCGCCAGCGCCGCCATGTCACAGCGTCTTTCGCTGGCGTCCACCAAGGTCCAGCGCGATGCCGGAAGCTCAAGGGCCAGGAGCACTCCAACCAGACCCGCGCCTGCCCCGCAGTCGACGAAGTCGCCTCCGGACGTGTCCCGCCAGCCATCCAGAATGAACCCGGCGGAATGACGGCGCAACGCCTCAAGGGACGAACGCCCTATGGCTCCGGCCGCTCGGGCCGGTTCCCACGCCTCGTCCAGACGCCTCAGTAGTTCGGGTTCGACCTGGGCGAGAGGGCGTGGCGCAGGCAACGCTAGTCGGGCAGCGCGGTGATGATGACGCGCCGGTGAGGGTCCTCGCCCTCGCTGCGGCTGTCGACTCGATCGATACCGGTGACCACATCGTGGACGATCTTGCGGTCCACGCGACTCATCGATTCGAGAGCGATCTCCTCGCCCGTCTCCAGGGCCTCCTGAGCCACCTTGCGAGTGAACTCCGCCAGGGCGGCGGTGCGCCGGGAGCGAATCCCGCCCACGTCCATACGGATCTTTCCCTCGCGGGTGCTGCCACCGGATCGTTGCAGCACTGTACGGACCAATTCATCTATGGCCTGCGCGGTAGCACCTCGGCGTCCTACAAGGAGTCCTATGCCTTCTCCATCGGCTTCGATCCTGAGGATCCCGTCCTCCATGTCGTGCCTCGTGAATGCGAGCGGAACGCCGAGTGTGTCTCCAACCCCCTTGACGAAGGACTCTGCTAGGTCGGCCTGCTCCAGGAGCGAGGGCCCGGTGTCGTGATCCATCTTTGACTCCTCAGTCTTCCTGTTGTTGCTGCGGTGTTGTGCCGGTCTGGTCTGTTGAGAACCGTCGCGGGGCTTCGAGCTGGGTGCCGAGCTTGCCGAAGACCGTCGATTCTCGCCACCGTTCGGACGCGGCTCGGACTTGGCAACTGTAGAGGCCCGTGCCGGTTCGGTTCGCTTCGACGACCCGCTGCCGGACTTGCGGCTGTTATGGCCGCGCCCACGGCCCTCCTTCGGCCGTACCGGCGTGGGAACCACGCGGGCTCGCACGCGCGCCTCCTCCTTGACTCGGCCGAACATCCCGACGCGTTCTGTGGACAGCACTTCGAACTCCGCATCGGACTCGTGGACTCCGAGATGGACGAGGGCCTTTTCCTTGGCACTTTCTACTGAGGGAGCCGTTATTTCCAACCATTCCATATTTCATCAACACCCTTCGTTCAGGAGACGAGCGTCAGCGTCTCTTCTTCTTGCTTCGACTTCGGTTCGCGTTGCTCCGCTGGGGAGCCGAACCGGGTGCGGTGGTGCGGCCGCCGGTGGCCCGACTGCTAGACCGGCTGCGAGTAGGGGCCTTGCCGGTCTTGCCACCCCCGGACCTTCTCGCGGTCGACGATCGTTCACGGGCCTGACTCTCAGTGTCGTCACCACGACGCCCGCGGGCGGGAGTCTTGCCCCGCGCCGGCGCGGCGGCCCGCTTGCTGGACGGAGTCTTGCCCCGGGCCGGGGCCGCGCTCTGCTTGCCGGCACCAGCCCTACCTCGCGCCGGCGCGGTGTCTCGATTCCGGGCGGGCGCCCGTTTGCCCGCGGCTCCCGCGCCCCGCTTGCGGGCAGGAGCCTTGCCCTTTGCCGCGGCCGCATCCCGTTTGGGAGTGGGCGCGCCCTTCTTCTCGGTGATCGACTTCGCTGAGCGTTGCTTTCCCTCGGGCTCGGCCTGAGTCTCGTCCGTCGCGGCGGCTCGCTGCTTGGCCACCTGCGCTCCCAGCGAGTCCTCTCCCCGGTAGAAGGACCGGGTGATGTAGGCCTGCTGAGCGATACGGACCATGTTCGAGACGATGAAGTAGACCACTACCGCGCCCGGCATGACGTAGGAGAACACCGGCAGCATGTACGGGATGAGCTTCATCATCATCTGCTGCTGCGGGGGCATGGCCTGGGTCTGCCTGCCCTGGATCTGCCGCTGCTGCACAAGGCTCGTGACCAGCACGAACAGGATCATCAGGAAGTAGGGGAGTGCCTCGACAATCCCGGCCGAAAGAGCATCACTCGCGCTCCTCGACAGGTCAACGCCCCACGAGACCATCTCCAGGTTGCCGCTGAGGTCGCCGTAGAGAGCGGTGTCGCGGGACAGGAAGTCCGGATCGAACGCCAGGTCACCCCTGGGAATCGGAGTCTCGGCGTATTGGGGAATCGACTCGAACGCGGTGTCGGCGTAACGGCGCGACGTGAATCCGATCTGGGTCCCGATCTCGGTCGTGCGCCGGGTCAGCCCGTCCACAACGCGGTACATGACCAGGAAGATTGGGGCCTGCACCAGCATGGGGAGCAGGCACCCGACCGGGTTGAGGCCGTGCTCTTTGTAGAAGGCGGCCGTGGCCTCGTTCATGGCCTGGCGGTCGCCCCGGTGCTGGGCCTGGATCTTCTTCAGCTCCGGCATGTGCTGCTGCATCTGCAGCGTCGAGCGCGTGAACTTCAGGGTGAGCGGGGTCACCGCAATCGTCGTGGTCAAGGTCAGAAAGGCGATCGCCATGCCGTACGAGGGCCACAACGAGTAGAACCAGGCCAGTACCGCGGTGATCAGGTCGAACAGCGGATCAAGCATCGATCATCCCTGCAGGTGCTCCTGTGCTGCGCCCGGCCGGGGGCACCGGGTCCAGCCCTGTCGAACCCCACGGGTGACACCGGGCCAGCCGGCGAGCGGCCAGCCAGGCCCCGCGCCATGTTCCATGGGTCTGCAGCGCCTCCAGCGCATAAGCCGAGCACGACGGTACGTAACGGCACACCGGCGGGCGGCCAGCCCGGACTAGTCGGGAGGCTCGCACCGCGAGGCAGGCCAATCGCGTCGAATACCTCATGAACGCCCTAGACCTCTCAACAGCTCGCCCACCATCGCCCGCAGCTCAGCCGCAGAGAGGCGCTCGAGCGGCGCCGACACCCGCAGGTGGTACTCCCCGCCGGCCAGGACCACCGCCTCGTCACGAGTGAGCAGGCGGAGTGTCTCCCGGACGCGACGCCGGATGCGATTGCGCACGACCGCGGTTCCCACGGACTTGGGTACAGCCAGGTGGACGCGCGCCGGACCGGGCGCGGCACGGAACGACACCCTCAGGGGGCCGCGGCGGACGTTGGCTGTGGCCGGAGACTGGTCGTGCGTCTTCCGGCCCTTCGTCGAGCCCCTCACGCTGCCAGTCGGCTCCGCCCCTTACGACGACGGGCTTGCAGGACAGCGCGTCCGGAGCGAGTTCTCATTCTGGCCCGAAAGCCGTGCTTCTTATGCCTTTTCCTGATGTTGGGCTGAAAAGGGCGTTTCATCGAGATCCTCCCTCGGTACTCCCTTGCCTCGGGTGTTCCGAAAAAAGCCGCCGCTGCAAATGATGCTTGTGGATGGCGGCGGAACCACATCCACCGTAGGGCTGCCCCTGCGCCGCGACAACCACGGCCCCGCCCAGGCATCGGCAGCACCCGGAGTCGCCGCGATTTTCGGCTCAACAAACCACACCGGGGAAACATATCTTACATACATGTTATTCACTTCCCCTTCATCCGGTCTGAACTAGCTGTTTAGGTGGTTTGGTTCGTCTGACTTGCAGCCAATTGCGATGCTGCTACGTTCCGCAGGCCGTTACGTCCGAGTCGATCTGAGACCGGTCCTCCTCCCGCCAAGGGCCGTTCAACTGTCTTGTCCACATCTGTGGATGACTCTGTGGAGAAAGGAGATCGAGGTGAGCACCGATCCCGAAGCGGAACGGATCTGGACCAGCTGTGCACAGAGCATCCGAAGTCAGGTCAGCGACGCCGTCTGGAGGACCACCTTCAGCGGCGCGCGTGCCACCGCCTTCGAAGAGCGATCGTTGACTCTGGTAGTGCCGACCAGCCTGCAGAAGGCCCGCATCGAGCGCCGGTACTTCAGCCTGCTGACCGACGCAATCGACGAGACCGAGCCCGACGTCACCGTCCGCATCGAGATCGACCCCGACTGGACCGACAGCGGCGAGCGTCTCGCTCCTGCCCGCGATGAGGTGGCTGTGTCAGGAGCCGATTCCGAGACGGCAGGCTCGAGCGCCGAGTCTGGACCTGATATCCGGCTGACGTTCGAGCAGTTCGTCACAGGAACGTCCAACCGCTTCTCGCAGGCGGCCGCGCTCGCCGTGGCCGAGACTCCCGCCGGGGCCTACAACCCGCTGTTCATCCACGGCGCATCCGGGCTCGGAAAGACCCACCTGCTAAGAGCCATCAGCCACTACGTCAACAACCACTACCCGTCCTACAAGGTCCGATACGTCACCAGTGAGACCTTCCTCAACGAATTCGTCCAGGCAATCCGCAACAGTACGCAGCCCGAGTTCAAGCAGGTCTATCGCAGCAACGACGTGCTGCTGGTCGACGACATCCAGTTCATGGAGGGCAAGGACGGCCTCCAAGAGGAGTTCTTCCACACGTTCAACGACCTCCTGCAGAACGGCGCTCAGATCGTCCTCTCCTCCGATCGGGCCCCGGATGCCATGCCCACTCTCGAAGACCGGCTGCGCAGCAGGTTCAAGTCCGGCCTGATCACCGACATTCAACCGCCTGACCTGGTGACCCGCTTGGCCATCCTGGAGAAGAAGGCAGAGTTCTCCGCCATTGAAATCCCTGGAGACGTGCTCTCGTTCATCGCCGAGAACATCACCGACTCGATCCGGGAGCTCGAGGGGGCCCTCATCAAGGTCACCGCGTACGCGAGCATCACGGGCCAGCGCTGCTCGTACGATCTGGCCAACCGGGTACTGGCCGACCTAATCGACAAGACGATCAAGGCACCCGTGACCGTAGGAAAAATCCTCGAGGCCACCGCTGAAGTGTTCAACTTCACGATCGAGCAGATCACCGGCGGCAGTCGGCGGCGGCCGCTGGTCGACGCCCGCCAGATCGCCATGTACGTGACACGCAACATGACCGATCTGTCCTACCCCGAGATCGGTCGGGCCTTCGGCAACCGCGACCACACCACCGTCATCCACGCCGTGCGCAAGATCGAGCACCACATGACCGAGCGCCGGGAGGTCTTCGACAAGGTCCAGGAGCTCCAGAAGCGCGTTAGCGAGATCTCGTGAGCGCACGCCGGCCGGGATCGGGGGAGAATCCTGGGGACGGTACGCGGGGCAACCCTGCACCGCTGTGGCCACAGGAGCGGTGAATCAACAACCGTTACACCACGCCGCAGGGTCGCGCTGGTTCACACGGCAAGCCTGGGGACGCCGGATGACCTGGGATTCCAACGCGAATGACCGACGATCCCCAATCCACAGCACCTAACGTCTTCTACAACACTCAAACAAAGAGCCACAGGGGTTAGACCATGGGCATGAAGTTCCGATGCGAGCGAGACGCTCTGCTGGATGCGCTCACCGTGGCCGTGCGAGCCGCGGCCGGTGCAAGTTCGAGCCGGGCCGCGCTGACCGGGGTGCATCTTGATCTGGCGGGTGGGGCCCTCGTGGTCACCGGCAGCGACTTGGACCTGACACTGTCGGTGACCGCTGAGGTCGCAGGCGAGGAGGACGGGGCGGCCGTCACGCCGGCACGGCTCCTAACCGACGTCGTGCGGGCCGTCCCGCCCGGATCGGTGGAGTTCTCGGTCACCGACGACGGTGAGGCCTCGATCGTTGCGGGCTCGTCGGAGTTCTCTATCCGGCTCATCCCCGAGGAGGACTATCCCCAGTTGGCGTTCAAAGATGAGAGCACAGCCGACACCGCGGCTTCGGTGGCATTCAGCCCGGCGGTCACCTTCGACGGGCCCGAGTTCCGGGGGGCTCTCAGCCAGGTGGTCCGGTCGGCGTCCTCGGACGACTCCCGTCCCATCCTGACCGGTGTGTTGATGGCTGCCGAGGACGAGGGGCAGTTGCGGCTGGTTTCGACGGACTCTTACCGGCTGTCTGTCCGGGACCTCGAAGGCTCGTCGATCCTGGGTGAGCATCAGAGGGTGCTGGTGCCGAGCCGGGCGCTTAGGGAGCTTGAGCGCCTTATCGCCGAGTCCGGCGATGTGACTCTGAAGCTGGCTGAGCACTATGCGCAGTTCGTGGTCGGGGCGGTCCAGCTGACCACCCGGCTGATCCCCGGCGACTTCCCCAACTACCAGGGATTGATTCCCAGCGACCACCCCAACTGCTTGACGGCTAACCGGGAGCAGTTGCTGGAGGTCGTGCGCCGGGTGCGGCTGCTGGCCCAGGACTCCACGCCGGTCCGGCTTGTGATGACCAGCGAGAACCTCGAGGTCATCGCCATCACCCACGATGTCGGCAAGGCCAACGAGTCCATGAACGCCCAGTACGAGGGGGAGGACTTGACGGTGGCGTTCAATCCCGGCTACCTGGTCGACGGCATCGAGGCTGCCACCGGGGATGAGATCACTCTGCACACCGCGGACGCGGTAAAGCCCGCCCTGCTTCGCTCGGTGGCCGATGAGAGCTTCCTCTACTTGCTGATGCCGGTCCGGGTGAGCTGAGCCGGGGCCTGTCGGTCGCACTCCGGTGTAGGGGGCGGCTGTGCGAGTGCGCTCGCTGTCGCTGACGGACTTCAGGTCCTATGCAAGAGCCGAGGTGGAGTTCGCGGCAGGCCTGACCGCGGTAGTCGGCCCTAACGGTCAGGGCAAGACCAACCTGCTGGAGGCGATCGGCTTCGCGGCCGGGCTGGGCTCGTTGAGGGGTGCTTCGGAGGCCGCCCTCATCCGGGACGGTGCCGAGGCTGCGGTGGTGCGCTGCCTGGCGGAGGCGTCCGACGGCCGGGAGGTCCGTATCGAGGCGGAACTGGCCCGGTCCAGACCGAACCGGGTGCGGGTCAACAACCAGCCCGTATCCCGGCGGCGGGACTTGGTCGGTGTTCTCACCGCCACGGTCTTCTCGCCCGAGGACCTCGACCTGGTCAAGGGCGAGCCTGCCCGCCGGCGTCGCTGGATCGACGACGCTCTGACCGCGGTCCGCCCGTCGCTGGGGGCACTGCGGAGCGAGGTGGACCGGATCCTCCGCCAGCGGAACACCCTGTTGCGCCAGGCCGGAGGCCGGGCCAGTGGCGATGTGGCCATCACCCTGGATGTCTGGGACTCCAGGCTGGCCACCGCCGGCGACGAGCTGCGGGCCTGCCGTCAGGAATTGCTGGACGCGCTGGAGCCTCGGATTCGCTCGCACTACGCGCAGATCGCCAAGGATCGAAGCGATGCGGACACCAGCTATGTGTCCAGCTGGGGTGACGACTCCCTTGCGGTCGCGCTGGCGGCGGCCCGACCCGACGATCTGAGACGGGCGACCAGCACGGTGGGACCGCACCGTGATGACGTTCTGCTGCGGATTGGGGAATTGCCGGCGCGGAGCCATGCCTCGCAGGGCGAGCAGCGGTCCCTGGCCCTGGCCCTGCGGCTGGCGGTGGACGCCGAAGTACGCGAGCGTCGAGACGTGCAACCGGTGCTGCTGCTCGATGACGTCTTCTCCGAGTTGGACGCCGACCGGGCGGCCGCCTTGCTGGACGCGCTGCCGCGTAGCCAGCGGATACTCACCACCGCGACGGGCCTGCCCGCCGGGGTCCGGTCCGACCAGTTGATCCGCCTCACCGGCGGAGCGGCGCAAACCGTCGTGGTCGCCGAGCCGCCCCTGGAGGCCCCGCCGATAGACGAGCGAATACAGCCCACACGGGGCGGGGCCGTGGCCCGAGCGGCCCGTGAGCGCAGCGAACAAGAGCGGGAATGACCACCGTGCGCCGCGACTACCTGTCGGTCGGCCCGCGCTCGCCCTCATGACCGGGCTCGGGGATGCGCCCGTCCCGCTGGGGGACGCCCTGGAACGCCTCTTGGGCTCGATAGACGCACCGCCGGTGGATCTCCTCTCGACGGTGTTTCAGCGATGGGAGGAGGTGGTGGGCCCCGAGGTGGCCCGTCACTGCCGCCCAGCTGCGATCGAGGGGGAGCGCCTGGTCGTGCTCGCGTCCGACGCCACATGGGCCAGCGAGGTGCAGTGGCTGGCAAGTGCCGTGCTGGCCCGCATCAACGAGATGTCGACCGCGGGAAGGCTCGAATCGCTGACGGTCCAGGTCGCGCCCGCCACCTAACAGGGGCACGGAATAGGCGCACCGGGCGGGTACGCGCCGCCGATCCGGCAGCACCGGATGAGCTCTCGAATAACGCGCCGCGGCCGGATCTGCACTGGTAGAATCAGAGCCGTGATCGGCGGCGCGATTCAGGGCTCTCGCCCGGGTCTGCGCCCCCGGCCCGCCCGGTCCTCGTCTGCTGTGGCCGGGTCGTGGCAGTGAGAGGGCGCAGCTCCCGCACCGGCGCATCGGCAGACCTCCGATCAGACGTCGCCGGCTCCACCCGGGACGGGGCAAGGAAGGCCGATCACTCGTGACACCCGACGTCAGCACCGCCGAGGCGAGACAGCAGACTCCATCCGTGGACGGCCCGTCGTACGGCGCGCTCGAGATCACTGTCCTCGAGGGCTTGGAGGCTGTGCGGGAGCGGCCCAGCATGTACATAGGGTCGACCGGCCCCACCGGCCTTCACCACCTCGTGTGGGAGGTTGTGGACAACTCGGTGGACGAGGCCATGGCCGGGTATTGCACCCGCATCGACGTGACCCTGCACACCGACGGCTCTTGCGAGGTCGGCGACGACGGCCGCGGCATACCCGTGGAGCCCCATCCCCTCCACGATCAGGTGCCCGCCGCGGAGCTGGTGATGACGCTGTTGCATGCTGGTGGGAAGTTCGGCGGCGACGGCTACAAGATCTCGGGCGGCCTTCACGGGGTCGGTGTATCGGTGGTGAACGCGCTGTCGGAGCGGCTCGAGGTGGATATCTACCGGGCCGGGCAGCAACACCGCATGACATTCGTCGGCGGGGGTCAGATCGAAGAGGCCCTGTCGGTGCGGGGACCGGCCCCGGACGCCGGCGGCCAGCCTCGAACCGGGACCTCGATCCGCTTCTGGCCCGACCCGTCCGTCCTGGAGGACGTGACCTTCCGGTACCAGACCGTGGCCGAGCGCCTGGAGATGATGGCGTTCCTCAACCGGGGCCTGGAGATCCGGGTTCGCGACCTCCGATCCGGTTCGCACGGCCACTCGGAGTGGAGATCGTTCCGTTATGACGGCGGCATCAGCGACTACGTCGATCGGCTGAACCAGTCGAAGGTGCGCCTGTTCGACGCGGTCGGGCACTTCTCGGGCGTGGAGAACATCGACGACAACCCCCACGAGGTCGAGGTGGCGTTCCAGTGGAACACCGGGTTCAACACCGACGGCCTGCACAGCTTCGCCAACGGCATCTCCACCATCGACGGGGGTATGCACGAGCAGGGCTTCCGGGCTGCGCTTACCCGCACCGTCAACGCCTATGCCCGCGAGAAAGGCCTGCTGAAGGAGAAGGCCGACAACCTCCAGGGCGAGGACATCCGGGAGGGCCTCACCGCCATAGTCAGCGTCAGGATCGGTAAGCCCCAGTTCGAGGGTCAGACCAAGGCCAAGCTCGGCAACATGTCGATGCGGTCCTTCGTGGAGCGGATCACCAACCGCTATCTCGCCGAATGGCTCGAGGAGCATCCGGCCGAAGCGAAGAGGGCGGTGCTGAAGGCGGTGGCCGCCTCGGCGGCCCGGGAGGCCGCAGCCAGGGTGCGGTCCGAGGTCCGCTCCAAGTCGCTGCTGGACGGGGCGGGAATGCCCGACAAGCTCAAGGACTGCACGTCCAGTGACTCGGCCCGGCGGGAGCTGTTCATCGTGGAGGGAGACTCCGCCGGCGGGTCCGCAGTCCGAGCCCGCGACCCCGAGACGCAGGCCGTGCTTCCCATCCGGGGAAAGATTCTCAACGTCGAGCGGGCCCGCATCGACCGGATGCTCAAGAACAACGAGATCCAGGCGATCATCGCCGCTCTGGGCACCGGTATAGGCGACCCGTACGGCTCGAACGGCAGCTCCAACGGCAGCACGGCCCGTGACGAGGGCTGCGACGTCGCCAAGGCCCGGTACCACAAGGTGATCGTGCTCGCCGATGCCGACGTGGACGGGAGTCACATCCGCACGCTGCTGCTGACCTTCTTCTACCGCCAGATGCGACCTCTGGTGGAAGCCGGCTACGTGTACGTGGCCCAGCCACCCCTGTACTCCACCAAGGTCTCGAACTCGAAGACGGTCTACCTGCTCGACGATGCTGCCAAGGAGGCCTTCCTGGCCGAGCGGCCCAAGCACAATCGCGAGTTCCAGCGGCTGAAGGGCCTCGGCGAGATGGACTGGGACGAACTGCGCTCAACCACCATGGACCCTCGTACCCGCAGCCTGCTGCAGGTGTCCGTCGAGGAGGCCGCAATCGCTGATCAGGTGATCTCTGTGCTCATGGGAGACGATGTCGAGTTGCGCAAGAACTTCATCGTCACCAACGCCAGAGAAGTCCGGAACCTCGACTTCTAGTCCGGCCCGGAGCGGTCCCATGAGCGACGTGACTGAAGTACCGGGCGGCGACCCAGGCGATCCCGCTCCCGGCCTGGGCGCCGGCGTGACGGTCGTCGAGATCCAGGAGGAGATGGAGAGCTCCTTCCTGGAGTATGCCATGTCGGTCATCATCAGCCGGGCCCTGCCCGATGCCCGTGACGGCCTCAAGCCGGTGCACCGCCGGATCCTGTGGTCGATGTACGACCAGGGCTTCCGTCCGGATCGCGGCCATGTGAAGTGCGCCCGGGTGGTGGGCGATGTGATGGCCCGATTCCATCCCCACGGAGATGCCGCCATCTACGACGCCCTGGCCCGCATGGCCCAGCCCTTCTCGCTCCAGCACCTCCTCATCGACTTCCACGGGAACTACGGGTCTCCCGAGGATCCGCCGGCCGCGGCCCGCTACACCGAGTGCCGCCTGTCCGCGCTGGCCATGTCGATGCTGGCCGACATCGGCGAGGACACCGTCGACTTCGTCGACAACTACTCGGGGGACTTCACCGAGCCCGCGGTGCTGCCCGCCCGCCTGCCCAACCTGCTGGTGAACGGCAGCCAGGGAATCGCGGTGGGCATGGCCACCTCCATCCCCCCGCACAATCTCGCCGAGGTGATCGACGCGGTGGTGCACCTGCTGGAGAATCCGGACGCCGGCACCGAGGACCTGATGGCGCACCTGCATGGCCCGGACTTCCCCACCGGCGGCCAGATCCTCGGGCGCACCGGGTTCGAGTCGGCCTACCGCACCGGCCGCGGCTCGGTGAAGATCCGGGCTGAGGTCGCAGCCGTAGAGACGAAAGGGGGGCGCCAGTCCCTGGTCGTCAGCGCGCTGCCCTACCAGGTGTCGGCGGGCAACGTCGCCCGCAAGATCGCCGACCTGGTCAACGCCCGGGAACTCGAGGGCATCGCCGACGTGAACGACGAGTCCTCAGGCGACGAGACCCGTTTCGTGATCAAGCTCAAGCGCGACGCCAATCCTGAGGTGGTGCTCAACAACCTCTGGAAGCACACCCCGCTGCAATCGAGCTTCGCCATGAACATGGTGGCCCTGGTCGACGGGGTTCCCCGCACGCTCACCCTGCGGGACGCCCTCGGCGCCTACGTCGCCCACCAGGTGGAGGTGGTCATCCGCCGTTCGGAGTTCCGCCTGGCCGCGGCCCGGGCCCGGCTGCACATCGTGGAGGGCCTGCTCCGGGCCCTGGATGCCATCGATGAGATCATCGCCCTGATCCGGGCCAGCGAGGACACCGCGTCGGCCCGGGCCGGCCTGATGGCCGAGCCGTTCGATTTCTCCGAGGCCCAGGCCAACCACATCCTCGACATGGCACTGTCCCGCCTGACCCGCCTGGGGCGCAGCCAGCTCGAGGCCGAGGCCGCCGAGAAGCGCAGCCTGATCGCCGAGCTGGAGGCGCTGCTCGCGGACGAGGTACGGGTGCGGATGCTGATCCGCGACGAGCTCCGGGAGATCTCCGGGAAGTTCGCGGTCGAGCGCCGCTCGTCACTCGAGATAGACCCGGGTGAGCTCGACATCGAGGATCTGATCGACGACGACGACTTGGTCTTCACCATGTCTGCGTCGGGTTACGTGAAGACGGTGGCCGTTGACGAGTTCCGGGTCCAGGGCCGAGGCGGCCGCGGCGTGGCCGGCGCCAAGTTGAAGGAAGCCGACAGCGTCACCCACCTCATCCACACCACCGCCCACTCGTACCTGCTGTTCTTCAGCAACCGCGGCAGGGTGTACCGGCTAAAGGCCCACGAGATACCGGTGGCCAAGCGCACCGCCCGGGGAACCTCAATCGTCAACCTGCTGTCACTGCAGGACGGTGAGCGCATCCAGGCCGTCATAGACACCCGCGACTACGAAACGAACCGCTACCTGTTCTTCGCCACCAAGAACGGCCAGGTGAAGAGGACGAAGCTGACGGCCTACGACTCCTCACGCAAGGCTGGCCTCATCGCGATTCACCTCCGGGACGGCGACGAATTGGTGGCGGTTGTGCCCACCGACGGCGTTCACGACATCCTGCTGTCGTCCCGCCGGGGCCAAACGGCGCGGTTCGCTCAGGACCAGGTACGCGAGATGGGCCGGGTCGCGGCCGGGGTGATCGGGCTCAAGTTCAAACACCGCGGCGACGCCGTCGTGTCGTGTGCGCTGGCCCGCCCGGACTCGACGCTGCTCCATGTGACGACCCTCGGGTACGGGAAGCGGACGCCAGTCGAAGAGTTCACCTGCAAGGGCCGGTCGGCACAGGGCGTGATGGGCATCAGACTCACGAAGGACCGGGGTGCGGTGGTCGGCACGCTCGTGGTCGATCCCGGTGATGAGATACTCGCCGTCACCCGTGAGGGCGTCGTGATCCGGGTTCCTGTGTCGGACATCTCTGTTCGGGGCCGGTTGGGAATGGGCGTGAAGGTGATGAGTCCCGATCCCGATGATGAAGTCGTGGCCGTCGCGCTGGTGGGCGATGAGGTGAACGGCGATTCCGACCAGGAAGGGACGCCGGGCGGGCAATGACGGCTCGGGCTAGGCCCGAGCCCCGGGACCGGGGGCAGGCAGTGCCACTGATGGCGGCCATGCTCCTGCTGGCGATGGGTGCGGTTGTGGCGACCATCGAGATCGGGAGGCTTCTGAACGAGAGCGCGACCGCCCGCACCGCAGCCGACGCGGCCGCGCTGGCTGGTGCGGCCGCGGGTCGCGACGCGGCCGAATCGATCGCGCACGGCAACGGCGGCGAGCTGCTCTCCTACCACGAGGAGCAGATCGCGAATGATGCCGATGCGCTGCTGGTGAACGTCACGGTGCGGGTCGGTCGGGCCAGCCAGACCGCTAGTGCTGAGAGGCATGTGGAGTGGGTGGCCCCCCAGTAGCACGCCAATCCGCTCGGCCTCTTAGACTTCGGGCTGGTCGGAGGGGCCAGGAATACTCATGAGCGACGAGTCAGCTTCCGGCAAGGACAAGCAGCAGCCGGCCTCGCCATCGGCCGCCACCCCGTCCACCGGCGAGGTCACGTCCACCGGCACCACCGCTGAGAGCGGGTCTCCGTCCGGGCCCGGTACCGCCGAGACGCTGCTCACGCCAAGGCCGCGACCGGTGCCCCGCACCGCGGTCGGGCGGGCCTACCAGACCCGGGTCAACCGCCGCCTGCGGGCTCGCCGGGTGCGCCGGCTGGTCAGGCACGTCGAGCCCTGGTCGGTGCTGAAGGTGTCGTTGATCCTGTACTTCTGTGCCTGGGCGATCATGCTGTTCGTGGGGGTCACGCTCTGGAACCTGGCCGTCAACTCGGGCCTGGTCGCCGATGTCGAGGGTTTCGTGGTGGAGCTGTTCGCGCTGGAGTCCTTCAAGATCAACGCTGATCAGATCTTCCGGATCGCGGCCGTCGGGGGCCTGGTGCTGGTGCTGGCCGCCAGCGGTCTGACCGTGCTCGGAGCGGTGCTGTTCAATCTCATCAGCGATGTGACCGGGGGAGTGCGCCTGACTGTGGTCGAGGAGGAGACGGCCCGTCCCCGTCCCCGCCGTGCCCGCAGGCGGGTGCTGGTCGCCGCCCCCCCTGCAGACCAGTCCACAGCACCGCCTTCCAGCTCAACTGGTGGCGGTGGAGGAGGCCCCGGCTAGCGTGGGGCGCCGCTGGGGCTATAGCTCAGCCGGTTAGAGCGCACCCCTGATAAGGGTGAGGTCGCTGGTTCGACTCCAGCTAGCCCCACACTCCAGTACCGCAGTCCGACACCGCCCGGAGGCCGTCTTGGCCGCAGGATTCATCACCTTGATCCGCCGGACGTTCGTTGCCGTC
>VXTM01000028.1:0-4239 GCA_009837445.1 Acidimicrobiaceae bacterium
CAAGGCGCTCACGGCGAGCAGTGCCCAACCCGTGCGCGAATAGTATGTACTATCCGACTAGTTCAAAGGCTATTCATCCTGCCACCGATGGGCCTTTTGCCCTTGATTTGTCCCTCATAATGGCGAGTTGGGGGGTGGTGTCCTGCCGTCTCGAGCGGGGTATCGCCGAGACGAGCACCGTCGCCCAGTCGTCCATGAGCTCCCGGCGGGCGGCCAGCAGGTCGGACCGCTGGTAGGCCCGCTCCACCGCCCCGGCGGTGTGGGCCAGCGCAGCCTCGGCCACCTCGCGGCGCACGCCGGTCTCGGCGCACCAGGTCCTGAACGAGGCCCGCAGACCATGGGGGGTGAACCCCTCCACCCGGGTGAACCGGCTGAGCGAGCCGCTGGTGAGCGTCCGGCCCGTCTGCGACGGGAACACCAGCCCCGAGCGGTTGTCGTAGCCGCGGGCCTCGTCGAGCGCGGCCAGCGCCAGCGGCGACAGCGGCACCACGTGCTGGCGGCCGGTCTTGGTGCGCCCACCGGGCACCGTCCAGGTATCGGCGTCGAGGTCGACCTCGTCCCAGGTGGCCAGCCGGGCCTCGGCGCTGCGAGTGACCGTGGCGGCCACGAACCACAGGCACGCCGCCGTCGGGCGCCAGATCTCCGGCGACGAGTCGAGTTTGGCCAGCGCCGCCGCCAGTTTCTCGTGAGGCAGGCTGGCGAAATGCTGGGCCGGGGAGCCGTTGTAGCGGGGGAGCGCCGCCGTCAGCGGCGGGCCGGCGGGGTCGTCGCGGCGGTGGCCCTCGGCGATGGCCCAGCGCATCACCACCCCCACCCGGGTCTTCACCTTCCGGGCGGTCTCACGCTTGGTGTGCCAGATCGGCAGCAGGATGCGCACCAAATCCGCGGTGGTGACCGCATCCACCGGCACGCTGCCGATCTGGGGGGAGGCGTAGCGCTGGAGCGAGGACCGCCAGTTGGACTCCGACCGGCCGCCGTCCTTCCAGCCCCCGCGGTGCGCCTCGATCACGAACTCGGAGGCCTCGGCGAAGGTGGGCACTGCGCTGCCGGGACGCAGCATTGTGGGGTCGCCGCCGCTCCGTGCGATCCTGCGGTACTCGTAGGCGAGGTCGCGGGCCTCGGCCAGCGTCCGGTAGGTCACCGACCCGAGCCCCAGATCCCGGCGCCGTCCCCGGATCGTGCCCCGCCACACCCACTGCTTGGAGCCTCCCGGCGCCACCCGCAGGATCAGACCGTGCTGGTCGTAGTACTTGCCGGGCGTCTTGATGCCCCGGACACCGGCCGCGGTGAGCCTGGCCATCCCTGAAAACCCCCGAAATTCGCGCCGATCGCCCGTCTCTACGTGCGTTCAGCGCTGACTCTGTGGGGGACAAGGTGAGGGCATCGGGCGCGTTTTTTGCGATTTCGGAGCCATTCTTGGGCAACTCCTGTTTCAGATGGTCCAGTGAAATTCAATCAATGCAGTGCTGCATTGATAAGTCACCGTACAAAAAGTTAGCATCAATGCTCCCCCACCGCCGGGCCGGGCCGTTGGGGTCAGCAGCCGCCGTCTCTGAACGGGTTGCTTGGCGGGAACTGCTCCGGGTCGAGGGGATAAGTGATCCAGTCGGTGCTGCACAGCCCGCCGAACTCGCCGGCCAGGTTGGCCAGCGCCGGCAGCGACGGGCCCAGCAGCCAGGCCGCCCACAGCTCGGCACCGTTGGTGATGTTGTCGGTGTACCAGTCCGGCACCCGGCCGGCCATGCCCTGCAGCACCACCTGCTCGGCCTCGGCGGTGGGCTCGCTCGGCACGGGCAGCGTCTCACAACCGGGGGAGTTGTAGTAGGTCAACCAGGCGCCCGGGATCATGACATGGCTCACCGTGTCGGCCAGGACCTCGGCACCGCTGATGTCGCCGTCGCTCCAGCAGCCGGGGTAGGTGGTGGCGAAGTAGAGCTGCACCGCTCCCCACGCCCTGGACGGGGCCAAGCCGTGGTGCAGGTCGTAGACGTGCAGGAGTTCGTGAACGAACACGTCCTCCGACATCTCGGTGATGTGCATCTCGATGGCCTCGCAACCGAACTCGCCCCGTGACGCGTAGCACTGGCGCCACACCAGGCCGCCGAAACCGGATTGGGCCACCAGGCTTCTGTCGCGGACGTAGTCCCAGGCGACCCGCGTCCACGGGTAGTCGGCCTCGTGCTGCTGTACGAGGGCGTCCCCCCACGTCTGCAACAAGCCGGTGGGCGTGAGCGGCACCTGATCGGCCGGAATCGTGGCGACCGGCTCCACCCGGGTGGGGACCAGCCGGTTCGTGTTCGTGCCGTCGCCCAACTGCCCTACTTCGTTGCTTCCCCAGCACGACGCCGATCCGTCGGCGTGCAGCGCGCAGGCGTGAGGGCTCTCGCCGGGATCTCCGACGGCGAGGCTCACGGCCACCGCATCGGTGATCCCGGCCAGCCGCATCGCCCGGTCCCGGTCGTTGGTCGTGCCGTCGCCGATCTCGCCGGCGTCGTTTCGCCCCGCGCACGACACGCCGCCGTCGCGGTGCAGCCCGCAGACGTTGTCGTAGCCGGCCGACACCTCCACCACGTCAGTCATGTTCGGGATGCGGCGCCCGTTCACCGGCTCCCACCCGTGCGGCCAGCAGTCGACGTGCCCGGAGACCGTCGCCGCGCAGACATAGCCCCAACCGATCGACACCGAAGTGAAGCTGTCGGGGCTGTTGATCCTTCTGAGGACGGTGGGGCTGTCTTCGGTGGTGTACGGCCAGCCCCAGCACGAGATGTCGCCGTCGCGATGGACCACGCAGTTGATGTTGCTTGCGGATGCGATCGCCACCGCGTCCGACAGCCCGCTGACCCGCTGCGGCGAGTAACTCGTGCGGTCGGTGCCGTCGCCCAGCTGGCCGAGATAGTTGCTGCCCCAGCACGAGACGCCGCCGTCGCGGTGGACCGCACAGGTGTGCCGCGCTCCCGCGCTCACCGCCACCGCGTCGGTGATTCCCGGAACCTTCACCGGCAGGTAGTGGCGGTTCGGGTCGCCCTGGCCGAGCTGGCCGCTACCTGCCGGACCCCAGCAGGAGATGGTCCCGTCGGTGTGCAGCACGCAGGCGTGCCCCTGGCCATCCGGGTTGTCGCCCGTGCTGACGGCCGCCACGTTGCGTAGGCCCGCGAGGGCGAACCGGTGCAGCAGGCTGTTGGCGCCCCAGCAGGCGACCGTGCCGTCGAGGCGGACCGCGCAGGTGCGGTCCCGGCCGGCCGAGATCAGCGTGTCGTCGCCGCGGGGTCCTTCGGGGATGGTGAACCGGTCGCGTTCTTCTTCGGCTTCGTTGGCCTCGGCGGCCTCGTCCAGGTGGGCCAGGCCCCGGACGATGAAGGTGGCCATCTGGGCCCGTGACACCGGCTGGTTGGGGCAGAAGCGGAGCGGGTCCTCGTTGCAGCCGACGGTGATGCCCGACGCGAACAGCCGGTCGATGTTGGCCTCGTGGGTGGTGCCTGCGGTGTCTTCAAAGCCTGCTGGCGGGGCCTCGTCGAGATCGAAGGCCCGCACCAGGAACGACGCCATCTGGCCCCGGTTCACCGTGCCGTCGGGGCAGAACCGCAGCGGGTCGGTCCGGCAGCCGGCCGTGACCCCCAACTGCGCCAGCCGCTCTACGTGGGGCATCCACCATTCGTTGTTGTCCACATCGGCGAACCTCGACTCGTCGAGCGGGGGAGGGTCGTCGCCGTCGAGGGCCCGCACCAGCCACACCGCCACCGCCCAGCGCTTGGCGGGATCGTTGGGGCAGAACTGCTCGTCGGCGCACTCGGTGCCCTCGAACAGCCCCATCTGTGTGAGCGTCTCGATGTCGGCCCGGTGGAAGGAGCTGCCGGTGTCGGTGAACCCACTCTGCGCCGCCGCAGTGCTCGCCAACCCCATAGTCGCCGCCGTTACGGCCGCAGCGACCACTGCCGCTGTTAGGCGGCGGATGGTGGCCCGGGTCCGGCCGCGTGCTGCGATGGTCGTCCGGCTCAGGCCGCTGGCTGCGGCCCGGCTCCGGCCGCGTGCTGCGATGGTCGTCCGGCTCAGGCCGCTGGCTGCGGCCCGGCTCCTGCCGCGTGCTGCGATGGTCGTCCGGCTCAGGCCGCTGGCTGCGGCCCGGGTCCGGCCGCGTGCTGCGATGGTCGTCCGGCTCAGGCCGCTGGCTGCGGCCCGGCTCCGGCCGCGTGCTGCGATGGTCGTCCGGCTCAGGCCGCTGGCTGCGGCCCGGCTCCTGCC
>VXTM01000028.1:4249-7152 GCA_009837445.1 Acidimicrobiaceae bacterium
CGCGTGCTGCGATGGTCGTCCGGCTCAGGCCGCTGGCTGCGGCCCGGCTCCTGCCTCTGCGACGTTCGGTGTGCCAGGCAGCCATCAGCATGGGCCTCCCGGCGGGAGGCTAACCGCCGGTCGCGGCTGCGGCCGGTTCGACCGGCACGACCGGTACGACCGGCTCGATCCCGAGCGACTCGTAGGTGATCATCGGGTAGTAGCCGATGCCCCGCTGCTCGAACTGGGGTCCGGCCAGGCCGGTGCGGTCAACCAGCGTGACCGCGGCCACCGTCTCGGCGCCGGTCTCGTCGACGATGTCGAGCGCCTTGAAGATCGACCCGCCGGTGGTCACCACATCGTCCACCAGCAGGATCTGGTCGCCGGGCCCGATCTGGGCGCCCTCCACCCATCGCCGGGTGCCCCGCTGCTTGGCCTCCTTGCGCACGAAGAACCAGCGGGAGTCGCTCACCGCCGCGATGCCCACCGCCAGGGCGTCGGCGCCCATGGTGAGCCCGCCCACGGCGTCGAAGCTGTGACCGGCGTCGGTGACGGTCTCGACGATGGCCTCGCAGGCCAGGCGCAGGTGGCGCCACTCGGCCAAGGCCTCCTTGCCGTCGATGAAGTCCGACGACAGCGCCCCCGACGCCAGCCTGATCGGCGTGTCGAGGCGGCGGTAGCCGAGCTCCTTGATGATCCTGAGCAGTTCCTGGCGCAGCGGCGATTGCAGGGTCGAACCTCCTCGTGCGGGTGCCGGCGCACGGGTGCCGGCAAGCTGGGACCGCCGGTGCCCGGTGTCTGGGCCGGCAACCAGCGACCGCCGCCACCCTACATCCTTGCCTCACCCGCTCGGGGTCCTGAGCCGTCTCAGAACCGTTCGGGTTCACGGGAACGAGTCGCGCTTACTCCGACGACGTCTGCGGATCGCCGGTGGCGGTCAGAGGCTTGGGCCGCCTGCTCTCGGAGCCGTTGGGGTTCACGGGAGCGAGTCGCGCTTACTCCGACGACGTCTGCGGATCGCCGGTGGCGGTCAGAGGCTTGGGCCGCCTGCTCTCGGAGCCGTTCGGGTTCGCCGGAACGAGTCGCGCTACTCCGACGACGTCTGCGGATCGCCGTCGGCGGTCAGCGGTTTGGGCGGGAAGTGGAGCCCGTCGTATATCCAGCGATCGCCCAGCGGCTCCGACAGCTCGACGGTCACCGCAGTTGACGGGTTGCCCGGACAGGTGGCCATCCCGGCGACGGGCACGACCGCGAAGGCCACCAGCACCGCTTCGTCGGTCTCGATCACCTGGGGACCCCGCAGCGCCTCGCCCATTTCGCGCCCGCTGGCGCATCCCTGCTCGGTGACCAGCACGTGAATGCTCGTGTCGCCCGGGTCAGGCATCGAGTTGGCGTCGAGGCGCACCTCGACCCGGGCGAGCCCGGCCGGCAGCGGAATGGTCGGCTCGCAGGGACCCCCGGACGCCTCGCCGGTGAAGATCCACCGGTCGCCGCTGCGCTCGATGCCCGCGACCCCGAAGCCGCTTGCGGACAGGGCCGCGAAAGTGGCCCGGTCGGAGTCGATGCTGATGACGACCCATCGGCCTCGGGGCAGCGGCTCACCCCCGGGATCACGCCCGGCGGCCTGCAGTTCGGCCCGCAGCACGTCCACCGCCGGATGGTCGACGTCGTCGATCGAGGGTGGGTCGATCATCTGCGAGTAGCGCACCGGCGGAGTGCCCGGACACGACACCAGCGGATCCTCTTCGTTGAGGTCGGGGATCACAGCCAGCGGCCCTTCGGGTGGCTGCGGCGTGCGGGTGACCTCCACGCACACCGCCGAGGGGTCCGGAATCCGCTCGGCGATCTCGGCCAGCGCCCCCTCCGGCGGGTTCACCAGATACAGGGTCACCCGCTGGCGCTTGATGTCGTATCCCGTGCCATCCAGACCGAAGCTGCGCCAGTCCTCCCGCGGGATGGACCGCCACATCCTGTCCCGCATGGCCTCCACCTCGGCCTCGCTGAACCGCACCTGCACCACATCGATGACCACGTCGTCGCGCTCGCCCAGGGGCCGGTCGTCGGTGATCGGCGGGGGCGGGTCCACCACGGGGTAGTCGTCCTCAGTCGGCCGCCGCTGCAGGATCGCAGCCCGGTGCGGCTCGGGGTCGTCGGTGAATCCCAGCACGAGCACGCCGCCGCTGGCCCGATCGATCCAGCGGCCGCCGAAGGTGTCGGGATGCTCCATCGCATAGGTGGCCAGCACTCCCTCAACGATGTGATCGGGGTTCCGGCGACCGCTGAGCTCGCCCTCGAGCTGTGACCTCAACTCCGGGACGTCCTCACAGCGCGCCAACCCTGTAGGGCCGGCCGGCACATCCCACGGCTTCGTGGTCGGCGGCACCAGCTCTGAGCCGCCGGCCGGCACCAGCTCTTTGCCGCCGACCACGACATCGCCGGCAACGTCCCCGGAGCCGCCGGTGCCGCACCCCGCAACCAGCACGGCCACAGCCAGCAGTGCCAGTGCCGAGTTCATGCTTACTTGGACGACCGAGCCCCGTCGCAAGTTCCCAACCTACGCCAAGCAAGAGCCCCCCTCACCGGGACCCGGACCCGAGAGCCCCCACAGACGCCAGCGCACGAAGCGCACCTCACAGGTGGAGCCAGGCGGCAGATTCCTCGGGCCCCGGGATGCCCTGCATGGCGGGGTGCCGGTGCCGCTCATTCCCCGGCCCCGGGTGCCCGTCGCTCGGCGCCGTCGCGTTCCAAGGCCGCCTAGTAGACCCACTCACCCTTGGGAATCTCGGGTTGGTTTTGTGTCGTCAACCCACACAAATCGCACCGAGAAATCTGGTGGCCGTTGCTGGGCCCCCGATGCCGCGCGTCCTCGGCTCCGGTGCTGCCCGCCCCCTGCCCCCGATGCCGCGCGTCCCCGGTGTCGGTGC
>VXTM01000013.1 GCA_009837445.1 Acidimicrobiaceae bacterium
CAAGGCGCTCACGGCGAGCAGTGCCCAACCCGAGCGTTAGAGACAGGGCGGTAGCCGGGGTCCGCGACTGTGCCGGTCTCAGCCTCCCGACGCGGAGTCCTGGGCGAGCGCCAGGGCCAGGGCGCGCTCGGCGAAGTCGGCGGTCTCAGCGGTTGCGGCGTCGGCACCGTAGGCGTCGGCCACCAGGGCCAGCATCTCGTCGGGGTCGCTGATGCCGGCGCCGCGGGCCAGCCGGGCGGCGTCCTCGAGGTCCTTGCCGCGGGCCGCATGCAGCTTCATGGCCAGCAGCACGGCCGCCGACGGCGCCTCGACGGTGAGGCAGTCGCTCCGGTGCAGCACCTGGGGCTGCGGGTCGCCGGCCGGGGCGAGAATCGCCATGGCACCGTTGAGCCAGTCGCGCGGCAGTCCCTCGGCCTCGGCCACCAGCCGGGCGGCACGGACTAGCTCGTGGGTGAAGCGCATCGAGATGAAATCCACCGACGGCGTGCGCCGTCCCGCATCAACGTCGTGGGTGGTGCGGTCCTCCCACATCAACGCCAGCGCCGCGCCGCCCACGATCATCAGGTGATTGCGGGCCGAGCCGGCCTCCTGCAGATGTGACGACAAGCAGTTGAGCAGGCGCCGGATCTCGGCGGCGTCGAGTTGCCGGTCCGGCGGTAACAGGGGATCGGGCTCCTGGCGGCGCTGCGCTGCGACGGTTGCGGAGGCTCCCGTCGGAGAGTTCATGTCGCTCACTGAGGCGACTTTAGCGATGACCCTGCCCGCAGGAGCAGCACCGCCCTGCCGACGAGGCCGAAGAGGCTGAATTGCACAGTTATGACATATTCGTTCGCGGCCGATCCTGCCAATGAACGAATGTGTCATAACTCGGTCATAACAGACCGGCGGGTCTAATCAGCTTTGGACATTGCTTGATGCTATCAAAGTCGCATTTGATGTTATCTTTATAGTATCATCTTAGTGTGATCTATCAGGCTCCGTCTCTTACGACGCTGGACGAACAAGTCCTGGACGAGATCCGGGGATGCCACGACGGCTTGCAGTCCTACCTGTTCAGGCCTAGACGGTGGTACGGGACGCTCAGCCGCGTGATGATGGCCCGGGCCGTGCACGGCTCCACCTCCATTGAGGGCTACCACTCGACCGTCGCCGAGACTGCCGCCGTTCTCGATGGCGAGGACGTCCCCCACTTGGACGAGGACACCCCCCGCGCCATCGCCGCCTACCGCGACGCGATGACCTACGTGCTCTCGCTCACCGACGACGACGAGCCCCAGCCGGCCATGGACGCCAGCCTGCTCAGGTCGCTGCACTACATGATGATGGCCTACGACCTGTCGAAGCGGCCGGGCAAGTGGCGCAAGGGCGCAGTGTGGGTGCGAAACAACGAGGGTGCGGTGGTCTACACGGCCCCGGACCGCGACGAGCTCGAAGGCCTGATCGCCGAGCTGGTGCACCAGGTGAACGACGACGGCATGAACCTACTGATCAGGGCAGCCATGGCCCACCTGAACCTGACCCTGATACACCCCTTCGAGGACGGCAACGGGCGCCTGGCGCGCTGTCTGCAGAGTTTCGTGCTGGCCCATCACACCCGCCACCCGCACTTCATGAGCATCGAGGAGGACCTGGGGCTGCGCACCTCGGAGTACTACCGGGCGCTCCAGGACACGGCGGCCGGGCAGTGGTCGCCGGCCCGCAGCACCCGGCCGTGGATCGAGTGGTGCCTGACCGCGCATCTGAGGCAGGCCCACCGGACCCGGTGGCGCCTCGACTGGACCGAGGCTCTGTGGTCGGCCTGCGATGACCTGGCCCGTGCCCACGGGCTCGCCGACCGGACCGTGGGACCGCTGATGGACGCCGCCTACGGGCGCTCCCTCGGCCGGTCGACCTACATCCACATCGTGCAGCAGAGCTCCGGCGACCCCCTCAGCGAGATCTCGGCCTCCCGGGATCTGAGTGCCCTCGTGGGCGCCGACCTGCTCGAGCCCATCGGGGCCGGCCGGGGTCGCAGGTACAAGGCCTCCGAACAGCTCCGGCAGCTGCGCCAGGAGATGCAGCAGGCCTTTCCCAGGGCCCCGGATCCGGAGCCCTACGCCGACCTCTCGACCGCCTGACAGGCAACTTGTCCACAGTTGTCCACAGTTCGTCAGCCGACCGAATAGGCTTCACCAACAGGAGAGGACAGGAGAGCACAATGGCTATGACCACTACTCCCCCCTCCGGGGAACCCGAGGAGCACGGCTCGAACGGCCGTCAGGGCGGCCGCCGCGGGCGAGATGGACGCCTGCGGCGTGTGTGGGAGCGGCGCGCCTCTCGACTGGCCGTTGGACTGGCCATCACTGCTGTTGTGTTGACGGCGACAGCCGTGGCGGTGGGACAGGGGATCGGCACATTCCGTGACGTGCCTAACGACCATTACGCCCGCGACTCGGTTCAGTGGGCCGTTCAGAACAGGATCACTTTCGGATGTGGAGACGGCACGCACTTCTGCCCCGAGACGACAGTGAACAGAGCCCAGTCGGTAACGTTCCTCTACCGCTACCACAACAACGTGATCGGGCGTCTGGAGGATCGGGTCCGAGCGCTGGAGGGTGGGTCCGTCGGAACGACAGACCCGAACGCCGGGTTCGGGAACCAGCCGACACCCACGACGGTGCCGCCGCGGACATTCACCACCCGGGCCACCCAAACCCAGACCCGCTCGTTCAGCCTCCCGGCAGGCTTGTACGAAGCCGTGTTCACGCTGGAGGCCACGAAGGCAGCAGCAGACCACGATCAGGAAACCGCCGTCTCTGGCGCCGAGCCGGTGATACTGATCCAGGTCGAGTACCGGGAGAACTCGAGCAGCGCGTGGAAGACCCACGCGGTCAGCACCCTGAAGCTGGAGGGTGGCACCCTGCCGGCCACAGGGGCGCTGTTCAGGGAAGCAGGACCAGCCGATGTCGAGATCGCGAACGTGCCCGGGCGACTGCCCACGAGCGGCCAGATCAGGGTCAGCGCCTACATGGCCGACGACTCCATCACCCCCAACGACGCCGACACCGACGACGACCGGACCACCAAGTATGAGTTCTCTTGGGGCCTCATCATGACAGAGAAGCGGTCCTGAGCGCCCTCCCGGGTTGGAGTGGCCGGCCAGCCGTGACGGAAGCCGCCTAGCGCGAGACGCGACCCATCAGCGCCGCCTACGAGTTCGGCGTCACCACCGGCGCTGCCCGGGCCCGACGATGGCCGGGCAGCAATCCGGGGGTTAGGTGACTAGGAACCAGTCGGTGCGATCGGCTTGGTTGTCGGGATCGCGTGACGACCAGCCGAGAAGCAGGATGCTGGCCTCATCATCCAACTCGTTGGCGAGCACGCTCTCGAAGACGCTCAGCGACACAACCCTGCCGTCGAGACGGAACCGATCGTTGCCGTCGTAGACGACCACTGTGGCGGTCCCGAAACCGGCGGTCAGGTCGACGACGACCTCGTTGCGCTGGGGGTCGGCCGCGAGCACCTCATATGTCCCTCCGCCAGTTGTCACTTCGGAACCGGCCGGAGGATCGACGGCCCACAGGAAATCAACGGTGTCGGTGACGCCCGCGACGGAGGCGGACAGGGTCTCACGAGTGCCTTGGGTGCCCGAGTGCTGGTAGCCAATCCGGGCTGTTCCCGACGAACCTGTGGCCACAGGGCCGGAGTACATGAAGAGCGGCGCGGGGTGCGTGATGCTCTCGAGCGCCACCCTGGCGCCCCTGAAGGGCTGGCCGTACTGATCGGTGACAGTAGCGATCACCACATTGCTGACCGGCCGTGTGCTCGACCTCGCAGCCCGCAGGTACTTGACCTGGGTGGCCAAGTCGATTGTGGTCGCCACCGGACTGGCGTCGGTGAAGACGACCCGCACGTCCTCGACCGGCTCGTCGAGCTGGGGGCTGTCGCCGGATGGGGTGACGGTGTAGCGCCACAGGATCTCGTCCGCGGCGATGTCTCCGGTGTCGTTGGATTCCGGATCGACGCCTTCGAGAATGATCTCGATCTTGCCGGTGTCGTCCACCTCGACGGTCTCGGTGCTTCTCTGCGTGAGGCGGCTGCTGCCGGGGTCGGCCGGACCGTCGATCTGGTTGAAGGCCTCCTTGCGGATCGTGTATGAGGCACCGTCCTCGGGGGGGACCGCTCGCAACCCGTTCACGCCGACCAGCTGGACAGTTACGGTGACGGTGCTGCCGAAGCGGGCATGGGTTGCGTTCTCAGGCAGGCTGTTGGTGACCTTCGCGCCGGTCGCCTCCACGCCCTGCGTGGTCACCTCGACGCTGGCGAGCCGGTCGTCCCCGCTGCGGATCACGTCCCCGAGTGCTCCTGTCCAAGCCCATACGGTCACGTCCTGCTCCTCGGTGGGGCCGAGACCGATGGTGAAGTCTCCGTCGGGTCCGGTCACCGGGTCGAGAACATCTATCTCGCAGGATCGACTGCCCGTCTCGTCAGTGACCAGGGAACTGCACGACCCGTCGGAACGGAAGGCCCGGTGAGCATCCGGCGAGGCGATCGAGAAGACGTCGATGGCTGCGTTGCTGACCGGAGCGAAGACCTCGTCGCGCACCGACACGGTCACCTCGCCGGGCAGGTACTGCTGGACTGATACACCCTCGGGCCGGGCCGTGGTGTGGGCCAGGGCGCGGGTGATGAAGGCGGCCATCTGCCCGCGGGTCACCGACGCCTCCGGCGAGAAGTTGCCGCCCCCGGTGCCCCTCGCCACACCCAGCTCGAACAGCGCGCTGGCCGCGCTGTCCTTGACGATGGGTTGGGTCCGGCGCGAGTCTGTGAACGCGTCGTCGGGTTCAGCCCCACCGACGGTGAAGGTGCCGTCGGACTCCAGTACCACGTTCACGCGGGAGTCGTTGCTGGTTGCCGACGCCAGCAGCCTGGCGATCAGCAAGGCCATGTCGGCCCGGTTAACGGGGTCGGAGCCCGTGGTGGCGAAGTCGGACACGACGGCGGCGGGATCCGCACCGGCGATGCGGGCCGATCGTTGCATGAACAGCACCATCTCGAACCGGGACACATAGTTCCCGGGCCGGAAGGTGCCGTCGCCGTAGCCAATGGTCACGCCGTAGTAGGCCAGGCAGTTGATGTCGGCCTGGAAGATGCTCCCCGCGGACACATCCGAGAACATCCAGTCCGTAGTGGCGTCACCAACGCAGGCGGTCACTGGCGTCGCATGGTCGGCAACGGTCTCAGCCGCGGCTGCCGGGCCGGCTCCAACCGTCACAAGCGAGGCGACCAGCGCGCCGGCGGCAAGAATCGACATGCCCGAACGCCGCCTGTTCACTGGCTGAGGCATTGGGGTTCTCCTTCGCTTGTGGTTGGAACACCTACGGTCAGGCTAGTCGCCTGCCTGCGGATGCACGAGTGGCGCATCGCCTCAAGTCACTTGCGAGGCGACGCGAGAAGGCCCCGGCATCTCTGCCGGGGCCTCCTCGGGGTTGGTGGTTCTGTCAGGGCGGGTGGATGGCCCCGGGCCTACGAGCCCGGAGCCTCGCCCGCCTTAGGGTTAGTTGGCCGTCACGGTCAGCGTGAACGTCGCGACATCACTGGAATCAGTGGAATCGTACGATGCCACGGCAACCGTGTCGTTGTTGGACGAATCCGCAGCGAGGTACTGCTCAAACGCTGCCAGCGTGATGGGAACGGCCGTCAGCGCTGGAGTGGCGTTGGCGTCGTTCACAATGAACTGGTCGTTGTCGTCGTAACGGACCAGCTGCGGGCCGTCGGTGCTAGCGATGATCAACGTGTTCGTATCCGCGTCGGCCACAAGAGCAGCCCCGGCGCCGAGAGTCGCAGCCGTCAAGGCGGACACCCAGTAGACGGATGCCTGGCCGCCCTCAGTGGTATTGGCCGGGATCCGGTTGGTGGCGTCCAAGGTCACGGCGGTACCGTCGGCGGCGGTATCGGCGGCGTTGTGTGCGACGACAGTCTCCACCGAAGCGCTGCCCACACGGGTGTACCCGATGCGAACTGAGCCAGAGGAGTCAGTCCGGCGGGCAACCGGGAAGGTCGACGCATTGGTGGGATCGGCGCCAGCTGGAACATGGGTCGAACTCAGCCTCACCATCTGGTTCCGCATGGGCTTGCCGTACTGATCTACCACGGTCACGGTGACCACGTTGCTGGCAGAGCCGCTCGTGGGTGCCATGAGATAGTCGGCCCTGCCCTCCACGGTTGCATTACTGACCACGCTCGCCGCGTCCGAGAACGCAATCGTCTGCACGCCGCTTGCGTCGGTGGACGAGAGAGCATCGTTGAGCGCTGGTCCGCCATTTGCAGTGGCTGGTGTCACCGTGAAAGTGACCCTCACACGATCGATCCTGTCAGGCACCACCGGAGTAGCACCGCTGTCACCATCCGGGTTGTTCCGGTCAGTGGCATCAGGATCGTCGGCCGTGATGGTGAACGTGGCCTTGCCGCTGGCGTCAACCGTAAGAGTATGGGTCTTAACCTGCGCGCCTCCTGTCACCGCACCCGGATCACCGTCGGTCGTGATGTTCGTGTCGGTGTCGCGGCGTTCGACGACCTGGTAATTCGTGTTACCTGCAGTTGGGCCGGCATCCCCATTGCCCGCAGTTGTGTCTATCAACTGGAGCGTCACGGTCACGGTGCTGCCGAAAGCTGCCCGGGAGACGCCCATGGCCATGTCGGTCGTGACCTTGGCGGCGTCGGCCGTCAGCGGAGCCGTCTCGGTGAGGTTGATGCTGGCGAGCCCTTCGCCGCCGTCCTCAACCTCGTCGTCGTGCTCTCCGGTCCAGGCCCACACGGTGGTGCCACCCGCCTTCACGTTCACGGTGATGCTGGCGGTGTGGTCACCGCTGAGGTTGGTTATGGGATCGAGTGCATCGATCTTGCACACTCCCATGGCGTCGCCGTCCTCGCGGGTGAGGCGTGGCGTGTAGCAGCTGCCGTCCTCGCTGAAGGCCTCATCAACCTGGTCCGCTCTCGCCGAGAAGATATCGAGCGGCGCGTTGGCCACCGGCTGGAAGTTGGCGTCACGGACCGAGATGATCACCTCGCCAGGCTCGTCCGACTGGATGGACACACCG
>VXTM01000017.1 GCA_009837445.1 Acidimicrobiaceae bacterium
GCTGGTGCCGGTGACCGAGCTTCAATGGAGGGCCGGGCACGTGCCCGGCCAAACCTCACGGTGCGGCTGTTCCGCTGGATTCTGGCGCTGATGCTTCAATGGAGGGCCGGGCACGTGCCCGGCCAAACCTGGTCGTGGTCGGGGCGTCGCTGGTGCCGGTGACCGAGCTTCAATGGAGGGCCGGGCACGTGCCCGGCCAAACCTCACGGTGCGGCTGTTCCGCTGGATTCTGGCGCTGATGCTTCAATGGAGGGCCGGGCACGTGCCCGGCCAAACCTGGTCGTGGTCGGGGCGTCGCTGGTGCCGGTGACCGAGCTTCAATGGAGGGCCGGGCACGTGCCCGGCCAAACGATCACCCACGTCGCCACCGCCGGGTTGGCCGCAGCGCTTCAATGGAGGGCCGGGCACGTGCCCGGCCAAACTACGTTGAGCTTCGACGCCAACGTAGCCAGATCACTAGCTTCAATGGAGGGCCGGGCACGTGCCCGGCCAAACCGCTCGCTTGTTTTGGTGGGTATGACCTGCTTGTTCGCGGCCATTTGCGAGCGGTGTGGGAAGTGTGAGCTTCGAAGGTATGTCGATTGTGTTGTCAAGCAGCGGTTTGCCTTGTGCCACAAGGCGTCGAGCGGTCGCGTGGAGTTGTGTGCTCACCGTAGCGCTCGCATCAGATCACCGTCGGTCCCGAGGTCGGTAGCGCAGCCCTGATCCCCATGAAGTCGAAGCACTCGCGACCACGGTGCGCGGGAGGGCCTAGGTTGATGAAGGCTACCGAGTCCTCGCCATGGTGGATGATGTCGCCCACATCCCGCTTCAGTATGAGCATCTCCACTGGGTCCAGGTCGCATATGAAGACGCTGTACTGCATGGGCCACCCGAAGTTCTTGACGGTCTTGTGCACCTGCCTGAGGCGCTTGGCGTCACTGATGTCATAGCTCACCAGGTAACGCGTCCTTCCAGCCGCCATCTCTACCTCGTCATGAACGGCGTGTAGCCGGGTATCTCGCCGAGCAGGTGCGCAGCCAGCACGCGGGCCTGAACCTCGAACACACGCCGGTATGTGATGCGGTAGCCGTAGGTGGGGTGAGTCACCTCTGTGTCGAGGCGTCGCTCGTACGCGGACAGCACTGACCGCCGCCCTTCCTGGGTGAGCGAGACCCCTCCGGCACGGACCACAAAGTCCCTCTCGGCGATCTCGCCGTTGTTCACCACGTTGATCACCACCGACTCGGCCACCAGCGGCCGGAACTCCTCGGCGAGATCCAACGCGAGGGCCGGTCGGCCGAAGCGCGGCCGGTGGAACACCCCGAGGTACGGATCGAATCCGACCGCTATGGCCACCGCGGTCAGGTCCTTGGTGAGGAGCGCGTACACATATGACAGCAGACAGTTGATGGGATCCCTCGGCGGCCTCCGGTTGCGGCCGGTGAAGTCGAACGCTCCGAGACTCTCATCGCGGATCATCGACGAGAACTTCGAGAAGTACAGACGCGCACCGGTTCCCTCCATGCCCAACAGGCTCTCGATCGACTCACTGCCGCCCACTGCTTCGGCCAGCGACTTGAGCTGGTCCAGCACGGGCTTGACATCTGAGCGGGCGTTCCGCCTCAAGAATGTCCGCGAGTTTCGCAGCTTGCCCTCAATCATGGACTGAGCGATCGGCAGTCCCGCCTGAGCGGCGATGGCGACCTGACGGCGGCGCAGGTCAACGTGCTTGGACGGCAGACCCTCGGCGATGCCTTGGAACCACCCTCCGTAGGAGAACCAGCACACCGGTATCGACTCACGGAACGCCGCCCGCATCATCTGGCTGCTCACTTGGACGTTGCCGTACACCGAGACCTGCGAGACGTCGATCAGTCGGAGCTGCTGGAGCTCGTCGCGGTCCTTGCTGACCACGACCCGCCCGGAGCGGATCCCGATACGGGCACCCTGCTCGGTGACATACAGCGGCCTCGCCGCCGAGTCGCGGGGGGTCAGGCGCCGAGGGGCGGTAACGCTGCGACCGACATGGAGGTTCGTCTCATCCGGCAGGCAGATGCCCACCAGCGAGCACCTCGGACACTTCGGGCTGTCAACCAGCGGAGCAGGCGCATCGGCAGAGGCCGCGACCCCTCGAAGCTGCTCGACGAGCTGCAAGGTGTGTGCCACCAGCGTCGCGTCGAAAGGGATCGTCGCCCGCTTGCGGGTCTCAGCGAAGTAGATCTGCCCCTCGGTGCAGTCGTAGCCGTTGTCGCGCAGCAGCAGACCGATGGTGCACAGCTGGACCTTCTCGGGCATCCAGGCCGGTCCGTGCGCAGGCGGCCGCCCGCGTTTCACCTCCACGGGCACGACCTTGCCGTCCTTCTGCTCGATTATGTCGGCCTTAGCGATCAGCCCTAGACGCCGGGAACTCAGCTCGACCGACCTCGCCTTCCTGAACGGAGGATCGCCAGCCTCGCCCATCCGACCCCCACCGGCATCGACGGCCCGATGGACATAGATCCCCTCCATCGTGTCGCGGTTGTGCTCAAAGCGAGACTGCACCCACTCCAGGTAGAACAGACGCGGGCAGTACTCGAACTCGTTGATCATCCGAGCGGGAACGAGTTCGGGAACGTCGCTCACGCCTGACCCGGGAGCCCTCGCCCAAGGAGCCAACGCCAGGCATGTGACGCGAGCGAGGCGGCTCTATTCACGCTGCCAGACCACGCGGGGCGGGCCGAACGTTCCGTAACCCCCCTGGGAGCTTCGACGAACCTGCGACTGCATGACTCGGCTGATTCCCCAGGACCGGTACCAGTCGCCACGCCACCGCTCGCTGCCTTCCGGTGCGACAACCTGCGCGAGCAGGGACCCGACGGCTCGCGCTGTCGCCGGAGCAGACCACAACGGCCAGACGAACAAGCCCCGCTTCCAACTTCCCGAGCAGCCCTGCGTCAGTGTTCCCTGCGGAGCCGCAAAGCACGGGTACCGGCTGAGGCCGATGATCGCCAGAGCTTCGGCACCGGGATTGGTGAGCTTGGGATTGCGGGACTTGTCGGTGGGATCGGCTGCGCTGAGGGCATGATCTCGATCATCCACTGAGTCCCACATGAGCGACCCTCGCTCGCTGGGATAGCGCCAAGGTCTCGCGATGTCATCGACGATCTCCGCCTCGGTGACCTCGCTCAGAATGGTGCGCGCCATCGTGACGAACTTCATCTGGCCAGCGGTGAAGTAGAGGGCGGAGGGCTTGGCTACACCGCCTTTGTCCAGGCTGTCTTCGGCCAACAGGCACCATGCGAGCGCGCCCGATGCTCCCGCGTTCCGGGCGCGGCTTAGGTACTCGCGTATGTAGGGTGGCTTCAGCTTCAACTTGGGATCGAGTGCCTCGCCCAGAGCTGGACCGGAGAGCCACCTCTCGGAGGCGGCAAGGACAGCATCGGCGATCTCCTCCAAGCCCCTTGAGGGACTCACGACCGCGTGCGGGATCGGGTCGTCGGTCCAATGCAGTCTGTGGTCCAGGTCTTGTTCGGCTAAGGCGGCTTGAACGCCCAGGGCGGCGAGGAAGCCCAGGGGATTGTCCCCAGGAAGACCTGACAGGATCGTGCCGTGGGTGTCAGTCATGGGACCGGGCTTCCTCGGCGCTTTGCTGGTGGTCTGCGAGACGCAGGATCGCTTCCAGCCAAGCGAGGCCGTGATGCCCGTAGCGTTCCTGCAGGCGCCAGAACCGGTCGGCCATCTCAAGCGCCAGCGGCGTCGCGGCCAGATCGGATGACACGCTCATCGACATGCGGCCATCGGCCTGCTCCTTGCCGTGTCCGGGTGGGCAGAGCTGAAGACCGCCGTTGTGGGATCGGGCTGTCACCTCAAGGGACTGCGGATCGTCGTCTTGGCGGATCGGAGGCAGCGGCCTGCCGTATCCGTGATGGGTTCCGATCAGATGCAGCACCAGATCCTCGTCGTGCGCGCCATTCAGTGCCGCAGGATTGCTCTGCACCAGCGCGACGCTGCCGAATTCGTGACGGACCGGCGGCCACTTGTCACGGTGCGGGCGCGCTCCGGGCAGCGACTTCGCCAGCGGCTCGCCTGTCGCAGTCGACTCGGCCAACCGGACCGGATCGTGGCCATGAAGCTGCGCCTGGAACCGGGGGTCCACCTTCCCGAGGTCGTGCAACTCCCCCGCCAACTGCAAGTCCCCCACAACCGCCTCGGGCAGAGCCAGCGCTCGGCCGTAGGCGGCCGCTCTTCTGCCGGCTCCGGCAAGGTGATCTTGAAGCTTGACTGCTGTGCCCGTCATCGAAGGCGTCTCGTCGGATCCGTCGAGGGTGGCGGGATCGACGGTGCGCTCCACGAGCGCGTAGTAAGCCGAGGCGCCATCGGGCTCAACGAGTTCCAGCCGGAACGACCTGGACCGCTGTAAGCGCGCCAACGCATCAGACAGCCACTCGGGGACCTCATTGTCGTCGACGGTGCCGAGCCACTGTCGCACTCTCGTCTCGGGGCTCTCGTCGGCGTGCTCCTCGTCACCAGGACCCGGAGGCGGCGGCACGGATAGCGGGGCGAGCAGGCGGGGATCGAGACGCAGAGTGGCCCGCCGCCCATAGGCGATCTGTGCTTCATCGCCGAGGTCCGTCACGGTCGGCCGATCGCTGCCGTCGCCTGCGCCGTCCGTCGCCGCGGCCGGCGAGCTCAAGGGGTCCCAGCTGCCGCTGCGCAGGCCGCCCCACTCGCAAGGAACGACGATCACGTCGCCCGGCTCGACCTGCCCGACGTGCTTGAGCGGGGTCGGCCCCGTGGCGCCTCGGCCCCGCCACCTGACCGCAGAGGCCATGCGGCGAGCTTGCGCCGGCTGGCGGCCGCCGCGGGATTCGCTCTCGTCGCCGACGGGAACCAGGTCGACATCGGCCACAGGCACTTCCAGGCGTCCCTGCACCCAATCCCTGAACGCGGAGATCGGCACCGAGAGGAACTCCGCGGGCCTCGGCGGCACCAACTCGAGTGCCGCGGCGGAGAGATCGAGGCGCCACACGACTGACACGTCGGACTCGCGGCCGCGTTCCTTACCGTGCAGGAAGTCGTCTATGGGCGGGTCCGCCAACGGCTCGGGACCGGTCTGGGACCAAGCATCCACATGCGTGGGGAGCAGCAGCGGAGCTTCGCACTTCGGTGCCCGCGCGTCCACGCTTGTTGTCGCGAGGACACTGCTGCCCGGCCCTACCTCTACCTCGCCTTCGTCGGCGAGCGCCTGCAACTCCTCCCAGGCCTGCCGGGCGGCGTCGCCGTACACCGGGTCGGGCCTCTTCGGGTTGGGGGACGACGCCACCCCCAGTATCCAGCACCGGGCGTAACCGACCCGCTCCGCTAGTGTGCCGCGCCGGTCGAGCCGCCCGAGCCGCTGGCAGAGGCTGTCGATCGGCGCCGCCTCGCTGATCAGCGCGTCGAAACTGAAGTCCGCACCCACCTCGATCGCCTGGGTGGCCACAACCACCGTGAGCCCGTCCAGCGGCTCAGACCGGTCCGGGTCGACACAGCGGCTGATCTCGCTCAAGACGTGCTGCCGGTCGATGGGACGCATACGGCCCGTCACCAGATGGGCCGCGATACCGCTCCGCAGCAGCGTGTCGTGGACCTCGCGAGCAGTTCGAACCCGATTGACGATGACACCCACACTCGTCTCGCCGTCGCTCAACTCCTTCTTGATGAGATCGAGCACCTTCTTGGGCACTGACTCGTGAGCGGGCCGGGCGCCACCGATCTCGACCAACTTCGCCCGCTTGCGTGCCTCGGCGATCCGCCTGAGCCTCGGTGACTCTTCGAGATCCTCGCTCTGAAGTCGAAACCACCGTCCGTCCTCAGTCTGCGCGGTGGCGGACATCTCAACCACCGCGAACCGGCGCGGCAACAGGCCACGGTTCACGGCGCGGATCAACGGCACATCCCCGTCGGAGGAGGCGTCTCTCAGCGTGGATGCGAAGGCGCGGCTCAGATGCACCTCGTCGAGGATCACCAGGCAGTCGTTGCCGGCGAGCCCGGCGTGTACCGGGCGCATCCGGTGGCTGACGCCGTAGCCCCTAAACAGCAGGCGCGAGCCGAACTGATCGACGGTGGAGACCATCACCCAGGGCTGGTCGGGCCTTCGGGCCCACTCGCCGTCGATCGGTATGCCGCCTCGCAGGGCTGCCACCCCCAGCGGCTGCTCGAACGACTGCTCGGCGTCGGTCAGCGTGCTGAGCGCACGCCTCATATCGGCCAGGACTCCGGCGGTGGCCGCACGGATCCTGTCGCTGATGAGTTGGGCTCGCTCGTAGACCTGGTCCACCACGATGCGCCTGTCGATGACGAACACGATCCTGCGGGGCGAGATGTCGGGCCTCAATGCCAACGAGAACACGGCAGTGTCCAGCACGGCGGTCTTGCCAGCGCCCGTCGGCAGATCGATCACATCGGGCCAAGCTCCCTCCTCGATCACCTGCCGAGTCAGACGGCTCTGCCACCGATACGGCTCATGGCCGTGGACAGCCTCGAAGTAGCGGTCGAAGTCCGCTGTGGTCAGTTCACCCATCGTCCGCAGCCCCGGCAACGGCCGAGCCTTCAGCGATCGCCTCGTCCACCGGTCGCATCAGCCCCAAGCCCACGAAGCGCCCGCTGCCCAGCATCAGCGCTCCGCGAACCGGCTCCGCGAACCCGACCGACGCATGGACCAACCGCCGGACCACGCCCCCAGCGGCTCCGCGGCCTTGCCTGAATGCCCGATAGTCGCTCACCGGACGCGCCCCCACAAGAAGAGAGACCAGCGACACCTGAACGTCCACGGGCCTCGGCAGTCCTACGTGCTCACAGGACTTGGCCACAGCCTCCTCGGCTCGTGCCCACGCCTTCGCCCGAGAGGCTGCGCTTCCCCTGCGCAGACCGCCGGGATGAGTGGGAAGCGCCACCGGCGTGACCGACGCCCACCGCCTCGACGGCCGCTCCCACACTCGCGGCCGCAAGCTCACGAGCGCGAAAGGAGGCTGCCGCCTCCGCATCTCGACGAATCCGCCGCCGCCCATCACCAAACGCAACGCCCGATCGCCGCGCTCGCGCTCCCAATGCCCAATGCCGCGTAGTGCCGCGTTGCGGGAGGCATCATCGAGATCCTGCGGAAGCGAGACGGCCAAGCCCATAATCCGCCCATCGCCGTGTTCATGGCCCACATTGGGCAGGGCCAGGAAGGCGATGTGGGGCGCGCTGGTCGGAGTACCGTCAGGAAGATGGCCGCTGATTCCCTCCGGGAGAGGATCGGGCACATGGGAGAGCATCGACTGGCGCAGAACCCTTGTGACCTCCACAGTCCGCGTCATGGGCATACGTCGATGGCGCGGCTCCAACTCGAAGACGATCCAATCGCCGGCGGTCGACGGACGCAACGGATCAGCAACACCGACCTCCCCGGGCACGACTTCGCTGTACCGGACTCCCCGGAACGGCAGGCTGCGCGGCCTGATGGCCTGGTGCCGCTGATGCTCCTGCTCCAGTGCCGCGAGCTGTCCGGGGTGCACCCACCGCAGCATCAGGGTGCCTTCGCCGGGAGTGTGCGTAGCAGCCGGTTCCTCGCTGCGCAGCCGGCACGACACGAGTGAAGACGAGTGTCCGAGCCGGCTGACACGGCCCAAGAGCCTGTCGAGCGCCTCGGCTACCTCGGGAGACGGGCTGGCATCCCAAGCGAAGGTGACCGGCGGCGCTAGCCCGACTCTCGACGCTGCCGGCACTTGCTCAGCAGAGGATCCAGAGATCAGTGGCTCCGCCAACGCGACTGACGGGAAGTAGCGCTCCTTCTTGAGGCGCCCATCAGGAAGCAGCGCTAGCGCCGCGGCTTCGCTCGTATTCCCGACCTTGCCCGCCAGCGAGTCGACCTCGCGCGCCTTGTCGATCTTGTCCTGCAATCTCTCAGCCGTCTTCGTGACCTCGCCCTTCGAGGCATCGACTTGGTCCTCCCACTGGGCAATGAGTTCGCCTACGGCGCTCGCTCGGCGCTGGTACTGAGCAGGGGAAACCACGCTGGCGTCGTTCACGGGCACGAAGTGACTGACGACTCGACGCTCAACCACCTCTGGGGCGGTAATGCGCGGCGGCGGCAACGCCTCCAGCCACTCAAGCGCGGCCCGCTCAGCCTCGTCGGGGGCGTCTGCATCCGCGAAGGCAGCAACCATCGCAGAGAACAGCCGCGCCCCGTGTGGGGGCCACTCGGGCTGCCCGCGGTCGTGATGCGATGTCGCGCTGTACCGCCCGGTGAGGAAGTGAACCTCAATGACGGTCACCGCTCACTCCCCAACAGGTTCGCGTGCGGACACCTCGCGGCTGCGTCGCAGCAACTCGATCAGCTTGGGCGCCGGCCTCAGCACAATCTCGTCTCGCTCCCAGGGAATGCCAGATCGTGCCGCTCGGGCCGAGGCCTCCGATACCAGTCGCGCTGCGGACTCCCGATCAACACTGACCGTCTCGGGCGACCCGCCGTCGCGGCCGACCATCTCGATGACTGGAGGGTGCTGGGGGATCAGCAGGCACCTGGACCGCAGGTCGTGGTCGGCCTCATAGCCGTAGGCGATCGCAGCCACGCCGAGCGCGGCGACCGCAGTCCTCGCCGCGACCTCTGCCTCGCGGCTCTCACCGGCAAACCGCAATCGCCGGAGTGCGGCCAGCGACAGCACCGCCGTCTGCCGCGCCTCGGAGATGGTCACACCGCCCGCCTGGGAGTCGATCGAGGGCGCGATGTTGCCATGGTTGATCTCGGACGGGCGCCCGCCGCCCCCGGCCAGCTTCGCCTTGCCCTTCGTGTCCTTGGCAGCTTCAGCTTCGTCCAAAGTCCAGACCTCGTCGGGATTGGCGTGCTCGTAGACCGACGCGGAGGCTTTCTCTATCTGCAGCGGGTCGATACGGCTTCCAACCTTGCGCCCGACCTGGGCATCCAGCCCGACGATCTCCGAGACGTACGCACGCTGGAACTTCGATCCGAGACCACCCTTGGGTCCCGTGGAGTCCCACTGGCCGAACAGCAGCGCCGTCGGCGCGTAGCGGAACAGGTCCGTGGCGTTACCCGGGCGCGCCTCGGTGATCGCCCTGCCGACGTCGCTGAGTCGGAAGAGCGTCCCGCCAAGCAGGCTGTCCCGGAAGATCGCGTCCGCCAGCCTGTGGGGTGCCTCCAGCACAGTAATCCGGCCGAGATCCTCAACGTCCGACTCGCCGGTGAAGTCCACATAGGGCACCGGAAAGCTCAACTCTTCGGCCTCCCAACCCTCCAGCAGGGCCAGTTCGGCTCGATTCGCCTGCGACGCCACCGAGTCCAACAGAACCGTCGTAACGACGCGGTCACCCACTTGCCGCTCCTCGACCGCGTACTTGTTCTCCGCAGCCACCGCATAGGTAGGCGGAAAGACCTTTCCTCCCGGCCCATCCGCGGGCCGCAGCCGCATGATCGAACGAAGCGCGACCGCACCGCCCGCAACAGCATCTGTCAGTAGCTCGATTGTCAATTGGGCCACGTGGGCACTCCTCTCGTCAGCGGCTCGTGCAGCTCACCGGAGCCACAAGATCCGTCCTTGTTGGGCTTATGTCTGGAGGTGTGACGGCGCCGAAGTCCCCAGCAACAAACGGCTCCGTCGTTGGCGAGGCCCTAGCTGTCAGCGATCGTTCAACATGCACCGATCCGCACCATACTCACACGGTGGGACATCGGTCAGGCTGATGCGCCTAGGCGCCGACGGGGTGCTCGACCCCCGACAGCCTGGGGCCACCCACCAGCCAGACAACCGAACGCTCAGGAACGCTCCGACGGCGCCCGCCGTACGAGACCCATGGAGCCACCCGGGCGGGTACCGCCGGCCGTGGCTGGGCCCCGAACACGCTCGAGGATCAACGCAACGTCGTAGGCCTTCGTTGGGCGGTCGGCACCTCCCTGCGGTTGACGGGCCACGCGGCGTTCGGCTTCGGGACAGGTCCGCGTCTACCCACCTTGGAGCCACTCCTGCACGGTCCGCACGCCTTTGGCCGCGTTACAGTCTCGACACGACAGGCAGAGATTGTTGATGCGGTTGGTGCCACCGCGGCTCAATGGCCTGCGGTGCTCCAGCACCCAATCATCCAGCGCTAGCGGCGTGCCGCAGTAGGCACACGCCCACGTACCGTCTCGGTGCACGATACGAGCGGCGAGCTCCCACCTGTCCCTTCCAGTGGGACGCTGTGGCCCCTGAGGCAGCGGCGCGCCGACCAACAGCTCCCAAGCCTCGTCAACAAGCTCACGCACCCGATCCGAACCAGCCTCCAGTTCGTCTAGCTCCTCCTCGCATTCGAGCAACAGCGCCGCCAAGCGCACCGATAGCGCGGCCTCTGGCTCAGCCGCATCCAGAGCCACCCGCAGCGCGGCCAAGCGCACCGATAGTGCGGCGTCGGGATCGGCCGCACCTAGGGCATCGCACAGCGCGTCGCGCGCCGCCTCTGCTTGGGATGCCCGCAGTGCCCCAGCCGCTTCACGCAGCGCGCCCAAGTCTCGCTGGTCAGCCATACCGTCCCCAGACTCTAGGTCGAATCTCATTTCGACAACGGCGGCAGAGCGGGCGCGTCGGTCGTTCAAGCAAATCGGGGCCAGTTACCAACATCACGGAAACGATGCCACTTACGACGACGGGGGGAAGTGCCCTGCCAACCTGGCCCGTTTCTGAGAAAAGCAGCAGAAAGCCGGCCGAATGTCGATCGGGGCGTACCGTGCGTTCCGAAAAGTGGCTGCCGAGCTAGACGATTCGGTGGGCCAGCCAGCGGAGGAGTGCCAGTCAGCGGAGAATGCCGAGTGCCGGTCAGCGGTCGTGTGCGGGCTCGCTTGTTGGCGGAGGTGCGTTCGTGAGCGTTCCTAGGTGATTTGGCCGCCACACGTTTGCACTTGCAGTGCCGCCGTCGAATACCGGGGCCGTTCGATCATCGAACAGCCGGGGTGTCGGGTATCGAACGGCGTCGTCTGGGGTCCCCGAACGCTCAGGAACGCAGGCGAACGCAGGCGTGGACGCTGCTGCGGCGACGGTGTATGTCACTGTCTTTCCGATGTTGGGGTGTTTCGCTGCGGCGCTGGCCGGATCGCAAGTGGCGCACCCCTTTGTGCTGGGAGCATCTACAGTCGGTCGCCGTGTCTGCGATCAGACTGCCGAAAGCAGGTAGCGTCAAGATCGGCGAAGTCTTGGACTGCCTGAACCACTATCGGCTGCGCGCCACCTACAAGGCCGTCGGCAAGGTTGTGGGCTGTCACTGGCGACAGGTCGGTGACCTGCTGGGTGCCCCGCATCCGCTCACGTCGTGGGTGGTGCGCAAAGACACTGGCCTGCCGTCGCCTGAGGTGTTCGGCGACGATGAGCCGCTGCTGCGGCATCCGGACCTCGAACGCTCAGATCACGTCATCGAGCGCCACGAGGAACTGCTGGCCTACATCACTGCGCACCGCATCCATCCTCACCATCGCCATTAGCCGCAACAGCGGACTGCGGTCGTCGCTGCCGTTGCGCTGGCCGTGGTCAGCGGGACTGCCGCCGCGCAGAGCCACCGGTTTGGGCCACGCGTGGTCATCAAGATCGACCAGTTGTTGTGTGAGGCACGGTCGGTGGCCTGATCGAAGGCTTGATTATCGGTCAGTCTGGCGTCGGATGAAGTCTGCGTAGCGACGCTCGCGTCTCGCGCGAGCCCGGTACCTCACAGCTGACCGGTCGTCACCTTCAGCGGCCGCGGCGTCGGCGCGCGCCAGGAACTTCTCCTCGGCCGTTTCGCAACGCAGCGCACCCCACTCGTTGAACCGGTTGTGCCATCTCGAGATGTTGACAAACCGCTCGAAGATCGCCCGAACAGCCACGTCGCGGTCGCTGATCCCGTCGCGTTCGGCCCGATCGATTGCGAGACGCAGCCGAATTTTGGCGCCAACCAACACCGCGAGACCCGCAGGCAGTATCGTCACCAAGCCCAAGCCAGGCGAGTCGTACAGGCCCCACGCGATTGCCAGACCCACAATCTCCAACACCACAGAGAGCGCCAACAGAGCCAGCGCCAGCCGATCGAACCAGAAGCTCGCGACAGATCCGTCGGACCACCGAACCCGACGAAACAACAGGTTCCAGATCTTGCGGGTCATCTACCGCACCGGGGGATCTGGTCGCCACAGCAACCACGACGCCTGGCCAGCGGCCGCCAGAACCTCCAACATGGGGACGTTCTGCGCTGGCGTAGGCCTCAAGCAGTGCCCAGGTGCAGCACCACGGCCCGGATCGGGGCCACCCACGACCCGACTACCGCGGGCCATGGGGCGGGGCGAACCCGGCCTGTGGTTCTCGGCGCGGTCGTCGGCTTCAAGTTTAGCCAGCTTCTCGGCCCGGTCGGCCTCGGTCATGGCGGAGTAGCGCCCCCGGGCTGGCCGGAAGCCGCGAACCGCGGCGACACAGCGGACCTCAGCATCGTCGGACCTCAGCATCGTCGGGCCTCAGCATCGTCGGGCCTCAGCATCGTCGGCGGCGTTGTCGCTCACAAGTGCCGCCGTTTAGGCCCCCGCCGCTCAACTGCGGACCGGTCTCTGGGTGTTGCATGTTGCATCAGAACACACCTCCGAACGCGGCCGCCATGAGCGTGCGCCCGAACGCCCCCAACAAGAGCATCACCACTAGGGCAAGCAGCATCCAGCCTGCGGGGGTGCGCAGCTTGCTGGCACGCTCGGCGAGGTATCTCACTGCGACTTCGAGGTCGATCATCGCCGGTCCCCCTCTCACCTGCGATCCGCAGAAGCAGTGCCATCTCCCGCTTCGCACACCCTGTAGCCGGGCTTGACAGGCTCGCAGTTGCACCTGCACGTAGCAGTACACGCCGTTCGGGACACGGCAGCTTGTCCACGCTCACGAAGCGCCCTCTTTGCCACCGGTGCGTCCACCAGGTGGCACGTGGCATGCCCCTTCACCACTACCCCACCCACCGATGGGGCGGAACAGCTGAACCAACGCCGACCCAGACCGGCTCGACACCCCCTCAGGACGCTTCTCGACAGTACGGCATCAGCGAACAGCCCCGACAAGCAACCCAACCAGAATACAATGAAACAAACCATAGTCGCAGCACCCGCCGCAAATGCGCTCCTCTGCGTTCCTGAGCGTTCGCGGACCCCAGGGCCAGCTCCGACACGGGGCGTCGGCTGTCATATTCGCCGCATTTGCGACCTCCTTGGCATGGGTGGCACTGCAAGTGCAAACGTGTGGCGGCCAAACCACCCCACGAACGCACCCGGCGAACGCACCGCCGTCAACAGGGGGCACCGAACCGGCCACCTGGCGCCTGCCCGGCCCATGGCCACGCCTGCCCCGCTGCATTGACGCACTGAACCCCCCGGCGCTCAACCGCAGAACGCAAACCCCGATCAGCCGGCACGAACGCATCGTGTCAAGGCCGATCCTCGGGACGCCTGGTGAGCGGCCCTGGCTCGCCCTCTGGCTGGCTGATCATCACCAGGGGGTCTGGCTGGTTGTCGTAGCCGCACCGCTGAGGGCTTCACGAGGATGCAGTGGGTCGTCTGTGGGCCGTAATGACGGCGTCAGAGCCCAGGCTCTTGTAGTCGTTGTTGTGTGGGTCGCTTTTGTCGTCTGTGGTGGCGGCTGGCTGGCCCGGCTGGAGAGTGCCGACGGTGGCGATGTTCTGTTCATCGAGGCCCCATTCCGGTGGCGCTGGTGTGTCGGTGTAGGCAACCGCTACGGTGGTTGCCGTGATGGCAGCGTCTCGCCCCGGCAGCGGCGACGCCGGTGTCTGCGTCGCTGATGTGGACATCGTGGACCGGTGTATTGCTGAGAATCGGTTGGCCTGTTATGTGCCGGCGTTGCGCGGCTGTGACGACGGATTCCGGCTGCGGATCGTTCTGCATGGTTTCGGTACGGTGTGGCGCGACGCCGATCGCGCCGAGAGGGTGGTGCTCGCCGCTGAGGAGCCTGAGCGCTTCGATCGGCGCTGGGACGCGTTCTTGGCCGCCTACATCGAGTATCTGTGCGGCTGCGACGGCCTTCAAGCGCCGGCATGGACCCGACAGCCGCAACGGTACCTGGAGCAGATGTGGTGGTCGGGCGACTATTTTGGTTTTGAGCGCGGCCGTGTCGTTGTCACCACCCCGGCTGTGTTTGAGGCCCACGGCGTCTGGATCGCCGACAGCGACCTGGTGGTCGTGTGAGGCGGCGGTGCCGACCCCCGAGTTGAACCGCGGCGACCTGCTGGACGCTTTGGGCGAAGTCGCCGCCATCATGGACGGCCGAGGCCAGCGCGGCCGCGTCTATGTAGTGGGCGGCGCCGCGATGATGCTGGCTCACTCCGCGGATCGGGCCACCCAGGACATCGACGCCGCCATCGAAGAGGGCTATGCCGCGGTGACCGACGCGGCGCGCGTCGTCGCTGAGCGGCGGGGATGGCCGCGCAGCTGGCTCAACGAGGGTGCCACCGTCTACATGCCGCGCCCCGACCAGCGCCACGGCACCACCATCTACGAGCACCCAGCGCTCACCGTCGTCGCCGCCACCTCCGAGCACATGCTGGCCATGAAAGCCAAAGCCGCCCGCCCCACCGACCGCCAAGACGTCGAAGCCCTGCTGCTTGAGCGCAACTACACCCACCTGGCCCAAGTCGAAGCCGTCGTAGCAGCCACCTTCCCCGACGAACCCCTCGGGGTGCGCCAGCGGCAATGGATCTCCGCCATCATCGACGACCTCCACCGTGACCCTCCAAGACCCAGCCGCGGAGACGACACCGGGCTGAGCATCATCTAGCCGCCCCCACAGCCCCTCATACCCGGTCCTCCCCTCTGCCGCGAGCGAACGGGCGCAAGTGCCGGGGCTCGTGTTTGGACAGGTCAGCCAGGGTGCGTTCTTGAGCGTTCGCGAGCGTTCGCGGCTGGTCTTTAGGTTGCGGGCATGGCCTGGTACTGCCCTACAGGCACAGCAGACGGCTCGCAGCCGTCGAGGCGCCAACGGCTGCGGCGACTACTGCGAGTCTGGGCCCTCGTGGTGTTGATCTGGCATGCGTCGACCAAAGCGACCGGCCTGACACTGAAGCTCAGCGCCGGTGACACGCGACGGGCCGTGCAGCCCGCGGTGCATCGGTCGCTCACCTCGTGCAGACGGCCGATCAACGGTGACGAACGCGACGCCACAGCACAGCCGCAGGTCCCGAGCCAAACAGGCAGCACTGCGACGACACGCCGCGGCGCGGCGGTAGCCGGCCGGCTGAGATCACCCCCACAACATGTCCCCCAACGCTCACTGGAGCTCAAGACCATCCGGTGCCCCTACAGGCAAGCCTGGGTGTCTCCGAGCCCCAGACAGCTCGAAGTGCTCCGCATCTTCCCCTGTCGGGCACGGCTCCTGAGTGACCACACTCCCACCTGAGACAGACGGTGCCTGCGACCACACGACCAGAACGCCAGATCCTGAGGGTCGCCGACCTGCAGGCCCAGCTAGGACTCTCGAGAACAACCATCTGGCGCCTCCGGCGAGCCGGCCAGTTCCCCCAACCCATCCGCCTCAGCGCCAACACCGTCGGCTGGCCCGCCCACCTCATCGACGAATGGCTCACAGCACGCCCCAAGGCGTGACCGCGAGCAACCAGGCTGAAGAATCCACCCGTGAGACTGTCTGACACGGAGACGGCACACCAGGGGTATGGTAGACGTATATACAAAGTATCTACCAGTGTAGGAGGGCTCTATGAGCATCAACATCAAGAACGAGGAGACCTGTCAACTCGCCGATGAATTAGCGCAACTAACCGGCGACACAATGACCGGTGCCATCACGGTGGCCCTCAGGGAGCGCCTGCAACGCGAGAGAAACCAGCGCAGCGCGCAGGCAACAGTCCAGAGACTTCTTGCCATAGGAGAACACTGCGCCGCCATGATGGGCGACGGCCCCTCGGCAGTGGAGCACGGCGATCTCCTTTATGACGACCAAGGGCTGCCCAAGTGATCGTGGACACCTCGGCGATCCTGGCAATCCTGTTCCACGAGCCCGACGCCGAGCACTTCGCCACCGCCATCGCCACAGCATCGAACCCACGGATGTCGGCGGCTGCCCTCTTGGAGGCAAGCATCGTCTTGGAGAGTCGCAGCGGCCCCGCCGCCGGATACGAGCTTGACGCCTTCATTCACGAGGCGGGGATCAAACTGGAGGCGGTCACAGCCGAACACGCGCAGGCCGCGCGGCGGGCTTGGCGCAGATTCGGCAAGGGCAACCACCCGGCGGGACTGAACTTCGGCGACTGCTTCGCATACGCCCTCGCCGAGGCCACACGCGAGCCGCTGCTGTTCAAAGGCGGGGACTTCGACCTGACCGACATCAATACCGCCTGACGCCACCTGACCTAGCCCACCGCATCGTCAGTGACACCAGGCGGCACCGTGCCCCCATGACAGCGCGTCCAGTATCAGGCCTCCGATGCCAGCCATGCGGACGCCCGAACGCTCCAGGAACGCTGCCACCCCGATGAAGCCCGAACCACCGAGAACAGCAAGTCAACACCTCGGCCCGCTCCGGGTTCTCGATCTTGGTCGTCGGCGCAGAGCTACGTGATGTAATGTCCCCAAGTGTTCATGACCTGGCGACGCTGCTGGAGCAGGTCGGAGCGACGGTATGCGGCTTCGACGGTGTTCTTGACGACGTGGGCGAGGCACGATTCGGCCAGCTCACGGGAGACGCCGGATTCGGCGCACCAATCCCGGAAACTCGACCGGAGCCCGTGGGGGGTCATGCCCAGGTCAAGTTCGTGGCACAGCTTGGACAGGGCTTCAGCTGTGATCTGTCTGCCGCGTGCGGACGGGAGCACCAGCGAGTCGGGTGCGCCGTCGCTGTAGCGGTGTGCCTCGTCGAGCACGGCGAGCGCCTGTGGGCTCAGCGGGACCCGGAAGTCGCGGCCGACCTTGGTGCGCTCACCCGGGATCGTCCAGACGTCGGCGTCGGTCTCGTCCCAGCGCATCCCGCGGACCTCACCGGAGCGGGTCGCGGTCAAAGCCAGCAGGCGCATGGCGAGTTTCGTGGTCGGGTAAGCGGCCGAGTCATCGACAGCGGCGAGCGCGGCGGGCACCTCATCGGGCGGCAGGGCCGCCATGTGGCGACGGCCGGTACCGTTGCGGGGCAGCGCCACCAGCAGTGCCTCACCGGCGGGATCATCTGGACGGTGGCCAGCGGCCATCGCCCATCGGAACGCCAAAGAGAGCCGCTGGCGGACCTTCTTGGCGGTGTCGTGACGGTCCGCCCACAAAGGCCCGATCACCCCCAGCACGTCTGCGGTATCGATCTGGTCCACAGGGCGGAGAAGTAGGTTGTCGGCGTGATTGCGGACGCTGTTGCGCCAGATCTCAGCCGAGCGGCCGCCGTCCTTCCAGGATCCCGAGCGGCCCTCGATCACCGCCTCCAGCGCGTCCGCGAGAGTCGGGGTCGGACTCTCGCCGACACGCGGGTCGATGCCCGCCTCGATCTTGGTGCGGTTGGCCAGCGCCCGCTCGCGTGCGGTGGCCAGTCCCACCACCGGGAACGATCCCAGACCCAGATTGGTGGCGCGGCCGTTGATGCGCAGCCTCTGAACCCAGACCTTCGACAGGCGCCCGTTCGTCATCCGCCGCACCCGCAGCGTGAGCCCGTAGCCGCCGCGGCCGTCGCCGTACACGCCGGGGCGGTTGACCTGGCGCACGAACGTTGCCGACAGCGGCAGACCGGCCCGAGGGTTCGATTCTCTCACTCCTGGTTGTCACTTTCTCTGTCGCGAATGTCACTTGATGGGATGCTACGCCCTGCAACCGGCTGAAACAATAATATGCCCTCTTAACTAGGAATATAGGCAACATCAAGCGACAAAATGCAACCCCCTGAAACCCTAAGACAATTCACCTTAGCTCCACTCGGAGGAATCGCCAGGGACTATCACGAGTCCCGGCTCAGCCGGACGTGAGCTGGCGAGTGAAGATCCGGCCCAGCCCGTCGATTCGATCGGCAATCCCGGCCAAGCGGAGCAGATGCCAGAACAGGGCCATGTTGCTCGACACGACCGGCACACCGACCTCTGATTCCAGACCCTCGACGGAGGCCAGGAGCCGGAGGCTCGTGCACGACACGAACACCGCGTCGCAGTCCGCGCTGCGGGCCGTCGTCCGCACGCCATCGGCGACCGACTGCGGCGAGATGCGCCCCACGGTGAAGTCGTTCGACTCCAGGAAGGACCCCAGTGCGGTGACGGAGAGGCCTTCGTCAGCGAGACTCCGAGCGATCGGTGCGGTGACGTCGGCGGTGTAGGGGGTGACCACCGCGACCCGGCACGCGTCGAGGGCACGGAACGCGGCGACGGCGGCCGTGATCGGGTTGGTGCAGGCCACTCCAGGGTGCTCGCTCTGGATGGCGGCGGTCACGCGGTCGGCGCTGATCAGTGTCGCCGCCGAGGTGCAGCCATAGCCGATTGCGTCGAAATCGAACTCTCTGGGTAGCAGGGCGGCTGCCGCCGGAAGCCGCTGCTCCATGTCGGTCAGGGTCTCTGACGTGACCTCCATCGAGTTACCGATACGCGAGTGGTAGAAGTCCACATCGGGGAGGTTCAGCATGCGGGCCTCGGCTTCGATCGTCTGATCGCTCTCCAGCACGATCAGACCGATGCGGGCTCGGGAACCAAAGCCGTCGTCGGTGGCGAACGGCAACTGCACCAGGTCGGGAACGGTCATCAGATGATGGGAAGGTCGGGAGCGGCCCGCCGGCTGAGCAACTCGGCACCGCCTGCCCGCACGACGATGTTCTCCTCGTGGACCATCGCCTTGCCGGGCTCCCACAGCAGACCCGGTTCGACCGTGAGCACCATCTGCTCCACGAGCGGAGTGTCGTCGGACGCACTGTGCGAGGGCCATTCGGTGATCTGCATACCCAAGCCGTGGCCCATCCGACCGACGTCGTGCCCAAGAGACCCGGCCGCCTTCAACACCTCGTTCATGGCGGTGAAGACGTCGGTTGTGGTCGCACCGGGCCGGGCCGCGGCGATGCCGGCCTCGGTCGCCTCCCACACCGCCCGGTACGCGTCCTTGGCGGCTTGTGTGGCGCTGGTGAAGGCGAAGTTGCGGTCGAAGTCGCTGAAGTACCCGTCGTAGGTCGAGCCGGTGTCGAAGATCAGCATGTCGCCGTCGACGATCTCACGATCGGTCGGCTGCCGGATGATGTCATCGATCCCGCCTGGGCCGGTCGCCCCGACCAGATAGGGAACGTCGTCCGCGCCCTGCCGGAAGATCTCGGCGCGGAACGCAGCGAACGCCTGCCGTTCGGTCATGCCGGTGGACAGCAGGTTCGGCAGCTCGTCGAAAGCGTCGGACACCACGCCGCAGATGAAGCGATGCTTGTCGATCTCGAGCTCGCTCTTGACCATCCGCAGACCGCTCACGATGCCGGTGACATCGGTGAAACCACCGACCGCTGCCCGCACCCGGTCGAGATCACGCAGCGGCATCCGCACGTGCGTCTCGGGACCCATCGGCATTCCGATCCGGCTGCCGGCGGAGAGCTCACGCAGGCAGTCGACCAGCAGCGTCACGCCGTCGTCGTCCGGCTGGGGCGACGACCAGGTCCGGATGTCGTCGATCCATGTCGCGGCCATAGACGCCCGGCCGATGCTCGGGATGATGGCCACGGGCTTGCCGGTGGCCGGGATGACGGTGAACCAGGGACGCGTCGGGCTCTGCCAGAACGGAGTGTGAAACCCGGTGAAGTAGCGGACTTCCGGCTCGGTGGTGACGAGGATGGCTGCGATCTCGCGCTCGTCCATCTCGGCCTGGCAGCGTCGGGTGCGATCTGCGAACTCTTCGGCGGGGAATCCTCGTTGAGGGACCATCTCAACCCTCCATGCCGGCCTTGGCCTGCTGCGAGAAGAACGAGGCGCCCGTCGGCACTTCGGGGAACTCCATCTCGTAGGTCGAGCACCGCACGCGGTTGGTTCGCTCGCCCCGCACCACTTCACCGTCGTAGACGCTCGGGAGATGGCTGACCTGCAGAGGCTTGGAATCCTCGGCCCGGTACTCGCTGATGAACAGAGTCCGCGGGCGGTCCGACCCATTCGGCGCCGATCCGTGCAACAGCCGGGTGTGCATCAAGCAGGCCGAACCGGCCGGTCCGTAGATCGGAACCGCGTCGGCGACATGGTCGGACACGACCTGCGGGCTGACTGCGCCGGTGAACACCCCGTCGTGCCAATGATCGAACAGCTCCCCGCGGTGGGTTCCCGGCACCACGTTCAGCGGACCGTTCTCGAGGGTCACGTCGTCGAGGAAGAACAGCACGGCGATGAGGTCCTCGTTGCTGTGAGGCTGGAACAGGAAGTCCTGGTGGTACTTGACCTCGGTGGACGCCCCGGGCTGCTTGGCGTTGATCTTCGAGTTGTTGTACTCGACGTTGGGGCCGATCAACTGCGTGACGGCATCGAGGGCCCGGTTGTCCCGCACGGCCGCCAGGTAGTTGTCCGAGACCTCCACCGGCGAGGCAATCCGGCGGAGCCGTGGCGCCTCAGCGGTGTGCTCGGGTGCCAGGTCGAATCGCGGCCGACCGGCGAGCGTGTCGCCGTAGGGCTCGTTGTGCCCGCGGCTCTCCTCGACCCAGGCATCGAAGTCGGCGACGAGGGTCTCGAGCTGCTGAGGAGTGATGGCGTGCTCGACGAACAGGTATCCGGCTGCCCAGTACGAGTCGATCTCCTCGGGCGACAAGGGACCGGCCGCCCGAGCCTCCACGGTTGGCCGCGCTGAAGTCTGCTCGACAGTCACGACGTGAACAGTACCGTGGCCGAATCCGGCCTCAGGCGCGATAACTAGGCTCGCCGGGGTGCCGTGTGGAGCTGCCCGATGTCGCCTCTGAGCACAAGTCCTCGCGGTCGAGTGATCGGGCTCGTGCTCATGGCCACGTTCCTCTACGCGTCGGCGCCACCGCTACTCCACCTCACCGCCTCAGAGAGCAACCCCTTCTACTTCAACTCTCTTATCACCGTTATGCAGGTGACGATTCCGGGCGCGTTTCTCCTGTACTCCAAGAACACCTACGTCAACAAACGACTGAACGCCGATCAGCGTCTACAACTGCGAGGGCTTCGAGCGCATTGCATGGGCCTTCGGCGGATGCGCCGCTCCAAGAGTTCCGAGAGAACTGTCGTCGTGAAGGAACTGGATCGCTCCGATGTGCTCGGCTGGATCAAACTGCCTGTCGTCTGGGCGTTGATCTCCAGTCTCCACTACGGGTTCCTGGCATGGTCTGTCACGATTCTTGAGACTGCCGTTGCTACGACGATCTTCGAGCTGTGGCCGGTGTTCCTCGTGTTCACCCTGGCCCGCCATGAAGACAGCGACCGACGGTTCCGCCTTGCTCCAGCGTCGACAGGGCACCCACGTCGCGCGATCTCGAAGGAACGGATCGCCCTCACCGTGCTAGCGGGGGCCGGCCTTGCGCTGATGCTGGGAAGCCAGGCAGGAGACCAGATCCGCTCGGTCGCGGACCTGGTGTCCCACGAGGCGGTAGTCGGAATGGCTATCGCCCTGGTGGCTTCACTTCTGGCCGCCTTGAGCGTTCTGAGCAGTCTGGCCTACGGAAAGACCCTCTACTACGCCCTGGTGGAAGCGCCGGTGGCCGGGCGAGCTGATGGTTTCACCAGCACCAGCGCCAAGCCCATCGAGCGACGCGGCGATGCCGACCGCCGCCTGCTGGTGTGGCTGACTCTGCTGGGATACGTGTTGTCGCGCGTCGTTGCCCTCCCTGTCAATGTCCTGATCGGAATGCTCACACCCCAGGTTCAAGGATCGATGACTACCGAGGCGGTCCTGGGTGCACTGGCAATTGGAACTGCAGCATCGGTGGCGGGAATTCTGCTACGAGTCGGGAACATCAGCTCTGAGGATGTAGCCGTCAATTCCCTGTTGTGCTTCGGTCCAGCCGTATCTCTACTGGCTCTGATGGCGCTCGGCATCACTCTGCCCAGATTCGACCTGTTCCTTGTGGGCGCAGTCCTGATACTGACCGTCAATGTGATGATTCAATTGCGGCCCCAGGCGAGTATCCGGTCCCGGTAGCGGTTCCGGTCTCTGACCATCCCGACGATCCGAACACGAAGGAGCACCCATGACCAAGCCACTCCAGCGCAACAGCACCACCCCGACCGAATTCCGGGCCGTCGACCCGTCGGCGGCCGAGCTCCAGAGCCATCCCGAGTACTTCGCGGGGTCCATCCCGCCAGCGATGCGTCCTGCCTACTGGTCGATGCGGGAGATCCGGTCTCGCCTCGAGGCGATGGCCGACGATCCCCAGTGGGACGGCAACACCCGCTACCTGTCGCTGCGATCAACCGACGGGCCCAACAACTCGACCATCCCCACCATGTGGGTGACCATCCACCTGCTCAAGCCCGGGGAACGGATCGACATGCACCGGCACACGCCCGGGTCGATGTACTACATCATCAGCGGATCGGGGTACTCCACCATCGACGAGTACCGCATCGACTGGGAGGACGGCGACTCGTTCTCGTGCCCTTCCTACTCGTACCACGAGCACTGGAACACCGGCGACCGCGACGTGTTGATGTACACCGTGCAGGACGCGCCCACGTACGCGTACAACCGGATGATGGCGTTCCAGGCCGGTGACAGCGAGACGATGGATTCGCTCCACAAGTGAGCGACGCTCCGTCATGACCTCGCCGGCCGCTCGCCTGTACGCCGCCCTCCACGAGGTGGCCTGCGACAACGACGCCGTCCGGCTGCGGCCCGGCCTGGCTCACGGCGACTACACCTCGGCCGCCACGCTGGCTCTGGAGGACGAGCGGATCTTCCAGCGGAGCTGGGTGTGTCTCGGGCACGGGGCCGACATCCCCCATCCGGGGGACTATGCGGTCGAGGCGATCCTCGATCACGAGGTGCTGATCATCCGGGGTGACGACGGCGCGGTGCGGGCCTTCCACAACGTGTGCCGTCACCGCGGCCACCCGGTCGCGACCGGCTGCGGCAATGCCCGCAAGCTCACGTGCCCGTACCACGCATGGACGTACGCGTCCGACGGCTCGCTGTTCCATGCGCCCCACACCGCCGAGGTCGCCGGGCTCGACCGGGCGGCACTCGGGCTCCGGCCCATCCGGCTCGAGACCGTCGCCGGCGCCCTGTTCGTGAGCCTGGACACCGACGGTCCACCTTTCGAGGACTGCTACCCGGGTCTGCGGGCCGAGATCGAGGCCTGGGCACCGAGCCCGGAGGCGATGGAGTTGGTGTACGAGTCGCCGGCCCGCCACGACGGCAACTGGAAGGCCTCGGTGGAGAACTTCTCGGAGTGCTACCACTGCGGCCCGGTCCACAAGTACCTGACCGACAACATCATCGACCCCAGCTCGTATGTGGTCTCGGGGGCGGGGCTCGTCCAGCGCCACATCGTCGGGGGACGGGACCCGTCGATGACCCAGCGGCTCTGGCACGTCTGGCCCAACACCGCGATGGGGCTCTACCCGCTGCCGGGGGTGGGCCTGGTCTGGTGCATCCGCCACATGTATCCCCGGACGGTGGCCTCCTCGACGTACCACTACCGCTGGTACGCGACCGGCGAGCAGCCCGCCGACGCCATCCGCGAGTACGCGACCCACCATGCGGCCACCACCGGCGCCGAGGACGCCGCCGTCGTCGCGGGCGCGCAGCGCGGGATGGGGGGCGATCCCGCGGCCGCCAACGGGCTGGTGTGCAACCCGGCCCGCGGGGTCGGCAGCGAGCATGTGATCGCCTACTTCCACGACCTCGTGCGGGTCGCGCTCCAGACCCCGTGACGACCGTCCGGGAGCACAGGCAGCCAACGGATCGGAGATACCGCTGATGCCCGGCAAGGAGACCGTTTCAAGCGCCGACCTCACCGGCGACGACGTGTACCGCCTGCTGACGTCGATCATCGTGCCGCGCCCCATCGCGTGGGTGTCGACCGTCTCCGCCGGCGGGGTGCGCAACCTGGCGCCGCACTCGTACTTCAACGGCGTCAGCAGCTCGCCGCCGCTCATCATGTTCAGCGCCGAGCTGACGGGCGACACCGCGGCGAACATCCGCTCCACCGGCGAGTTCGTCGTCAACACGGTGAGCGTCGCCCTGGCCGTGCCGATGGAGACAACCGCATCCCGGGTCGACACGTCGGTCGACGAGTTCGCCCTCGCCGGTCTGACCCCGGTGCCGGCAATGGACGTCGAGCCCCCGCTGATCGACGAGTCGCCGGCCTCGCTCGAGTGTGTCGTGCGCGACGCCCGGCCGTTCGGCGACAGCCTGATGGTGGTCGGGGAGGTCGTGCGGATCCACTACGCGCCCGAGCTGATGGGCGACACCGGGAGGCTCGAGCCCGAACGCCTCGACCCGCTCGGCCGGCTCGGCAAGGCCTACGCCCCGCTCGGGGAGGTATTTCGCCAGGACCGCCCCACACCCGAGGTGCTCGGCGTGCCCGGGCGCCCTGAACACGCCACCCCCCGGCGGGTTGGCCGTGCTCACCTCGTCGGCAGCGTTCCCCGCGACACCGCGGCCGAGGTGATGGCACTCTGCGCCGGGCATCTAGGCGCTCATCTGGCCGCCATCCCCGACGGCGAGACCGGAGACCGCCTCGACTGGACGACGTTCCAGGCCGTCCACGTCTTCCACCCCAATCCCGGGCTCGAGACCGTCTCGCAGCCGGCCTCGTTCGCGGACGACCCAGACGGATGGCGGCCGGGTGACCTCGAAGAGGACGCCTGGCTGTTCCGGGTGCGTGACGGCGTCGGGATGCCCCACTTCGATGGGCTGGGCTACGCCGAGGCGGCCGTGGAGTCCTACGAGATCTTCCGTGAGCTGCGCTCAGCCGGCCGGATCCCGGCGGGAGTCCGCTTCCAGGTCTCGCTGCCGGCCCCGCAGAGCGCGGTGTCGTGGTGGTTCCACGACCCCGGCGACGCCGACCGGGTGAACACGGCCTACACGCTGGCTATGGCCGAGGAGGTCCGGCGGCTGTGCCGAGCCGTCCCGCACGACGACCTCACGATCCAGTGGGACGCCTGCTGGGAGACGGTCGTCTTCAACGACCTGTTCGACTGGGCGCCCGCCGGCGACCCGATGGCCCGGATCGCGCTGCAGACGCCGGTGATCAGCATGGGGATCCCAGACGCTGTCGTGGTCGGCTACCACTTCTGCTACGGGAGCATGCACGACGAGCACTTCATCGAACCGGCCGACCTCGCCCGGTGCGTGGCCCTCGCCAACTTCGTGGTCGACAACTCAGGACGCCGCATCGACTTCGTCCACATGCCGGTCCCGATCGACCGTGACGACGACGCCTACTTCGCACCGCTGCGCGGCCTCCGCATCGGCGGCTGCCACGTTTATCTCGGGCTGGTGCACTATGAGGACGGCGGCGCCGGCGCCGAGCGGCGGATGGCGGCCGCCCGCCGCTATCTCCCCCATTTCGGCGTCGCCGCCGAGTGCGGTATGGGACGCATGCACCCCGACCTGGTCGTCCCGCTGCTACAAGCCCACGCCGACGCGCTCGCCTGAACGGTCAGAAGCCGGTAGCCGCTATGACGTCCCCAAGGGCCGGCCTCCGTCGACCGCCACGATCGAGCCGGTGGTGAACGGAAGGTCGCCGACCACCGCGCTGACCGCGGCGGCCACGTCGTCGGCAGTGGCGAGGCGGCCCAGCGGCGTGGCGTTGCGCTGGGTGTCGAGCACCTCGGGCGGCATGCGCTCGGCGTACTTGCCGAGCACCCATCCGGGCGAGACCGACACCACGCGGATCGACGGCGCCAGCGCGCGGCCCAGCGAGCGTGTCATCGAGTCGAGGGCTGCCTTGGACGCGCAGTAGGCCACGTTCGAGCCCTGCCCGGTGATGCCGGACACCGACGAGATGTTGACCACGACGCTGGTCTCGGCGGCTTCGAGGAGCGGGCGCAGAGCCCGGATCGTGGCGAACGGGCCACGCCAGTTGGTGGCGAAGATCTCGTCGACTAGGTCGTCGTCGAGGCCGTCGAGGTCATCGTGGGGCACGGCCCGGGTGATCCCGGCGCAGTTGACCAGTACGTCCAGCGCGCCGGCCCCGGCGCTCAGGGACGCCGCGAGATCCTCCAGCGATGCCGGCTCCAGGACCGAGATCCGGGCGGTCCGGTGGCCCGAGCCGGGCAGGTCCGCAAGCAGCTCTTGGGCCTGCTCGGCAGCCGCGTGGTAACCGATGACCACCGCAAAGCCGTCCTTGGCCAGCCTGCGGGCGATCGCCGACCCGATCCCGCCGGTGGCGCCGGTCACTACGGCTGTCCTCACGAGCCTGCCTTGCTGTAGCGGCGGACCCGGATGTCGGCCTGAGCCTGGTGGGCGGCGAAGTTCTCGATGGCACACAGGCGGCTGCAGTACTCACCGATCAGAACGCTCGAAGCGGGGTCGGTGACTCGCTGGTAGGTGACGGTCTTGATGAACTTGCCCACCCACAGGCCGCCCGTGTAGCGGGCGGCGGCCTGCGTGGGCAACGTGTGGTTGGTGCCGATGACCTTGTCGCCGTAGGCGACGTTGGTCATCGGCCCGAGGAACAGGGCGCCGTAATTGGTGAGGTTGGCGAGGAAGAAGTCGTCGTCGCCGGTCATCACCTGGACATGCTCGAAGGCCAGGTCGTTGGCCAGCGCCAGCATCTCGGCGTTGTCGTCGCACACGATCACGCGGCCGTAGTCGGCCCACGCCTTCGAGGCGATGTCGGCGGTGGCCAGGGTCTCGAGCTGGGACTCGACCTCGGTGAGGGTGTCGAGACCCAGCTGGCGCGACGTGGTGAGCAGGACCGCCGGTGAGGTGGGACCGTGTTCGGCCTGTCCGAGCAGGTCGGTTGCGCAGACCTCGCCGTCGACGGTGTCGTCGGCCAGCAGCAGGGTCTCGGTGGGTCCGGCCATCAGGTCGATGCCGACCCGTCCGTACAGCTGGCGCTTGGCCTCGGCAACGAACGCGTTGCCGGGCCCCACCAGCACGTCGACGGCGTCGACGAACTCCGTGCCGAGGGCCAGCGACGCCACCGCCTGCACCCCGCCCAGCAGGTAGATCTCGTCGGCGCCGGCGAGGTGCATGGCCGTGATCGTCTCGGCCGGAACGGCGCCGTTGATGGGCGGAGTGCATGCCGCGACTCTCGGCACTCCGGCCACCTTCGCGGTCAGCACGCTCATGTGCGCCGACGCCACCATCGGGTACCGGCCGCCGGGCACGTAGGCCCCGACCGATGACACCGGGATGTTCCTGTGCCCGAGCGTGACCCCGGGGAGGGTCTCGACCTCGAGGTCGGTGAGCGTCTCGAGCTGGGCCTGGGCGAAGTTCCGTATCTGGGTCTGGGCGAACCGGATGTCGTCGATCGTCGACGGATCCACCCCGGCGACGATCTCCTCGATCTGATCCTGCGTCAGCTCGAACCGGTCCGGATTCCAGCCGTCGAAGTTCGACGACATCTCGCGGACGGCGGCCTCGCCACGGGCCTCGATGTCGGCGATCAGCCCGCGGACCCGTTCCGTCAGCTCGGTGTCGGAGCCGTGGGCGTGCTTGGCGGTCGCGTCCTTGAGGGTCTCAGCCATTGCCTCTCCACATCGTCCTTCCCTGGCGGGAGGCACTGTATTGACTACCGACGGGTGGGCACACCATCGGCTCATCACGAACGACGTCGATCCGGCCCGACCCGGGCATTGGGTCCCCGCCGGTTACTCCGGCTACGGTGCTCGGGCCGACGCTCGGCCTCACGGGCAGGACACGACGCCGGAGGAGTGCCATTGGCTGACCGCAAGTCGTTCTGGGCCTGGTGCCTGGAGTCGGAGGAGCCCTCCGACGCGGACCGGGCCGCGCTGGCGGCCAAGCTGTCGAAGCGCTACGGCGTCGAGGTCACCGCCAAGCCGGTGCCGTCGTTGGACGACGCCGAGTTGCGGGCGCCCCGGATCGCGGTGCCCGACTCGGTGGCCGGATGGTGCTCCACCACGACTTACGACCGGGCCCGCTACGCCTACGGCGCCCACTTCACCGAGCGGGTGCGGGCCTTCAACCTCGACTTCCCCAATCCCCCGGATGTGGTGGCCCATCCCGGCAGCGACGCTGAGGTGGAGGCCACCCTCGACTGGTGCGACGCCAACGGCTACGTGGCCGTCCCCTACGGGGGCGGATCGTCGGTGGTGTGGGGCGTGACCCCCCACGACGACCTGGGCCCGACGGTGGTGATATCCCTCGACCGGCTCGACCGGGTGCTGGAGATCGACGACGTGTCCCGGGCGGCCCGCATCCAGGCCGGAGTGTTCGGTCCCCACCTCGAGGACCAGTTGCGGCCCAGCGGCCACACCCTGCGGCACTTCCCGCAGTCGTTCCGGTTCTCGACCCTCGGCGGCTGGATCGCCACCCGCTCCGGCGGCCATTACGCCACCAACCACACCCACATCGACGACTTCGTGGAGTCGGTGCGCATGATCACCCCGGCTGGCTGGTGGGAGTCCCGCAGGCTGCCGGGCTCGGGCGCCGGACCCAGCCCCGACCGCATGGTGATCGGCTCGGAGGGCATCTACGGGATCATCACCGAGGCCTGGATGCGGATCCAGCGCCGGCCGGTGTTCCGGGCCACTGCGGGCGTGACATTCGGTTCGTGGCAGGAGGGCTGCGAGGCCGTCCGCCGCGTGGTGCAGGCCAAGCTGTGGCCGGCCAACCTGCGGATCCTCGACCCGGCCGAGGCCCGACGGGCCGCTGGGCTCGACGGCGAGCAGGCTCTGGTGATCGTGTCGTTCGAGTCGGCCGAGTTCACGCAGCGCCACAACATCGCGGCCGCGGTCGAGATCGCCCGCGACAGCGGCGGGACCGTGGACGACGACGACATCCGCGTCGACGACGGCACCGGCGCGCCGACGGGACGGGGCGGAGCGGTGGGGGCCTGGCGCAACGCCTTCATCGGCGTCGGTAACGGGGTGGAGACCTCGCTCGGCCTGGTCAACGACACGTTCGAGACGGCCATCACCTGGGACCGCTGGCCCGCGTTCGACGCCGAGATCCGCAACCGGGTGGGCGCCGCGCTCACCGACACGTTCGGGCCGCACCACTCGCTGTCGTGCCGGTTCACCCACGTCTACACCGACGGCCCGGCCCCCTACTACACCTGGTCGGGCATGGGCGCGCAGGGCAGCGAGATCGCCCAGTGGCAAGCCGTCAAGGACGAGGCCAACCGGGCGGTGGTGGACGCGGGCGGCACCGTCACCCACCACCACGCGGTGGGGCGGATGCACCGGCCCGACGGCTACGACCGCCAGCGCCCGGAGCTGTTCGCGGAGTCCGTGCGGGCCGTCAAGAAGCGCCTAGACCCCAACGGCATCCTCAATCCCGGAGTGCTTATCGACCCTTGAGCCGCCGCGTCGCGGCCGGCCGCCGGGCCGCCGGCCCGGTCTCGCTGGGGCCGCATCCCTACACTGGCCGCCGTGACGGACGGGAATGCTGCCGGACGCAGTCAGGGCCTGCTGGCCGGGGTGCGGGTGGTCGAGTCCAGCCTGCTGGGGCCGGGCCACACCGGAACCTTTCTGGCCGACCTGGGCGCCGACGTGATCAAGGTCGAGTCACCCGCCGGCGACTACATCCGCCAGATGACCTGGCCCATCGTCGAGGGCGTGTCGCTGCTGCACCTGCACACCCACCGGGGCAAGCGCAGCATCACCCTCGACCTCAAGAACCCGGCCGGCCGCCAGCTGTACATCGATCTCGTCGCCGGTGCCGACGTTGTTGTCGAGGCGATGCGCCCGGGCACCCTGGCCCGTCTCGGCCTCGGCTTCGACGTGTTGAGCGCAGCCAACCCCCGCATCGTGGTCGCCACGCTGTCGGGCTACGGCGCCACCGGCCCCTACAAGGACATGCCCAGCCACGGAATCGCCTACGACACGTGGTCGGGGATCGTGCAGCCGGTCGTCGACGACGAGGGCTTCACCCGCATCCCGCCGGACATGCCCAATGTGGGCATCAACGTGGGGCCGATGCTGGCCGCCATGGCCGTGCTGGCCGCAGTGATCAAGGCCCGCGACACCGACCAGGGATGCCAGATCGAAGTGGCCCAGTCCGACGCGTCGGCCTACATGGACTGGTACCGCATCGAGTCCGAGCGGGCCTACCTGCGGCCGGCCGACGAGGTGACCGGCAACCCGTCCGACGACTACGTGCGCCGCCCTGCGGGGCTGGCCGGAATGTGGGAGGGCGTGCGCTACCAGGCCTACGCGGCCTCCGACGGCCATGTGCTGTTCATGGCCTCCGAGCAGGCCTTCTGGCGCAACTTCTGCGAAGGGGTGGGCCGCATGGACCTGTTCGAGCGCTGGCCCGGGTCCACCTACGCCGACCACGCCCGAGGCAACACCGAGCTCCAGCGGGAGCTGACCGCCATCTTCGCCACCAAGACATGCGCCGAGTGGCTGGAGTTCAGCAACGCGGTCAACACCCCCATCGCCCCGTTCAACACGCCGGCCAACATCGGCGACGACCCCCAGTTCCAAGCCCGCATCGGCTTCCTGTCCACCGAGGACATGGGCTGCGAGCAACTCCCCCTGCCGGTATTCGTCGACGGCGACAAGCCCCCCACCCCCACGAAGGCCCCCACAGTAGGCCAGCACACCGACGAAGTAATGGCCGACGTCCTAGACCTGGACCCGGCCCAGATCGCCAACCTCCGCGCCAAAGGCGCCTTCGGCTAACCCGCGCCCCATCCCGCCAGGCCGGGGGGTGGCGGCGAGTCAGATGACCGACGAATAGGGCGAAGCCCGTGTCGGTCATCTCGGCTCGGCGACAGGACCCGCCGGCCGGGACAGACGAATTGGCAGCACAACGCACGCATACCGTGCCAAACACTGCCAATTCCGGCTAGCTCCGGGGGACGACTACCTCGCGGCCCGGGCTGTCAGAGCCGCTCGAGGGCTTCGGCGCAGCGGGCCAGTGAGTAGTCGATGAACATCCGGGCGCCGCTGTCGTCGTAGTGCTGGTTGTCGCCCATGGCACCCGCGGTGTGGCGCACCCGCACACCTTCGATGATGCAGGCCACCCGCCAGAACTGCAGGGCCACGTACCAATCGAGCGACGACAGGTCCCGGTCGGAGCGCTGGCCGTAACGCTCCAACACGTCTGCGGGGGTGCCGAAACCCTCGACGGTGGTCGGCATATCGCCCAGGCGGCCCGACGCGTTCGAGTCGCCCCACCACGTCACCAGTCCGGCCACATCCATCAGCACGTCGCCGAGGGTGCACAGCTCCCAGTCGAGCACCGCGGCCACCGAGCCGTCGGCGGCCATGATGCAGTTGTCGAGGCGGTAGTCGCCGTGCACGATCCCAACCCCTTGCTGCTCGGGGATCGACGCCACCAGCCGGTCGTGCAACGCTCGCACCAGGGGCAGGTCGCGGTCTGATCCCTCGTCCACCTGCCGCTGCCAGCGTCGCAGCTGGCGGGCGCAGTAGCCCTCGCGGCGGCCCAGGTCGCCCAGCCCCACCTCGTCGGGATCAAGCGAGTGCAGGTCGGCGAGGGTGTCGATGATCGACAGGGCCATAACCGGCCGCACCGCCGCGTCGACAGTGACCGCGTCGTCGCGGTCGAACACCACCGATCCGTCCACATGGTCCATGACGTAGAAGTCGGCGCCGTTCACGGCCGGGTCGGTGCACAGACCCAGTGCGGGCGGCACCGGCACCGGCGTGGGCGCCAGCGCCGAAATCACCCGGTGCTCGCGGATCATGTCGTGGGCGCTGGCCAGCACATGACCCGTCGGTGGGCGCCTCAGCACGACCCGGCGTCCGGCCTCGTCCGTCACCACGAAGGTTAGGTTGGACGCTCCTCCTGCGATGGGGTCGAAGTCGAGCGGCGGGGACACTCCCACCTCGGCTGTCAGCCACGCCGTGACCGGCTCCGGATCGATTCCCTTCGGTGCTCGGGCCACGGCGCTAGCGTCGCCGGACCGCACGTCGATTGCAAACGGCAGCCGCGCCGGATGCCGCCGTCACACCGCCAGGGGGTCGATCATGCGAGTGGGCTTCATCGGATTGGGCAACGTGGGATCGAAGCTGGCCGGCAGCCTGCTGCGCAACGGCTTCGACCTGGTGGTGCGCGACCTGGACCGATCAGTCGCTGCACCGCTGGAGGCACAGGGCGCGGGCTGGGCCGACAGCCCGGCCGAGATGGCGGCTGGGGCCGACATGGTCATCACGTGCCTTCCCAGCCCCGCGGCCAGCGCCGCTGTCATGGAGGCCGGTGACGGGATCCTGGCCGGCCTGGCCTCCCGGGCAGGCCGGGGCGAGACCCCTATCTGGGCCGAGATGAGCACCACCGACGAGGCCGAGGTGCGGCGGCTGGCTGCGCTGGTGGAGGCCGTGGGCGGCGCGGCGGTGGACTGCCCGGTGTCGGGCGGCTGCCACCGGGCCGCCACGGGCAACATCTCGATATTCGCGGGCTGCGACCGTGAGACCTTCGAGCGGGCCCTGCCGGTGCTCACCGCCATGGGGCGCAACATCCTGCACGCCGGCGGGATCGGATCGGCCTCCATCCTGAAGGTGGTCACCAACTACCTGGCCACCGCCAACCTGGTGTCGCTGTGCGAGGCGCTGGTCACCTCCAAGCTGGCGGGCATCGATCTCAACACCGCCTACGAGGCCATCCGCATCTCGTCGGGCAACTCCTTCGTTCACGAGACCGAGAGCCAGGTGATCCTCAACGGCAGCCGCGACATCAACTTCACCATGGATCTGGTGCAGAAGGACCTGTCACTGTTCGCGGCGGTGGCCGAGCGGGCCGGCGTGCCGCTGGAGCTGTCACCGGTGCTGATCGACATCTTCGACGACGCCGCGGCCCGCTACGGACCCCGGGAGTGGTCGCCGAACGTGGTCCGGCGCCTGGAGGAGGCCACCGGTACTTCGGTGCTGGCCCCCGGGTTCCCGGCTGAGATGGTCGACGACGAGCCTGAGGTGCCTGGGCGAGAGGTTGTCGTCTCTCGGGGCTAGCCGAAACCCTCGACGCAGCCTCCTGACCGCCGGGTCTCAGCCCAGGGCGGAGATGGCGGCGTCGTAGTCGGGCTCGTCGGCGATCTCGCCGACCAGCTGCGAGTGCAGCACGGTGCCGTCGGAGCCGATGACCACCACCGCCCGGGCGCACAGGCCGGCCAGCGGGCCCCCGCCGATGCCGACTCCGTAGTCGTCGAGGAACTCGGGGTTGCGGAAGGTGGAGCCGATGGAGACGTTCTCGATGCCCTCGGCGCCACAGAATCGTCCCGCCGCGAAGGGAAGGTCGGCCGACACGCACACCACGGTCGTGTCCGCGAGGCCGGCTGCACGTTCATTGAACGTGCGCACGCTCTGGGCACAGGTCGGAGTGTCGATCGACGGGAAGATGTTCAGCACCACCCGGCCGCCCGCCAGGCCCTCTGACGTCACCGCGCCGAGGTCCCCTCCGGTGAGGGTGAAGGCCGGCGCCGCAGTGCCCACAGCGGGCAGGTCGCCGCTGGTGTGGATGGGATTGCCCCGGAACGTGATCTCGGCCATGTTGTACTCCTCGCAAAGTCTGCTTGTGTCGTCGTGGTGACGCTCCCCGAGGCCGCGAAGGCCCGGCTGAGCGACAGGTCCACCGGAGGCTAGCGACCGAGCGACTCCAGATAGCGCCTGGCCGCCTCGCGTGATTCTGGGTCGCGGCGGGCCGCGGCCAGAGAGTCGGCATCGTTCCAGGCTCCGCCGGTGGGCACCAGCGCTTCGGCGGCTGCGTCTACCGCCTGCAGGGTGGCCCGCAGCGTGTAAGCCGACTTGGCGGCCAGTTGGTGAGCCAGCTCCTGCACGGTGCCGTCGAGCTCTGCAGCCGGCACCACCCGGTTGACGAAGCCCAGTGCCTGGGCCTCGGCGGCACCGAACGGGCGGCAGGTCATCACCAGGTCGCGGGTCGCGGCCGGACCAATCTCCCGCACCAGCCTGGGAATGCCTCCCCACGCCAGCGGGATGCCCAGGTCCACCTCGGGGATCACGAAACGCACATCGTCGGCGGCCACCCGCAGGTCGCAGGCCGACGCCAGCACCACTCCCCCGCCGACGCAGTGCCCGTGGATGGCGGCCACCGTCACCGCCTGCATGGCGGTGAGCGCCTCGGCCATCACCCGTCCGGCGTCGGTTCCGGCCCGGTCGAATCCTCCCCCGCCGGTGAAGGCGGCCAGGTCCGCGCCCGCGGTGAAGGCCCGGCCGTTGCCCCTCACAATCACCGCCTTCACGTCTTCGTGACCGTCGAACCAGCGGGCCGCGTCGGTCAGCTCCAGCAGGCACGCCACCGACAGCGGGTTGAGCTTGGCGGGCACATCCAGCGCCAGCGTGCCTACCGGCCCATCGATGCCGACTGTGATCGTCTCGTAGTCCATCGGGTCTTCCTGTTCAGGTCGGGGTTCAGCGACAAGGATGCAGCTATTGCCCGCCCCGCGGCAAACACCTGATAGAAGTCATCGGTGTGCGAAGCAATCCCATGAGAGAGCGCTGGGCCGCGGGTGAGGCCGCCCTGGGCGGCTGGCTGGCCATCCCGAGTTCCTTCTCGGCTGAGATCGTGGCCCGCTGCGATCTCGACTACGTGTGCGTCGACACCCAGCACGGGCTGGTCGACTACAGCGACTCGTGGCCGATGCTGCAGGCCGTCAACCTGGGCTCGGCCACGCCGCTGGTGCGGGTGCCCTGGAACGAGCCGGGCATCATCGGCAAGAGCCTCGACGCCGGCGCCCGGGGGATTATCGTGCCCATGGTCAACACCCGGGCTCAGGCGGAGGCGGCCGTGGCGGCTTGCCGGTACGCGCCGGAGGGCGGCCGCAGCTACGGCCCGGCCAGGGTGGTGCGCCAGGAGGGCTCCGACTACTACGCCCACGCCAACGCCGACGTGGCCGTGATCCCGATGATCGAGACCGTCGAGGCGCTGACCAACCTCGACGACATCCTGTCGGTGCCGGGGGTGGACGCCGCCTACGTGGGACCGTCGGACCTGTCGGTGAGCCTGGGCCTGTCCCCCGGCAACAACGACGGCGAGGCCGCCTTCGACGAGGCTCTGGCCGCCATCGCGGCCGGCTGCGTGCGCCACGGCGTGATCGCGGGCTGCCACACCGTGTCGGAACTGTGCCCGCGCCGCATCGAGCAGGGCTTCCGCATGATCACCATCACCTCGGACACCACCGCGCTGGCACGGGCCTTGGAGGACGAGCTGCGCCGGGCCCGGGGGCAGGAGCCGGTCGTGCGTTCCGGCTCCATGTACTAGCGGCGATTCCGCACCAGCCGATGCCGGGATGAAGCTCGGAGACATCGCCAACGAGGCCTTCGCCGGCGGACCCCGGCCGCTGGAGGGTGTCCGGGTGCTGGCGGCCGAGCAGATGGCCGCACTGCCCTTCGCCACGCAACTCATGGCCCGGCTCGGCGCCGAGGTGGTGAAGGTGGAGAGGCCCGGCGACGGTGAGACGGGTCGCCAGTCGCAGCCCGCCATCACCGACCCCGAGGGGCGCTCGGTGGGCGCCACCTTCCTGCGCAACAACCTCAACAAGCGCAGCGTCACGCTGAACCTCAAGGACCCTCGGGGCGTGGAGATCTTCCTCCGGCTCGCCCCCCAATTCGACGTGGTGTGCGAGAACTTCAAGGCCGGCGGGGCCGACGCACTCGGGATCGGCTACGAGGCGGTCCGGGCCGTGCATCCCGGTGCGGTGTACCTGTCGGTGTCGGGCTTCGGCAGCGGGCCGGAGTCGCCCTACCGCGACCGGGCCGCCTACGCGTCGATCGTGGAGGCCATGTCGGGGATCCTCGAGTACAAGCGGAGACCGGACCATCCCCCCACCGCCAACCCGGTGGGCGCCCTCGGAGACATCTCTGCGGCCCTGTTCGGGGTGATCGGCGTGCTGGCCGCTCTGCGCCAGCGGGATCGGCCGGGACCCGAGTTTGGACTGGGCCAGCACATCGATGTGGCCATGCTCGACGCCACCATCGCCATGACCGACATCGTCACCAACTTCTTCTCGATGGGCATCGTCGACGAGGCGGCCGCCGACGTGGGCATCGTCGAGACCTTCGCCGCCGGGCAGGGTCACTTCGTGCTGCAGGTGGTGCGCGAGCACCACTTCGAGCGCCTGGCCGAGGTCACCGGCAATCCCCAGTGGCTCCGTGACAGCCGACTCGCCTCCCGCGGCGGCTGGGTGATGCACCTCGAGGATGTGCTGCGTCCCGGCGTGGAGGGATGGGCCGCCGGCAAGACCAGCACGGAAGCGGTGGCCGCTCTGACCGCGCAGGGGCTCGCGGCCGGGCCGTCTCTGACCAGCGCAGAGGTGTGCGCCGACCCGCACGTGGCCGGACGCAACATGATCGTGGAGATGCCCCGGCCCGACGGCGGGGACCCGGTCTTCATCCCGGGGAACCCGATCAAGATGAGCCGGACCGCCGAGGGTCCCGAGACCAGGGTCCCCTGGCTCGGGGAGCACACTGACGCCGTGCTGGCGGCGGAGCTCGGGCTGGGCCCCGACGAGCTGGACGGCCTCCGGGCCACCGGTGTGATCTGATCCCGCCGGTCGGCAGCCCGCAGGTACGCTGCCCTCTGTCGCAGCCAGCCGAGGGACCGCCCGTGGATTTCGAGTTCTCCGATGAGCACAAGGCATTCGCGGCCACCGTCGAGGCCTTTCTCGACGCCCACGACGACCCGGATGTCTTTGACCTGACCAGGGAGAACATGGCTCAGCTGGTGGACACCCCCAAGCGCCGGGCGTTCATGAAGGAGATGGGCCACAAGGGATGGCTGGGCATCACCTGGCCCGCGGAGTACGGCGGCAGCGAGGGCGAGGGCGTCTACGAGTACCTGCTCAACGAGGCGCTGGCCGCCCGGGGCGGTCCCCAGATCGGCAAGGGTGTCGGGATCGTCGGCAAGACCATCATCGCCCACGGCTCCGAGACGCTGAAGGCCGAGTTCCTGCCGATGATCCTCGAGAACGACGTCGAGTTCGCGGTGGGCTACTCCGAGCCCGACGCCGGCTCCGACGCGGCCTCCATGCGCTTGAAGGCCGAGCGTCACACCGCCACCGACGGTACCGAGGGATGGCTCCTCAACGGCCAGAAGATCTGGACCACCTCGGCCCACTTCGCGGAGTGGTACTGGCTGGGCACCCGCACTGACCCCGACAACAAGCACATGGGCATCACACTCATGCTGGTGCCGCTGGACCAGCCCGGCATCACCATCGACGGCATCTGGACCATGGGCGACGAGCGCACCAACTCAGTGTTCCTCGACGACGTGTTCGTGCCCGACGACTACGTGGTGGGCGAGGTCAACCACGGGTTCCGCTACATCAGCCAGGCCCTCGACCTCGAGCGGTTCACCATGTTCACGTTCTCACCCATCAAGCAGCGCCTCGACCTGCTGACCGACTGGGTGCAGACCGCCGAGCGCGACGGCGAGCCGGTGCGGGACGATCCCCGGGTGCGGGCCCGGCTTGCCAACCTCCACACCGAGGCCGAGGTCGCCCGAGTGCTGGGGCTCAAGTTCGTGGCCGAGGCGGTGAAGGTCGAGCATGCGGTGCGGGAGGGCAAGGAGGGGTTCCAGCCGCCCACGGTGGCCGCCTCGGAGTACAAGCTCTACGCCACCGAACTGTCCAAACGCCTGGCCGACGCGTCCATGGACATCGCCGGACCGGGGTCGCAGCTGAGGGTGCACACCGAGGACGCCCCGATGAAGGGGCGGGCCGACTCCACGTACCGCTTCACCGTGATCGACACGATCGGCGGGGGCGCCTCGGAGATCCAGAAGAACATCATCGCCCGCCGGGGACTCGGCCTCCCCAAGAACTTCTGATGGCATGCCGGTGACAGCCGAGGGGTCGCTCACCGCCCGCCCGGGGGCCCTTGAGGGCACAACTGTGCTCGACCTGTCCTCGGTCGGGCCGGCCGCTCGGGCTACCCGTCTACTGGCCGACTACGGCGCTCGGGTAGTGAAGGTGGGTCCCGTGCCCCGGCGGGCCGGCGTCGCCACCGTTCCCCCCGCCTACGCCTACAGCGGCCACCGAGGCATGAGGCGGGTGATGCTCGACCTCAAGGCCGGCGGCGGTCGCGACGCCTTCCTGGATCTGGCCCGCGGCTCCGACGTAGTGGTTGAGAGCTTCCGTCCCGGGGTCGTCGAACGGCTCGGCATCGGCTACGAGGCGGTCCGCGACGTGAACGAGCGCGTCGTCTACTGCTCCACCAGCGGCTACGGCCAGACCGGCCCGAGGCGGGACTGGGCCGGCCATGACCTCAACTATCTGGCCATCTCCGGCTACCTGCATTGCAGCGGGCGCGACCCCAACGGCGCCCCCGCGCTGCCCGGCGCCACCGTGGCCGACATCGCCGCGGGCGGGATGCACGCCGCGTTGGCGATCATGGCTGCGCTGCTGCGCCGGGAACGCACGGGCTGCGGCGAGCACCTCGACGTCTCGGTGGCGGACGGCGCGCTGGGAATGATGGCGCTGTACGCCGACGAGCACCTGGCCACCGGAGTCGATCCCGGTCCGGGCCACTACATCCTCACCGGCCGGTACGCCTGCTACGGCGTCTACACCTGCGCCGACGGCGAGTACCTGTCGGTTGCCGCCATCGAGCCCGCCTTCTGGGCCAATCTTTGCCGGGCGCTGGACCTCAAGGAGTATGTCGACACCCAGACTGACGACTCGCTCCAGAACGAGATCCGGGAGGCGCTGGCGGCCCGTTTCGCTACCGCCGGCCGCGACGAGTGGGTGCGCCGGTTGGGACCGGCTGATTGCTGCGTGGCCCCGGTCAACTCTGTCGCTGAGGCGGTTCGGGACGATCAGTACCTGGCCCGCGGCGCAGTCGTCAAAGCAGAGCATCCGGCCGAGGGGCCTCTGGAGCAGATCGGCCCGGTCTGGGCCGGTGCAGCCCTACACGACGGCTCCTACTCGCTGCCCGACCCCACCGACACCGACACGGCGGCGCTCCTGGCCGAGGCCGGCTACGACCACGACCGCCTGGCCGCCCTGGCATCCGCCGGGGTGATCGCATGACCGGTCGAATTGGCAGCGCTATGCACGGCATACGCACAAAACGCTGCCAATTCCAGGATCTCCGCCACGCCCTCCCCGAACTGGCAGCGCTATGCACGGCATACGCACATAATGCTGCCAATTCCGGACGGGCGAAGGAGGGGGCGATTGCATGACCGGCGAACTGCCTGCCGACGTCGCTGAGCTGATCGGGCGCCCCGTGTACCCCGAGACCGCGGACTTCCCGGCCGAGATGGGCTACGGCTGGAACACGCTGGCCGCCACCGAGAACGGCAATCCCCTGTACTGGGAGCCGGCCGTGGCCGAGATGCTCTCCGGCGGGACCGTCCTGCCCCTCAGCACGCTGTCGCTGTGGATGCGGCCCCACCGCTGGGCACCCGGCGCGGTCTCCGAACAGGTGGCTCTCCAGGTCCACTTCGACCTCAAGGACCGGCTGGAGCTGCCCGAGGCCATCATGAGCGACAACACGATCGCGTTCCACGAGCCCGTGCGCCCCGGCGACGTGATCAGCCACCACCAGGTTCTGCGGTCGGTGAGCGGACCCAAGACGACCCGGCTCGGCTCCGGACGGTTCTGGGTGATCGACGTCGAGTACCACAACCAGGACGGGACGCTAGTGGGCGTGGAGTCCTACACCGGTTTCGGCTACCGCCGGACCGGCGCCGCCCCCGCCGGGCAGCCTCAGGAGTCGGGCCGGGCGGAGTCGCCGTCGCCGTCCGAGGCTTCCGGCCCGCGGGCCAAGCCGGACCCCGCCCACGACCAGGTTCGGGTGGGCGACGCCCTGCCCGAGCTAACCCACGACGTGACCGCGACCACCGTCGTGCTTGGCGCCGTTGCCAGCCGCGACTGGCGGCCCATGCACCACGACTACCGATTCGCCACCGAGCGCAACGGCACCCAAGACATCTTCCTCAACACCCCCAACCAGCTCGCCTGGATCGAGCGGGCCATCACTGACTGGACCGGCCCGAAGGGTCGCCCGGGCCGGATCTCGTTCCGCATGCACGACCCGGTCTTCCCCGGCGACAGGATGACCATCGCGGCACGGGTGGCCGCGACCCCGATCGACGAGACCGGATGCGGCTGGGCCGAACTCGACCTGGTGGTCCGGGGCGGAGACCGCACCTGCACCACCGGCACCGCCCGCGTCGCCCTGCCCATGACGTCGGTGGACAACCCGTGGCTTCGCCGCGGCGAGGACTGGCGGCCGTGACGGCCCCGGACGACCCTATGCCTCCGGCCGGCCCCGGGAGCGCGTGATGCTGGACCTGGACTTCACCCCCGAGCAGGACATGCTGCGCGACATGGTGAGGGGCCTGTGCGGCGAACTCTGGCCTCTGGAGCGGGTGCGCGAACTCGAGGACGACCCTGACGGCATCGCCCGAGACCTATGGGCCCGTTTCGGGGAGCTGGGACTGTGCGGGCTCATGGTCCCGGAGAGCGCCGGCGGATCAGGCATGAGCCTCATCGACGGGGTGGTGCTGTATGAGGAACTGGGCCGCTCGCTGGCGCCGCTCCCCCACTTCGTGAGCTGCGTGATGGCGGCAGGCGCGATCACGCAGGCCGGCTCGCGGGAGCAGCAGGCCGGGCTGCTGGCCGGGATCGCTTCGGGCGACGCCATCGCCACCGTGGGATGGCTGGAGCCCGGCGGTGGCTTCAAGCCCCGCGGCGTGCAGTTGACCGCTCGGTCCAGCGGCGACGGGTTCGTGCTCGACGGGGCCAAGATCCACGTGCAGTTCGCCGCCGCAGCCGACCTGCTCGTGGTGCTGGCCCGCACCGGGAACGGCAACACCGACATCGACCTGTTCGCGGTGCCCTCCGATGCCGCGGGGCTCTCCCTCGAGCAGCGGATGTCGATCTCGTCGGACACCCAGTATCTGGCCACCTTCGACGGCGTGTCCGTGGAGGCCGATGCTCGCCTCGGCGGGCCGGACACCGCACCGGGAGCCGGCTGGGCGGCCTGGGACCGAGCCATGCATGTGGGCGCGATCCTGGCCGCGGCCCAGGCGGTTGGGGGCGCCTCCTACGCGCTGGAGATCACCGTCGAGTACGCCAAGGCTCGGCATCAGTTCGGTAAGGCTCTGGCCGAGTTCCAGGCCATCTCCCACTACCTGGCCGACGCCCGCACCACCCTCGACGGCGCCCGGCTGCTGGTGTGCGAGGCCGCTTGGGCCCACGGCACTGGCCGCCCGGTAGACCGCCTGGCCCCCATGGCCAAGCTCTTCGCCTGCCGCACCTACCGCGACATCACCGCCATGTGCCAGCAGGTGTTCGGCGGGATCGGCTTCACCCTCGAGTACGACATCCAGCTCTACTTCCGGCGGGCCAAGCAGCTCCAGCTCTCCTGGTGGGACACAACCGCCTGCGAGGACCGGATCGCCGACGCCGTCCTGGGAGCGGCCTAACCGGCCCCGGGAAATAGCATGATATTCAGCAAGTGGCTCACTGCTCGGCGGGTGGATCTGCTGCTGGGGGTGGCGGTGACGGTGGCCGCGGTGACCGGGCTGACGTCGTGGGCGGTGGGAACCGGCTGGGCCCGATGGGTGACGGTCATACACGCCCTGGCTGGACTGAGCCTGCTGGCGCTGGCCCCGGCGAAGCTCAGGGGATCGGTGCGAACCGGGTTGAAGCGCCGGCGGGTCACCCGGTGGCTGTCGATGCTGCTGGGCGCGCTGGTGACAGCGACGGTCGTGATCGGCATCCTGCACGCCACCGGGCTGTGGCACGGAGTGGGCTACTGGTCGGCGCTGTGGACCCATGTCCTGCTGGCCGCGCTGCTGGCGCCGCTGGTGATCTGGCACATCGTGAGCCGGCCCGGACGCCCCCGCGTCACCGACCTGGATCGCAGGACCCTGGTCGGCGGAGGGGTCGCGGTGGCCGCCGCCGGCATCGCCTACGGGATCCAGCAGCTGGCGGTGGGCGACAACCGGCGCTTCACGGGCTCCCACGAGATCGCCTCGTTCAACCCGTCGGAAATGCCGACGACCATGTGGCTCAACGACCGGTCGCCCCGGGTGCCCGCCTCGGACTGGGAGCTGACCGTCGCAGGCAACCCGGTGGCACTGGAGGCACTGCACGAGAAGACCAGACCATTGGAAGCCGACCTCGACTGCACCGGAGGATGGTGGAGCCGCCAGTCGTGGGATGTGGTGCCGCTCGCCGAGTTGATGCCGGAACTCGACCGACCCACCCTGGAGGTCACGTCGCTGACCGGCTACAGCCGCCTGTTCCCCGCCCGCGACGCGGCCAACCTGTACCTGGCCGTCGGCTACAACGGCGAGCCGCTGCGCCGGGGCCACGGCGCGCCGGTAAGGCTGGTGGCCCCGGGACGCCGGGGCTTCTGGTGGGTGAAGTGGGTCAGCCAGGTCGAGGCGATCGACCGTCCGTGGTGGCTCCAGTTGCCGTTCCCGCTGGAGTAGACGCCAGCAAGCGGGCCGCGGCCGCGGCCGCCTGCTGGTAGGCGAGCCGCACTGCGGACGGGGCGGCGTCCGGTGCGGGTTCCACATCGTCGCCAGCGCCCAGGCCCCAGGCTCCGGCTGCCTCATCCAGACGGAGCCCGGCGTGCTGCGCGGCCTGCACGCAGGCGCCGGCGGCCACGGCCTCCTCGGCGTCCGGCACCCGTACCGGCGCACCCCAGCAGTCGGCGGCAACCCGGCGGTAGGCGGGGCTGCGGGCCCCTCCTCCGACCAGATGCAGCCGGCCCCCCACCGACGCCCCCGCGGCGGCCAGCGCGTCGATCCCGTCCAGCAGGGCGCACACCACGCCCTCGTGGGCGGCCCGGGCCAGGTCGGCCCGCGAGGTGGAGAAGTCGAGCCCGTACAACGATCCGGTGGCCTCGGGCAGGTTCGGAGTGCGCTCGCCGTCGAGGTACGGCACCATCACCGCGCCGCCGGCGCCGGGAGGTGATGAGAGCGCCGCAGCTGCCAGCTCCTCGCGGTCGAGCCCTATCCATCGGGCCACGGCGTCGGTGACCCGGGTGGCGTTGAGCGTGCAGACGAGCGGCAGGAAGCCTCCGGCCGCGTCGCAGAACCCGGCGACGACACCGCTGGGGTCATGGGTCGGCTCGGAAGACACCGCGTAGGCAGTGCCGGAGGTGCCGAGCGACACCGCGATGTCGCCCGGCTGCAGGCCCATGCCCAGGGCGGCCGCCATGTTGTCACCCGTTCCCGCCCCTACCGGAATACCCTCGGGCAAGCCGGTCGCCGCGGCCGCCGATGCTGTCACCGCGCCCGCTGCCGCGTCGAATGCTCGCACCTCGGGCAGCGTCTCCGCCCACTCGGCTCCGGACCGGCCTCCCACCAGGTCGAGCAGGTCGGTCCGGTACCGGCCGGCCGCGGTGTCGTACCAACCGGTGCCGGAAGCGTCGCCGCGATCGGTGACGTGGCGGCCGGTCAACCGCATCATCAGGTAGTCGTGAGGAAGAGCGATGCGAGCGATCCGACTCGCTACATCCGGTTCGTGCTCCACCAGCCAGGCCAGCTTGGTGATGGTGAACGAAGCCACCGGCACCGAGCCGCACGCAACGGCCCAAGCATTAGCGCCATAGCGCTCGACCAGGGCCGCCGCCTGGGGAGCCGAGGTCGTGTCGTTCCAGAGCTTGGCCGGGCGGAGCGGTTCGCCGCCGGCGTCGAGCACCACCAGCCCGTGCTGTTGACCGGCCACCGACACCGCGGCCACGTCGCGAAGCCGCGGCCCGCACTGGGCCAACGCCTCGACCAGAGCCTGCCACCAGGCCCGCGGATCCTGCTCGCTGCGGGGCGGGTCGGCGGGCTGGTGGCCGGCCCGGCCTACCGCGGCCAGCTCACCGGACTCGATGTCGCGCAGCTCGACCTTGGTGGACTGGGTGGAGGAGTCGACCCCCGCGACTAGGGCCATCAGCTCGCGCCGAGGCTCAGCGGACCCGTTCGATATAGCGGTTCACCACGTTCTCGAGCGCCTCCTGGCGACCCGAGCGGGGCGCCGGGTCGACTTCGCCACCGGCCACCAGATGGTGCAGATCGACCAGCGACCGCTCCCCCGCCATGATCGCCCGGCCCAGGTCGCCGTCCCAGCCTCCGTAGCGGGTGGACCGCAGATCCTCGAGCGCCCGGTCGGCCAGCATGGCCTGGGCCACCAGCAGCGACCGGGCCAGGGTGTCGATGCCGCCGATATGGCCGTGGAACAGGTCGGTGCGGTCGATGGACTGGCGTCGCAGCTTGGTGTCGAAGTTGAACCCGCCGGTGGTGAACCCGCCGGCTCGCAGGATCTCGTACACCCCGAGCGCCATCTGGTCCACGGAGTTTGGGAACTGGTCGGTGTCCCAGCCGAGGCGGTCGTCACCCCGGTTGGCGTCCACCGACCCGAAGATCCCGGCCGCGGCGGCCACCGCCACCTCGTGAGCGAAGTCGTGGCCCGACAGGGTGGCGTGGTTGACCTCGATGTTGACCTTCACCTCGTCGGCGAGCCCGTAGCGCTGCAGGAAGGCGTGAACGGTCTGGCTGTCGTGGTCGTACTGGTGCTTCACCGGCTCCTGGGGCTTGGGCTCGATCAGGATGGTTCCGTCGAAGCCGATGGCGTGCTTGTGCTCCACTACCAGCGTCAGGAACCGGCCGAGTTGGTCGAGCTCGCGGCCCACGTCGGTGTTGAGCAGGGTGTCGTAGCCCTCCCGGCCGCCCCACAGCACGTAGTTGGCGCCGCCGAGGCGGTGGGTGGCCTCCAGGCAGTTGCGCACCTGGGCGGCGGCCCGGACGAAGACCTCGGGGTTGGGATTGGTGGCCGCGCCGGCCATGTACCGCGGATGCCAGAACAGCCGGGCCGTGCCCCACAGCAGCCGCACGCCGGTGCGCTCCATGTGGGCCGCGGCCTCTTCCACCATGGCCTCGAGGTTGGCGGTCTCCTGGGCGAACGTGGCGCCCTCGGGTGCGATGTCGTGATCGTGGAAGCAGAAGAACGGGACACCCAGCTTCTCGAAGAACTCGAAGGCGGCCGCCATCTTGGTACGGGCCGCAGCCATCGGATCCAGCGCCGGGTCGAGCCACGGCCGGTCGAAGCCGCCGTCGCCGAACACATCGTTGCCGGGCCAGTTGAAGGAGTGCCAGTAGCACACCGCGATCCGCAGATGCTCGGCCATGGTCCGGTCGCCCACCATCCGCTCGGCGTCGTACCAGCGGAACGTCAGCGGGTCGTCGCTGTCGGGCCCCGCGTAGCGGATCGGCTCGGGAACCTCTGTGAAGAACTCGGTCACGGTGCGATACTACGCACGACCACCGGCCGGTCCCGAAGGGGACGCCGGTGCTCAAGGCCCGCAACGCTCGCTCAGCCACATGTTTCTGTAGCGCTACCCGAAATACCGGTTCGGCCACCAAGACGCTGGTCGGTTGCGGCGCGCCCCGACATGCGGCTGGCGCGTTGCTGTTGTTGCTCGCATTGACTGCAGCGGCTTGCACCAGTGAGTCGCCGACCGACGATGCCGGAACCGGTGAAGGCGATCACATCGAGGAAGGAGCCCCGGAGCAGGTCTCGGTTGTCGATGCGCCGGACCCATCGGTGACCACGCCCGCCGAACCGACGTTCATCGCGGTGGCGGCCGGGTTCTGGCACACCTGCGCGATCCGGGCCGACGGTGGCATCGACTGCTGGGGCGTGAATCAGAGCGGGGTACTCGATGCGCCCGAAGGAGACTTCACGGCCATCTCGGCGGGGCCCGGCCACAACTGCGCCATCAAGACCGACGGCAGCATCGAGTGCTGGGGCGCGGACTTCGCGGGCATGACCGACGTCCCCAACGGCGAGTACGTCGCGGTGTCGGCGGGCGCCGGCTACACCTGTGCCCTGCGCGCCGACGGTGACGTCGACTGCTGGGGCGGCTCCGACACGGAGTTGTTGACGCCGCCCGGAGGGCACTTCACCGCGCTGGCTGCCGGACACGACCACGCCTGCGTCCTGCGCAGCGGCGGCACGGTGCTGTGCTGGGGCAGCAACGAACTCGGACAGTCCGACCGCCGGACAGAACGCTTCACCGCCATCGCGGCGGGCGCCGACCACACCTGCGGGGTGACGCTCGACAGCTCGGTACGTTGCTGGGGCTCCGACTACCTGGGGAAGTCGGACGCTCCCAGCGGGAGCTTCACGACACTCGCGGCCGGCGTGGACCACACCTGTGCCCTGCGCCTCGACCGCACCGCCCAGTGCTGGGGATCGAACGCCTACGGCGCAACCCCCGCACCGGACGGCCAGTTCCAGACGGTCGCGGCCGCTGCCGACCACAGTTGCGGGCTCCGCACAGACGGCACCATCCAATGCTGGGGCCGGCGCTTCGTAGCGGGAGCCGAACCGCCCAACGAGGAGTTCGCATCGCTGGTCGCCAGCGGCAACCATACGTGCGGGCTGCGCACCGAAGGAACCGTCGAATGCTGGGGCACAGACCTGGTGGGCCAGATGGAGCCGCCCGGCGGGCGTTTCAACACGATGGACACCGGGAACTACTTCGCCTGCGGCTTACGCCCGGCGGGGACCATCGAGTGCTGGGGATACGACCGCTTCGGGGTGCTGGACAGCCCGGGAGGACAGTTCATCGATGTCACCGCCAGCGTCGGGCACGCCTGCGGCCTGCGTGACCACGGCACCGTCGAATGCTGGGGCTCCAACTCCCACGGACAGACCGACGCCCCCGACGGAACCTCCTTCATTGCCATCTCGGCAGGCAGTTCACACAACTGCGGCATCCTCCACACCGGCGAGGCCGAGTGCTGGGGAAATCCCCACGCGGGAAGGCTGGACCCGCCGGCAGGAGCGTTCGTCGAGATCGCCGCCGGTGAGAGCCACACGTGCGCGCTGTGGAGAAACCGAGACGCCCATTGCTGGGGGTCCAACTCGCACGGACAGCTCATCGCGCCCGACAGTGAGTTCATTGCCATCTCCTCCGGAGTGCACTCGTGCGGGCTGCAGAAGGGTGGCCGGGTCGAATGCTGGGGCTGGACAGAAGCTGCGCCCGCCGGGTCGTTCCGTGACGTCGAGGTGGGCCAGGGCTACACCTGCGGGCTGCGCCCAGACGGCACCGTCGAGTGCTGGGGCACGCTGCGAGCCCCGCCCGAGGGCGTGACCTACACCGGCTGAGCGAGGTCCTGTCCTCGGCTGCGGCGGGAGCCGGGGCATACTGAGTCGTGTCTCGGTGGCGGAGGCTCGACGCGGGCCGGATCGCGATTCTGGCTGTGCTCGTCATCGGGACGACCGCGTTCTTCACTAGGAGCCAGTGGTCCGGCACGGTCGAGACGGCCGTTGACGTGGCCGTGGATGCCGTGGATGTGGCTGTGGATGTGGCCGTCGACAGCGCAGTAAACGGCGACGACGCCGGCGAGATCGATCGCACCGAGCTGGTCACCCAGGGCGAGGTGGTCGCTCCGCCAGTGGTGGACATCGAGGACCCCGAGGACTTCGACGTCGAGACCGAGCGGCTGTACCGCATCGCGCCCGAGAGCGGCTCCCGGGCCAGCTACCACATCATCGAGCGCCTGGGCGGGCTGTCGCGCACCACGGTGGGAACCACGGAGGTGATGGCGGGTGAGATCGCGGTGAACCTTGTCGATCTGGCCGCGAGCCGGATCGGTGAGATCGTGGTGAACGTCGAGATGTTCCAATCGGACTCCGTGCTGCGGGACAAGCGCATCCGCCACGACTACCTGGCGTCGAGCCACTGGCCCTTCGTGAGGTTCAGACCGACGTCGATCGAGGGACTCGACGCCGAGTTCGCCGACGGCACCAGCTACGACGTCGCCATCACCGGCGAGTTGACCGTCAAGGAGACAACCCGCACCGAGACCTTCGCCGGCACCGTCGTAGTCACACCGGACGCGCTCACCGCAGTCATGTCGGCCACCGTCCTGACCAGCGACTACGGCGTCGGACCCATCAACATCGCCCGGCTGGTGCACACATCCGACGAGGTGACCCTGACCTTCGAGATGGTCGCCGGCCGCGTCGAACTCACGTCGGATCCGGCCGGGGACCTGCGCCGCGAGATCCCGGCCGCCGACATCGCGAGGGGCCGGTTCGCGGCGACCGTGCAGCCGATCCTGGAGACACGCTGCGTGAGCTGCCACACCACCGGAGGCCCGGCCTGGAGCACCCTCGCGCTAGACACCGCCGGCGACGCAGCCGCCATCGCCGACGACATCGCATTCGTCACCGGAATCGGCTTCATGCCGCCATGGCTGCCGTCGGACCTGAGCCCCGAGTACGTGCACGAGTGGGCCCTCAGCGACGACGAGAAGGCGGCCATCAAGGCGTGGGCCGACGCCGGGGGTGGTCTCGACGTGCGGCCCAGCACCCCGCTGGTGGCCCGTTTCCAGGCCATCATCCCGATCGAGGAGGATCAGAAGATCGGCCCCCGCGACGGGCTCTACACCGGCTACTCACGCCCCGACGGCTGGCCGGTCAAGAAGGACGACTACCGCTGCCAGGTGCACGAGGTGGCCGATCCCGAGGGCGACGGCAACTGGGTCAAGGGCTTCGAGTTCCGGCCCGACGAGGTGTCGGTGGTCCACCACTCCATCGTCTACCGGGTGCCGGCCGCGGCGGCCGACGAGGTCATGGCCAAGATCGCGGCCGAGGACAGGATCGAGGCCGCCGAGGGCCTCTCCGACGAGCCGGGATGGACGTGCTTCGGACTGTCGGGGCTCGGCAGCGAAGGCGTGTACTCGATCCAGGGATGGGCGCCGGGCCAGTCCCCCACCATCTACCCCGACGGGTACGGCCTCTACCTGTGGCCCGGCGACATGATCGTCAACCAGATCCACTACCACTACGACCACGACACCCCGCCCGACGGCTCCTGGATAATCCTCGACACCGCCACCGCCGCCGAGGTCGCCGCGGGCATGACTCACATCACGGGCAGCAGCTACCTCACTCCCGCCGAGGTGCCGTGCACCCCCGAGGAGGCCGCGGTCGCGGCCGAGCGGGCCGCCACCATTGACGGCTACGTCGACCTGTGCGTGCGGGCCAACGTGCTGGCCGAGATCGGCGAGAAGTACGACGACTTCGCCCCGCTCATCCCCGGCCTGCTGCTGGCGCAGTGCGGCGGCACCGTCGACGACTACGACGACCTCGACGGCAGCATCGGCTACAGCTCCTGCGACCTGCCCGCCCGCAACACCGGCACCATCCACACCGTGCTCGGTCACATGCACGAGTTCGGGGCGGCCTACCGCATGACCCTGCATCCCGGCACGCCCGAGGAGCGGATCCTGCTCGATATCCCGGTGTGGGACTTCGAGTGGCAGCTCAACTACGAGCCGGTGGAGGACATCCGCATCCAGCGGGGCGACATGGTCCGCTTCGAGTGCTGGTGGGACCGCACCCTGCTGTACATGCCCGAGCCTCGCTACATCACGTGGAACGAGGGCACCGTCGACGAGATGTGCTTCTCCAGCATCGCGGTGCTGCCCGACTGAGGACGATGAGGGATCGGCTGCTGGGAGCCGTTGAGGCGGGCGGGACAAAGTTCCGGGGGGCGGTGGTGTCCGCGGACATGACCGTCGTGGACTCCGTGCGGGTGCCGACGACGGATCCGGATGCGACCCTGGCGGCCGTCGCGGCGTTCTTCCAGCGGGCCCGGCCGGTGGCTGCGCTGGGGATCGCCTCGTTCGGCCCTGTCGATCTGGATCCCGACTCGCCCGGCTACGGAGCGCTGGTGGGCACGCCCAAACCGGGCTGGTCGAGCAGCCCGATCCTGGGGCGGCTCGCCGATGCCCTCGGGGTGCCCGCCGCCGTCCAGACCGATGTGGAGGCGGCCGCGGTAGCGGAGCAAGTCTTGGGACCGGAGCCCCGGCCCAGGCGGCTCGCCTATGTGACGGTCGGCACCGGTGTCGGTGCGGCCGTGTCGGTGGACGGAACCCCCTGGCGCGGCCGGCACCACAGCGAGCTAGGTCACATCCCGGTGCGCCGTGTCGCCGGCGACGGCTACCCGGGACACTGCCCCTTCCACCGCGACTGTCTGGAGGGGATGGCCTGCGGTCCGGCCATAGCCGAGCGCTGGGGATTCGAACCCTCCGAGGCCGGTGGACGTGACGACGTCTGGCGGATGGAGGCCGCCTACCTGGCGCAACTCGTGCGGGTGCTCAGCTACTCGTTCGCCCCCGACCGGATCGTGTTCGGCGGCGGCGTCGGCAGCCATCCCGGCCTGATCGAGATGATCCGGGCGGAGAGCCGCGCCGACCTGGGCGGCTACGCCGACTACCTGTCAGGCGAAGACGGGTTGATTACCGCTCCCGCCCTGGGAATTGACTCCGGCCTGCTGGGCGCGGCCCTCCTCGCCCGCTCCCTGCTCAACCCATGAGCCTCTAGACCGCCGCGATCTGGCGGCCCAGTTCGGCTAACTGCTCCTCGGCGTGGCCGAGGGTGAGCTCCATATGGCGGGCGGCCAGGAAGTGGCGGTGCAGGGGGTAGTCGCGGTCGACTCCCACACCGCCGTGGACGTGCACCGCGGCGTGCACCACCCGGAAGCCGCCCTCGCTGGCCCAGTACTTGGCGATCGCGATCTCCCGGTCGGCGGGCAGGCCGGCCGACAGGCGCCAAGCAGCCTGGTAGGCGGTCAGCCAGATCGCCTCGGAGTCGATGTAGGAGTCGCCTGCCCGCTGGCTCACCGCCTGGAAGGTGGCGATGGGCCGGTCGAACTGGTGGCGCTGCTTGGCGTAGCCGGCGGTCATCTCGATGGCAGCCCGGGCCGCTCCGGCCATCATCATGCACAGCCCCACATTGGCGTGCCGCTCTATGAAGCGGACGATCTCCGCACCGTCGGATACACCGCCGCCGAGCAGCGCGTCGACTCCGACCCGCACTCCCGACAGTTCGAAGCGGGCCTCCGGGCGGCCGGTCGTCACCTCCACCGCCAAGCGCTTGAGACCGTCGGCGCCGGTCGGCACGATGAACACGCCGACCTCGCCGCGGTCGAGACGGGCCGGAACCAGCGCGACGTCGGCGTCGAGGCCGCCCGCGACCAGGACCTTGGTGCCGTCGAGCGTGAAGGCGCCGTTGTCGGCCCGTGCCGACGTGGTCGGCTCATCCGGGTCGGTGCCGTCCTCAGCGAAGGCTGCGCACGCCAGCACCGACCCGTCGGCCAGGCCCGGAAGCCAGGAGGCCTGCTGGCTCTCGGTGCCGTAGGCGGCGATCGGCATGGCTCCCATCACCGCGGTGGTCAGCAGCGGTACGGGCGAGGCGTGGCGGCCCACCTCCTCCAGGGCCACCGCGATGGCCAGGAATCCCAGACCGAGGCCGCCGTGTGCTTCAGGAACGATGGCTCCGGCGACGCCGGTTCCGGCCAGCGCGGCCCACGCTTTGCGGTCGACGTGGTCGCCCTCGGCGACGAGAGCCTTCAGGCGCTCGTGCGACGACATGTCATCGAGGACCTGCGCGGTCAGGTCCCGGATGGCCTGCTCCTCCTCGCCTAGCTCGAAGTCCATCGGTCGGTACCTGCTAGCGGGAGGCTCGGGGGTAGCCGAGGCCGAACTGCGAGATCAGGTCGCGCTGCATCTCGTTGGTGCCTCCGCCGAAGGTCAGGATGACGGTCGAGCGGTACATCATCTCCAGGCGGCTCAGGTATCCGGGTGAGCCCTCCACCACGTAGGAGCGCTGGCCGTAGACCTGCATCAGCCTGCGGTAGGCGTCCACGTAGAACTCGGTGCCCGACACCTTCACCGCGGAGGAGTCGGCCACGAACCCGGCGATGGTGTCCATGTCGGGTTCGGCGCCGTCGATCCTGTTGGCCACCGTCCAGGCCACCTTCCAGTTGGCCAGCCGCAGGAACTCCAGCCGGGCGGCCACCTCGGCCAGGTTGCGCTGCACCCACGGCTCATCGATCACGTAGGAGCCGTCGGCCCGCTTGGCCGACTTGGCCCACTCCACGCACTCCTCGAAGCGCTTGG
>VXTM01000037.1 GCA_009837445.1 Acidimicrobiaceae bacterium
CAAGTGTCACACACCTACCGGAGCCAACATGTCAAGCATCACCCGGAACAGCACAGCGAAACGGGGGGGTCACTTTGATCGGTTGGCCTACTGCTTGTTACATCGGCAAGTCAGCCCAGGAATAAATAAGCAGGTCAATAGGTGTTTTTAGGCTTGTAAGTGGCGGAGAGTATGGGATTCGAACCCATGGTGACCCGGAGGCCACAACGGCTTTCGAGGCCGCCCCATTCGTCCGCTCTGGCAACTCTCCGCCGCAGAGGCTAGCGGCGGTCCTCCGGCCCTCCTGTGGTGCCCGCCTAGGAGTCCCGCAAGCCCGAGAAGAACTCCTGCAGCAGGGCGGCGCAGTCGCCGGCCAGCACCTGCGGCACCACCTCGAACTCGTGGTTGAGCCGGGGGTCGGCGCCCAGGTTGTAGAGCGAGCCGAGGGCGCCGGCCTTGGGGTCGTCGGCCCCGAACACCACCCGGGCCACCCGGGCCTGCTGCAGGGCGCCGGCGCACATGACGCACGGCTCCAGGGTTACCGCCACCGTCGCGGAGTCCAGGCGCCAGCCGCCCACGCGGGCGGCGGCGTCGCGCAGGGCCAGGATCTCGGCGTGGGCGGTCGGGTCGCCGGTGCGCTCGCGCTCGTTGTGGCGCCGGGCGATCACGTCGCCGTTGTGCCAGACGACCGCGCCCACCGGCACGTCGCCGTGGGCTGGGGCGTTCAATGCCTCCTGAAGGGCCAGCACCACCAGTTCTTCGTCGGTCACGATGCCTGCCAGCTCGGCCGCAACCCGGTCACGGGTCGATGTCGGTGGCGATCAACCCGGCCATCATCCGCCAGGCCTCTGCGGTCAGCGGACCGTTCACCACCGGCAGCTCGGTGTCGTCGATGCGGGCGATCGACTGCACGGTGCGGGTGGACGACGCCAGGAAGGCCTCGGGCACGCCGGGAAGGTCCTCCACCGGTAGGTGGGTCTCGGAGATGTCCAGGTGCTCGAGCAGCAGGGCCCGGGTGACGCCGGCCAGGCAGCCGGTGTCGAGCGGCGGGGTGTGCAGCCGGTCGCCGTCGGACCAGAAGATGTTCGACCCGGTGCCCTCGCTCACCCGGCCCCGGGTGTCGGCGAAGATCGCTTCCGAGGCGCCCCGCTCGCGGGCCATGTCGAGGGCCAGAACGTTCTCGGCGTAGGAGGTGGTCTTGACCCCGGCCATGCCGCCACGCTCGTTGCGGACGAAGGGGACCACCGCCACCGCGGTGCCGGGCGGGTAGTCGGGCGGCCGGTTGCCGGCGATCACGATGGTGGACGGCGCGGCGCCGCTGCGGCCCGATCCCAACGGACCGCCCCCGCTGGTGGCGGTTATCCGCACGATCCCGGCCTCGGGGGCGGCGTCGAGGCACTGGGTGATGGCGGCCCGCAGCTCCTCATCGCTGTACGGGCACTCGAAGCGCAGGATCCGGGCCGAGCGGCGCAGACGGTCGAGGTGGCGCTGCACCGCGAAGGCGGCCGCCCCCTTGTCGCCCCGCAGCACCATGAGCGTCTCGAAGACGCCGTCGCCCACGATCACGCCGTGGTCGTCGGCGCGCAGATGCGGCTGATCGGGATCGGCCATCCGTCCGTCCACCCACACAGCCATCGCGCTCATCGGCACGAACCTACCCGGATGAGCGGGATCGACAGGCTCCACGCGGCTGCACCCAGCGAGAACTCCTGAAATCTCCGGCCGGGAGCGGCGATACTTGGGGTGATGAGATCCTGGATCCGACGGCATTGGCGCTGGGCGCTCCCGGCAGGAGTCGTTCTGGCAGCGGTGGGAGCCTGGCTGGTGTTCGGCTTCTTCGCCTTCCAGACGTACTTCCAGGACGACGAGGTGGACGAGGCTCTCCCGTTCTTCACCGCGGGCCCGGCCCCCTCGGGCATAGCCGGTGACGAGACCACGGCCGAGATGGCCGACGCCATGAACAGGGTCATGGACGAGCTGGACATGCCGATGAACGACGAGGTCGACGAGCCCATGCCCGAGATGGAGGACACCCCGGCCGCACCGGAGGCCGAGGCGGTTGGGACCGGCGACGAGTCCATCCCCAAGCCCGGCGTACCCGAGCCGGAGGACGCCAAGGCTGAGGACGCCGAGGCCGCGGAGGCCGGGGCTGAGCCCGAGACCACCCAGCCCACCGTTGTCGAGCCGCAGATCATCGTGGAGGCGGCAGGGTCGTTCATCGACCGCTCGCACCCCACCGAGGGCAGTGCCCGGGTGCTGGGCGACGGCAGCGGCCAGCGGTTCCTGCGGTTCGAGGACTTCCGCACCGACAACGGTCCCGACCTGAACGTGTACCTGTCGGCCGCTCCCCCCGACGCGGCCGCGGGCGACTTCGACGACGACTTCGTCGATTTGGGCGACCTGAAGGGCAACGTCGGCTCGCAGAACTACGAGATCCCGGCCGGGCTCGACCTGGACCACTACTCCACGGTGGCGATCTGGTGCGTGCGCTTCGGCGTCGTGTTCGGGGCGGCCGAACTCATCGCAAGTTAAGCGTCGAGTCGAGCAGGAACGTCGTTCCGGGCGAGGGGTCCGCACCCAGACCGGCCAACTCGACGAGGTGCGATCCGTCCTCGCCTTCGGGCGGCTCCGTCTCCGTGACGACCAGCGTGGGTGTCCGGTCGGTGGTCAGCCACGCCACCGAGGCCGAGTCCTCGGACCATTGTGGGCGGCCGTAGCCGCCCACATCCAGGAGGCGCAGCTCCTCAGTGTCGAGATCGAAGAGCCACGCCGGGCTGGTGTCGTTGAGCAGCCACCGGCCGTCGGGCGAGATCGAGATCTGGTGCAGCTCGTCGACGAAGTCGCGGGGCAGGTCCCGTGCCTCGCCGGTGTCGCCGTCGAGAAACACGACGGTGCAGGCGAGCTTCTCGTCGCAGCGCTGTTCCACCAGCAGATTGCCCCGGTTGGCCAGCGCTCGGTGGTCGCTCGTGATCTCGAAACCGGAGACCGTCGGCTGGAAGGTGCTTCCGACGGGCGGGACCACCAGCACGCCGGACTCGCCGCCGGTCACCAGTTCCGTCCCGGGAGGGGCCTCCGCCACCCACATCAGGTGGCCGGCGAGGGAGCTGTAGGACTGCCAGCCGGCCATGTACATCAGGCCGTTCGGGCCTTCGGGCCGGGTCACTACCCAGTAGTCGACCATGGGGTGTGCGGCTGGGACCACCACGGCTCGTGACGCCACCAGTACGACGGTCGGGGGATCGTCGGTGAGTCGGATGCCGACCGTGCGCTTGCCGTCACTAAGAAACTCGAGATCGGCGATCTGCAGCGGGGACTCCGTGGCGTTGATGGGCAGGAGTTCCAACGCCCCAGTTGACAGGTCCACGCGGGCTACCTGGCTGCCGCTGAGATAGACGAGCCGGCCGTCCAGGCCGCTGAACGGTTCGGCCGGTGGCGCGCCGGCAGGCTCCTCGGCCTCAGGGGCAACCTCCACCGTGTCATCGGGCTCTCGAAGAGGGCTGCTGGTCGTGGGAGCCTCGAAGGGCTCCTCGTTCTGCGGGTCCGAGCCCTGGCTGCCGGTGCCGCCATCGCCGGTGAGGCTCAGCAGCCACAACCCTGCAACGAGCGCGACGAGCACACCGACCAGCCCGGCTGCGGCCGGCAACCGGCGCGACAGTTCGCTGACCCCGCCGTCCACGTGGCCGTCCGGCCCGGAGCCGCCGCCGGAGCCGTCGCCGCTGTCGTCGCGGCCGTCCAGCGGCGCCGCGTGCATGGGGGCACCGTAGTTGCGCATGGCGAGATGAGCAGCCCGAGAGCCTGTGCGCTCCGGGTGAGGCCGAGCGCAGGGTGGACGAGCGTCTGGTGAACTGCGGTCCTGCCGCAATGTCTGCGAATGTTTGCGTACTGTCCTGGCCGAGCCACTGGCGGGTGCCTCGAGTTGCCGTGACCAGCCCAGCCGGTGGAGCCGATATGGCCGAAGAGCATGGTTTACTCCGTTCTTATGCCATACAAGGACTTAAACGAGTAAGTATTGTTATAGTCCGCCGGATGCCCGGAGGGTCGAAGGGCCGCAAGCCCGTCACCAGCGCTGATGTGGCCCGTGAGGTCGGGGTCTCGCGTGCCACCGTCAGCTATCTGCTGAACAACACTCCCGGGCAGACGATCTCCGACGAGACGCGCCGCCGGGTGATGGAAGCGGCCGAGCGGCTCGGGTACACGCCGAACCAGAGCGCGCGAGCTCTCCGGCTCGGGCGCAGCGACATCGTGCTGTTCCCGCTCGGCGATGCGGCCCTGTCGCACGCATTCGCCGACGCGATCAACGTCTGCTCGGCGGCTCTGAACCTTCGGGGCTTCACCCTGGTGTCGGACGCGGCGATGTACCCCAGCCCGGAGCACGCTGCCGATGCCTGGCTGAGGCTCGGCCCGGCCGCCCTCATCGATCTCATCCTGCCCGCTGACCACACGGGCGTCCTGCGGATGTCCCGGGCCGGCGTGGCCAGAGTGACGGCCGACATCGAGGTGCCCGGACACCTCAGCGCGATGGACATCATCGGCGTGGACGCCCGCAAGTGCCAGCTGTCGCACGTGATCGAGCGGGGCGCGACCAACATCGTCTACGCCGCGCCGCCGTCGCACTACGAGAGCTCGACGAGCACGCTCCTTCGTCCTGCCCTGGAGGCTGTCGCGAGCGACGCGAGCGTCCGGCTCGCATTCGACACCGTGGAAGCCACACCGGAGTCGGCGCGGGCCGCCGCTCGCCGGTGGGCGGACGCCGGCGTCGACGCTGTCTGCGGCCACAGTGACGACTATGCGCTGCCGATCCTCACCGCGCTGATCGACCTGGGCGTCGAGGTCCCGGGCGCGATGCTGGTGATCGGCGTCGGCGACATTCCGGCCTCGAGGGCCATCACACCGTCGTTGTCGTCGGTGACCGCGGAGATGGAACGGCTCGGCGAATCACTCGCGGCCAGCGTTCAGGCCGCGGTGCTCGACCCGACCACGCCGGTCCGGTACCCGGCACCGGAGCCGATCGTCATGGAGCGCGACTCGTCGAATCGCTCCTGCTGACCCTGACCGGACCTTGACTTCCGCGCTACGGCCCAAGGGTTACTTACACGATTCAGTGAGCCGTTGTGCGAAGGGGACGAGTACCGAGACCCCGGAGCAGACCAGCCCAAGCAACAGGACCTCGGGGAATCAGACGGCAATACGCGGAGGGTATGGGATTTGAACCCATGGAGGCTCTCGCCTCACACGCTTTCCAAGCGTGCCCATTCGGCCGCTCTGGCAACCCTCCCCGGCCCCGGCGCTGCGGGTCCGGACCCGTGAGGGTATCGTGTGCACGTCAGCGCCCGTTTCGGGGTGTGACGGCCGGGTCCTGTGCAACGGACGCCTGTGAACCGGGTCAGGGCCGGAAGGCAGCAGCTCTCAGCAGTACCGCCCGGGTGCCGCAGACAGCCTGGCCGTCACTCCCGGGAACGGGCGCCGGCGCGCCGGCCGACCGGGCGCCCCTCAGGAGCGGGCCGCGAACCGGCGGCTTGTCGGAGTCCACGTCTAGAGTCGGTGCCGGTGGCCTACCAGTCCCTCTACCGCCGCTACCGGCCCCAGAAGTTCAGCGAGATAAAGGGCCAGGACCACGTCGTTCGGGCCCTGCAGACCGCGGTGCGCGAGAACACCGTCGGCCACGCCTATCTGTTGCACGGGCCCCGGGGCAGCGGCAAGACCTCCACGGCCCGCGTGCTGGCCAAAGCACTGAACTGCACCGACCTCGGCGACGACGGCGAACCCTGCTGCGTCTGCGAGTCGTGCGTATCGATCGCGGAGGGCCGGTCATTCGACCTCCAGGAGCTCGACGCCGCCTCGAACAACAAGGTCGACGACATGCGGGCCCTGCTTGAGCGGGTCAACCTGGCCTCGCCGGGCCGGGCCAAGGTGTACCTGCTCGACGAGGTCCACATGCTCACCGCCGGAGCCGAGAACGCCCTGCTCAAGACGCTGGAGGAGCCTCCCGCCCACGTGACCTGGGTGCTGGCCACCACCGAGCCCCACAAGGTGGTGCTGACCATCCGGAGCCGTTGCCAGGTCTTCGAGCTCGGGTTGATCTCCTCCGACATCATGGCGGAGCACCTCCGGTACGTCGTCGCCGATGCCGGGCTGGACGCCGATAGCGACGCCATCGACCATGCGGTGGCCGCCGGCGGCGGCTCGGTGCGCGACACGCTCACCGCCCTCGAGCGGGTGGTGGCCGGCGGCGGCACCGCCGACCTGGACGCCTCAACCGACGCCATCCTCGAGGCGATAGCCGAGGGCGACCGGACCGCGGCGCTCTCAGCCGTGGGCGACGCCATCGGCAGGGGCCGGGATCCCCGGACCATCGGTGAGATGGCGCTGGCCGGGCTGCGCGACGCCTTCCTAACCAAGATGGGGGATCCGCCGACCCGCCTCTCCGAGCACGAGCGGGCCCGAGCGGCCGACCTCGCCGGCCGGATGGCGCCCGCAGCCATGACCCGGGCGCTGGAGACGCTGGGCAGGGCTCTGATCGACATGCGGCAGGCGCCCGATCCCAGAGTCGACATCGAGGTCGCTCTGGTCCGGCTCTGCCAGCCCGACGAGGACCTGTCTCTGGAAGCGCTGGCTCAGCGGGTACGGCAACTGGAGGCCCGCCTGGACGGCTCGCCCGGCTCCGCGCCGCCGGCCCCGCACCCGGCACCGGCTCGCCCGGAGCC
>VXTM01000047.1 GCA_009837445.1 Acidimicrobiaceae bacterium
CCCCCCCCCCCCCCCCCCCCCCCCCCCCCCCCCCCCCCCCCCCCCCCCCGGGGGGGGGGGTGAGTGCCGGCTCCACGGCATGCATGTTTCATGTTGACTGTCGTTGCATGTTGCATGTAGGGTGGCGCACGGCGGTGGGGGGCTGAACCGCTCTTCATCGGTGACGTCTGATTGGGTCGAGATCGGCCTGGAGGGGAGACAACGATGAGAGACGAACACCGGAGCGGTCGGCGTGCAATTGGGCACGTGATGGCATTGCTCGCGGTCATGGCCTTGGTTGCGGCCGCGTGCGGCGACGACGACGATGACTCCGCAGCTGCCCCGGCGACGACTGCCGCCCCGGCGGCGCCTGCTGTGGAAGAGCCAGCAGAAGAGCCGATGGAGGAAGCCCCCGAAGCGGCTGCGCCGGCCGCCGATGAGCCGTGCGTCCGCGTGGCCTTCATGATGGTGCGCGACATTCACGACTCGGGGTGGAACGAGGCCCACGGGAACGGTGCCAATTATCTGGCGGAGCAGATGCCGTGCGCAGAGGTGACGATTCTGACCGACGTGATCGATGATCAGACCAGCGAAGGTGTGATGCGCGACCTGGCCGAAGACGGCTACGACCTGATCTTCGCCACGTCCTTCGGGTACCTGGAGTTCATGTCCAGGGTCGCTCCCGAGTATCCCGACGTGGTCTTCGAGCACGCAACGGGCTATCTGACCGACGAGAACTTCTCCAACTATTCGGGGTCCCTCTACGAGGCGACCTACCTGGCCGGGCTGGTCGCAGGGTCGATGACCGAGACCAACAAGCTCGGATACGTCGGTCCCTTCACCACTCCTGATGTTCTGAGGGACTTCAACGCCTGGGTCGTGGGAGCCCGTGAGATCAGCCCCGACGTCGAGGTCCAGATGATCTGGGTCAACACCTGGTTCGATCCGGCCCAGGAGACTCAGGCCGCGCAGACGCTGCTCGACAACGGCGCCGACGTGCTGTTCTACGGCACCTCAGGCGGCGCAGTAGGCCAGGCGGCCGACGCCGCGGGGGCTCTGTGGGTAGCCGGTAACGCCCTAGCCCGCGGCTTCGCGCCCGAGTCCTTCCTGACCGGCCCGAGCTACGTGTGGGGCGTGTACTACGTCGAGGCGGCCCAGGCGGTCAGGGACGGCACGTGGGACAACATTCCCTACTGGGGCAGCATGGCCGACGGCTTCATCGACTTGGCCGACTTCGGCTCCGCCGTGCCCAGCGACGTAGCCGAGATGGTGAACGCCCGCAGGGCGGAGATCGAGGCCGGCAACTTCGACGTGTTCGTGGGGCCCATCGTGGACCACGACGGCAATCTCCAGGTCCCCGACGGTGAGCCGGCGTCGCTCGAGCACATCTGGGGAGTCGACTACGTGCTCGACGGCATTGAGGGCACCCTGCCCAACTAAGGGTGGAGCCCGGCCTGGCGCAGGGCACATCCTCGGCGGGACAAGCAGGAATTGGACACTTCAGCACCGCCGCGCTCGAATGAGCCGGTGATGGGGGGTTCGAGCGGCCGGCTGGCGGTCGAGATGACCGGAATCTCGAAGTCGTTCTTCGGTCAGAGCGCTCTCACCGACGTCGACTTCGAGGTCCGATGGGGCGAGGTCCATGCGCTGCTGGGTGAGAACGGCGCGGGCAAGTCAGCGCTGTGCTCCATCCTCGCCGGCCTGTACCGGGCCGATCAGGGCTCAATCAGGATCGACGGCCACCTGGTCGACTTCCGCTCCCCCCACGACGCCCTGAACGCGCACGTCGGGATGGTGTACCAGGAGTTCCGGCTGGTCAACGAGTTCACCGTCGCCGAGAACGTCGTGCTGGGCGATCCCCGGCTGTCCCGCAGGCTCAAGTGGTCCGAGGTCGAGGAGTCCGTCGCCGAAGCGGCCGCCGCCTACGACATCGACACCGACCCCAGGCAGCTGGTCGGGGACCTGTCGGTGGGCGAGCGCCAGCGCATCGAGATCCTGAAGCTGCTCCACCGCGACGCGCGGGTGCTCGTCCTCGACGAGCCCACGTCGGTGCTGACCCCCAGCGAGGTGCGCGAGCTGTTCAATTCCATGGACGCACTCCGGCGCTCCGGAAAGGCCGTGATCCTGATCTCTCACAAGATCAACGAATTGCGGGCCTCGTCGGACCGGGTAACGATCATGCGGCAGGGCCGGCGGGTCGCGGTCGAGAAGCTCGAGGACATCACCAACGACGACCTCACCCGGCTCATGGTCGGCCGCAAGATCGCCGCGCCTCGCACGAGGCAGTCGCCGCCGGCGCTCGACCGGCCTGTGCTCGAGGTCCGGGGCCTTAACGTCACCAACCAGGACGGCAGGGTGGCGGTCGACTCATTCGATGCAGAAGTCCATCAGGGGGAGATACTCGGAATCGCGGGGATCGCGGGCAACGGCCAACGTGAGCTGGTCGAGGCTCTGGCCGGCCTCAAGCCGGTGCAGTCAGGGACAGTGAGGCTCCGGCGGCCACCTGGAGCGTCCGAACCGGACTCGGGCGACTCTGCCGGCGCCATCGACGTAACCGGCATGTCCCCCCGTGATCTGATCGAGATCGGGATCGTCCACATACCCGAGGACCGGCGGGCCGTGGGCGTAGCGTCCGGGCTGGACGTCGGCGCGAACCTCTGCATGAAGAGCTATTGGAAGGAGCCCCTGAGCAGGCGCGGCGTGATGTCGATGTCGGCGGTCCGGACGCTGGAGGAGGGTCTGAGGGCCGACTTCGACATCAGGGGCGGCGACCGCAACCTGCCGGTGAGCATCCTGTCCGGCGGGAACATCCAGAAGGTGATCCTGGCCCGGGAGCTGAGCCAGAGCCCGGCCGTCGTGATCGCCGCTTACCCGACCCGCGGCCTCGACCTGGGAGCCGTCGCCAACGTTCGTGACATCCTCATCGGTCAGCTCGAGACGGGCACCGCCGTGGTGCTGGTGTCGGAGGACCTCGACGAGCTGTTCATCATGTCCGACCGGCTGATCGTCCTCCACGCCGGCCGGATCATGGGCGAGTTCGAGCCGGCCGACTATGACCGCGAGACAGTGGGCGCGCTGATGTCCGGCGGCGTGGCCGCGGGGGACTAGCAGTGCGCAGGCTCGTGCTCGAGCAGCGAGCCACCCCGTCACGCACGTTCTCGCTGGCACTGCCGGCGCTGTCCGCGGTGGGCGCACTCATTCTCGGGAGCATCCCTCTGGTGCTGATCGGCGCCGATCCGATCGAGGTGTACCGCCTGATGCTCACCAGTGCCTTCGGCAGCACCCGGGGCATTACCGACACCCTCACCGACGCCATGCCGATCATGCTGACCGGCTTGGCAGCGGTCGTGACGTTCCGCATGAACGTGTGGAACATCGGAGCCGAGGGTCAGCTCCAGATCGGGGCGGTGACCTCGGCCGGCGTAGCGCTCTGGCTCGGCGACGGCGCCAACACGATGTTCGCGCTGGTTGCCATGATCGTCGCCGGAATCCTGGGCGGGAGCCTCTACGCGGGCTTGGTGGCGCTGCCGGCAGCGACCTGGAAGGTCGACGAGGTGGTCCTGACCCTCATGATGAACTTCCTGTCGCTGGCGTTTATCAACTACCTGGTGTTCGGCAGCCACAGCCCGTGGCGTGACGCGTTCTCGATCAGCTTCCCCCGGGGCCAGCTCATTCCCGACAGCTCGCGCCTGCCTGACCTGTCGGGCCGGCTGAACCTGGGCTTCGTCATCACGCTCGTAGTGGTGTTCCTCGTTGCTTGGCTGCTGAAGTACACGGTCTGGGGATATGAGTACTCGGTGGTGGCCGACTCGCGGGGAGCGGCCTCCTTCGCCGGCATCAACCAGTGGCGGATGATCGTCACATCGTTCCTGATCTCCGGCGGCTGCGCCGGTCTGGGGGGTGCAGTGCTGGTCGGCGGCACGCTGGGGGCGATGGAGCCCCGGGCCTTGACCGGCCTCGGCTTCACCGGGATCCTGGTGGCGGCCCTGGGTCGCATGTCGCCGACCGGCGTGATACCGGCCGCGATCGTGCTGTCGGCCATCGTGTCGTCGGGTCCTGACCTGCAGCAGATCGGAGTGCCCGCTCCGTTGACGGTGGTGCTGCAGGGGCTCATCCTGGTGGTGATCGCCGGGGGCGAGTTCCATCTCCGGTACCGCCTGGTCCGGGCCGGATCCCCGGCCCGGCAGGTCCATGGGGAGAGTGCCCCGTGAACGACACTGCCCTGGTGAGCATCATCGTCGCCGGCCTCCTGTTCGGCACGCCCCTGGTGTATGTGGCCATGGGGGAGCTCGTCTCGCAGCGGTCGGGAGTCATGAACCTCTCCCTGGACGGGATAATGCTGTTCAGCGCGGTGAGCGGCTACGCCGTGGCCGCCGAGACAGGGTCGCTGTGGCTGGCGCTGGCCATGTCGGTCCTGGTCGGCGCGTCGATGTCGGCACTGTTCGCGTTCCTGTCGATCACCCTGCGGGTCAGCCAGATCCTGGCGGCCCTCGGGCTGCTGGTGTTCACCTCCGGCATGTCGCAGTACTTGGGCCGCATCGGCGACGAGCCGCTCATCGGGCGGCTGTCGGGCGTCTCGATCGAGCCGTACACCACCGGCTCCCTCACCGACGTCCCGCTACTGGGACCGATCTTGTTCGGGCACGACTTCGTGGTCTACGGGAGCTGGGTGCTGGTGGCGCTGACCCACTTCTACATCAATCACACCGAGCCCGGAATGCGGGTCCGTGCGGTCGGCAACGACCCCGCCAGCGCCGAGGCGGCGGGAGTGCGAGTGGCCAGAGTGCGGGCCGTGCACGTGATCATCGGCGGAGCGCTGGCCGGTTTCGGCGGGGCGTACTACTCGCTCGGCCTCGTGCCGATCTGGCAGGAGAGGATCACATCGAACGCGGGGTGGCTCGCCATCGCGATCGTACTTGCCGCCCGTTGGCGGCCGCTGGCGGCCTTCGTGGCCGCGTTCGTCTTCGGAGCGTCCATCAGGCTCGGGTTCACGCTTCAGGTGGTCGGCGCCAACGTCTCCCCGGAGTTGTTGAGCATGCTCCCGTATGTCCTGGCAATCGCGGCCGTGCTGCTCACGGCTCTGAGCCCCTCACGCGGCCTCACCGAGCCGAAAGCGCTGGGCATCCCGTTCTTCCGCGAGCAGCGCTGAGGGACGAGTCAGCCTCCGGCCCAGGACACCGCGAACCGCTCCAGACCGACCCGGTCGCTCAGGTTGGAGATCGCCCGGTTGGCGTCCTCGATGACCTCGCCCTCGTCGACGTGCACGCATCGCGCATCCTCAACGACGATCCTTCCGTCGACAACGACCGTGCGCACGTTGGGTCCGGTCAACGAGTTGACGACGGTTGTGGCGATCTTCTGCCGCGGGGCGCAGTTCGGTGCAGACACGTCAACCACGGCCACATCCGCCAGCCGACCCGGCGCGAGCACGCCCACCTCAAGGCCGACGAACGCCGCGCCGCCCAGCGCCGCGGTCTCCAGGATGGTCTCGCTGTCGATAACCGCCGCGTTCCCGGCACGGATCCGCTGCGCGAATGCGGCTTGCTTCATGACTTCGAAGGGGTCCTGTCGATGCCCTACGGCGGGACCGTCGGTGCCGAGCCCGACCACGGCACCGGCCTCGAGCATCTCGGTCAGTGCCATGGTGCCCGAAGCGAGGTACGCGTTCGACACGGGATTGTGCGCCACTCCCGCTCCGGTCTCGCCCAGCATGGCTATCTCGTCGGTGGAAAGCCATATCGCGTGAGCGAGGGTCGCTTCGGGGCCCAGCAGGCCCTCGGAGTGGAGCCACGCGACCGGTGTCGTGCCGTAGGCCTGGCGGTAGACCCCGGGGTCTCCTTTGGATTCGCAGCAGTGGGTGTGCCACTTGGTCCCGAATCGCCTGGCCAGCTCTACGCAGCCTGCGATCATCTCCTGATCGTTGAAGGCGATGTTGAGCGGACCGGGCCAGATAGTCACCAGCCGGTCGCTCGACCAACCGGAGAGCAGATCAGCCATGATGTCCAGCTCTTCGCTGGTGGTGTAGTAGTTGGGCCGGGCGCCGCTGGCTCGAAAGGCCATGGCGGCTGGGCGGGTGCCGGTCATGCCCCGGGCGACCGCGCCCCGGATTCCGACCGACTCGATCGCGTCCGCGACCCCCTTGGTGGTCTCGGGATCGGGCGGCATGTACTGGTTGTCGACGACGGAGGTGATCCCGGCCCTCGCGGCCTCCATGGCCGCCAAGCGGGTTCCGGCCACGGCCTCCTCAGTAGTGATCGCGTCGCCGACCGGAAAGGTCAGCTCCGACAGCCAATCCCAGACTGCGAGGCCCTCGCCGAGAGTCTTGATCACCGACTGTGCCAAGTGGCTGTGACAGTCGATGAAGCCAGGCAGGACCACGCAGCCCGTGCAATCGATCGTTCGACCAGCGTTTGATGTCTCCACCCGGTCCCGGGAATCGACTGCCGCGATGCGATTGCCCGATATCGCGACGGCACCGGGCTCGATTACCCGCCGGTCGTCGTCGAGGGTGACCACCGTTCCACCGGACAGCACCAAGTCGTACTCGGGCGTAACTTGAGTCGCAGGCATCGCTTGCTCCCGTCTCGTCGTCGGCGTCCCCGCAGCCGTCTGCTAGCCGGGTTCTGGAATCGTCTGGCCTCGGCTCCGCTCCAGCTGGCTGACGATCTCTCGCAGCCAGAGCCGGTACTCCAGCGAGTAGAGGTCCACGCCCCGGATGTGCAGTTCGGCCGCCAGGTCCTGGGGCACTGCGTTCGGGCGCTGCGACTCGACGACCGGCCGGTCCTGTTCGTAGACCGTCATGTTTAGAACGGCATGGTCCTTGAACGCTGTTCCCGGCTCACCGAAGTTCCTCGCCACCACTGTGAAGTTCCTCGTGCGGTCCGGTCCGAGGGGAGTAGCGCAGAAGAACTGGCTGAAGGAGCTGTTGCCCGCACTGATGTCCAGCCGGACGGCCAACGGCATCGAGATGGTCCTCATGTTGGTCACCTCGACGAACTCGGAGTCGGTGTCGACCTCGGACCACTTGGACAGCCGGGCCGGCTGCAGCACCGGCTCGTCCTCCATCATGCACAGAGTCATCCCGTCGCGCCAGACCTTGTACGAGTTGATCTCGGGATGGTTCATGTCGCCGAGCCACCCGTCGTGGACGAAGGCGAAGTGGCTGACGTCGGTGTAGTTCTCGATGCGTCTCGCAGCTGCGCAATTCCAGTCGACCACCGGGAACTCGACCCAGTAGTAGTCCGGGGCGCTGAACTGGGGGAAGTCGGGAATCGGGGCGAGGGGCTCGTCCTCGAGGCAGACCCAGATGAGCCCGTACCTCTCCTCGGCCTTGTAGGCGCGGACCGAGATGTCGAGCTTGTCGGCGAGATCGGGTGCCTGCGGGACCAGCCTGCACCGGCCGGTGCCGTCGTACTGCCAGCCGTGGTAGGCGCAGCGGAGCCTCGTCCCCCCGGCGGTGACCGCACCCAGCGACAGCGCGGTGCCCCGATGGGCGCACAAGTCGTTGAAGGCCCGCACCCCTCCGTCGAGCCTCACGATCACCAGTTGCTGGTCGCACAGCTCGGCCCGCACCGGGTCGGCGTCCACGTCGGAGGATCGGGCCACGGGGTGCCAGAAGTGCCGGAACGTCTCGTAGATCCTGCGGTCGGTGTCCGCATCGATCACCGTCGACTCGAACTGGTTCCTGGCCAGAGTTCGCCGCTCGTTCATGACGCTGCCACCACGTGTGCCTACCCGACGCCGTTGATCATGCGTCCGCGGCGGACAGGGCGTTGACCGGACAGCAGGCCACCGCATCGAGGAGCGAACGCTCCTCATCGGGTTCGGGCGTGTCCTTGACGACGATCATCGCTCCGTCGTCGTCAAGGTCGAACAGCGCGGGCGCGATCGTGGTGCACATTCCCGATCCGATGCACTTGTCCCAATCGACTTCAACTCTCATCTGGTTACCTCCGTCAAGCTCTTCGCAGTCATGGTTGGCTTCTCAGCCCTGCCTCAGTTGCCGTCCGCGGGGACGAGTTCGTCGGCGAGTTCGAGCAGCCACTTGCGGTAGCGCAAGGAGAATGTGTCCACGCCGGCCAGGTACATCTCCATCGACAGGTCCTCGGGCAGTTGCTCGGGGCGTTGCGAGGAGACGATCGGCTCGTCCTGCTCGTAGACGATCTTGTTCCAGCCCGCGATCTCGTCGAAGATCGTCGACGCCGAGCCGAAGTTGCGGGCGCCGATGGTGAAGTTGCGGATGGTGGTGGCCGAGGTCGGCGTGGGATGGAAGAACAGGCAGTAGTCGTTGCCCTCGGTGTCGAACACTCTCAACAGCACCGTCAGCGGCATGAAGCAGTCCCATGTCTTCATGACCTCGAGGAACTCGCTGTCGGTCACGATCGACTTGTTCTTGCCTGCGGTGGCGGGCTCGAAGCATGGCTCGGCCAGCCTCATCTGGAGCACGTTGTGGGCCGTCTGCGACACCTCGTACTCGGGGATGGCCGGTTGGCGCGAGTCTCCCAGGTAGCCGTCGTGGACGAAGGCCAGATGGGCGGGATCGGTGTAGTTCTCGGTCCGCCGCACGGCGAAGGTGTGGTCCCACGAGGTTGATGGCACCGCGACCCAGTCGTAGGAGGGGTCCTCGAACTGGGGGAAGTCGGGCAGAGGGAAATGGGGCTCCTCAGCCAGGCACACCCAGATCATGCCGTAGCGCTCGACGGCGTTGTGGCTCTTGACGCGGGCCCTCAGCCTCCCGGCGAGATCCGGCCGCTGCGGTGCCAGCACGCATCGGCCGTCGGAGGCGTAGCGCCATCCGTGGTACGGGCACTGGATGGCCTCACCGTCGTCGGAGGCGACCACCTTGCCGAGGGACAATGCCGTGCCGCGGTGCGCGCACATGTCGTTCAGCACGACAGCCTCGCCGTCCAGGCGCACCGCCACCAACTGCTGGCCGCAGAGCCAGACCCGCTGGGGCGAGTCGGTCAGCTCCTGCGAGTAGATGACGGGGTGCCAGAAGTGCCGGAGCGCCTGGTAGATGCGACCCTCGGCCTCGGCGTCCATCCGGTTGAGCCGCAGGTCGGCGAGGCTCTGGTTCTTGGCCAGCGCCCAATCGGTGTCTATTGCTGCTTCGCCTGAGCTCATGTCACGTGGCGGTCGACGCGGTCATTGTCGTTCCCGATTCCTAGCCCCTGACCCGGATCGCTCCGACCGGGCATCCCCGCTCGGCCGACTTCACCTCCTGGCGGAATTCCTCGGGTGGCTCCTGAATCAGCAGGGAGGCCTTCCCGTCCTCGCCGAGGTGGAATACGGCCGGAGCGAAGCCGGTGCACATCCCGGTGCTAGCACATCTCTGGATGTCGATCTCTATCCGCATGGGGCCTTGGCTGAGCTTACATGTACCATGCTTTACTAGCAATGGGCTCCCGTCCAACATCGATTGAGGTGGACCGATCCGAAGGGAGATCTGCAATGACGGTGGTCGACGATCGCACTACCGCCGCGGTTCCCAATGAGTGGACCGCCGAGGGCGAGGGACGCCTGTACCGGTCGCTGGGCTGGTATTGGCATCCGGTGATGTACGCGTCCCAACTCGACGACGCACCGGTTCAGACCACGCTGCTGGGTCGCCGCGTGGTCGTCGTGCGTCTGGCCGGCGAGGTCCGGGCCTTCATCGACCGCTGTGCCCACCGCGGCACCGCTGTGTCGCTGGGATGGGTCGAGGGCGACTGCCTCCGCTGTCCCTACCATGGCTGGCTCTACGACGATCAGGGCGTCTGCGTCGAGATACCGTCGCGCACCGACGCCGTCATCTCGCCCAGGGCACGCCTGGAGCGCCTCCACGCCCGGGAGGCCAACGGTCTGATCTACGTCTGCGCGGCCCCCGAACCGAGAATCGACATTCCCGAGTTTCCCGAATGGTCCGACGACGCGTTCTGCAAGGTGGCCATACCGGCCTACGACTGGCAGGCCGGCGCAGCCCGCCGCACCGAGAACTTCGTGGACTTCTCACATTTCGCCTGGGTCCACGACGGCGTCCTGGCCCGGCGCGACCAGCCGCTCGTGCCCGATCACGAGGTTCGTCGCGAAGGCTGGGAGTTGCGGACCCGGATCGTGGTCGACGAACCCACCAACACATCCAAGACCTCGACGCTCGAACTGGAGTCGGGGAGTACGACCGTCCCCGGTGAGCGCAACTACCGGATTGCGCTTCCGTTCACGGTCTGGATCCACCAGACGCTCCCAGCGGGCCAGGCCTTCGTGCTGTTCATGGCCTGCCAGCCCGTCGGTCCGAAGGAGTGTCGCACCTTCACCTTCGTGGCCCGCAACTTCGGGCTCGAGGCGCCCGACGAGTCCTTCATCGCGCACCAGCAGGAGATCGTGGAAGCCGACCGTGTGATAGCCGAGTCACAGCTGCCGGAGGAACTGCCGACGGACCTGAGCGAGGAGATGTACGTGAGGGGCGCCGACCAGATCTCGGTCGAGTACCGGCGTTGGCTCCTCGAATTGGTCGAGGAGTCTGAGAAGGCCGGCGGCGATGTCTCGGATTGTTGATCAAGCCAGCTTCGGCCCCACGCCGCTCACGCCGCGGATGGGTCCGCTGAATCACGGCAACAAGTGGCACAGCTGGCGGGGACTGCACATTCCCGACACCTACGAGGGGCTGAGCCCGGAATTGACGGCACTCCACAATCGGGCGGTCATCGAGGACAAGTCCCCGATGAACTACTACTCGATAGCGGGAACAGATGCCGTCCGGTTCCTCGACCATCTGGTGACCCGCGATGTGAGCAGGGTTGAGACCGGGGCGGGCATCTACGCGGTATGGCTGGATGAACGGGGCAAGGTCGTCATCGACACGCCCATATTCCGCGTCGGTGAGTCCCACTACGTCACCATGGGAGGGATCCTGAGCAACTGGCTGGCTGAGCACGCCGGTTCCTGCGACGTCGAGATCCGCGACGAGTCGGACGTGAAAATGGTGATGCCGCTTCAGGGCCCTCTCTCCGGCGGGATCCTCGAGGCGGTGACGGGGGAGGACTGGTCCGGCGTCGACTTCATGCGAGGGCGTCCTGCCGCCATCGGCTCGGCCGAAGCCTGGGTGTGGAGAGCGGGTTACAGCTCTCAGTTGGGCTACGAACTGCACATCGATCGAAGCGACGCCGTCGAGGTATTCGACGCCGTCATGCGGGTCGGGCAGGACTTCGGGCTGATGCCGATCGGCCAGAACGCGGTGCAGGTGGCTCGCACCGAGGCCGGCCTCATCGTGCCCGGGATCGACTACACCCGGGCAGGATCGGACCTGAACATCGCCTCGTACGCGTTGCTGGACGAGGGCGGCGTCGTCTCACCCTTCGAGATCGGACTCGGCCGGTTTGTGAACTTCGACAAGCCCTCCGACTTCATCGGCAAGGAGGCGCTGCTCGTCGAGCAGGCGAGCGGGGGGCCGGCCCGAAGGCTGGTCGGGCTCGATGTGGCCTGGCAGGACATCGTGTCACTGTACGACGAGGCCGGCGAGGCGCCCGAGGTCACGCGACGTGTCGACTACCGCCGCCACCGGGTCCTGCACGGCGGCGATGTCGTCGGGAAGGCGACCAGCCTGTGTTGGAGCCCGACGATCCGCCGCGAGATTGCCCTGGGCCAAGTCGACCGAGGCTGCTCCGACATCGGGACATCACTCACCCTGGAGTGGAGGGAGCACGGATGCGCCCTGAGCCCCGAACTTCTCAATGATGTGGTGAGTGGGACCGTTCAAGCGACCGTGGTGCCGCTGCCGTTCGTGTCCAAGGCCAAGAAGTTCTCCGCCTGATCGGTCGGCGAGCGGGTTCGCGGCGGCTGGCGCCGCTCGTGTCAGGACGCGTCGGCGCGGTCGTGGTCTTCCCACATGGCCAGGACCCGCTGGCCCAGGCAGGCTATGTGAGTACGGGCCGCCGATTCGGCCCGGTCGGTGTCACCGTCGACAATGGCTTCGCAGATCGCGGCATGCTCGCGCTGCGTGACCCGCAGGTTCCGCTCGCGCCGCCACAGCGTGTTCAGGGACAGATGAGCGCGACCCTGGGATCGGGCCAGCGTGGTGTCCAGGTCCTGGTTGTGTGACATGGCGCGGATGGCGGCGTGGAAGCGCATGTCAATCTCGAGGAACGCCCACTGGCTCGCATCGGATGACTTGAGCGATTCGAACTCCTGATGTATCTGTCGCAGGTCGTCGCGCTGCGCGTCGGAGCCGCGCTCGGCGGCCAGCCTGGCGGCGAGTGCCTCCAGCACCTCGCGGACCTCCAGCAGGCGCAGGAAGTCACTCAAGTCGATGTCCACGACCACAGTGCCGCGCCGTCCCCGGTAGTCGGCTAGGCCGTCCCAGATCAGGCGTTGCACGGCCTCGCGTACCGGGCTGCGAGAGATGCCGAGGCGTCGCGCCAGTTCCGGCACGGAGAGCGAGGTCCCGGGGGGCAGCTCGTTCCGGAGGATTGCAGTGCTCAATTGGGTATAGGCGCGATCCGCCAGCAGGTCACCGGCCTCGATCACATGAAGGGAACCGTGCTGCAACGTGAGAGACCTCCTCAGCTACCTATTGGATAGGGGTGCCGTAGCTGCCGTCGGCGAGTTGTGCTTTGGCGTCGTCGACGGTGTCGGGAGGTGCGGTGGGGGTGATGCCCACGAGGCGGGCGACGTTGTTGCCCATGTAGTCCTCTAGCTGGTCTTCGGTGGCGTTGATGCCCTGGGGGGCGTCATGGCACAGCACCTCGAGGTGGGTCAGCCACATGCCGGGGTCATTGGGCGGCGAGTCGGTGCCGAACACCAGTCGGTCCTGTGGCATCTCTTTGGCGAACTCCACGATGCGCGACTGCAACAACCACCCCGACTCGCCATAAACGTTGGGGGAGTCCATGATCATCCAGAACGCCTCAAAGCAGTAGACGCCGCCGGTCTGGACCCCGAAGTGCCCGATGATGAACTTGACGCTGGGGAACTCGCGGATGATGGGGTAGAACTGCGTCGGGATCGAATAGGGCCCGTCGCCGGTGTGGATCAACACCACCACACCCAGCTCGTCGCACTTGCGCATCACCGGCCGCAGCCAGTCCAGCGCCCGGTCGGGCCGGTAGGCGTGCATGTTGGCATGCAGCTTCAACATCTTGAACCCGTACTCCTTGACATGGAACTCCAGCTCGGCGGCTCCGTTGTCGGGACCAAAACGCGGGTTGTAGTTGAAGTTCCCGATGAAGCGGTCGGGATATCGCTGCGTCAGCTCAGCCACATAGGCCATGTAGTCCCGGATGCCGTCGCGGCCGCCGCGAGAGCCGTCGCGCCACGCCGTGTTGCCCGGCGGGGGCTGAATGAACCCCATATCGATACGGCGCGGCTTGCCGTTGATCCAGTAAGGCCCATCCATCATCGCCAGCATCCGCTCACCCGTGAACGGCTCACCAGTATGACGCCAAGCCTCATCCACAACATTGGTCGGATGCAGGTGGGTGTCGATGATCATTGGGGCCCTCCGTACTTGCCAATGGCTGTGCGTTGCGGGTCAGGGCCAGCCCTACCCGCATGGACGCCGAATCTTACATGTATCATGTCAGCGACACTATACGCCTACTGGCCCGCGGTCTTCAGGTTATTGCTGGAGGGATGGCGGTGGCGGGCGGCGCCTGTCCCGACGATGTGGAACTCGAGTCTCCGGCCGAGGGTCTTGGCCAATAGGTCGGCGCTGCGCTGGGCGGTGAAGAGCTCGATGTCCACGTCGCTGCCGTCGGCGACCTCGACCTCGATCCGCATCACGTCGTCCTCGACGTGCGCGTGCACCCGTTCGACGGCTCGCCGGTAGGTGCGGTCCAGGGCGATCCCGATCCGGAGCAGCCCGGCCAGCACCCTCACCCGGAACCGGTCCCGCTTGGCTAGCGCGGTGAACTCGCGATGCGACGACACCGGCTCGCGCTTGCGGTGGTAGCGGGCCACCAGCGCGATGAGCTCCAGGTCGCCCTCGGTGAAGCCGGCCAGGCGCTCGCTGTGGCGGATCAGGTAGTACGAGTGCTTGTGGTGCGATGAGTGGGCCACGAAGCGCCCGATGTTGTGGAGCAGCCCGGCCGCCTCCAGCACCTCGCTGTCGGCGATGCCCAGGCCGTGCGCCGTCGCGGTCTCGTCGAACAGCTCGAGTGCGAGGTCGGTGGCGTGCTCGGCGTGGATCAGGTCCTCGTGGTAGCTGCGGGCCAGGGCCAGCACGCTGGACCTTCTCAGGTCGCTGAGATGATGGAGGCCGTCGTCGCGGGAACGGTCCCGGCGGTTGAACCGGTCCAGCAGCAGGCCCTCGCGCAGCGCTCCGGTCGACACCACCATCGACTCAATCTCCAAGGCCTTGAACAGCTGCCTGAGCAGCACCGCGCCCCCGACGATCACGTCGCTGCGGGCCGGGTCCAGGCCGGGCACCTTCAAGCGGTCGGCGGGGCGGGGTCGAGAGATCAGCTCGTTCACCACGCCGGTCAGGTCGGAGCGCTCGATGACGGCGTTGGCCGGTGTGCGAAGGGTCTCGCCCCGCCTCGCCGCGCACACATAGGCCAGAGCGGCGATGGTGCCCGAGCAGCCCACCGCAACCTCGAATCCCATGCTCTTGGCCTCTTGGGCCACCGGTGCGATAAAGGACCGGATGTGGCGACGGCAGGCCTTCACCGCGCCGTCGTCGATCACACCGGCCGGGAAGAACCGGTCGGTGAGGCGGATGTGGCCCAGCTTGAGGCTGCGGGCCAGCGCCGGTGCGGTGCCGTTGCCCACGATGACCTCGGTGGAGCCGCCGCCGATGTCGATCACCAGGTGGGACCGGCCCGCGATGGGCACCGCGCTCATCGCTCCCAGGTGGATCAGCCGGGCCTCCTCCATGCCGGAGATCACTTGCACGGTCACGTGGGCCTCGCTGTTGGCCCGGCGCAGGAAGTCGCTCTGGTTGTCGGCCTCGCGAACCGCGCTGGTCGCGACTGCCACGACTTCGGCGTCGTGGGCGTCGGCGATGTGGCGGCACTCGACGAGCGCGGCGATGGCCCGGTCGATGGCGTCGGGCAGCAAGCACCTCATGTCGGCACCGCCACTGCCCAGGCGCACCGGCATCCGCTCCCGCACCAGCACATCGGGAGATCCGCCCGGCACGGGCCGTGCGATCACCATGTGAACCGAGTTGGTGCCCACATCGATGGCAGCCAACGCCCGCGAGCCCGTCATCGGCGGGCAAGCATCATGCCAAACGGACCGTCTCGCAACCCGGGGCCCGGCATATCTTCACGGCGCCTGCGGCTACGGTGGCCGCGGTGAGCGGGGAGATGGCCGGGCGCCGGGTGCTGGTGGTGGGCGCATCGTCGGGCATCGGCGCGGCTCTGGCCCGGGCGGTCGTGGCCCGGGGTGGTTCGGTGACGGTGTCGGCCCGGCGCCGGGACAGGCTTGAGACCCTGGTGGACGAGATGGGCGCCGGCCACGCCGCGCCGGGCGACGCCACCGTCGCCGCAGACGCCCGCCGGGTGGCTGTCGAGGCCGCCGAGGCGATGGGCGGGCTCGACCTGATGGTGTACGTGGCCGGCTACGGCGTGCTGCAGCCGTTGAGCGGGAGCGAGCCCGACACCTGGTCCGACGTGTACCGGGTGAACGTCATCGGAGCCAACCTGGCCGCCGGGGCCGCGCTCGAGCACATGGAGCGCGGCGGGCTGATCGCCTTCGTGTCGTCTCGCACGGTTGAGGACGCCAACGCCCTGTTCAGCTCCTACAGCGCCTCCAAGGCGGCTCTCGACCAGTGCATAAGGGTGTGGCGGGTCGAGCACCCCGACCGCCGCTTCATGCGGGTGGTGATGGGCAACACCATGCCCACCGAGTTCGGCGACCACATGAACCTCGCCCTGCTCGGCGAGGCAATGGAGGCTTGGGAACGCCAGGCTGTCCCGGGTGGGCTGATGCACGTCGACGACGTGGGCGCGGCCCTGGCCGAAGCCCTCGCGGTGGCGCTGGACCACCCCGACATCGACTTCCCGGAACTCCAGCTCGACGCCCGGGTGGTCTGAGCGGCCCAGCTGACGACTCGAGCAGGCCCGTCTCAGGCGGTGGCCAGCGGGCGGTCGGGGTCGGATCCCCAGGCCGACCACGACCCCACGAAGAGTCGCCCGTCCTCCAGCCCGGCGTGGCGGATGGCGAGCAGGTCGTGGCAGGCCGACACGCCGCTGCCGCAGTAGGCGATTACCCGCCGGTCGGCGGCCCCTGCCCGCTCGTAGCGGTCGCGCATTCCGGCCGCCGGCAGCAGCCGCCCGTCGCTCAGGTTGTCTCCGACCTGCATGCTCACCGCTCCGGGGATGTGCCCGAAGCGAGGATCGATCTGGTTGGGCTCGCCCCGGTACCTCTCGATCGAGCGGGCGTCGATGACCAGCGACCCCGGATCGAGGCGGGCCGCGTCCACCTCGTCGATGGTCGCGAACCGCTCGGCGGGCCAGGGCCGGGCGGTGAACCGGGCCGCATCCCATGAGGACGCTGAGGTCTCGAGTTCGCCCTCCCATGCCTCCAAACCGCCGTCGAGCACGGCCGCAGGTGCGTCCAGGCAGTCGAGCATCCACCACAGCCGGGAGGCGACGACCCCGCCCACGTCGTCATAGGCGACTACCGCAGTGCCGTCGCCGATGCCCAGGCGGCCCATGGCCGCGGCGAAGTCGTCGGGGGACGGGAGCGGATGGCGTCCCCCGGCGCGGGTGGGCGGGCCGGAGAGGTCGGTGTCCAGATCGATGAAACGGGCCGCCGGTATGTGGCCCCTGTCGTAGGCATCGCGCCCGGAGCGGCCGTCGAGGTACCACCTCACGTCCGCGATCACGACCTCATCGGAGTGGCTGGCCAGCCACGCCGCGTCGACCAGAGGCCCGAATCCGCCCATCACGGCCTCCCGGGAGCCGAGTCTGCCGCTGAGAGGACCTCGCGCACCAGGACGGCGATCTCGGCCGGGTGAGTCCTCATCAGCCGGTGGCGACCGTTCTCGACGGTGCGGCGACGCACATCGGCCAGCTTGCGCTCCATGTAGTCGTTGGCGCCGACGAAGGCCCTGTCGCGGCTGCCCACGATCAGCCCGACGGGAATGGTCACCTCCGAGAGCCGGTCGATCACCATAGAGTCGGTGTGGAGGCTGGCGGCGGCGGCCACCTTCGGGAGGTCGAGGCGGGGCATGGTCAGGTGGACTTGGTCGTTCCAGTCCTGCATTGCGGCCGCGTCGCGGAATCCGGGGCCGGCGGCCACCAGCACCAGTCCCCGGAGCACCCCGGGCCTCGTGATGCAGTGGGCCAGCCCCAGGTAGCCGCCGAGGGAGTGCCCGACGTACACCGCTGGGCCGGTCTCGGCCAGCACCGCGTCGATCGATGCCAGCAGCGCCTCGCGCTCGTAGGGAGCCCTGTCGTCCGGGGCGGGGGAGCGGCCGTGGGCGGGCAGGTCCACCGTGGTGCAGGCGCAGCCGGAGCCCAGGGCCTCGACCGTGGTGGCCCAGACGCTGGAGTCGTCGGCGAAGCCGTGCACCAGCACCACGGCGGGCCCGGTGCCGGTCGTGGTGGTGTGCAGCTGCATGCTCACGAGTCCGAGGCGATGTCGGGTTCTACGTACATGGGGCGGGCGATGGGCACCGCGGCCCGGGTGTTTTCCTCCACGCGGTTGATGGCCGCGACGAGGTCGGTGGTGGTGTAGGTGGGGTCGAACGAGACCTTGGCCGCCACCAGCAGCTCGTCGGGGCCGATGTGCTGGGTCCGCAGGTGGATCAGGCCGGTGACTCCCTCGGTCGACTCGATGGCCCGGCGGATCCTGCCGGTGTCGGCCCGGGTGGCGCCCTCGCCCAGTAGCAGGCTGCGCATCTCCAGCGCCAGCACCACCGCGATCAGGCCGAGCAGCACTCCGATCGACAGGGTGCCGATGCCGTCCCACACCGGCGCGTCGAACACCACTGCGATCATCAGCGCCCCCAGAGCCAGCACCAGACCCAGCAGCGCGCCCAGGTCCTCGAGCAGCACCACCGGCAGCTCCGGGGTGCGGGAGTGGCGCACGAAACGCACCCAGGAGGCGTTGCCCCGCACCCGGTTGGACTCGATCACCGCGGTCCGCATGGAGAGGCTCTCGAGCACGATGCCCACGCTGAGCACCGCGAAGGCCCAGGCCGGCGAGCTGATGTCGTGGGGGTGGCGAATCTTCTCGATGCCTTCGTACAGGGCGTACAGGGACCCGACGGCGAACAGCACCAGCGCCACCACGAACGACCAGAAGTAGCGTTCGCGCCCGTAGCCGAAGGGATGCTGCTCGGTGGCGTCGCGCCGGGCCAGCCGTCCCCCCAGCAGCAGCAGGGCCTGGTTGCTGGTGTCGGCCACGCTGTGGATGGCCTCGGCCAGCATCGACGACGCCCCGGTGAACACGAAGGCCACGAACTTGGCGATGGCCAGGCCGAGGTTGGCGAAGAAAGCGGCCAGGATCGCCTTGGTTCCGCCGCCGGCTGCCATGGGCGGCAAGGCTAACGGTGCTGCAAGCGCTGGCGTGCCGATAGGTTCGCGGCGGTATGGCCACCGTCTTCGCTGCTCCCGACGATCTCCTGGGCGCCGTCGGGCAGCACCTCGGTCACAGTGACTGGATCCCGGTCGACCAGGCCCGGATCGACCTGTTCGCCGAGGCCACCGGTGACGATCAGTGGATCCATGTCGATCCCGAGGCCGCCGCGGCCGGCCCGTTCGGAGCCACTATCGCGCACGGCTATCTCACCCTGGCGCTGACCAACATGATGCTGCCCCAGATCGTGCGGGTGGAGGGCATCTCGATGGGCATCAACTACGGCGTCAACCGGGTGCGGTTCCCGCAGCCGGTCCTGACCGGTTCGCGGCTGCGGGGCTCGGCCACGCTCACGTCCGCCGATGAGCTGCCGGGTGGGGCGGGCGTGCAGACGGTGATCACCGTCACCGTGGAGATCGAGGGCCAGGCCAAGCCGGCATGCGTCGTCGAGTCGGTCAGCCGGTACCTGCGCTGAGAGTAGTATTCGAATCCTTGCCTAGGGTCCTCGACGCCCGGTGCCGGCCATGCGGCTAGCAAGGCGGGCCTTCACCGCGGCGCTGGCCGCGCTGGTGGTGTGGCCGACCGTCGCTCTGGGGCAAGAGCCTGTGGGCGATCCCGAGGACGGGAGCGGACCCGAGGTTGAGACTGATGAGGGCCTCCGCACGACGTGCGCGGAGGCGCTGGGAGTCTTCGAAGTGCTGTGCCAGGGCTATGAGCTGCTGTCGGAGTACTACGTGGACGACGTCCCCGAAGGGGACTGGGCCGCGGCCGCGGCGCGCGGAGTGCGCGAGGCCGGGCTGGCCCCGCGTGGCGACGAGCTGGCGCCGGCGTGTGCGCTGCCCGCGCCGGCGTTCGAGGAGGCCTGCGTCGAGATCGACGCCGTGGACGACACCGAGGCTGCGGTCTGGGCGGCCTCCGAGGCGATGTTCGCTTCCCGGGGGGATCCCCAGAACTCCTTGATGACTCGCTCGGAGTACGAGCGGTCGCGGTTGCTCCTCGAGGTCGGGGTTCCCTTTGTGGGCATCGGCATCCGCCTCGGTCTGCTGGACGGAACGACGCCCTGCCACGCCCTGTCGGAGAGCTGCCGGCCGGCAGTGGCCGAGGTGTTCACGGGCAGCCCGGCCGAGCGGGCCGGGCTGATGGTCGGCGACATTGTGTTGTCGCTCGACGGCTACGTCCCGTCGGGTCCGGCGTGCGGGCTGGGCGGCCTGCATTCCTTGGAGCAGGGGAGCGTGGTGAGGGTCGTGGTCGAACGGAACGGCCGCCAGAGGTCCTTCGCGGTCGACGTCGAAGCGGTACACATCCCGACGGCCGATGGCAGCACGGTGGCGGGCGACATCGGCTACCTGCGGCTCAGCTCGTTCGGGCCGCGCACGGCCGAACTGGTCGCGCGAGAGCTCCGGTCCCTGCTCGACGCCGGCGTCGACAGCCTGGTCGTGGACCTGCGGGACAATCCCGGCGGCTTCCTGCACACGGTTATCGACATCGCCAGCATGTTCCTCAAGGACCGCCGTGTCGTCGTCCAAGAGGTGTCCAGGGTGGAGACCGTGCAGTACCTGGTCGGCGCGCATGGCGGCCTGCCGAACCCTGCGGTGGTTCCCGTAGTCATCGCAGTGAACGGGGGGTCGGCCTCCGCGTCGGAGATACTGGCGCTGGCGCTGCGCGATCACGGGCGGGCCACGGTTGCCGGAACCAGCACCTACGGCAAGAACACGGGCCAGGTCACTTGGCCCCTGCATTCAAGCGATGGCACGCTGTTGGGGGGTGCCAGCGTGACCGTGTTCAGGTGGCTCGGTCCCGACGGCACCAGCGCCGCCGGAGGGATCGAACCCGACCTCGAACTCGACCTCTCCGGGTGCTGGCATCCGGTCGGGCTAGCACGCCAGCTCGCGGCCGCGGCCGGGTTTAGAGGCGCTCTGCCGGCCGACATCGATCTGGATGGCGAGCGCCACGACGCACTGAGGAACCTCATCCGCAACGGCGTGCTGGCAGGCTCGGAGTGCGGGCCCGGACTCGTCTGTCCCGATGATCCGATTCCTCGCTGGATGATGGCGGTGTGGCTGGTGCGTGTCCTGGACGGCCAGGATCCCGAGCCGGTCAGCGTCACGAGGTTCGATGATGTCGATCCCGGCCAGTGGTGGAGCGGACACGTGGAACGCCTTGCGGAACTGGGCATCACCGCGGGCTGCACGAGGGAGGCGGATGAGTACTGCCCCGACGATGCGGTGACACGGGGTCAGATGGCCACGTTCCTCAGGCGAGCCTTCGTTCTCGACGCGGCAGTTCCCCAGGGGTTCGTCGACACCGGCGACAGCGTCCACGAGGCCGACATCGACGCTCTGTTCCGCGCCAGGATCACCGCTGGCTGCTCGACCGAACCGCTGCGCTTCTGCCCGCAGCAGCTCACGACCCGGGCTCAGATGGCGTTGTTCCTCGAGCGGGCCCGCAACCGCTTCTACTGATAGGAGGGCGCCGGGGTCCAGCCGCTAGTCTTTGCGGTAATGGCCAAGCGGAAACGGCGGGTCCCTGCCGGCGTGGGAGCCTCCAGCGTCCCTGTATCCGACCCGCCGGTGCGGACTGGTCTGGTCAGTTCCCAGCGGCCTGTGCCCGCGGTCATCGACCGCCCGCCGTATACCCGGCTTCCCGGCGGGGAGCCCGGGCCACCGGTGTCCTCCGTGGTCCGGACGTCGGAGGAGTTGGCGGCTATGCGCCGGACCGGGGCCCTGGCCGCCGAGGTCCTGATCGCGGCCTGCGGCCGGGTGACCGAAGGGATCACCACCGACGCCATCGATCGGTTCGTGCACGACGCCGCAGTGGCCGCGGGCGCCTATCCAAGCCCGCTCGGATATCGGGGCTTCCCGAAGTCGGTATGCACATCGGTCAACGAGGTGATCTGCCACGGGATCCCCGACTCCCGCCGGCTGGCCGCTGGCGACATCGTCAACATCGACGTGACCGTGTACCGCGAGGGCGTCCACGGCGACACGTCGGTGACGCTGATGGTCGGCGACGTGGACGACCACTCCCGCCGGCTGGTGGACGAGACCCGCGCCGCCCTGTACAAAGGAATCGGCGTGGTGCGAGCGGGCGTGCCCGTGTCGGAGATCGGCCGGGCCATTGAGACCCACGCTTCCAGGCACCGCCTCGGGGTGGTGCGAGAGTTCATCGGGCACGGGGTCGGCACCGAGTTCCACTCCGGTCTGCAGGTGCCCCACTACTACGACCGGCGGGCCGCCACCCTGCTGGAGGAGGCCATGACCTTCACCATCGAGCCGATGCTCACGCTGGGCTCGCCCGAGGCGGCGATGTGGGACGACGGGTGGACGGCGGTGACCCTCGACGGTCGCCGGACCGCACAGTTCGAGCACACCCTGGCCTGCACCGCCGACGGCGCCGAGATCCTGACCCGCACCGCCTCCGGCGAGTGCGCCCACGAACTGTTCACCGAGCCGGTCGGCTAGCTCCCGCCGCAGGCCCGTTGCGGCTGCTGTTCCGCTAGCTACTCGACTAGCAGGATCGCCGGTTCCGCGACGCTGGGCGGCTCGCGGTGCTGTGTGAGGTCGGAGCGCACGCTGGCGGCGTGGGCAAGCACTGCCAGCAGTACGGCGACGAGCAGCACCGCGAGCCACCCCAAGGGGCCGAGACTCACGTCCGGGTCAGGCGATGCGGCCCGCCGGATGATGGGACCGCAGGGTGCGAGTGTCATGTCACCCTCGTCGGATTGGGTCTGGTCCCTGCCTTGTGGCGCGCCGGGGGATCGGGGCCCGGCCTCACGGTGTGGGCTGAAGGAGTCGGTGCGAGGCCGGGCCTCGGAGGGTGCCGGTAGCGGCAGAAGATCGGCGAGTGCGGGGGAGGTCACCGACCGGGCGATCGTCAGATGCCGCGGTGGTTGCGGCGGTACCGCGGAATTGCCAGAACGGCCGCCGCGGTTGCAGCCGCGACCACGGCGATCCAGCTCATGGCACCGAAGCGCCGGTGGTCCGTGGCGTGACTGGTGGAGTCTGACATGGGTCTCCTCGTGATTGGCATGTTGGCTTGATGGTCTGAGCATTGCCGCGTCGCGGCGTTTCATGTCTGCCAATCCCTGCCAGATTGGGCCGCTTCCTGGCAGATGTCTGCCAAATCTGTGGCAGAGTCCTGCCAGGCGATTCTGCCGAGCGGCTCGTGCTGATCGCTCCTGCGCTCGCCCCGATCCGGGTCGGGTCGGCACGTTAGGATCGCGTGCCGTGGGCGACGAACTGGGCGAAGGTCTTGCGCTCGCGCGGGTCCGTCTCGCTTGCGGTCGCATGGTCGGAGGGGTCGACGCCATGTTGGAGGCCTATCGCTTCGGGGTGGCCGAGGGTTCCCACCCCGAGCCTTGGACGCCCGAGTACCACCGCGAGGCTGTGCACATCTACAACGAGTCTCTGCCGTGGTCGTACCAGCGTGACGTCGCGAGGCTGTTCCGCGACAGCGAGAATGCCATGAGGGGGCGCTTGATTCCCTCGGGCTTGGCCGCGGACTGGGCGATCGTCACCGCCTACATGCGCGAGGCCGCGAGTTCGATCGAGAACTGGCTGGCGTCCGGCGGGTCGGGGTTGCACGGGCCAGGGCCGGCAAGGGCTCCGGAACTGACCGTCGAGAATCCGAGGGTCGTCCACTGGGACGGCTTGGCGGCGCTGACCACCAGAGACGGCGTTCTCAGGCTGCAGCGGGCCTGCGTGGCGGTGCGGCAGCACTTCGATGCGGAGGCACCCCCGTCCCTCGAGGCCTCCGAGCAACTCATGTTGAAGAGGCTCGCGTCCGGGGTGCCGATCGCGGACGTGGCGTCCGAGATGGGCTACTCGGAGCGCTCGATGTACCGGGAGCTGTCCAGGCTCTGGGACAAGCTCGGGGTCTCGGGCCGAGCCGCCGGACTGCGCAAGGCGACCGCCGAGGGCCTGATCGACTGACGCCTGCCTCTGCAGCGCAGCGAGCTGGGCCTCTGTGGGGCGCTATTCGCCGCTGTGGGACGTGACGGCCACGATGGACATCACGGCGGACTGGCTCACGAGCTCCACCATCTCCGCATAGTCGCTGGACCCCACCCAGCTGTTCATGGCGTCGGCGTCCGGGAACTCGACGATCAGCAGGTTGGTGGGCTTCCAGGCACCGTCGATCACCGCTACCCGGTCGCCGCAGACCAGCAACCGGCCACCATATTGTTCGGCGGTGTGGGCCGCGGGACGCCACTGATGAACGGTGGCGACATAGGCGTCACGGTCGACGATTCTAGGGTCGATTATCAGGAACATCGGAGTGGTCTCTTTCGGTGGTCATGGATGGGGTTGAGCTATGGAGCTGTGCCGCCGTACGAATTCCATTGTCAAACTAGCGCATCTCTCGGGTGCTTCAAGTGGAAGTAGGTGCGTGAGGTTCGGTACGAAATCATAGTCGAGGTCCGAGAGGGTGCTCAGGTCCGTCGACGGCAGGAACGAGAACTCGAGGGTCGGGTCGGCCCCAACGACTCTGATGGGGATCGTGATGTCCTCGAGGAGTTCCAAGGTCTGCATCGAGTGGCCGAAGTACCACTCGAACAACTGCGCCTCGTGCTCGGGCGGGCATCGCAGTTCGTAGCCACCGTCGGGTGACGGGCGCAGCGTGACCTCCGCGAACAACGCCAGTGTCGGTTCGGGTACCAGCGAGAACGCGGGGGCGCGCGCGAGCATCGCCAGGAGTTCGTCAGGTGACTCGAATCGTCGCTGCCGCCGGCGGGCAGCCACCGCGAGCCCTTGACAGACCGTCTCCATCTCGTCCAGACCTGCTCCGGGCGGGTAGATCGGCGGATCGAACAACACCAGCCCAGCGAACGTCGGTGACTGCTGCTCGTGCATCAACACGACCATCGTCGACAGTGAGTGGTAGACCCCGAAGGCCGGCTTGGCGCCGAAAGCGTTGTTGACCGCCTCCAGAACGCGGATGTTGTCGTCGGCGAGCGTCGGCATGTTGTGCAACCGCAGATCGCTCGGCTCGTTCCAGCCGTGGCTGCGAAGGTCGTACACCACCACGTCGAACTCGACGGCGAGCAGCGACAAGAATGGCCAATAGAGGTCGGCGGCGAAGCCGCAACCGTGAGTGAACACCACCCTGGGTCCGTCCGGGTTGCCGTGGCGGCGTGCCACGATCACTGAGTCGTCGCCGAGGTGCGCCCGCGCCATCGCTGACGGCTCAGGCGGTCTAGAACCGGCAGCATTAGCGACCACTATCTGAGGGACTCCTCCGTTGAGAGCCACCGCAACCCCGCTGCGTGACCTCCAGGAATCCGCAGGCTACTTTCCCATGCCGCGCCGAGGCAAGGGTCTTCTGGTGGCCGACCACCTGCACGTTGTTTATGATACATACGGCAGCGATGCTGACCCTCGGTGGCTATCATGTCGGGGGAGGGCCAGGGAAAGGGCCATGCACCGGGTTGAGAGTTACACGGCGGGAGCGTGGCACCGCCCGGCTGTCGACGGGCGGGCGCTGCTCGATGCGGCCACCGGCCAAGCTGTCGCGGAGCTCTCACCACCCGCTGTCGACCTTGCGGCTTCGGTCGCCTACGGGCGCGATGTAGGCGGGCCGGCGCTGCGGGAGCTGACCTTCCATCAGCGGGCCGCAATGCTCCGTAACGTGGGCAAGTTGCTGCTCTCCGAGGACATCAAGGAGCAGCTGTACGACCTCTCGTACTGCACTGGGGCCACCCGGGCCGACTCATGGATCGACATCGAGGGCGGCGCAGGCGTGCTCATGTCCTACGCCAGCAATGCCCGGCGCGAGCTACCCAACTCCACTGTCGCGGTCGACGGCGCCATCGAGCCCTTGTCGCGGGACGACTCGTTCTCGGCCGTGCACGTCCTCACCGCCCGCAAGGGTGTGGAGGTGCAGATCAACGCCTTCAACTTCCCGGTCTGGGGGATGCTCGAGAAGCTGGCGCCCGCCTTCCTCGCGGGCGTGCCGTCCATCGTCAAACCTGCTTCAGTGACCGCCTACCTGGCAGAGGCCGCGGTGCGGCTCATTGTCGAGTCCGGCCTGCTGCCGGAGGGAGCGCTGCAGCTGGTGTGCGTTTCGCCCCCGGCGCTCGCCGGTCTGCTCGATTGCCTCGAGGGCCAGGACAGCGTCGCCTTCACCGGCTCGGCCGCCGCTGCCGCGGCGCTGCGAACACATCCTGCCTTCACCGAGAGGGCGGCCCGGCTCAACATCGAGGCCGACTCGCTCAACGCGGCCGTGCTAGCCCCGGCCGCCGTCCCCGGCACCGCCGAGTTCGACATCTTCGTGGCTGAGGTCGTCAAGGAGATGACCGTCAAGGCCGGTCAGAAGTGCACCGCCATCCGCCGGGCCCTGGTCCCGGCCGAGCACCTCGACGCCGCGGCCGACGCGCTCGCCACCTCGCTCGCCGACGTCGCGGTGGGCGATCCGCGCGACGCGGCCACCGGCATGGGACCGCTGGTGGGACTGGCCCAGCGTGACGAGGTATCGGCCTCGGTCGCGGCCCTGCGCCAGGCGGCCGGCACCGTCGTCGACTCCTGCGACCTGTCCGGAGTTGATGCCGATGCCGGGGCCTTCATGGCCCCGGTGCTGCTCCGGGCTGCCGACCCCCGCTCGGAGACGGTCCACACCACCGAGGCGTTCGGGCCGGTGTCCACCCTGGTGGGATACCGCAGCCTCGACGAGGCGGTGGAGCTGGTCGCCGCAGGCGGAGGCAGTCTGGTGGCGTCCTTGTACGGGGCCGATCGCGACGAGATCGCCGTGCTGGCAACCGGGGTGGCGTCGCACCACGGCCGGGTGCTGATCGTGGACGAGACCATGGCCTCGGCCAGCACCGGCCACGGGCCGCCGTTGCCGCCTCTGGTGCACGGCGGGCCCGGCAGGGCGGGCGGAGGCCAGGAGATGGGCGGCATGCGGGGGGTGTTCGCCCATATGCAGCGCACCGCGGTGCAGGGATCGCCCGACATGCTCACCGCGATCACCGGCGAATACATCGGCGGTGCCGCGACCCGTGAGCACAAGGGGCACCCCTTCAAGCTCACCTTCGACGACCTGGAAGTGGGCGACTCCATCACCACCGGGTCCCGCGCCGTCACCCGGGCCGACATCGCAGCCTTCGCGGAGAGCACCGGCGACAAGTTCTACGCCCACATGGACGAGGAGGCCGCGGCCCGCAGCCCCATCTTCAACGGCCTAGTGGCCCACGGCTACTTGGTGCTGTCGTTCGCGGCCGGTCTGTTCGTGTGGCCCGACGAGGGGCCGGTGCTGGCCAACTACGGCATCGACCGGCTGCGCTTCGCCAAGCCCACCTACCCGGGCGACGAGATCCACGTGGTGCTCACCTGCAAGCGCAAGAGGAAGCTTGACGGCCGCGGCTACGGCGAGGTTGCCTGGGACACCAGGGTCATCAACCAGCACGGCGAGGTCAACGCGGCCTACGACGTGCTCACGATGGTGGCCAACGCCCCCGGCATCAACGGCGCGCCCGAGGCACGCAGCCATGGCTAGGTCCTGGGCGACGATGGAGGACTTCGAGGCTTTCCTCGACGATGGCGGGCTGGTCGAGGCCGACGACCCCATGCCCGACGCGTACCGGCAGGCGGTGTTCGCCTTCATCGAGATGCACGCCAACAGCGAGCTCATGGGCGGGCTCACCGAGCGCGACTGGATCCCCAAGACCCCGGGCCTTCGCCACAAGATGGCGGTCCTGGCCAAGACCCAGGACGAGATCGGTCACGGCCACCTGCTGTACATGGTGGCCGCCGACCTGGGTGTCAAGACCCGAGTTGAGATGCTCGAGGACCTGTTCGCCGGCCGCAGCCGCTTCCATAACGTGTTCCACTACCGGGCCGTCACTTGGGGCGACCAGGTGGCCATTGCCTTCCTGGTGGACGCGGCCGCGCTCATCAGCCAGCAGGCCGTCTTCAAGAACTGCTCCTACGGCCCGTACAAGCGGATCCTGCGGCGCATCATCGCCGAGGAGGGGTTCCACATGCGCTTGGGCGAGGACCGCATGCTGCGCATAGCGGAGGGCACCGACCGCCAGCGCCTCATGTTCCAGGAGTCGCTCAACCGCTGGTTCTGGCCGGCGCTGCAGCTCTTCGGGCCCGACTCGGAGTCCGACGACGTGCTGCTGCGCTGGCACATCAAGTCCGAGCGCAACGAGGTGCTCCGCGATCGGTGGGTACAGAGGTTCGTGCCCATGCTGCAGAGCTACGGGTTCACGATTCCCGCGCCCGACATGCGCTGGGACGCCGTGACGCATCGCTGGGATGTCGGGCCGATCGACTGGGAGCCGCTGAAGCGCACGCTGGCGCAGGGCGGCCCTGACTCGTCCCGCCGGATCCGCGAGGCCGCCGGCAGCTGGAGCCGCACCGCCTGGGTCCGAGCCGCCCTCTCCGCTGACCTCTCCGACAACGGTGTGGCGGACAACTGTGCCGGGAACGGCTCTACGAGCACCGGCGGGTCCTGAACGTGCGCGTCTACGAGGTGTTCGTCAAGAAGGACGGACGCAACGAGTTCCGCCATGTCGGCGCGCTGGAGGCCGCCACCGACGAGCTGGCGCTGGTGCTGGCCCGGGAGGCCTACCTGCGCCGGGCCGAGGGTGACAGGCTTTGGGTGGTGCGCCGAGACCATGTGGTCGCGGCCCCCGGTGACTTTGTGGACCCCAACGCCGACAAGCCGCACCGCCACCACGACGGCGCCGCGGTCGCCGCCCGTCGCATGGCCGCGCGGCAGTCGCCGGGTTGAGACGGCCGGCATGAGCGAACCCCATGGCGTGCGGGAGTATCTGCTGGCCTTCGCCGACGACGAGCACCTGATGGGACAGCAGCACACCGAGTGGATCGGTGTCGCCCCGTTCCTGGAGGAGGATCTGGCCGTGTCCAGCATCGGCCAGGACGAGCTCGGCCACGCCGCGCTCCTCTATGAGTTGGTGCTCGACCTGGAGGGGGTCGAAGCCACCGACCTGGCCCTGGACGCCCTCGCCTTCGACCGCCCGAGTCACGGCTACCGGTGCTGCCATCTGGTGGAGTACACGACAAACGACTGGGCCGAGGCCCTGGTGCGCCACTGGATCTACGACACCTTCGAGGCGATGCGCTGGCAGCTGGTGGCCGGTTCGTCGCTGCCGAAGCTGGCGTCGGTCGCTCGCAAGGCACTCCAGGAGGAGGCGTTCCACCGCCGCCACGCCGATGCGCTGCTCGACAAGCTCCTGGACGCGCCGGAAGCACGCGACCGGATCTTGGAGGCGCTCGGCGCGGTCTACCCGCTCGTCGAGGGACTGTGCGAGCCGGTCGAGGGCGAAGCCGCAGCCATGAGCGCCGGCATGGCCGCGGCGTCGACCGCGGACCTGCTCGAACCGCTCCATCAGGCCATCGAGGCGCGCTTCGGTCGTTCGGACTCCATCGGCTCGCGAACCGCGAGCCTCCAGAATCGGCAGAATCGGCGAACGACGAGGTCGGCGGACTTCGATCCGCTCCTGCAGCGCATGCGCGAGGTACTCGACTACGACCCCGGGGCAGTCTGGTGAGCGACGGGCAGCCCGCGAGCGACTCCAGGGAGCGAGGCATTGCGGCCACGGTGCGCCGGACCTGCGAGCGGTCCGACATCTCCGCGAGGTCGGTGCTGGTGACGGTGCTCGGCGACTCCGTTCTCCCGGTGACCAAGACGTTGTGGCTCTCCAGCCTGTTCGAGCTGGCTTCACCCTTCGGGTTCAGCGAGCGCCTCGTGCGCACGTCGATGTACCGGCTTGTGTCCGAGGGCTGGGTGTCCAACGAGCGGGTCGGTCGCCGCAGCCGCTACTCGCTGACCCTGCTGGCCGTGAGCGAGTCCGAGAACGCCGGCCGCAGGATCTACACCCGGGATCCGGCCCGGTGGGACGGCTCCTGGGCCTTCGCCGTGCTCGACGGGGCGCAGATGCAGGCACACGAGCGCGACAGGATCGCCCGGCACCTGCGCTGGCACGGGTTCGTGGCCCTGGGCCGGGGACTACTGGCCTCGCCGTCGGTCACGGTGCCGAGCCTGCGCGAGCTGCTGCGCCTAGTGGAGCCGGCCGCGGCAGTGCCGATCGGGCGGGCCGAGTTCGACGATCTCGACCACCTGGTCGGGGAGGGCTTCTTCGCTGAAGCGTTCCGCGTCGATGACACCGAGAACGAGTACCGGGACTTCCTGGCCCGCTACGAGCCCTGGCAGAGTCACGACCTGGACGGGACCGCTCCGCTTGAGGCCTACGGGCTGCGCACCATGCTGGTGCACGAGTTCCGCCGGATCCGCCTGAGGGAACCTGACATGCCGGCGGAGTTGCTGCCCCCGGACTGGGTGGGCGGCCGTGCCTACGACGTCGCGGCCGACCTCTACCGGCGCCTCAGCCCGCGAGCGGCCCGAGCGCTTCGCGAGATCCTCGAAGTCGACTACCCGGCCACGATGCCCCGCCGCTTCGAGGCCTGATCATTCCGGGCGCGATCGCCCGCAATGGTCAGGGCCGGCGGTCGGCCAGTTCGCCCTCGACCCGCAGGTTGGGGATGATGCGGTCGAGCCAGCGGGGCAGCCACCAGTTGCGGGCGCCGAGCAGCTCCATGGTGGAGGGCACGATCAGCATCCGCACCAGGGTGGCGTCGATGGCGATGGCGGTGGCCAGGCCGAGGCCGAAGAGCTTGATCGGCCGGCTGTCCTCGAGCACGAAGCTGCCGAAGACGACGACCATGATGGCCGCGGCTGCGGTTATGACCCGGGCGGTGGCGGCCAGCCCGTCGGCCACCGAGTTGACGGCGTCGCCGGTGCGCTCGTACTCCTCCTTCATGCGCGACAGCAGGAACACCTCGTAGTCCATCGACAGCCCGAACAGGATGGCGAACAGCATCATGGGGATGAACGGCTCGATCGGCGCCGGCTCGACGCCGGTGATGTCGCCCAACCATCCCCACTGGAACACGGCCACGACCACCCCGTAGGCCGCCCCGATCGACAGCATGTTCATGATCACCGCCTTGAGCGGCACTACCAGCGAACGGAACACCGCCATCAACAGCAGGAACGACGCGCCCAGCACCGCCGCGAAGAACACGGGGATGCGGCCGGCCAGGTAGTCGCTGATGTCGATGTTGAAGGCCACCTGACCCGCTACCAGCGGGTCGAGGCCGGTGCCGTCGAGGGCAGGCGGGATCACGTCGTCGCGCATCCGATGCACCAGGTCTTCGGTGGCCGCATCCTGGGGGCCGGTGGTGGGCTGAACCCGGATCAGGAAGGCATCGACGGTCGCGTTCGCGATCGGCGGGGAGGCGAAGGCAACCCCCTCCGTCCGGTTCAGAGCTTCCGAAAGGCCCCGGAGCGCAGCGATCTCGCCGGGATCGGGTGACGATTCGGCGACGACGATCAGAGGGCCGTTCGCCCCCGGCCCGAAGCCCTCCGAGATCAGATCGTAGGCCCTGCGGGTGGTGGTCTCCTCCGCGAAGTTGCCCTCGTCGGAGAACCCCAGACGAAGGCCCAGCACCGGCGCGGCCAGCACCAGCAGCACCACGGTGCCGCCCACCGCGAACAGCCACGGCCGGGACTGGACCATGCGGCTGAGCCGGTACCAGCCGGTCTCGCGCCGCGGCTTGGGCTCACGCTGACGCACCACTCGTCTCAGCAGGTTGGACGGGGTCTTGAAGGACCCGGCCACCAGCACGACCGCGGCCAGGGGCACGCCCACCAGCAGCAGCCTGAAACCGGTGCCGAAGCCGAGCAGGGCGACGGCGACCAGCGCAGAGGCCAACACTCCCCGGAAGCGGGTCGTGGTGATCCGGTCACCGAGCAGGCCGATCACCGCCGGCAGCAGCGTCACCGACCCGGCCATCACGACAGTCACGGTGATGGCCGCGGCCAGGCCCAGCCCGGCCACGAACGGCAGGCCGATCAGCAACAGGCCAAGCAGCGACACCACCACGGTGGCGCCCGCGAAGATCACCGCCCGGCCGGCCGAGTCGAGCGCGGCCGCGGTGGCCTCCTCCGCGCTCAAGCCGCCGTGGACCCACTCCCGGTAGCGGGTGATTATGAACAGCGCGTAGTCGATGCCCACGCCGATGCCGATCATGATGCCGATGGTCGGGGCGAACTCGGGGACGGTCGCCACGTTGCTCAGCAGCACGACACCGGCCGCGCCGACGCCCACCCCGATGAGGGCCGTTCCGACGGTCATGCCCATGGCCACCACCGAGCCCACCGCCAGGATCAGCACGAACACCGCGAAGGCGAGCCCGATGGTCTCGGACTCGGGCGGCTCCCGGTCGGACAGCCAGGCCCCGCCCACCTCCACCTGAACGCCGTCCATCGAGCGCAGGCCGACCTCGTCGATGAGGCGTCCGATCTCGATTCCTATGTCCTCTGCTTCGAAGGCGGAGGTGTCGGCCCCGGTGTCGACATCGGCGTAGGCGATGCGCCCGGCCTCGGGGCCCTGAGCAGCGATGCGGTGAACTCCGTTCGGGTCATATGGAGAGCCGACGGTGACGCCGTCGATGGCCTTGACCCGCTCGAACAACTCGGTCATGGCGGCCTGCACGGCCGGGTCGTTCACACCCTGCTCGGCCCTGAACACGATCCGGCCGCTGATCACCGCCCCGATGCGGCCGAAGTGCTCGTCGAGGATGTCGGCCCCCCGGCTGCTCTCGGCGTCGGGGGCGGCCGGCGTGCCGCCGTACGCCGAGCCGAGGCTGCCTGCCGCCCCGGCTGCGATCACGATGATCAGCCCCCAGGCGATCAGAACACGCCACGGATGCCGGTAGCACCACCGGCCGAGAGAGGAGTACACAGCAGAGGCCTTCCGCCGGCAGGCTATTGCGGGAGAGTAAGAGGCGCGTTAGCGGCTGCGCGCAGCAGAGGGCTTCAGCCTGGCAGGCCGTTCAACCAGCCTCACCGTGGGCGCGGCGGGGCCGGCGACGGCTGAGCGCCGCCGCCGGCCCGGAGCCGGACTGTGGATCTAGCTAGGGGCTACTCGCCGCCCGGAAGCAGCGTGACGGGAACGCGCTGCCAGTTGTTGCCGATCACGTCCACGCCTGCGTTGCGCAGGTTGGTGACCGCCTCCCAAGCGATCTCGGGACGGTAGGCGTCGTCGTCGGGGGCCGAGGCGAGGATGCCCTCGGTGGTGGCTACGTCGACGGTCTGGGCCCACAGGTCGGGGTCCATCACGCCCACGCCCAGCGGCGACGGCCAGATCAGGGCGTTGATCTCGTTGAGCTGCCAGGTCTGGTGCGACCGGCCCAGAGTGGGAGCGTTGTCGAGGACGATGTCCACGCACTCCTCGGGGTTGTCGCGGCAGTAGATCCAGCCTAGGAGCGACGCCTCGACGAACTTGACCGCGGTCTCGTGGTACGCGGGGTCGTCGTCCAAGCGGTCGGCGTCGGCCCACAGAGCATCCTGGAGCATGGCCGTGCCCACATCATTCCAGTTGATGATGTTGAGGTCGTCGGGCTGGTACAGCTCGCCGGTGTCGGGGTTGACCGTCTCGAGCACCTGGGCGTACTCGTTGTAGATCATCGCCTGGGCGGCGTCGATCTCGCCGCTGATCAGGGCCAGCATGTCGAAGTTCTGCTGCACCAGCTGCACGTCGCTGTCCGGGTCGAGCCCGTTCTTGCGCAGCCCGGCCAGAAGCTCGAACTCGTTGCCGAAGCCCCAGTTGCCCACCGTGCGGCCCTCCAGGTCGGTGACCGTGGAGATGCCAGAGTCGGCGAAGGCCACCTGCAGGGTGGCGCTGCGCTGGAACACCTGGGCGATGTTGGTGATGTTGACGCCCTCTTCTCGTGGCACCAGGCCCCGAGGCACCCACGACACCGCGAAGTCGGCCGCGCCGGAGTCCAGCACCGAGGCAGGCACGATCTCCACGCCTCCCTCGAGGATCTCCACGTTCAGCCCGTAGTCCTCGTAGATGCCGGTGGCCACGGCCGCGTAGTAGCCCGCGAACTGCGACTGGGTGAACCACTGCAGCTGCAGCGTGACGTCGATCACTTCCTCCGCGACGGGCTCGGGTTCGGCCATGGCTTCCTCCATGGCCGCTTCGGCCTCGGCTGCGGCCGCCTCGGCCTCAGCCTTAGCAGCTGCGGCCGCGTCGGCTTCGGCCTGGGCCGCGTCCCGTTCCGCTTCGAGCGCGGCAACAACCTCGGGGTCTATGGCTCCCTCGGCCTCGGCCATGGCCGCCTCGAGGGCTGCCTCGGCCTCGGCAGCCCTGGCGGCAGCCGCGTCGGCTTCGGCCGCGGCCGTGTCAGCCTCGGCCTGGGCTGCGGCCGCGTCGGCCTCCGCGGCGGCTTGAGCAGCTGCGGCTTCCGCCGCGGCGGCCTCCGCCGCGCTGGTGTCCACAGCGGGCTCGTCGTCCTCGCCGCAAGCCGCGGCGATGAGGCCCAGTGCCAGCAACGGCACCAATAGGCGTACCAACGTGTTTCTTACTTTCATTGGGTTTCCCTCCTCAGTGGGCTTTCTCTTTACGAGATTGGATGCGAGGCCGCGAACCGACCCTGGGCGAACGGCACGGTGACATGCCGAGGTGTCATGCGGATCTCCTGGCAGTGAAGTACCAGGGCATGACGAGGCGCTCAACCACGACCGCGAGCGCGTAGAGACCGATCCCCACGAGCGAGCCGGCGAGTACCGCGGCCCAGGCGTCGTCGTAGCGGGTCAGTCCGGCCGAGTTGGTGATGAGATTGCCGAGAGCGTCCTGGCGGCCGCCGAAGTACTCGGCCACGATGGCCGCGATGACGGCCAGCGAAGTCGCCAGCTTCAGCGCGGTGAAGAAGAACGGCATGGCGTTGGGAATGCGCACCTCGCGCATGATCCGCCACTTCCGGGCCCCGTAGGACTCCATCAGCTCGATCTGGCTGGGCTCCACCTGGGTCAGGCCGCGGGCCGTGTTGACGAAGACCGGGAAGAACACCAGCACCACCACCACGGCCTGGTTGGACCGGGGCGACAGGATCCCGAACCAGGCGTTGAAGATCGGTGCCAGCGCGATGATCGGTACCGCGTTAATGGCCACCGCCAGCGGGGTGAGTGTCTCGTTGGCGGCCCGGAAGGCGGTGACCAGCAGCGCGAAGGCCGCCCCCACCACCACTCCGGCCAGCAGTCCGGTGACGATGATGAAGCCGGTCACCCCGGTCGCAGTCACGATGGCGTCCCAGTTCTGGGCGACGGCCCTCCCGATCTCTGAGGGCGGCGGCAGCACGAACCCGTCGGGCCGGATGATGGCAAGCAGGGCCTCCCAGCCGCCGAAGATGACCACGGCGGCCACCACCGGCGGCAGCCACGAGCGCACCAGCGTCTTGACCGCGGTCACGGCTGGACCTTCGTGCGGCTGGGGGCTCCGCGGGCGACGTTCACGGCTAGTGACCTCCTCGCAGGGCCTCACGGACCGCGGTGATGTTGGCGAAGTAGGCGGGGTCGTCGCGGGTCGCCTCGGTGCGCTCGCCCAGATCGTTGTCGACGACGGCCGCGATCCTCCCCGGACGGGGCGACATCACCACGACCTTGGTGGACAGGAAGACGGCCTCCGCGATGGAGTGGGTCACGAACACCACCGTGATCCGGGTCTCCGACCAGATCCGGAGCAGCTCGTGCTGCATGTGCTCGCGGGTCATCTCGTCGAGCGCGCCGAACGGTTCGTCCATCAGCAGCAGCTTCGGGTGGAACGACATGGCCCGGGCGATGGCCACCCGCTGCTGCATCCCGCCCGACAGCTCGGCGGGGTGGTGCCGGGCGAACTCGTCGAGCTTGACCAGTTCCAGCATCTCAGCCGACCGCTGGCGCCGGTCGGCCGCCTTCCAGCCCATCAGCTCCAGGGGCAGCTCGATGTTGCGGGACACGTTGCGCCACTCGAACAGGCCCGCTCTCTGGAACACCATCGAGTAGTCCCGGTCGAGGCGGGCGGCGTCCGCGGTCTTGCCGTTCACCAACACGGTGCCCTCGGTGGTGTCGATGAGCGCCGCGATCAGGCGCAGCAGCGTGCTCTTGCCGCAGCCCGAGGGGCCTATGAGGGTGACGAATTCGCCCTGGCCGATGTCGAGGTCGATGTCGGTGAGGGCCTTGACCTCGTTGTGGCGTCCGAGGTTGAAGATCTTGGACCCGCCCCGGATCTCGACGGCCAACCGGTGGGCGTCCATCGAGCCTTGCGTGTCGCTCATGTCACCGTCTCCCGGCCCTTGCGGCCGACCAGCGCGTACTCGATGGACGAGATGGCCGCGAACACGAAGATCCCCAGGGCGGCCGCGCCGAGCACCGCGATATAGAGACGCTCGGGGCCGGTGGTGTAGCGCTGGGCCTCCAGCAGCACCCGCCGGCCGAGGCCGCCCTTCACGCCCGCGGATATCTCGCCCACGATGGCGCCGACCACGCTGGCCGTCGCCGCGATCTTGAACGCCGAGAAGAGGTACGGCAGCGAGGCCGGGAGCCGCAGGCGCCACAGCGTCTGGCCCCAGCGGGCCGCGTACGAGTCCATCAGCTCGAGGTTCTCGGGCCGGGGGGACTGCAGGCCCCGAAGGCCGTTGATGGTCACCGGGAAGAAGGTGAGGTAGGTGGCGATGATCGACACCGACATCCAGTCCTGCCACTCGAAGGGCAGGAAGTCGAAGCTCTTGCGGCCCCAGATCACGATGATGGGCGCAATGGCTATCAACGGGATGGTCTGGCTGGCGATCACATGGGGGACCAGGGCCCGCTCCAGCCGCCCGGAGGTGGTGAGGACGATGGCGATGCCCAGGCCGACGACAACTCCGGCGGCGAACCCGACCGCGGCCTCGCGCAGCGTGAAGGCGGCCTCCTTGCCGACGATCGACCAGAAGGGCTCGTCGGTGCCTCTGGGCTCCTCGAAGATCCCCCCGACGATGTCGAGCACCGGCGGCATCCTGAGATCGTCGGACCCGGGCAGGATCGACCCGATGACAGGCCAGCCGGACTGGACGTCGTCGATGGCGCTGCCCATCACCTTGTAGAGGCTGTAGAGCAGCCCCAGGAGGCAGATGAACAACCCCAGCACGACTATCTGCCGGCCGGTCCTCACCATCCGATCCCGTCGCTGCTCGCGGGCGGCCCGCTGGCGGAGCAGCTCCTCGAAGACCATCGGATCGTCGACAGGTGCAGGCACCGAACCAGTAGCCGAGTCAATCATGGCTTCGACAACAGGTCCCGACTCAGAACTCACGATTGGTGTCAGTCTCTGAGGGCCGGGATGACGCGCTGGCCGTAGGCGTTGAGGGTCTCGTCCTTGGCGTCGTGCATCAGGTAGATGGCGAACTGGTCGACGCCCAGGTCGCGCAGCTCCTGGAGCCGGGCGACGTGGTTGCCGGCGTCTCCGAGGATGCAGAAGCGGTCGATCACCTCGTCGGGCACGAAGTCGGTGTGCACGTTGCCCGCCTTGCCGTGCTCGGCGTAGTCGTAGCCCTCGCGGCCGGCGATGTAGTCGGTGAGGGCCTGGGGCACTCCGGCGCCGGTGTCGCCGTAGCGGTCCACCAGGTCGGCCACATGGTTGCCGACCATGCCGCCGAACCAGCGGACCTGGTCGCGCTGGTGGGCCAGGTCGTCGCCCACGTAGGCGGGCGCGGCCACGCACATGTACAGGCCGTCGGGGTCGCGCCCTGCGTCGGCGGCGGCCTGGCGCACCGCGGCAATGGTCCACTCGGTTATCTGGGGGTCGGCGAGCTGGAGGATGAAGCCGTCGGCCTGCTCGCCGCAGAGCTTGAGGGCCCGCGGCCCGTAGGCGGCCATCCAGATGTCGAGCCGGCTGCCGGTCGACCACGGCAGTTGCTGCTGGGTGCCGTTGTAGGTGACCTCACGGCCCTCGGCCATGCCCTTGATGACCGTCATGGCCTCGGCCAGGGTGGCGAGGCTGGTGGGGGTGTGGCCCAGCACCCGCATGGCCGAGTCGCCCCGGCCGATGCCGCACACGGTGCGGTTGCCGAACATGTCGTTGAGGGTCGCGAACACTGAGGCCGTGACCGTCCAGTTGCGGGTGCCGGGGTTGGTGACCATGGGCCCGACGATCATGCGGTTGGTGGCCGCCAGCATCTGGCTGTAGATCACGTACGGCTCCTGCCACAGCACGTGGCTGTCGAAGGTCCAGCCGTAGGAGAACCCGTGCGTCTCGGCCTGCCGGGCCAGGTCCACGACCCGCCACGCCGGGGGATCGGTCTGGAGTACGACGCCGAAGTCCATGGTCCCTGCCCGTCGGTCTCTAGCGGTTCCGGGGGAAGCCGAGGTCCACGGTGCTGTCGGCGGGATCGGGCCAGCGGGTGGTGATGGCCTTGGCCTTGGTGTAGAAGTGGATGCCCTCAGGGCCGTACATGTGCGTGTCGCCGAACAGCGAGTTCTTCCAGCCGCCGAAGGAGTGGCAGCCGACCGGCACCGGGATGGGGACGTTGACGCCGATCATGCCGGCGTCGGCGTCGAGCTGGAACTGGCGGGCGGCGCCCCCGTCACGGGTGAAGATGGCCGCGCCGTTGCCCCACGGGTTCTGGTCGATCAACTCGACGGCCTCGTGGTAGGTGTCGGAGCGCACCACGCACAGCACCGGCCCGAAGATCTCGTCGGTGTACACGGTCATGTCGGGGGTGACGTTGTCGAGCAGCGACACGCCCAGGAAGAACCCGTCGTTGTCGAAGACGGCCTCGCGACCGTCCACCACCACCGTGGCGCCCTCCTCGGCGCCGATGCCGACGTAGCCGGCCACCCGGTCGCGGTGCTCGCGGGTGATGAGCGGGCCCATCTCGGAGTCCGGGTCGTCGCCGGGTCCGATGCGGAGCTTGTCCATGCGCACCCTGATGGCGTCCACCAGCGGGTCGCCGGCGTCGCCCACGGCCACCACCACCGACACCGCCATGCACCGCTCCCCGGCCGAGCCGTAGGCTGCGGAGACGGCTGCGTCGGCCGCCAGGTCCAGGTCGGCGTCGGGCAGCACCACCATGTGGTTCTTGGCTCCCGCCAGGGCCTGGACCCGCTTGCCGGTAGAGCTGCCCGTCTCGTAGACGTAGCGGGCGATGGGGGTGGATCCCACGAAGCTGACCGCCGCGATGTCGGGATGGGTCAGCAGCCGGTCCACGGCCACCTTGTCGCCGTTCACGACGTTGAGCACACCGGGCGGGAAGCCCGCCTCAAGGAACAGCTCGGCTACGAGACGGGGCGCCGACGGGTCGCGCTCCGAGGGCTTGAGCACGAAGGTGTTGCCGCAGGCGACCGCGTTGGGGATCATCCACAGCGGCACCATCGCCGGGAAGTTGAACGGCGTGATGCCGGCCACCACCCCCAGCGGCTGGCGCACGGTGTGCACGTCGACACCGGTGGACGCCTGGGAGTTGAAGCTGCCCTTGAGCAGGTCGCCCAGGCCGCACGCGAACTCGATGTTCTCCAGCCCCCGGGCGACCTCGCCCAGCGCGTCGGAGTGCACCTTTCCGTGCTCGGCCGTCAACCGGGCGGCGATCTCGGCGGCGTTGGCCTCCACCAGGTTGCGGAAGGAGTGCATCAGCTTCGTCCGGGTCGCCAGCGACGTGTGGCGCCACTCTTCGAAGGCGGCCGCCGACGAGGCGACCGCGGCGTCGACCTCCTCCACGCTCGCCAGCCCGACCTCAGCGGCCTGCTCGCCGGTGGCGGGGTTGTACACCGGGAGGACACGGCCCGATCCACACTCCAGGGTCGTTCCGTTCACGTAGTGGTGAATGGTCTCCACTTGACTTCTCCTGATTCCGGGGATGGGGTGGGTGCGCTGGAGCCCCCCTGCTCCAGTGTCGGTGCGGTTACTGCAGGTACTGGGACAGGCCGCGCCTGAGGTAGACGCCGTCGCCGGCCCGGCCCAGGTACTGGCCGTCGTCGATGACCTTCTTGCCCCGAGAGAACACCGTGTCGACGTGGCCGGTGACCTGGACGCCCTCGTAGGCGGAGTAGTCCATGTTCATGTGGTGGTTGTCGACGCTGATGGTCCACTGCTTGTCGGGGTCGTAGATGACGACGTCGGCGTCGGATCCGGGGGCGATGATCCCCTTGCGGGGGTACAGGCCCATCATGCGGGCCGGGGTGGTGGCGCACAGCTCGACCCAGCGGGCCAGGCCGATCTCGCCGGTGATCACACCCTGGTAGATCATGTCCATGCGGTGCTCGACGCCGCCGATGCCGTTGGGGATGGCCCGGAAGTCGTTCAGGCCCAGCTCCTTCTGCTCCTTCATGCAGAACGGGCAGTGGTCGGTGGACACCACGGCCAGGTCGTTGGTGCGCAGGCCCCGCCAGAGGTCGTCCTGATGGCCCTCGGCCCGGGACCGGAGAGGCGTGGAGCACACGTAGCCGGCGCCCTCGAAGCCGGGCCGGTCGAGGTGCTCCTCCAGGCTGAAGTGGAGGTACTGCGGGCACGTCTCGGCGAACACGTTCATTCCGGAGTCGCGGGCTATGGCCACCTGCTCGAGGGCCTCGGAGGCGGACAGGTGCACGATGTACAGCGGGGCGGCTCCCACCTTGGCCAGCTGGATGGCCCGGTGGGTGGCCTCCGACTCCAGTTCCTTGCGACGCACGTATCCGTGGTTGACGGGGCTGATCTCGCCCCGCTCGAAGGCCTGTTCGGCGAGTACGTCGATGGCCAGGCCGTTCTCGGCGTGCATCATGATGAGCCCGCCGTTTCCGGCGGCCTGCTGCATGGCCCTCAGGATCTGGCCGTCGTCGGAGAGCATCACCCCCGGATAGGCCATGAACAGCTTGAAGCTGGTGATGCCCTCGTTGACGAGCAGGTCCATCTCCTTGAGGGAGTCGTTGTCGACACCGCCGATGATCATGTGGAAGCCGTAGTCGATGGCGCAGTTGCCCTCGGCCTTGGCCATCCAGGCGTCGAGGCACTCGCGCACGTTCTCGCCGTACGTCTGCACCGCGAAGTCGACGATCGTGGTGGTCCCGCCCCAGGCCGCGGCCCGGGTGCCCGTCTCGAAGGTGTCGGAGGCGAACGTGCCGCCGAAGGGCAGCTCCATGTGGGTGTGGACGTCCACGCCGCCGGGAACGACCAGCCTGCCGGTGGCGTCGACGACCTCGGCCCCCTGCTCGGCCGCGGCCGCGATGTCGCTGCCGGGGCGCAGCACCGCTTCTATCTGCTCGCCGTCGATGAGCACTTCGGCCGGATCCGCGCCGGTCGCGCTGACGACGGTGCCTCCTTTGATCAGCGTTGTCATCTTCGTCTCCTTCTGGGGATTCGGAGGGTGCGACTGGAGAATCTGGGGGGGGGTCAGGGGGCGGTCAGCGAGTCGTAGAGGTCGGGCCGGCGGTCCCGGTAGAAGGCCCACTGGCCCCTGACCTCCTCGATCTGGTCGAGGTCGAGGTCGCGTACCACCAGCTCCTCGGTCTGGTCCGAGGCGGTACCGTCCACGAACTGGCCTCTGGGGTTGGCGAAGTACGAGGTGCCGTAGAAGTCGTTGTCGCCCAGAGGCTCGATTCCGACCCGGTTGATGGCCCCCACGAAGTACATGTTGGCCACCGCGGCCGACGTCTGCTCGAGCTGCCACAGGTACGCGGAGAGCCCCCGGCTGGTGGCCGACGGGTTGAACACGATCTCGGCGCCGGCCAGCCCCAGGGCGCGCCAGCCCTCGGGGAAGTGGCGGTCGTAGCAGATGTACACCCCGACTGTGCCGACGGCCGTCTCGAACACCGGGTATCCCATGTTGCCGGGACGGAAGTAGAACTTCTCCCAGAAGCCCTTCACCTGGGGGATGTGGGTCTTGCGGTACTTGCCGAGGTAGGTGCCGTCGGCGTCGATCACCGCCGCGGTGTTGTACAGGAACCCCGCCTTCTCCCGCTCGTACATGGGCAGCACCAGCACCATCTCGTGCTTGGCTGCCAGCTCCTGGAAGCGTTTGGTGGTCGGGCCGTCGGGGATCGCCTCGGCGTAGGCGTAGAACTCGGTGTCCTGGACTTGGCAGAAGTAGGGGCCGTAGAACAGCTCCTGGAAGCACATCACCTGCGTCCCGGCCGCGGCCGCCTCAGCGACGTACTTCTCGTGGAGCTCGATCATCGACTCCTTGTCGCCCGTCCAAGCCACCTGGACAATGGCGGAAGTAACGGTTCGTACCATTTGCGCCCTCCCGTTCTCATGGGATGCCTGTCCCGGCTCCATGAGAGAAAGGGCGATCTTAGCGAACCTGCCGCTGGCGTCAATGCTGATAGCTGCGGCGAGAGGAGATGACCCCGGTGTCGAAGCCGGACAGATGCAGGCCGCCGTGGAACCGGGCGTGCTCGATCTTCAAGCAGCGGTCCATCACCACGTCGAGGCCGGCCGCGACGCATCGCCGGGCGGCCTCCGGACTCCACAACCCGAGCTGCGCCCAGAAGACCGGAGCACCCACCGCGATGGCCTCGTCGGCCACGGCGGGCAGATCCTCGGAGCGGCGGAACACGTCGACGATGTCGGGTATGACCGGCAGGTCCGCCAGCGACCCGTACACCTTGCGGCCGAGGATCTCGGTGCCGGCTAACCGGGGGTTCACCGGGTACACCTCGAAGTCGGTGGACGACGACAGCAGGTAGGTGAGGACGAAGTAGCTGGCCCGGGCCAGGCTGGACGAGGCGCCCACGACCGCGACCGTCTCAGACCGGTCCAGGATGCGCTGGCGCCCCAGCGCGGTCGGGGGCGTCCACCCGTCCACGGGCGGATGGTCAGCCTCAGCCATCGGGGTCTTTCGTGGCTGCGGTCAGGGCCTGGTCGAGGTCCCAGATGATGTCGTCGACGTCCTCGAGCCCGACCGATATGCGCACCATGTCCGGCGACACGCCCCCCGCCTCCAGCTCGGCGTCGGAGAGCTGCTGGTGGGTGGTGGAGGCCGGGTGGATCACCAGCGTCTTGGCGTCGCCCACATTGGCGAGATGCGACACCATCTGGAGCGACTCGATGAACCGGGCGCCGGCGGCACGCCCGCCCACCACGCCGAAGGTGAAGATGGCGCCCGGTCCCTTGGGCAGGTAGCGGTTGGCCAGGTGGTGCTGGGGATGGTCGGGCAGGCCCGCCCACAGCACCCACGCCACCCGGTCGTCGGCGTCGAGCCACTCGGCCACGGCCCGGGCGTTGGCGACGTGGGCGTCCATGCGCAGCGGCAGCGTCTCGATCCCCTGCAGCAGCAGGAAGGCGTTGAACGGTGACAGGCAGGCGCCCACGTCGCGCAGTTGCTCGGCCCTCACCTTCGTGCAGAAGGCGTACTCGCCGAAGTTGTCCCACCAGCGCAGCTCGTTGTAGCTCGGGATCCGATCGACCATGTGCGGGAACCGGCCCGAGTCCCAGTCGAAGCGGCCCGCCTCCACGATCACTCCGGCGATGGAGGTGCCGTGGCCGCCCAGGAACTTGGTGGCCGAATGCAGAGCGATGTCGGCGCCGTGGTCCAGCGGGCGGCACAGGTACGGCGTCGCGAAGGTCGAGTCGACCGCCAGCGGTAGGCGGTGGGCCTGGGCGACGTCGGCCAGGGCGGCGAGATCGGCCACCGCCCCCGAGGGGTTGGCGATGATCTCGGTGTAGAGCAGCTTCGTGTCGTCGCGTACCGCGGCCGCGAAGGCGTCGGGATCGGTCCCGTCGACGAACGTGGTGTCGATGCCGAGGCGCCGCAGGGTCACGTCCAGGAGGGTGTAGGTGCCTCCGTAGAGGCCGGCCGCGGCCACTACGTGTTGGCCGGCGGAGGCCAGCGCGGTGACGGTGAGGAACTCGGCGGCCTGACCGCTGGAGGTGGCCACTGCTCCGATGCCCCCCTCGAGGCTGGCCATGCGCTCCTCGAAGGCCGCGTTCGTCGGGTTGGAGATCCGCGTGTAGAACGGGCCGTACTTCTGGAGGGCGAACAGGTCGGCGGCATCGGCGGTGTCCTCGAACACGAAGCTCGTCGACTGGTAGATGGGCACGGCCCGCGCGCCGGTGGTGGGATCGGGCTGGCCGCCCGCATGCAGGGCCCGGGTGCGGAACCCCCAATTCCGGTCTTCCATGCCTTGACGATACTCATCCCGGCCGGCGGACCCCCCGGCCGGCGGGTCCTGTCGCCGAGTCAGATGACCGACACGGGCTTCGCCCTATTCGTCGGTCATCTGACTCGTCGCCACCCGCCGGCCTGGCGCACCGCGCACGCCCGTGGCCGGGATTCGCGGCGGTACGGTTCGTAGTCGTGGGCTCGTTCAGTAGCGAGACGGTGGCTTTCGAGTCGTCTGACCCGTCAGCGGTGGTGCGGGCCATGGAGATCCTGGCGGCCCGGGGCGACGGGTTGGGGTGGATCAACATCGGTCCCGGCCTGCGGGACGACCAGATCGACAGGCTCCCAGCGCCGACGGCGCTGGACCGGTGGTTTTCCGGTCGGGGGCCGGCGGTGCCCATGGCGACGTGGACCCCGCCTCGGGGGGTTTCCGGCGACTCGCAGCCGACGGTGGGCGTGGCCCATGGGGCGGGCCCCAAGGCGCTGAACCGGCTACGCGACGCCGGGCTGCCGCTGCCTCCGGGCTGGCGCAAGGTTCAGGACCACGCCAAGCACGGCATCGTCGTCCATCCGATGCCGGGTGCGGCCCATGACGAGGTGCTCGAGTGGCTGCTGGCGGCCTGCTGGTCGCTGTGCCCCATCGAGATCGAGGACCACTGGCTGGCCGAGGTCCACCGACCGGGCTAGTAGCTGACCACGGCCTCGACGATCAGGTCGATCACGGCTGAGGCGTCGGCGTCCCACACGACGTCGTGCGCGGGCGGAGCCGGCTCCGCGGCGATGGCCGCCGACGGGCGTACGTCGGTCACGGTCATGCCGCGGGTGTGCTCGCCGTGCAACTCCACCGCCACCGGGTGGCTCGACCGGCGGAACAGGTGGGGGTGGGTGACCGCGATGATGGCGGTGGCGTCGTGCACCGGGGCCGCCTCCAGACCGAACTCGCGGCACCGGGCGTAGGCGAACTCCAGGAGGCCGGCCGCGAAGTCGGCTGCCGGGGTGCCGGCCGAGCGCATCCTGGCGGCCTCATCGCCGCCCAGCAGGACCTTGTGGGTGACGTCGAGGCCGACCATGGTGAGCGGGGCCGCCTCCGAGAACACGATGGCGGCCGCCTCGGGATCGGCCCAGACGTTGAACTCGGCCACCGGGGTGACGTTCCCGGCGTGGGCGCCGCCGCCCATGATCGTGAGGCCGGCCAGGCGGCTGCGCAGGTCCGGGTCGCGTCGCAGCGCGAGGGCGACGTTCGTAAGGGGACCCACCGCTATCAGGTGCAAGTCGTCGACGGACCGGGCCATGTCGCACAGGAATGCCACGGCGTCGTCGGAGGCGACCGAGCGGGTGAGCCCGGGCAGGGTCACGTCGCCCAGCCCGGTGGCTCCGTGGATGCGGGCCGCGTCCATGGTGGGAGCGATCAGCGGGCGGGCCGCGCCCCGGTGTACGGGCACGTCCAGGCCGGCGACCTGCGCAGTGACCAGCGCGTTGTGGGTGGTGTGCTCGATACCGACGTTGCCGTTGACGGTGGTGATCCCCACCAGCTCGCCGAAGTGGGCTGCGGTGAGGATGGCGATGGCGTCGTCCAGTCCCGGGTCGCAGTCCAGCACGATCCTGGGTCGGGCGGTAACGGCTTCGGCAGTCATTGTTCGAGCCTACGTATCGAGGAGTTGATCGACTTCGGACCGGGTCGGCAGTGACGGCTGGGCGCCCGGCCGCAGGGTCGCCGCGGCCCCCACCCGGACGGCCCACTCGGCGGCCCGCACCAGGTCGGCACCGTCGACCAGAGCGTCGGCAAGCGCCCCGCAGAATGCGTCTCCGGCCGCGGTGGTGTCCACCGGCTCGACCGTCGGCGCGGGCACATGGGTGGCGTCGGCGGGGGTGACGACCATCGCGCCGGCCGCTCCCAGGGTCACCACCGCGGCCGCGACCGGCAGGCCTCGGGCCAGGGCCACGGCCGTGTCCGGGTCGACCTCGCCGATGGCCGACAGCCCGGCGTAGCCGGCCAGGGTGGCCAGTTCGGTCTGGTTGGGCACGATCACGTCCACGCCGTCGAGCAGTTCGTCCGGCAGCATGGAGCCCGGGGCGGGCGCCGGGTTGAGCACCACCGTGCCGTGAGCATGGCGCACCGCGGCCTCCACCGCCTCGAGGGGCACTTCGAGTTGCAGCAGAACGACCGCGGCCGCGCCGAGGACCTGGGCCGTGCTCGCCACGTCGGCTGAGCTGACCCGCCCATTGGCGCCCGGGCTCACCACGATGGCGTTGTCGCCGTCGGCGCCCACTGCGATCAGAGCGGTCCCGCTGGGAGTGGCGTAGGTGTTCAGCAGCCAGGTCGTGTCGACCCCGGTGGCAGCCATGGCCGACCGCAGGGTCGTGCCCGCGTCGTCGTCCCCGAGCCTGCCGATCATGGCGACCCGGCGGCCGAGGCGGGCCGCGGCCACGGCCTGGTTGGCTCCCTTGCCTCCGGGAATGCGTCGAAGGTCGCCGCCCAGCACGGTCTCGCCCGGCACCGGGATGGTGTCCACCTCCACCACCAGGTCGAGGTTGGCGCTTCCCACGACCGCGATCTCTGGCCTCTCCGCAGGGTCGCCGGCCATGGTGTCATTCTAGAACGGGCCGCGGGACCGAGTCCCGCCCGCTGGACGGGCGCTAGAGGACCGCCACTGGGTTCACGGGGGAGCCGCACCCGCCCACGAACGGCTCAGGGTTGGCCTGCAGCAGGAACTCGTAGCGACCCTCCTCCGCGCAGGCCGCGGCCAGAGCTTCCAGATCCCAGTTCTGGCCCTGGGTCATGCCCATGTCCACCACGTGCGCGCAGTGCACGCCCAGCGCGTCGTCCCAGTTGGGGCCGGGGAAGACCTCGAAGATGTAGGTGTCGTCGGCGACCGCGGCCACATCGTGGCGATGGAACCAGCGCACCGCGTCGAAGCCGGGGCCGGGGCTGGTTCCGTCGGAGTCGGGTCCGGTGACGTAGGGGAGCGCCCCCATCTCCCGGAACACCTGCATCCGCCCGGTGCGAATCAGCACGATGTCGCCGGGGCGCATAGTCACCCGTCCGTGCTCGGCCGCCTCGTCGAGGTCGTCGTCGGTCACTTCGTGGTCGCTGGCGAGCCGCTCTGTCCCTTTGGCCGCGCAGATGTCGAGCAGCACGCCCCGACCGGTGAGGTGGCGGACGTTCTCGATGCCGAGCACGGTGGCGCCGCCCATGGGATTGATCGACGAGACCGGCACGCCGTTGTAGAGGGTGTTGTCGTAGCTCACGTGGGACAGGCCGTCCCAGTGGGTGGCGGCCTGCAGGGCCATGGTCACGATGTCGTCGGAGAAGTGCGGGACCAGGCCCTTGCCGTCGGCGTCGCCGAGGTCGGGGCTGTGGATCTTCACCATGGCGTGCAGCGGGTTGATCCGGCCGTGCATCTGACCTATCTGGACGCCGTTGGTGTGGTGCAGGTCGAGAGCGCACGACACCCGGCGACCGGTGCGAACCAGCGACGCGGCGTGGGCCACCGCGTCGTCGGTGATCAGGTTGAGCGTGCCGAGGCGGTCGTCGTCACCCCAGCGGCCCCAGTTGCGGACTTCGTCGCGCAGGGTGAAGAAGGCATCCGTGAAGCTCATGGGATACTCGGTGCGGGCGGCACGGCCGGGATACTAGCTTTGGACCATGATCGGTCTGAAGTCTGGTCCCCCCGAGGTCCTGGCGGGAGCGGGCCGATGACGTGGCTCTACGCGTTCATGCTGGCGGCCGGCGCACCGGTGCTGCTGTGGTTCGTGTTCAGCGGCGGCGACGCCGACATGGAGGCGGGCGCGGAGGTGGACGGGCTGGGGGAGGTGTTCTCGGTCATCCCGCTGAGCAGCCTTGCCTTCATCGCCACCTTCTTCGGCGCTACCGGGCTGGTCTCGGAGTGGCTCGGGACCGGCGCGGTGTTCACCCTGCTGCTGGCGGTCGTGGTCGGGGTTCTGGCCGGCGCGCTCAACAGCGCGGCGTTCGCCTACCTGCGCCGCAGCGAGGCCTCCAGCGACGTCTCTGATCGGGAGATCGAGGGCAGCATCGCCCGGGTCTCGCTGCCCATGTCGAACGAGCGGCGGGGCCGGATCGTGCTGACCGTGGCCGGCGCTCGCAGCCAGATGACGGCCGCCCCCATCGATCCCCTCGACGAGGGCAAGCTCATCGAGGCCGGGGCCCGGGTTATCGTCGTGCGGATCGAGGGTGGCGTCGCCCTGGTCACCCGACTGGATCCCGAACTCGAATAGGACGCCGCTACGGCTGCGCGCCCACTGGCATGCGGTAGCCGACGCGGGGCTCGGTGTGGATATATGTGGGGTTGTCGGCGTCGTCGCCGAGCTTGCGGCGGAGCTATTTCGCCGGGCCGAGGTCATCTCCCGCGGCGGGGCGCGCCTGATCGGTTGCGGAGTCCGGGGTTCCGATCCCGAGGAAGCCCTCGATGCGGGCCAGGCGCTCTCCGTTCTCGGCCACCTGGACCCGTAGCCCGTCAATCTCGTCGGAGAACTCCGCCCGTAGCCCGCCGATCTCGTCGGAGAACTCCGCCCGCAGCCCGCCGATCTCGGAGCGCAGCTCAGTGCGCAGGCCGTCGGTGGTCTGCTGTTGGTTCCAGATGATCGCGAACACTCCTAGCACGACCGCGACCAGCTGCGCGAGGGGAATGAGCTGCGGCCAGCGCTGGAACGCGACGCTCGGCCCCGGCGCTACGGCCGTCCGTGGTACGGCCTCCGGATCGGCTGCAGTCGCGGTGTTCTCGCCCTGGACGCTGAGCGCTTCTGGTCCCGCCACGCCGTCACCCTACCATGCCGCATAGCTCATTGCAATATAAAATAATGAAATATCTCTAAATATTAGATGGCTCTGAGGGGAGTGCCCTGGCTGCCCGTGGGGACAGGCTGGTACGCTCGGCTGGGCAGTGGGCTTCCGAGACGCGTGAAGGCGCGTGGGAGGGTAGGCGCAATGTCCTCAGCAATCGTGGCCGGCATCGCCTTGGCGCTGGCCGTGTTCTTCGTCATCCTGATCGTCAAGTCCCTGATCGTGATCTGCCCGCCCAACCGGGTGGCGGTCATCTCGGGCCGCAAGCGGACCCTGTCCGACGGCCGAACAGTGGGCTACCGGATCCTCAAGGGCGGTCGCACCCTTCGGATCCCGCTCATCGAGAGGGTCGCCTGGATGGACCTCAACACCATCCCCCTCGAGGTGGCTGTATCGAACGCCTACTCGCGGGGCGCCATACCCCTCAACGTGATGGGCATCGCCAACGTCAAGGTGTCGAGCGGCGAGGGGCTGCTCGAGAACGCCGCCGAGCGTTTCCTGCACACTGACAGCAGCGTCATCGGCAGGATCGCGAAGGAGACTCTCGAAGCCAACCTGCGCGGCGTGCTGGCCACGCTGTCGCCCGAGGAGGTCAACGAGGACCGGCTCAAGTTCAGCCAGCAGCTCATCGACGAAGCCGACGACGACATCAAGACCCTGGGCCTGGAGCTCGACGTGCTCAAGATCCAGAACGTGACCGACGACGTGAACTACCTCGAGTCGGTGGGCCGGCGCCTCACCGCCGAGGTGATCCGCGACGCCCGGGTGGCCGAGGCCAACCGCACCGCCGAGTCCGAGCAGGCCGAGGCTTCCGCCCGCCGCACCGCCCAGGTGGCCCAGATCGAGGCCGACAAGAAGATCGTCGAGGAGCAGAACGCGCTGCGGGTGCGAACCGCGGAACTGGAGGCCATCTCAAGGGCCCGCGAGGAGGAGGCCCTGGTCGCCGGCGAGACGGCCAAGGCGGTGGCCAGCCAGGAACTGGAGACCGAGCGGATCGAGCTCGAGAAGCGCCGGGTGGAGGCCGATGTGGTGGTGCCGGCCCGCGCCGACCTGGAGGCTCGCCAGCTCCAGGCCCAAGCCGAGGCGGCCACGATCGTCGAGGACGGCAAGGCCCAAGTCGAGGTGTTCAAGCGGCTGACCGACCAGTACCAGGCGGCCGGCGCCGACGGCCACGACGTGCTGGTGCTCAACATGCTGCCCGACCTGATCGACAAGATCGTCGCCACCGTGCAGAACGTGTCCATCGACCGGGTTGCGGTGGTGGACACCGGCGCCGGCTCTGGCGGAAACGGCGACGGCAACGGCGACGGAGGCTCCCGCGGAGGCATACCCGGGCTCATGAGCCAGCTCCCGGCGTCGCTGGTGGCCATGACCGAGCAGATCGAGGCCGCCACCGGGGTGGACATCCTGGCCTCGCTGCGCCGCCGAGACGAGCGGGGCGACGAGAGCTAGAGCTCCGTCACTGGAGCTGACTCCCGGCGACACAGCGTGAGCGGGCACCTCGAAGGCAGGACGATCGCGGTCACCGGCGGCGGCGGCGGCATCGGCCGTGCGGTGTCGCTGGCCTGCGCGGCCGAGGGAGCCAACGTCGTGGTGGCGGACTACGGCGTGTCTCTCGATGGCTCGGACCCCTCGAGCGAGGTAGCCGAGTCGGCCGTAAGAGACATCCGCTCCGCCGGCGGCGAGGCGATCGCGGTGGCGGGCGACGTGTCCCGATTCGATGTGGGCGCCGCCATCGTGGAGGCGGCCTGCGATCAGTGGGGGACCATCGACGGCGTGGTGTGCCCGGCGGGCGTGCTGCGGGAGCGGATGCTGTTCAACATGAGCGAGGACGAGTGGGACCACGTGGTGGCCGTCCACCTCAAGGGACACTTCAACGTGTACCGGGCCGCGCTGGCCCGGATGCGTAAGCAGCCGTCGGGCGGTTCGCTGGTGGGGTTCACTTCCGGGGCGTTCTCGGCATCCACCGCTCAGGCCAACTACTCGGCGGCCAAGGGCGGCATCGTGAGCCTCACCCGTTCGGCGGCGATGACCGCGGCCTCCATCCGGCTGCGGGGCGGCCCGGCGATCAACGCCAACTGCATCGCCCCGACCGCCCGCACCCGGATGAGTGAGAACGTGCCGTTCGAGATCGAGACGGGCGAGCCCGAGGCGGTGGCCCCCATGGCCGTGTACCTCCTCAGCGACGCCGGCCGGGACGTCAACGCCCAGATCTACACCGTCGTGGGTAGGCGGATCTCGGTGTGGAACCAACCGGAGGAGGTCCGGTCGATGTGGTCGGCGGGCGACCGGTGGACACCGGACGAGATCGCCGAGTCGCTTCCCAGGACCATCGGTCAGGAGCCGAACCCGATGATCTCCGATCTCGAGCGGCGCATGGCCGAGATGGCCGGCGGGTGAGCCATGGCTTCCGAGCACGGCGAGTGGGGTTGGCCCGAGCCGCCTGTTGAGCCCCCCGGGAGGGGCCTGCTCGACGGCCGGCGGGTGGTGGTCACCGCCGCGGCCGGCGCCGGCATCGGCTCGGCTGTCGGGCGCCGGGCGCTGATCGAGGGCGCCACGGTTCTCATCTCGGACATCCACGACCGGCGCCTGGCCGCCACCTGCGACCGGCTGGAGGCCGAAACCGGGTCTCGGCCCGCCGCGGTGACGTGCGACGTGACCTCCGAGGACGATGTCCAGGCGCTCATGGACACTGCGGCGGAGCGGCTGGGGGGAATCGACGTGATGATGAACAACGCGGGGCTGGGCGGGTCGGTGCGCCTGGTGGACATGACCGACGAGCAATGGTCGGCGGTGCTCTCGGTGACGCTCGACGGGACCATGCGGTGCACCCGGGCCGCGCTGCGCCGCATGATCGATCAGGGCACCGGCGGCGCCGTCGTCAACAACGCCTCGGTGTCGGGCTGGAGGGCCCAGGCCGAGCAGGCCCACTACGCGGCGGCCAAGGCCGGGGTGATGGCCCTCACCCGCTGCGCCGCGCTGGAGGCGGCCGAGCACGGCATCAGGGTGAACTGCGTGGCGCCCAGCCTGGCCTGGCACCCGTTCCTGGCCAAGACCGCCGACGAGACGCTGCTGGCCGACCTGGCCCGGCAGGAGGCCTTCGGCCGGCCGGCCGAGCCCTGGGAGGTGGCCAACGTGATGGTGTTCCTGGCCAGCGATCTCGCCGGCTACATGACGGGAGAAGTCGTCTCGGTCAGCAGCCAGCACCCCTGACGGGGCGCCGGGAGTTCGCCTTTGATCAACCGTCACCGCGACGCCACTGGCGGGCCGGTGCTGCTATCTGGCAGAGTTATGCGGCTAGGCGCCGGTTCATCGGTCTCACACGGGAGGGCAATCAGGGATGGCTGTTAGACGGATCAACAAGCCTTGGAGATGGTGGCTCGGAGCCGTGCTCGCCTTCGCCCTGATCGCGGCAGCATGCGGCGGCGGGGGAGACGACGGCGAGTCGCAGCCCTCCCAGGCGGTCGAGACCACCGAGACGGCCGCTCCTTCCGGGTCCGCTGACTCAGCCGCCGACGACGCCGACGGTGCCGCTGACGCTGCGGACGCAGGCGAGGCGACTCCCGCTCCGGCCGACACCGAGCCGGAGGCCGTGGAGGAGCCGTTGATCGCGCCGGTGGACACCACGACCACGACCACCGCGCCGCCGCCGGCCGAGGACGGCGAGGAGGCCGTTGTTGAGGCGCCGCCGACGACGACGGTGCCGCAGTTCGGGGGCACGCTGCGGGTCGGTGTGGAGGCCGAGGGCGACAGCCTGAACCCCACGTCCGGCAGTTTCGCGGTGTCGGCCTACGTCATGACCTACCCGATATTCGAGCCCGTCGCGTACTGGGACACCAGCGGCAACTGGATCCCATACCTGGCCGAGTCGTTCACCGCCATCAACGGGGGCGAGTCGTGGCAGATGAAACTGCGCGAAGGGGTGCGCTTCCACGACGGCACCACCCTCGACGCCGACGACGTCGTCGCCACCTACGAGGCCCAGCTTGAGGACCTGGAGGTCTCACTGGCGGTCCGTCCCTTCTATCCCGCGGAGGGCGGGGTCGTGAAGGTCGACGACCTCACGGTGCAGTTCAACCCGCTGGAGCCCATGGCCAACTTCCCCCAGTACGTCACCAGCCAGCTGGGCATGGTCGCCCCGTCGGAGTGGTTGGCCCGGGTCCTCGGCGGGGATCTGTCGCTCAACCAGTTCCCGGTCGGGACCGGCCCCTTCATGATCGAGAGCCGGGTCCAGGACGAGAGGACGGTGCTGGTGCGCAACCCGGACTACTGGGCCGCCGACATCACCGACATCTACCTGGACCGCATCGAGGTGTACCCCATCACCGACACCGTGATCGCCGCCGAGCGGCTGGCGGCCGGCGACATCGACCTGATGGTCACCAGCAACTCCGACGCCATCCTCACCCTGCGCGACTCTGCGGACGCGGGCGTGCGGACCATCGAGAACGTGAGGTCCAGCGAGGACTTCGCCATGATGAACGTCCAGCAGCCCCCGTTCAACGACATCAGGGCCCGCCAGGCGCTGACGTTCGCGACCGACCGCGACGCCTACGTGGCGCTCATCCGCCAGGGCACCGCACCGGCGGCGGACTCGATGTTCCACCCGGACCTGATCTGGCACAACCCGGACGTGAAGCAGGAGACCAACATGCCCGAGCGGGCCGGGGCGCTGGTGGCGGCGTACTGCGCCGACAATCCCGGCGACCATGAATGGCCCGTCTTCACCGGGCAGCGCCGCCCCTACTGCACCGACGGCAAGATCAACATGGAGCTCCAGTTCTCAGGCCCGTCGGTCGCGCAGACCCGCATCGCCGAGCTGCTCATCGACAGCTGGGAGGACTACTTCAACGTCCACCAGAATGAGCTGCTGCAGGACGAGCACATCACCGAGACGGCCATCGGGTTCTTCAACGTGGTGACCTGGCGCCAGTTCGGCGCGGTCGACCCCGACAACGATGTGCTGTGGATCCAGTGCGCCTCCATCGACTTGATCTCGCTCAACTGGCCACGGGACTGCGACCCCGATCGCGATGTCCTGCTGTTCGAGCAGCGGGCCCTGAGCAACCGGGACCCCGATGAGCGGGCCCGTCGGGTGGAGATCTGGCACCAGATCTCGGAGGATCTCCGGGACTCCTACACCTACATCTTCTTCAACCACGCCAACTGGACCATCGGCGCCCGTGACAACGTCCACAACATCTGCGGGCAGACATCCCCCGACGGGGTGGAACTGTTCTGCAACAACCAGGGCCGGGTGCAGTTGCACCAGGTGTGGTTGAGCTGACGCTCTAATACGCCTGTTTCGCACGGATGCGCCAATAGCATTGCCGGGCCAGCAGCGCTGTCTGGCGAAGTTTCACGGCTAGGCGCCGGCTCACCGGCCTCTACTGGGAGGGCAATCGGGAATGGCTGCTCGACGGATCGACAGGTCTTGGAGGTGGTGGTCCGCGGTCGCGCTCGCCCTATCCCTGATCGCGAGTGCGTGCGGGGGCGGCGGCGACGAGCCGTCCTCGCCGGCGGCCGAGCCCTCCGCGCCGGCCGAGGAGACCGTTCCGGCCGAGCCGGCTGACACCGACGGCAATACCGACGGGACCAGCGCGACCTCCGAAGCCGGGTCCGAGCCCGTAGAGGAGCAAGAAGAGCAGGAACTGCTGGTAGCGCCGATCGACACCACCACCGCGCCGCCGCCTGCCGACGACGACGGCGCCGAGGCCGTTGTGGAGGAACCAGCCGAGCCGGAGCCCCAGTCCGGCGGCACCCTGAAAGTCGCCATCTCCGCCGAGGGCGACGGCCTCAACCCCGCGGCCAACGCCCTGACGGGGTCGGTGAACAACATCGCCTACGCGATCTTCGACCCTCTCACCTACTTCGACACCCAAGGCAACTGGGTGCCGGTCCTGGCCGAGTCGTGGACCAAGATCGGCGACGGCACGTCCTGGCAGATGAAGGTGCGCGAGGGAGTCCGGTTCCACGACGGCACCGAACTCGACGCGGATGATGTGGTCGCGACGTTCCAGGCGCAGTTCTCCGACCCGGTGATCTCGGTGGTCTACAGGCCCGGGTTCGACCTCGACGCGCCCATCGTCAAGATTGACGACTACACGGTCCAGTTCAAGGGGGTTCGACCGTCGGCCAGGCTGCCGATCGCGTTCACGAGCCAACTCGGGATGATCCTGCCGTCGGAGTGGCTCGAGCTGGCCGCCGCTGACTCGACGCTCAACCAGATGCCGGTCGGCACCGGCCCGTTCATGGTCGAGAGCCGCATACTGGGCGAGAGGACGGTGCTGGTGCGCAACCCCGACTACTGGGCCGCGGACATCATCGACATCGGCCTCGACCGCATCGAGATATATCCCATCACCGACCAGACCGTGGCTGCTCAGCGGTTGATCGCCGGAGACCTCGACCTGATCCTCGTCTCCGCCGCAGAGGCGATCCTGACCCTGCGCGACGCGGCGGACCAGGGGCTGACCATCATCGAGAACCAGCGTTCGGAAGAGTCGACGATGATCATCAACGCGGCCAGCGCGACGTTCTCGGACATCCGGGCCCGGCAGGCGCTGACGTTCGCGACCGACCAGGATCTGTATGTGGAGCTTCTGGGGCAGGGCACGACGCTGGCGGCCGACACGATGTTCCATCCCGACATGATCTGGCGCAACCCGGACATCGAGCAGGAGACCAACATGCCGGAGAGGGCGGGACCGCTGGTCGCCGCCTACTGCGCCGACCTCCCCGAAAACTGCTCCGGCGGGAAGATCAACATGCGCTTCGGCCTGTCCGGCCCGTCGGTGGAGAGCGACCGCGCCGTCGATCTGCTGGTCGACATGTGGGGCGACTACTTCAACGTGGAGCCCTCGGTCAAGCCGCTCCAGGATCTGCTCATCGACGTCGTGCTGGGCAACTACGACGTGGCCCAGGCCTTCGCGTTCGGGGGGATCGACCCCGACAACGACGCGCTCTTCATGGAGTGTGGGGCGATCGGCTTCATCTCGCTGAACTTCGCCCGCCACTGCGATCAGGAGCGCGACGAGCTCATATACGAGCAGCGCAGGGTCGAAGACCTCGACCGGCGGGTGCAGATCTGGCACCGCATCCAGGAGATCAACCGGGACGCCTACATCTTCATCTTCGTGAACCACGCCAACTGGACCATCGGCGCCCGCGACAATGTGGAGAACATCTGCGGCCAGATCGGGCCCACCGGCGACCCGATCCTCTGCAACAACCAGGGCCAGACCTGGTTGAGCCAGCTGTGGCTCAGTTAGGGGACCACTGACTGGCGGGCTCCGGCTCCGGTGGCCGGCGGCGCTGCTGGCCTGCGCGACTGTCCTGGCCGCGTGCGGGGGAGGCGGCGACGAGTCTGTGAGCACCGCCGGGACCGCCGAGCCGTCCGCCCAGGCGGAGCCGGCGGCATCGCCCGAACGCTCCGACTCCGACGTCTCGGCCGCTGACGGCGACCGTGCCGGAGGGGCAGAAACCGGTGCGGTGTCGCCTGATGTGGCCGGGGAGGGGTCTCCGGAGGACGAAGGCTCCCTGGTAGCACCGCTAGACGCCACCACGACCGTCGCCGTTCAGGGCGCGGGCACCGGTGTCGAGGCGCCCGCGGACCCGCTGCCGCTCGCCGGCGGGACCCTGAGGGTCGCGGTCGATGGCGAGGCCGACGGCTTGAACCCTGCGGCCAACAACTTCGCGGTGTCGGCCTATGTGATGGCCTACCCGATGTTCGATCCGCTGGCCTACTTCGATGCAGAGGGCAACTGGATCCCGTACCTGGCCGAGTCGTTCACCAGCAACGATGACGCCACGGTGTGGCGGATGAGACTGCGCGAGGGAGTCCGCTTCCACGACGGCACCGAGATGACCGCTGACGACGTGGTCGCGACCATCAGCGCCCAACTCGCCGACCCCGTCATCTCGCTCGTGTACCGCAACACGATCGAGGCGGGCGACTTCATCACCAAGATCGACGACCTGACCGTCGAGATGAGGGTGGCCAGGCCGTCGGCCCGGTTCCCGCTGGCGTTGACCGGCCAGCTGGGAATGGTCCTGCCGTCGGAGTGGCTGGAGCTGGCCCGCGAGGATCCGACCCTGAACCAGAAACCGGTGGGGCAGGGGCCGTTCATGATCTCCAGCCGGGTCCAGGACGTGGCCACCACGCTGGTGCGCAACCCCGACTACTGGGCCGCCGACCGGATGCCGGTCTACGTCGACCGGATCGAGGTCTACCCGATCACCGACATGGTCATCGCCGCGGAGCGCCTGAGCGTCGGAGACCTCGACCTGGCCATTACAACCAATGCCGAGGCGACGCTCATCATGCGCGAGAGCGCCGGGGTCAGGACCATCGAGAATCTGCGGTCCGACGAGGGCTTCGCCGTGATCAACTCGGGGCGACCGCCCTTCGACGACATCCGGGCCCGCCAGGCCCTGACCTTCGCCGCTGACCGGGACGGGTACCTGGAGCTGATCCGCCAGGGCACCTCGCCGCCGGCCGACACGATGTTCCATCCGGACCTGATCTGGCACAACCCGGACGTCAAGCAGGAGACCAACATGCCGGAGAGGGCGGGACCGCTGGTCGCCGCCTACTGCGCCGACCATCCCGAGAACTGCTCCGCCGGAAGGATCAACATGGAGCTGCACTTCGGCGGGCCCTCGGTGGAGAACGTGCGCATCGCTGATCTGCAGATCGACGCATGGGAGGAGTTCTTCAACGTCACGCCGGTCGAGATCCTGCAGGACAAGCTGATCAACGAGGTGGTGCTGGGCAACTACGACGTGGTCAACTGGCGGCAGTTCGGCACCATCGACCCCGACAGCGCCGCGCTGTGGCTGGAGTGCGACTCCATCGGGTTCATCTCGCTCAACTTCGCCCGCTACTGCGACCCTGCACGGGACGCGCTCATGCTCGAGTCCCGGGCCATCGACGACCTCGACCGCCGGGTTGAGATCTGGCGCCGGATCCAGGAGATGATCCGCGACAGCTACACCTACATCTTCTACTACCACACGAATTGGGCGGTCGGGGCCCGGGACGGTGTTCACAGAATCTGCGGTCAGGCGTCTCCCGACGGAACCGAACTCTGGTGCAACAACTCGGGGCGGGTGCTGCTGAACGGAGTGTGGCTGGGCTAGCCGCCGGCCCCGGGGCGGCGCGATCAGGGCTACGGGGCGTGGCGGGCACTGCAGTAGGCGCAGTAGTAATCTCGGTGGCGAGTGACTGCCGTACTTGAGTTGGGTAGCGCCTCGATGATCATGTCGCGGCGACCGGGGCGGTAGCGGCTCGTGGCACGGTTCCTCATCCGGCGGCTGGTCCTGCTGGTGGCCGTGCTGTTCGCGGTCACGTTCCTCGGGTTCTCGGCGATGAACTTCCTCGGCGATCCGCTGTTCAACGTGGTCGGTCTGATGGCCGAGCTCGACTGCGAGGCCATAGAGGCCGGATCGGCCGAGGACCCCTCGCTGGACCGGGCCCGCAGCGACTGCGAGACCGTGGCCGAGGCCAGGGCCACCTACCACCTCGACCGGCCGGTGCCCGTCCGCTACCTGCTGTGGGTGGGGGACATGGTCACCGGGGACTTCGGCACCTCGTTCCAGAACGACCAGCCGGTGGCGGAGATCATCCGCGAGAAGCTGCCCGAGACGCTGATCCTGCTGGTCATGGCCCAGATCGTCTCGCTCGGCGTGGCCATCCCCTGGGGTGTGGTCGCGGCGTACCGGGCGAACCGGGCCTTCGACCGCGGCTCCACGGTGGCCTCCTTCGGGCTGCTGTCGGTGCCCAACTTCGCGCTCGGCGTGGTGCTGCTGTACCTGCTCTCCCTGCGCTGGCAGATCTTCCCCTCGGCCTACGAGAGCGACAGCGTCGTCGGGCTGGTGTTCTCCATGGTGCTGCCGGCGCTCACCCTCGGCCTGCCCCTGGCGGCCAGCTACCAGCGGCTGCTGCGCACCGACCTGATCACCACCCTCCAGGAGGACTTCGTGCACATGGCCCGGGCCAAGGGCCTGCCGCCCATGAGGATTATGTTCCGCCACGCCCTGCGGCCGTCGCTGTTCTCGGTCGTCACCGTCTTCGGGGTCAGTACCGGGGCCATGATCGGCGGGTCGCTGGTGGTGGAGCAGATCTTCGGCATCCCCGGGATCGGCCGGGAGATCGTGACCGCGGTGGTCCGCGACGACTTCCCGGTGGTGCTGGCGATCGTCATGCTCGTTGCATGCACCTTCGTGATCATCAACTTCATGGTGGACCTGTTCTACAGCTGGCTCGACCCGAGGGTGAGGGCCCGGTGAACCCCGACGGTCGGCCGTCCCGCAGGGGCAGGGCCTCCCGGCAGCGGCTGCTGCGGCGGTTCCGGGTCTTCCGCCTCGTGCGGTCCAGCAAGGGGCCCGAGCCCGGCGGCCCGGGTGAGGACGAGGCCGTGCGCCGCCGCCTGGGGGTCGGCTTCTGGCTGGCGGTGATCTGGCTCGTGGTCATGGCGTTCATCGCCCTGTTCGCCCCGATGTTGCCCTTCGCCGACCCCACCAAGGTGGGGTACTCCGGGCCCCGGGAGCCGCCGTCGGCGGGCGCCTGGTTCGGAACCGACGCCCTGGGCCGGGACGTGTTCTCCCGCACCATGTACGGCGCCCGCATCAGCCTCGCGGTCGGCGGCTTCGCCATCGTGTTCGGCATGGTGGTCGGCGGCGCGCTGGGGATCCTGGCCGGCTACTTCCGGGGCCGGCTCGACCAAGCCGTGGGCTTCGCCTTCTTCGTGCTGCTGTCGTTCCCGGCGCTGGTGCTGGCCATCCTCATCACCGCCACCCTCGAGCGCAGCCTGCTGGTGGTGAGCCTCACCATCGGCATCCTGGCCGTCGCGCCCGTCGGCTTGCTGGCCCGGGCCTCCACCCTCGTGTACGCGGAGCGCGAGTTCGTGGCTGCGGCCCGGGTGCTCGGAGCCCGCAACGGCCGCATCATCGTGCGCGAGCTCCTGCCCAACGTGGTCATCCCGATGGGGGCGCTCACGCTGCTGGGGATGGCGGTGGCGGTGGTGGCCGAGGGCTCGCTCGCCTTCCTGGGCCTGTCGGTGGCCGGGGACGAGGCCATCTCGTGGGGCAAGATGATCGTCGACGGGGCCGGCCTTCGCGACCTCCAGAACGCGACCCATGTGGCCATGTTCCCCGTGGCGGTGATGTTCGTCACCGTGCTGGCCCTGAACTTCGCCGGGGACCGCATCCGCCAGTACTTCGATGTCAAGGAGCTGGCCTTCTGATGGCTCCGGACCAGACGACCGCTGCTCCCGTCCCGCTGCTGTCGGTGCGCGACCTGCACGTGCGGTTCCCCACCGAGAGGGGCACCGTCAACGCGGTCAACGGCGTGAGCTTCGACCTGTACGAGGGCAAGACCCTGGCCATCGTGGGCGAGTCGGGCTCGGGCAAGTCGGTCACGGCCAAGACGCTCATGAACCTGCTGCCCCGCTCCGCGCTGGTGAGCGGCGAAGTGACCTACGCCGGCCAGGACGTGCGGGCCCTGGCCGCGACGGGCACCAAGCACTTCTTCGGGGTGCAGATGACGATGGTGTTCCAGGACCCGATGACCTCGCTCAACCCGGTCAAGAGAGTGGGGGAGCAGATCGCCGAGACCCTCCGCTACCACCTCGGCCGGTCCCGCGGCGAGGCCTTGGAAGAGGCCGAGAACCTGCTGGAGGCGGTGGGCATGCCCGAGCCGGCCAGGAGGGTGTCGCAGTACCCCCACGAGCTGTCGGGAGGCCTGCGCCAGCGGGTGGTGATCGCCATGGCGCTGGCCTGCCAGCCCCGGCTGCTCATCGCCGACGAGCCCACCACCGCAGTGGACGTGACCGTCCAGAAGCACCTGCTGGACCTGCTCGACGAACTGCGTCGCGACCGGGGCATGGCGATGATCCTCATCACCCACGACCTCGGCGTGGCCCACGGCCGGGCCGACGACGTGGCCGTCATGTACGCGGGCCGCATCGTGGAGACGGCCGACGCCCGCACGCTCTTCGTCGACATGCGCCATCCCTACACCGAGGCCCTGCTGCGCTCCATCCCCCGCATCGACGATCCCGTCCACCACCGGCTCGACCCGATCCCGGGCCGTCCGCCCGAGCTGATCAGCCCGCCCGACGCCTGCGCGTTCGCTCCCCGCTGCCTCTATGCCCAGGCCGACTGCCTCGACGGCGTTCCTGAGCTGAGCGGCCTGGTCGGCCTGCACCGCTTCGCCTGCCTGCACCCGACCGGCACCGAGCGGGGCGAGGCCGCGGCCACGGCCAACCGGGCCGCGGGGGTGACCGTGGCGGGTCTGCCCGTCACCGGCGATCCGGGAGGGGCCGGCTGATGGCTGGGACGGGCCACGCCCAACTGCGCGGCGACGAGGTGCTGTTGCGGGTCCGGGACCTGGTGGTGCAGTTCCCGGCCGGGCGCCGCCGTGTCGTGCATGCCGTCTCGGAGGTGACCTTCGACGTCACCGAGGGCGAGACCCTCGGAATCGTGGGCGAGTCGGGGTGCGGCAAGTCGACGGTGGCCCGGGCCATCATCCGTTTGGTGGACATCACCGCCGGGGAGGTGCAGTTCCACGGCCAGGATCTCGCCGACCTCGAGGGAGAGGACCTGCGCCGGGTGCGGCCCAGCCTGCAGATGATCTTCCAGGATCCCATATCGTCGCTCAACCCCCGGCGCCGGGTGCGCGACGTGATCGGCGAGGGCTTGGCGGTGTGGGGCGACGACATCGGATCCTGGAGCCGCGACCGCATCGACGAGCTCATGGAGGCCGTCGGGGTGGAGGCCAGGTACGGCGACCGCCGCCCCCACGAGTTCTCAGGCGGTCAGTGTCAGCGCATCGGCATCGCCCGGGCTCTGGCCCTCGACCCCAAGGTGCTGATCTGTGACGAGCCGGTGTCGGCGCTCGACGTGTCCATCCAGGCCCAGATCCTGAACCTGATCCAGGACATGAAGCGGCGGTACGGCCTGACCGTGCTGTTCATCTCCCACGACCTGTCGGTGGTGAAGAACGTCAGCGACCGGATCGTGGTCATGTACCTGGGCAAGGTGTGCGAGATCGGCAGCACGGAGGAGCTCTACTCCAGTCCCGCCCACCCGTACACGCGGGCTCTGCTGGCGTCCATTCCCGAGCCGGCCCCCACCGTGGACGTGAGCGAGGGCGACATCGGCGACGAGCTGCCGTCGGCCACGTCGCCCCCGAGCGGCTGCCGGTTCCACACCCGCTGCCCGCGGGCGACCGACGTGTGCCGAGAGGTCGAGCCGGCCACCGAGCAGGTAGGTGACGCCGACCATTTCGTCGCCTGCCACCATCCGGTGGCGGTGGAGCTCAACGCTCGCTGACCCGGGTCTCTCGAAATTGAGGCGGAAAATGTGCCCTATGCGTACAAGATCCGCATCAATATCGCTCGACGGGCTGGCTCAGGTGGCGCACTCCGAGGCGCCGGTCTCCACCGTGTAGGGGCCGGTCTCGTCGAAGTCGACGTAGAAGGACGGGTCGTCGTCGAAGGCGGGGAACTGGTCGAGGTCCTTGAGGGCCTCGGCCACGGCCCGGGCGCCGCCGACCCGCTGCATCCAGTCCCGGAAGTCCTCGCCGGCCTGCCGCTCCTCGGTGAAGCGCCGGATCACCCGGGCGGTGGCCTCGGGGGCGTTGCGGGCGGGCAGGCGCAAAGCCCTCTCGCCGAAGTGCATCTGCTGGGAGCCGATGTGGCCGCCGAGCAGCATCTGGTAGCCGGGCGCGCTGCGGCCGTGGGCCCGCCGCTCCGCTCCGAAGAACCCGATGTCCGACGCGTGGTGCTGGCCGCACGAGTTGGGGCATCCCGAGATGTTGATGCGGATGCCGCCCACCTCGGCCAGACCCTCTGACTCCAGGCGCTCGCCGATGGCGTGGCCCAGCCCCCGGCTCTGGGTGACTGCCAGATTGCAGGTGTCCGATCCCGGGCAGGCAACCACGTCGCGTGACAACTCAGCGCCGGGCTGGGCCATGTCCATGCTGGAGAGGCGGTCGAAGACCAGCGGCAGGTCCTCGACGTGGATGCCCCTGAACACCACGTTCTGGCGGTTGGTGAGGCGCACGTCCGTGCCGAGGTCGCGCTGCAGGGCCGCCAGGGCGCGGAACTGGTCGCCGGTGATGTCGCCGAGATGGGCCTGGGCGTACACCGAGACGGTGCCGTCCCGCACACCCCGCACCACGTTGGCCCGCTCCCAGCGCTCGTAGGGGTTGCCGGTGCCCAGGGTCACCGGGGTGCCGTGGCCGATGGCGGTGACGTTGGCCGGGTCGTCGCCGACACCGGCCGGGTCGTCGCCGCCGGCCAGCACCTCGGCGGGGATGCCGCCGGGCCAGGACGTGGAGGCCACCAGGAACTTGCGCTGGGTCAGCACCCGCCGCTGGACCTCCTCGAAGCCGAGGGTGTCGACCAGCCACTTCATGCGGGCCCGCAGCTTGTTGTCTCGGTTGCCGGCCTGGTCGAACACCCGCAGGCAGGCCTCGATGGTGGGCAGCAACTCCTCGCGGGGGGTGAAGTCCTCTAGCGCCAGAGCAGGGTGCGGCGTCGTGCCGAGACCGCCCGCGATGAACACCTTGAAGCCGCTCTCGACCTCGCCGGCGTCGGTCCGGCGGACCACACCGATCACGCCGACGTCGTTGAACATCGCCTGACCGCAGTCGGACTCGCAGCCCGAGAAGTTGATCTTGAACTTGCGGGGCAGGCGCTGGCTGATCGGGTTGCGCACGAAGTGCCGGTAGGTGGCCTCGGCCCAAGGCGTGATGTCGAGCACCTCGTGGGGGCAGGCGCCGGCCAGGTGACACCCCTGGACGTTGCGGACCGTGTCGCCGCAGGCCTCACGGGTGGTGAGGCCCACCGACGCCATATGCTCGAGAACCTCGGGTATCTGATCGAGCTGCACGTAGTGGAACTGAATGTTCTGGCGGGTGGTGATGTGGCCCCAGCCCCGGCTGTAGGCGTCGACCAGCCAGCCCAGCATCTCGAGCTGGTCGGGCTGGATGGACCCGTAGGGCACCTTGACCCGCACCATCTGGTTGGTGCCGCCCTGGCGCTGCCCGTAGATGCCGTTGGTGAGCCGGTACACCCGGAACACCTCGTCGCTCAGCTCGCCGCTCAGGAACCGGGCGTACTGCTGCCGGTACTTGTCGACGTCGGCGCGTATCTCGGGGTCGACGGGGCCCCGGGCGGGGGGCGGCCCGGGCGGCTCGGCCGGCGTCGGGGTGGCGGTGCGTGGCTCCAGCAGGGTCATGGCACAGTTCCTTGGGTCGCTAAGGCGTTCGAGATGGCGCTGAGTTCTTGGGCGGCCAGCACGTCGGTGGCCGCGACCGCGCCGACGATGATGGTGGCCGGGCTGGACACCCGGAGGCGTCGCAGGCCGGACAGGTCGGTCCGGTCGATGCTCTGGTCGCTGGTCGTGGCCGCGCTGATGACTGCCACCGGCGTGTCGTCGGCCATGCCGCCGGCCCGGAGCCGGTCGGCGATCTGGGTGGCCCGGGCCGCGCCCATCAGGATCACCAGCGTCGTGCCGCCCCTGGCCAGCGCGTCCCAGTCGAGCCACCGGCCCGAGGACGGATCCTGGTGGGCGGTGACGACGGTAAAGCCGCTGGAGACGCCTCGCAGGGTGACGGGGATGCCGGCCGCAGCCGGCGCGGCCACCGCGGAGGTCACTCCGGGGACCACTTCGACATCGAGGCCGGCGGCCCGCAGGGCGGTGGCCTCCTCGCCGCCGCGGCCGAACACGAACGGGTCGCCGCCCTTCAGCCGCACCACGCAGCCGAAGCGGCGGCCCCGGTCCACGAGGATGGCGTTGATGTCGTCCTGGGACGGGCTCGGAGCGCCGGGCGTCTTGCCCACGCAGATGAGCTCGGCCCACGGCGGCGCGAGATCGAGCACCGCCGGATCGACGAGCCGGTCATAGACCACCGTGTCGGCCTCGCGCAGCAGGCCGGCGGCCCGGACGGTCAGCAGCTCGGGGTCACCGGGACCCGAGCCCACGAGATGGACGGTCACGATGCCAGCGCCTCGGTGGATGCGTTCTTGGGGGCATGGAGTCCGAGGTGGCCGCGCAACAGGGAGCGGGCCTCGTCAACGCGCCCGACCCTCACGAGTTCGAGCAGGCCGCCGTCGAGAGCGGCCCCCCAGCCCGGTGCTTCCGACGTGCCGAAGGCGGCCTTGGCCTCCGCCCTGGTCTCGGCCAGCAGTTCCAGCAGCGTGGTGTAGCCGGAGTCGATCTCCCGCTCGATACGGCGGCGGAGCCAGCGGGCCAGCGCGGGGCTGCGGCCATCGGTGGAGACGGTCACCTGTAGGTGCTCGCGCCGGGCGACCGACGGCAGAGTGAAGGTGCAGTTGGCCGGGTCATCAGCGGAGTTGACAAAAACGTTGGCGACTTCGCAGTCCCGGGCCACCCGGGCGTTCACCGCCGGGTCGTTCGTCGCTGTGACGACCAGCCGGTAGGAGCCCGCCTCCGGTGACTGGTAGCTCCGTCGGAGCCAGGTCACGTTGGGCTGGTTGGCGATGGCCTTGGCGGAGGCCGGGGCTACCACAGTCACCCGGGCGCCGGCGCGGAGCAGCGCCTCCACCTTGCGGGCCGCGACCGGACCGCCGCCGACAACCAGGACGGGCTGTCCGGCGAGGAGGAGGTTCACGGGGTATGGGGTCGGGGCGCTGGGCATCTGAATATGATAATTCCGATAAGAAAAGTCGGGATTCGAGAGGGTAGCGCACTCTCGGGCGCGATACAACACAAATCCGATCAGAATTATCAGGTTTTGGGACGCAGCCTTGGACTACCGGGTCCTGGGACTCAGCCCTGTCCCTCCTGCCCGCCTGCAGCGCGCAGCAAGTGTCGGCCGACGGCGATGCTGACCAGTACGAACAGCACGTCGATGAAGTACCACATCACCTGCCGCAGGTCCGCCGGGGGAGTCTCGGCCGCGTCGAACACCCACCAGGCCAGCCAGAGCCGGTAGTAGAGCAGGAACAGGGCCGCCGAGGCGATCAGCATGCAGACCGATCTGAGATCGGCCCCCTCCTCGGACTCCCGCGACTGCTGGACCCGGATCAGGCTGAAGACGACGGCCGAGGCCGCGCCCACTGCCATGGGGATGACCAGCACGTCCCAGACGTCGCCGCTCGCGTCCAAGTCGTAGGTGGGGGAGGCCACGAACTGCACCGCGACGGCGACGCCTAGCAGGATGTGCACATACCCGCACCAGCGGTTGACCGTTCTCATCGGGCCATTATCGCCCATTTCGCGGTGACGGTTGGGGTCAGGGGTTGTGCTCGGGAAGCTGGATGCGAGCGGTCCGCCGGCCTGAGCGGGCGATTCGCCACATGATGAAGGCGACTGCGACGGCCACCGCGCCCAGGGTGACGAACTGGAGGCTTCCGCCCCGGTCGCCGGAGTGGAGGGGATCGGGTCCGGGGTCGGGGGATCCGATTATCCGGTCGGCGCCCGCAGGGACCTCGTACACGGGCCTCAGCTCGTTTCCGGTGTCGGTGGGGAGCGGCTCGTCCTCGCCCTCGTGGGCGGCCGCGCCGGACTGGATGCCGATGAGCAGGGCAGACATCCCGACCAGCAGGACAGCGCTGCGGCCTGCCCGCCTGGAGCTCAGGACTCTCACGGCTTGGAGCCAGGCCGGAACTCGGCCACTTCGCCGGTGGTGGCGAGCAGGTAGGAGGGCACCTCGCCGCCGCCGTGCACCGGCACGGACGCTCCCGAAATGTAGGAGGCGAGAGGCGAAGCGCAGAACAGCACCACGCCGGCGATCTCGTCGGGGTCGCCGAGCCGGCCCGATGCCAGGGTGCGACCGACGGCGTCGATCCCGGCCTCGTCCCCGTAGTAGAGGTGGGCCTGCTCGGTGCGAAGCAGCCCGACCATGACGCTCAGCACCCGGATGGACGGGCCCCACTCGTGGGCGAGGGTCCGGGTCAGGCTGTCCAGTCCGGCCTTGGCTGCTCCGTAGGCCGCGCTGGCGGGGGCGGGGCGGATGCTCGACACCGACGAGATGTTGATGATCACCCCGCCGCCCTCCTGGGTGCTCATCACCGGGTGCACGGCCTGCGCGAAGGTCAGCGGGGCCAGCAGGTTGAGCGCGATCACTTTCTCGTTGAACCGGGGAGAGACCGTGGCCGTGTCCGCGGGCGGGGCGCCACCGGCGTTGTTGACGAGCACGTCGATCCGGCCGGTGCGGTCCACCGCCTCATCCACGACTGCGGCGATCTGTTCCGGGTCGCGCACATCGGCGACCACGAAGACCGCCTCCCGTCCGGCCGCGGTTACCGGCGCGTCGGGCTCGCGGCGGGCGCACACGACTACGTCGGCGCCGTGCTCTAGGAACCTGATGGCGATCACCCGGCCCAGGCCCATGGTGGCCCCGGTCACGATCACGGTCCGGCCGGTCATGTCGAGCGGGTTGTCGGGCATGCGGCACCCCGGAGGATAGGCAGGCTTGCCTCGAAGCTATCGCCGCCGGGGAATTGGCAGCGTTTTGCACGGCATACGCGCATTGCGCTGCCAGTTCGCGGCCAGGCGGCGGCTGCGTGTCGAATTGGCAGCGTTTTGCACGGCATACGCGCATTGCGCTGCCAGTTCGCGGCCAGGCGGCGGCTGCGTGTCGAATTGGCAGCGTTTTGCACGGCATACGCGCATTGCGCTGCCAGTTCGCGCCGGCGGGAGTAGCAGCGGCACGGCCGGCGCTCTACCGTCGGGCGGTGCCCGACAAGCGGATGACCGAGGACGATGTCGTCGTCGAGCTCAGCGATGGCATGACCATCGGCATCGGCGGCTGGGGATCGCGCCGCAAGCCGATGTCTCTGGTCCGGGCCATCCTGCGCAGCGGGCTGAAGGACCTTCATGTCGTGAGCTACGGAGGACCGGACGTCGGTCTGCTGTGCGCCGCGGGCCGGGTCCGCAAGCTCACCTACGGGTTCGTGTCGCTCGACTCCATCCCGCTCGAGCCCCACTTCCGGATCGCCCGCCAGACCGGAACGGTCGAAGCCCGCGAGTACGACGAGGGGGCCTTCTACCTGGGGCTGCTGGCCGCCACCCACCGGGTGCCCTTCTACCCGACCCGGGCCGGGCTGGGCTCCGACATGCTCACCTACAACCCGGACCTGAAGACGGTGACGAGCCCCTACGAGGACGGCACCGAGTTGGTGGCTGTTCCCGCCTTCGACATCGACGTGTCGCTGGTGCACATGAACCGGGCCGACGCCGCCGGCAACGGGCAGTTCCTCGGTCCCGACCTCTACTTCGACGACCTGTTCGCCATGGCGGCCAAGCGCACGTTCATGTCGTGCGAGCGGCTGGTGGCCACTGAGGACCTGCTGCGAGAGGGATCGGTCCACACGCTGAGGATCCCGCGCCTGCACACCGACGGCGTGGTGGAAGCGCCCGGCGGCGCTCACTTCACCGAGTGCCCGCCCGACTACGGCCGGGACGAGGCCTTCCAGCGGGAGTACGCGGCCACGGCCCGGGATCCCGAGGCCTGGGCCCGGTTCCAGGCCGACTGGCTCGACCTGCCCTCGCACGACGAATACCGGGCTCGCTTGGCTGAGCGAGCCGGGGCGGGGTCGGGGTCATGAGCGACGCCGGAAGCCCAGCCGAGAAGGCCGACATGAGCGACGCCACCATCGATGAGATCTGCCTGGTGGCGCTGGCCGAGGCCTTCCGGGGCGACGGCGAGCTGCTGTGCCACCCGATGGGCCCGTTCCCGGTGGCGGCGGGCAGGCTGGCCCGGGCCAGCTTCGAGCCCGACCTGATGCTCACCGACACCATCGCCTACGCGGTGGCCGGCACGCTGGCGCTGGGCACGACCGTGGGCGATCCCTCAGGCGACGAGGGTGTCGTGGTGGAGGGCTACCTCCCGTTCCGCACGGTGTTCGACCAAGCGTGGTCGGGGCGCCGCCATGTGGTGATGGGCGCCAGCCAGATCGACTGCCACGGCAACCAGAACTTCGCCGCCATCGGCGACTACCGCCGGCCCAAGGCGCAGCTACTCGGGCTGCGGGGCGCGCCCGGCAACGTCATCAACCACACCACCAGCTACTGGATCCCCAGCCAGGCCCGCACATTCGCCGAGAGCGTGGACGTGGTGTCAGGGCCGGGCTACGACCGGGTGGCCGAGCTGCCCGGGCCCAGCGGTCGCTTCCACGAGATCCGCAGAGTGGTCACCGAGCTGGCCGCCTACGACTTCGAGACGCCCGACCGCACCATGCGCCTGCGGTCCGTCCACCCCGGCGTCACCCTCGACGACGTGCTGGCGGCCACCCCCTTCGAGCTCGTCGTGCCCGGTGAGGTACCCGCCAGCCGCCTGCCCACCGGCGAGGAGCTCCACCTCATCCGCAACGTGATCGACCCCACCAACATCCGCAAGCACGAGTTCCGGTCGTAGGGTCAGCCGCTGTGGTGGCGGAGGAGGATGGAGCGAAGGCTCGGCGCGAGCGGCCGGTGGTGTACATGGTGTGCACGGGCAACGCGGCCCGGTCGCCGATGGCCGCGGCCATGCTGCGATCCCTCGACACCCGCCGGCGGCTCGACGTTCGCAGCGCCGGCACCCTCACCGTGGAGGGGCATCCGATGGGTATCCGCACCCGGTCGGCCCTGGCCCGGCACGGCCTCACCGACCACGCTCACCGGTCCCGCCAGTTCCGGGCCACCGACGCGGCCGAGGCCGATCTGGTGGTCGTCATGGAGCCGCTCCACCTTCACTGGGTGCGGCGCAATATCCTTGAGGTGGCGCCCATCACCGGATCGCTGCGGCGGCTGGCGAGGGACCTGATGCCTCCCCAAGGCGGTTCCGAGGCCCACGACCTCGGCCAGAGGGTGAGAAATCTTGGACTCGACGCGCTCGCGCCGGAGGCGTGGGAGGAGATCGTCGATCCCGGCGCGGGCGAGCAGGACGACTTCGACCGCTGCTCCGACGAACTACGCCTGCTGGTGGCCGAGTTGCATCGCCGCCTCGGCTAGCCGGTCACATCGTGAAGGTGCGGGGCCAGTCGTCGGCGCGTGTCAAGGCGTCGGTGCCGCCGTCCACGTAGACCACCGAGCCGCAGGCGAACCGGGCCACCGGCGACAGCAGGAACTCGACCCAGGCGGCGAGGTCATCCGCCTGCGGGGTTTCGGGCACCGGTACGGGAAAGGCCTCCATTAACGGGCCGTACACCTCGTCGACCTGGCCCGCTCGCAACAGGGGTGTGTCGACCGGTCCGGGAGCGATCACGTTGAGCCGGATGCCCTCGCCGACCCACGGCTCGGTGACCGCGGCCCGGCGGCACCACCGGGTGATGGCCAGCTTCGCACCGCCGTAGGCGATGGCGGGCCCGAACACCGGATCCACCGACCCGATGATCGCCACCGCGTCCTCCTCGCGGCCGTCGAGGTAGGCGGCGATCAGATCATCCGGCAGGTTGGGAGTGGTCGTGGACGAGTTCGAGCCGAACTGCACTGCCTGGGCCGCGCCCGAGGCGGCCAGGGCGGGCCGCAGCCCTTCCAGCAAAGCCCGCGATCCGAAGAAATTGACCCTGGCGATGAGCTCACCAGCAACCGGCGGCCCCAGACCGGCAGCCGACACCGCGCCGTCCAGTACGCCGCCGGCCGCGTCGATCACGGCGGCCACCGCCCCGTCGCGCCCTTCAGCCGTTCCCAGGTCGGCGATCACCTCCGCGTCGCGCAGGTCGATTCCGATGACCCGGTGCCCGGCGGCCTCCAGCCGTCGCCGGGTGGCTGCGCCCATGCCCGAGGCTGATCCGCTGATTGCGTAGGTTCTCATTCGCCTATCCTGCCCCGGCCGGCACGGGGTGTCGCGCTCGGGCGGCTCACCGCCAGACTGTGACCATGGACAGAGACGCAATCGTCAACCAGATCGAACTCGACGGCCGCCGCCTGATCGAGGTGGCCCGGTCCGATCTCAGGGCCGCGGTGCCGACCTGCGGCGATTGGAACCTGCGCGACCTGGCCGGGCACATGGGTTGGGTCCATGGCCTGGTCGGCAGCTACGTGGCCAGCCGGGCCACCGAGCCCCTGGGCCGGGAGCAGATGCCCCAGGTGCCCGACGACGACTCGGCGGTGGACTTCGCGGCTGAAGCGCTCGGCCGGCTCGTCGATGCCCTGGCAGGAATCGAGCCCGACACCCCCGTGTGGAACTGGTCGCCCCGGTCCGATGCGGGCTTCTACTTCCGCCGGATGCTGCACGAGACCAGCGTGCACCGCTGGGACGCCGAGAACGCTGTCGGGGCCACCGGCCCGGTCGACGGCGACCAGGCGAGGGACGGGGTGGACGAGTTCTTCGAGTTCGTGCTGCCCAACGCCCAGAATCGCAAGCGGCGGGATCTGCCGGCAGGGAGCCTCCACCTGCACCGCACCGACGGCGAGGGCGAGTGGATCGTGCATGCCGAGGGCGATGACGTGGTGTTCGAACGTGCCCATGTGAAGGGCGACGCCGCGGTGCGGGGACCGGGCGGCGCCCTGTTCCTCGCCATGTGGAACCGGCTGCCGCTCGACGACGACTCGCTGGCGGTGATCGGCGACGAGGCCACCGCGCAGGCATGGGCGGCTCTCGCTCCGTGAACGAGGGGGCCGACCGGTCGGGCGCCGAACCGGGCGGGGCGCCGGGCGCTCCGCCCGAGGTGCCCGAGCCCGTCGATTCCGGCAGTTCGGCGACCGAGCCCCGGGAACTCGCCAGGACGTCCCGCCAGGCAGTGTGGGGCTGGCGAAGCAACCTCGACCAGTTCATGCCGGTGGTGCTGTTCCTGGTCTTCTACAACCTCGCGAACACCGAGGTGGCCGTGATCGCGGCCACCGCATGGTCGGTCAAGGCGGCCTACAGCCGCCGCCGCCGGGGCCTGCCGATAGGCGCCTGGCTGCCCGCCATCACCGGGTACCTCCTGGCCCGGGCGGCGATCAGCATCGCGGTCGAGCGGGATCTGGTGGACTTCGGTGTCAGCAGCGAGGCCGTCTACTTCGGCATCGGCATCGGCACCAAGATGCTGGTCGGTGTGGCCGCCGCAGTCACCATCCTCATCGGCAAGCCGTTCATGGTGTGGGTGGCCCATCGCTTCCTGAACCTGCCCGAGGAGCTCAAGCACAACCCCGACTTCCTGTCCACGCTGCGCAACGTCACCTGGGTGATCACCGTCTACGAGGTCGGCTCGGCGGTGTGGGACTTCTGGCTCTACAACAGCGCGGGGGTCAACCTGTTCCTGGTCACCCGACAGGTCGTGAACTTCGTGGCGGCCTTCCTGCTGATCTTCGCCACCCTCTTGTATGTCGACCGCAGGTTCTCCAAGATCGACGGCTGTCCGAGCCTGGTTGACCTCATCAGCCGGGCCACCGGCCGGGCCCCGGCCGACGGTTCGTGACCGGCCCCGCTCCAACGTCCGGCCGTTTGCGGGGCAGGTCAGTCCTAGTCACCGGAGGCGGCACCGGCATCGGAAGGGCGTGCGCGGCACGGCTGGCGGCCGAGGGGGCCGCGGTGACGATCTGCGGGCGAACCGAGCAGAGGTTGGCCGAGGCCGCCGAGAGCATCTCATGCGGCGACGGGGGATCGGTGTCCTACGAGGTCGCCGACGTGACCTCCGAGGACGACATGTCGCGGGCGGCCGAGGCTGCTGCCGATGCCGCCGGACACCTGCACGGCGTGGTGGCCAACGCCGGCGGCGGGGGACGGATGGGGCCGTACCACCTGCTCGACACCGACGACTTCAAGCGGGTGCTCGACCTCAACGTGGTCGGCACCATGCTCACCATCAAGCACACCACCGAACGCATGGCCGCCGCGGGCGGAGGGTCCTTCGTGGCGATGTCGTCGCTGGCCGGGGCGGTGACCCACCCGTACTTCGGGGCCTACACCGCGGGCAAGGCCGGCATCGAGGCGATGATCCGCAACGCGGCCGACGAGTTCGGGCCCGCGGGCGTGCGCTTCAACGCGGTCAGGCCCGGGTTCATCGCCACGGAGATCATGGAGGCCATCCCCCGCGACTCCGCGGTGTACGACAGCTACGTCCGGAACACGCCTCTCGGTGGTGTCGGCGAGCCCTCGGATGTGGCCGCGCTGGTGGCCTTCCTGATCTCGGACGAGGCTCGCTGGATCACCGGCACCGCCATCAACGTCGACGGCGGGCACAGCCTGCGGCGCGGGCCCGACTTCGGGTCGTTCCTGCCCTACGGCGACGACGTGAAGACGGGCCGAGCCCGGCCCCAGAGGCCGAGCGGGTAGGCCACGAGTCGGGCAGCCGCGCAGCGCGGAGCGAGGCCGTGGCCCGAGCGGCCCGTGAGCGCAGCGAACAAGAGCGGGAAACGGCGCTGAGCTAGACGGCTCGCAGCCTCTCCCATTCGTCGAGCAGGCTGGAGTCCACCTCCCGCACCAGCGCGCCCAGCCACTCGATCACCTCGGCCAGGCGGTCGTTGACGGCCGCGGCCGGCACGGTCTGGGCCAGCGCCTTGTAGCAGTCGGTCAGGTAGCGCAGCACCAGGCCCTCGGAGCGTTTGAGCCCGTAGCGGCTCACGTACTGGTTGAAGGTGTCGGCATGCTCGACCATGTCGCGCACCACCGACTTGGGGCTGGGACGCAGATGCCCGACCCACGGGTGATGGCGGGCGAACACCTCGAATGCCGGCTCGATGAACTCGGCCTCCGGCTTGGGCCACGTCACCTCGGCCAGCCGGGCAATTCGCTCCTCGTACTCGACGCCCTCGTCCTTCATCCTGGTCATGAGCTCGTCGCGGGCTTGGTCCCGCTGGGCCAGCAGCACCGCCATCGGATCCTCCAGCACCGACTCGGCGACGCTTAGGGCCTGCAGGTGGTAGTCGGCCGCGGTCGGGTCGAGGACCGAGACGGCCTCCACCGCGAACAGCCCGAGCGGCTGGTTCAACCGGAACTCGTCCTGCAGGTCGAGGTTCACCCGCACCGGGCGGCCCCGGTCGTCGGGCTCGTCGAGCACCTCCACGATCTCCGCGTCGATCAGGGACCGGAACACACCGACCGCTTTGCGGATGTGGCGGCGCTGGCGGGGGCGGGGCTCGTGGTTGTCGACCAGCAGGCGCTTCATGGCCGTGCAGCCGTCGCCGGGCCGGTCCAGGACGTTGAGAATCATGGCGTGGGTCACGTCGAAGCTCGACTCGAGCGTCTCGGGGGTGCCCTCCCAGAGCCGGGCGAGGGTCTTGTCGTCGTAGTGGGCGTAGCCCCGTTCCGGAGGCTTCTTCTTCACCAGCTTGCGCAGCTTCTTCGGGTCGCCCGCGGCTCGCATCTCGGCCCGCTTGTTCTCCACCGCGTGCTCGGGGGCCTGGACCCACACGCTGCCGACGGTGTCGAATCCCCGCCGCCCGGCCCGGCCCGCGATCTGCTGGAAGTCCCGCACCGACAGCACCCGGGTGCGCCGGCCGTCGTACTTGTAGAGCTGGGTGAACAGCACCGTGCGTATGGGAACGTTGACGCCCACGCCGAGGGTGTCGGTGCCGCAGATCAGCTTGAGATGACCCTGCTGGGCCAGCTTCTCCACCAGCAGCCGGTACTTGGGCAGCATCCCGGCGTGATGCACCCCGATGCCGGCCAGCACGAAGCGGCGCAGGTCCTTGCCGATCGGGGTGTCGAACCGGAAACCGCCCACGGCCTCCTTCACCGCCTCCTTCTCGGCGGGTCCGAGAACCTTGAGGCTGGTGAGGCTCTGGGCCCGGGCGGTGGCCTCGCGCTGGGTGAAGTGAACGATGTAGACGGGGGCGCGGCCGGCTTCCAGCAGCTGCTCGATGGACACGTGCAGCGGGGTCTCCCGGTACTCGACATCGAGCGGGACCGGACGCTCGGCCGACGCGACCAGGGCTGTGTCGCGCCCGGTGCGGGCGGTCAGGTCGCGGCGCAGGGCGCTGGTGTCGCCGAGGGTGGCCGACATCAGCAGGAACCGGGGCCTGGGAAGCTGGAGCAGCGGCACCTGCCAGGCCCAGCCGCGGTCGCGGTCGCCGTAGTAGTGGAACTCGTCCATCACCACCAGGTCCGCGGGCACCTCCGCGCCGGATCGCAGGGCTCGCTGGGCCAGGATCTCGGCCGTGCAGGCGATGACGGGGGCGTCGCCGTTGACCGACGCGTCGCCGGTGACCATGCCCACCTCGGAAGGACCGAACGCCGCGGTCAGCTCGAAGAACTTCTCACTCACCAGCGCCTTGATCGGGGCGGTGTAGACGGCCCGACGGCCCTGCGCGAGCATGGCGAAGGCACCGGCCAGGGCCACCAGCGACTTGCCCGAGCCGGTGGGCGTGGACAGCACCACGTTCTCTCCGGCCAGCAGGCGCAGCACCGCCTCCTCCTGGTGCGGGTAGAGCTCGAGGTCGGCCGCGGCCGACCACTCGATGAAGGCGTCCAGCAACTCGTCGGCGCCACCGGTGTCGGGCAGGAAGTTGCCTAGAGGGGGCAGAGACATGGGATTCGCAGGCTAGGGCTCGGCCTCCGGGGGCGCATTAGCGTTGGGTGGATGCCGAACGGCGATTCACCGGCGGCGGGCGCCGGGTCGTCGGCGGTGGAGGCGGCCCGGATCGGCCCGAGGCTCTGGGCCCTGTTCGGGGTGACCTTCTTCTCGATGGCTATGACCATGGGGCAGCTCACGATCCTGGGCAAGCAGGTGTTCGACATGACCGGCCAGCCGCTGTACCTGGGGCTGCTGGGATTGGCGGAGTTCGTGCCCGCCTTCCTGCTCGCACCGATAACCGGCATGGTCGCGGACCGTTTCGAGCGTCGTTTCGTGTACGCGTGGGGTCTCGGAGGGGAGGCCCTCGCCTCGGTCGGCCTGTTCTTCTACGTGGCCACCGATCCCACGTCGGTGCTTCCGATATACGGCCTGGTCGTGGTGTTCGGCACCGCTCGGGCCTTCCTCATGGCGGTGAGCCGGGCCCTGCCGGTGGATCTGGCGCCGGCGACGGCCCGGGAGCGGACGGTGGCGCTGAACGTCGCCGCCTGGCAGGCGGGCTTCATCGTCGGCCCCGCCTCGTTCGGGTTCGCCTTCGAGGTCGATCCGGCCTTTCCGTACCTCCTGGCCGCCTGGGCCTCGGGAGCCGCGATCGGCCTGCTCATGCTCCTGCCTACTAGCGAAGTGCAGAAGGCCGCGTCGGCGGCCGGGGCCGGGGTGCGGGCTGCGCTCGCACACGCCCTCGAGGGCCTGCGCTACGTCCGCCGCAACCGGGTGGTGCTCGGAGCGATCTCCCTCGACCTGTTCGCCGTCTTCATGGGCGGGGCCCATGCGCTGCTGCCGGCTGTCGCCGAAGAGCGCCTCGGGGTGGGGGCGGTGGGCCTCGGCTGGCTGGCGGCTGCGTTCGGCATCGGGGCCTCAGTGGTGATGATCGCCCTGTCGGTGCGGCCGCTCCGGCGGCGGGTGGGTCCGTCGCTGATGGTGGTGGTGGCTGCCTTCGGCCTGGGCGCGGTCGTGCTCGGACTGACCCGTGCCTACGCCGTCGCCTTCGCGGCCCTGCTGGTGATGGGAGCGGCCGACGCCGTCAGCGTCTTCATCCGCAGCGCTCTTGTCCCGCTGGCCACTCCCGAGGAGATGAGGGGACGGGTCATGGCGGTCGAGTACGTGTTCATCGGCGGTTCGAGCGAGTTGGGTGCGTTCAAGTCGGGCGTGGCCGGAGCCGTTCTTGGCGTGGCTGGCGCGGTGGTGTTCGGCGGCGTGGGCGCCCTGGCGGTAGTGGCGATCTGGTGGTTCGCCTTCGGCGAGTTGCGCAGCATCGACCGCTTCGACGAAGCCGCCCCGACGCCTAGCCAGTAGACGCTCGGCCTTCTAGCGTTGGTCGATGCCGAACGACGATTCGACGGAGCCAAGCTCCGGGGCGTCGGCAGCGGAGTCCACCCGGATCGGCCCGCGGCTCTGGGCCCTGCCGGTCATCATCTTCCTGACTGCGGCCATGACGGTGGGCCAGATCACCATCCTGGGCAAGCAGGTCTTCGACATGACCGGCAAGCCGCTCGATCTCGGCTGGCTCGGTCTGGCCGAGTTCGTCCCCACCCTGCTTCTCGCGCCGCTCAGCGGCGTGCTGTCGGACCGGTTCGACCGGCGCCTGATGTACGCCGTCGGACTCGTTGGCGAGGGGGCCGCATCTGCGGGGCTGTACTTCTACGTCGCGTCGGACCCGACATCGGTCATGCCGATCTTCGCCCTCGTGTTCGCCTTCGGATGCGCCCGGTCGGTGCTGAGCGCGGCCAGCCGGGTCATGCCGGTCGACATGGCGCCTCCGGGAGCAGTCGAGCGGATGGTGGCCGTATGCATGTCCGGCTGGCAGGCCGGCTTCGTCGTCGGGCCGGTCGTGTTCAGCTTCGTCTTCGTGGTCGACATCGCGGCGCCCTACCTGCTGGCCACGGTTGTGTCGCTGGGGGCGGCGGCCCTCCTCGCGGTCGTGCCCGCCAGTGGGGTGGCCCGCTCCACCTCCGTCGTCGGATCCGGAGTGCGGGCGGTGCTCGTACACGCTCTGCAGGGACTCCGGTTCATCCGGAGGAACCGGGTGGTGCTGAGCATCATCTCCCTCGACCTGTTCGCGGTCCTGTTCGGTGGGGCGGTGGCGCTCCTTCCTGCCATCGCCGAGGAACGGCTCGGAGTCGGTGCGGTCGGCCTCGGATGGTTGCGAGCCGCGGTGGGGATCGGAGCCTTGGTGACGATGGCCGTGCTGGCCGTGCGGCCGTTGAAGCGCCGGGTCGGTGTGATCCTCATGGTTGCTGTCGGCGCATTCGGCCTGGGCACGATCGTGCTCGGCCTCACCCGCTCATACGCGGTGGCGTTCATCGCACTGCTGGCGTTGAGCGGGGCCGACTCGGTGAGCGTCTTCGTGCGCAGCACGCTCGTACCGCTGGCCACCCCCGAGGACATGCGGGGCCGGGTGATGGCCGTCGAGTACACCTTCGTCGGAGCCTCCAACGAACTCGGCGCGTTCGAGTCCGGCATCGCGGGCGCGCTGCTCGGCGTGGCCGGCGCAGTCGTGTTCGGCGGGGTCGGCACGCTGGCGGTGGTCGCGGCGTGGTGGATACTGTTCCCGGAGTTGCGTCGCATCGACCGCTTCGCCGAAGTACGCCCCGACACCTGACGGACTCGCTGCTTGCCGCGGCACGTGGGCTAGCTATCGTCGGGCTGAGGCGGATACCGATTGCGGAGGAAGTAACAGATGCGGGTCGTGCTCGAGGTGGACAAGTGCATCGGCAGCGCGAACTGCGAGATGATCGCCCCGGACGTCTTCGAGGTGCGGGACGACATGGTGTGCCACATCCTCGTCGAGGAGCCCGGCCCGGACCTCGAAGAGGACGCCGAGCTGGCAGTGGAGGCCTGCCCGACCCGGGCTCTAAGGATCGAGTAGCTGGACACTATGGTGCGGGCCGTGGATGTCGTAAGAGTTCTGGACAGCGGTGAGGCCTGTCCCGAGTTGCCCATCGTCGAGAACGGGGGACGCGCCCTCGCGGTCGTCTGGCCGGGGGTCGGAGCCCTGCACCGGTCGATGCACCTGGTCAGGCTGGACGGCGACGGAAGGACCAAGCCCCTCAGCCACCCGTCGGACGCCGTCTACCACCTGTGCGAGGGATCGGCGACCGCCGTCGACCCCGGCAGCGGCGAGAGCTTCGAGATTGGCGTGGGCGCCATGCTCCACATCGACGCGGGAACGACATACCGCATCGAGGCCGGCCCGGCCGGTGCCCTGCTGATCGGCGGGCCCTGCCCTCCCGACCCAGCCCTGTACGACCATCTGGAGAACTGACCATGGCCATCCGAGTGTTTCACCGGGACACGCCCTCCCTGTTGGCGCCCATGATCTCCAGCGACGCCCGGTTCGTGGTCTGGCCCGGCGTCGGCGCCGAGGTGGCCAACATGAACTACGTCGTGCTCGAACCGGGAGAGGAGAACATCCCCCACACCCACGACGAATCCGAGGACACCATCTTCTGTCTCGAGGGCCGGGGCACGGTCAGCGACCTCACCAACGACGCCCGGCTCGAGTTCGAGGCCGGCCAGGTCATACATGTGCCCGCGGGGGTGGAGCACGCGGTCATGGCCGACCGGGGCGAGCGGATCGTGAGCATCGGCGGGCCCTGCCCGCCCGACCGGAACCTGCTGCGCCTGCTCGGATTCGACTGAGAGTGAGACCGGCCCCGCCGATAACGCTCCGGCCTTAGCTCGGGATGCCGGCTATGGCTTCGATCTCGACCTTCATCCCGGGAACAACCAGCTCGTTGATGCCGATCAGGGTGCTGCACGGCCGCTCGTCGCCGAAGAACTCCTGGCGCACCGGGTTGATGGCGGCCCGGTCTCCGATGTCGGTGAGGTAGACGATGACCTTGAGCACGTCGGCGAAGGTGGCGCCGGCCGCGTCGAGGATCGCCCCGATGTTCTCCAGCGTGGCCCGGGCCTGGGCCGCCACGTCGTCGCCGCCGACGAGCTTCCCTTCGGAGTCGAGCGGTCCGCACCCCGAGATGAAGAGCAGGTCGCCGAACCGGGTCGCGTCGGTGTAGTGGCTGATGGGCGGGTTGAGGTGGTCGACTCGGATCTCCTCTTTGCGGGGCACGGCGCCTCCTGTCTGGGATCTGTTTCGGTTTGCGGCCTCGCCCCGGCCCGAGCCGATCTGCGATCACGCTCGATGCGCCCGCGAAGCCGGAGCGAGCATAGGGTTGTCGATCCGTGAGCACCGCATCCTCCTCTCAGATTCCGGTGCGGGTCCCGTGACGCCGTGAAGCCCGCCGCCTTCGAGTACCACGCGCCCCGGACGGTGGAGGAGGCCCTGAGCCTGCTGCACGAGCACCAGGACGAGGCCAAGGTCCTCGCCGGCGGTCAGAGCCTCGTGCCCGCCATGAACTTCCGGCTGGCCCGGCCCGCGGTGCTGGTCGACATCGCCCATGTTCCCGATCTCGACCGCATCGAGGCGACCGACCCCGGCGGCGTCACCATCGGCGCCCGGGTGCGCCACCTGGACCTGGAGCACAACACGATCGCAGGGCCTCTCGGCTCGCTGATCGCCTCGACGGGACGGTGGGTGGGCCACTACCCGATACGGGTCCGCGGCACCTTCGGCGGGAGCCTGGCCCACGCCGACCCCGCGGCCGAGTGGTGCGCGCTGGCCTGCGCCCTCGACGCCGAGGTCCACTGCCGCAGCGCGAGCAGTGAACGCACCGTGGGCGCCGGCGACTTCTTCGAGCAGATGGCCTTCACAACCTGCCTGGAGCCCGACGAGCTGCTGGTCGGCGTGCGCCTTCCCAGGCTGAGCGATTCCTGCGGCGTCGGCATGGCCGAGTTCGCCCGCCGCTGGGGCGACTTCGCCATCGTGCTGGCGGTCACGGCCGTGGAGCGCGACGGCGACTCGATCACCGGTGCCCGCATCGCGCTGGGCGGCGTGGCCGGAGGACCGGTGCGGGCCCTCAACGCGGAGGCCGTCCTCAACGGCGGCCCCGCGACGGCCGAGACGGTCGCAGCGGCCGCCGCCGCAGCCGCCGACGAGGTCGACCCCACCGGCGACATCCACGGTTCGGCCGACTACCGCAGAGACCTGGTGCGGACCATGGTCACCCGGGCGTTGGACCAGGCTCTGGCGTGAGGATCCTGAAGGCATGACCACCGGCGTGAGGTGGACCGGCCGGTCGCTGCGCCGCTTCGAGGATCCGGCCCTTGTCCGGGGGCTGGGCCGGTTCGTGGCCGATGTCGCTGACCAGCATCGCGGCACGCTGCACGCCGCTTTCGTGCGCAGCCCGGTCCCGGCCGGCGAGATCCGCTCGATCGAGGCGCCTCCGGGCGCGCCGGTGCTCACCGCGGCGAGCTTCGGAGGCATCCGCACCATGTGCGCCCGGCTCGACCGGCCCGACTTCGTGGCACTGGAGACGCCGGTGCTGGCATCGGACGCCGTGCGCCATCCGGGCGAGCCGGTGGCTCTGGTCGTGGCCGGCTCGAGGGCCGAGGCCGAGGACCTGGCCGAGCAGGTGGTCGTCGACATCGAGGCCACCCGGCCGGTTCTGGACGCGGCCGCGGCCACCGATCCGGCCGCTCCGACGGTCCATGCCGGTCTCGACATGCCGATGGGGAACAACGTGGTGCTCGACGCCCGCTTCGCCACCGAAGGGCTGGACGCCGCTTTCGAGGAGGCCGATGAGATCGTGGCCCTCGACATCCGGGCCCACCGGCAGAACGCGCTGCCCATCGAGGCCCGCGGGGCGGTGGCGGCCCACGACCCCGCGACTGGCCGCACCACGCTGACGGCCGCCAATCAGATGCCCCACATGCTGCGCACTGCGCTGGCCGACATCCTGGATATCGGTGAAGCCGAGCTCCGGGTGGTGACCCCCGAGGTGGGCGGTGCGTTCGGTCAGAAGATGTGCGTGCCCCGCGAGTACGTGGCCCTGGTCGCGGCGGCCCGCCTGCTTGGGGCGACCATCGCCTGGATCGAGGACCGGTCCGAGAACCTGCTGGCCTCCTGGCACAGCCGCGACCACAGCTACCGGTTGAGGGGAGCCTTCGACCGGCGCGGCATGCTGCTGGGCCTCGACGCCGACATCGTCTGCAACATCGGGGCCTACAGCAACTATCCGGTCACCTTCGGCGTCGAGCCGCTCATGGCGATGGCCGAGCTACCGGGGCCGTACCGGCTGTCGCAGTACCGGGTGCGGTCCCGGGCGGTGACCACCAACATGTGCCCTATCGCGCCCTACCGGGGGGTCTCGCGTCCGGTGCTGACCCTGGCCATGGAAAGGCTGATGGACACCGCCGCCCGCCGGCTCGACCTCGATCCGGTCGAGATCCGCCGGGCCAACCTGGTGAGGGAGTTCCCGTACGCGATGCCCACCGGGCTCCCGGTCGATCCGGGCTCCTACGTCGAGACGCTCGACGCGGCGGTCGAGGCGCTGGACCTCGAGGGATTCCGCCGTCGCCAGCAGCAGGCCGCGGCCGAGGGCCGCTACGTGGGGGTCGGGTTCTCGGTGTTTGGCGAGCGCACCGGCTACGGCACCCCCGCGTTCGCGGCCCGGGCCATGGAGATCACCCCCGGCTACGAGACCGTGCAACTGGAGATGAACCCGTCCGGCGACGTGACCGCCCGCATCGGCGCGTCTCCCCACGGTCAGGGGCTGGCCACCGCCCTGTCGCAGCTGCTGGCCGACGAGCTGGGCGTCGAGCCCCGGCATGTGTCGGTGGTCCACGGCGACACCGACACCACCCCCTACGGCTGGGGCACCTTCGCCAGCCGGTCGATGGTCATCGCCGGCGGGGCCGCCAAGCTGGCGGCGGAGCGTCTCGCAGCCCAGCTCCGAGAGATCGCAGCCCACCAACTGGAGGCCAGTCCGGAGGACATCCGGCTGGAGGACGGCTCGGCGGTCGTGGCCGGAACCAGTGTCGGCGTCACCCTGCCGGAGATCGCCCGCATCGCCCATCACAGCAGCCACCTCCTGCCGGCACCGATGGAGCCCGGGCTGAGCGTGTCAGCCACCTACGACCCGGGCGGTACCTTCTCGAACGCCTGCCACGCCGCTGTCGTCGAGGTGGACCCCGACACCGGCCATGTCCACCTCGAGCGCTTCGTCGTGATCGCCGACGCCGGCCTGGAGGTCAACCCGATGATCGTCGAGGGCCAGATCCATGGCGGCGTGACCCAGGGGATCGCCAACGCCCTCTACGAGGAGCTGGTGACCGACGACGACGGCAACCTGTTGACGGCCTCGCTAATGGATTTCCTGCCCCCGACGGCCTGCGAGGTCCCCCAGATTGAGGTGACACACCTTCAGACCATCACCGACGCTTCGATCACCGGCGCCAAGGGCGTCGGGGAGGGCGGAGCCATCGGCGCCCCAGCGGCGGTGCTGAATGCCATTTCGGACGCGCTCTCGCCGCTCGGGATCGAAGTCGACGAGATGCCGGCCACGCCGGCGCGGGTACGCGAGCTGATCCGCCGGGCGCAGCCCACCACGACAGGAGGCCGAACATGAGCCAGGAACGCGTCGAGTTGACCCTCACCGTGAACGGCGAGCGGCACGATGTGAGGGTGGAGCCGCGCAAGACCCTGGCCGACACCCTGCGAGAGGACTGCGGGCTGACCGGAACCCATCTGGGCTGTGAGCACGGCGTGTGCGGCGCCTGCACCGTCCTGGTCGACGACGAGCCGGTCCGGTCCTGTCTGATGTTCGCGGTGCAGTGCGGCAGCCAGGCGATACGCACCGTCGAGGGACTGGCCGACGGCGACCGGCTGCACCCGATCCAGCAGGCCTTCTGGGAGCACCACGGCCTGCAGTGCGGCTTCTGCACCCCCGGGTTCCTGATGCTGGCCACGTCGGTGCTCGAGTCCCGTCCCGACATCGGTGACGAGGAACTGCGGGAGGTCCTGGCGTCGAACCTCTGCCGCTGCACCGGCTACCAGAACATCATCACCTCGGTGCACGCCGCCCGCGACCAGATGCGATCGTGATCGGAGCTCCAGCGGCGGTGGCAGCGGGATTGCTGTGATCGGCGAGTCGGTTCTCCGCCTCGAGGACCAGCCCCTGCTGCGGGGCGAGGGCCGGTTCGTAGCCGACATCAACCTGTTGCACCAGCTCCACATGCGGATCGTCCGATCCCATGCGGCCCACGGCACGATCGAGTCGATCGACGCCGCCGAGGCCCTGGACGTGCCCGGCGTGGTCGCGGTCTGGACCGGCGCCGACGTGGCCGACATCCCGCCAATCGACTTCAGGCAGGTGGGTGCCGACCAGATGGTTCCCTACCGCCAGCCGATCCTGGCCCAGGACCGGGTGCGCTACGTGGGCGAGCCCGTGGCCGCGGTGTTCGCCACCGACCCGTACATCGCCGAGGACGGCGCCGAGGCCGTGGTGGTGGAGGTGTCGGAACTGGCGCCGGTGCTCGACGCGGCCGGCGCGCTCGGCGACTTCGACGGGCGGCTCGACACCGAGGCCTACGTGTTCACGGAGCAGACCGGCGATGTCGACGCGGCCTTCGCCCGGGCCGGGCACGTATTGGAGGCAGAGTTCAGCGTGGGGCGCCACACCGGCGTACCCCTGGAATGCCGGGGCGCGGTGGCGGTGCACCACCGCAACACCCGGACGCTCGAGTTCCTGGGGGCGGCCAAGGTCCCGTTCCAGAACCGTGATGCCCTGGCTCGGATGCTCGGCCTGCCGCCGTCGGGGGTCGTGCTGCGTGAAGCCCATGTCGGGGGTGGGTTCGGCGTGCGCGGCGAGCTGTACCCCGAGGATGTCCTGGTGGCGCTGGCCGCGTTGCGGCTGGGCCGTCCGGTCAAGTGGATCGAGGACCGCCAGGAGCACCTGGTGGCGGCCAACCACTCGCGCGATCAGCGCTACCGGCTGCGGGTGGCCACCGACGTCTCGGGCGTGGTCGAAGGCCTCGAAGTGGAGTTCATTAGCGACCAGGGCGCCTACGTCCGCACCCACGGAGCGACGGTGGCCACTCTGGCCGCGGCCATGCTGCCGGGCCCGTACCGGATCCCGAACTACCGGGTCACCGGCCGGGTGCGGCTGTCGAACAAGACCCCGGCCGGCACGTACCGGGCGCCGGGACGCTACGAGAGCACCTTCGTGCGGGAACGGGCAATGGACGCGATAGCCGCCGAGCTGGGAATCGACCGGGCCGAGATCCGGCGACGCAACCTGATCGGCTCCGAAGAGATGCCGTTCGAGCGGGGCGTCGACGCGCTCGGGACGCCGGTCGTCTACGACTCCGGGCAATACGAGATGATGCTCGACCGGGTCATGGGCCACATCGACTACCGGGCCCTGGTGGCATCGCTGGCCGAGCGCCGGGCGAACGGGGAGCTGGTCGGGCTGGGGCTCGGCTTCTTCGTCGAGAAGTCCGGCCTCGGCCCCTTCGCCGGGAGCCGGATCGAGGTCGACCCCTCCGGCAGCGTCACGGTAACCACCGGCGAGGCGTCGGTCGGTCAGGGCTTCGAGACGGTCATGGCCCAGATCTGCACGGAGGTCCTCAGCGTGGAGCTCGACACGGTCTCGGTGGTCCACGGCCAGACCGACCAGATGTCCTACGGGATGGGAGCCTTCGCCAGCCGGGCCACCGTGATGGCAGGAACCGCCACCCACGCAGCTGGCGTAGCCCTGCGCCGGCGCGCCATCGAGGTCGCCGCGGAGATGCTCGAGGCCAGCCCGGAGGACCTAGAACTGGTCGATGGCGCCGTGAGAGTAGTCGGCTCGCCCACCCGGGCCGTGTCGCTGGGCGCCGTCGCGTCGGCTCTCGGTCCGGCGTCGCCGCATGTGCAGGACCGGCCGGGGCTGGTGGCCGAGGAGTGGTACACCACAAGCCACATGAACTACCCGTACGGCCTGCATGCCGGAGTGGTGGTGCTCGATCCCGACACCGGGAGCGTGGGGATCGAGCGGTACGTGATCGCCTACGACATCGGGCGGGCCATCAACCCGATGCTGGTGGAGGGCCAGATCGTCGGCGGCGCGGCCCAGGGCCTCGGCGGCGCGCTGTTCGAGGACTTCGGCTACGACGAGATCGGCCAGCCCCTGGTGACCACGTTCATGGACTATCTGATGCCGACCGCGGCGGAGATGCCCGACCTGGAAATCCTGCTGTCCGAGGACGCCCCCAGCCCGCTGAACCCGCTTGGCGTCAAGGGCGCAGGCGAGGGCGGCACCAACGCCTGCGGCGCGGTGATCGCGGCCGCCGTTGACGACGCACTAGGCCGTCCCGGCGCGGTCACCTCCCTGCCCCTCACCCCCGAACGCCTACACACCCTCTGCCGGTCCGGCGGAGGGTCGTCCTGAGGTCTAGGCGGCGGCTCGGAGCTCCTCGGGGCTGCCGGGGATGATCCCCAGGCCCGGGTCGCCGGATGCGCCGAAGGCGGGGGGCCGGGGGTTGGAGGTGCCCCACAGATCGGACTGCTCCGGAACGGCCTCCCAGGTGCGCACAACCCAGTCCGGGGTGTCGACCGCCATCAGCTCGGTGGTGAACTCGCAGACGAAGCCCGCGGGGGAGCGGAAGTAGGCGAAGGCGTTGTCGCCGGGCCCGTGGCGACCCGGACCCCAGAGGATCTCATGGCCGTGCCGCATGGCCCGACCCGTCGCCCGCATGAAGTCGTCGATGTCGGCGCACTCGTAGGCCACGTGGTTCAGGCCGGGCACGGGCGTGGCGGCCAGCGCGACCTGATGGTGGTAGCGGCTGGTGGTCATGAACACGAGCCTGTCCTCCAGCCAGTCGGTGACCCGAAAGCCCAGCGCGGTGCAGTACCAGTCCGCGAGAGCGGCGTTGTCGCTGCTGTTGAACACGACGTGGCTCACGTCGAGCGGCAGGCCCTTCCCGCGTTCATGTGGTGGCCGGGTACGGACGGCCGTGCCGGCCGAGATCGACAGCAGGTGGCCCTCAGGATCGAACACCTCGAAGCCGTACCCGCCGTCCACCGTCGGGCCGGGACGGCCGACCAGATCGGCCTCCAGCCCGACGAGGTGATCGTGCATCTGATCGACCAGCGAGCGGCTGTCGACTCCGAAGGCCACCGCATCGGCCCGATCCATCGGGGCTTGTCGAAGCGTGGTGATCGCAGGCTCGATCGATCCGGGCGCCGAGAACCGGACACAACCGTTCTGGCTGTCCTCCGGGACGAGCCCGAACACGTCACGCAGGAAGCGGGCCTGGCCCTCGATGTCCCGCACTCCGAAACTGACGCTGCGCAACCGCAAGGCAATCTCCTTCGCGTAACCGGTCAGACGATAGTCCTGATGCGGGGTGCATCCACGACCGCGTCGAGGAGCACGACGAACCGAGACATGATCGAGAACGAGTCGCCCGCCCGGCGGACAATGTCGAACCGCTCGCCGGTCATGTCCCCCGACTGGGTGCCGTGACGCACCATCGCGACCCGGACGTTCAGCCTGGCCAGGTAGGTGTCGGAGCGGTCCGTCGAGCGGACCCGGAGCGCTGACAGGAACCGGCGCGTCCGGACCGGGGGCCGATCGGCCCACGACACCGCGATGTTGTCGTCGGTCAGCCGTGCCACCCAGTTCTCGTCGATCGACTCCCGGGTCTCGTCCATGAACAGAGCGCCCGGGTCGTAGCCGAGCTGGGGGTGCTGGTCGGTCACCAGCGGCACGGGGACGAGGTACGTGAAGTCCTCATCGACGAGGTCGAGCCACTCCTTGAGGCGCCATTCGTCCAGCAGCTCGGCCTCGTAGGCGTAGAAGAGGCCCAGTTCCTGGTGGACCGGCAGCGGAGCGGGCCCTCCGGTGGTGGTCGGATGGACCCAGCGGGCCTTCATCGAATGGACGCGGCCGGCTCGGCGACAGCCGTGAGCTCCATGCGGCGGCGCCACTCGGTGAGGAAGCCGCGGAGGGTGTGCTCGCTGCGGTCGGCGTCCTGCACGTGGCCGGGCCACTCCAGGCCGTGCGCGTCGGGATGGTGGGTGCCGGCCACGTAGTGGTAGGACTGGTCGAGCCCGACCGGCCCGCTGTTGGCCTCGGCCATCCCGAGGAAGTTCTCGTTGTCGTCGAGCTCGAACATCCCGCCGGGGCCGTTGGTCCTGAGGTAGGCCCGCTGGGAACGCTCCTTCCATGTCTCGGAGGCGTCGGCCGGCACGAGGTGCCACCACCAGATCTCGGTCAAGCCCTCGTCGACAGGGACCTTGAGGGTGAGCCGGGTGTAGCGGCACATCGAGCCGGGCCCGTCGGTGGCGGTCTTGAAGTTCTCCAGGAAGGACAGGTTGGGGAACACGCTGCCGTGGGTGACCGAGGTGCGGGCCATGATGTCGACCTGGCCCGGTTTCAGGTTGCGCTCGATCTCACCCCAGAGCTCCTCCGGGTATCCGAGGAACCCGGGCGGGTGGGTCTCGATGGGCAGGTGCTGGATCCGGATGGTGTGGCCGTTGCCGCACTGCACGGTGCGTCCGGGGAACTTCGGTCCGATCAGGTCGCCGTACGGGGCCACGTCCTCGGGGCTGGGGAAGAGCCCGAACCGCAGCGCGGTCTCGTGGGTGATCATGGTGTGGTAGCCGTCGCCGGAGAGGTTCTCGGTCTCGGCCTTCCAGTTGGCGCGGATGCGGGTCCGCACCGGCGAGCCCATGACCTCGAACCCGTTGTCGAACTTCCCGAACAGCGCGTCGAAGTAGTAGGTCATGTGGCCTAGGGCCTCGCTCAGCGACGGACCCTTGAAGTCCCATGTGGCGAAGATCAGCCCATGCAGGACCTCGACCCGGGCTGAGCGGAGGTTGAAGCGCGACTTGTCGAGGTCGGGGCCGTACACCTCCTTCTCGTAGGTGACGGCCAGGCACTTGCCGTCGAGACCGTAGGCCCAGCCGTGGTAGGAGCATCTGTGGGCCTTGGTGTTGCCGCGTTCGGGCCGGCAGAGCTTCACGCCCCGGTGCGAGCACGAGTTCAGCATCACGCCGACGGTGCCGTCCCGGCCCCGGTTCACGATTACCGGGTCGACGCCGAGGGGCCTGGTCACGTAGTCGCCCGGCTCAGGGATCTCGGAGACGTGCCCTACGAAGAACCATGACGTCTTGAAGATCGAGTCCAGCTCGCGGCGATGGATCTCGGGGTCGTGGTAGATGCGTCGGCTGACCCGGAACCCGCCATCGGTGTCGATCAGTGCCATCGCGATGCCCCCTCTCTCAAGAAGCTAGTCCCGCATGATGCGCAGGGTCCCAATCTCGGGCGCGGGAATGCCCATTCCCCGCTCGTGCGCGGCCACCAGCAGCCGGTGGGCCAGGGCGAGGTCCTGCTCGACGGTGCCGATGGACTTGAAGACCAGCGGGCCCTCGCCGGCCTGCTCGTACGGTGACTCCAGCCAGTCCTTCAACAGCACGGCCCGGTCGGGGTCGAAGCCGAATCGCTCGGCCGCGTCGATGACATCACCCGGCTCGTGACGGGCGTCGGCACAGTCGAACACCACCTGCGAGGCTTCGGCGAAGACATCGCCGACCAGCTCCCGCTGATCGGGCCGGGTCGATCCGATTCCGGCCAGCATCTCTAGATGGGCGACCTGGCAGGCCTCCAGGAACGCCGGGCCGAGAGACGATGTGGCGACATACGACTGCTGGGCGCCGGCCAGCGCGGCGTCCACCGAGTCCACCGGGTAGACGGGCACGCCTGCGACGGGGCCGAGAGCCTCGCAGAACGACTCCCGGTTGGCCCGGGTGGGACTGAACACCGCCACCTCGGCCAGCGTCGACACCGCGGCCACCGCCCGCAGTCCTTCTTTGGCCTCCTCGCCGCTGCCGATCACTGCCAGCTTCTTGGGCCGGCCGTCGTCGACGTGCTCGAAGGCCAGCGCGGCCGTCGAGGCGGTGCGCAGGCTGGTGATGCGGCGACCGTCGACGACCCCGATCATGTCGGCGGTGTCCCGGTCGAAGACGCTGACGTGGTAGCGGACCCGCTTGCCGACCCGGTGGAACTCCTTGTAGCCGACGATCCCGATCTCACCCAGGATGCCGGCCAGCACCCGCATCCAGGTGTGGCCGTCGCCGATCTGCACCCTTCCGGTCACCGCCTCGGCGCGGGCTGAGACCCGGGCCGCCTCCAACCCGACCTCCACCGAGGCCAACTCGTCGACGAGGTCGCCGTCGAGGAACAGGGGCGGGTCACCCAGCGCGGTCACTTCGGATTCCTGCCGACCCAGAACTCCTCGTCGCCGTCGTCGGTGACGTCGAGGCCGGCGTCCACCGCGGCCTTGCGGATCATGCCCATCTGCGCCGCGTTGATGCGGGCCAGCGGCGCTCGAAGCGGCCCCCCATTGAAGCCGATCAGCCAGCCCTGGTACTTCCAGATGCTCCGGGGCACCATCCCGGTGGAGGCCACGACGGGGCTGGCGGTGGCGCTGTTGGCCTTGCGGATGGGCGCGTTGCGCCAGTACAGGTCCATGCCGTCGTCCCAGGTGGCGGGATCACTGAGCAGCTTGAGCATCTGTGGAACGCGGGGTCCGAAGGCCTCGTAGTTCGAGGTGCCCATGTACTTCATGCCGTAGTGCCGGATCCAGATCGGCGCGTTGTACTCCATGGGATCGGTCACGACGACTTGGTCGCCCAGGAGCCGGAAGACGTCGTCCATGCCTCCCGTGTAGGGCAGGCCGATCTCGTTCTTGATCCCCACCAGCATCGGACAGTCGGCCACCAGCCTCTCCAGCAGTCCCACCGGAAACGCGGCCGGATGCAGCCGGGCGAAGTTCCACTGGTCGATGGCGAACAGCAGCACGCCAAGCGGCGAGCGGTCGATCATCGCCTTGCTGGCCTCGTAGAGCTCGTCGAGGGTGCGAGGGTAGAACGTCAGCGGGTAGGACGGCAGCACCAGATCGGCCCCCAGCTCGGCGCCCCATTCGATGGTGAGCTGCTGCTGGTCCCAGGTCGGCTGGGATGCTTGGACGACCACGACGAGGTCCCCGGCCGCGTCGATGACGATCTCCAGCAGCCGCCGGTACTCCTCGAGGGTCGTGCCCCCCTCGCTCACCGCCAGCACCGCGCTCATGCCGAGCTCCCGCTCCATCTCGACGTCGTGGCGGATGGCGGCTTCGTTCAGCGTCGACAGGTCGCCGGTGAAGGTGGGCAGCACACAGCCGCAGCACCCTCTTAGATTCTCCAGCGCCCACGCCCGCGCCCCGGTAGCGCGGTATTCAGGCATCTTGACCACCTCCGGTCCGCCCAGCCGCACGAGTCAGGAACAGTCGCTCGGCGTTGCGTCCGAGCATGTCGGCCCGTTGCTCGTCGTTCAAGCCCAGTTCGTCCACGACGGCCAGGTGGCGCTGCACCGGCCACGGAACCGGCGGGCAGTCGGTGCCGAAGCAGACGTGGTCTGAGCCCACCGTCTCCAAGGCCATCCGCAGTGGCCGGCTCCCGAAGGTGACCGTGTCGAGGAAGAGCTTCTTGACGTGGCTCGAGGGCGGCTCGGCCAGCTCTACCTCGCCCCACGGTCCCAGGGGGGCGTAGTTGCGCAGTTCGTGCCCGAAGTCGAGCCGATCGGCGATGGTGGTGATGGCCCCGCCGGCGTGGGCGCAGAGCAGCCGGAGCTGCGGGAACTGCTCGTAGGTGCCGGTGAGGATGAAGCGGGCCAGCGTGACCGTCATGTCCAGGGGGCGCCCGCACACTTCGCCCATGCGGTAGATGCCCATGAGGTCCTGGCCGACGGTTTGACCGCCGGGGTGGACGAACAGGGGCGCGCCGATGCTCGAGACGTAGTCCCAGAACCCGGCCGGGACGCTGTCGAGATAGCGGTTCTGGTCGCTTGTCGGCAGAGCGAAGCCGGCCAGTCCGAGTTCCTCGGTGGCCCGCCGGGCCTCGGCCAGGTGCTCGGGTCCGCGCCAGGGGACCGCAGTGGCCAGGCCGGCGAAGGTCCCTGGATGCTGGCGGGCCAGATCTGCGACGAAGTCGTTGTAGGCGCGGACCTGCTCGATGTCGCCGGTGTCGAGGTCGCCGTACCAGATGTGAGGGTCGGAGACGATCGAGGTGGTGAGCCCGCCCTCCTCCATCCGTTCGAGTTGCCGGGGCACATCGAACAGATCGGGTGGCATGTGACCCCTCGGCTGCCACTGCGGAGGGAAGAGATGGACGTGACTGTCGACGATCATGAGCTATTCCTCCCCTGGATCATGCCCGGTCGGGCGGTGCAGGGCGTGCCAGAGGTGGGCCGAGCTCACGGAGCTGCTGAGCACCTCGGCCCCTGCGCCGACGGCGTCGGCGACGCCGTTGGCGACCGCGCCGAGCGAGCCGACCATCCCGGCCTCGCCGCCGCCCTTGATGCCGAGCGGGTTGGATCCGCTGCCGTGCTCGATGATGGTGACCTCCACGTCGGGCAGTTCGGCCGCGGTGGGCATCATGTAGTCGGCGAAGGTCACCGACAGCGGCTGGCCGTGCTCGTCGTACGCGATCTCCTCGAACAGCGCTCCACCGATGCCCTGCGCGGCTGCGCCCGCCAGCTGGCCCCGAAGGAGTCTCGGGTTGACGGCTCGCCCGACGTCATGGGCCAGCGCGAACCGGTCCACCCGGGCTCTGCCGTCGGCCGGGTTCACCGACACCGAGCACACCGCCCCGCCGAAGGAGGCGGTCAGCCCCTCCTTTTCGAACCGGCCGCGGGTGGGGCCGATGTCGCCGAGCCCAACCGAACGGTCGCCGGGCGCGGTCGCCGCGCCGCCGCGGAACTCCACGTCGTCGGGCCCGCATCCGAGGAGCGGCGCGGCCACCGCTCTCATCTCGTCGACAGCCGCCGCGATGGCGTTCCCGGCCAGCACTGTGGAGCGGCTGGCGAAGGCCCCGAAGCCCTGCGGCACCTCGGCAGTGTCATGGAACTCGACGGTCACGTCGGTGAGCGGCACGTCGAGAAGTTCGGCCGCGATCTGAGCCAGCGCAGTCTCGACGCCCTGGCCCAGCGATCCGACACCGGCCCGAACGACGACATTGCCCGCGCCACCGATCACCTCGACCTCTTCGAATGGTCCGACCGCGGCGAACTCGATATAGGCCGAGATGCCGACGCCGGCATGCTGCCCATCGGCTCGCGCCTGTTGCTGCTCGACCCGCATCCGGTCGTAGCCAGCCCCGTCGAGCATCTGATCGAAAGCCTGAACGAAGTCGCCGCCCTGGTACATGATCGGCATCACCGCCCCCGAACCGGGCCCCGGCATGAAGCTGAACGGCATCGACTCGGCCGGGATCAGGTTGCGGCGCCGCAGGTCGGCCGGGTCCATCTGTAGCTCGGCCGCCAGGATGTCGACCATGCGCTCACGGACGAAAGTGGCCTCGGTCATGCCCGGGCCGCGGTAGGTGCCGACCGGGGTCCGGTTCGTCAGCACCGCGTCGAGATCCATGCTGAACGCCTGCCACTCGTAGGGACCGGGAAGGTGGACCATGGGGAGCACGACCGGCAGCAGGCCCTGGGTCCTGACGTAGGCGCCGTGGTCGCACCATCCCCGTACCCGGAAACCCAGCATCCGGCCGTCGGCGCCGGCCGCCAGCTCGAAGTCGTGCTCCTGTTCCCGGGCATGGTTGGTGGCGACCATGTGCTCCCAGCGGTCCTCGATCCACTGGACGGGCCTCTCGAGACGCCGGGCCAGCAGCGCGACGAGGATGTCCTCGGGGTAGGGCTCGCCCCGCGTCCCGAACCCGCCCCCCACTTCAACCTCGATGACGCGGACTTTGGTCAGCTCAAGCCCCAGCACGCGGCTCAGCAGGGCCCGGGTGAAGTGCTTGACCTTGGCGCCGCCCCACACCGTGAGCCCGCCTGATCCGGAGTCGTAGTCGGCCACCAGCCCGCGGGTCTCCATCGGCGTCGCGGCGAGGCGATGGACACGCAGCCGGCGGCGGACCACCACATCGGCCTGCGCGAACGCCGCGTCAACGTCTCCGTAACGGTAGGCGAGCCGGCCGATGGTGTTGCTTCCGAAGCTCTCGTGCACCAACGTCCGGGAAGACTCCGCCGACGTGGCTGGATCGAGGACCGGCTCCAGCTCCTCGAGATCGACGGAGACGAGTTCGGCGGCGTCCTCGGCCACATAGGGGTCATCGGCCACGACCACCGCGACCGGTTCGCCGACGTAGCGGACGACATCGGCGGCCAAGGGTGCCTGCAGCACCGCGTTGGCCTCGGGCGACTCCGCGAACGGGAGCCGGATCGGTATCCGGATGTCGTCGATGTCGTCGGCGGTGATGGCTGCCACGACGCCGGGGACCCGCAGGGCTTCGGAGGTGTCTACGCCGAGCAGCCGGGCGTGGGCCGACGGGCTCCGCACCACCCGGGCGTACACCTGGCCCTCGAGTCGGATGTCGGCCACGTAGGTTCCTTCGCCGGTGAGCAGCTCCCGGTTCTTGCGCCTAGGCGCGGGGCTGCCGATGAGCCCGCCGCGGGGCGCGCTCACGGGCCGCCCCCCAGTCTTCTCAAGGCCCGCTCGACCAGATGCGATACGAGCGCTCTGCGATAGGTGCCGTCGGCGTGCCAGTCGCCGGCATCCGGGTCACAGAGCTCCGCGGCCAGCCGGGCGCACTCGACGATCGCGGTGTCGTCGAGGAACGAGCCCGACAGCGCCTGCTCGGCGTCGAGGGCCCGTACCGGCGTCGGGCCGACGCTCCCGAGCGCGATCCTCACGTCGCGGGCCGATCCGTCGGTGGCCAGCCGGCACCCGGCGGCCACCGAGGCGTAGGCGAAGTCGCCTATTCGGGGGCTGAACTCCTCGAACACCGACCGGAACCCCGTGCCCGGCGTAGGGAACCGGGCCTCGACCAGGACCTCGTCGGGGTCGGCCGCCGTGGTCAGCGGGGCCAGGAAGAAGTCGCGGGCAGGCATCGTGCGGACACCCCGGACGCTCCTGAGGACGATCTCCGCGTCGAATGCCGCGGCCACCACCCCGAGCTCGCTAGCAGGGTCGGCATGGGCCAGGCTCCCGCCGAAGGTGCCTCTGACCCTTATCGGCAGGTGGCCTATGAGCGAGGCCGCCTCCCGGAGGGCCTGCCATCCGCCGTTGAGATCGGCCCGCTCGAGCGTCGCGTGCCGGACGAGCGCGCCGACGCGCAGGCAGCCGTCCTGCTCTTCGAGGGTGTCGAGCCCCTCAATCCCGCCGATGTCAATGAGGTGGCTGGGCCGGGCCAGCCTGAAGGCCAGCAGCGGCAGCAGGCTCTGGCCGCCGGCCAGCAGCTTGGCGTCCTCTCCGGCCTCATCGAGAAGAGCGACCGCTTCGTCGAGCGTGCCCGCCGCCGCGTAGGCGAAGGGAGGAGGCTTCACGGGTCGTCCCGGTTCGCGGCCAGAGCGTCCAGAGCAGCTTGAAACACGGGCACCGCACCGGTGCAGCGGCACAGATTCGAGGAGACCACCTCCAGGATCCGGTCCCGTCCTGCCTCCGGTTCGGAGCGCAGCAGGCTCTCGATCAGCATGAGGAAACCGGGTGTGCAGAACCCGCACTGCAGGGCGTCGTTGTCATCGAAGGCCTGCTGCAGGGCGCTGAGCCCGTCGCCGTCGGCGAGGCTCTCGACCGTCTCGATGTCGTGGCCCTGTCCCTGGACGGCCAGCATCAGGCACGAGCGGACGGCGGTGCCGTCCAGCAGGATCGTGCAGGAGCCGCACACGCCGTGCTCGCAGCCGAGGCGCACGCTGGTGAGGCCGGCGTCGCGCAGAGCGTCGGCCAGGGTCCGCCTGGGCGGGACGCGAACCTCCCGCGACGCGCCGTTCACGGTCAGGGTGACGGCAGCCGACTCATAGGGATCGAGCCATCCAGCCATCAGGCGGTTACACGGAGACGGCAGCGCGGTCCGCGAGGTCTCGCAGGAGCTTCCGGTAGGCGATCGATCCGGAGTCGGCCAGCTTGAGGTGGAGTTCCTCGCGGGGGTCGAGGGGCAGCTCGGCCGGATCCTGGGCCTCGACCACGATGCGGTCCTGCTCCATCACGTCGTGGAACCCGGCGCCGAAGTCGGCGTCGGAGGTGTCGAAGGAGTGATTGCGCGACAGCCACGAGAAGATGCGGGTCTCAGCCCGGTCGGTGGGTGAGGCGATGAAGGTGATGGTGGTGATGTCGCCTGCCTTCGACTCGCCCTGCTCGGACCAGGTCACACCGCCGCTGACGGCCACCACGGACTTGCGATCGTGCAGGGTGAAGGGGAGGTGCAGCGTGTAGTCGCGCAACAGCACGCTGTCGTCGTAGGCGTACCTCATGCCGTCGCCGGTGACCTCGACCTCAAAGGGCTTGATGAACGCTCCGTCGGCCAGTTCCGTGAAGCCCTCGTGCACGAAGTTGAAGTGGGCGAAGTCGATGGCGTTCTCCAGCATCCGCCCGGCGGACGATTGCCAGCGCCAGGTGCCCACCAGGAACACATGCCAGTCGTCGCTGTTCCAGTCGTCGTCGGGCCACGGGGGAAGATCGGCCACCGGTTCGTCGGGCGCGATCCATACCGCACCGTGGTCCTCGCGCACGTGGTAGCGGTGGACCCTGGCCTGGCTCGGGATGGCGCCCCCGGCTCCCAGCGCCGGGATGAACGCCACCTTGCCGGTGCGGTCGTACTGCCAGCCGTGGTAGGGGCACATCAGGCGCCCATCGCGGATGCAGCCCCCCGACAGCGCCACTCCCCGGTGCACGCACTTGTCCCGCAGAGCCACCAGTCCCTCGTCGTCGCGGTAGAGCACGATGGTCTCGCCCAGCAGCCTCACCTGCATGGGCTCGGCAGTGACCTCTTCGGAAACCGCGACCGGATGCCAGTAGTGCCTCAGCGCCTGGTCGAACTGCTGTGCCTGGTCGAGCATCGGCGTTCCCCCTTGTGCGCCTTCCAGGTCAGGGCGCCTTGGACATATCGACGATGGCGGCCACCATGCCACCTCCGGCGGGACCCTGCTGGAGAGCCGCCACCGAGCAGTACACGGCCGGATCCCCGATGGCGGCGGCCGCTACCGCACCCACGGCGCCCTTGGTGTGGTGGGTGTGGTGGATGTCGGAGTCGTTGATCGAGACGAGCCGGCGGCCCCGCAGCCGTCCCGAGGGGTCGGTCTCGCACTTGATGAAGCAGTTCACGACGGCATCGCCCAGGTCGCTGGGGTGGGGCCGGTCGGGCAGGTCGAGGCCGGCCGAGCGGATGGCGTCGTAGATCCCGTCGAAGTCGAGGGCGTCGCGCATGACGGAGTGGCCGATGCGGAAGTCGCCGCCAGCTCCGGCCTTGTTGCCAACGACGACGATCTGGGCGGGATCCTGCTCGACGCCCGACGAGCACGACGCCACCGACGAGTACAGGTCGAGATCGTTGGCGATCTGCTCGGGGCGGGGCAGGTCGAACTCGCCTACGGCGTACCCGATGCCGAGCGCGGCGGTGGCGTTGGACACCGCCATCGACTCCATCGTGTCGGTCATGACCACATCCTTGCCCCGGCTGCGGGCGTCCTCGATGCGCTCCCGGGTCAGCAGCGGGGTCTTGGACTGCACGAAATGGACGTCGGCGGGATCGTCGATGCCCGCGTCGGCCATGGCGACCCGAACCCCCTCGGCCACCTTCTCCACCATCGGCAGGCGGCCGATTTCCTCGGGCAGGATCGCCTCCGACATGGTCACGCCCACCGCCAGCCGCTTCTCGTCGCCGGGGGCGCCGTTGCCGCCGACCCGGGCGAAGACGTTCATGTGGGGCGCGATCACGCCGTCGGTGCCGCCGGACCACACGATGGGCATGCGGTCGATCTCAGACGGCGACCGCGTCCCGTGCACGTTGAGGAAGTCGCGGAAGACACGATCAGCCAGGATCCGGGAGAAGTCGTTGACCCCGCCGTTGCCCTCCGTCTTGCCGATCACGCCGATGATCTCGTCAGCGGTGAACGAGCCATTCTCGATCTCGGCCAGCAGGCCGCTCATGTCCGACACGAACTCGAAGGGGATCTTGCGTACAACTATGGGCATCTAGCGGTCTCCTGTGTTGTGGTCGACTCCGAAGAAGAGCGCCTGCAGCGCCGTGTCCTCCAGCACCTCCTGGCTCGACACGGGCTGGCCGAGAACACCGGCCTGCATCACATACACCCGGTCACAGTGGGGCAGGCAGACAAGCGGGCTCTCCTCGATCACCCACATGAGGGTCGTGCCCGAGTCGCGGATCCGCAGGATGTCGTCGATCCGCTCCCGCACGATGGACGGCGCCAGTCCCGTTGTGGGCTCGTCGAGGGCCAGGAAGCGGGGTCCGGTGATCATGGCGCTGGCCAGGGCCAGCATCTGGCGCTCGCCTCCCGACAGCGTGCTGGCATTCTGTCCCATGCGATCGCGCAGAGCGGGGTACGACTCGGCTACCTCGCCGACGCGCCGGCGGATCTCGACGGGACTGGATCCCCGAAGCGCCACCGACAGGTTGTCGCGCACGCTCAGGTCGGGGAAGGTGTTGTGCTCCTGGGGCACATAGCCCATGCCGAGCTCGGCCAGGCTGTGCGCGGGGTGGCGCCGCAGGTCCGCGCCCTCGAAACTCACCGTCCCACCCGCCGCCGGCAACAGGCGGAAGATCGTCTTCAGCAGCGTTGACTTGCCGGCACCGTTGGGCCCGACCACGGCGACGATCTCGCCGGCGGTCACCTCGAGGTCGACGCCGTGCAGCACCGGGAATCCCCCGTAGCCGGCCTCGAGAGCCTCGACGCGAAGGACGGCCTCGCTCATGCCTCCGAGTCCTTTGCGCCGTCCTCGCCGAGGTACACCCGCATGACGTCTGGGTTGGCGGCGATCTCGGCGGGCGGCCCCGAGGCCAGCAGCGCGCCCCGATCGAGCACATGCACCTCGTCGGCGATCTGCATGAGGAACGAGAGATTGTGGTCGATTATCAGGCTCCCCAGCCCCCGCTCGTCGCAGAGCCGCCGCACGAGCTGCGACAGCCGTCCGATGTTGGCCGGGGCGACTGCGGCGGCCGGCTCGTCGAGCAGCAGCATCTTGGGCTCGGCCATCAGCGAGCGAGCGAACTCGAGCAGCTTGCGATCGCCGGCCGACAGCTCGTCGGTACGGACATCGAGCAGATCGGCCATGCCCAGCTCGGCCGAGATCTCCTCCGCACGGTCCCCGGACGCCCGCTCATGGTCCCGGGCCTTGCGGCTCAGCCCGAGAGCCCCCAGCGGGGTCTCGGCGAAGTGGGGCGTAGCCGCGGCGAGCAGGCTCTCACGCACCGTCAGGGTCGTGAACCCGACCGGGGTCTGGAACGTCCTGATGAGCCCGAGCTCGGCCACCCTCCACGGCGGCAGCCCGTCGATGCGTTGATCGCCGAAGCTGATCGACCCCCGATCCGGGGGATCGAAGCCGGTAATGGCGTTGAAGAGGGTGGTCTTGCCGGCGCCGTTGGGCCCGATCAGCGCGGTGACCCTGTCCTGGGGCATCACCGCCGACACGTCGTCGACTGCGACCACGCCGCCGAAGGTCTTGCGGACCGTGTCGAGCACGAGTTCCATGCCTGCCCCTATCCGCCCGAGCCTTGAGCGGCTCCGGCCGGGCGCGAGTCTCCTGCGGACCGTCCGGCCGGGCGGTTGCCGGCCCCGAAGGCGCTCCGCTCCGAGAACAGCCCGTCCGGGCGGAAGCGCAGCACCAGCACCAGAAGCAGGCCCACCATGAACGGCTCGATGGCGACCAGGATGTTGATGTGGGAGGGATCGACCTCGATGAGGCCCACCGCCTCGGTGAACACGATCAGGACGAAGGCGCCGGCGAGGCCGCCGCGGATGCTTCCCAGGCCCCCGATGACCAGCGCGGTCCACACCGTGAAGGTGATGCCCGGCGCGAACAGCTGCGGTGAGACGGCCCGGATGTAGAACAGGTACACCGGGGCGGTGGCTCCGATGAGGACTCCGGCCAGCACGAAGGTCTTGATCCTCATCCGGTTGACCCGCTTGCCCAGCGCGAGGGCGACGGCCTCGTTGTCGCGGGCGGCCCGGAGCGTCCGGCCGAACGGTGAGATCCCGATCTGGCGGGTGACGAGATACATGACGGCCGCGGCCGCCACTGCGATGCCGAGCAGTACGTAGTTGTAGTCGCGGCCGGTGACGAAGCTGTCGAAGGGGCGGTTGATGTTGGGCACCCCCAGCGTGCCCCGGGTGAGGTCGGCCTGGATGACCACCAACTGGCGGATGATCTCGGCGAAGGCCAGCGTGGTGATCAGGAAGTACTCGCGCCTTAATCGGAGCGCGGGCGCGCCGATGGCGAACGCCACCAGACCGGTGAACAGGGCCGACAGCGGCCAGGCCACCCACATAGACAATCCGGGCGCGAACCGCATGCCGAGATCCGGGTCGGCGGTGAGAATCACGTAGCAGTAGCTGCCGGCGGCCAGTAGTCCGGCGATGCCGAGATCCCACATGCCGCCCCAGCCGGACTCGACGTTGAGCGCCATGGCCAGGCTGGCGTAGATCGCCGCCAGCGTCAGCACGCCCACCCAGAAGATGGGATTGGTCATGGCGTCGCCGCCTTCGGGGTGTCGGCGGAGGAAGTCATGCCACCACCGCGTCCTTGCGACGCTGGACGGAGAGGATCCCCTCGGGCCTCAGTATCAGAACCGCGACCAGCACCCCGAAGGCCACCACCGGCCGGTAGGCGGTGGGGATGAACAGCGCGGAGACGTCCATCATGATCCCCAGCAGCAGCCCGGCCAGGATCACACCGGTGATGCTGCGCAGGCCGCCCAGCACTGCGGCGGCCAGCACGATCAGGATGTTGTGCCAGCCGATCTCGGTGTTGACCGCACCGAGCACGCCGAGCATCACGCCGGCCATGGCTCCGAAGGCCGAGCTGATGAACCAGATCGTGTTGGACACGGTGCGCACCGGCACGCCCCTGACCCGGGCTAGGTCGTCGTTGCTGGCCACGGCCCGGATGGCTCGCCCCAGTCCGGTGGAGTTGAGGAAGATCTGGAGCGCGGCGATGCTGCCGAACGCCAGCCCGATGATCACCAGCTCGTTGGTGGCGATGCCGATGCCCGCGAAGCGGTGCAGTCCGCCTGACACGTCGGGGTAGAAGCGGGCCTGGGTTCCGAACAGTGCCAGGATGGCGGCGTACATCATCAGCGCCAGCCCGATCGAGGTGAACAGCAGCACGGTGCCGCCCTGGTGGCGCACCGGCTGGAAGAAGACGGCGGACAGGACAACCCCCAGGGCGCCGAGCCCGACCACGGTGATGGCGCCGGCCAGGAAGATGTTCATGCCGTAGGTGTCCACCAGCACCACGCCGACGAAGGCGCCCAGCGCCATCATCTGGGCGTGGGCGATGTTGAGGAAGTTCTCGGTCTGTCGCACCAGCGCGAATCCGAGGGTCGCCACGGCCAGGATGCTGCCGGTGACGATCCCGAAGACGACGTTCTGCACGGCGGACTCCCCGGGTCAGACCCCGACGGCCGACCCGGTGTGCCCGGGCCGGCCGTCGGGGTCAGGCTCGTGTTCGGATTAGGACGGCTTGACCAGCGTCGGGTCGAGCTCGATGTTCTCCCGGACGGCCCAGTCCCCGTCCTGCACGTGGATCACCGCCATCACTGGCGACAGCAGGTTGCCCACGCTGTTCAGGTTCATGTTGGAGGTGGTGCCGTGATAGTCGATGTCGTTGCCGGCCTCGAGCTCGGCCAGACCCTGGGCGTAGCTGAATACCTCCACGCCGGGCGGGTTGGCGATCTCCGGGATGGCTGCGGCCACGGCAGCGCCGTCGGTCGTGCCGGCCTTCGCGGTGGCCAGCCCCAGGATGATGTACTGGTCGTACTGCCAGGCGTCGTAGAACGCGATCTCGGGCGGGTCGCCGATCTTGGCCTCGAACCGGGGCACGTAGGCGTCCCAGGCCGGGTTGTTCTCGGTGTCGTAGGCGGTGGCGCCGACGATGGCTGAGGCGCCCTCCACGCCGCTGATGATCTCGGCGATCTCGGGGCTGAGGAGGTCAGTCGTCAGGATCAGGGGAATGTCGGAGTAGCCGCGGCGCTGCCACTCATTGAGGAGCGGTACGCCCGTCTCGAAACCGGCCGCGATGTAGACGGCGTCAGGGCCCGACTCGAAGGCCTGGGCGACCTGAGCCGCGTAGGTGGTCTCCCCGGCGTTGAAGCGGACATCCGCGGTGACGGAGCCGCCCATCTGCTCGGTGAAGACGGCCTTGAAGACATTGGCGGGGCTCTCAGTGCCCTCGCTCAACTCGACCAGCATGGCCACGTTGCGGTAGCCCTCGTCGCGGGCCACCTGGGCGCCGACGATGCCGTTGTCGGTGTCGGAGGGGATGATCCGGAACACCATGTCGCCGCCGGTGTTGTCGAGTTCGGTGGTGCCGCAGGTGCTGCAGATCGTCGGGATCTGAAGCTCGTGCACCGTGTCGAAGATGGCGATCATCCCGTCGGACTCGATCCCGCCCAACGCGTGGATCCCGTCGACCTCGGTCAGCTCGGCGAAGCCCGACACCGCGCCCTCAGGCGTCGATCCGTTGTCCTCGACGACCAGCTCGACACTACGGCCGAGCACTCCGCCGCCCGCATTGAGCTCCTCGACGGCCACTTCCGCCGCGGCCAAAGCCCAGTGGCCCCAGGGTCCGTAGTCCCCGGACTGCCCGTTGAGGAAGCCGTACTTGACGGGACCCTCCTCCGCAGCATCACCGCTATCACCGCTGCAAGCTGCGGCGGCCACGAGGCCAACCGCAAGCAGCGCCACGAGTACGCGCTTCACTGTTTTTCTCCTTCCGGATACTGGGTCGAGACGACCCAGCCGACATCTGCTAGCCCATAGCGTTGCACTAATTCCGTCGTCTAGCCACACCCGGAGACAAATTGTCTGACAGAAGGATGTTTCGAGACCGGTCTGAACTGGACTACACGACGGCTACTGCCGCTAATGCCCTTGGCACCGAGGCTCTCGACGGGTTCCTGGCGCACCGTCACGACGGCCGGCTCGGAACGATTCGATCCGACGGCTGGCCGCACGTGACACCGATCTGGTTCCTTTGGGAGGAGTCGCTGCTCCGGTTCTCGCTCGGAGCCAGCCGACTGCACCTTTCCAACCTCAGGAGCGACGCCCGAGCGACGTTCTGCGTGGGCGAGGATCTTGAGCGCGACGGCTCGGGCCGCGGGACGATCGCGGCGGTGGCCTTCGGACTGGCAACCATCACGACAATGGAGGAGGACAAGGCCTTCGTGCGTGCCATGACGGAGGCCATTCTCGGGCGCTACCGCCCCACCGACGAGTCGATCGTGTGGGCCGAGGACCGGGCCGTCGTCACCCTGGCTCCCCACCGGTGGCTGACGTGGGCGAGCCCGCCGACCGCCGGACCGTCGCCTCAGCCGGCAACCGGTTCGCCGTAGACCTCGACCAGGAAGGCGCGCAGGGCCGCATTGACCTGATCGGGACTCTCGAGGTTCACGGTGTGGCCTGCGCCGGGGATTGGCACCAGGTAGGCGGAACCGATGGCCGCCACGGTGGTGCGGGCGTCCTCGATCCCGATGGCTTCGTCCTCGAGTCCGTGGATGGCCACCGCCGGCACGTCGATGGTGTCCAGGTGTTCGCGGATGTCGTCCTGCATGAGCCAGGAGCACACTTCGTGGTACACGGCGTCGCCGCGGTGGCTGGCCCAGCGCTCCACCCAGTGCCGTACCATCTCGGGGCGGTTGGCGCGGGTCGAGGCTGAGAAGCAGAGCCGAGCCTCGTCCAGGGCGAACTCGCGGCCAACCTGCGGTACACCGAGCAGCGGGCGGTAGTGCTGCTCCCAGCTGGACTGGTCGGCCTCCGAGTAGCTCAGCCCGCTGCTCGCGATCAGGGCAAGGCCGTTGATGCGGTCCCGATGGCGAAGCACGACCCGCAGCGCCATCCAGCCGCCCATCGACATGCCCGCGATCACGCAGCGCTCGATCTGCAGGCTGTCCAGCAGCCGGACACAGTCATCAGCAAGGTCGTAAAGGTTGTAGGGGCCCTCCCATCGGGCGCCGCGGGCGCGGTGGTCGAAGGCCACCACCCGGTAGTGGTCACTGAGTGCCTCCAACTGGGGCTCGAACATCGTGCGGTCCATCATGGAGCCGTGGCTGAAGACCACCGCGGGGCCCTGCCCCGCCTCGTCGTAGGCCATCCCGGCGGCCTCTGCGGAGATCATCGCTCCGGTCACTTGGGTTCTCCCGACTCCTCGGCGCGGACCCGGCGCCCGCAGCGACAGGGTCATACACTCCCGGCGTGACAAAGAACAAGCCCCAAGTCGTGCCCCTGGCGTCGGTGGAGGTCAGAGCACCCGAGGACGCCCCCACCAAGGTCCGTATCGCCAGGATGATCACCAACGCCCGCTGCGGGTCCAACATGCTGCTGGGCGTGGCGTGGGTGCAGCCCGGCGAGAAGACCAACCGCTGGTCGACCCAGGCCGACGACGAACTCGAGCCGAACGACCATCACTACGGCTACCTGGAGGAGGTCTACTTCATCCTCCACGGCAACTTCCGTCTGGAGTGGGACGAGGGGGTTCTCGAGTTCGGGCCCAACGACGCGGTCTACCTTCCGGCCGGTTGGCAGTACCAACTCGAATGCGTGGGCGACGTGCCGGGCATGCTGGTCTACGGCTTCTCGCCCACGCCCGAGTAGGCCCGGCGGCAGTCCCGCCGGCAGCGTCGCCGCCACGGACAAGACCAGGATCCACCGGTGCGCTTCGGGGTGACGCTCCAGGCCGTCGCCGAGCCGGCCGAGTTCGTGGAACTGGTCCGCTGGATCGAGCGGCTCGGCTACGACGACCTCTGGGTCGGCGACTCGTCGCTGCACTGCGGCGACGCCTACGTGTACGCCACGCTCGCCCTGCAGGCCACCTCCCGGCTCAGGGTCGGCACGTCGGTCACCAACCCCCTGACCCGTCATACCGGCATCACCGCCAACGTCTTCCGGTCGCTCGACCAGCTCGGTCCGGGACGGGTGGTCTGCGGGACGGGGGTCGGCGAACGGCCGCTGATCGAGCTGGGCTTCTCCAGGGCCAAGCTGTCGACCCTCGTGGAGCACATGGACGCCATGCGGCGGCTCTGGCGGGGCGAGACCGTGGACGCCCGTATCGGGCGTCAGCGGCTGGTGGGATCTCACCTGCGGTCCGCCGCGGGCTCCATCCCGATCTTCGTGTCGGCCTCGGGTCCCCGCACTATCGAGACCGCAGGCCGCCACGCCGACGGCGTCCTCATGCTGGTGGGGCTCGGGCCGGAGCCGCTGCGGCAGGCTCTCGCGCAGCTCCAGCAGGGACGGCGCGACAGCACCGTGGACCGCTTCGAGACGGCGTGCTGCCTCTACGGGGCGGTCGACGACGACGAGACGGAGGCCATCGAGTCGGCCAGGGCCATCGTGGCGTGGCTGGCCAAGGCGTCACCGCCGGCGGCGCGGGCTGCGGGCATGCCCGAGGATCTGATCGAGGAGATCGACGCCAACTACAGCGGTCGCGAGTTCCAGGAGGCTCGCCGGGCCGCCGCGGTGGTGCCCGACGCGGTGGTGCAGCGGGTGGCCTTCGCAGGCGGCCGCAAGTACGCGGAGGACAAGCTGTCCTGGCTCGACTCGGCCGGCATCGACACCGTGAATCTCGGGCCGCTGACCGCGGACCCCCGCCCGACAATCGCGGCCGTGGCCGAGATCGCCGGGCTGGAGCCGACCGGTTGACCGGGGGTCGATCGGCGGGCGGCATGGTCACCGGGGCAAGCGTCTGACATATAGTTGCACCGTCGCAAGCGGAGCCAAGGGGGAGGCCATGAGCAACGCACTACGCCAGTACTGGCACCCGGTAGCCGCCGTCGAGGAGCTTGACGGCGGTCCGATCAAGACCACGCTCCTCGACGAGGACCTGGTGGTGTTCCGCTCGGGCTCCGAGATTCACGCCCTGCAGGATCTGTGCATCCACCGGGGCACACCGCTGTCGCTGGGATCGGTGAACGCCGACGGTTGCCTCGTGTGCCCCTATCACGGCTGGACCTACGACACCAGCGGCAAGTGCGTGCACATCCCGTCCCAGCCGCCAGACCGGCAGCGGATCCCGTCGCAGGCGAGGGTGCCCGCCTACCGGACTGCCGAGCACTACGGGCTTGTCTACGTGGCGCTGGAGGAGCCGGTCGCCCCGGTGCCGGACTTCCCCGAGTACTACGACGACGGGTTCCACATGATCAGGCCGGGCGAGTGGACGTGGAACGCCAGCGCGGCCCGGTTCGTGGAGAACGCCATCGACACCTCGCACCTGCCGATCGTGCATCCGGGCCTGCTGGCCGACCCGTCGGCCACGGTCATCGCCCCCTTCGACATGGAGGAGACCGACCGGGGCTACGCCTTCTCGGCCAGGCGCCACGACGTGGACGAGGCCATGTTCGGCGACGCCGACGAACTGGTCACCCAGAAGACGTGGGTGGAGATCCCCTTCAGCTGGCGCCTGCTGATAACCGCCGAGTCCCAGAGCACGGTGGTGTTCATCGCCAACCAGCCGATCTCCCTCAAGAAGGTCCGCTTCTGGGAGTACGTCGGCATCAAGGGACGCCAGGACCAGACCGACGAGGAAATCACCGCATTCCACCAGAAGGTGATCGAGCAGGACCGCCACATCGTCGAGAACCAGAGGCCCGAGATGCTGCCGCTGGACATCACCGCCGAACTGCACCTCAGAGTGGCCGACGAGCCGGCCCTCGAGTACCGGCGCCGCCTGGCCGCGGTGGCCGGCGCCGAGTACGCCTGAGGGTCCAACCTGCCGAGCACATCAAGCAAAAGGAGCGCTTCCCCATGCCGACCGCAATGAGCCTGGAGTGGCCCACCGACGACTTCAGCCGCATCCCGTTCGCCGCCTACCTCGACGAGGATATCTACGTGGAGGAGCAGGAGCGGATCTTCCGGGGCCCGGTCTGGTCGTACTTGGCCCTCGAGGCCGAGATCCCCAACACCGGTGACTTCATCACCACCTATGTGGGCGACACGCCGGTGCTCGTCAACCGCCAGCGGGACGGCCAGGTCTCGGCGTTCGTGAATCGCTGCATGCACCGGGGCTCGATGCTCAAGCGCGAGTGCCGGGGCAACGCCACCATGCACACCTGCCTCTACCACCAGTGGGCGTACGACCTCACCGGCCAGCTGCGGGCGGTGCCGTTCGCCAAGGGTCACATGGGACGGGGCGGGCTGCCGCCCGACTTCGACATCAAGTCGGTGAAGCTCACGTCGATGCGGGTGGAGAGCTACCGGGGCGTGCTGTTCGGGACGTTCTCCGACGAGACCGAGCCGCTGGTCGACTACCTCGGTGACAACGTGCGGGCCGAGCTCGACCGGGTCTTCAACCGGCCCATCAGCCTGCTCGGCTACCAGCGCCAGCGCATCCTCGGCAACTGGAAGCTCTACAACGACAACGTGCGGGACCCGAACCACGGGGCGCTGCTGCACATGTTCCACGCCACCTTCGGCCTGTACCGCCCCACCCAGCGCGGCGGGGTGAAGATGGACGACCGTCACCGCCACAACATCAGCTACTCCATGATGGGCACCAGCGACGACGACGCCGACGCCGAGGCGTTCGCAGGAACGAAGAAGGTGTTCGACAAGGGATTCCGGCTCGAGGACCCGTCCATGCTGCAGTACGACAAGGAGTACCCCGACGACGTGTCGCTGACCATCCTGTCGATCTTCCCCAACATGGTCATGCAGCAGATAACCAACAGCCTCTGCACCCGCCAGATCCAGACCCGCGGGCCGGGTGAGCTGGAGCTGTACTGGACCTACTTCGGCTACACCGACGACGACGAGAAGATGACCCAGCATCGCCTCAACCAGGCCAACCTGGTCGGACCGGGCGGGCTGATCTCGATGGAGGACGGCGAGGCGGTCGAGATGGTCCACCGGGCCGTCAAGCGCGAGCAGAACGAGCACGGCATCGTCGAGATCGGCGGCAAGGGCGAGATCGCCGACCACGACTACCTAGTGACCGAGATCCCGATCCGGGGGTTCTGGTCGTACTACTACGAGCTGATGGGCATCGAGGCAGAGCAGGCCGCCTGATGGGTTCTTCCGGCGAGCGCGACGCCGTCGTGGCGTTGATGATCGACTACGTGCACCTGATCGACGAGGACCGGCTGGAGGAGTGGGTCGAGCTGTTCACCGTCGACTGCACCTACAAGATCCTGTCGCGGGAGAATGTCGACGCCGGCTACCCCCTGGAGCTCTTGTCGTGCCACAACAAGGGCATGCTGCGCGACCGGGTGGTGTCGCTGCGGGAGGCCAACCTGTACAACCTTCACACCGACAAGCACGTGCTCGGCATGGTCCGGACGAACCAGGAGAGCGACGGCGTGTGGACCGCGCAGGCCAACTTCTCGGTGTACCAGTCGACCCTGGACGGCGAGACCGACCTGTTCGCGGTGGGCACCTATCGTGACCGGGTGGTCTTCGACGACGGCCGGCCCCTGTTCGCGGAGAAGATCGTGGTCAACGACACCTTCGCCGTGGCCAGGATGCTCTCCACCCCGATCTGAGCCGGGGTACTGGCGCGACTGGCGTTGAGGCCGGGCTACTCCTGCCAGCGCTTGTAGCGGGGGTCGTCCTCGAAGAAGGCCCTGTACATGCCGTCGAAGGCCAGCCACTGCAGGTCGATGCTGCGCCGGACCGCGTTCCACACCCGGGTTCTCGTGTAGTCGTCGTTGGCGTAGCGGCGCACGATCGCGGGCCCGATGTCGCCGTGGTCCTCCTCGATCTCGGAGGCGTGGATCTCCCAGTACGTCAGACCCTCGGAGCCCTTGGTGTAGCCGTAGTCCTTCACGAACGACTCGATGAGCATGTCGTTGCGCTTGGCCGAGGCGCCCTCGATGAAGGCGATACCGGCGATGGCCGCGATCCAGTCGCCCTTGAACGCGTTGAAGTATCGCCACTGCTCGAACGCGGCCGTCTCCGGGATGGCGTCGGTGGCCATCATCTCCTCCGCCGACAGGCCCAGCGTCGCGCACCAGTTGAAGTAGATCTGGAGGTGGTGGCCGGTGCCGGAGTGGCTTCCGGTGGCCTCCTCCATCAGCACGTCGCCGAACCAGAGGTGCTCGATGTCGGGGTCGCCCTCGGGGGCGTAGGCGTACACCGCGCAGTGCGGCCGCGGGTTGGGCTTGGGCCCGACGAAGAAGAACTGCCGGGCGAATCCCCGCAGGGACTTGCGGGAGGCGTTCCCTTCGCAGATGGCGCTGACCAGCGGGTGGAACTTGATGTGCTCGGCCTCGACGGTCTCGTCGATGCGTCGCAGCAGGTCGTCGGTTTGTGCAGACATGGGGCGGCACCATAGCCGGGGCGATCCGGCCGGCTCATGTCGGGCGCCACCCGCCCCGCTGAGGTCCGTCAGCCGCGCAGCTCGACGCCGTCTAGCGGTTCTTCGCCGAGGCGACCGGCGAAGAACTGGATGACGATGGCGTTGAACGTGTCGGGCCGCTCGAAGTAAGGGGCGTGGGCTGCGTCGTCCATGATCGCCAGGCGGGAGCCGGCCAACAGCTCGTGGGCAGCCTCGCCCATCGCCAGCGGGAAGCCCAGGTCCTGGCGGCCCCACACCAGCAGGATCGGCATGCGGCCGCCCATCGCGGCCAGCCGCTCTCCCACGACGTGGTCGTCGATGCGGTTGGCGAAGTAGTCGGAGATGCGCTCGAAGGACTCGGCCGCCCCCGGCGAGTTGTTGATGCGGACCTCCTCGCGGTGCAGCGCCGCGGTGACGAGGCTGTCATCGTGGAGCACGCTGTGGAGCTTGCGGTCGACCATCTCGGGTGAGGTGTCACCGATCAGGCCGGCGGTGCGCTCCCGGGCCTCGGGTCCGATCGGGGCCATTCCCAGCGTGCCGACGAGCACCAGGCCGGCCACCCTCTCGGGAATCTCGCAGGCCACGGTGGCCAGGATGTGCCCGCCCAGCGACGTTCCGACCAGGTAGACGCGGTCCGAGCCGATCTGGTCGAGCACGGCTCGGGCGAAGGCCGCGTAGTTGGGTACGGAGTGATCGAAGCGGTCGCCCTTCTCGGCGAGGCCGTGACCGGGAAGGTCGATCGCATACGGGTGGTACCCGGCGTCGGCGAAGCGCTCGAGGTTGAGGCGCCAGCGATCGGCCCGGGCCCCGACCCCGTGCACGAGCAGCATGTTCTTGTCGCCCCGACCAGCCTCGAGGACCCGGGTGAGGGTGCCAGCCGCGCCGAGCGGGTACTGGATCATGGCGCGGACCGCCGAAGGGAGGGGTTCACTGCGGGCTCCTCAGCTTGCTTCTTGGGCTGCGGTCTCGGCCAGTTCGTCCAGCTGGGCCAGGAGCTCGCTCTCACCGTTGGAGTCGAAGTCGCGCGGGTCTGGCTGGTCGGCGGCGCCCCCGTTGAAGACCAGGTCGTACGTGATGTCGGACGGGCAGATGTGCTGGGCCCGGTCAAAGGGCCGGCGCTGGGCCAGCACCTCGTCGTCGAAGACCTGTACCTCGCCGCGCAGGATCACCGTCTCGATGCGCTTCTTGTCGCACAGCACCCGGATGTCGGCCAACGGGTCGCCGTCGACGACGATGATGTCGGCGCCCTTGCCGGCCACCAGCGAGCCGACGTCGTTCTCCTCGCCCAGCACGATCGCGCAGTCGTGGGTGGCCGCCTTGATGGCCTCAAGGGCGGTCATGCCCGCGTAGCGCATCAGCAGCTCGAGCTCGCGGGCGTGCCAGTCGCCGTAGGGGGTGGCTGCGAACCCGGTGTCGGTGCCGGTGATGATGGGCACCCCCGCCTCGCGGGCCTTGTTGAGGCACCCGGCGGTGTCGTCGAGGAGGCGGGAATACGCGCTGCGGGTTTCGGCCGGAACGCCGGCAGCCGCTCCGAACTCGCCCAGGTTGCCCAGCAGCAGCAGCGCCGGCGCCAGCGGGATCTGCGAGTCGGCCAGCCGTTCGATGGTGTCGTCGCGAAGGGTGTTGCCGTGCATGATCCAGTCGAGCTCGGCCGCCACCGCGGAGTCGACGTTGTTGGAGCCCCGGGCGTGCATGGTGATGCGCTTGTTGAGCCGGTGGGCGGCATCGGACATCGCCTTGATCTCGTCGCGCGAGAACGCCTCGTAGTCGCCCAGGGGACTGTCGCCGATCTTGATGAGGTCCACGCCGTTCTTGACCTGATGACGCACCTCGGTGACCATCTCATCGGCGGTGTTGACCACCTTGCCGATGCTGGAGTCGGGCGCCCCCACCGACGACGGGTAGAAGTCACTGATGCCGTTGCTGGTGGACAGGAACCGGCCCGCAGTGGTCATCCGCGGCCCCTGTATCAGTCCTTCGGCGATGCCCTCGCGGATGCCCACCCCGATGAAGTAGCTGCCACCGGGGTCGGAGATGCCGGTGACGCCCGAGCGCAGCACCTTGGTCACATTCCACGCGGAGCGCAGGGTGCGCAGCTCGTGGCTGGTGTAGAGGTCCTGCTCCTCCTGCATCCGGGTCTCGCCGAAAGACGTGTGGCAGTGGGCGTCTATCAGGCCCGGCATGACCGTCTTGCCGGTGGCGTCGATGCGCACCACGTCGTCGCCGCGTGGGATCAGATCCGCGCTGATGTCAGCACCGACAGCCTCGATCGTGTCGTCCTTCACCAGCACCGTGCAGCCCTCGGCTGCGGGCGCGCCGGTGCCGTCGATCACGGTTCCGCCGCTGAGCAGGATCCACGAACTCATGGTTGCCTCCTGAGTGCTGGGATGCCGTCTGCGACCATACCCCGACAGGTGTGCGAGGACCGATTCGGGACTGCCCGCGTTGCATGAGGCACCGGGGCGCGGTGTGATAATGGGTCCATGGCGACCCAGCAACCGATGCCCAGAGTCCCGCTGCTGGCCGAGCGAGAGGGGCTGAGCGAGGCCCAGCAGGCGGTGTTCGACTGGATCGTCGAGAGCCGGGGCACGATGATCCGCCCTTACGAAGTGATGCTGCACGTGCCCGAGATGGCCCGGCCCGCGGCCGAGCTCGGCCACCAGATCCGCTACGAGGGTGCGCTGAGCGACCATGACCGCGAGCTGGCGATCATCGCGGCGGCCGTCGCGCATGCCTGCGACTTCGAGTGGGACACGCACGTCGGGCTGGCCCGGGCGGCCGGTGTGGCCGAGGCGACCATCGACGCCCTGCGTGACGGCGACCGCACCGTCGGGTCGCCCGACGACGTGATCGTCGGCTTCGTGAGTGAGATGTGCGCCACGGCCACGGTGTCCGACACGGCGTATGCCGCGGCCTCAGAGCGTCTGGGTACCGCCGGCGTGGTGGAGTTGACCACGCTGGTGGGCTACTACACCATGCTCGCCTTCGTCATCAACGTCGCCGAGCCCGAGGGTCCTGTCCAGCCATGACGGTGCGGGGGCTCGACCACATCGTGTTGAACGTGGCCGACGCCGAGCGGTCCATGCGCTGGTACCGCGATCGTCTCGGGTTGGAGCCGGAGCGGTATGAGGAGTGGAAGGCGGGCGACGCGCCCTTCGTGTCGGTCCGCATCGACGAGGGCACGATCATCGACCTGTTCGAGACCGACCGGAGCGGGGAGAACCTGAACCACTTCGCACTGTGGGTCACCGGCGACGTGGAGTCGATCGTGGCCCACGACGACGTCGAGCTGGTGCGCCGAGCGCCGCGGGTCTTCGGGGCCCGGGGCTGGGGCTCGGCGGTCTACGTCCGCGACCCCGACGGCAACGAGGTCGAGCTCCGCCAGTACGACACGTAGACGGCCTGCCGCCACCGCTGAGTTCAGGCCAGGCCGGCGAAGTCGACCTGGTTGGTGGTGAACCAGGCCATGAAACCGTGGTCGGCGACCATGTTGTGGCCGTTCATGGCCGCGCTGGCGTCTGAGCCGAGCATCACCAGCGTGCGGGCGATGTCGACGGGCGTGAGGATCCCGGCCGATTGGTCGACCATCCAGTCGATGACCTTCTCGGTCATGTGGCGGCGGAAGTCGTGCAGCAGGGGAGTGTCGATCACCCCGGGGCAGACGCTGTTGGTGCGCACGCCGTGGTCGAGGTAGCTGCGGCGCGAGCCGTGCATGGTCCAGACCTGAGCGACCTCCTTGGAGAACTCGTAGGGAGCGGGGTCGACCAGCTCGCCGTGCTCCGCGATCCAGGCCAGGGCCTCGTCCCAGCCATCGACGGCGATCAGCTCGGAGATCTCGGCCAGGTGCTGGGGCCAGCGCTGCCCGGCCACCGAAGCGGTGTTGACGATGGCGCCGCCACGGTTCATGGTGGGCAGCAGCCCCTCGCTGAGGCGTCGCAGGCCCAGGTAGTTGACCCGCATCACGAAGTCCGAGGAGTGCACCCCGGCCACGCCGGCGTTGTTGAACAGCACGTGCACTCCCGGGCCGATGGCCTCGCAGGCCGCGTCGATCGAGTCGGGGTCGCTCAGGTCGGCGGCCACGTACGCGGTGGCCGGGCCGGTGGGCTCGTTGACGTCGAGCACGGTGAGGTCGGTGCAACCCGCCCCAGCCAGCAGTTCTACCGCGGCCGCGCCCACGCCGCTGGCGCCCCCGGTGAGTACCACCTTCTTGCCGGCGTAGCTGAACAGGTCCGATGAGGATGCGGGCACGGTGCGACTCCTTGCAGTCTCGACGAGTGTGAGCAGCCCGGTCAGGCCGGGGTGAAGGCTAGGTGGGCCTCGAGCAGGCCGTGGACGAAGGCGTTGGGCATCTCCACCTGAGGGGTTCCCTCGACGCGCTCGATGCGGGCCACCCGCTGGAGCAGCCGCTCGAAGAAGACTTGGATCTCCAGCCGGGCCAGCGCCGCGCCCAGGCAGAAGTGGGTGCCAAAGCCGAAGGCGATGTGGTTGTTGGGGCTGCGGGCGACGTCGTACGTCTCAGGATCCGCGAAGTGCTCCGGATCCCGGTTGGCCGACGGGTACATCATGACCAACTGCTGGCCCTTGCGGACCGTCTGGCCCGCGATCTCGGTGTCGGCGGTGGCCGTCCGGCACATGTTGTGGATGGGAGTGACCCAGCGGATGAACTCCTCGACCGCCACCTCCAGGTCGGCTCCGGCCTTGAGAGCGGCCCAGGCGTCGGGCCGGTCGGCCAGGTCCAGAAGGGTGCGGGCGATCACGGTACGGGTGGTCTCAGCCCCGCCGTCGAGCAGCAGCAGCGAGTCGGAGACGATCTGGTCCAGCCCGAACGGCGAGCCGCCCACCATTCCGCCGCCGTCGGATTCTGCCTCGATCCAGCGCGACATCAGGTCACCAGCCGGGCATCCCTGCTTGGTGGTGTAAAGCTCGGTGCAGGCCACCGCGAACTCCAGAACGGCTTCGACGCCTTCGGGGCTGCGGTACCGGGGACCGCCGCCGGTGGCGATGGAGGCCTCGGACCAGTGCTTCAGCTTGGGCCACAGATCGTCGTCGTAGCCGAGCAGCAAGCCGATCATCTTGGCCGGCAGGGGAGCGGCCAACTCGTCCACGATCTCGGCGCGGCCTCGCTCGATCACCGGGTCGAGCAGGCCGTCCACGGTGGCGGCGATGTGGCCCCGCCAGCGCTGCACGGCCCTGGGGGTGAAACGGCGCGACACCAGTGAGCGGCGGGCCTGGTGCAGCGGGTCGTCGGTGCCGATGATCGACTGGTCGGCCGGGAGGTTGGGCCGGTATCCGCCCTTTTCCCTGTCGGAGCTGATGAACAGCTGCTTGTTTGTCTCGACTGCGACGATGTCGTCGTAGCGGGTAAGCACCCACAGCTCGTTGATGTCGTCCCAGTGGCACGGCGAGTTCTCCCGCAGCCAGGCGTAGCGAGAGTAGGGGTCGTTGACGTAGAAGTCGCCGTCGAGGATGTCGAGAGGCCGGGGGTCGACCGGGGTGATCGTCATCGCCGGGTCATCCTACGGCGGCGGCTGTGGGCGCCAGGAGGCCCCCGGAGGCTGATGCGGGGTGTCACGGGAACATGCTGCGCAGGACGGTCCAGAGCAGCAGCAGGCCCGCGATGGCGATCGGGCCGGGGATGGCGATGATCAGGGCCCAGGTCAGGTAGCGCACCCAGGCGGGGCGGTCGGCGAAGCGTCGCTGATGGAAGGCGGCGTCGAGGCGCTCGGCCTCGACGTCGGGCCGCTCGAGGCCCAGAAGCTCGGCCGCGGGATTAGCAACCTCGGTGTGAACCACCAGCACGGCGAGGCGGTTGGTGACATGGTGGGGTGCGACCTCAATGGCGGGATCCACGAGCACCGCGGCTTCGTAACCGGCCTCCTTGAGCCGGGCTGCCGCCACGTTGGCCTCCCAGCGGCTGGAGTACTCGGCGATGGGAACCATGCCCGGCAGCGGCCTCATCCCCCTATGGTGCCCGCTCCGGAGGCCGAGCGGGCGCGACCGCGCCGTGTCGCGGTCGGCGATAGCGTGCCCACCGGTGAGCCCGGCCGTCGCGGTGAGCGATCTCGTGAAGGACTACGGCGCGGTCCGGGCCGTGGACGGCGTGTCCTTCGAAGTGAAGCGGGGCGAGGTGTTCGCCCTGCTGGGCCCCAACGGGGCGGGCAAGTCGACAATCGTCGAGATCCTGGAGGGGCACCGCACCCGCACGTCGGGCACGGCGCTGGTTCTCGACACCGACCCGTCGTCGGCAGGGGCCTCCTTCCGCGACCGGATCGGCATCGTGCTGCAGTCCTCGGGCATCGACCCCGAGCTGACGGCCCGCGAGGCGGTCGACTACTACGGCGCTGCCTACTCGCGTCGAGTGCCGACGGATGAGCTGATCGAGTTGGTGGAGCTGGGCGAGAAGGCCGACGCCCGCATCTCGACCCTGTCGGGAGGACAGCAGCGGCGCATCGACATGGCGCTCGGACTGGTGGGCGACCCTGACGTGGTGTTCCTGGACGAGCCGACCACCGGCTTCGACCCGGCGGCCCGCCGGAGGGGCTGGGAGCTGGTCGAGCGGCTCGCCTCGGAGCAGCGGGCCGTGCTGCTCACCACGCACTACCTCGATGAGGCCGAGCATCTTGCCGACCGGGTGGCGGTGCTGGCCCAGGGCCGGATCGTGGCCGAGGGCACTCCGGCCGAGTTGAGGGCCCGGGCAGGATCGGCACTGATCCGCTTCGCGGTGCCCGACAGGGCCGAGCCGGTGTCGGATCTGCTCGCACCGGTCTCCGGCGACATCGTCGGCCGGGGACGGCACGTGGAAATCACCACCGACACTCCCACAGCCGACCTGGCTCAGATCACGGGATGGGCGGCCGAGCGGGGGTTCGAACTCGAAGGGCTGACCGTCACCACTCCGAGTCTCGAAGACGTCTACTTGAGCCTCGTCGCTGACGACGGCGACGACGATGGCCAGGTGCCCGATGACGGGGACTCCCGGACATGAGGACGCTGTGGCGGTGCATCCGCATGCAGAACCGGATCTTCTGGCGGACACCGGTCGCGGCCTTCTTCACCCTGGTGTTCCCCATCCTGATGCTGGTGCTGTTCACCGCCATCTTCGGCAACGACGCCTTCGACACCGTCTACGGACGGGTCAAGAGCAGCCAGTTCTATACGCCCGGCCTAGCCGTGTTCGCGGCTGCGTCCTCCACCTACACCGGCATCGGCATCAACCTGGCCAGCCGGCGCGAACTGGGCATTCTCAAGCGGGTGCGGGGCACGCCCCTGCCGCCCTGGGCCTATCTCGGTGGTGTGGTGCTTTCGGCGGTCTGGATCGCGGCGCTGGGAGTGGTCGCGATGGTCGTTCTGGGGGTGGCGGCCTACGGGGTGAACGTCGAGGCCGCCAAGGTGCCGGCCATGGTCGTCACCTTCGCGGTCGGTTCGGCGTCTTTCGCTGCGCTCGGCCTGGCGCTCGCCTCGGTGGCCCGGTCGGTGGCCATGGCGGTGCCCACAGCCAACGCCACCCTGTTGCCGCTGGCCTTCATCTCCAACATCTTCGTCCCCTTCGGCACTGAGACCCCCGCCTGGCTGGATCTCCTTGGGAACATCTTCCCCCTCAAGCACTTCGGCCTGGCCTTCGGCGAGGCCATGAACCCGTTCTCGGACGCCCCGGCATTCGAGTGGCACCGGCTCGGTGTGCTGCTGCTGTGGCTGGCCGTGGGGGCCGCTGTGGCCGCGTGGAAGTTCAGCTGGGAGCCGCCCGTGGTCTCCGGCCGGTCGTCCCGTCGCCGCCGCACGCAGCCTGCGCCTGCCTGAGGCCGAGCGAAGCGGAGGCCGTGGCCCGAGCGGCCCGTGAGCGCAGCGAACAAGAGCGGGAATCGCAACGCTGCACCGCGAAGCGGGTACTCACCGTGGGCGTGATCGCGTAGCATCGCCGGATGGTCGCCTACGACGAGTTCGGGCTGTTCGCCCAGAACGCCGCCGAGTACGGCATCGAGTACTCCGGCCCGCCCACGGTCCGCCGGGAATCAGTGGCGCTGCCGTCTGGGCTGCGACTGTCGGCCCTGGTGTGGGGCGCCGCCGAGCCCGAGTTGGTGCTCATCCACGGCGGCGCCCAGAACGCCCACACCTGGGACACGGTGGCGCTGGCCCTCGGACGGCCGCTGGTGGCGGTGGACCTGCCAGGCCACGGCTACTCCGACCACCGGCCGGCCCACGACTACGGCCCGGCGTCGATGGCCGGCGATGTGGCTGTGGTGATGGAGGCGCTGGCGCCGAGGGCCGAGGCCGTGGTGGGCATGTCGCTCGGCGGTCTCACCGCTATCTGCCTGGCCGCCGACCACCCCGACCTGGTGAGGCGCCTTGGGGTGGTGGACGTGACGCCGGGCACCGACCACAAGAAGGCCGAGCCCATCATCGCCTTCGTCGACGGCCCCCAGCACTTCGACAGCTTCGAGGCCATCCTGGGACGCACCATCGAGCACAACCCCACCCGCAGCGAGCAGTCGCTTCGCCGGGGCGTGCTGCACAACGCCCACGAGATGGACGACGGTCGCTGGACCTGGAACTACGACCCGATGCGGGACTGGAAGGCCGGCGGCGGCGCCGAGGTCGCCTTCGACGACCTGTGGGAGAAGGTCTCGCGCATCGCGGCGGTGACCGCGCTGTGGCAGGGCGGCGCCTGGAGTGTGGTAGACGACGCCGACGTGGCCGAGTGGATGCGGCGGCTGCCCGGCACCGTCCATGTGGTGGTCGAGGGCGCCGGCCACTCGATCCAGGGCGACCGTCCCCTGGAGTTGGTTGCGCTTATCGACGACCTGCTGGCCCGGCCTGCGTCCGGCTAAGCGGGGTCCGTGTAGCCGGACTCGTCGAAGAGGTAGCCGCCGGGGGTCATCTCCAGCCGGTGACGGGGCCCGGGCACGGAGGCATCGCCGGTTGCGTAGCCGGCGTCGCCGTGCCACATCGACACCGGTCCGTGCTCCCCGGTGCCGAGCCGAGGCTCATAGTGGCGGGGGCGGCGACGGCTCAGGCCGTCCAGCGCGTCAGCCACCGTGGGATAGCCGCTGAGGGTGTGCAGCGTCACCCACGTCGGGGCGATCAGCTCGATCTCTCCGGCATCGCGGCGTCGGATGGCACCGGCCGGGGTCATCCACTCGTGGTGGGTTATCTCGCCGTCGTCGACGGCCACCTCGGCCGCCGGGGCCCGGGTCGCGAAGAACCAGGTGGCGAAGCGCTTGGGGGCGATCGGCGGCGGGATCCAGTACGAGAAGTGCACCAGGCTGGCCGCGTCGAGTGAGATGGCAGCCTCCTCCCGGGCCTCCCGAGCCGCGGCGTTACGAGCGGCCGTGACCAGGTCGCCGGAGCTGTCGTAGTCGCCGTCGTCGATCCGGCCCCCGGGGAACACCCACATCCCGCCGAAGGCGATGCGGGAGTTCTTGCGCAGCATCAGTGACTCCATGCCCTCGGGGCCGTCCCGCAGCACGACCACGGTGGCCGCCGGGATCGCGGGCGCCTCACCGTCCTGCTCGAACTGCTTGCGCCACTCCTCGAAGAGCAGCATCTCGCGATCGAATGCCGCCCGGGACCCGGCGCCGCCTTCGTGTGCGGGGGTCTGCGTCACTTGATCACGCCGTCCGCTCTCAGCTCGTCGATCCGGTGGCCCCATCCCAGCTCAGTGAGCACCTCGTCGGTGTGCTGGCCGTGGGCAGGTGAGGACGGCTCGCGCAGCTCGGCCGGTGTGGCCGAGAACCGGGGCGCGGGCCGGGGCTGGCGGATCCTGCCCATGTGAGGATGGTCGTGCTCGGCAAAGATCTCGTTGTGGACGGCCTGGGCGTCGGTGGCGATGTCCTCCACGCCGAGCACGACCCCGAACGGGACCTGATGACGGTCGAGCGCCTCCACCGCCTCGGCCAGGGGCATGGTGGCCGCGGCCGCGTGCACCGCCCGGAACACCTCACTGGTCTGGGGACGGTTCTTCTGGCGGTCGGTCATGGTGGCCACCCGCGGGTCCGATGAGTCCACCCCCACGGCCCGGGCCATGCCGTGGAACTCGGAGTCGGTCACTGCCGCCACCACCGCGTGTCCGTCGGCGAAGGCGATGGCCCGCTGATGAGCCGAGAACGACTGGGCCAGGTGGGGCTGGTCGTTGTCCAGGGCCACCTCGTGGGCTGCCGAGTCGGCGAACAGGAACCCCACCGCGGCGTCCAGCATCGCCAGCTGCACGTGCTGGCCGCCGGCGCCCCGCTCCCGGGCGAACAGGGCCGACGTGACTGCCTGTGCGGCCGTGTAGGCGGTGATCTTGTCGGCCGCGGCCTGGCGCAGGAAGCGGGGAGACTCGTCGTTGATGCCGGTCTGGTTGCCCACGAGCCCGGACTGGGCCTGGATGACCGAGTCGTACACCCGGCGGTGCGCGTAGGGGCCGTCGGGGCCGAATCCCGACAGCGAGAGGTAGACGATGTCGGGGTTGCGGGCCGAGACCGTGTCGTAGCCGAGACCGAGGCGCTCGATCACGCCCGGCCGCATGTTCTGGACGAACACATCTGCTCCGGCGCATAGATCGAGGACCGTCTCGCGCCCTCGATGATCGGTGCAGTCCACTGCTATGGAGCGCTTGCCCCGGTTGCACATCTGGAACAGGGCCGATATCCCGCCGGAGGCAACGCCCACATAGCGGCCCTGGTCGCCGTAACCGGGCTCCTCGACCTTGACGACGTCCGCTCCCTGGTCGACCAGCAGGGTCACGGCCAGGGGACCCGTCACGGCCACCGACATCTCGACGATGCGCACTCCGTGCAGCGGGCCGGGCATGACTCTGCTTCGATCCTGGCGGGTCCGGAGGCCGGCGTGTGCTGGCCCTAGGCGGCCGGATCCCCGCCGTCGGGCTTCGCGGGCTCGGGGACGCCGTCGAACCAGCCGGCCTCCTCCACCAGCGAGCGGCTGCGCCAGCCGTCGGCGGTGCGCACCAGCTCGTGGTGGTACCAGCCCCCGGTGGCCCACATGGGGCTGTCGGGCAGCTTCAGCGGGTTGTAGACCATGGCGGTCACCTTGGCCTCGTCGCCGTCGATGGTCATGTCGATGTTGGAGATCATGTGCTGCATGGCCTCGAACATCGCCATCACTTCCGAGAGGAAGCCGACGACCGTGTCGAGGTCGCCGGCAATGCCGCCGACCTGGGTGTAGTCGATGTGCGCGTCAGGAGTGAAAACGGTCCGGAACAGGTCCCAGTCCTGCCGGTCGACGGCCCGGGCGTAGCGGGTCAGGAGGTCGGTGATCTCGGCCCGGTCGATGAGGGTTTGCAGGTCCACCGCCCCACGATAGGGCTGACCGCCACCATTAAGGTGGGAGCATCACCACCCCTGAAGAGCAACGGGCAGGTTGCCCCCTCGATCACGGGGCACAGCGATGCCCCGCCGCCGGTGTCGACCTGTGGGACCTAGGCCTGTTCCAGCGCCAGGAGTACCACGAGGTCATGGAGCGGCTGCGAGAGGCCGATCCCGGCATTCACTGGGTGGACGAGGGCGACAGGGGCTCCGGCTACTGGGCCGTCACTCGCCACGCCCACGTCAAGGAGGTCAACCGGCGGGCCGACGTGTTCTCATCCGGCCACAGCGGCGCGCAGATGCGCGATCTCGACCCGAACCGCACCGTGTCGGGCTCGGCGCGCCATCCGACGCTGGTCGACATGGACCCGCCGCGCCACACCCGCTATCGCAGGCTGGTCAACCGGGGCTTCACCCCCCGCATGATCGGCCTGCTCGAGGACTACCTCCAGAACCGCACCGACATCATCCTGGACAATGTCGTGGAGCGGGGCCACTGCGACTTCGTCCGCGACATCTCGGCGGAGCTGCCGCTCCAGGCCGTCGCCGACGTGATGGGCATTCCCGTCGAGGACCGGGCCAAGGTCTGCGACTGGAGCAACGCTCTGATCGGCCGGGCCGATCCCGAGTTCATCAAGACCCGCGAGGACATCCTGCGGGCCGCGGCCGAGCTGTTCGGCTACTCCCACGAACTCCAGACGGAGCGTCGCAGCACGCCGGCCGACGACATCATCACCACGCTGCTGGCAGCCGACGTCGACGGCGAGGCCCTGACCGAGGCCGAGTTCGACATGCTCTTCCTGCTGCTGTGCGTGGCCGGCATCGAGACCACCCGCAACGCGATCACATGGGGGATGATGGCCTTCTTCGACTTCGGTGACCAGTGGGAGAAGTTCGTAGCCGACCCTGATCGGCACATGGAGACCGCGGTGGAGGAGATCGTGCGCTGGTCCACCCCGGTGTTGCACTTCCGCCGCCAAGCGCTTTCCGACTACGAGCTCGGCGGGGTAAGGATCGCCGTGGGCAACAAGGTGGTCTTCTGGCACGCGGCCGCCAACCGCGACCCGCGGGCCTTCGAGGACCCGTGGCGCTTCGACATCGAGCGCACCCCCAACGACCATGTCGGCTTCGGCGGGGGCGGGCCCCACTACTGCCTGGGCGCCAGCCTGGCCCGCATGGAGATCCGCCTGATGTTCCGCGAGATCGCCCAGCGCATGCCCGACATCCGCCTCGACGGCGAGCCCGACTACCTGCGCTCCAACTTCATCGCCGGTGTCAAGCACCTGCCGGTGGCCTACTCCCCGTCGCCGCCGTACGGCACTGCGTCGCTGCCGCGTCTCGGCTCAGCGGCCGGCGTCTCCGGCACGGTCGGATACGGCGGCCATGTGGAGCGCGGCGCCTCCTGACGCCGAGCGCCAAGGACTTGACAGAACCATGCGGGGTAGTAGAACTCCCTAGGCATAGGACGGGCCGCGGAAGGAGAGCATGGTGGCCGTGTACTTCGTGATTGTGGACTCTGAGATCAACGACCCGGAAGGGCTTGAGAGCGTCTCGGACTCACTCGCCGAGATGGTCAGGGCTCACGGAGGGAAATACCTGATTCGAGGCGGGCCGATCGAGCCGAAGGGCGGGGATCTGGCGGTGAACCGCATGGCAGTGGTCGAGTTCGAGAGCATGGATCAAGTGACAGCTCTGTTCGAAGTGGACGCGTTCGTCGAGCTGCGTGAACAGCGCAGCAGGCTCGCAGACACCAGCGCGTTCGTTGTGGAGGGTGTGTGACGGGCGAGAGGCTCGAATCCGCCTGATCTCCCCGGGTTGGGGGCCGTGGGTCTAGTCGAGGGCATAACCCACGAACCCGACGACAAATGCCCCCTCGGTGTGTCGGTCAGCGTGGGGCTGCAGGGGGTCCTGCTGGCCATCGCACCGACGGTGCTGACCATGTCGCTGTTCGCTCGGGCCTCGGGCCTCGGTGAGCGCTACCTGGCCTGGTCCGTCCTCGCGGCCATCCTGATCAGCGGCATCGCGACCGCTCTTCAGGCGGCCCGCCTCGGGCGGCTCGGGGGCGGCCACAACCTGGTTAGCGGCACTGCCTCCGGCTTCGTGGCCGTCGGACTCCTCGCGGTGAACGAGGCCGGGCTGGAGACGCTGACCACTCTGGTCGTCGTGTCCTCAGTCCTCCAGCTGGCCCTAGGGGGGTGTCTGCGGAGGCTGCGCCGGATCATCACCCCGGTTGTATCCGGTGTGGTGCTCATGCTGATCTCGGTTGGCATCATGCAGGTCGTCGTGGGGAGGCTGGGGGCCTCTGAAGGCGCTCCCGCCCTGGCGGAGCCGGTCGTAGTCGCGGTGACGGTGGCCGGGGCTGCACTCCTGGGGCTGCGAGCCAAGGGCATTCTCCGGCTGTGGTCGCCCATGGTCGGAGTGCTCGCCGGGTGTGTCGCGGCCGGCGTGTTCGGGCTCTACAGCGCTCAGCGCGTGGTGGACGCACCGTGGATCGGTGTGCCCGAGCCCTGGTTTCCGGGATTCGACTTGACGCCGGGCCGCCAGTTCTGGGCGCTCCTGCCGATGTTCCTGATCGTGTCGACGGCGACCGCGATCAAGTCGGTCGGCGGCAGCGTGGCCGTGCAGCGGGTCTCCTGGCGCGAGCCGAGGGTCACCGACTACCGGCTCGTTCAGGGCGCCGTCAGCGCCAACGGGGTGTGCGGAGTGCTGTCGGGCATCGCGGGGACGCTGCCCACCTGGGGCTTCGAGGCTTCGAGTGTCTCACTCACCAACTTCACCGGCGTCGCGGCGCGCCGGGTGGGGTACGCCATCGGCATCATGCTGGTGGCCTTGACGTTCCTGCCGAAGGTTACGGCGCTGCTGCTAACGATTCCCGACCCCGTCATCAGTGCCTACCTGCTGGTGATCATGGGGATGCTCTTCGTGGAGGGTTTCCGTACGGTCCTCCAGGACGGCCTCGAGCCCCGCAAGGCCCTGATCGTCGGTGTGTCGCTCGCGGTCGGGATCGGGCTGCAGGGCGAGAACGCGGTCGCTGAGCTCATCGGCGGCACCTGGGGGACGCTGCTCGGCGACGGGCTGACCATGGGCACGATCACCGCGGTCCTCCTGACGGCGTTCATCGAGGTGAGCGGCGCCCGGCGCAGACGACTCGAACTCGAGTTGCACATGAATGCGCTGCCCGAGATCGACGAGTTCCTCGAGACGCTTGCGACGAGCATCGGTTGGGACGAGGCCTCGACGGGCCGTCTGCGCTTCGTCGGAGAGGAGGCGCTGTCGAGCCTGCTGGAGATGAACACCGATGAGGAGCCGCGCCGCCTCGTGGTGGTGGCGCGACCGGGAGCCGGCCTCGTCGAACTGGAGTTCCTCGCCGGGTTGGCGGACGAGAACATCCAGGACCAACTCGCCTATCTGAGCAACCAGACCGACGCGACAGAGCAGCGAGAGGTCTCTCTTCGCCTGCTGAGGCATTTCGCATCGGCAGTGCGTCACCGCAAGTACAGCGGTATCGACATCGTGACCGTGGAGGTGGAGGGCTCCCGCTAGTGCTCCGGCCACGCACTCGGCCTCCTAGGGTTCCGCACGTGGGATCAGAGGGCGGCTCGAGCCGGGAAGGAGACCTTGACATCGAAAGGGCCCGTTGTGAGCGGTGGTTCGTCCGGCGGGGCCTTCCACACCTCATACACGACTACTCGGCCAGTACCGATGTGCTCACGCGGGCCGCGCCGTTCCTGGCCTTTGTGGTCGTCCTGGAGTTCTTCCTGGTGTTCAGCGACCGGTGGCGCGGCTGGGCTCAGGCGGGCGTGTTCGCGCTGGGGCTTGCGGTGACGGCTGCGGTGATGGCTCTAGTCAACCGGTTGCGGGGCCGGCGGCTTTGGCAGTTGCCCGACAGGGTCGGCCTCTGGGAGATCCTGGCGTATCTGGGGTTGCCGGCCGTCTTCGCCGGGCTGGGCGCGACCGGATCCGTCGTCGAGGACGCCGGGTTCTTTGTGGTCGTGAACATCCTGGTCCTCGGTGTGGCCTATCTGGTTACCAGCTGGGGGCTGGTGCCGATGGTGCGGTGGTCGCTGGGTCAGCTGGGCCGCCAGGTCGGCCGGATGATGACGCTGCTGGCCAAGTCGCTGCCGATCCTGCTGGTGTTCTCGGCCTTCATCTTCCTCAACGCCGAGATGTGGCAGGTGGCCCACGACTTCACGCTTCCCTACTTCGGGATGGTGGCCGCGCTGCTCGTGGCGGTGGGGACGCTGTTCGTGACGATCTCGGTGCGCCGGTTGGCGGTGGACCTGGCCCGGTTCTCGGCCTGGTCTGATGTGCGGTCCCGGTGCGTGGCCACGCCGGTTGAGCCGCTGGTGCCCGACGATGCGGCCGTGCCGCCCGACTCGCCGCCGTTGAGCCGCGGTGCCCGGTTCAACGTGAGCCTGCTGCTGTTCGTGGCCCAGAGCATCCAGATCATGCTGGTGGCTCTGATCGTGACGGCCTTCTACGTGCTGTTCGGGGTGTTCACGGTGCGGGAGGAGACGCTGCTGGACTGGACCACGTTGTCGCAGCTCACCTGGGAGGAGTCGTGGGCGGTGCGGATCCCGCTGTGGGGCGAGGACCTGCTGTTCACCCGCCCGCTGGTGCTGGTGGCTACCTTCATCGGCCTGTTCTCGGGGCTGCAGTTCGCGGTCTCGGTCGTACTCGATGCCGGGTACCGGTCGGAGTTCGCCGAGGAAATGACCGCGGAGCTGCGCGAGGCTCTGGCCGTCCGGGCCGTCTATCACCGCGTGCTGGTGGACGCTGCGGCCTGAGGCCTGCCGACGTGGTCGCTACCGACCTCGATATCGACGGCTTCCCAGAATGCGAAATGACCGGCATGGGTACCATGGCGGCCGTGGCCTTCCGGGTTGAATTGACGGGCAGCGCGCTCCGGGTTGAACTCGACAGATGGGATCGCCTGGCCAACTTTCGCCGGGTCGTCGAGATCGACCGGTCCGCCATCGCGAAGGCGGCTGTCGCCCCGCGTGGCGAGGTTGAGTCATACATCGATCACCGTCAACTCGGAATTGGAACGCACGCCGGAGAGCGCTATCCGGGCAGGCGTCGAGTGGGGACCCACCTCGGCCGGGGCGTGCTCGGAAAGCAGTTCTGGGCCACTGCCCGTGGCGCGCCGGAGCTGCCCCTGCTGGTGCTGGACCTGGTCGATCACGAATTCGCGAGGGCTGTGCTCGCGGTGAGCGACCCCGAAGTGATCGCAGCGCTGGTCGGCCCGGACTCTTAGCCGAACCGGGACCCCTGACCGTCACGGCGGTCTAGGAGTAGGTAGCCAACCTGGATTGCTTGGCCTTGTGCGTCCGACCGGCTGCGGTTTGGGGCGTGCCCAGAAACGTTGCTCCAACCGGTCGGGCAGTTCTTTTAGGTAATATTATGCTTTTTCGAGTTGTGTTGTCGTAGGGATTGGGTAGAGTTGTCGTCATGGAACGAACAGGTGTTCTCAACGGGTCGGCCGGGCTCGACGGGGGCTCGGGAACTCCAGGTGCAGTTGATACGGCCAACGGCTCTGCGGTTGTTGCGGAACCGCCCGTCTGGGAACTGCTGGATGCGGCCGGAGAGGCTCTGCGGTCGGTGTCGTTGGAGGGTCTAAGCGAGGACGAGCTGAGCCGGGTGGTGGCTGAGACAGGTCGAGTGAAGTCGCTCGCCGATGCCACGACGTTGCGTGCCGTGGGCCGTTTGGAGTCACTGCGTGCCGGCTCCGCGCGTGAGGCGCTGGTCGGTGCGGCGAAGCTGTCCGGAAGCTCGGCCAAGCGTGTGACTGAGGCGGCGCTCCAGATCGAGGAGATGCCCAACGTGGGTCGGCTGGTGGATTCTGGGGAGCTGACGCTTCCGAGCGTGTTCGCTCTGGGATCTGCGGCCAAGCAGTGCGGGGCATCCGTCGTGGACGGCTCGGATGAGTTGTTGCATCAGGCTGCTACACGGGATTCGGGGTCGTTCAGCCGGGTGGCCCGGCGGTTCGGGCAGCGCAACGACCCGACGGCGGGGGGTGACCTGCTCAAGGCGCAGCGGAACAGCCGCAAGGCTGACGTGTTCGTTGGCGGCGACGGCATGGGGGTGCTCAAGGGCGAGATGGACCCGGTCAGCTTCGGCCTGCTTGAACAGGCAGTGGATGCGCGCAAGGACTACCTGTGGCGCAAGGACGGAGGGCGTGACGGGACTCCCGATGCCATCCGCAACAACGGGCAGCGCACGATGGACGCCGTCTTCGAACTGTGTACCGGCCGGGATGCGCTGACTCATGAACCACTGGCCGACGACGGTCCCCGGGGTTCGCGGAGGCTGCCGCCGGGCAGGATCATTGCAGTGACCGCTGGCGTGGTGGACGGGACCGACCCCGCCGGATCGTGCGAAATCATCGGAGTTGGGCCGGTCCCGCCGTCGGTTCTGGACCGGATCTCGCCCGATGACCGCCTAGTGGGCGCGATCTTCGGAGGTAACGGTCAGCCACTGTGGTTGGGTCGTATGGAGCGGCTCGCCAACCTCGCTCAGTACGTGGCGGTGGCACTCCGAGATCGGGGCTGCGTGCTGTGCCGGGCCCCGATGCACCGTTGCAGGCTCCATCATGTGGACGAGTGGGACTTGGACCAGGGTCCGACCGACATCGAGAACCTGGTTGCGCTGTGCGGCAACTGCCACCAGTGGTTGCACCGCAACCGGCGGCGTGTCGTGCGTAAGGTCGACGCCTACGGAGCGATCACGTGGTCCACGGTCCTGAGACGGCCCAAGTCTGGCACTGGCGGCGACGGGCCTTGCGGCTCGCCTACCCAGGGCGGATCGCTCACCGGAGAGCCGGGGGTTGCCGGCGCGTCTGTCGAGCACTCTGGGATGACTCAAGGCCGCCGCGACGCAGGATGTAGGTCCGCCGACGGTGCCCGAGGGAGCTCGGGCTCAGAACGCAGTCCGCCGGTTGGCCGATAGTGCGACCGGGGCGGGCACCCCGACCAGTGTGCGCCCGCCCGGTTGTTGCTGGCTGGTCTGGCCGCCTCACTGGATCGGGGCGGCGCGGAACCGTTCGGGCCGGTGAGTGGCCGACAACTCGGGAGGCATCGCCGGCCTCGGGGTGAACCTCTAGGCCGGGGTCCCGAGAATCACTAACCGGCAGGTCACCAGCCGCTACCGTCAATCCTGTAAGTGAGCCGCACTTCACTCCCCGTCGGGCAAGGCCCGCGGTGGTATGCGGAGCACCCGAAGCCTCGAGAAGAAGAGCCCGGAGACGACTGTGTCACCACAACAGCAACTGATGACCGCGACCCTCGATCCGGTCCCGGCCCGCCACGTCGAAGACGTTCCGGTAGCCGAGGAGATGAGCGACTCGTTCCTCGCCTACGCCCTGTCGGTCATTACGGCCCGGGCCATCCCCGACGTGCGGGACGGCCTCAAGCCGGTGCAGCGCCGGGTCCTCTACTCGATGCTGCAGATGGGACTGCGGCCCGGCACGCCGTACCGCAAGTCGGCTCGCGTCGTGGGCGACACCATGGGCCGCTACCACCCCCATGGCGACGCCGCCATCTACGACACTCTCGTACGCATGGGCCAGGACTTCAGCCGCATGGTGACCCTGGTCGACCCTCAGGGCAACTTCGGCAGCCTCGACGACCCGCCCGCGGCGGCCCGCTACACCGAATGCCGCCTGAGCGAAGCGGCTATGGACATGATCGGCGAACTCGACGAGGAGACCGTCGACTTCCGGCCCACCTACGACGGCGAGGACACTGAGCCGGTCGTGCTGCCGGCGGCGCTGCCCAACCTGCTGGTCAACGGCACGGCGGGCATCGCGGTCGGTATGGCCACAACCATGCTGCCCCACAACCTGGCCGAGGTCGGCGCAGCTATCGAGTTGGTCATGAGCAAGCAGCCCAGCGACCCGGCAACCGGCGCCGGGTCGCCAGCAGGCAACAAACCGGCCCGGAGGCGCAAGGCGAGGCCGGCAACCGAGGAGCTCATGGAAGTCCTGCCCGGACCCGACTTCCCCGGTGGCGGCATCGTCATCTCCGACGAGGGCCTGAAGGCAGCTTACGACACCGGCAGGGGATCGGTCAGGGTGCGGGCCCGGGCCACTATCGAGGCTGTGACCCGGCGCCGCCAGGCGGTGATCGTCACCGAACTGCCCCATCTCGTGGGTCCCGAACGGGTGGTCTCACGGATCACCGAGTTGGTCGGGGCCGGCCGGCTGCAGAGCGTCGCCGGCATCGCCGACCTGAGCGACATGGACGGCCTGCGCCTGCAGATCGATCTGAAGCCGGGAGTCGACCCCGATGCCGCGTTCTCCGAGCTCTACCGGCTCACGCCGCTCGAGGAGGCCGTGAGCGTCAACAATGTGGTGCTGGTCGATGGCGTGCCCACCACCGTCGGGCTCCGGGAGCTGTGCGAGCACTACGTCGCCCACCGCCTCCAGGTCGTGGTTCGTCGCACCCGCTTCCGGCTGCAGCGGGCTGACGAGCGGCTCCACATAGTGGAGGGCCTGCTGACTGCCCTCGACAACATCGACGACGTGGTGGCGCTGATCCGAGGCTCACAGGACGCGGCCGAGGCCCGCGACGGGCTCATCGAACGCTTCGAGCTCACTGACGTGCAGGCGAACCACATACTCGACATGGCGCTTCGGCGGCTCACGGCGCTGGAGCGCCAGAAGCTCGACGATGAAGCCTCCCGGCTACGAGCCGATATTGAAGACTTGAAGCAGATCCTCTCCAGCCGGCGCCGCCAGCGCTCCATCGTTAGGAGCGAGGTTCGACGGATAGTCGAGGATCACGGACGGCCCAGGCGCAGCCGGATCGTCGCGGCTGAAGTCCTGGAGCGGGAGTCGGCCAGCGGCTCAGACGCTGGCGGTGCCTCTGCGGCCTCGTTCGATCCGGTCGAGGCGGGTCCCGACATTCCCTGCGTGTTGACGGTGTCGACGAGTGGCAATATCGGACGGGCCTCCATGAAGGGGCAGCGGCGAGCATCGCCGGGGCGTCACGATCTGATCGCCGCCAGGGTCGTGGCCTCGACCGGGTCGTCAGTGGCCGCGGTCACTTCGGCCGGGCGGGTGTTCGAGGTACTCGGAGGCGAGATCGAGGAGACGTCCAACCGGGTGCGGGGCGCCGATGCCGCCGCCGTCTTCGGTTTGGATTCCAAAGAGACCGTCCTGGCCCTCGTCGCAGCCGGGGACGACAGGCTGGTAATGGTCACTGCCGGTGGCACCATGAAGCGGCTCGACGCCGAGGAGGTACTGGGCGCGCCCGCTGGGTCGTCATTGATCGCGTTGGGAGCAAACGACCGTGTGGTCTGCGCCTTCACCGCCCCCGAGGACGCTGATGTCGTGATCGCGGCCAGCGACGGCCGGGCACTGCGCCTTGAGGCGTCGTCGGTGCGGCTGCAGCGCCGGGCCGCGGCGGGAATGGCTGGCATCAAGCTGCGTGAGGGCTCCGTCCCGGTGGGTGCCGGCGCCGTCCTCGATGATGCCGCGCTGGTCGTCGCAACCAGCGCGGGCCCTGTCGCTGGCAATGGCAAGAGCGGGATCAAGGTCACGCCCTGCTCCGAGTTGCCGACGCAGGGCAGGGGCACCCAGGGCGTCCTGGTGGTCAAGCTGCCGCCCGTCGAGTCTGTGGTGGCCGCGGCGGTGGGCCCAGCCGAGGGCATGCTGGCTCTGATGGGACAGGACGACAATCCCCGCAAGATCGATCCCCACCCTGTGTCCGTGCGAGTGGCCCCCACGGCGCGCTACCGCTCACCGCAGCGCAGCGACCGGCGCGTCCATGTGCTGGGGCCCGGGAGGTGGTGAGGAAAGTGGCGCCCCCGAACGGGCCGGCCGGAGCATCCACCGAGATGACCCTGCCATTGACCTCGGGCGATGTCGCCGCCCCGAACACGGATGTTCAGCCCCGCTCCCGGGCTGAATCGTCAAACGGAGCGGCCCGACGCGACGGCGCCACCAACGGCCGTCATCCCGACCTCTCCGCGAGCTCGGGCGACGCCAGCCCCCCCGCTGCGGCCAACACCGCAGACACCTACGACGCCGACTCCATCGAGACGCTCGAGGGTCTCGAGGCGGTCCGCAAGCGCCCGGCCATGTACATCGGGGGCAACGGCTCAGAGGGTCTCATGCACCTCGTGTGGGAGATCGTGGACAACGCCGTGGACGAGGCCGCCGCCGGCTTCGCCACCAAGGTGGGGGTGACCCTGCATCGCAACGGATCGGTCGAGGTGACCGACAACGGTCGCGGCATCCCCGTCAACAAGCATCCCGAACGCGACGTGTCGGCCCTCGAAGTGGTGTTCACCGAACTGCACGCGGGCGGCAAGTTCGGCGAGGGCGCCTACAAGGCCTCGGGCGGGCTGCACGGTGTGGGAGCCTCCGTCGTCAACGCCCTGTCGACCCGCCTCGATGTGGAAGTGCGGCGCGACGGGTACGTGCACGAGCTGAGCTTCTCGAACCAGGAGCCCGGTCATTTTGTCGCCGGCAGGTTCAGGGCCAGCAGCGACGTGCGGCCGTTGAACCGGCGAACCAAGGCGACTGGCACCACCGTCCGGTTCTGGCCCGACATGGCGCTGTTCCATCCCGAGGCGCGCATTGACGCCGACGAGGTGCGCCTCCGGGTCCGCCAGATGTGCTTTCTGGTTCCCGGCCTGAAGATGACGGTGGACGACCGTCGCCCCGGCGCGGCCGGCGAGCCCTTCGTCTTCGTGAGCAGGGGCGGGCTCGGCGACATGGTGAGGGAGCGCTCCGAGAGCACCCGGGAGGATGCCGTAAGCGGTGTGATCACCGCCAACGGCATCGAGACGTTCACCGAGAAGGTCCCCGTCGACGGCAAGATCACCGAGGTCGAGCGGGAGTGCACCGTCGACATCGCGCTGCGCTGGATAGCGGGATACGACAGCGATGTGGTGTCATTCGTGAACACGATCCCGACCACTTCGGGCGGCACCCACCTTGCCGGCTTCGACAAGGCGCTCACCCGGGTGGTCAACAGCGTGCTGCTGAAGGACAACCGGAAGCTGGCCCGGCTGGCCCGCGATTCCCGCGCTGGCGCGGGAGCCAGGAACGGCAAAACCAACGCCACCAAGGACGACGTGCGCGAGGGCTTGGTCGCGGCAGTCAAGGTGACCTTCTCCGAGCCGCAGTTCCGGGGTCAGACCAAGCAGGAGTTGGGTACGCCCGCAGTCGAGGGAATCGTGGCCAGGGTCACCTACGAGCAGCTCAAGGAGTGGTTCGAGCCCGGCGGGGGACCCCGGACCCAGGTCAAGGCCATAAGCGACAAGGTGGTCGCCGCGGTGACGAACCGGGTTGCCTCCAAGCAGATGCTCGACACCAAGCGCAAGGCCGCCAGCCTGGGCTCAACCGGCATGCCCGACAAACTGGCCGACTGCCGCATCCACGGTGACCGAGCCGAGTTGGTTCTCGTGGAGGGCGACTCGGCCGCCGGTCCGGCCAAGCGGGGCCGGGACTCGGAGTTCATGGCCATACTGCCGCTGCGGGGCAAGATCGTGAACGCAGCCAAGGCGAGCCCCAAACAGGTGCTCGACAACGCTGAGGCGCAGGCCATCTTCACCGCCATGGGCGCGGGAGCGGGAGATGCCTTCGACATCGAGGCCGCCCGTTACGGCCGGATCGTCATCCTCTGCGACGCCGACGTCGACGGCAGCCACATCCGCTGCCTGCTGCTCACTCTGATCCACGGCTACATGCGGGAGATGCTCACCCAGGGCCGAGTCTTCTCGGCCCAGCCACCCCTCTACACCGCGCGAGTGGGCGACCGGACCCTGAGGGCCTTCTCCGACGAGGAGCGGGACCGGATGACAGCCGAGTTGACACGAGGCAGGCGCAGCCGCGACAGCATCAAGTGGCAGCGCTTCAAGGGTCTCGGGGAGATGAACACCGACGAGCTGCGCCACTGCGCGCTGGATCCCGCCACCCGGACCCTGCGCCGGCTCACGATGGCCGACGCCCAGCAGGCCGAGGCCGCGGCCGACATGTTCGAAGTCCTGATGGGAAACGACGTGGCCCAGCGCCGCGACTACCTGGTCGAGAACTCGTCGCTGGTGGACGAGGCGACACTCGACATCTGAGCATGTGGCATCGTCGGGGCGCCGGCCACGTCCGGGCATCCGGGCCGGCGTCACACCGGTGAGCTAGAACTGCGGCATGCAGCTCGAGTTCGACCCGGGCGACATCCTCGACCCGGGCGCCACCGGTGCATTGGATGACGACGGCGCCCCAGCTCCGCCGCAGCGACTGTCGCCATCCGGGGCATCCACGTTCGAGCAGTGCCCCCGCCGGTGGAGGTTCCGCTACGTCGAGCGGCTTCCGGAGCCACCCGGACTGGAGGCGCTGGTGGGAACGTTCGCGCACCGGGTGCTGGAACTGCTGATGCAGCGGGAGCCGTCTCGGCGCAGCCAGGACGAGGCCAAGCGCGTCGCCCGGGCGGTGTGGCCCGAGCTGGCCGAAGGCGACGACTACCGGGACCTGGAGTTGAGCGACGACGAGGCTCGGGAGTTCCGATGGCGGGCCTGGCGCGCCATCGAGGGCCTGTGGCACCTGGAGGACCCGGCCGCCATCGAGGTGGAAGCGACAGAGGAGCAGGTGTCGGTGACACTGGGCGATGTGCCCTTCAGGGGTGTCGTGGACCGTCTCGAGAGGGAGGACGACGGCCTCGTCGTCAGCGACTACAAGTCGGGGCGGGCCCCCACAGCTCGTCACGCACCCGAACGCCTGCAGCAGGTGTTGCTCTACGCGGCGGCCGTCGCCGAGGGGACGGGCGAGCAGCCGGTCAGAGCTCAGTTGCTGTACCTGGGCCAGCGGATCGTGGCCACCGCGGTGACGCCGGTCGAGATCGGCGACGCGGTCGGCCGGTTGCAGTCGACTTGGAGCGCGATCGCGGACGCCTGTGACATCGACGACTTCCCACCCCAGCCAGGTCCGCTCTGCGGCTACTGCGCGTACGCCGAGCACTGCCCGGAGGGTCAGGCCGAGAACCTTCGGCGGGCGCAGCAGCGAGCCGCCGAGGAGGAGTACCTGGAGAGACTCGCGGGCTGAGATCCCGGTGGCCTAGCCGCGGGCCCTTACCGTCTCAAGCGCCTCCACAGCCACCAGAGAGTTACCAGAGCGGCTCCCGCGCCCAGCAGGGTTGAGATTCCTGCGGAGTACAGCAACCGGTCGCTCCAGGAGCCCGTCGGCACCGGTGCCGCGTCCGAGGCCGCGACGGCATCGGGTGCCGGTCGGGGCCGCGGCGGGGCCACCTCGGTGTCGAGGATCGAATCGACGGCCGACGCCTCCCGGGGACCGGGCCGGTGCCGGGGCCGGTCGCGCTGTGGGTCATAGGCCATCGGGGTCCTCCGGACGTTGCTCGCGTTCCTCTCCGACTACACGATCGTAGATCTCGTCGAACTCGGTGCACGCCTCTGCCGCGCCCCGCCGGGGCGGAAGGGCGTGTATCGGCAGCGAGCGAGCCGCCGCTTCGGCCACGGCTGCCCGCAGGCGCACAGGCGGCAGGACCAGCCGACCGTGGTCGGTGACCAACTGCTCGTGCCAGTAGTGCGAGTCCCGGGTACGGGCCAGGCGGTTGACGGCTACGCCCGCCACGGCGAGACCGGCCGGCTTCCTCGTGTCGACGCGATCGATGGTTCGCAGGATCTCGCTGACCCCGTCGGAGGCCCACGCGCTTGGTTCGGTCACCACCAGGGCGGCGTCGGCTGCGAACAGCGCGTTGATCGTCAACAGACCGAGCGATGGGGGACAGTCGATAAGCACCAGACTCTGATGTCCTGACAAGGCGACGCGGAGCCTGTCCTGTGCGCCCACGGGATCTGAGAGCATCTGGCGCTCCCGCCCGGCCAACGCCGGCGCAGACGCAACGACTCGTGGTGGGAGCCCCTTGCCGTCGGGCCACCCCGACGGCTCCGCCAGGTTCTCCAGGATCCCCGGTCGGTCAGACTCCAGGGCCTCGTCCACGGTTGCGGCCGGCTCCCACACACCCAGGCCGGTCGTGGCGTTGCCCTGAGGATCCAGATCGACCACGACGCTTGGGATCCGTCGCGCCCATGCAGCCGATGCCAGGCCAAGAGCGGTGGTCGTCTTTCCGACGCCGCCCTTCTGGTTGACCAGAGCGATTACTGCCACATCTTGAACGGTAGCCACCCGCACACGCTCTAGGCGAGGCCGTGCGCAAGTTCGCGCCGAAGTTCTCGCCGAGGGAGCACACTTGCTTCATGGCTGCACGCAGTCGCGCACCGATAACGCTGAGGCGAGCGGCAGCACGCTGGGCGCGGGACCTGCTCGCGGTCCGCAGCGCCTTCGGCGCCCTGGTGATGGCAGCTGTCGCGAGCCTGGTGGCTGGACTGATCCTCGCGGCCATCACCGGCACCCTCGAGAGGCTGCCGGGACTGCTGCTTCTGGTGCCGGCTGCCATCGCGGTGAAGGGCAACATCTTCGGCGCGCTGGGCAGCCGGCTCGGCACGGCCATCCATGCCGGCACCTTCCGCTCCGGAGGCCGGGACTCACCGATGATGCAGAACGCCATCGCGTCGGTGGGCCTCAGCCTGGTCCTCGGCGTTGTGCTGGCGGTGATGGCCAAGGGAACAGCCCTGGCCTTCAACGTCTCGCCCACGATGAGCCTGGCCGATTTCGTGGTTATCTCGGCGCTGGGGTGCCTGCTGGCCGCGTTCGTGGTCCTGGCCATCACCCTGGCCACCACGGCCGGCGCGGTTCGCTTCGGCTGGGACCTCGACAACGTGGTGGCTCCGATGGTGACCGTTGCTGGCGACGTGGTCACCCTGCCCTCGCTGGTGGTTGCGGCCGAGCTGGCTGGCGTGGACGTCCTCACGCCGTCGATAGCGTGGACGCTCACCGCGATGGCAGCCGTCACGGTGCTCTGGGGTCTGCGGAGCAGGTTGGGAGAGCTTCGCACCATCATGCGGGAGTCGCTTCCAGTTCTGACCGTCGCTGGGCTGCTCGACTTGGTTGCCGGGATCACAGTGGAGAAGCGGATCGACGACTTCCTCGAGTTCCCCGTCCTGCTCGTACTGCTGCCGGGATACCTGGCCACCGCGGGCGCGCTCGGCGGCGTGCTGTCGAGCAGGCTGTCCACCAAGCTGCACCTCGGGCTGGCCCGACCGTCAGCCTTACCGTCGGGGGCCGCCCGAGTCGACCTCGCCACCACCTTCGCGCTGGCCATTCCGGTGTTCGCGCTGCTCGGCCTGGTGGCCTCGATCGCGGGCGGCCTCAGCGGTCACGCCGGGCCGTCGCTCGGCGGGCTGGTGGGCGTGGCCCTGCTCGGGGGTCTGCTGGCCACGGTGCTGGTAGTGATCGTGGCCTACTACGGGACGCTCGCGGCGGTGCGGTTCGGGGTGGACCCCGACACGTACGGGATTCCCATGGTCACGTCATCGCTGGACCTGGTCGGCGCCTTCACCATGATCGTGGCCGTCGTCGTGGTCGGCGTGGCATGACGGCCGTTGCGATACCTATGATTTCGGGAGAGACCTGATGGAAGACAGACCTCGCAATCTGCGGGAGATGCTGGCGGAGGCCAAGGACACCTCCGAGTTGATGGTGGACCTCGCCTACGCGGCGCTGTACTTCGGTGATCCCGACATGGCCGACGAGGTGAGCGAGCTCGAGGAGCGCATGAGCGACCTCGTGCAGGACATGAGGGCGGTGTGCATTCTGGCTGTCCGCCATCCTCGCGACGCCGACGGCATGTCGTCGGTGCTGCAAGTGATCTCAGCCATCGAGCGCATCGCCAACGACGCGGTCGACATCGCCCGCATCGTGACCCACCGGGTCGGCATACCGCCGGAGCTGGTGGCCGAGTTGAGCGCGGCCGAGGAGGTGTCGCACCGGGTGCTGGTGTCCGACGGCTCGCTGCTCGCGCACCGGCACCTGGCCGATCACGAGATGCCGGCCAAGATGGGTATGCGCGTGATGGCTGTACGCCGCGAGAGGGAGTGGATCACGGATGTGGGCGGTGACACCGTGCTCGTGCCCGACGACGTGCTGTTCCTGCGGGGGTCGCCCGACGGGATCGTCGAACTGCGCACGCTGGCAGGGTCGCCCGAGTGGTCCCCGCCGGAGGAGCCGGCCGGGCCCCGAGTCTCAGACCTGCGGCGGGCCACCAACGTGCTTGTCGAGATGAAGGATCTCTCGGAGGTGGCCGTGGGTCTGGCCTACTCAGCGCTGGTGCTGCGAGACGAGAGCCTGGCCGCTGAGGTGCGCCACCTCGAGGACCGTCTCGACGAGATGAAGGACCGTCTGGAGGAGTGGGTGCTGGGGGCGGCCAGGGAGCACGTCGACCAGCCGGGTTTGCGCGGCCTGCTGCACTTGTCGCAGGCCGCGGAGGACCTTGGCGATCAGGCTCAGCAGATGGTGTGGATCATTGAGCGCCAGGAGCAGATCCACCCGATACTGGCGGTGGCGCTCGGCGACAGCGACGAGGTCGTCGTGCACGTACCGGTGGCTGAGGGTTCCGAGGCCGACGGCCGGACGCTGGGTGATCTCAGGCTGAACATCGAGCCCGGATTCACGGTTCTGGCCATCCGGCGCGGCGGCCAGTACCGGTACCGGCCCCGCGGGATTGTCAGGCTCGAACCGGGTGACGCTCTGATCGCCAGCGGCCCGGACGAGGGGCGTGAGCGCCTGGCCGAGATCTGCGGATGGCTGCTCACCGACCGGGACGACGACACGGCCATGGTCCTGGAGCCGCTGGGATCTGCGCCGGCCCAGTGAGTTGCGTTTAGGCAACCGGTCGGCCGTGGAGCGCTCGCGCCCGCTACACCGGTAGCTTCACCGGCGATGGCAACTCCAGCGGACCGGCTCTGTCTCCTCACCGTCCACGCTCATCCCGACGACGAGGCGTCCAAGGGCGCGCCTACGGTGGCCCGCTACCACGCCGAGGGAATCCGGACCGTGCTCGTGTGCTGCACCGGGGGAGAGGAGGGCGAGATCCTCAACCCGGCGCTGGACGATCCCTCCATGGCCGACAAGCTGGCCGAGATACGGGCGGCGGAGCTGGCCCGGGCTGCGGAGGTGATCGGCTACGAAGAGGTCGAGATGCTCGGCTATCGCGACTCGGGCATGGAGGGATCGGAGGCCAACAACCATCCCGACTGCTTTGCCAGGGCCGATCTGGAGGAGGCGGTGGCCCGGCTGGTGGCGGTGATACGCCGTCACCGGCCCCACGTCATCGTCACCTATCCCGAGGATCAGGGCGGCTACATGCATCCGGACCACATACGGGTCCACGATGTCTCCATTCCCGCCTACGAACGCGCCGGCGACCCGGCGTACCGCCCCGACCTGGGTGAGCCCTGGGCACCGGCCAAGCTGTACTACACCCTGTGGTCGCGCAAGCGCATCGAGGAGCGCCACCAGGCGTTCCAGGATCTCGGCCTGGAATCGCCGTACAACGAGTGGTGGTTCAAGCGGCCGTCCACCGACGACAAGATCACGACTCAGGTTCCCGTGGACGGGTTCATTGACGCCCGCATCGAGGGACTGCTGGCCCACGCCACCCAGATCGACCCGGAGTCGACGTTCTGGTTCGGGCTGCCCGCCGAGGTCGAGCGGTCGATCCATCCATACGACGACTACGTGCTTGCCCGGGGGTCGTGTCCGGCGACGCTGCCCGAGCGCGACCTGTTCGAGGGGCTCCGGCCGGAGCCGGCCGGCGACTCCGGCTGACGTGGCTCCGGAGCCCCTGGACGAAGGGTGGCTGGAAGCGGTCGCCACCGCTCTGGAGGCTGTTGATGCTTCCGGCGCGGCCGACGGGGTGGCCCAGATCACGGTGAGCGGCGCACCCGGGGGCGGGATCGCCTTTCATGCGGTTGTCGAGGCCGGGCGGGTGAGTGTGTCGACGGGACGGCACTCGCACCCGGACCTGGTCGCCGTATGGACTTACCCGGACTTCGTGCGGGCTTGGCAGGGCGAGCTGTCGGTGGAGGCCGCCTACATGTCGGGCCGGATGAAGCTCGAGGGCGACCAGGTGCTGTTGTTCGACGGATGGCGCCCGCTGCTGCGGTCGAAGGCGCTGCGGGAGGCTCTGGCCGCGCTCCGGTAGTCCCCGTCAGATCCGGTGCCGGGCCCTCCTCTGCGCGCTGCGCAGAGCGAGGTATCCGACCGCGACGGCGCCGGATCGCTCGATCAGGTCGGTCATCTCGCGGGACAGGGCCAGTGCCAGGTCGTCGACCCGTCCGCTCGCGGAAGGATCGATGGCGTGGATCTCGGGCTCGTCAAGCGCCGGGCACAGCGACAGTTCGGTTACACCGGGCGCCAGGCCGGCGAGTTGCTCGCAGACGTGGTCCCTGGCGTCTCCTCGAACGAGCCGGAAGTGGTCGGGGAAGACGACGCCCTCGGACCGCGCCAGCGACCGGAACGGGAATCCGGCGTTGGCCTCGGCCTCGGGGCCCTCAAGGCGCACCGGGAGGTCGAATGACACCGCGAGGTCCATCAGCACGTCGAAGAACTCCGGGCGCTGCTGCAGGGCGGCCATGTGAGTGGTGAGGTGGGTCACGTCGAATCCCCACAACACGGCTCGCTCGAGCTGGGCGCGACATTCGCGCCGTACCTCGTCGAGGTCTGCATGGTCCCACAGATCCTGCAGGGTCCGGGGGAAACCACCGTCGCCGTCGAGGAGGCTCGGGGCGTTGGTGATTGGCCCCCACCGGAAGCAGTCGAGCTCGGAGTTGAGCGTCAGGTGGACCCCGAGGTCCTCGCCCCGGTACAGCTCGGCCGCGTGGCGGGCCCACACCCCTGGCATCACGATCGTGCCGGTGGTGGCCGCGCCTTCCCGCAGTGCCTGGTAGCCGGCGGCGGTGGAGGAGTGGGTGGTGCCGATACGGTCCGCGCTGACGATCACGAGCCTGGTGTCGGGGGGGTGCCCGAGGCGCTCTGCCAGCGATTCCACAGCCTTGACGGTATCTCACTGGGGGCCGCACCTCACTCGAGGCTCGCAGTCAAGGAGCCGGCCTCAGCCCAGCGGAACGTCGGGGCCGCCGCAGTGGCCCCACAGGCCGCGGTCGGCTGCAACCGCGTCCGCCTCGGCCCGAGCGATAACGCTGGCGTAGTGGTCGTTGGGCGGGTAGTTCAGAGCCGCGGCGTAGCCCGCTACCACGAGTTCCAGGTTGACGAAGAGGCCGTCGCGGGATCGCACCACGTAGCCGAGGAGACGCTGGTAGGCGTCCCGGGTCTCAACGTCGCGCACAAGGGTGACCTCGGTGCCTTCGGGGAGCACGGCCTCGAGATGCAGCGACGCCTCCTTGCCGAAGCACTGCACCGGGCGGGTGGGCGCCACCGACTCGGGGGCGTCGATACCGATGAGGCGCACCGTCTCCTGACGACCGCCTACCAGTACGTCGATGGTGTCTCCGTCCACAACCCGCTCGACGGTGGCGTTGGGAGCCCACCGGTGCCCGTCGTCCGTGCCGACCTGCACCTCCCCGCCCGTCGTGTCTACTACTGGAGGGGTGCCGCATGAGCTGACGAGTACCAGCACGAGCACTCCCGTCCAATGGCACCAATGCAGCGATCCACAGTTACTCCCCATAAAGCATGCTCCTCCGCGACCCATATGTGGAGCACTCGCTCCATATGTGGGGCACTCGCTTCGGCTGACGGTGGCACCCGGCCGGTTCACGGCCGGTGCGATTGGAGGCTCGCGCCCGGGATCAGGCTGCGGCGGGGAGGTCGCCGCCGTCGACGGTAGCGACCTCTACGGGGGTGCGGGCGGCCTGCAGGGCTCGGCGGGCCCGGGCCACGCCGCGCCGGCCGATCTCGCACGTGGCGGAGTCGAGCTGCCAGGTCTGCTGAGAATCGGGCTGGCCGGCGGTGACGATTTCTATGAGAACCAGTTGATCGGACATGTACACATGATGGCCAGGGGGTGTGACATCCTTTCCGCATGAGCCAGGCCCCCGCCCAGAGATACGGCATCACGGTCCCGTTCATTGGCCCCCTGCACGCCCAGCGCCCGCTCTTCGAGGAACTCGTCGACTTGGGCTACAGCGACGTCTGGTCGTCGGAGGCGAACGGCTTCGACGGCTTCACCACGCTTGCTCTCGCCTCGGTGTGGGCGCCGGCGCTGCGGCTCGGCACGGCGGTCGTACCCGCCTACACGCGCGGTCCGGCCCTCATGGCCCAGTCGGCCGCGTCGCTGGCCTCGGCCGCGCCGGGACGCTTCGTCCTCGGCATCGGCACATCCTCGGAGGTCATCGTCGACCACTGGAACGCAGTTCCGTTCGATCGGCCTTACCAGCGGGTGCGTGACACGGTCCGCTTCCTTCGAGTTGCCCTGAGCGGCGAGAAGGTCACCGAGGACTACGACACCTTCTCGGTACGGGGATTCAGGCTCGGGATTCCCGTCAACGAGCCGGTGCCGATCTTCGTGGCTGCGTTGAGGGAGCGAATGCTGCGTCTCGCGGCCCGCGAGAGCGACGGCGCCATCATCAACTGGCTGTCGGCACCCGACGCATCCCGGGTCTGCGGGATCGTGAGGGATGAGAGCCCGACGGCCGAGGTCGTGGCCCGCATCTTCGTCCTGCCCACGCCCGACCGGCACGCAGCCCTTGCAACGGGACGGCGGTTGCTGGCCGCCTACATCAATGTGCCGGTCTACCGGGCGTTCCACGCGTGGCTCGGACGGACCGACGCGCTGGGCGAGCACTGGTCCCAATGGGACGCGGGCGACCGGAGGGGCTCGCTGGAGAAGATCCCCGAACACGTGGTGGACGAACTGCTGGTCCACGGATCGCCCGACGAGTGCCGCCGGCACATCCAGCGCTTCATCGACAACGGGGTGACCTGCCCGGCCCCCATGGTGCTGCCGGCCGAGGGTGTCGACGTTTTCGATGTTGTGAGGGCCCTGGCCCCCTCCGCTCCCTAGGGTCCCCTAACCGTCCTCGGAGCCCAGCAGGCGTCTCTGCATCCTGCGCATGCCGTCCAGCCAGCGCTGCCGGTCACCGGCCCGGCGCAGCTCGTAGGTGGCCACCTCGGGGTGCGGCAGTATCAGGAACCGGTCCTCGCGTAGCGCTTCGAGGGTCACCGCGGCCACGTCCTCGGGCTCGATCAGCCCGAGGGCCCTCACCTGGTCGACGGCCACCGCACCCTCGTTCTCAGTCATCGGCGTTCGCACACCCTGGGGGCATAGGCACGAGACCCTCACGCCGTCGTCACCGTGAGTGATCGCGATCCACTCGGCCAGCCCCACGGCAGCATGCTTGGTGACCGCGTAGGAGGCGGTACCGAAGTTCGTCAGCAGTCCCGCGGCCGAGGCGGTCACGAGCAGGTGGCCCGATCCTCGCTCCACCCACCGGGGCACTAGGTGGCGGCAGGCGATCACATGGGCCATCACGTTCACGTCCCAGACATGGTTCCACTCGTCGTCGGGCCGCTCGACCCCACCGAGGTGGGAGATGCCGGCGTTGCCGCACCACAACTCGATCGGACCCATGCTCGATTCGACGTGCTCGATCAGCGAGACGACGGCGTCCTCGTGGGTGACGTCGATACCGGCCGCCAACCCGCCTGTCCCGCCAGGTCCGGCCTCCGCCGCGATCTCGGCCGCTACGGTCTCCGCTCCGGATCCGTTGATGTCAGCCACCACCACCACGCTGCCGGCCTCGAGCGCGAGCGCCCTGGCCAGGGATCGCCCGATACCGCTGGCAGCACCGGTGACGACCGCGACCGCACCTTCGAGTTGCACGAACCGATCCTAGTGATGCTCCCGAGCGTGACGCCCCGGCGCAGCCGGCATCTCCCGAGTTCGGCCTCTTAGCGCAGCAGCCGGCGGGCAATAGCGCCGAGCACGGCTCCGACCGCCATGCCCGCGGTCACGTCGCTGGCGTGATGGATGCGCACATGGATCCGGCTGAGCGCCACGACCAGGGCCAGGGCGTAGTACGCGGGGGCCCAGGGGCTGCGGCGCGACAGCAGCGAGGCGGCCACCATGGCCGCGCTGGCGTGTCCGCTGGGGAAGCTGCTGGTGAGCGGCTGGCGCAGCGAATGGGGCCGCGGCCCCTTGAATACCGGTCGGCGGCGCCCGAAGATCGTCTTGATGACGCCGTTGACCAGCGCGGCCTCCCCCAAGAGGGCCACGCCCAGCTGCCAGGCGGGGCGAGCGTCCCGGCGTACCGCGGCCTGCGCCGCCCCCAACGCGTACCAGAGCATCGAGTGGTTGGCCGCCTCCGATGCGGAGTACATGAGACGGTCGAGCACGGGCCTGTCCCTGAGCCGGCGGTCCCACCACTCGTCGATGGCCTGGTCGATGTCGTCGATGTTCTCGGCGCCGGATCCCATGGTCACTCGTCAGGGATGGTCGTGGCAGGGGCGCTGCCGGTCTCGTCGCCGCGGCTGCCGGTCTCGCCCTGCTGGGAGTCGCCGCTGTTGCCGATGGGCTCGAGCTGGTCGCTCCCGCCCCCACCCGCTCCCTGGTACTCGCTCTCCTCGGGAGGGACGGTCGACTCCGGCGCGATGGTCGTCGTGGTGGTGGTTGTTGTGGTGACCGACGGGGTTCCGTCACAGTTGAGGCCCTCGGGGCGGTACAGGGCCCGCACCGTGTCGGTCTCGCTCCGCCCGTCCTCGGGCCAGGTCCGGGTGCGCTCGGTGACCACCCGGGTACACGACGTCCCCCGGGGTTGGGACCACTGGTTGGTCTGCTCGGCCAGGACCCAGGGGGTCGAGTAGAGCCGCACCGTGATCGAGCTGTCGCCGGTGGTGGGCCACAGCATCACCCCGTAGGGCGTGTTGTTCTCGATTACCAGGTCGGGGGCCGGGTACGAGACGGTGGCCTCGCGCCCGTAGGGGTAGCGGCTGAGGTAGATCGAGTGGCTCTGGTAGTCGATGAAGTCGAGCCCCGCGAAGAAGGCCGCGTTGAACAGCGTGGTCGCGTACTGCGAGATTCCGCCGCCCACCGAGTCCACGAACACGCCGTCCAGGATCATCGCGGCCGGCACGAACCCGTTGGCGACCGTGCGGGGGCCGACGTGCCCGTTGACCGAGAAACGCTGGCCCGGCTCGATGACTACGCCGCGGGTCAACTCCGAGATGCGGGCGATGTTGATGATCCGATCCTGGCCTGGGGCGAACGGGGTGGTGAACTCGGCGACCAGGTCGGTGATTCCCAGCGACTCGGCCCACTCTCGCCCCCGGGGATGGGGCGCGGGGGCGGCCGGCAGCGCTATCACCTCATGGCCCTCGACCATCCCCGTCAGCAACGTGGCGAGAGCCGTCTCGTGACAGCACTTGAACCCGGGCGAGCCGTCAGCGATGACGACGTTGCCCGCCTCGTCGAGACCGAAGGTGGCCGGGATCCCCTCTTCGCCAATCCCCACGAAGAGGCTGGCAAGAGTGTCTCTCAGGCTCCCGTCGAGGGTCACGTACGTCTTGTGCTGCTCGCCCACGAGAACGATGAACTGGCGCAGGGCTAGCTCGCCGATGCTGAACGTCTCATCGGTACCCTTGAGCTGGAGCGAGACCCCGCCGGCGGTGATGCTGTTGGCCTTCTCAGCCAGAGCCGTGGCCAGTGCTACCGCGATCGGATCGGCCGGCTCCATGCCGCCGACCGGAACCTCGACCACAACCGTGCCGCCCACATTCCGGAGCACGGCCTCCTCCAGCCGCTGGGCCAGCAGCTCCATGTCGGGCACCGGCACGTCGGTGCTCAACACCGGCCGCCAGGCTCCATCGACGAGCTCGATCCGGGGGGTCTCCGGATCGGTGTAGGGGTCGACGGTGTTGGCCAGCGTGCCCAGGTCGGTCGTGACCGCGAGATCCACATCCCGGCTGGCGAACAGGTCGTAGAGCCATGCCGCCGGCCGCACGACTGGCGGGGGAGGGTTGTCGGCCTCGGCGAGGGTCCGCTCCGCGTCCACGGAGATTCCCAGATCGGCGGCGGTCACGGTGATGGTCTGATCCAGGAACTGCAGCTCGACGGTGGTCTCGGCCACCTCCTGGACGACCGGTTCGAGCGCGGTGACCGCCTCCTCGGGTTCCAGCCCCCCGATGTCCACACCGGCCACGACCGCGCCCTCGCGGATCTCGGAGTCCTGGCCCGACTCGTACACCTGCCACCCGACGATCAGGGCGGCTAGGGCCACCGCGAGCCCGACCATGACCTGCCACAGCCGCGAGTACCGGACATCGGGCCGCCGCGGCCGTCTCAGCACGATTCGAGGGTACTCGCACCCGGTGACGGCACCGGACCTCGTTCTTGGCAGCGAGGGTCAGAACAAGCGGAGTTCCGGGGACTCGATGCCGCGCAGCTCGTCGTAGTCCACCTCAACGCAGTCGATGGCACGGTCGGCCGCGAGCACCCTGGCCTGGGGCTTGATGGTCCGGGCCACGAACACGCCGCGGACCGGCGCCAGGCTCGGGTCGGCGTTCAGGTAGTGCAGGTACCGTGTCAGCTGCTCCACGCCGTCGATCTCGCCGTTGCGTTTCACCTCCACTGCCACCGCCGCGCCCGATGCGTCGCGGCACAGCAGGTCCACGGGGCCGATCGCGGTGGGGAACTCCCGGCGCACCAGGGTGAAGCCGTCCTCGATGGTCTCGGGGTTGCTGGCGAGCAACTGCTGCATCTGGGCCTCGACCCCGTCCTTCTGGAGGCCCGGATCGGTGCCCATCTCGTGGGTGCTGTCGTGGAGGACCTCCTCGATCTTGATGGTGAGGCTGTCGCTGCGCCCGGGGGCCGTCACCCGCCACACTCCGGCCTCGTCGTCGATGGTGAGGCGATTGGGGGCATTCATCCAGTTGAGCGGCTTGTAGGCGCCTCCGTCGGCGTGGATGGCCACGCAGCCGTCGGCCTTCACCATGATGAGCCGTACGGCGGAGGGAAGATGAGCCTGCAGCCGCCCGTCGTAGTCGACGGTGCAGCGGGCGATCACGAGCCGCACCGCGGCCAAGCTAGCGTGCTCGCCGCGGCAGGTCTCGGCCCGCTGATTCTGCGTTCGCGGGGCAGTGGCATACTCTGCCGATGGATCTTGCCGGCCGGACGGCCCTGGTCACCGGGGGAGCCAAGCGGGTCGGCCGGGGCATCACCCTGACCCTGGCCCGGGCCGGCGCCAACGTGGTGATCAACTACAACACCTCGGCCGACGAGGCCCGCCGCACCACCGCCGACGCCGAGGCCCTGGGGGTGCAGGCCCTACCGGTGAAGGCCGACGTGACCGACGACAGCCAGGTCCAGGCCATGGTCGCCGCAGCGACGGAGCGCTTCGGCACGATCGACGTGCTCGTCAACAACGCCTCCACCTTCGCCCTCGGCCCCTTCCCGACTGATGACCTCACCGTGTGGCACCGCTCGATCGACACCCTCGTGCATGGCCCCTTCTACTGCGCCAACCGGGTGGCGCCGGTAATGCTGGCCAACGGAGGCGGCGTGATCGTGAGCATCGGCGATCTGAGCGCGTTTGAGCCCTGGCCCGGGTTCGCCGGCCATGCCGTCGGCAAGGGGGCGATCATCTCGCTTACCCGCCAGTTGGCCCTGGAGCTGGCGCCCACCGTCAGGGCCAACGCGGTCGTGCCCGGTCCCGCTCTGCGCCCGGCCGACTACGACGAGGACACCTACCAGCGGGTGGCCGACGAGACGCTGGTCGGCCGGTGGGGCACGCCCGAGGAGATGGGCCAGGCGGTCCGGTTCCTCGTCGAGGCCGACTACATAACTGGCGAGGTCATCACCGTGGACGGCGGCCAGCGTTACGGGCACCGCAAGCACGCCCACGGCTGAAGTCCGGTCGACGTCGCATGAGGCCGAGTGGCTAGGCGAGCGAATCCGGCTCATACGGGCGAGGCCGTGGCCCGAGCGGCCCGTGAGCGCAGCGAACAAGAGCGGGGAACACCCCGCCGCGACGCGACCGGTCTGCGCCTACCCGCGCATGGCGGCGCAATCCCTGACGTGGTTGCCTGAGACTGTCATGGTTGCCGCCGGGGTCCACATCGTGCCGCTGATGCCGGCGGAGGACGTCATCTCGGTGGCGGTGGAGGCCGAGCGACTCGGATACGACTACTGCCTGGTGGCCGACGAGGGGTTCCATCCTGATGTCTACGCCTGTCTGGGTGCCATCGCCAGGGCCACCGAACGGATCACTCTGGGCGTGTTGACCAACGGCTATACCCGCCATCCGGCCGTGACCGCCGCGGCCGCGGCCACCGTCAACGAGTTGTCGGGCGGGCGGCTCGTGGTCGTCCTGCTGGCCGGAGGATCGATGGTGCTGAGCCCGATGGGGATCAAGCGGGCCCGGCCGGCCCGGGTGGTGGCCGACACTCTGGAGGTGCTCAAGGCGCTGTGGTCGGGCCGGGAGGTGAGCTGGAGGGGTGAGACGTGCTCCCTCGACCGAGCCCAGCTCGGTATGGGACCCCTGTCCATCCCGATCTGGATCGCGAGCCGGGGCCCGCGCCTGCTCGAGCTGGCCGGCCAGCAGGCCGACGGCGTCGTTCTCACCGTCAAGCCCGACCTAGGAGCGGCCCTTAACCTCGTGGAGGCCGCCGCCGCGGCCGCGGGTCGGCGTGAGCCGAGCCGCTACTACCTCGGCCGGATCTGCTACACGCCCGAGTTGCTGGAGGGTCAGCGCCGCACCCTGTCGTTCGTGCTGATGGACTCGCCCCGGCGGGTGCTGGAGTCGCTGGGCCTGGCTCCCGACGAGATCGAGGTGGTGGAGCACGCCGCGGCCAGCAACCAGCCCGGACTGGTGGACGGGCTGGTGACCGGCGATCTGCTTCGGCGGTACCAGGTGTCGGGATCGTCCGAGGAGTGCCGGATCGAGGTGGAGCGTCTGGCTCGCGACCACGGCCTGTCGGGTGTCCTGATCGACGCCCTGTCGTCCGAACTCGACGAGAACCTGGCGGTGCTGGCCGACTCGCTGCCCATCATCGCCGGGGCGCGGCCCTAGATTCTGTTTATGGCCTCCCGGAGTCTCGACCGCATTTTCGGCGCCGACGGGCGCGCGGTGATCATCGCCCTGGACCACGGGCTCATCGACGGCCCCTGCCCCGGCTTCGAGCGGCCCGGCGACACGATCGCGGCCGTGGTGGCGGGCGGTCCCGACGCCATCTTGACCTCCTACGGGATCGCCGCAAGGTTCGCGGCCGAGTTGGAGGGGGTCGGGCTCATCCTCCGCAGCGACGGCTCCGAGAGCAACCTCGGCGCGCCCAGCACCGGCTCGGTGGGGCAGTTCTTCGGGGTCGAGGACGCGCTCCGGGTCGGAGCCGACGCCTTGGCGGTGACCGCCTTGCCGGGATCGGTGGCGGAGGCGGCCACACTGCGCAACCTGGCCCGCACCATCAGCGAGGCCCATCGATCGGACCTGCCGGTTATGGCCGAGATGGTGCCCGGTGGGTTCGACTCTCCCCCCGAGCTGCGGGGCCCCGACGCGGTGGCCTTCGCAGCACGGCTGGGAGCCGAGCTGGGAGCCGACTTCATCAAGGCTCCCTACTGCGAGGACTTTTCCCGGGTCACCTCTTCGACCTTCGCGCCGGTGGTGATCCTGGGAGGCTCCAAGGGGTCGGAGGCCGCCACCCTGGCCAACATCTCCGACGCGGTCGATGCGGGCGCGGCCGGCGTGGCCATGGGCCGCAACGTGTTCCAGAGCGAGAATCCCACGGCCATGGCCAGGGCCGTCGCCGCGGTGGTGCACGACGGTGCCAGTGTCGAGGACGCCATCGCAATCCTCGGAGGATGACCCGGTGAGCGCGGCCGGGTCCGAAGGCAGACTCGGTGGCTCCACGACAGAGGTTGTCTTGGGATTGGACACCGGCACCACCTCGGCCAAGGCCCATGCCGTGGACCGGTCGGGCCGGATCCTGGCCACCGCCAACTCGGACCCGATCGCCACCCGCTCGACGCCGGAGGGTGGCAGCGAGCAGGATCCCGACGAGATCTGGCAGGCGGTGGCCGCTGCGAGCCGATCCGCAGCCGGGGCGCTGGGAGCGGGCGTCAGGGTGGCCGCGCTGGCGGTGGCCGCCCAGAGCGGCTCGGTGATCCCAGTAGAGCCCAACGGCCGTGCCACGAGGGCCGTCACCTGGATGGACACCCGGTCCCAGGCCGTGGTGGAGAGTTGGTCCCCCGATGTTGCCGAGCGGATCAGGGCCGTCAGCGGCTGGGCACCCGCGCCGGGGGCCGGCCTGCCGACCATCGCCTGGCTGCAGGCGGGCAGTCCGGGTCAAGGCGGGGAGGGGAGTCCAGTCCCTGTGGACCGCTGGGCGTCGGTGGACGACTACCTCATGTTCTGCCTGACGGGGCAGTGGGACACCAACCCGTCCAACGCGGCTGGAATGCAGCTGATGGATATCGGAACCTGCAGTTGGAGCCCGGAGCTGTGCCGCCTCGCCGGCATCGATCAGGGTGCGCTGTCGCCGATCCGGGAGTCCGGCACGGTCGCAGGAGCGCTGACCGGCGAGGCCGCGGCCGCGCTGGGCCTGGAGGCCGGCACGCCCGTGGTAGTGGGCGGCCACGATCAGGCCTGCGCCGCTCTGGGGCTGGGTGTGGCCGACCCTGGCGACCTGTTCCTGTCGGCCGGCACGGCGTGGGTGTTGACGCTCGTCACCGATCATGCAGACGTCGCGGCCCTTCCCCCCGGCCTGAACCTCAGCCCCCACGTGGTGGTCGGACGCTGGAGCGCGTCCACGAACCTGGGCGGGTTGGGAGCGCTGATCGCCCAGAGTCCGCCCGAGCGTGCTGCAGCCGTGTTCGAGACCTGCGCGCGCAAGGTGGGCGAAGCACTCGAAGCGGCCGGTGAGATGGCTGCCGGTGGCGCGGCCATGGTCGTGGTGGGGGGTGGGACCCGCTTCGGCGAGCTGATCGAGATGATCGCCGACGCCACCGACCGGCCTGTGGTCACGCGTCCCGACGCCAGCTGGCCCGCGGTGGGAGCGGCCCGGCTGGCGGCAGCAGCTCTAGGGTGGACGGCCCCAGAGGCCGAAGGGTAGACGCAGAAGCATCGTGACCGGACCAGTCGTGGCCATAACCATCGGGCAGTCCCACTACCGGCGGATGTTCAGCGCTGCGGCCCTCGACGACCTCTCGGCCGCGGCCGAGATCGCGCACCATGCCGGCGACGAGCCGGCTGGCAAGCAGGACCTGCTGACTGTGCTTGCCGAGGCCGACGCCTGCATCACCGGCTGGGGAGTGGCCCAACTCGACGCCGACGTGGTGGCGGCCGCGCCCCGGCTGGGGCACATGGCCCACATGGGCGGCAGCGTGAAGCGGTTCGTGTCCGAAGCGGTATGGGAGCGAGGCATCCGGGTCACCAGCGCGGCCATCACGCTGGCCCGGGACGTGGCCGAGACCACCCTCGGCCTGATGATCGTGGGCCGCAAGCGGATCTGGCCTCTGGGAAACCATGTGCGTGACGGCGGGTGGCGGGACCACGCCGTATGGGACCGGTGGGACGCTCGGGAGCTCCACCGTTCCACCGTGGGCCTGGTCGGCGCGGGCAACGTCGGCCGCCACGTGATCGAGCTGCTCGCTCCGTTCTCGGTGACCATCCTGGTTGCCGATCCCTATCTCAGTGACGGCGAGGCTGAATCGCTCGGAGTGGAGAGGGTCGAGCTCGTGGAGCTAATGGATCGGAGCGATGTCGTGTCGATCCACGCCCCCGAGACCGCCCAGACCCGGCGCATGATCGGCGCCGGAGAGTTGAGCCGGCTCGGTGACGGCGCCGTACTGATCAACACGGCCCGGGGCGGCATCATCGACGAGGCGGCCCTCATCGACGAGTTGGCCACCGGCCGCATCTTTGCCTTCCTGGATGTGACCGACCCCGAGCCCCCTGCACCGGACAGCCCACTGAGGCACCTTGAGAACGCGGTTGTCACCCCCCACATTGCGGGGTGCATCGACAACTGCCACCGGATGGGGGAGTTGGCCGTCGAGGAGGTCTGCCGCTACCTGGCCGGCCGACCGGCCGTCAACGAGATCCGACCCGACATGTTCGACCGGATCGCCTGAGACCGGTTGGCGTCCCTGCCGGTTAGCTGAGCACGAGGCCGCCGTCGACCTCGATGGCCTGGCCGGTGAGGTAGCGGGCGTCGTCGCTGGCCAGGAAGGCCACGACTCCGGCGATCTCCTCCGGCCGGGCCAGCCGCTTGAGAGCGGTGTCGTTGGCCCGCATGTCCAGCCACTCCTCGGCGGTCATCCCGAGGGTGGCCCCGACCTCGCCGGCAACCTTGCGCACCATGTCGGTGAGGGTGTTGCCCGCGCACACCGCGTTGACGGTGATGCCGTGCGGGCCCAGCTCCATAGCGGCCGAGCGGGTGATGCCCACCACCCCGCTCTTGGTTCCCGAGTACTCGGCCGAGTAGGGCCAGCTCGTCTTGGCCGCCATGGACGCGATGTTGATGATCGAGCCCCGGCCCTGGGTGGTCATTACCGGCGCGGCCAGGCTGTTGGAGACGAGGACCCCGGTCAGGTTGACGGCCACGATGTCCTCCCACCGGTCGAGAGGGATCTCGGCCAGGGGTCCGCCGACGTAGATCCCGGCGCAGGCGACGAGCACGTCGATGCGCCCCCACGCCCCCTTGACGAACTCGAACGCGCCGTGCTGGTCGGCCCGCGACCGCACGTCGCAGGGCAACGCCAGCGCCTCGACCCCCTCGGCCCGCGCCGCTGCGGCGGTGGCCTCGTTACCGGCGTCGTTGATGTCGAGACAGGCGATCCAGGCCCCTTCGGCGGCGAACCGCTGCGCCGTGGCCGCCCCGATCCCGGTGGCCGATCCAGTGATCACCACCACCTGGTTCTCGAACCGTCTCATCGGGCGACCCTACCAACGCGGCCACCGAGCGCTGGCCGTCGGGCGCCGGTCACGAGGCCGCCAGCGCGGCCAGGACCGGGCCGGCCAGCTCGGGCCGGCAGATCACCAAGTCGGGCAGGTAGGGGTCGGGCTGGTTGTAGCGCAGGTCGGTGCCGTCGAGCCGGCTCACCGCGCATCCGGCCGCGGCGGCCACCGCGGCCGGCGCGCAGGAGTCCCACTCGTACTGGCCGCCGGCATGGACATAGAGGTCGGCTTCGCCCCGGACCACGGCCATGGCCTTGGCACCGGCCGAGCCCAGAGGCGCCACGTCGGCGCCGAGGGCGGCAGCCACAACGTCGGCCTGCTGGGGCGGGCGGGAACGCGACACCACCAGCCGCGGCGGCCCGGGCCGGGCCTCCGGAAGCCGGGGCGGATCGGCCGTCGACAGGGTGAGCCCGAGCGCAGGCAGGGCCACCGCGCCGGCCACCGGGCGTTCGGCGACGACCAGCGCCACATGCACGGCCCAGTCGGTGCGACCTGGCTCGGAGTACTCCCGGGTGCCGTCGAGTGGGTCGACGATCCACACCCGCTCGGCGTCGAGCCGGGAGGTGTCGTCGGCGCCCTCCTCCGACAGCACTGCGTCGGCCGGCCGGACCGCGGCCAGCTCGCTCACGAGCAGTTCGTGCGCCTGGCGGTCGCCCTCGGCCCGCACGACCGCCGCGGGCGCGCCCTGGGCAACCAGCCGAGCCCGCAGCGTGACCAGCAGCTCTCCGGCGCGGCGGGCTAGGTCCGCTGCCAGGCGGTGATCGTCGACGGAGCGACGCTCAGCGCTCAACGACCTGCGGGCGGTGGGTGGCCTTCATCGAACGGAGGGTCGGAGCACGTGGCTCAGGCCAGCACCGCGGCTTCGAGAAGGTCCTGCTGCTCCTGCGCGTGGACGGTGGGGCTGCCGCCGGCCGGGCTGCCCGACTCGGGACGGCTAACCCGGCGGATCTCGTAGTCGTCCCCGTGGGCCTCGTAGAGCCGTCCCTTGATCCCGTTCCAGGCGCCCATGTTCTCGGGCTCCTCCTGCAGCCAGACGATCTCGGTGGCGTTGGGGTACCGGCGAAGCTCGTAGTCCACCGCGCCGTACGGCCACGGGAAGAGCTGCTCCACCCGGCACACCGCGAGGGGGGCGTTGCGCTCGTCGCGCAGTTCCATGGCTGCGTAGCCCACCTTGCCGCTGCAGAAGACGACTCTGGTGACCGCCTCCGCATCGAGGGTGCCCGCTTCGGCTGCGGGGTCGCCCAGCACCTCCTCGAAGGTTCCCGACGACAGGTGGTCGACCTTGGTCCGGGCGGCCTTGGACCGCAGCAGCGACTTGGGCGTGAACACGATCATGGGCTTGCGGACCCGGTGGATCATCTGCCGGCGTAGCAGATGGAAGTACTGCCCCGCGGTAGTGGGCTGGCAGACGTGCATGTTGTCCTCTGCGGCCAGCGTCAGGAAGCGCTCGATACGGGCCGATGAGTGCTCTGGGCCTTGGCCCTCCATGCCGTGGGGCAGCAGGAGGACGATCCCGCAGTGCTGGCCCCACTTGTCCTCGGCCGCTACCAGGAACTGGTCGATGATGATCTGGGCACCGTTCGCGAAGTCGCCGAACTGGGCCTCCCACATGACGAGCGCCTCGGGCTTGGCCACCGCATAGCCGTACTCGAAGCCCAGCGCGGCGTACTCCGACAGCAGGGAGTCGTAGATCCACAGGTCGGCGTCGTGCGCGCACAGCGCGGCCAGCGGCACGTACTCCTCGCCGGTCAGGTAGTCCACCAGTGTCGAGTGCCGGTGCGAGAACGTCCCCCGGCGGCTGTCCTGGCCGCTGAGCCGGACGGGGGTGTTCTCCATGAGCAGCGATCCGAAGGCCATCGCCTCGCCCAGGCCCCAGTCGAAGTCGCCGGCGCGGAACATCTTGTTGCGCTGCTCGAACTGCCTGGCCAGCTTGGGGTGGATGGTGAAGCCCTCCGGCACCGTGTTCAGCGCCTGGTAGATGCGCTCCACCGTCACCGAGTCGATGGAGGTGCGAACGTGGGGAAGGACGCCCATCGGCTCCGGCGGCCGCCGGGCCCGGACGTTGTGGCCACCAGCGGCGTCGCGGGTCTCGTCGAGAGCGGCCTGGAGCTGCTCGCGGAACTCGGCCAGAGAGGCGTCGGCCTCCTCCGCGGTGATGTCGCCGCGCTTGAGCAGCGACTCGCGGTACTGGGTGCGGACAGTGGGTTTGGCGTCGATGCGGCGGTACATGTCCGGCAGCGTGTAGCTGGGGTCGTCGCCCTCGTTGTGCCCGTGGCGCCGGTAGCAGATCATGTCGATCACGGCGTCCTTGTTGAACCGCTGCCGGTATGCGAAGGCCAGGCGGGCGGCCCGAACGCAGGCCTCGGGGTCGTCGCCGTTCACATGGAAGATCGGCGCGCCCACCATCTTGGCCACGTCGGTGGAGTACTGGGTGGAGCGGGCCGCGTCCGGGGTGGTGGTGAACCCGAGCTGGTTGTCGATGACCAGATGGATCGTGCCGCCGACGCGGTACCCCCTGATGAGGCTCAGGTTGAACGTCTCGGCCACCACGCCCTGGCCCGCGAAGGCGGCGTCGCCATGGATCAGCAACGGCATCACCGGGTAGGGGCCGTAGGTGCTCTCGGGCGGGATGTTGTCCATCCGGGCCCGGGCCATGCCCACGACCACCGGATCGACCGCCTCGAGGTGGGAGGGGTTGGCCGCCATCTCGACCAGCAGGTGCTTGCCCGACGGGCTCTCGTAGGCGCCGATCTGTCCCAGGTGGTACTTGACGTCGCCGCTGCCCTGGATCTGGTCCTCGGTGATGGCCCCCTCGAACTCCTTGAACAGCTCGTGGTAGCTCTTGCCCACCAGGTTGACGAGCACGTTCAGCCGGCCCCGGTGGGCCATGCCCATCACCACCTCTGCCAGGGGCTCGTCGGCCGCGCATGTCAGCACCGCGTCCAGCAGCGGGATGGTCGATTCGGCTCCCTCCAGTCCGAAGCGCTTCTGGCCCACGTACTTGGTCCCGAGGAAGCTGCTGACGGCCTCGGCCGCGTTGAGCTGGCTGAGGATGCGGCGCTGGTCCTCACCGGAGAGGGTGGTGTCGGCCCCCTCAATCTGCTCCTGGATCCACCTCTTCTCCTCGGGCTCCTGGATGTGCATGTACTCCACGCCGACGGTTCGGCAGTAGGCGTCGCGCAGCACGCCCAGCAGGTCGCCGAGCTTCATCCGGCGGGTCCCGCCCACGGTGGCGTATATGCCGGTCGCGCTGCCGGTCAGGAACTCCCGGTCCAGGTCCCAGATGGTCAGCCCGTAGGTGGCCGGGTCAAGCTCAGCGTGCATCTGGGGAGCCTCGTCCCGCAGCGGGTTGAGGTCGGCGATCAGATGGCCCCGCACCCGGTATTGGTTGATGAGCTGGTTGACCTTGGCCTGCTTCTCGAGCATGGCCGCCTCGCGGTCCACCGGGTTGAAGTCGCGGCGCCACTCGACCGCCGAGTAGGGGATGTGCAGCGCCCGGAACGCGCTGTCGTAGAAGCCGTCGGTGCCCAGCAGCAGGTCGTGAACCCTCTGCAGGAACAGTCCCGACTCCGCGCCCTGGATCACGCGGTGGTCGTAGGTGCTGCTGATCGTCACCAGCTTGCTCACGCCGAGATCGGCCAGCAGCGACGGGTCGGCGGCCTCGTACTCGGTGGGGAAGGCCAGCGCTCCGACCCCGACGATGGTCCCTTGCCCGGTCATCAACCGGGGCACGGACTGCTGCGTGCCGATCGTGCCCGGGTTGGTGATGGTGACAGTCACGCCCCGCATGTCGTCCGCGGTCAGACGGTTCTCGCGGATCTTGGCAATCTGCTCGTCGTAACGGTCCACGAACTCGGCGAAGTCGAGAGTGTCGGCGTCGCGGATGCACGGCACCATCAACGAGCGGGTGCCGTCGTCGCGGGCGATGTCGACAGCGATGCCGAGGCCGATGTGATCGGGTCGCACGATCCTGGGCTTGCCCGCCGCGTCGGTGATGTAGATGTTGTTCATCGCCGGGACCGTGTCGGTGATGGCTCGCACCACGGCGTAGCCGATGAGGTGGGTGAACGAGATCTTGCGAACCATCTTCCGGCCGAGATGGCCGTTGATGATCTTGCGGTTGACCTCGAGGAGCTTGGCCGGCACCTCGCGGAAGCTGGTGGCCGTGGGAACGGCCAGGCTGGCCTCCATGTTGGAGACGATCCGGGCCCCGACCCCCTTTATTGGCTCGCCGATGAGAGCATCGTCGTCGGGCTGCGCCTTCGGTGAGCGCGGCCGCGGCTGCCGGCCTGCATCAGGCGGTGCCGCTTCCGCCGCGGAGGTCCGGGTCGGGCCCCCGCTTTCAGCAGGTGCGGCGGGCGCAGTCACGTCGGTAGCGGTGGTGTCGATGGTGGTACGGGACGCGGTGGCCGCGGCCGGAGGACCGGCCTTACCGGCGGGCGAATCCGGCGTCTCGCCCTCGAACAGCGCGCGCCAGGCCTCGTCTACCGAAGCAGGGTCGGCCGCCCAGAGGTCGCGCATCTCGTCGACGACCCAGGCGTTGGCGCCCAGGTCGTCGCTCGGCTCGGCGCGGATCGAGTCAGTCATGGCGACAATCCTACTTCTCGCCGCGTATAGGGTCGCCGTGTGCGGGTCGTCACCTGGAACGTGAACTCCCTCAAGGCGCGGCTGGACCGGGTTCAGCGCTGGATCGAGGCCTTCTCGCCCGACGTGATGTGCCTGCAGGAGACCAAGCTGGCCGACGGCGCCTTCCCGACGCTGGCCTTCCAATCGCTCGGCTACGACTGCTTCCACAACGGTGAGGGCCGCTGGAATGGCGTGGCCGTGCTGAGCAGGGTGGGACTCACCGATCCGGTGGCCGGGTTCGGCGACGGCATCGACCCCGACCCCGACGCCCGGCTGGCATGGGCCACCTGCGGGGGCGTGCGGGTGGCCTCGTGCTACGTGCCCAACGGCCGGGCCTTGGACCACGACCATTACCACTACAAGCTCGACTGGCTCCAGCGCCTGCGGGCCTCGCTGGAGGTCCAGGCCGATCCCGGCACTCCCGCGTTGGTGTGCGGCGACTTCAACATCGCCCCCGAGGACCGGGACGTTTACGACCCCGCCGCCTTCACCGGCACCACCCACACCAGCGCGGCCGAGAGGGAGCGCCTCGCCGGCCTGATCGAATGGGGACTGGTCGACCTGTTCCGCGAGCACCACCCCTCCGGCGGGCTGTTCACGTGGTGGGACTACCGGGGCGGCGACTTCCACAAGCGCAAGGGCATGCGTATCGACCTCGCGCTGGGGACCCGTGCCGTGGCCGCGGCGTCCCGCTTCGCGCTGATCGACCGTAACGAGCGCAAGGGTCCCAAGGACGACCCGCCCAGCGACCACGCCCCCCTATTCGTCGATCTCGACCTCAACGGGGAGACCCGACAGTGCTGACCCCTCTCGACGAGCACGCCCTGCTCGTCTTCTGGACCCAGCTGCTGGTGCTGGTGGCGGCAGCTCGGGCCGTGGGATACCTGATGCGTCGCGTGGGGCTGCCGTCGGTTGTCGGCCAGCTGGCTGCCGGCGTGGTCCTCGGGCCCTCAGTGTTCGGAGCGGTGTGGCCGAGAGGGTTCGAGTGGTTCATCCCCCACGAGGAGATCTCCTCGGGAGCACTGTTCGCGGTCACCTGGCTTGGGGTGGCGCTGCTGCTGGTCACGGCCGGGTTCGAGACGGACCTGGCGCTGATACGGCGCCTGGGGCGCGCCGCCGCGCTGGTCACAGGCTTCAGCCTCGTCGTGCCGCTGGCGGGAGGCCTGGTGATCGGTGTCCTGCTGCCGGCGGACTTCATCGGCGGGGGCGCCGACCGCACGGTGTTCGCTCTGTTCGTGGCCCTGGCGCTGTCAGTGTCGGCTCTGGCCGTGATCGCACGGATCCTGTCGGAACTCGGGCTCATGAGGCGCGACTTCGGCCAGATTACGGTGGCCGCGGGCATGGCCAACGATGTGGTCGGCTGGGTGATGCTGGCCGTCTTCACAGGCTTCGCCACCGCAGGCCAGGTATCGGTGACCGGAACGCTGCGGACGGTGATCGGCCTGGCCGCGTTCCTGCTGCTGGCGATGACGCTGGGTCAGCGCGCCATCGACGCCAGCCTGCGCCGCGTCCGCCGTGATGGCCCCAACCTGCACGGCGCGCTCGGCATCGCGGTGTTCACGATGCTCGCCTTCGGCGTGGCCACCCAGGCTCTCGGCATTGAGGCCGTTCTCGGGGCCTTCGTGGCCGGAGTGGTCCTGAACCGCTCGCGCTTCCAGCAGCATGAGGTCGTCCATCACATCGAGTCGCTCACCAACGCCTTCCTCGCACCGGTCTTCTTCGCCATGGCCGGACTGCGGGTTGACCTCGCCCTTCTGGGCGAGGGCGATGCACTGGCATGGGCAGGTGTGGTGATGGTGGTGGCCATTGTGGCCAAGTTCGCGGGTGCCTTCGTGGGCGCGAGGCTGGCTGGGCAGTCGCAGCGGGCTGCGGTGGCCCTGGGCGCGGGTCTCAACGCCAGGGGCGCTCTGGAGATAGTCATCGCCTCGGTGGGGCTGTCTCTGGGCGTGTTCAGCGAGACGGCTTACACCGTCATCGTGATCGTGCCCCTGGTGACCTCGGTGTTCGCCGCCGCAAGTCTGCGCCTGGCGGTGCGGGACTGGATGGGATCTCCCGCGGAGCAGGAGCGTCTCGAGCGTGAGGAGGCTCTCAGCCGCAACCTGGTGGTGCGCTCGTCGCGGCTGCTTCTCGCCTCGCGGGCCGAGCCGGCGTCCATCGCGGCCGCGCAGCTCATGCACTTCGCCTGGCCGGTGCAGGTGCCCGCCACTGTGATCTCGGTGGCGCCCGAGAGCCTCGGCGACGGCTACCACTCCGACGGTGCAACCAGGGGTCACTTGCCCGACATCACCATCATCCGCAACGTGTTGGACGGCAGGGACGTCGATCATCGCCAGGTGAGAGCCTCGAGTTCGGCCGGCGCGGTCGTCGCAGAGGCCATCGTGGCTGAGGCCCGCCTGGGCTACGGGGCGATATGCGTCGGGGTGGCCGGTCGTCACGAGGGGCAGCTGTACTCGCCGATGGTGGACGAACTGCTGCTGCACTCGCCTCTGCCGCTGGTGATCGTCAGGCGGGCGGTCGGTTTGGAGACACCGCTGCCAGGGGCCTTCACCCGCGCCGTCGTGCCGGTGACGGGCACCCGGTCCTCGCAGGCGGCGCAGGAGGTCGCCTTCGGGGTGAGCAGCCAGCTGGGCACGGAGGTGGTGTTGACCCACGTGGTGCAGCGGCATTGGTCAGACATGCGGATCCTGTCTAAGCGGCTGACCAGCAGCAGGCTGGCTACCCGCGTGCTCGGAGAGACCCATCCTGAAGCGGCTCAGCCAGTGGTCGATGCGCTTATGGACGCGGCCAGGGCACGGGGCGCGGAGATGGGCGTGGAGGCCCGCACGCTGGTGCAGCCGGGCTCATCGCCAGCCTCGACTCTGGTCTCGGTGGCCGAGGAGCAGGAGGCGGACCTAGTGGTGCTGGGCGCTTCGCTGCGCAATGTCGACGGCCGCCCCTTCCTGGGTCACACCGTCGAGACGGTGCTGGAGCGCTGCACCGCCAACGTGGCGGTGGTGGCCATGCCCCGGGCTGCGAGCTAGCCCGGGTCCGCGATCGCTCGACGGGCCCGCGCCACGCCCTCCAGGTTCCGGGCCATCCATGACTCGGTGTCGTCGGAGCGCCGCGATGTGCCGATCATCTCCAGCCACGGGGAAGGTTCCCGGTCCACGCTCTCGCCTCCCAGGTCCCGGCGGTCGCACCACAGGACATGCAGCTCCTGTTCGGCCCGGGTGACGGCCACATGCAGCAGGCGGCGCTCCTCGGCCAGGGCCGCCGCGGTGCGGGCGTGGGCGATGGGAACGAACCCGTCCTCCATGCCCACGATGTGGACGACGGGCCACTCCAGTCCCTTGGCTGCATGGAAGGTCATGAGGTCGACGCCGTCGGAGGGCGCGGCGGCGCGGTCGTCGGCCCGCAGCGCGGTGCGGAAGGCTGCCACGGTGGAGTCGGGATCCAGCGTCAGATGGTCGTTGACGAAGTCCAGGAAGGCTTCGACTGTCGCTCGCGCCTCGGGAGTGTCCTCTACGGGCGTGCCGGCTAGGGGAGCGGCCGCGGACTCCGGGTCGCGCCCCTCCCGCCCGATCCCGGCTACGCAGGAGGCAAGGCTCGCATCGGCGGGCCACGCCCCGAGCAGGGCCGCGATCTCAGGCTTGCGGATCAGGCTGCGCTCACTTGGGGCTGCCACCGGGATGCCGTGGCGCAGCAGCGCCCGTCGCAGCGGTTCGAGCTGGGCGTTGGTCCTGGCCAGGACCGCCTGCCGGCGCCACCGGGTACCGGGCCGGTGGCGGTGCCGCACGGCCCGGGCCAGCACCGAGGCCTCGTCGGACCCGTCGCAGACAGTGACGGTGGGCTCGTCGCCCGGTGGCCGCACCGCGGGCTGCGGCGAGCGGCTCAGCAGCCGTCCGGCCGCGGCCAGCACCTCCGGCGTCGACCGGAAGTTGGTGCGCATGTGCAGCACCGCGCAGCCGGGCAGGTGCTCGCCGACGGCGTCGATCAGGCCGGGATCAGCCCCGTTCCAGCCGTAGATGGCCTGGTCGGGGTCGCCAACCACCACGAGCGTGGAGTCCGGCCCCAACCATGAGCGCAGCAGGGCGAACTGCAGCGGGTTGATGTCCTGGAACTCGTCGACCAGCACGTGCTGGTGCAGCCAGCGGTGAGCCGCCGCCTGCTTCGGGTCGGTGGCCATCAGCTCCAGGGAGCGGGAGAGCACGTCGTCGAAGTCGAGCACCCGCCGCCTGCGTTTGGCCGACTCGTAGTCGGCGTAGAGCTGGGCGAAGCGGTCGGCCCGGCCCCACGGAGGCCGCCTGCCCGCGGACCGCGCCTCAGCCGGGTACTCCTCGGGAAGCACGAGACGGGCCTGGCACCAGCCGATCTCGTTGACGATGTCGGTTACCGCGGCGCGGTCGGCCTTGGGACGCAACTCGGCGATGAGCCCACCGGAGTTCTCGAGGATCCGGGGTGGCCGACGACCGGAGTCGGCTGCGTGGCGGCGGAGCTGGGCCAGCGCAACCGCGTGGAACGTGCCCGCTCTCACCTCGTCGTTGAGGCCGAGCCTGCGTAGGCGGGCCCGCAGTTCCCGGGCCGCCCGCCTGGTGAATGTCACCGCGAGTGTGCGCCGGGGATCGGCGTTGCCCTGGCTGGCCTGCCAGGCGATGCGGCGGGTCAACACCCGGGTCTTGCCCGAGCCGGCGCCGGCGATGATGCACAGGGGCGACGCCCCGGTGGTCACCGCGTCGCGCTGTTCAAGGGTCAAGCCGGCCAGCAGCGGGTGGTCCGCTTCGGTCACTACCCGACCCTAGAGCGATGCCGGGTCTGCGGCGAGCGGTCGTGCGAGTGCGGTGCTCGGTACTGTCTGGGCGGTGTTCATGATCGATGAGGTCCGTTTCGAGCGGCTCGTGGGCGAGGCTCTCGACTCGCTGCCGCCGGAGCTGGGCGAGATGATGGAGAACGTCGCGGTCGTGGTGGAGGACGCCCACCCCGACGAGGACCTCCTCGGCTTGTACGAGGGTGTGCCCCTGACCGAGCGTGGCGACTACGGCGGCATGGCCATGCCTGATCGGGTCACGGTCTACCGGTTGCCGATTTGCGCGGTGTGCGACAGCGAGCAAGAGCTTGTCGATCAGATAACCGTCACCGTCGTCCACGAGGTGGCCCACCACTTCGGCATCGACGACGACACGCTGGAGGAGCTCGGCTGGGACTGAGCCAATGCGACCGTCGGCGGTCGGCGGGGTGGGTCAGTCGAGACGGGGATACCGGCTGCGAGGGCCGGCTTCGGCCCAGTCCATGTGGTTGCGGACGTACTCGTTGGACGCGTCGCGCGCTGGGTTGTAGTCCCACGAATACGGGCTTCCTGAGGTGGCTGCGGCGTGCAGTACCCGGCGGGAACGCTGTGCGCACAGCACCCGCTCGCGGATGCCGGCGCTGTCCCAGCGCCGGGCGGTCTCGGCTGCGAAGGCGGCAGAGAGGGCCGCATGGTCGGGATCATCCGCGAGGTTGGTGTGTTCCTGCGGGTCCGCTTCGACGTCGTACAGCAGCGCCGGGTCGGCGTCGCAGTGGATGTACTTGTGGCGGCCCCGTCGGATCATGAACATGGGATGCGAGGTCATCTCGGCCATGTACTCGCCGGTGGCCTCGTCGACGGAGTCTCGGCCGCCGGCCGCGGCCTCCCACAGGCTCCGACCCGCGATCGGTGCGCCGAGCACGGGCCAGTCGCCGCCGGTGGCGATGTCGAGCAGAGTAGGCAGCAGGTCCAGGTGAGAGCAGACGTTGGACACGGTCGTATGCGTCACGTCGGGCCCGGCCATGATCAGCGGCACTCGAGCAGAACGCTCGAAGAACGACATCTTGAAGAACGTCCCCCGGTCGCCGAGCATGTCGCCGTGGTCGCTGGTTGCGATGACCACGGTGTCGTCGATGCGCCCGGTCTCGTCCAGGACCTGCACAAGGCGACCTACCCATGAGTCGAAGTAGCTCGTGTTGGCGTAGTACCCGTGGCGGGCGTTGCGGCACTGGTCGTCTGTGTAGCCGACAGTGTCGGCCTCGATGCCCCGGCGGATGCGCCGTGTGTGGGGGTCTACCGCGCCGTCCGGCATTGGCTCGGGCAAGTCGATGTCGCCGTGGTCGTAGAGGTCCCACCATTCGGGCCGGGCCACGTAGGGGTCGTGGGGGTGGATGAACGACGCCACCAGGAAGAACGGCCGCTCGTCGGTGTCGCGGGCCAGGTCGTATAGGCGGCGGACGGCTGCGAACCCGACCTCTTCGTCGTAGTCGATCTGGTAGGTGGCTAGCGCCTGGCCCGCCTCCGAGAGGCTGTCCATGTTGTGGTACCACTTGCCGATCCTGGTGTCGGCCTCGTCCCAGTTGGGGGTCCATGCGAAGTCGGCCGGGTAGATGTCGGTGGTTAGGCGCTCGTCGAAGCCGTGGAGCTGGTCGGGTCCCACGAAGTGCATTTTCCCCGAGAGGCACGTGCGATATCCGGCCAGAGTCAGATAGTGGGCGATTGTGGGTACCGACGCCGGGAACTCGGCGGCGTTGTCCCATGCGCCGATAGCGGAGACCGGCTGGCCCGAGAGCATCGTGAAGCGGGCCGGGGCGCACAGCGGGGAATGGCAGTAGGCGGCGTCAAAGCGCGCTCCCCGCTCAGCCAGGGCATCCATCGCCGGGGTGCTCACTAGCGGGTGGCCGTAAGCCCCGGTGAAGTGCGGCGCGAGCTGGTCGGCCATGACGACCAGGATGTTGGGCCCGCTCATGGGCAGACGCTAATGGCGGCGTGCCCTCGGGGCGAGTGAGGGTCCGCGGCCGGCCCCGCACGGGTGTGTACGTTGCGGCTGCTTCGCCTACCCGAGGATTGGAAGTCCGCTCGTGAACATTGCTACCCGTGCAATTGCCGCCGTGGTCCTGCTTGCGTCGCTCACCGTGCCGTCAACCGCTCTGGCCCAGACCGAGGAACCGGTCGACCGGCAGGCGCTGATGGAGCTCTTCGCGTCCACCGACGGCGACGGCTGGGACCGAAGCGGCAACTGGGGCTCGAACCTGCCGTTGGACCGCTGGCACGGGGTGACCACCGACAGCACGGGCCGGGTCGTGAGTCTGGAGCTGCCGTCCAATGGGCTCTTCGGGCCGATCCCGGCCTCGATCGGCGCTCTCGCCGGCCTGGAGGACTTGGACCTTGCCGACACGACCTCTATGGAGAGATCCCCGCCGAGATCGGCGCTCTGGCCAACCTGAGGCACCTGAACCTCCGGAGCAACAGGCTCGACCGCCCGATCCCCGCAGAGATCGGCGACCTTGCCGGCTTGGAGGTGCTGGATCTCAAGCACAACTTCCTGTTCGGGGCCATCCCCGCCGAGATCGGCTCCCTCGCCAGCCTCAGGGTCCTGGACCTGCGAGGCAACGGGTTCTCCCGCCCGTTGCCGGATTCGGTCGGCAACCTCTCCAGCCTGACCCGCCTGATGCTCAGCGACAACCGGCTGTCCGGTGCGATCCCGGCCGGGATGGGACGGCTGGTGAACCTCGTCTGGCTGGACATGAGCCGCAACTCGTTGTCGGGCGAGATTCCCCCGGAGATGGGCGGTCTGGCCAACTTGACCTGGCTCGATCTTAACTCCAACAGCCTTTCGGGCCCGATCCCGGCCGAACTCGGCCGCCTGTCCCGGCTCAAGACGCTGAGCCTGTGGCGCAACGGGCTCACCGGGAAGATACCCCCGGAGTTGGGCGACCTCGCCTCGCTCGAGGATCTGAGCGTTGGCCTCAACGACTTGTCCGGCTCGATTCCGCCCGAGCTGGGAAGGCTGGCCGGGCTTCAGCGGCTGCGACTCGGTTACAACCAGTTGTCGGGGTCAATTCCCGCCGAGCTGGGCCAGTTGGGCCGGCTGCGGTACCTGTGGCTCGACTACAACGAGTTGTCGGGGTCAATTCCCGCCGAGCTCGGCGGTCTGCGCCTTCTCCGAGACCTGTGGCTTCAGGGCAACCGGCTGTCGGGTGCCATTCCTGCCGAGCTGGGCCGGCTTCGCCCGCTGCGGACCCTGTACCTCCACGACAATCGGCTGTCCGGCGACATCCCGGTGTCGGTCGGCGACCTGGTCCATCTGGATCGGCTGCGCTTCGACGGCAACGAGCTGTCCGGGGAGATTCCCCCGACGCTGGGCAATTTCGCCGGTCTGGAGCACCTCAGCCTTGCCGACAACTGGCTCTACGGCCGGATCCCCGAGCAGCTGACGAACCTCACCGGCCTGCAGCAGCTGGACCTGAGCAACAACGAACTGTCGGGCTCCATCCCCGACGGCATCGGCCGCCTGAAGGGGCTCACAGAGCTCGACCTGCACAACAACTCGCTCACCGGCGCGATCCCCTCGCGGATCGGCGAACTGGGCAAGCTCAAGCGGCTGAGGCTTCAGAACAACAGGCTGTCGGGCCCGATCCCAGGCTCCATCGGCGACCTGGATGCGCTCGAGGTGCTCGACCTGAGGGGCAACCGTCTGTCGGGCTCCATTCCCGACAGCATCGGAGGCCTCTCGAACCTGGTCCAACTGCGCCTGGGTGAGAACCTGCTGGCCGGGGAGATCCCCGAGTCGCTGGCCGACCTGGACCGGCTTGAGTGGCTGGATCTCAGCCGCAACTCACTGTCCGGGCCCATCCCGCCGGGGCTCGGGAACCTCGCCGGCCTCGAGGCGCTGTACTTCAGCTTCAACTTCCTCGACGGCGAGATCCCCGCGGAGCTCGGCAGCCTGGCCAACCTCAAGATCCTCAGGCTCCGCTGGAACGAGTTCTCGGGCGAGATTCCCGCCGAGTTGGGCAACCTCGGCAGCCTCAAGCAGATGAACCTGTGGCACAACAGCCTCACTGGGCCGATTCCCGCCGAGCTCGGCAACCTCGTCAACCTGATCCGGCTGGACCTTGACGACAACGAGCTGTCCGGCGAGATTCCCGCCGAGTTGGGCAACCTCGTTCTGCTGACAGAGCTGTGGCTTAGGCGCAACGACTTGTCGGGCGAGCTCCCGGCCGAGCTGGGCGGCCTGGCCCAGCTGAGGCGCCTGTACCTCGACGGCAACCGGCTCTCGGGCGAGCTCCCGGCCGAGCTGGGCGGCCTGGCAGGCCTGAAGCGCCTGTGGCTCCATGACAACGATCTGTCGGGGCCGATCCCGGCTGAACTGGGAGAGCTCACTGCTCTGGAGCAGTTGATTCTGGGGGGTACCAACAACTTCAGCGGGTGCCTGCCCGCGGCCTGGGAGACGCTCGAAACGCTCGCCGACGATCTCGACACGCTTGGCCTTGAGTACTGCGAGGCGTCCTAACCCGAACCGCGCACCCGGTTCCAGGTGATCGACACGTTCAGGAAGAAGTTGGTGAGCGTGGCCACGGCCAGGCCGATGCCGTTGTTGACGGCAGCGGCCACATCGGCATTGGTCGATGATGTGGGGAAACCGTTGCGGTGCAGCAACTGGAACACGGCCAACTGCACGAACACGCCCACGATCGACACGGCCTGGAACAGCAGCAGCCCGCCCAGCAGCCCCCACCGGCGGTAGCGGCGGTCGTAGAAGGTGAAGAAGTTGTTGGCCAGGAAGTTGGTGACGATGCTGGCCTGGATTCCCAGAAGAGCCGAGACGTAGATCGGGTTCAGGTCCGGCGTGATGCCGAGGCTGATGGTCGGCAGGCCGGCCAGCTCGCCGAGGCCGTACACCGCGAGGCTGACAACCACGCCGGTGGCGCCGACCAGGCAGTACTTCACGAACAGCGGCGACACCGCCCGGCCCAGCCGCAGGACCACTGCGTTGACCAGGTCGTCGAGCAGGACCGCGGTCGACAGCTTGGTCTCGCCGCCGCCCCGGGGCCGGAAGTCGTAGCCGACCTCGGTGACGCTTAGGTCCTTCCTACTGGCGAGGAAGGCCCACAGGATCTTGTACTCCCGCAGCCTGCGGCTGATCCTGGGAGCGGTTCGTTCATAGAGGCCCCTGCTCACGACGAAGAAGCCGCTCAGCGGGTCGCTGGCGCGGCGCAGGCGCGGCAGCAGCCGCCGCACCAGTGCGGTGCCGGCCGCCGTCAGCCAATGACGCAGCCTGGCCCGGTCGCCGAAGGACCCGCTCTCGCCGATGCGGCTGCCCACACAGACATCAGCCCCGCCGTCCAGCACGGACCGAACCATCTCCGGCAGCACCGACTCGTCGTGCTGCAGGTCGCCGTCCATCACCGCCAGGGCGTCGCCCTCGGCCGCGGCCATGCCGTCGAGGACCGCCGAGGCCAGCCCCCGCTCACCGATCCGCCGGATCACACGTACGACCGGATCGCCGGCGCCGTGGTGGCGAGCCACCTGCCAGGTGCCGTCGGGGCTGTCGTCGTCGACGACGATGATCTCGTGGGACTGGTCGCTGAGGGCGCGCCTCAGCCGGTCGATGACCTCGACGATGTTGTCGGCCTCGTTGTAGGTCGGGACGATCACTGAGACCCGCACGACTGCGACGCTAGAGGCCCCCGACCCCGATGGCTGCCCGTGGCGCGAATATGGACCGAAGACCTATAGTCACCGGTGACAACCGACCGGGGAGCTCGGGGCAGCCGGGCTGAGAGGGCATCCACGCGACCGCAGCGGTGTCGACCCGCCGACCTGATCTGGGTAATGCCAGCGGAGGAAGACCCATGGATCACACACCTTCCCGAATTCCGGCTAACACCGGCGCGCCGCGCCGCAGCGTCTGCCTGGGCCGCAGAGCCGTTGCAGTGGCGGCGGTCGCATTGACTGTGATCGCGGCGGCGTGCAGCGGCGACCGCTCCGGGCGCTCCGAGGACCTCACAGGTACGACGGTGACCCTGCTCACCCACGACTCGTTCTACCTCTCGCCCGAGACGTTCGAGGCGTTCACCCTCCAGACCGGCATCGAGGTGGAGCAACTCGCCTCCGGTGACGCCGGCGCGCTCGTGGCCCAGGCGTGCCTCACCGCGGGCGAGCCGCTGGGAGACGTGCTCTTCGGCATCGACAACACCTTCCTGCAGCGGGGACTCGACTGCGGGATGTTCGAGCCCCACGAGTCGCCCGGCCTCGCGGCCGTGCCCGACCACTTCGAACTCGACGCTGAGCACCGGGTCACGCCCGTCGACTTCGGCGACGTGTGCCTCAACTACTGGGTCGACGCCTTCGGCGACCCGCTGCCCCCGCCGTCCTCGCTCGACGACCTGATCGACCCCGCCTACGCGGACATGCTCGTGGTCCAGAGCCCGGAGACCTCGTCGCCGGGTCTGGCCTTCCTGCTGGCCACCATCGCCCGCTACGGCGACGGCTGGGAGGACTACTGGACCGCGCTGCGCGACAACGGGGTGTCGGTCACCGCCGGGTGGGAGGACGCCTACTACGGCGAGTTCACCGCCGGCGGGGGCGATCGCCCCATAGTCGTGTCGTACGCGTCGAGCCCGCCCGCCGAGGTCATCTATGCCGATCCACCCGTCGAGGAGCCGCCCACCGGCGTGGTCACGGCCAGCTGCTACCGCCAGATCGAGTTCGCGGGCGTGCTTGCGGGGGCTGGCAACCCTGGAGGCGCCCGGGCCCTGATCGACTTCATGCTCACCGAGACGTTCCAGAACGATGTCCCGCTCAATATGTTCGTGTTCCCCGTGATCGACTCGGCCACCCTCCCGCCGGAGTTCGTGGCCCACGCCCAGATCGCGGAAGATCCGTTCATGCTCGACCCGGCCGAGGTCGAGGCCCAGCGGAACGGCTGGACCGACCGCTGGGTTGAGATCGTCCTGCGGTGACCCTCACCCTCGACGCCCACCCGGAATTGGCAGCGTTTTGCACGGTATGCGCGCATAGCGCTGCCAGTTCGCGTCCAGCCGCGTTGGAGCTGGCGCAGGCGGGGACGGTCGAAGCCTGAACTCCGCTGTCCGGCTCGCTGCGGGCATGAGGCGCCTAGCACGCGCGGTGATCCTGGTGCTTCCCGCGCTGGCGGTCGGGGGATTCATGGCGCTGTTCTTCGTCTGGCCCATTGGCGGCGTGATCGCCCGGGGTCTGGGCGGGAGCGGCCCGGCCGCGGTGCTGGGCGACGTGCTCGGATCGGAATCGCATCGCTCGGTGATTTGGTTCACCGTCTGGCAGGCCGCAGTATCCACCGCCCTGACCGTCGCGGTGGCGCTGCCGGCGGCCGGGGCGATGGCCCGCCTGCAGTTCAGGGGCCAGCGAATCGTGCGGGCCCTGTCGACCGTTCCGTTCGTGCTTCCCACCGTGGTGGTGGCGGCCGCTTTCGAGGGTCTCTTCGACCGATTCAACCTGTCCGGCGGCGGTGCTCTGACTCTGCGTCACACGGTGTGGGCCATCCTGCTGGCCCACGTCTTCTTCAACTACGCCGTAGTGCTCCGCACCGTGGGCGCCCACTGGTCCGCCCTCGACGCCAGGGTCGAGGACCAGGCGAGAGTGCTCGGGGCGTCGCGCCTTAAGGTCTTCCGCCGGGTGGTCCTGCCCCGGCTGGCGCCGTCGATCGCGGCGGCCTCAGCCATCGTGTTCCTGTTCTCGTTCACCTCCTTCGGCGTAGTGCTGGTGTTGGGCGGCCCCACCCGGGCCACCATCGAGACCGAGATCTACCGGTATGCCGTCACCAGGATCGACCTCGAGACTGCAGCAGCCCTCGCGGTGGTGCAGTTGGTGGCCGTGGTCGCCCTCGTGGTCGTGTCCAACGCGCTGGAACGACGGCGAGCGGTGGCCGAGCCAGCCGCCTCGTTCGCGAACGCACCCCGCCGCCGGGGACTGGGCCTAGTGGTCAACCTGGCCCTCATGGCGGCGATCCTCGGGCTGCCGATCGCGGTGCTGGTCGAGCGGTCCCTGGCTGCGGGCCGCGGCGGGGGCTACACGCTGCGCAACTACAACGCCCTGGCCGATCGCGTCAACCTCCTGCCCGACACGGCCCTGGCAGCACTTCGCAACTCATTGACGTTCGCAGTTCCGGCGACCTCGCTGGCGCTGCTCGTCGGAGGGGCGGCAACGCTGGTGGTAATACGCTCGGGTCGTCGGGGCGGCCGGGGACTAGGGCGCTTCTTTGATGTCGGTCTGACGCTTCCGCTCGGGACGTCCGCGGTTACTGTCGGGCTCGGGTTCCTGCTGGTCCTCAATCGTGGACCCATCGACATCCGTACGTCGGTCATCATCGTTCCCATCGCCCACGCGGTCGTGGGCATTCCCTTCGTCGTGCGCACGCTGGTGCCCATGCTGCGCACCGTCAACCCCCGCACCCGGGAGGCCGCGGCCGTGCTCGGTGCCTCCCCTCGCCGGGTCCAGCGCGAGGTGGACCTGCGGGTGGCGGCCAGGGGCTTGGCCGTCGGGGCCGGGTTCGCCTTCGCGGTGTCGCTGGGGGAGTTCGGGGCCACATCGTTCATCCCCCGCCGTCCCGAGACTCTCACCGCTCCGCTGGCCCTGTTCCGGCTGCTGGGCACCCCCGGAGAGACGCTCCGTGGCCAAGCCATGGCGCTGGCGGTGGCGCTCATGGCCCTCACCGCTGTGGCAGTCTTCGTTATGGACCTGTGGGGCGACAGCCGCCGGGGAGGGTTCTGAACAGTGCTTCGCGTCAGGAATTGGCAGCGTTTTGCACGCTATGCGCTCATTGTGCTGCCAATTCGGCACGGGCGTCGGGCTACGTCAGGAATTGGCAGCGTTTTGCACGCTATGCGCTCATTGTGCTGCCAGTTCGCGGGCTTGCGTGAGAGCGCCACGGGAGGTTGGGCGGGATGCTGACGGTCAGCGGTGCCACGGTGGCCTTCGGGAGGGTGAAAGCCCTTGACCTCATCGACCTCGAGGTTGCCACCGGCGAGATAGTGGCCATCCTCGGACCGAGCGGCTGCGGCAAGAGCACCTTGCTCCGGGCGGTGGCTGGCCTGCAGCCCCTGGACACCGGGGAGGTCCGCTGGGACGGCGAGGACCTTTCCGGCCTGCCGGTGCACCGCCGCGATTTCGGGCTCATGTTCCAGGAGCACGCCTTGTTCCCGCACCGGGACGTGGCTGCCAATGTCGCCTTCGGGCTGCGGATGCAAAAGATGGAAGCCGCGAGCCGCCGCCGGCGCGTCCGCGACGTGCTGGCTCTGGTGGGATTGGCGGGTTTCGAGGAGCGCCAGATCGCCACACTGTCGGGTGGCGAGGCCCAGCGGGTCGCCCTGGCCCGCTCGTTGGCGCCCAAGCCCCAACTCTTGATGCTCGACGAGCCCCTCGGCTCCCTGGACCGCCCCCGCCGCGAGGAGCTCACCGAGGAACTCAGGTCTCTGCTGCGCGGCATCGGCATCACCGTCCTGCATGTCACCCACGACCACGACGAGGCCTTCGCAGTCGGGGATCGGGTGGCGGTTATGCAGTCGGGCCGCATCGCCAGGATCGGCACGCCGGCCGACATCTGGCACGATCCCCACCGCGGTGAGGTGGCCCGCTTCCTGGGCCATGCCAACGTGGTGACCGTCGGTGAGGACGGAGCCGTGCCTTGGGGACGCCTGCCGGTACCGGCGGGCCCGGCGGTGGTGCGGGCCGACGCGTTCAGCCGCGTCGACGACTCGGTTCCGGGGGACGACCCGGTTGTTACCGGGACCGTGGCCGATGTCCGCTTCCGCGGTGACCGCTTCGAGTTGAGGTTGCGCACCGACCCAGGGGACTTCGAACTGCTGGTGAGGGACCCCCATCCCGCCGCCACCGGCGACCGGCTCAGCTACACCATCGACCCCGCCAAGATGGCTGGCCTCAGCTCCTAGCGGAACACTCAGGCGAGCTGCCGGGTCCGGGCCATTCGGGCCGTGAACCAGGCCCCGACGGCTGCGGCCACCAGCAGCAGCGCGGCGATGCCGGAGTAGTGGCTGAGCGACTGGAAGCCGAGCCATTCCACGAACGCACCCGACGACATCCCGCCCACCGCTCCTCCGGTGATCATCACGAAGTCCGCGCCGCCCTGGACCTCCACTCGCTGGTGCACCGGGAACGAGTTGGTCAGCAGCGCGCTGCCCGCGATCAGTCCGCAGCTCCAGCCGATGCCGATCAGGGTCAGACCGCTGAACAGCCCGGCGCTGTGCTCGGGGTCGGTGTGCCCGGCCAACTCCGCGCCCACGAACAGGATCAGCCCGCCCAGGATGATGACGGTGTGCGTCCCCAGCCGGTCCACCAGCCACCCCACCACCGGTGAGAAGGCGTACATCCCGATGATGTGGAGCGAGACGACCTGGCCGATCACGGCGATGTCCTGATCGCCGCTGGTCATGTGCAGCGGTGTGGCCGTCATGATGCCCACCATCACCATCTGGCCCACCAGCATGGCCAGAAGGGCGAGCCTGGCCGCAGGCACAGCCGCGATCCGCCGGATGACGGTCAGGGGCGACGCCGGGCGGGGCGCCTCCGAGCCGATCGTGCCGAGCACCTCAAGCGGGTCGGGGCGCATCCATGTGTGGGTGATCGCAAGTCCGGCCACGAACATCGCAGTGCCCAGCACATAGGGGCCGGAAAGCTCCGGAAGGCCGATGAAGCCCGCGAAGTCGGCGACCGGTCCCAGAGCAATGGTCGGTCCCGCGGCCGCGCCGAAGGTGGAAGCCCACACCAGCATTCCGATGGAGCGGGCCAGGCGATTGTCAGGGGCAAGATCGGCCACCGCGTAGCGGGCGGCCAGGTTGGTGGCCTGGCCTGCTCCGACCCCGATCATTCCCAGCACCACCAGCGGGTACAGGTTCAGCACGGCGGCCAGCACGGCGGCCACCGCCCCCGCTGCACCCATCGCCCACCCCGCGACCAGGCCACTCCGCCGGCCCAGGCGGGCCATGCGCCGGGACAGGGGGACCGCGGCGACCATGCTGCCGATCGACATCGAGCCCGCGGCCAGGGTGGCCAGTATCACGCTGCCGGTGATGTCTTCGGCGAGAACGGCTGAAGCCGCGAACGACGCTCCCATGGCTGCGGTCGTCGGGACGACGGCGCTCATCGCCACCGCAGTGGTGCGGCGCTGGACCGCGGCGCGGTCGTGGGTGTGTGAGGACGTCTCAGCCGTCACGGGTTCGGTTTGCAATGCACGCCACCGACCGAAGCTATCGCCCTGGGGGACTGCGGGATAGCTTGGCGGAGGCATGGACCTCGGATTCATCGGGCTGGGCAACATCGGTGGGCCCTGCGCCCGGCATCTCGTCGAGGCCGGGCACCGGGTGACCGTCTTCGACATCGAGGGGGGCGCAGTCGACCGGATGGTCCAGCTCGGCGCCCGAGCCGCGGGATCGACGGCCGGGGTGGCTGCGGCGAGCGAGGCCGTGTTCCTGTCGCTGCCGACCCCCGAGGCCTCCGAGGCTGTCGTGACCGGCGAGGGGGGCCTGCTGGCCGCGGGCCGCCCCGGCCTGGTCGTGGTGGACCTCTCGACCAACTCGGTGGGCATGGCCAGGCTGCTGTTCGAGCGGTGCCGTCAGGCTGGTGTCGACTACATCGACTGCCCGGTGTCCGGGGGAGCGTGGGGGGCCGAACGCGGCGATCTCGCCCTGATGCCGTCGGGCGACGAAGCCGCTTTCGCCCGTGTGCGCGACGCGCTGGTGTGCTTCGGCAAGGACAGCACCGAGTGGCTCGGGCCCTGCGGCACAGGCACCCTGGTGAAGCTGATCAACAATCAAGTGTTCCTGGTGGCCACCCAGGTGTTCGGTGAGGGATACCTGCTTGCGGCCAAGGCGGGGCTCGACATCGGCTCATTCCTCGCCGTGCTGCGAGCCAGTTCCGCGGGCCTGTACATGCCCCTGGCCGACATGATCGTCAAGCGCCAGTGGGAGTCGTCGAACTACGACCTGTCACTGGCCGAGAAGGACCTCAGGCTCGCCCTGGAGTCTGCGGCGGAGATAGGAACCCCGCTGCCCCTGACCGAGGCGGCCCATCGGGTGCTGGCCCGTTCGCTCGAGGAGGGGCTGGGCGACAAGTTCTTCATCGGCGCGATGGAGACGCTGGAGGCTGAGGCGGGCTTCGTCGCTCCGGTCCCTCCGGACACGAACAAGTCGTGAGCGCCGCACCCATCATCCCTGACCTCAGCAGCTACGAGACGTTCGTGAACGGCTTCCCGCACGGCGCCTTCGTGCAGCTGCGCGAGCACGCGCCGGTGTGGTGGCACGAGCCGACGGAGCGCACGCCCGACGGTGAGGGTTTCTGGTGCGTGAGCACCCATGAGCTGGTTGTCGAGGTCTTCCGGAATCCCCGGATCTATTCGTCGCACACCGGCGGCGACCGGCCCCACGGCGGCACCATGATCAACGACATGGAGATGAGCGGGAAGCTGCTCAACATGATGGACGACCCCCGCCACCAGCGCATCCGGCGGCTCGTCAGCAAGGGGTTCACCCCCAAGCGGATCGCGCGCCTGCGGGGCGAGCTCGAGGCCATCAGCGAGCGCACGCTCGACTCGGTGGCGCCCGGCCCGGGGGAGAGGGGGACGTGCGACCTGGTGGTCGATGTGGCCGCCGAGCTTCCGCTTCAGGCCATCTGCCTGCTGCTGGGCGCGCCCGGCGAGGACCGCCACTCGCTGTGCGAATGGGTGGACATCACCTCGTCGGACTTCAGCGACGAGATACCGCGGTCGGTGCGGGCCGAGGCCAGCGTCAACCTGTTCCAGTACGGCCAGCGCCTGATCGCGGCCCGCACCGCGGAGCCCCGCGACGACCTGCTGTCGGTGGTGATCCACGCCGAGATGCCCGACGAGGACCCGCCCCGCCTCGACGGGACCGAGGTGGCGATGTTCTGGAGCCTGCTGTTCACCGCGGGGGCCGAGACGACTCGCAAGGCGATAGCCACCGGCGTGTGGGAGCTGTCGAAGCGGCCGGAGCAGATGGAGGCCCTCAGAGCCGACCGGTCGCTCATGCCGGCCGCCGTCGAGGAGATCGTCCGCTGGACGACACCGTCGGTGTACAAGCGCCGCACCGCCACCACCGACACCGTCCTCGGCGGGCACCGGATCCGGGCCGGCGAGAAGGTGGTCGTGTGGGAGATGTCGGCCAACCGGGACGGCGCCGTGTTCGACGAGCCGTTCGAGTTCCGCATCGATCGCAGTCCCAATCCCCACGTCGGGTTCGGGCACGGGCCGCATTTCTGTCTGGGCGCAAACCTCGCCCGGCTGGAGATCGATGTGATGCTCAACGCCGTCCTGGACCGCTGGCACGGGATCGAGACCACCGGAGAGCCGACCTGGACCCGCACCAACCGGCTCTCGGGACTCCGGACCCTGCCCATCGCATTCACCGACCGCGCCGCCGTCGTGGTCTAGACATCGGCTCATGCAAACGGCTCGCAACGGCGAGATCGAGATCGTCTACGAGACCTTCGGAAGCGACCTCAATCCGCCCCTGATCCTGCTCCACGGCCTCGGCTCCAGCATGCTCGTGTGGCCCGAGGACATGTGCGCGGGCTTCGTCGACCGGGGCTTCTTCGTGCTGCGGATGGACCACCGCGACTCCGGCCTCTCCACCGTGCTGCCCGACGGCGCCCGCTACACCCTCGAGGACATGGCCGGCGATGCCATGGCCGTGCTCGACGCAGCCGGCTGCCGTCGGGCCATCGTCTGCGGGTACTCGCTGGGAGGCATGGTCGCCCAGGCCGCGGCCGCGGCATTCGGCGACCGGGTTGCCGGCCTCGTGTCGATCTCGTCGCACACCGGCGAGCCCGGCGTGGGCGATCCCACTCCTGAGGCGCTTGCCGCCCTGACCGCGCCACCCGCCGCGACCATCGAAGCCCAGATCGAGGCCGACCTGGCCGGCTACCGCATCTGGTCCAACCCGGAGTGGCGCAACGAGGAGGCGGAGCGCCAGTACCTGGAGCGCAGCTACCGGCGGGCGTGGCACCCGGGGGCGTCGCAGCGCCAGTTCAAGGCCGCGGCCCGCAGCGGCAGCCGGGCCGGAGCGCTGGGCGGGCTCGACGTGCCCGCGCTGGTGGTCCACGGCGGCATCGACACGCTGATCGGCCCCGACGCCGGCCGGCGGACCGCGGAGGTGATCCCGGGCGCGCAGTACCTGGAGATCGAGGGCATGGGCCACGAGCTGCCGCCCCAGGTGTGGGCCCCCATCATCAGCGCTGTGACCGCGTTGTCGGCCCGCATCTTCTGGTGAGCAGCGCCTCACCCGCCGCCCCCGGACGCTCGCAGACCCGCCCGTACACTGTCTCGCCGGAGAGGCCGAGCGGATAGGGGACGGCATGGGACCGCTGACGGGAATACGGGTCATCGAGATCGCGGGCATCGGACCGGGCCCGTTCTGCGCCATGATGCTGGCCGACATGGGCGCCGACGTGGTCCGGGTCGACCGGGCCTCGGCGGTGCGCGGCGGCGACCCCGACCACCCGCCGCGGGACCTGCTCAACCGGGGAAGGCGCTCGGTCGGCGTCGACCTCAAGTCTCCCGAGGGGGTCGAGGTCGCGATGTCGCTGGTCGAGGGAGCCGACGCCCTGCTGGAGGGATTCCGGCCCGGTGTGGCCGAGCGGCTCGGGATCGGGCCTCAGGACTGCCTGAACCGCAACCCTCGCCTGGTCTACGGCCGGATGACCGGGTGGGGCCAGGAGGGCCCCTACGCCTCATCCGCGGGCCACGACCTGAACTACATCGCGCTGGCCGGCGCGTTGCACGGCATCGGCCGCCAGGGCGAAGCCCCGGTGCCGCCGCTCAACCTCGTCGGCGACTTCGGGGGCGGCGGCATGTACCTGGCCTTCGGGATGGTGTGCGCCCTGCTGGAGGCCCGAGACTCGGGCCGGGGCCAGGTGGTGGACGCGGCCATGGTCGACGGGGCGGCCTCGCTGATGACGGCCTTCTACGGGATGGCCGGCTCGGGATTCTGGTCCGAGGAGCGGGGCACGAACATGCTCGACACCGGCGCCCACTTCTACAACGTGTACGAGACCGCCGACGGGCGCTACATCTCGCTGGGACCGATCGAGCCCCAGTTCTACGCCGAGTTGCGGGAGCGGCTCGGGCTGCACGGTCCCGAATGGGACAGCCAGATGGACCGCACCCGCTGGCCCGAACTGAAGGAGCAGTTGGCGGCGGTGATCCGCCGGCGAACCCGCGACGAGTGGTGCGACCTGCTGGAGGGAACCGACACCTGCTTCGCCCCCGTCCTGTCGCTGGCCGAGGCGCCCGAGCACGCCCACAACCAGGAGCGGGGCACGTTCGCCGAGGTGGCCGGCGTGGTCCAGCCGACCGCGGCTCCCCGGTACAGCCGAACGCCCGGGGCGATCCGGCGCCCCCCGCCCCACGCCGGCCAGCACACCGACGAGCTGCTGGGTGAGCTGGGCCTCGAAGCGGACGCGATCGACGCCCTGCGTGAGGTTGGAGCTGTCGCCTGATGGCGACGGCCGTCTTCTTCCACGCCCACCCCGACGACGAGGCCCTCTCTACCGGCGGCACGATGCTGCTGGCCTCCCGGGCCGGTCATCGGGTAGTGCTGGTTTGCGCCACCGACGGATCGCGGGGCGAGACGCCCGGGCTCGGAGGCTCGGAGTCGCCGACCGCCGAAGAGCTCGCGGCCATCCGGGCGGTTGAACTTCAGGCCGCGGCCGACCTGCTCGGCGTGCACCGGCTTGTGATGCTCGGCTACGGCGACTCGGGCATGCGGGACGATCCCGCCAATGAGGATCCCGACTGCTTCTGGCAGGCCGACCTCGACGAGGCCGCCGGGCGCCTGGCCGCGATCCTGACGCAGGAGCAGGCCGACTTGATCACCTGCTACGACTCCAACGGCACGTACGGGCACCCCGACCACGTGATGGTCCACCGGGTGGGGGTGCGGGCGGCCGAGCTGGCCGGCGTCGGGTTGGTCTACGAGGCGACCTTGCACCGCGACCACTTCCGTGACTCGATGAAGGAGCTCATGCGGCTGGCCGCAGAGGCCGGCTTCGATCTCTCCGGCGACCAGGACCAGTCGGAGTTCGAAGCCGAGCTCGACGAGGGCTCCATCGGAGTGGAGGGCGCTCGAGTCACCCACTACATCGATGTGAGTGCGACCCTCGACCGCAAGCGGGCCGCTTTCCGGGCCCACGCCTCCCAGATCCCCTCCGACTCGTTCATGGTGTCCCTCCCGGATGAGGCCTTCCAGCTGGCCTTCGGCACCGAGTGGTTCATCCGGCGGGGCCAGTCCGCCGCCGACCCCCCGGCCACCGACCTGTTCGCAGCGCTCGAGGCGCGGTCAGACCCTGCGCCCGAATCGTGAGCGTCGTGGAGCCGGCCTCCGCGGTGGGCGGAGTGCACGACTGGTTCTCCTGGGTTGTGGTCGTGTCCAACGCGCTGGTCGGACTGTGGGCGCTGGGGGCCCACCGGCGCCCCCGGCTGAGGGGCCGCGCCCTGTGGGCGTCCACCGCGGTGGCGCAGGCAACCGTCTTCGTCCAGGCCGGGCTCGGAACGTGGCTCATGGCCGCCGAGGGGCGCGACGCCGGTGAACTTCACGCCCTGTACGGGTTCTCGACGCTGGTCGCGGTCGGCATCGCCTACAGCTACCGCCACCACCTCCGCGACCGTGTCTGCCTGCTGTACGGCTGCACCGGGCTGTTCCTGATGGGTCTCGGAATCCGGGCGATGATCCTGGACTCCTTCGGCTGAGTCGGCCCCGCCGGCAGGGCAGCGGGCCGGTCATGCCCATCCGCGGTGCGGCGGCTCGGGTCGGCTACAAACGCAGGGGTCGGGCCGCGTGAACGTTGGAGCACGTGGCCGGTTACCGTCCGCTCTCGCAACGAAAGCGCCGGATTGAGCATGTCTATGACCACCATTGTCACCGCCGCCGATGTAGCGGCAGACCTCTACGCCGACCTCGGGCTCACGAGCGTCGACCTTCGCTACGGCCTGTCCCAGGACGAGTTGTTCACGGCAGCCATCGAGGGCGATCTGGGTCGGGTGCGCCCCGGCGGGCCCGACAGCGAGCACAAGGCCCACGCCACCGTCCTGGGCTCCGCCGGCCCGCTCATCTACTACTCGGATCCGTCCTGCACGGGTCGTCCGGTGCACGACACCTTCTGCGTGGACCGCCCGTCGATCAGTGACGAGGTGTGGTGGAAGGACGGCTTCGCTCGCTTCGAGGCGGCCGCGTTCGACCCGCTGGTGGACCGGGTCGTGGCCCACTTGAACCAGCGGCGGGCCCGGCTCTACGTGACCGACGTGTACTGCGGCGCCGACCCCGACTTCGCCGAGCCCTGCCGGTTCGTGGGCGAGTACGCCACCCACGCCTACTTCTGCAACATCATGCTGCCGGCTCGCCTCAACGGCACCGAGAAGCATCGGGAGCACGGATGGACGCTGCTGAATGTGCCGTCGTTCCGCTGCAGCCCCGACCGCGACGGCACCCTCTCGCAGCGGGCGGTGATCATCGATATGGAGCGCCGCCTGGCTCTGGTGCTGGGGCGGGCCGACTACTGCGGCGTCAACAAGAAGACCATGTTCACGGTGATGAACTTCGTGAAGCCCGGCAAGGGGCAGCTCTCCATGCACTGCTCAGCCAACGTCGGCTCCGGCGGGGACAGTGCCATCCTCTTCGGCCTGTCGGGCACGGGCAAGACCACCCTGTCGGCCGATCCCGACCGCGACCTCATCGGCGACGACGAGCACATCTGGACCGACGCCGGGATCGCCAACTACGAGGCCGGCTGCTACGCCAAGCTGATCGACCTCGATAAGCAGGCCGAGCCGGTAATCGCCGCGGCTTTGTCGATGAAGGGAACGCTGATCGAGAACGTCCCGCCCCTCTACGGCCGGAGCCTGGCTGACACCCATCCCCAGGATCTGGATCTGCGGGACCGGTCGATCACTGAGAACACCCGCTTCGCCTACCCGCTGGAGTGCAATCCCCACGTGGCCCCCGGCCATCAGGGGCCGCACCCGACGACCATCGTTCTGCTCACCGCCGACGCCTTCGGGGTGCTGCCGCCGGTGGCGATCCTCGACCCTGACGAGGTGATGTACCACTTCGTCATGGGGTTCACGGCCAAGCTGGCCGGTACCGAGGTGGACGTCACCGAGCCCGCGGCCACGTTCTCGCCTTGCTTCGGGGCGCCGTTCATGGCCCGCAAGCCCGACGTCTACGCCCGGCTGCTCAGGCAGCGCATGCACGAGCACCAGGCCCGCTGCGTGCTGCTGAACACCGGCTGGTCGGGCGGCGCCTACGGCTCCGGCAGGCGCATGTCGCTGTCCGTGACTCGCCGGCTCCTCGACGCCGCCCTGTCGGGGGAGTTCGACGACGTCGACACCCGCATCCATCCCATCCTGGGGCTGAGAATGCCCGTGTCGTGCGAGGGCGTGGACGACGGGATCCTCGACCCGGGCAGCACGTGGGAGGTTCCGGACGCCTACGACGCGGCGGCGCGCCGGCTCCGGGACATGTTCCGGGCCAACTACCGCAAGCAGGGATACGCCCAGATGGGGATAGCCGCTGCGATGTGACGACCCGGTCGGCGGGCCGTTGAGAGACCGGCTAGAGCGTGGGGGTTCCCATGTCAACCTCCGAGCCCAAGCGCAGCCGGGTGGCCCTGCCGTCGACGTCGAGATCGAACTGCACTCGCTGACCTTGGCGCAGCATCCGGAAGACGGAGCCCTCCAGAGCGTCGTCGGCGAGGTCCACATCGGCGAGGTCGGCCTCGTTGACCAGCACACCGTCACCGGTTAGGGGGTCGTAGCTCTTGATGACGCCCTGCACGGCGTCCAAGGGTATCGCAGGCATCCGGCCGCCCTGCCACGGGTGGGTATCATCGGCGCCATGGCACCGCTCACCCTCGACGCGGCCGTGCTGCGCCGCGTCATCGTCGGCTTTCATGATGCCTTGTCGGAGCATCGCGAGGTCATCGACAACCTGAACGTGTACCCGGTTCCCGACGGCGACACCGGCACCAACATGACCCTCACGATCCGGTCCGTGACCGAGGGGCTCGACGGCGTCGACGACCAGCTGGAGCCGCTGTGCCAGGCCGTCGCCCATGGGGCGCTCATGGGGGCCCGGGGCAACTCCGGGGTCATCCTGGCCCAGATCCTCAGGGGGTTCTCCGGCGTGCTCCGGGACGCGGCCTCCGCCGGCCAGGACCCCGATGCCCCGGTCGTGGCCCGGGCGCTCACCGCGGCCAGTGAGGGCGCCTACACCGCGGTGGCCCGGCCCGTGGAGGGCACGATCCTCACCGTCATACGGGAGGCGTCGGACTCGGCGCGGGCTGTGGCTGAGGCCGGAGGGGGACTGGTAGAGGTTCTCGACGCGGCTCGCGACCAGGGCTACGACGCCCTCGACCGCACCCCGGAGATGCTGGCCGTCCTGGCCGAGGCCGGCGTGGTCGACGCCGGCGGGGCCGGACTGCTGCTGCTGCTCGACGCCTGCCTCGCCGAACTGGACGGCCGGCCCATGCCCGCACCGCCCGAGGCTGCCGCCGGGCCCGCGCCGATCACTACTGCCAGCGTGGCGACCGATATCGAGGGGTCCTCCATCGCCGACCTCCGCTACGAGGTGATGTTCCTGCTCGACGCGCCCGACTCCTCGGTGGACGGGTTCAAGCAGGAGTGGACCGAGGTCGGAGACTCCATCGTGGTCGTGGGCGGCGACGGCATCTACAACTGCCACATCCACACCGACGACATCGGGGCCGCCATCGAAGCCGGGATCGCGGTCGGGCGACCCCACCGGATCCAGGTCACCGACCTGCTCGACCAGGCTGCCGAGCACTCGGAGTCGTTCCTGGAGCCCGCGGCGGCCGGCGAAGAGGGCGGGTCGCCGCCGGCGCCGGCAGAGATAACCGAGGCCGACCGCTGCTCGGTGGTGGCCGTCGGCGCCGGTGACGGGGTAGAGGCCATCCTGACCTCAATGGGGGTAAGCCGCGTCGTCGCCGGGGGCCAGTCGATGAACCCCTCCACCGCCGAGCTGCTGGCTGCCGTCGACTCGCTGCCCAGCGGGCATGTGGTGGTGCTGCCCAACAACAAGAACATCATCCCGGTGGCCGAGCAGGTCGACGGCGAGACCGAGCGCACCGTCGGCGTGGTGCCCACCCGCAGCGTTGTGGAAGGCATCTCCAGCTTGATGGCCTTCTCGGTGGACGCCACCGCGGCCGACAACGTCGCCGGGATGGCCGAGGCCGCCGCCGCGGTGACCGCGGCCGAGGTCACCCAGGCGGTGCGGGACGCCACCAGCTCCGCCGGGCCCATCAGCACCGGAGACTGGCTCGGCATCGGCCCCGATGGGATCATGGCCGTCGAATCCGATCCTGTCGCGGCCGCGACCGCGCTGCTCAGTGCCATCATCGACGACGACCACGAACTCCTCACCGTGCTCACCGGCGCCGACTCCGATGAGGCTGCCACCCAGGCGATCGTGGCGCACGTAGATGAGAATCACCCCGACGTGGAGGTCGAGGTGACCGAAGGCGGCCAGCCCCTGTACCCCTACTATTTCGGCCTGGAGTAGGCCCCCGGCGGGCCTCGACCAGCGGCGCCGATGCCGGCCGGCGATCCTCCCCTCACCCTCCGGGACCTCGACGCCATCGACGTCACCCGTCTGCGCAATGTCGGTCGCAAGCGGGCCTCCTCGCTCACTGAGATGGAGATCAACTCGGTGCTGGACCTGCTGCAGCACTACCCGCGTCGCTACATCGACCGCACCAAGCAGGCCCGCATCGCGGAGCTCGCCCAAGGCGAGGAGGTCTTCGTGGAGGGCTGTGTGGAGCGAAGCTCGTCGAGGCGCATCAAGCAGCGCCGCACGCTGGTCGAGGTGGTGATCTCCGACGAGACCGGCCGGCTCAAGCTCACCTTCTTCAATCAGCCCTGGCAGGAGAACAGCCTGCAACCGGGCCGCCAAGTAGTCGTTCACGGTCGTCCGACGCTGTATCGGGGGGCGCTCCAGATGACGAACCCGGTGGTCGATCTGGTTGGGGACCGCACCGGTCGCTTCTTTCCCGTGTACCCGCAGTCGGAGAAGGTGAGCGTGAGCACATGGGAGATCGCCAAGTTTGTCGAGCAGGCCCTCAACCGCTGCCAGGATCGCGGGATTGCCGATCCGGTTCCTGCGGCCGTGCTTCGGAGATTCGACTTCGTGGGACGGCACACCGCGCTCAACGGGATCCACCGGCCCGGCTCGATGGCGGAATCGGGCGAGGCTCGGCGTCGCCTCATGTTCGACGAGCTCCTGCGGGTGCAGCTGGAGCTGGTCAGGCGCAAGCGCTGGCTTGAGCGGAATACGGCCGGCCTGTCCCATGCCACCGGCGGCGAGCTGGTCGATCGGTTCCTGTCCCGCCTGCCGTTCCGATTGACCGTCGCCCAGCAGCGGGTGATCGACGAGATCACCGGAGACCTGGCCCGGCCCTACCCCATGCACCGGCTCATGCAGGGCGACGTGGGCGCAGGCAAGACCGTGGTGGCCCTTTGCGCGCTGCTGACGGCGGTGCAGGGCGGCTTCCAGGGCGCGCTGATGGCGCCCACCGAGGTGCTGGCCGAGCAGCACTTCGACATGATGCTCTCGCTGCTCGGTGACCTGACAGTGCCCGATGAGAGGCGGCTGGGAGGGGAGCGGCCGCTGAAGGTCGAATTGCTGTCGGGGAGCCGGGGCGCGGCCGACCGGCGCCGGACCCACGCCGGGCTCGCCACCGGCGACGTCGACATCGTGGTCGGCACCCACGCGCTGATATCCGAGGGTCTCGAGTACCGGCACCTGGGTGTGGTGGTGATCGACGAGCAGCACCGCTTCGGGGTCGAGCAGCGGGCGGTGCTGCGTGATCGCGGGCCCGGCTCAGTGCTGCCCGACCTGCTGGTGATGACGGCCACGCCCATTCCCCGCACCGCGGCCATGACCGTGTACGGCGACCTGGACGTGTCGGTGCTCGACGAGCTTCCCGAGGGCCGGTTACCGGTGGCCACCTCCTGGGCGCGCGGCCCGTTGGAGGAGGCCCAGGTCTGGGCAGAGGTGCGGGCTGCCGTCTCCGGGGGCCGCCAGGCCTATGTGGTGTGTCCCGTGATAGAGGAGTCCGAAGTCCTCGATGTTCGCTCGGTCATAGAGACGCACGAGCGCCTGACCAGCGACGGCGGCGAGCTCGCGGGCCTGCGGGTCGGTCTCCTTCATGGCCGGGTCTCCTCCGCGGAGAAGGAGGCGACCATGGAGTTGTTCCGGTCCGGCCGCTTGGACGTGCTGGTGGCCACAACCGTCATCGAGGTCGGCGTGGACGTGCCCAACGCAACCGTCATGGTCATAGTCGACGCGGGCCGGTTCGGCATAGCGCAGCTCCACCAGCTGCGGGGCCGGGTGGGCCGCTCCCACCTTCCGTCCAGCTGCCACCTGCTGGGCGAGGCCGTCACCGCGGACGCCGCGGCCCGGCTGGAGGCGGTGGTGGCCTCCAACGACGGCTTCGAGCTGGCCGAGGCCGACCTGGACCTGCGGGGCGAGGGCACCATCATGGGTGAGCGCCAGAAGGGCCGAAACGACCTGCGGCTGGCCTCGCTGCGCCGGGACAAGGAGTGGGTGGCCATAGCCCGCGACGTGGCCATCGAGATGCTCGATGACGACCCCGACCTGCACAGCCACCCGGCGCTTGCTGACGAGATCGAGCTGCTGCTCGGCGACCGCGACGCCGAGTACCTGCTCAAGAGCTAGACAGCGCTCGTGAGCATTCGCGTCGTGGCGGGAACGGCCAAGGGTCGGCGGCTGGCGTCACCACCCACCGACGCCACCCGTCCCACCGCGAACCGGGTGCGGGAGGCCGTGTTCAACTCGCTGTACTCGCTCGGCGCGGTCGAGGGGGCGCGGGTGCTCGACCTCTTCGCCGGGACCGGCGCTATGGGCATCGAGGCGCTGAGTCGGGGCGCGGCCGAGGCGATATTCGTCGAGAACGACCCGGCAGTGGCCGGCTTGCTGCGGGACAACCTGGAACTCACCCGGCTGGCCGACCGGGCCGCCGTCATGGTCGTCGGCGCAGACGCCGCCCTCATCCGGCTGGCTCGCGGCCCACGCTTCGATGTGGCCCTCGTGGACCCGCCCTACACCTTCGATGACTGGCCCGACCTGCTGGCGCGGGTTCCGGCCGACCTCGTCGTGGCCGAGTCGGATCGCCCCGTGGATGTGGGGCCCGGCTTCGCCATCCACCATCACAAGCGTCACGGCGGTACCGTGGTGACGTTCGCACAAGCTGCCAGCGGCGGCCCGATCCTCACCGGAGCCGAACAGTGACCCGTGTGCTGTACCCCGGATCCTTCGACCCGATCCACTACGGCCATCTCGAAATCATCGAGACCATCTCCGGACTGTTCGACGAGGTCGTCGTGGCGGCCATGCGGAATCCCCAGAAGGGGGAGGGCATGTTCAGCCTCGACGAGCGCGAGCAGATGATCAAGGAGTGCTGCGCTCACCTCCCCAACGTCTCGGTCGCGATGTTCTCCAACCTGGTCGTCAGTCTGGCCCGCGACCTGGACGCCGACTTCATCGTGAAGGGGCTGCGGGCAGTGTCGGACTTCGAGAACGAACTGCAGATGGCGCAGATGAACCACGCACTCGCGGGCGTGCAGACGGTCTTCATCCCGTCGGCCAGCAAGCGGTCGTTCGTCGCCTCGAAGCTGATCCGCGAGGTTGTGCGCCTCGGTGGGGATGTGTCGTCGATGGTGCCCGCGCCGGTGCGTGAGCGGCTGGTGGGCCGTCTCGAGCAGGAGAGATGAGCTCCGCCGGCAGTCCCGTCCCGCAGTCCGGCCCCGGCCATACCGAGAGTTCCTCGGAGGCCCGCCGGCTGGCCGTCGAGCAGTTGCTGGGGCAGGCCATCCGCATCGTGGAGCGGTCGCGGCCCATGCCGTTCTCCACCTCGGTGATGATCAATGGCGAGGAGCTGCTAGGGATCCTCCAGAGAGCGTTCACAGCACTACCCGAGGAGTTGCGAGCTGCTCGCTGGATGCTCAAGGAACGTGACGACATGCGTCTGCGCACCCAGCGGGAAGGCGAGGAGATCATCGCCGCAGCCCGAGCCCGGGCGGAGCAGATGGTGCAGCGCAGCGAGGTGGTCAAGGCCGCGGAGTTGCGGGCCAGGCGCACGCTGTCGGAGGCCGAGGAGCGGGCCGGGCGCATGAAGCTGGAGACCGAGGACTGGTGCGACCAGCGTCTGGCCACCTTCGAGGCGATGCTGCACAAGACCCTTAACACGGTGACGACGGGACGCCAGCGGCTGCAGGACACCCAGCTGCCCAGGCCCGAGGCGCCTGCACCGAGACCTCCCGTCGACGACGACGTGTTCGACCAGGACGTGGGCTGACCTTCAACTCGTGACCGGGAGGTTGATGGTCGACTGCGTCAGGCTCCAGGCTGTCTCGGTTGACCGCATACCGCTCCGGCGTCAATGGGTGCTCGACGACGCGGGCGTGCACGGCGCCGGTGTCGTGGACGGGGTGGTCGACCTCGATCTGGAGGTGACGGCCGCCGGAAGTTCCTTCGTTGCGACCGGTCGGGTCACCGGCGAGTGGGCGGCCGAGTGCCGCCGATGCCTTGAGGAGGTGCGCGGCCGGATCGACACCGAACTGCGGGAGGTGTTCGAGTGGGAGCCCGCGGAGGGAGAGACCTGGCCGATCGTCGATCAGCGCATAGACTTGGGTCCTGCGGTGCGCGAGACCGCGATACTGGCCCTGCCGCTGGCCCCTCTCTGCTCGCTGGACTGCGCGGGTCCGGTGCCGGACCGATTCCCGACCGGACCCGCCACTGCATAATCAGGGCGCACCGACGTGTAGGCCGGTCGGCTCGCCGGTAGGCTCGCAGGCCGCAATCGTGCCGGTTTCCGTCGAAGGTCGAAGCACCCATGGCTGTTCCCAAGAAGAAGACCTCCAAGGCCAAGGGCCGCAGCCGGCGGGCCTCTGCGTGGCGTATCGACCAGGGCGGGCGGAGCGTCTGCCCCCGGTGCGGAGCGGTCAAGCTACCCCACCGCGTGTGCGGCAACTGCGGCTGGTACCGCGACCGGCAGGCCATATACGTCGAATAGGCCGATCGCGGCCCCCGGGTCCATCGCCGGATCGTCTATGGAACCTTTGTCGACGTTGAACGGTCTGAACGAGGCATGGAACCGGTAGCCGTCGACGCGATGGGGGGCGACCGGGCCCCCGCCGAGATCGTGGCCGGGGCCCGGCGCGCCGCGGACGAGCTCGGGGTCCCGGTGGTGCTGGTGGGGCGACCGGACGAGATCGGCGACACCGGCGGGCTCGAGGTGATCGAGGCCTCCGAGGTGATTCCCATGGACGCCGAGCCGGGCTCGAGCGTTCGCACGATGAAGGACTCGTCGCTGGTGAGGGCGGCTGAGGCCGTCCGCGACGGGCGGGCCTCGGCCATGGTGTCCGCCGGGAACACGGGTGCCGCGATGGGCTCGGCGCTGTTGCGCATGGGGCGGATTCGGGGAATCACCCGTCCCGCTATCGCAACGCCGATCCCCACTCCGGGATCCAGCCCCACGACGATGCTCGACTCGGGCGCCAACGCCGAGTGCCGTCCCGAATGGCTCGTGCAGTTCGCCCGGATGGGCTCCGTCTATGCCCGCGACCGCTTCGGCATCGAGTGCCCCCGTGTCGGCTTGCTGTCCATCGGCGAGGAGGCCGGCAAGGGCAACGACTTCACCAAGGCGGTGTTCGAGCTGCTCGCCGACGGCGGCTGGGCCACCGACGTCGGCGCCGAGTGGGTCGGCAACGTCGAGGGTCGCGACATCATGACTCCCGACATAGATGTGGTGGTGACCGACGGGTTCACCGGGAACGTGACCCTCAAGGCCCTCGAGGGTGCGCTGCGGGCGCTGTTCGGCCGGATGCTGGTGGCCATCGACACCGACGATGTCTCGCGGGAGGCGGGCCAGATGCTGGCCCCCGCCCTGGACGAGATGGCGCGGGAGCTCCACCCCGATGGAGTCGGGGGCGCGCTGCTGCTCGGAGTGCGGGGCGTCTGCGTGATCTCGCACGGTGCCAGCAGCGCGGCTGCCATCATGAACGCCATAGGGGTGGCCCGCGAGATGGTTGCCGCCGGCATGGTGGACCACATCGCTGCCGTAGCCCGCCGCTAGCCCCACATCCATACCGGGGGTGGCCTCCTAGGACGCGCCGGTAGGGTTGTCGGGCTGCATCGATCGATATCCCGCACGGAGGCGCCGATGCCCGCAGAGACACATGTGGAGCACTCGCCCATGGGACGAGACGAGGTTCTGGCGCTCATCCGGGACCGGCTCGCGGACATCCTCGAGATAGAGCCCTCGGACATCGCTGAGGGGGCCTCCTTCGCCGACGACCTCGACGCCGACTCGTTGGCGCTGATCGAGCTCGTCGAGGGCATCGAGGAGGAGTTGGCCGAGCGCGCCGTCGGCTTCCGCATCGAGGACGAGGACCTGGAAGACCTGCGGTCGGTGCGCGACGCCGTCGACTACGTCGTGGCGAAGCTCGGTTGACGGTCCAGACCGCCCCGGCGGGCGCCTCGGTGCTCATGGACCGGCTGGGTCATCGATTCAACGACCCTGCCCTGCTGGAGTTGGCCCTGACGCACCGATCCTGGTGCGCGGAACACTCCGGGTCCTCCTCGAACGAGCGGCTGGAGTTCCTGGGTGACGCCGTGCTGAGCCTGGTCGTGACCGGGAGGCTTTACGAGCGCTTCGGGGACTGGGCCGAGGGCGATCTGGCCAAGGCCCGCGCCTCGCTCGTGAACTCGGCCACCCTGGCCGAGGTCGGCCGGTCGGTGGGGCTGGGCGAGCAACTGCGCCTCGGCCGGGGGGAGCACGTCTCCGGTGGCCGGGCCAAGCCGTCGATCCTGGCCGACGCGGTGGAGGCCGTGATCGGTGCGGTCTACCTGGATGGAGGCATCGGCGCGGCCGACGACTCGGTCGGACGGCTGCTCGGCGACCGGCTGGACACGGTGGCGAGCTCGCCCGGGCACGCCGACTTCAAGACCAGGCTGCAGGAGCTGGCTGCCCGTCTCGGTCTGGATCCCCCCTCCTACGACGTGTCCAGCAGCGGCCCGGCGCACCATCGTCGGTTCCGCGCCGAGGTGCGGGCCGGCGACGAGGCTGGAGTGGGCGCGGGCAGCACGAAGAAGGACGCCGAGCAGCGGGCGGCCGAGGTCGCCTACGCCTCCCTCACGGCCAAGTTCCCGTCATGATTCTCGAATCCCGTTCACCAGTCGAGGTCCGACCATGAGCTCCTCCCGCGCCCACACCCTCGACTTCGAGCTTCCCGAGGTGGAGACCATCAGGCGGGACCTTGAGCGGGAGATAATCGGCCGCAAGGTCAAGGCGGCCGAGGCCGCCAGCATGAAGTGCCTGCGCCGCTACCACACCCGCAAGGCCTTCACGTCCCAGCTGGAGGGAGCGAAGATCGTCGACGTCAGGCGGGTGGGCCTGTATCTCGTGATCGAGCTCAGCACGGAGCAGCTGCTGGTGCTGTCGCTGGGCTCGTCGGGCTCACCCCGCCGCAACGCCAACAAGAACCCCAGGGTCGCCGGCACCGAGGTCGTGATCTCGTTCACGCAGTACGGCCAGCTTCGCTTCGTTGACACCGAGGGCACCGGGCAGCTGTTCGTGGTCTCCGACGACGACCTCGACGCGGCCCTGCCGGAGGTGGCTGGCTACGGGCTCGACCCCGTCGCCACCCCCATCTCCTGGACCGAGATGGGTCGGATGCTGCTGCAGCGAAGCGACAAGCTCAAGGCCCTGCTGACCGATGACACGTTCGTGGTGGGCGTCGGCGACATCTACGCCGACGAGATCCTCTTCGAGGCCGGGCTGCGCTACGACAGGGTGTGCAGCACGCTGTCCACCCAGGAGATCCGGCGCCTGCACCGGTCGCTGGTCGGCACGATGCACGACGCCGTGAAGTACCGCGGCACCTCGGTTCCGGACCGCCCGTTCGTGGATCCGTTCGGTCAGCCGGGCGGCTACGCCACCCATCTGAAGGTATGGGGCCGTCACGGAGATCTGAGCGAACGCTCCAGGACCCCGATCAAGCGCATCCGGTTCCGGGGCGTCTGGACCTACTACTGCGACACCCAGGTCTGACCGAAGCCCGAAGCTGATTGGGCGGCCGGCGCCCCGGGGGATGCTCGGAGTCGGCAGCGGCCCCAACTAGCGTCGCGGGCGTGTATCTGAAGACCCTGACGCTGAAGGGTTTCAAGTCCTTCGCCGAGTCGGCCACCATACGGCTGGAACCCGGCGTGACCGTGGTCGTCGGCCCCAACGGCAGCGGCAAGTCCAATGTCGTGGACGCGGTGGCCTGGGTCCTCGGCGCTCAGGCACCGAGCGCGGTCCGGTCCGCTCGGATGGACGACGTGATCTTCGCGGGTACCGACCGGAAGCCGCCTCTGGGTCGGGCCGAGGTGTCGCTCACGATCGACAACTCCGACGGCATGCTGGCGTCGGCGGCCAGCGAGGTGCGCATTACCCGCACGCTGTTCCGCGACGGCGAGTCGAGCTACTCGCTGAACGGCACCCCCTGCCGGCTCCTCGACGTCGTCGAGCTGCTCTCCGACACCGGGGTCGGGCGCCAGCAGCACATGATCGTGTCCCAGACCCAGGTCGACGCCGTGCTTAGCGCCCGCCCTGTCGATCGGCGGGCCGTGGTGGAGGAGGCGGCTGGCGTTCTCAAGTACCGCAAGAGGCGGGAGCGGGCCGAGCGCCGCCTGCTGGGCACCGACGGTGATCTCACCCGCATAAGCGACCTCACCTCCGAGGTCCGGCGACGGCTGAGGCCGCTGGAGAAGCAGGCCGAAGCGGCCCGGCGCCATGCCGACCTGCTGTCGGAGCTGGAGGCTCTGCGGGTGTACCTGGCCGGTCAGGAGATCGCCGAGCTGCGGAAGCGGCTGCGCGCCCACAAGGATGTGGGGGAGGCCCGGGCTGCCGAGAAGGCCCAGTTGCGGGCCGAGCTCGCGGAGGTCGGCGCAGGCGTGGCCGAGAACGAGCAGCGGTTGGCCCGCCACGGCTTGGATGACCATTCTGAGCGGTTGGCCCGCCTAGAGGGGCTGCGGGCCCGGGCGGGCGGGCTGGCTGCGGTGGTGGCCGAGCGCCAGCGCGGCCTTGAGCGGGAGCGGGCCGTACTCACCGATCACGACCTGGCCGCCGCACTGAGAGACGAGATGGACCGGTCCCGCCGGGAGCTTCAGGACGTCGCCTCGGCGGACGCCGCCGCGGCTGGCGACCGGAGCCGGCTGGCGCAGCTGCAGGAGCGCCTGGAGGCGGACAGGAGCGCGTTCGATGCCGAGTGGGGGGACGCCGGATCGCTCGGCGCCGAAGAGGTGAGCGAAGCGGCCGCGGCCCGGGGCGAGCTGTCGGCGCTGCGGTCGGCGACCACCCTCAACGAGTCGGAGCGGAGCCGTCTGGCTCAACGCCTGCAGGACTCCGAAGACCGCATGGCGGATCTGGCTGGTCGAGCCGATCAGCGCCGCATCGAGCTGGGGCGCAGCGAGCCGGAGATCGCCGGGCTGCGCACCGAGCACGCGGAGGCCGACCGCGTCCATCTGGCCGCCGCCGCCGCTCTGGAGGCCGCGGTCCAGGCCGGCACCGCGGCCGAGGGGGATCTGCGGCACTGGACGGCGAGGCGCGAGGCGCTGGCCATGGCCCTCGAGGAGTCTGCGGGCCCGGTGCCGGATGAGGTGCTGGCCGCGTCCGGTGGTGCTCTCGGCCTGCTCGGCGACCTCGTGGAGGTCGAAGAGGGCCTGGAGGCCGCGTTCGCGGCCGCCGTCGGCGACACCATCAGCGCGGTGGTGGTGCGCGATGTGGCTGCCGCCCGTCGGGTGCTTGACAGCCTGGAGGCCAACGACGCCGGAGCGGCCGTGATCGTGCTGGAGGCCATCGGCGGGGCCGCCGAGCCGCCGGCCGCCACCGCGATTACCACGGGCTCCGGTGGGACACGCTCGGAGCCCCTCAGGGGCCGGGTCCGCACCTCCGATCCCGACGTGGCGAGGCTGCTCGACCTGCTGCTCGCCGGTGTCGTGCTGGTGGAGGGTGACTGGCGTTGCGCGGCCGACGTCTGGACGGGCGCCTCCGATCTGGTGGCCGTGACCGCGGCCGGCGACCGGCTGAGCGGCCGGGGCTGGAGGCTGGGCGTGCACTCCGCGGCCGGCCTGGGCCCCGCACTGAGCGAAGCCACCGAGAAGGCCGGAGCAGCCCTGGACGCCTGCGAGCGGGCCGAAGCGGCCTGTGAGCGGGCCCGGGCAGACCTGGCGGAGAGGCGGGACCGCGCCGATGAGCTCGGCCGGCGCCTGGCCACGGCCGAGGCAGGGGCCGCATCGGCAACCGAGGCCATCAGCCGCCTGGATGCCGAGCAGCGCGATCTTGGCAAGTCCATCAGCGAGTTGCGGGATCATCTCGCGGAGACCTCCCGCCGCCTCGAGGAGTCGGTGGCCCGTACGACCGAGATCGAGTCCCGCCTTCCCACCTTGGAGGCGGCCGAGGCCATGGCCCGGCAGCGCAGCCGCCAGGCGTCGGAGGCTCGCAGCGAACTCGACCGGCGCGCCCTCCAGCTGGCGGAGAGGGTTGCCGAGCGAGGCGCGACCGACGCCGGGCTACAGCAGCGGAGGCAGATGCTCGAGTCTCGCCTCGGTGAGCTGCAACAGCGTCTGGACCGCCATGACGCGTCCCGGGCCGCTGCGACGGGCCGCCTCGCCGTACTGGAGCGCGAGTCCAGGGTGCTGGAGACGCTCGGACGAGCGGTGCAGGCGCGAGCCGCCGCGGTGGAGGCAGGCCTCACGGAGATCCGGCAGATCCGCCGCAGGCACTCCGAGGTGGCTCGGGCGCTGGCGGCCGAGCTCGATGACTTGCGCCGGCGGTCAGCCGACGCCGACCGTCGTTATGAGGCCCTGCGGGCCGCTGAGGGGCGACGCGACGTAGAGGAGGCCGAGGTCCGGACCCAGCTTCAGGGAGCCGTCGAGCGGTTGCGGGACACCTACGGCCTCTCTCCCGCCGACGCCGCGGAGGTGACCCTGCCCGCGTTGGAGGAGGGGATCGAGCCCCAGCAGCGGGCCGACCACCTGGCCACCGAGTTGGAGATCATGGGTCCGGTCAATCCTCTGGCCCTGGCCGAGTACGACGAGCTGTACGAGCGCCACGAGCTTCTCAAGGGCCAGCTCGACGACATCCGCGCCGCCCGGCGGGACCTCAACCGGGTTATCCGCTCGATCGACAGCGAGATCAAGACCGTGTTCGGCTCGGCCTTCGCCGATGTGGCCGCCAACTTCGAGGTGCTGTTCGAGTCGCTGTTCCCGGGAGGCGAGGGACGGCTGGCCCTCACCGACCCCGACGACCTGCTCAACACCGGCATCGAGATCTCGGCCAAGCCATCGGGAAAGAACGTGAAGCGCCTGTCGCTGCTCTCGGGCGGCGAGCGGTCGCTGGCCGCCCTGGCCTTCCTGTTCGCGGTGTTCCGCAGCCGACCCTCGCCGTTCTACGTGATGGACGAGGTGGAGGCCGCTCTCGACGATGTGAACCTTCACCGCTTCCTGAAGCTCGTGGACGAGTTCCGCTCCGACGCCCAGCTGGTGATCGTCACCCACCAGAAGCGGACCATGGAGGCTGCCGACTGCCTGCAGGGGGTGTCGATGAAGCCGGGCGGATCCTCGATGGTGGTCTCGGAGCGGGTCTCGGACGCCGCCTGAGGGGCCTCGGTAGCCTCTCTCTCACGAGTCTCTCACTTCGGCTGCTTAGCCTTCTAGTGCCATGAGCAGCGCCGATCCGACCGACGGACGCGGTCCTGGGCGCGCGCCCGAGCCGCTTCCCCGGCCAGTGTCTGGTAGCCCGCTCCCGCCGCCGACTGAACCCCAGTACCCGGCGCCCGTGGTCGGCGAGGAGC
>VXTM01000040.1 GCA_009837445.1 Acidimicrobiaceae bacterium
GCGGCTGCGGGCGCGGCTGGGGTTGGGTTGGGGGTCGCGGCGCGGGCTGGCGCTGGGGGTGCGGCTGGGGGGACTGGCCCGGTCGGGGCCCGTAGGGCTGGTGCTGGGGTTGTTGACCCGGTCGAGGTTGCACCGGCTGGAGTCGGGGCTGGGGGTGTTGGCCCGGTTGGGGCTGGGGTCGCCGGGCCGGCTGCGGCTGCTGGGGTGCGGGCCGGGACTGCGGCACCACGGGCCGCGGGCGGTAGGGCTCGCCCAGGATGGCGGGGTCGAACCCGGCCGAAACCAGCCGGGCCAGCGGCTCGCCGTCGGGCTCGAACGGCTTCACGTACACCCCCACGCCGTCGGGTCCGGGGGCGAATACCTCCGAGGTGACCACCCGGCCCTCCTCGTAGCCGACGACCTCCCGGATTGACGTGACCGCCCGGCGCCCGTCGGGCAGCTTCTTGATGTACACCAGCAGGTGCAGCACCTCGGAGATCTCGCGCAGTACCGAGTCGGGGGTCGGGGAGTCCGGGGAGCGCTGGGCGTAGATGAGCATCTTGTTGATGGCCGCCCGGGTGCTGCCGGCGTGGATGGTGCCCAGCGATCCGTCGTTGCCGATGCCCATCGACTGCAGCAGCTGCATCACCTCGCCGCCGCGCACCTCGCCCACGATCACCCGGTCCGGCGACATCCGCAGTGCGGCCCGGCACAGGTCATACATCGAAATCTCGCCCAGGCCCTCGGTGTTGGACGTGCGGGTCTCGAGCGCCAGGGTGCGCTCATGGAGCCCCGAGGACCGCAGATGCAACTCCAGGGTGTCCTCGATGGTGACGATGAGCTCGGACTGGGGGACCTCCGACAGCAGCGCCCGCAGCAGGGTCGTCTTGCCTGCACCGGTGCCCCCGACCACCAGCATGTTGGCCGGGTTGGGAGGGCGCACCGCAGCCCGGAGCACCGCGGTCATCTCGGGGGTGACCGTGCCGTAGCCCTCAAGCTTCTCCAGCGCCGACTGAAGCATGCGGTGGCGGCGGATCACCACCGAGGTCCGCTCGGCCACCGCGGTCACCGCGAACAGCCGATGTCCCGAGGCCAGGCGCAGATCGAGGATCGGCGCGGCCGTGTCGAAACGCCGCGACGTGTGGCCGGCGGTGGCCGCGAGGTGGCGGATCATCATCACCAGCTCCTCCTCGCTACCGGCCAGGGGCGGCCCCGACACGCGGTCGCCGTTGGCCAGCGACAGGATCACTTTGTCGTGGCCGAGGATGTGGATGTTCTCCACGTCCTCGCGCTCCAGCAGCGGCACCAACGCGCCACCGCCCATGATCCCCCGGACCTGGGACCGGAACTCCCGCTCGTCCTCGTCGGACAGCCTTGTCCTGCCCGCGAGCAGCGCCGAGGTGTTGTAGTCGCGGACGATGCTCTCCGCGATGTCCATGAGCTGCCTGTCGATGGCGTCGGCCGGAAGTTTCTGCCGCTCCAGCTCCAGAAACTGCTGAAGGAGCCGCTCGTGCGACTGCTGGAAGAGCTCTAGGCCGAGACTCGCGTCTGACATACCGAGCGCGGGCCGGGCGCCCTCACCCGCCCCGGTGAGCAGTCATGTCGTCGGCGTTGGAGCCATGCAGCTTGAGCGCCCAGTCCCGGAACGAGCCGGTGGGCTGGATGTTCGGCTTCGGCGGGGACTCGGGCTGGGCCGCCGGCGGCTGCGGCGGCGCCGCGACGGGCTGCTCGTAGGGGGGAGCCGGTTGCTGGGGGTGAGGTGCGGGCTGCTCGTAGGGGGTAGCCGGGTGCTGGGTCTCGCTATAGGGGTCTGCCGGGTATTGCGGCGGGGGGTAGGGCTGCCCGTAGGGGTCCGCCGGGTACTGGGGCGGGACGTATGGCTGCTCGTAGCCGGCCGGGTACTGGGGCTGCTCGTAGGGGTGCGCCGGGTACTGGGGCGGCACCTCAGGCGGCGGAGCCGGCTGGCCATATCCCGGATAGTCCTCCGGCGGCACTGGGGGCGGGGCCTGTCCGTAGCCTTCAAGTCCAACGGTGGGCGGCAGGTAGTGCGACTGGCCGGGCTGCGGCTCGGGAGCGGGCGGCAGGTCGTGCGGCTGACCGTGGCTCGCGGCAGCCGCGGGCGCCAACGGTGGGGCATAGCCGGGCGCGGGCTCCGGTGGTGCTGGCGGAGGCTGCCCGGCGTCGGCCGGATCCTGGATCGCGGGCGGCACGGGAGCCGGCGCCGCCACGCCGGCACCGCCGGCGGCCTCCGCGCCCTCGGTGTGACCCGGTGCGGCCGGCGCCGCGGAGCGCCGCCGCGACGTTTCCACGACGGGCGGATGGGCGAACCGGTAGAGCTCCTCGCCGACCTTCTCGAGGCTGGCCCGCCACTTCTTGGACTTGCGCTTGCCGCGGGCCATGTACGCCGAGAGGTCGCTGGCCATGTCGGAGACGAACTCGATCGCGCCGCAGAAGGTCAGACCGCACGTCTCCAGCCACTCGTCCGGATCCATGGGCGACTTGCCGACCGATACCGCGCAGCCCACGGGCCCATCGCCGCCCTCGTCGGGGTTGAGCACGCCCTTCAGGTGCTCGAGGCTCGGCAGCTGACGCTTGGGTGCGCACACCGCCACCACTCCGGCCGCCGCGGTCGTGAGCGCCGAGGCCGCGGTGTCGGCGGTGATCCGGCCGCCGTCGATGACCACGGCCATCTCGTTCTCGGAGATCGCCCGCAGGTCCTCGGCGAAGCCCGAGAAGGTGTTGAAGATGCCGCGGGCTCCGGTGGGGCTGGCCGGGGCCGGCATCACGTGGAGGTTCTCGAACAGCACGTCCTGGGCGTGGTCGACCAGGTGGTTGCTCAGGACGGGAAGGCCCGACGCCACGAAGGACGCCGACCCGGGGGTGAACTGGATCCCCAAGTTGTGGCTCAGCGATCCGCCGGCGGGGTCCAACTCGATGAGCAGCACCTCGCGGCCGTCGGCGGCCCAGGTGGCCGCCAGGTGCATGGCGGTGGTCGAAGCTCCCGGCGAGCCCTGGGTGCTGTAGACGGTCAGCATGGGATCGGTTCGTCGCTGCCGGCCGCTCGACTGCTGCTGGTGAAGCCGTTGGTCATCATTGATCCTCGACGGGCACAGCCCCAGATCCCACTTCGCCCAATTCTGCTATTCCGCCTGAGAGAGCCGGCGGAACGCTAGCGGCCTGTCTCTCCAACGCGTCGGCGATTTCAGCAGATGACAGATTGTGGCCCAGTTTCAGGATCGTGCGGTCGGCCGACTGGGTGAAACGATCAACGCTGGTCTTGATGTCGAGAGCCTGGTCGGGGGTGACCACGTAGAAGATGTCGTCGCCCTGGACGAACTCCAGCCGCAGCACCCCGATCAGGCCGAGCGCACCGGTCTCGCCGTCGAGGCCTTGGGACTCCCGGCCGAGCAGGGCCACCGTGTCACCGGTGTTCAGCGTGCCGAAGGGCGCCTCGGAGGCGGGCAGCCGGACCTGGATGAGAACCCTGTCCGCCTCTGACTCCGCCGACAGCGGAGGAGTCTCGAACAGGCCCTCGGTGACGAGGGTCCCGGCCGGGATCCGGCCAGTCGCCCACTTGCCGAGCACGCGGCCGCTCTGGTCGACGGTAAGGGCCGAAGCATTCCCCACGTCGGCCTCGACGATCATGAAGTCCGAGGCCCTGACCTCTTCCCAGCGCTGGATGGTGCGAGCCGTCATCAGGTACTCGGCCCGCTGGTCGACGCTCTGGAGCACGAACCAGAAGCCGGCCCCGGCCCCGAACACCAGCACCAGGCCCAGCACGAGCAGCCCGCCCCGCCGCTGCTTCTGCTGAGCGCCCGGAACCGCGACCCGGCGCCGCTGGGCCGGCGCGGCCGCGGGCGCGCGCTCTCGCTGGGGGGGAGGATTGGTCATGGGGCTCGCTACGAAGGTTGCCGCCCGGCACGAAACGCCGCCGCGTCCGGCCGGGTAGGCACCAGCACAACTGTATACCGTGGTTGCTGTGAAGATTACTGTTGCTACGCATGAAGCTGCCACTTCATCTGCTCATACCGTGAACGGCCGACCGGGGCCCGCGGCCTAGCGGTGCTGCGTGGCCATCCCAGCGGCATGCGTGGCCGCCGCGGCCGTGGGGTGGCTGGCCGCCGGCGTGTGGCTGGCGGTGACCGACCTGCGCACCGGCCTGCTCCCGACCCGGGTGATCTGGCCCACCGCCGGAGGGGTGTGGGTGCTCTACGCGGTCGCGTCGCTGATCGAGGCCGAGCCAGCCGGCCTGATCGCAGCGGTCCTGGGCGCGGCCGTCTGCGGCGCGATCCTGGCCGCGGTCCACTTCACCCACCCGCCCTCGATGGGCTTCGGTGACGTCCGCTTGAGCGTCCTCAACGGTCTGCTGTGCGGCTGGTGGGGCTGGCAGGTCGCCCTAGTGGGCCTGCTGGCCGGGTTCGCGCTGGCCGTGCCCGAGGCCCTGATCGTGATCGTCCGCCACGGGATGAGGGCCACCCGCCCGCTCGGCCCCTACCTGATGGCCGGCGCGGCCGCAGTGGCGGCTTGGGCGATGGCCACGCGGGGCCTGGTCCCGGCGCGCTAGGAGCCTGGACCGTTCAGGCGACCAGTTCGAAGTACTGCACCTCGACCATCAGCGGCAGCAGGTAGCGCACGTAGAAGCTGTGCAGCTTCAACACGGTGAAGTCCTCGACCTCGTAGCCGAGGATGTCCACCCGCCCGTCGCGGGCCGCGAACGCCTCGGCCCGGCGCAGCACCTCCTTCAGCTCGTCCAGGCTGTCGACCGCCATCCCGAAATGGTCGCCCCTGGGGGCCTGCATGGGGTTGTCGTCGGCGATGACGAACACGAACTGGTCGTAGGAGTGCACCCCCATCACCAGCCGCTTGCGGTCCTCGGTCATGGTGGGGTGCTCCTGCCAGCCGAACACCTCGCCGTAGAAGCGGGTGATGTCGGCCCGTCCGGCCTCGTCGAGCAGGTCGGCGGGCACGCTCATGGCCACGTGGTTGAAGCGGCCCGGGCCCTTGAAGTCGTCGGATGTCACGGTTGCACCAGCACCTTTCCGGCCACCTCGCCCGAGCGCAAGCGGCCCATCGTTTCGAGGATCCCGTCGAGGCCGACGGGATCCGGCTCAAGCAGCACGTCCATCGGGAGCACGCCCGACGCGATCAGTTCCAGCGCGGCGGCCAGGCCGCCGGGGTCGTACTCGTAGGCCCCGGTCACCACCAGCTCGTTGAGGATCATCCGGCTGGTGTCGAGCCTCGGATAGTCCATGCCGATGCCCACGATCACCATCGTCCCGCCCCCGGCGAGCTGGGTCAGGCCCGCCTGGGCGGCCTGGCGGGCCCCGGAGGTCTCGAACACCCACCCGACCGCGTCGGCGGCGACCTGGCCGGGATGGCCGGGCGCCTCCAGGTCGTCGGCCGGACGCACCGCGGCACCCAACCGCCGGGCCAGGTCCTGGCGCCGCGGCTGGGGCTCCACCACGGTCACGTCGGCGTCCCGGGCAATAAGCACGGCCACAACCGCGGCTCCGATCGGGCCGCAGCCGAACACCAGGGCCTGCCCGCCCGGCTCGAAGGCCCCCCTCGTGACCGCGTGCATGGCCACCGCCAGCGGCTCGGCGTAGGCCGCCTCCCGCAGGCCGACCCCGTCGGGGACGGCGGTCAGGTTGCGGTGGTTGACGGCCAGGTAGCGGGCGAACGCGCCCGAGTGGTGGTCGTCCACTCCGGCGAGGGGGCGCTGGGTGCACAGGCCGGGCTGCCCGGCCCGGCAGTGCCGGCAGCGTCCGCACTCGACCCAGCCCCGTCCAATCACCGGGGTGCCTACGTCGATGCCGGCGTCGGCGCCGGCTGCGGCCACCCGTCCCGACCACTCGTGCCCGAGCACGGAGCCGGGCTCACCCCAGCCGTCGAGCACCATGTGCAGGTCGGTGCCGCACAGCCCGCAGTAGGCCACCTCCACCAGGGCGTCGCCGGGTCCCAGCACCGGGACGGGCACGTCTGCAAGCTCGAGTTCCCCTTGGCGCCGGTAGACGGCGGCCGCCATCGTGGTAGGCGTCGCGGTCACGGGGCCGCTCCGGCTCGCTGGCTCGAACCTTCACGCAGGCGGGCGGCGAGCTTCATGCGGTCTACTTTGCCCGATGCGAGCACGGGAAGCTCGTCCACAACCTCGATCCGCTCGGGCGTGATGAAGCGGGCCGCCCCCCGGCGGGTGAACCACTCCCGGCAGGCGGCCAGATCGAAGCCGCCGGGCGCCACCACGAAGGCGGCCACCCGCTCGCCCAGCCGGTCGTCGGGCTCGGCCACTGCGGCAGCCTGGAGCACCGCGGGATGGGCCTCCAGATGCTGCTCCACCTCGGTCGCGGAGATGTTCTCGCCGCTGCGGATGATGCGGTCGCCGAGCCGGCCGGTGATGGTCACCCAGCCTTCGTCGAGGGTGGCCAGATCACCGGTGCGGAACCATCCGTCGACGAAGGCGGCCTTGGTGTCGGCCGGTTCGAGGTAGCCGCGGGCCAGCTCAGGCCCGGCCAGCCACAGCTCGCCTGAGGCATCGACCCTCATCCGGGACTCGCCGAAGGTCCGGCCGTCGGTGAGGATCATCCTCTCGGGTGGGTCGTCGAAGCGGGAAGTGGCGAAGGTGGGCGCCTCGGTGGAGCCGTAGGAGCGCTTCACCACCACGCCCAGCGTGTCCGCGGCCCGGCGGCAGAACGCGGGCGTCACCCCGGCGCCCCCGCAGGAGATCATCCGCAGGGTGGCGGTGCGGGAGGGCTCGAAGCCGTCGCAGTCCATGAGGGTCGTGAACAGCGTGGGCGGCCCGACCATGTAGGTGACCGACTCCCGCTCGATCAGCCCCAGAGCCTCCTCGGGCTCCCAGCGGGCCATGAGCACCGTCTTCATCGCGGATGCCCCCGGCAGGAGCACTCCGTGCAGCAGCCCGGCCACATGTGCCAGCGGCGACGGCACCAGAGCGCAGTCGTCGCGGGTGAGGCCGTGGGCCCCGGCGAGCTGGACGGCCTTGTAGGCCAGGCTCCCGTGGGTGTGGACCACCCCCCGGGGCGCCCCGGTGGAACCGGAGGTGAACATCACCACCGCGTCGTCGCCGGTGACGGCTCCGGCCGGAGCGCTGGCCGCGGTGCCGGCCTCGCCGGCCAGTTCATCCACGGACACCGGGCGGTAGCCGGGGGCGGGCGGGAAGTCGTCGCCCGCCACCACGGCCGCCGGCCGGGCCTGCTCCAGCGCCTGGACCAGCTGGTGGGAGCCGGCGGCCGGATGCAGCGCCACCGCCACCGCCCCGATCCGCCAGCAGGCCCGGTAGGCGACCACCGCGTCGACGCCGACCGGCAGCCGGAACGCCACCCGGTCACCCGGAGCCACATTCCGGGCCGTGAGCGCGGCCGCAACCGCCCCGACCCGGCTCCCGACTTCAGCCGACGAGTACCGGCCGCGGCTGTCCACGACCAGGTCGTCGCGGGCCAGCGCCACCGCCAGCAGCCCGTCGAGGGTCATCCCGGACCGTTCACACCGGTCGTCGAGACGAAATTGGCGACGAAATGGTCCTCAGACACCCAATATCGGCACCAATTTCGGGGAGAGGCCAGCGCCGGGGCCGCATGACGCCCTCAGTCGGGCAGGCCGATGGGTTCGTCGCCGGTGAACACGATCTCCCGGCCGGCCACCTGCCAGCCGTCGGCGCCCCGGCGCAGGACGTCGTAGTAGCGGCCGGTCTGCAGGATCTTGTTGTCCTTGGCCACGAAGGCGAAGTCGGTGGTGGCGTTGGCGTCGTCGCCGTGCAGGTTGATCCGGGGCTCGCTGATCAGGTGCTTGCCCCGGAGCTCCTCCGTCTGGAACGGCTCGATCATGGCCCGCATCTCGGTCCGGCCCTGGGTCCGCCGCCCCATGACCGCGAACCGGCAGTCCTCGGTGTACAGCGAAGCCCACTCCTCGAAGTGGCCGTCATCGAGCCATTGGCAGCATCCCGCCAGCAGCCGGCGGATCGCGGCGGTGTCTATCAGCAACTGGATGGCGTCGGCCGTCGCCGCCGCCTCCAGGTTCTGAGCGGTCTCGTCCATCCCCCGACGCTACCGGCCCTCTGTTCGCGTGTCCCAAGAAGTGACCGGTCAGCGGTAGGGTCCGCGGGGCATGGACCTATCGCTCTCGGCCGCCGAGAAGGCCTTCGCACTCCAGTTGCGGGACTGGCTGGCCCGCAACGTCGAGCGGCCCGACCCCGGTCTCAGCCCCGGCGAGGCCATCGCCTGGGGCCGCCGATGGCAGGCCAAGCTGGCCGGAGCCCGCATGGTGGCAATCGCCTGGCCGGAGTCGGTGGGCGGCCGGGGAGCGACCCCGGTGGAGGTGGCCCTCTACAACATGGAGTACGCCCGCGCCGGCGCGCCCCAGCCCGTCAACCGGGTGGGCCTCAACCTGGCCGGGCCCACCCTGCTGGCTCACGGCACGCCCGAACAGCAGGCCCGCTGGCTGCCGTCGATCCTCGACGCCGGCGAGCTCTGGTGCCAGCTGTTCAGCGAGCCCGGCGCCGGGTCGGACCTGGCGTCGCTCCGGACCACGGCCAAGCCGGCCGCCGGCGGCTGGCTGGTCACCGGTGAGAAGGTGTGGACCTCCTACGCCGGGTTCTCAAAATGGGGGATCGCCCTGGTGCGCACCGGCGCAGACCCCGGCCAGGGCCGCCACCGGGGGATCTCATGCATGGTGATGGACATGGAGGCGCCGGGCGTGGAGATCCACCCCCTGCGCCAGATCACCGGTGAGTTCGAGTTCAACCAGGTCGTGCTGGACGGGGTCCACGTTCCGGAGGACCAGTTGGTGGGCGAGCTGCATCAGGGATGGGCGGTGGCCAGCACCACCCTGGCCCACGAGCGGGGCACGGCCTACCCCTTCAAGGAGCAGGTCGTTCACGAGATCTACCTCGACGAGCTCATGGCCGACGCTCGGGCACTGGCCGCCCTCGACGACCCGGTGGCCTCCGATCACATCATCGACGCCTACGTCGCCCTGGCGTTGCTGCGCCTGCGGAACTACCGCACGCTGTCGCGGCTGGGCCGCGGCATCGAGCCCGGGCCGGACTCCAGCATCACCAAGCTGGCGCACTCGGCCATGACCCGCCGGCTCTCCGCGACCGCGCTGGACGTGCTCGGTGACGCCGCCCCCCTGTGGCCCGAGACGAGCGGCGAACTCGCGGCTGGCACCTGGCAGCGCCAATGGCTGTGGTCGAAGGCGGGCTCCATCGCGGGCGGCACCGACGAGATCCAGCGCAACATCATCGCCGAGCGCCTGCTCGGCCTGCCCAGGGGCTGAAGCCGCAAGAGCGGCCATACATGGCAGTATGGAAGGCAACAGGTACGAGAAGAGCGGGGATGTCATGAGCGACGCAGCCGTACAAGCCCCCGAGTCGCTCGCGGCGGCCCGGGCGGTGGACGCGGTCAAGATCTACGGGTCGGGCGAGATCGAGGTCCGGGCCCTCGACGGTGTGAACATCACATTCGAGCAGGGTCGCTTCACCGCGATCATGGGTCCGTCGGGGTCGGGCAAGTCGACGCTCATGCAGTGCATGGCCGGACTCGACGATCTCACCGAGGGCCGGGCCTACATCGGCGACACCGACCTCAGCACCCTGTCCGACAAGGAGTTGACCAGGCTGCGGCGCGGCCGGGTGGGCTTCATCTTCCAGGCCTTCAACCTGGTGCCCACGCTGACCGCCATCGAGAACATAAACCTGCCCCTCGAACTGGCCCGGCGCGAGCCTGACCGGGAGTGGGTGGACAGCGTGATCGCAACCGTGGGACTGGAGGACCGGTTGAACCACAAGCCCAGCGAGCTGTCCGGCGGCCAGCAGCAGCGGGTGGCGGTGTCGAGGGCGCTGGCCAGCAAACCGGATGTCATCTTCGCCGATGAGCCCACCGGCAACCTCGACTCCCGTTCCGGCACCGACGTGCTGCGGTTCATGCGCAAGGCAGTGGACGACTTGGGCCAGACCATCGTGATGGTGACCCACGACGCCAGGGCGGCGTCGTTCGCGGACCGGACGGTGTTCCTGTCTGACGGCAGCCTCAAGGGCGAGATCATCAACCCCACCGCCGAGCAGGTGCTCGACTACATGAAGATCCTGCAGGTCGGCCAGTTCATCCGCGGCGTCCCCGAAGGCGCCACCATGGACCAGGTCCTCGAGTTCTTCGAAGAACTGGACGAGTGACCCCAGCTCGCGCTGGGCGCCGAATTCACGTTGAGCGGGTAGCGGTTCGATGACCCTGCTGCGATACAGCCTTCGCAACATCGCCGGGACGAAGATCCGGTTCGCCCTCACCAGTGTCGCGGTGGTGGCCGGCGTGGCCCTCACCGTCGGCGTGCTGATCAACACCGACGGTCTCCGCTCCTCCCTGAGCGGTCTGGCCGGACAGCTCTACGACCATGTCGACCTCTCGGTCCGGTCGCAGTCGGGTCTGGGCGATGTCGACCAGTGGGAGGACCTGCAGTTGCTCGACCCGTCGTTGGTGGACCGGCTGGAGGCCATCGACGGGGTGGAGCGGGCGGCCGGAGCGGTGTCGGAGTTCAGCGTCGTGGTCATCGACGCCGACGGCAACGCCCTGGATCCCGGACTCGGCGGCCAGCAGGCGGGCATGGGCTGGCCCACCGACGAGTCGCTGGGCAGGATCTTCGTTCTCGACGACGGGGTCAGCCGCCGGCCCGCCGGAGGAGACGAGTTCGCCATCGACCATCACACCGCGGCCGACTTCGGACTCGAAATCGGCGATCGCTACAAGATCGCCACACCGACCGGCACCCACTCCTTCGAACTGGTCGGCGTGTTCTACTTCATGGAGCCCGACCTGCGGGCTCCGTTCCAGTTGGCTGCCTGGGACATGCCCACCGCCCGTCAGGTCCTGCACGACGGGGGCGGCTACGACCTCATCGACGTGCGGCTGTCGCCGGGCGCCTCGCCGGAGACCGTCACGGCGTCGATCCAGAGCGCTCTCGGCCCGTCGGTCGACATCCTCTCCCGGCAGGAGCAGGTCGACGCCCGCGACCAGGAGTTCAGCGACCTCGTGGAGGTCTTCCGCGGCGCGCTGCTGGCGTTCGCCGTCATCGTGGTGTTCGTCTCGGCGTTCATCACCTACAACACCTTCACGCTGGTCGCAGGCCAACGCATCCGGGAGTTCGGCCTGCTCCGGGTGCTGGGAGCCGACCGGCGCCAGGTCGCCCAGACGGTGGCGATCGAGGCTCTGGTGATGGGCGCAGTGGCCGCGGTGGTGGGATTCGGTCTGGGAATCCTGGTATCGATGGCCCTCTCAGCCGTGCTGGTCGCCACCAACGAGAGCCTGCCCCGACCCGAGCTGATCATCAGCGGCGCCCCGATCGTCGCCGCGCTGGTGCTCGGTGTGGGCGTGACCCTGTTCACCGCCATCTGGCCGGCCATGCGGGCCCGCCGGGTGACGCCGATGGTGGCGCTGGCCGACGACGCCGACATCGATCCCTACAGCCGGCGCCGGTCGGTCGTCGTCGGAGCGGTGGTCGGCGGGACCGGTCTGGTCCTCATGGCCGCGGGGCTGCTCTCGGACCCGTCTACGCCGGCGCTGATCCTGATGCTGGGCCTGGGCGCGGTGGGGATGCTGCTGGGCGTCAACATACTCAGCCCCGCCGTGGCCGGGCCGATGTCGGAGTTCCTGGGATGGCCGGCCGCCCGGGCGTTCGCCCTCAACGGGCGCCTGGCCCGGCTGAACGCGGTCCGCAACCCTCGCCGCACCGCCACCACCGCCTCGGCGCTGATGATCGGGCTGGCCATGGTGTCGCTGGTCACCGTGCTCGGCAACTCGTTCAAGCACACTCTGAACGCCCAGCTGGAGGACTCGGTGCAGGCCGACTGGATGATGTGCGCCGGCTCCTGCGACAACCGGGAACTCATGTTCAGCGGGCAGGCCGCGTCGGCTCTGGCCGGGCTGCCGGAACTCGAGTCGGTGGAGGCGTTCCGGTACCGCATCGACGGGGTTCGCGCCCCCGACGGCAGCCAGCACCTGCTGACCTCGGCCAGCCTCACCTCGTTCTCGAGCCATGTCGACCCGGGCGTCACCTCCGGCAGCCTGACCGGTGCCGGTCCCGGCGACGTGATGGTGCACGTCGACATCGCCGGCGATCTAGGCCTGGAGGCGGGCGATGACGTGCGCCTGCAGTTCTCCAGCCAGCAGCAGGCCACTCTCCGGGTGGTGGCCCTCCACTCCGAGGACTCGGTGGCGGGGTCCTGGGTCATCGACCACCGGGACTGGGACCGCTACCTCGTTGGAGACCAGGACAGCCTGGTCACCGCCATCAGCGCGGCGGGAGTCGGCCCCGACGAGGCCCGGGCTGCGCTGCGGACGGCACTGGCCGACTACCCGCAGGTGGAGGTGCGTGACCAGGCCGAGTACCGCGACAGCAGGGCCACCCAGGTAGACGCTCTGCTGGGGGTGATCAACGTGTTCCTGATCCTCGCCCTGATGATCGCGGTGATGGGCTTCTCCAACACCATGGCCCTGTCGGTGTTCGAGCGGACCCGCGAGATCGGGCTGCTGCGAGCCGTCGGCATGGGCAGGTGGCAGATCCGCTCCGCCATCCTCCTGGAGGGGAGCATCGTGGCCGTCTTCGGCGGGCTCATCGGCGTGGTCACCGGGGTAGTGACCGGCTCCATCACGGCCCTGGCCCTCCCCGGCAACATCGTCTCCTCGGTGGCGGTGCCCTGGCCGACCATGGTGGCGTACCTGCTCGTGGCCGCCGTGGCCGGACTACTGGCCGCCCTGGCGCCCGCCCGCCGGGCCAACCGCATCAACCTGCTCGAAGCCATCTCCTACCACTAGCGACGGCCTTTACGGGCTAGTCGCTGAAGCGGTCGGCGAGCAGGCGCCGGAGGGCCTGAAGGTCGATCTTGCCCGACTCCAGCCAGGGCAGCTCCTGCTGCTCGGCGAACACGGCCACATGGCGGGGGACCTTGTAGCTAGCGATCTCGGTCCGCAGGCGGACCTGCAGGTCCTGCGGATCTATGCCGGCGCCCGGTTTGGCCACCACCGCAGCGGCCACCGCCTCGCCCCGGCCGTCGGCCGCGGGCACGCCCACCACGAACGCGTGCATCACGTCGGGCTGCGACTCGATGGCGAACTCGACCTCCCTTGGGGCGACGTTGGTGCCCCCCGCCTTGATCACCGTGTCCAGCCGGCCCTGGAAGTACAGGTGACCGTCGGTGTCGAGGAGGCCGCTGTCGCCAGTGCGGTACCAGCCTCCCGGCTCGAAGACGTCGGCCGGGTCCTGGCCGAGCAGCCCCACCATCAGCGAGTAGCCCCGGATCCAGATCTCGCCGGCCTGTCCGGCCGGCAGCTCGTCGCCGGTGTCGGGATCGACTATGCGGCGCTCGATGCCTGGCACGCTACGGCCGAACGACTGCTCCTTGCCCTCGGGCAGCTCGATGTGCAACGGCTCGATCGAGTGGGGACCGTGCGACTCCGTCATGCCCAACGACGTCGCTTTCCTGCGGGGATCGCTGACCCGCAGATGTGCGGGCAGCAGATCGTCGAAGCTGCCGCCCCGGATGGAGGACAGGTCCCGCTCACCGAACGACGGATGCTCGACCAGCGCCTTGGCGATGTGGGGCCAGCCAATGACGTGCGTAACCCGCCGGCGTTCGATCAGCTCCAGGGTGCTGCCGGGCTCGAAGCGCTCGTCGAACACCACGGTGGCTCCGGTGTGCATGGCGCTCACCAGGGTGTACGACAGGCCGCCTACCCAGAACAGCGGCATGGACGTGTAGAGCATGTCCCCTGCCCGCAGATCGCGGAACTGCAACAGGTTGAACGGATGGACGATGACGGTGCGGTGGGAGTGGACCACCCCCTTGGGCTCCGACGTGCTGCCCGACGTGTAGATGACCACCATCGGGTCCTGGGGCTCGACTCGGGCCGCAGCCGCATCGAACTGCTCGTCGGACACCGCGCCGGCCCGGCCCTGCAGGGCGTCGACCGGTGCGGCCCAGGACCACGGCGCGGCGCCCTCGCCCCACATCCACACCGCCCGCAGGCTGGGATGGCTGCCGGCGCGGATGGCCTCGTGCTCCTGCCCGGCCAGGCCGTCGACGGCCTGTTCCAGCCGGGCGCCGTAGTCGTGGTTCAGGTACCGGTCGACGGTGAGTAGCGCCTCGGCCCGGCAGTGCGACAAGGCCCAGCCGAGCTCGCGGGCCTGGTGGAACGTGTTCAGGAGCACTACCAGCGCTCCGAGCCGGGCGGCGGCCAGCCACGCCACGACCCACTCCGGACCGTTCGGGGCCAGCAGCGCCACCCGGCTGCCGTGGCTCAACCCGCTGGCTAACAGCCCCCGGGCGAGGCGCCGCGAATCGGCCTCCAGGTCGCGGTAGGTGAGGCGCCGCTCGCCCAGCACCAGCAGATCCCGGTCGCCCCACCGCTCGGCCAGGTGGCGCACGAACCGGTCGGCTGTAGGCGGGTATCCCGGCTCCCGGAACCGCCGCTCGTTCACCTGCTCACAGGGAGGGAGCGGGCTGGGTGAGCCCGAAGTAGTCGTCGCGCATGAACTGGTAGTCGGGCGACACCACCCGGGGACTCAGACCCGAGCGGCTCATCCAGTAGCGCAGCATGTGGCGCTTCTGCTCGGGTTTTGCCGGGTCGTCGGCGTAGGGCGTTCGGGAGTGCAGCGTGACGTAGTTGTTCACCAGCTGGATGTCGCCCGGCTCGAGGGCCATGTACAGGGTCATGCCGGGCCGCTGGGGTATGGACTCCAGGTACTCGAAGCAGGCGAGCTCGTCGTCGGTGAGCGGCTCCACGCCGTCGAAGCGCTGAGCCGACCGCTGGAAGCCGGTCTTGAGGGTGGCCGACAGCCACCCGTCGACGTGGCAGTACAGCGACTGCGGGTACCAGCCCGAACTGCCGGGCGGCTCCTCCATCTTCCAGTCGCAGGCCATCCGCTTGAACAGGACCGGCAACCACTCGGGATGCTCCTCCAGCAGGGTGTTGAACATCGTCATCGAGCTGGCGACGATGCTCTCGCCGCCGGTGGGCGACGGCTGAAGGCACATCAGGCCCACGATCTCGACCCCGTCGGAGTGGATAAAGCCGCCGATGTTGGTGGTGTAGGCCCGGGCGTTGGGATCCTGCCCGGGGCCTCGGTCGTAGACGTGGTTGAGGAGGGCTCCGTCACAGGTGGTGGGAACAAGCCGGCCGATCCGGGAGCAGATCGCCCAGAAGACGGCTGCGGCTGCGGCCCGGTCGAACCGCGGGCCGATCGGGAGGCCCCGCAGCACCACGAAGCCCCTCCCGGTGTCGAGCTCGTCGACGAACTCGGAGATGCGTGCCTCCAGGCCGGACAGCGGGAACGCATCCGGGGTCAGTTCGTGTACATCGCGGCCCGCCACCGCCTCCACGCCGCGCTCGAGTTCATCAAGGTCGGAAGGGGTGAACCGGTAGATCCACTCGTCGGAGTGCTCAAGCTCGTCGGCCCGCCATACCGACGGTCCGGTCACCGGATCAGTGCGCATGTCCACTTCACCTCCCAGGTCGGTGACATCCTCCCACACATGGCGGGGTCCTGGGCAGTAGTAGTGGGTAGGATCGATTCGGATCACCCTGGTCTGCCGTTACCGGTGGCCGGTAGGGTTGGCACTGCTCGACAGCGGCGCAGGAGGGGACCGCCATGGCTCGTGACCTGGGCTTCGAAGTCTTCGACTCGGACAACCACATGTACGAGACCGAGGACGCCTTCACCCGGTACCTGCCGCCCGACTACCGGGGCGCCATCCGGTACGTGCAGGTCGAGGGCCGCACCAAGATCGCCATCAAGGGTCAGATCTCCGAGTACATCCCCAACCCGACCTTCGAGGTGGTAGCCCCTCCCGGCGCCCAGGAGGAGTACTACCGCCACGGAAACCCCGACGGCAAGAGCCTGCGGGAGATCTTCGGCAAGCCGATCCGCTGCCCCGAGTGGGCCCGCAACGCCGAGGCCCGCCTTCCCCACCTCGACGAGCTCGGGATCCAGGGCTCGCTCATGTTCCCGACGCTGGCCAGCCTGCTCGAGGAACGGATGCGCGACGACCCCGACCTGACCCACACCGTGGTCCACTCCCTGAACCAGTGGATTTACGACGAGTGGACCTTCAATTACCACGACCGGATCTTCGCCACCCCGATCATTACCCTGCCCATCGTCGAGAAGGCCATCGAGGAGCTGGAGTGGTGCCTGGAGCGCGGGGCCCGCTGCATCCTTATCCGTCCCGCCCCGGCGTGGGGGCTACGGGGGCCGAGATCGCCGGGCCTGCCCGAGTTCGACCCGTTCTGGGCCAGGGTCCAGGAGGCCGGCGTGCTGGTGGGCATGCACTCGTCGGACTCGGGCTACGCCGACCTGGTGTCAATCTGGGAGGGCAAGACCGAGTTCCTGCCGTTCAAGCCCAACCCGCTGCGCCTGCTGGTGATGCAGAACCGGGCCATCAGCGACATGATGACCGCGATGGTCTGCCATGGGGCCTTCACCCGGTTCCCCGATCTTCGCATCGCCACCATCGAGAACGGCGGCACCTGGGTGGCGCCGCTGCTGGAGAAGTTCGAGGGGACCTACAAGAAGATGCCCCGGGACTTCGGTGAGCATCCCGTCGAGGCGTTCAAGCGCAACGTCTACGTCAACCCGTTCTGGGAGGACGCCCTGGAGGGCCTGATCGACATCATGAGCCCCGACCGGCTGCTGTTCGGCTCCGACTACCCGCACCCCGAGGGCCTGGGCAATCCCGTCAGCTTCTACGACGACCTGCCCCCGTCGCTGTCGGATTCCGACGCGGCCAAGATCATGGGCGGCAACCTGAAGGAACTGCTGGCGGTCTGACCGCCTACGCGAGCCGGGGTTTCTGAGCGGTGGCAGGGCCTCTGGAGGGCATCAGGGTCATCGAGGTCGCGACCTGGATGTTCGTGCCCTCCGGCGGGTCGGTGCTGGTGGACTGGGGCGCGGAGGTCATCAAGGTCGAGAACCCGGCCGGCGGCGACCCCCAGCGGGGGCTGATCACCTCGGGGCTGATCCCCGGCGGCGGGGTCAACTTCATGGTGGAGCAGCCCAACCGGGGCAAGCAGTCGGTGGCCCTCAACATCGCCCACCCCGACGGCCGTGAGGCTCTGCTCAAGCTGGTGGAGACGGCCGACGTGTTCCTCACCAACTACCTGGAGCCGGTGCGGCGCCGGCTCGGAATCGACAACGACGCCATCCGGGCCCGCAACCCGTCCATCATCATCGCCCGGGGCACCGGGCAGGGTCCGGCCGGGCCCGACGCGGAGAAGGGCGGTTTCGACGGTGCGTCGTTCTGGGCCCGGGGCGGGGTGGCCGCGGTGTTCCCGCCCGACGCCAAGGGATGGCCCCAGGGCCAGCCCTCGCCCGCGTTCGGCGACGTGATGGGGGGCATGGCCCTGGCCGGCGCCATCGCCGCGGCCCTGCTCAAGCGGGAGCGCACCGGGGAAGCCGCCGTGATCGACGTGTCGCTGCTGGCCACCGCGCTGTGGCAGATCTCGCCGCTGGTGGTGGCGGCCAAGCTGTTCGGGCTCACGTCGCTGCCCCGGGGCGACCGGCGCCGCAATCCGAATCCCGGGGTGGGGGTGTTCCGCACCGCCGACGACCGCTACATCAGCCTGATCCTGCTACAGAGCGACCGCTACTGGGAGGACTTCGCGGCCCGCCTGGAGCGGCCGATCCTGGTGGACGACGAGCGGTTCAACACCTCGGAGGCCCGCTCGAAGAACGGTCCGGAGTGCATCGACATCATCGACGAGGCCTTCGCCGGGCGGACCCTGGACGAGTGGAAGGAGCGGCTCGCCGACTTCGAGGGGGTGTGGACCCCGTTCCAGACTCTGGTCGAGCTCTACGATGACCCCCAGGTCGCCGCCAACGACTACCTGCCGGCCACCCAGAGCGCGGCGGGCGAAGCGGTGCAGCTGGTGGCCAGCCCGGCTCAGTTCGACGAGACCCCGGTCGAGGTGGACCGGGCGCCCGAGCTGGGCGAGCACACCGAGCTGGTGCTGGCGTCGCTGGGCATTGACTGGGACGAGATAGCCGCACTCAAGGCCAGCGGGGCCATCCTCTAAGCATGGAGCCCGGAGCGGACTCCGGCGAGATGGACTACTCGACGCCGCCCTATGACCAGTGGGACTACGCGCAGCCCTACGAGCAGTGGGACCACGCCCGCCGCCACTGCCCGGTGCGGAGGCAGGATGGCATCAGCTTCACCGACGAGCCGGCCCCGCCCGGGTTCACGCTGACATCGTGGGACGACGCCGACCGGGTGCTGAAGGACTGGCGCACGTTCTCGGCCTCGATCAACGCAGAGGTCATGCGCCCCTACATGGGGGAGCTGATGCTCGGCCTCGACGGCGACGAGCATCGCCGCTACCGCAACCTGGTGGCCTACGCCTTCCGACGCTCGACCCTGGAGCGTTGGCGGAGCGAGCTGATCGAGCCCGTGATCGACCGGCTGCTCGACGCCATCGCCCCGGCCGGACGGGCCGACCTGGTGGCCCAGGTCACCAGCAGGTTCCCGGTGCAGGTGATCTGCGGGATCGTCGGCGTGCCTACCACCGACCACGAGCAGTTCAACGACTGGTCGATCAAGATCAACTACGGGCCGCTGTACCCGGAGGAGGGGGTGGCCGCGTCGCAGGCCATGCGCGACTACCTGGAGCCGCTGGTGGAGGCCCGGCGGGCCGAGCCCACCGGCGACCTGCTCTCGGAACTGGTGCACGCCGAGATCGACGGTGCCCGGCTCACCGATGAGAAGATCTACGGGTTCCTGCGCCTGTTGCTGCCGGCCGGGGCCGAGACCACCTACCGGGCCTTCGGATCGTGCCTGCTGGCCCTGCTGGACCGGCCCGAGGCCATGGCCCGGGTGCGAGCCGACCGCTCGCTGGTGCCGGCCGCGGTGGAGGAGACCCTGCGCTGGGAGACGTCGGTGACGATGGTGGCCCGCCGGGCCGTAGCCGACACCGAGATCGGCGGCTGCCCGGTGCCGGCCGGGTCGTCGGTGTCGATCATCAGCGGGTCGGCGTCTCACGACGAGGCCCGCTGGGACGATCCCGGCCAATGGGATCTCGACCGGGTACCTCAGCAGCACATGGCCTTCGGCACGGGACCTCACCAGTGCCTGGGTATGCATCTGGCCCGCATGGAGCTGGAGGCGGGGATCAACGCCGTGCTCGACCGCCTGCCGAACCTGCGTCTCGACCCCGACGCCGAGCGTCCGGTGATCAGCGGCTACGCCTTCCGGGGCCCCCTAACCCTCCCCGTCCTCTTCGACCTAGACGGCTCGGCTTAGGCGGTGCCCGACTGAAGGGATAGGCGGGCGACGTTGCGGCGGTGGTGGGAGGCCGAGCCGAAGTGCAGCTCACCCACTTTGGCCCGGCGCAGGAACAGGTGAAGGTCGTGCTCCCAGGTGTAGCCGATGCCGCCCGCGAGCTGGAGACCGTCCTGGACGCAGCGGCGCTGGGCCTCGCCCGCGGCCGCCTTGGCCATCGACGCGGCCAGCGTCCGGTCGGGGTGGTCCTCGGCCAGTGTCAGCGCCGCGTAGTACACCAGCACCCGGGCCCGCTCGATGTCGCGGTACATGTCGGCCAGCTTGTGCTTGACCGCCTGGAACGAGCCGATGGGCACGCCGAACTGGATGCGCTCCTTGGCGTGGGCGTTGATGATGTCGAAGATCCGCTGGCAGGCACCCAGGGTGACCGCCGCGATCGCAGTGACTGACTCCTCCAGCGCCCGGCGGACCGCGCCGGTGGCGTCGCCGATGCCCAGCAGCCGGTCGGCGGGCACCCGGACCCCGTCGAGAGTGACTGTGGAGTGGCGCACACCGGGATCGATGGGCACGACCTCGTCTGTTTGCACCGACGAGCCCGGGACCAGTACCGCCCGGACCTCGCCGTCGAGGCGGATCGCCACCGCGATCTCATCGGCGGTGGCGCCGTCCACCACGTAGTGCTTGGTGCCTGACAGCACGAGGCGGTCGCCGTCGCGGCGTGCGGTGGACTGCACACCGGCCGGGTCCCACGTCCCGGCACCCTCGTCGACCGCGACCGTGCCGGTGGTGCGGCCAGCGGCGACGTCGGCCAGCAACGCCGCGGTGTCTTCCGGGCCGGCGGTCTCAAGCACCAGCGGCGCGAACTGGGTGACGGTGGCCACAAACGGGCCGGGCGCGGCGTGGCGGCCCAACTCCTCGAGGACGATGGCCAGCTCCACCCAGCCGTACCCGAGGCCGCCGGCGCTCTCGGGCAGGGCCATGGCCGGCCATTCCAGCCCCACCAGGGTGTCCCAGAGCTCCCGGCCGTCGGATTCGCTGTCGGCGACGGCCCGGGCCAGCTCGGGCGGCGCCTCGGCGTCCAGCACGTCGCGCACCGTCCGCTGTAGCTCCAGCTGGTCCTCGGTGAACTCGAACTCCATCGCTCAGCCCGCCCCGTCACGCTTAAGTCCGAAATTGGCGACGAATTGGGCACTGGACACCCAATATTCGCCCCAATTTCGGGATTCGGGCCGGGGAGCGGGCATCGATCAGCCCCGGGGTTGGCCGAGGACCCGCTCGGCGATGATGTTGCGGTGGATCTCGCTGGTCCCGCCGCTGATGGTGCCCGCGAAGGTGAAGAAGTACCGGTCGGCCCACGACAGCGCGGCCCGGTCGCTCTCGTAGGGCGACTGCGCGTCCGGTGGCACGGTGCGGTCCAGCCCGGCCGGACCCAGCGCCTCCAGCATCAGCAACGACAGCTTCTGCTGGGCCTCCGAGCCCAGCAGCTTCAGGAGCGACTGGTCGGCGACGTGCAGGCCCCGCCGGCTTCGGGCCAACTGGCGCTGGCCCAGCAGGCGCAGCGCCCACGAGTCCATGATCGAGCTTCCGAGCCCGTCGAGAACCACCGGGTCGCCGGCCGCGCCCGCGCCGCCGTTGAGCTGCTCGAGCATGTCGTCGAGCATCCGGTCGAGGCCCTGGGACCACAGGATCCACAGCATCTCGCGCTCATGGGCCAGCGAGCCGGTGCACACCCGCCAGCCGTCATCGAGCTCGCCGACCAGATTTTCGAGGGGCACCTCCACGTCGTCGAAGAACACCTCGTTGAAGTCGGGTTCGGGACGGGTGATGTCGCGGAAGGGTCTCCGCACCAGGCCGGGCGAATCGGTCTCGATGATCAGCGCGGAGATCCCCTTGTGCTTGGGCACGTCGGGATCGGTGCGCACGAAGGCCAGCAGCACGTCGGCGTGGTGGGCGCCGGAGGTCCAAACCTTCTGGCCGTTGACGATGAAGCGGTCGCCGTGGAGCACGGCCCGGGTGGACAGCCCGGCCAGGTCGCTGCCCGCGCCCGGCTCGCTCATGCCCAGAGCGGCGGTCCTCTCGGCCCGCATGATCGGCACCGCCCAACGGTGCTTCTGCTCGTCGGTGCCGAAGGTGATGATCGACGCGCTGACGATGCCCAGCCCCTGGGGGTTGAAGCTCTGGGTGATGCGGCGCCGTCCGAGCTCCTCCCAGAACACCGCCTGCTCGTAGAGGTCGGCGTTGCGCCCGCCGAACTGGGGCGGGTAGCCGGGCACCAGCCAGCCGTCGTCGAACATGCGGCGCTGGAAACTCCGGGACCATTCCGGTATGTCGGCGCTGGACCGGGGCCGGACGGCGGTGGCTGCCTCGTCGGGCAGGTTGGCGTCGAGCCAGGCCGAGAACTCGGCCCTGAATGCCTCAACCTCAGGCGAATACGTCAGGCGCACCCTGTTCGCAGCGTACTGGTTCGGCTGCTGGGCCGTGCAAGACTGACCCGGATGGACATCCCGCTCGCGTCCGGTCCGATGCTGAGGCCGTCGTCGTGGCGGGGCGCGATGCTGTTGCGCTCCCAATATCCGGACGCGTCCCCCATCTGCGGCGGGACCGACCTCATGGTCGACATCAACTTCGGCCGAGCCCGTCCGGCCACACTTCTGGACCTGACGTCAGTTGAGGGACTCGACTCCTGGGAGCTGATCGATGACGGCCGGACGGTCCGGATCGGTGCCGGGGTCTCCTTCACCAGCATCATCGAGGAACTCAGCGACTCGTGCCCGGCGCTGGCTCAGGCGGCCCGCACCGTCGGCTCGCCCCAGATCCGCAACCGCGGCACCGTGGCCGGCAACCTTGCCACCGCCTCGCCCGCCGGCGACTGCCATCCGGTGCTGCTGGCGTGCTGGGCGCAGGTGGAGGTCGAGTCGGTGCGGGGGTCGCGCCTCATCGATATCGACGACTTCTTCCTCGGCCCCAAGCGCTGCGCCCTCGAGCCCGATGAGTTGATCCGGGCGGTGCTGGTGCCGGCCGCTACCGGACCGCAGCAGTTCGCCAAGGTCGGGCCGCGCAATGCCATGGTGATCGCCACCGTGTCGTTCGCGCTGAACCTCGATGTGGCCGGCAGGCGGGTAGGAACCGGGATCGGCTCGGCCGGTCCGACCCCCTTGCGGGCCCGAGCCGCGGAGCAGATGCTTCAGGACGCGCTAGCCGATCGCTGGGACGGATCCGGTGGTGTCGACCAGAGCGTGTGCCGCCGGTTCGGGGACCTAGTCGCCGAGGCCGCGTCTCCCATCGACGATGTGCGGGGCAGCGCCGAGTACCGGAGGCATGCGCTGGCGGTCCTGGGCCGGCGATGCCTCAGCTGGGCACTCGCCGACCTAGGCGGTATGGACGGGGAGGCGGCTGCGTGAGGGTGAACGTCACCGTCAACGGCGTGGCCCACAGCGTGGACCATGTGTGGGCGCTGGAGAGCCTGCTCGACTTCCTGCGGGAGCGGGTCGGCCTCCGGGGCACCAAGAACGCCTGCGAGCAGGGCGAGTGCGGATCGTGCTCGGTCTACGTCGATGGGGTGCTGGTGTGCTCCTGCCTGGTGGCGGCGGTGCAGGTGGAGGGCCGCTCCGTCGTGACCGTGGAGGGCCTCGACTCCGGCGACGGCATGCATCCGGTGCAGCAGGCCTTCCTGGACGCGGGCGCGGTGCAGTGCGGGTTCTGCACGCCGGGGATGATCGTGGCCGCCCACTGCCTGCTGGACAGCAATCCCGATCCCGACGACCTGACGGTGCGGGAGGAGCTGTCGGGCAACCTGTGCCGCTGCACCGGCTACCAGAAGATCCTCGACGCCGTGCACCTGGCCGCCGAACGCACCGGCGCTGCGCCATGACCACGACGATCCGACGATGACGGTCACCGAGACACCGACGCGGATCACGACTCCGTCGGTGGTGGACGGGGTGGGCGCGTCGGCGACCCGGCCCGACGGCGTCCCCAAGGTGGACGGCTCGTTCATCTACTCCTCCGACGAGTACCACGACGGGTCGCTGTGGGGCGTCACCCTGCGAAGCCCCCATCCGCGGGCCCGGGTCCTGGCGATCGACACGTCACAGGCCACCGGGATTGACGGCGTGAGGTGCGTGCTGACCCATCGGGACGTACCGGGCTCCAAGACCTACGGCATGAAGGTCTACGACGAGCCGGTGCTGGCCTTCGACGAGGTGAGGTACCAGGGCGAGCCGGTGGCGGTGGTGGCGGCCACCCATCCCGAGATCGCCCGGCGGGCGTGCGAGCTGATCGTCGTCGACTACGAGGAGCTGGTGCCCAACACCGATCCGGAGATGTCGCTGACCGGGCAGGTCGAGGGCCTGTTCGGCGGGGGTCTGGCCCGTCACGTGAGGATCCGCCACGGCGACGTGGCCACGGCCCGGGCCCTGGCCGATGTCGTCGTCGAGGGCCGCTACGAGATGGGCACCCAGGATCCTGCCTTCCTGGGGCCGGAGTCGGGTCTGGCCGTCCCGCTGGGCGACGGCGGCGTGGAGCTGTACGTGTCGTGCCAGAACCTCCACCTCGACCAGCAGCAGGTGGCCGACTGCCTGGGCCTGCCCCTCGACAAGGTGCGGCTGGTGCTGTCGGGCGTCGGCGGTGCCTTCGGAGGCAAGGAGGACCTCAACGTCCACATCCACGCCTGCCTGCTGGCTCTGCGCACCGGCCGGCCGGTGCGGATGGTCTACAGCCGCGAGGAGTCCTTCTTCGGCCATGTCCACCGCCATCCGGCCATCGCCGACATCGAGCTGGGGGCCACCCGCGACGGCCGGCTGGTGTTCACCAAGGTGCGGCTGGTGCTCGACGGCGGGGCCTACACGTCAACCTCGCAGGTGGTGATCGCCAACGGCTGCTACTTCGCGGCGGGAGCCTACGACGTGGCCAACGTCGAGATCGACGGGTTCGCCACCTACACCAACAACCCGCCCTGCGGGGCGATGCGGGGCTTCGGCGCGGTGCAGTCCTGCTACGCCATCGAGTCGGCCATGGACCGGCTGGCGGGCGAACTGGGCCTGCATCCGCTGGAGCTGCGCATGCGCAACGCCATCGGCGAGGGCGACGTCCTGCCCACCGGTCAGCCGGTCGACGGTCCGGCACCGGTGCAGGAAATCCTCGCCTATCTGCGCGATCTGCCGCTGCCCGCCGGCGCCGATCACGAAGCCGCCGACATGCGGACCCGCCCCGGCGGTGTGGGCAACGTCACCCGGGGAGAGGGCATCCGGCGGGGGGTGGGCTATGCGCTGGGCATGAAGGCGATCGGCTTCTCCGGCGGGATGGACGACACCTGCACCGCCCGGGTGACGGTGTGGATCCGCGACGGCGAGCCGGTCGCCGAGGTCTACTGCGCCGGACCCGAACTGGGCCAGGGCGTGGTGACCCTGGAGGCTCAGATCGCTCGCACCGAGTTGGGGGTGCGGACGGTGGAGTTGCGGGACAAGGACACCGACATCGCCGAGTCGGGAGCCTCCTCCGCGTCGCGCCAGAGCTGGATGACGGCCGGGGCCGTGGTCGGCGCGTGCGGGCTGGTTCGAGACGAGATCCTGGCCCGCGCCGCGGCCGTGCTGGGCCGTCCTGCCGGCGAGCTGACCCTCGATGGCCCCGAGATCCACGACCCCGCCGGCCACCCGCTGGTACCGGTGGCCGAGGTCCTGGGACCCGAGTCGGTGTCGCACGCCTTCACCTACCGCCACCGCCCCACCGAGCCCGTCGACGACGAGCGCGGCCAGGGCAACGCCCACGTCGCGTTCGCATACGCCGCTCACCGGGCCATCGTCGATGTGGACGTCGAGCTGGGCCTGGTCAAGGTGGTCGAGATGGCCACCGCCCAAGACGTCGGCAAGGCCATGAACCCGGCCGGGGTCGAGGGCCAGATCGAGGGCGGCACCGTCCAAGGCCTCGGGCTGGCGGTCATGGAGGAGCTCCAGATCACCGGCGGCAGGATCCGCAACCCGTCGTTCACCGACTACCTGATCCCCACCATGCTCGACGTCCCGCCCATGCCTATGAAGATCTTCGAGTTCCCCCACCCCGACTCCCCGTACGGGCTCAACGGCGTCGGCGAGCCTCCCAACCTGTCGTCCACGCCGGCCATCCTCAACGCACTGCGGGACGCCACCGGCCTGGAGCTGCCCCGAGCACCCGTCCGCCCATCGGATCTGATCACCGAACCCCCGGTCGAGGGAGCAGGGCCCGAATAGGCTGCACTATCGGGCGATTCCGGGAGGGAGCGATGTTCCGAATCCGAGGCACCATCGCCGTGCTGAGCGCCGCGGTCGTGCTGGCTGCGGCCTGCGGCAACAGCCCCAGCGGTGACGGGGCCGCTCCCACGCCCGACACCGCCGCACCAACCACCGCCGCGCCGGCCACGACCGCGGCCGACGCTTCCGAGCCCGACGCCGCGGTGGAGGCGTCGGAGTCCGACGCTTCCGAGCCGGATGAGCCGACCGAGCCGGCTGTCGACGAGCCGGCCAGCGCCGAGGAGGCTTCCGAACCCGAGGCTGTCGACGAGCCGGCCACCGCCGAGGCTCCCGAACCCGAGACCGACGCGCCCGCCCCGACGACGACCACCGAGCCGGTCGTTGAGGAGCCGGTCGACCCCTACCCGCACCGCCACGATTTCGTGCCCCTCGAAGGCGTGCCCGGGGTCACCGACGACGAGATCCGGGTTGCCGTCATCGGCACCGAGACGAACAACATCCTGGGGACCTGCATCCTCCCGTGCTTCCACACCGGGATCCAGGCGTACTTCGACTACGTCAACGACGCCGGTGGCGTCTACGGGCGCAGGCTGGTGATCGGAGAGCTCCTCGATGACGAGCTCGGCTTCAACCAGCAGCGCTCGCTTGAGGTGATCGACGGCAACAACAGCCTCGCCGCGTTCCAGGCCACCCTGCTGCCGCTGGGATGGGGCCCCTTGAACGACGCCGGGATCCCGACGTTCACCTGGAACATCCATGGCGCCGAGGCCGTCAACCGCGACAACATTTTCGGCAACCACGTGATCGGATGCCCCACCTGCACCATCCGGAGCTTCGTCTGGATCGTGTCGCAGGCCGGCGCGTCCAGGGTCGGGCTGCTCGGATACGGCGTCAGCGAGACCTCCAAGGTGTGCACCAAGGCCTTCGCCGATTCGATCGACCTCTATGGCCCGGACCTGGGGATGGAGGTTGCCTACTTCAATGACAACGTCGCCTTCGGCCTGCCGAACGGCATCGGGCCCGAGGTGACCCAGATGGTCGATGCCGGTGTCGATTTCATCGCCACGTGCATGGACTTGAACGCCATGCTGACCCTGGCGCAGGAGTTGGAGCGCCAGGGTGTGCGGGACCAGATCACCCTGCTGCATCCAAACTCCTACGACCGGGAGTTCGTGGCCGCGGCTGGCGACCTGTTCGACGGTGACTATGCCCTGCTGGTGTTCGCGGCATTCGAGTACGAGGTCGACAGCCCGCTGCGCCACGCCTACGACCAGTGGGTGCCGGCCAACGGGGGCCCGGTGGCGGAGCAGACGCTGGTTGGCTGGATTAACGCCGACCTGTTCGTGACCGGACTGTTGGAGGCGGGACCCGGATTCGACCGGCAGTCCATCATCCACTCACTCAACCAGATCACCTATGACGCCGGCGGCCTGATCAACCCCGTCGACTGGAGCCGCCAGCACACCGCGGTCGAGCCGTTTGTCTACGACCACGCGTACGCACTCCACTGCACGTCTTCGGTGCGGATGGAGGGCGGTACCTTCGTTGGATTCCAGCCCGAACCGTGGATGTGCTGGCCGGGCGACACCGAGGAATGGTCGGAGCCGACTCCCACCGACTTCGCGGGCTGACTCCCGGCCGCTGATCCGTAGGCCCCGATCACCGCCGGTTTGGAGCACTGAACGGTGAGCGGTGCAGCCGGCTTCTTCGAGGACCTGTTCCGGGGCCTGCTCCAGGGCACGCCCCCGGGGGCGGTGTACGCCCTGATCGCGCTCGGCTTCGTGCTCACCTACAAGACCTCCGGCGTGTTCAACCTCGCCTTCGGCGCTCAGGCCTACATCTCGGCGGCGATGTACTTCAAGGCCCACACCCTGTGGGGCTGGCCCAAGTGGGCCGCGCTGGTGGTGTCGGCCTTCGTGCTGGCGCCGCTTATCGGCCTGGTGCTGGAACGGCTGATCTTCCGGCACCTGCGCACCGCCTCAGCGGTCTCCAAGCTGGTGGTCGCCCTCGGCTTGAGCGTGGCCCTGCCGGAGCTGTTCAACCAGGCAGCCCGGTTCACTGCCGTGGCCGGACGGCAGATCACCGGCATCATGCCCGACGGGTCCAGCGTGTTCTACGACCCCTTCGGGGTGTACCGCTTCAACCGCGACGAGCTGGCCATGATGGCGGTGGCCCTGGCCGCCACCCTGCTCCTGGCAGCACTGTTCCGGTTCACGATGATCGGCCTGGCCATGCGTGCGGTGGTGGAGAGCCCCCGGATGACCGAGCTGAGCGGCATCAACGCCGACCGGACCTCCGCGTTCGCCTGGGCCCTGTCGAGCACCTTCGCTGGCCTGGCCGGCGTGCTGATCGCCCCCAGGTTCAACTCGCTCATCTCCACCGACTTCTTCACGCTGGTGGTGATCGCGGTGGCGGCCGCCGCCGTCGGGAAGCTGGTGAGCCTGCCGCGGGCGCTGCTCGGCGGCCTGGGTCTCGGCTGGTTCATCGCGGTGTTCAACACGTTCCTGCCCCGCTGGTCCGGCGACCACACATGGCTGCGGCCTTTCCAGGAGAACCTCACGCCGTCGCTGCCGTTCGTGGTGCTGTTCGCGATCTTGGTGCTGTGGCGGGCCATCGGACGCGAGCGGGAGGCCTCCGATCCCCTGTCGGGAGTCGACCCGCCGCCTCCCGCTCTGGCCGCGCTGGAGCGGCACCCGAAGCTCACCCTGTTCACCCGGCTGTTCGGCGTCGGGTTCGTGGCGGTGGTCGGCTCGGTGGTGTGGTTCAGGGCCGGTGTGCTCTGGATGCACCTGGTGACCACCGCGGTGATCATGGCGGTGATCTACCTGTCGGTGACGGTGATCACCGGCATGGCCGGGCAGATCTCGTTGTGCCAGGGGACGTTCGCGGCGATCGGCGGGTTCACGATCTTCCAGATGGCGGACCGATTCAACATGTCGGTTCTGGCCGCGGCCCTGCTGGGTGCGGGGGTCGCGGCCGCAGTCGGGGCGTTGCTGTCGCTGCCGGTGCTGCGCCTGGGCGGGGTGTGGCTGGCCATCGCCACCCTGGCCTTCGCCTTCTTCTTCGACGCGGTGATGGTCAAGTTCTCCTGGGTCGGGGGCGGGACCACGGCCCTGCTCACCGGCACCCGGGTGCCCCGACCGCTGGTGGGCCCCATCGACTTCGCCAGCGACCGGGCGTTCCTGGTGCTGGCGGTGGTGGTGCTGGTAGTCGTGTCGGTCGTCGTGATCCAGCTGCGTGAGGGGACCGTCGGCCGGACCCTCACCGCGCTGCGGGGCAGCGAGGTGGCCGCCGCGTCGATCGGCATATCGGCGGCCCGGGCCCGCATCGTCGCCTTCGCGGTGTCGGCGGCCATCGCGGGACTCGGCGGGGCGCTGCTGTCCATGCACCAGCAGAACGTGAACTACAGCACCAACTTCGGCCCGGTCAACGCGCTGTTCTGGCTGGTGATCGTGGTCGCGCTGGGGGCCCGGACCGTGGAGGGAGCCATCCAGGCCGGAGCCGCCTTCGCCCTGTTCGAGCCGCTGATCCTGAAGGGTGACCTGCTGGCCTGGATCCTGCGGGGCGATGACCACCTGCCCGGGTTGTTCCCCATACCGGGAAGCTGGCGGCTGGTCCTTTTTGGCATGATGGCCATCCAGTTCGCCCGCCATCCCGAGGGCCTCGTCGAGCACGGCAAGCGCCGCTCGGCCGCCCGCATCAACCGCTGGCTCGAGGCCCGCGAGGGAGCGGCATCGTGACCGCGCTGCTGGCGGCCTCGGGCGTAAGCGTGGCCTTCTCGGGCATCCGCGCCCTCAACGATGTGAGCCTGCAGGTCGAGGCCGGAGAGCGGGTGGGCCTGATCGGACCGAACGGGGCCGGCAAGACCACCCTGTTCAACTGTCTGCTCGGGATCCTGCAGCCCGACTCGGGGCGGGTGATGCTCAACGGCGCCGATGTCGGCGGATGGCCGGTGCACCGGCGGGCCCGGGCCGGGATGGGCCGCACCTTCCAGCGGGTGGAGCTGTTCAGCGACACCACCGTGCGCGAGCATCTGCTGATCCCCGAGCGGATCCGCAACGGCTCCGGCGCGCTATGGAAGGACTTGATCGGCCGGGGACGCCCCCGGCCCGAAGAGATCGCAGCCTGCGACGCGGTGCTGGAACTGCTGGGCATCGACGGCCTGGCCGATCAGCCGGTGGAGTCATTGAGCCTGGGCCAGAGCCGGCTGGTGGAGGTCGGCCGGGCCCTGATGACCGGCCCTCAGGTGCTGCTGCTCGACGAGCCGTCGTCGGGACTGGACCGGGATGAGACGCAGGCTCTGGCCGGCACGCTGCGGGCCGTCCAGGAGTCCAGGGGCTACGCCGTTCTGCTAGTGGAGCACGACGTGTCGCTGGTGGCTGACTTCACCGAGCGCGCCTACGTGCTCGACTCGGGTTCGCTCATCGCCGAAGGGCCGACGGCCGAGGTGCTGGCCGATCCCGCGGTCAGGCGGGCCTACCTGGGTAGCTTCGAGGTCTCGTGATGACCCCCATCCTCGAGCTGCGCGACGTCGAGGCCGGTTATGGCCCGTTCCGGGCGCTGTTCGGCGTGTCGCTCGCGGTCGAAGCCGCGGAGGCAGTGGCTCTCGTGGGCGCCAACGGCGCGGGCAAGACCACGCTGGCCCGGGTGGCTAGCGGGCTGGTGGCGCCCAGCGCCGGGACCGTGCTGGTGGATGGCGAGGAGATCGGATCGGGCCGGCCCTCGGCCTGGCGGTTCGTGCGAGCCGGGGTTGCCCACGCCCCCGAGGGGCGCTCGGTGTTCGCGTCGCTCACCGTGGAGGAGAACCTGGCGCTGTCGTTCCATCGGGCCTTCGGCCGGGCCGGACTGGCGGGCGCCCTGGACCGCGCCTACGAACTGTTCCCCCGGCTGGGCGAGCGCCGCACGCAGGTGGCGGGCACCCTGTCGGGCGGCGAGCAGCGCATGCTGTCGCTGGCCCGGGTGCTGGTGGAGTCGCCCCGGCTGCTGATCGCCGACGAGCTGTCTCTGGGTCTGGCGCCGATGATCGTCGACCAGGTGTTCGAGACGCTGGGCCGGATCCGGGCCGCCGGCACCGCGCTGCTGATCGTCGAGCAGCAGGTCGGCCATGCTCTGGAACTGTGTGACCGTGCCGCGGTCATGGAGCACGGGCTGATCACCTGGCAGGGTCCCTCGAACGAGGCCGGCGCTGTGCTGGAGTCCCGCCTCTTCGAGACAGGAGCAGCCCGCTGATGGGTGAGCCGCTGGAGCGCCGGGCCGTCATCAGCGGGGCGGCCCAGTCCGATGTCGGCCGCCGGCTCTACCGCACCGGCATCGATCTCACCGTCGATGCCGCACTCCGGGCTATCACCGACGCCGGGCTCACCACCGCCGACATCGACGGCGTATCGACCTACCCCGGCTTCGGCGGATCTTTCGGCGGGGCCATGGGGGCCGAGCTGCACGAAGCGCTGCGGCTGTCGCTCAACTGGCGCAGCTCCGGGGTGGAGACGGCCGGTCCGCTGGGCGCGGTCCACAACGCGATCCTGGCGGTGGCGACCGGAGTCGCCCGCCACGTGCTGGTGTTCCGCACCGTGGTCGAGGGCAGCGGCGGGCCGCTGCGGCCCGGCAGCGGCAGCGGTGGCGGTGGCGGGATGTCCGGGTCGGCCGGTCCGTTCCAGTTCATGATCCCCTACGGAGCCGCGTCGGCGGCGTGCTGGGTGGCCTGCTACGCCCGCCGCCACATGCACGACTACGGCACCACCCGCACCCAGCTCGGCGCCATCGCGGTTAACGGCCGGGCCAACGCGGCAGCCAATCCCAAGGCCATCTACACCGAGCCCATGACCATCGACGACTACCTGGCCGTGCGCATGGTCAGCGAGCCGCTGTGCCTCTACGACTGCGACGTGCCCTGCGACGGGTCCACCGCGGTGGTGGTCTCCCATCGCGACTACGCGCCCGACGCACCGGCGGGCGCGGTCGGCGTGAACGCCATAGGCACCGCCATCCGGGGCCGGCCCTCCTGGGACCAGTTCGACGACCTGACATCGATGATGATGCGCCACACCGCGGCCTCCATGTGGGAGCGCACCGAGCTGAGCGTCGACGACGTGGACACCGCCCAGCTATACGACGGCTTCAGCTGGCTCACCCTGGCCTGGATAGAGGCCATGGGCTTCTGCGGCAAGGGCGAGAGCGGCGCCTTCGTGGAGGGCGGCACCAACATCGGGCCCGATGGAGCGGTGCCCCTCAACACCTCCGGCGGCCAGCTGTCGGCGGGCCGGCTGCACGGGTTCGGTCATCTGCACGAGGCGGTGATGCAGCTGCGGGGCACGGCCAACATCGGTGTCGATGACTGCGAGGTTGTCGCCGTGGGCGCGGGCGGGGGTCCCGAGACCGGCAGCCTGCTGCTCACCAAGGGACCGTCATGAGCGGCGACAGCCCTCCCCGGTTCGTGCTGGCCTCACCCGAGAGCGAGTTCTACTGGCGCTCCGGCGCCGACGGCCGGCTTCGCATCCAGCGCTGCGGCGACTGCGGGCGCTGGATCCATCCACCCGGCCCGGCGTGCCCGTTCTGCCACTCGCGCCGGATCGGCCCCGAGCCGGTGGCGGGCACGGGCACGGTGGCCACCTACACCGTCAACCACAAGGAATGGATCCCGGGGTTCACGCCCCCCTACGTGTTCGCCTTTGTCGAGCTGGACGAGGACCCGACCGTGCGCATCGGCACCAACATCGTCGGCTGCGAGATCGGCGAGGTGGAGATCGGCATGCGGGTGGAGGTCCTGTTCGAGGAGAGCGGCGAGTGGCATGTGCCGCTGTTTCGGCCTGCCGGTGCCCGAGAACCCTGATGGCGCTGATCACCCTCGACGACTTGCTCGGCTGCCTTCAGGTTCGGGAACTCCGGCCCGGAGTGTGGACCGCGCCCAGCCTGGAGATGGACTACCCCCGGGTCTTCGGCGGCCAGCTGCTGGCCCAGGCGGTGGCGCTCGGGGCGGCCACCACCGAGGGTAAGACCGTCAAATCGCTGAGCTGCCTGTTCCCCCGCGAGGCTCGCCGGGACGAGCTGCTGTCCTTCGAGGTGGAGGAGACCCAGACCGGCCGGACCTTCGCGGTGCGCCGCATCAGGGCCAGCCAGCAGGGCAAGACCGTGTTCGTGGCCCTGCTGTCGATGCACATTCCCGAACCCGAGGCACCGCCGGACCTTGAGCACCAGGATCCTGCCCCCGAAACGGCCGAGCCCGGCGAGGCTGTCGAGGTGGACCTGAACATGATCCCCTGGGCGACGAGGGTCGTGGACGGCACCGATCTCCGGGACCGGGCTGCCGGCCCGGCCGACTACGCCTTCTGGACCCGGGTGGGGGACAGGAGGCTCGCCGACGACGCCACCACTCACCAGGCTCTGCTGGCCCATGCGACAGACCTCACGATCGTGGGCACCGTGCTGCGCCCCGTGGAGGGCATCAGCCAGGCCGACGCCGGCAGCAAGCTGCACACCGCGGTGACCAGCCACACCATGTGGTTCCACCGGCCCTTCCGCATCGATGACTGGTGCCTGGTTCACCAGCACTCGCCCATGCTCGGCGGGGGCCGGGGCTTCGGGCAGGGCCACGCGTTCGGCGCCGGCGGGGCTCTCGTCGCCTCCTTCGCCCAGGAGTGCATGATCCGACCCACCGTCGCCTCCTAGCAATGAGCACTCCCACGGTGCCTACGGGCGCGCGCCCGTCCCTGGTGGTGAACGCGTCGGTGATGGCCACCGTCTCCACCGTCCTGCCCGGGTTCCTGGTCGGAGCCCTGTCGGTGCAGATCAGCGCCGACATGGGCGTGTCGGAGGCGGTCTACGGGTGGGGTCTCGGATCGTTCTTCGCGGCGGCGACGATCGGGTCGATCATGCTGGGGAGGCTGGCGCAGAGGATCGGAGCCCTCAACCAGATGACGCTCGCGCTGGCACTGTCGGCTGCGGTGCAGGTCTCGCTGGCCGCCACCGCCCGCTCATTCGCGGCGGTGGTCGGATTCCTGGTCGTGGCCGGGCTGGCCAATGCAGCCAACCAGACCTCCATCAACCTGGCTCTGGCCCAGGCTCAGCTGCCACGACTCGGCCTGGCCGTCTCGATCAAGCAGTCCGGGATGCCCACAGCCACGCTGCTGGCCGGCTTCTCAGTGCCGGCGCTGGCGCTCACCGTGGGATGGCGCTGGGCCTACGTGGCTTGTGCCGTCTTCACGTTGGTGTCGCTGGCGGTGGTGCGGTCAGCGGTCGGCTCCTCCCATCCGTTGACCGTGACCAGGATGTCCGAGCCCGAATCCTCCTCGCGGGACCTCGCCTGGGCCGCGGTCGTGGGTGCCTTCCTGGCGTTCAGCGCGGGCTCGCTCATCGCATGGGGCGTCGGCTCGGGGGTGGACGCCGGGCTCGGCGAGGGCATGGCCGGACTCTTCCTGAGCATCGGAGCGGCCACCGGCATCACGATGCGGGTCTTGGGTGGCTGGATGTCGGACACGATGAGGGTCAAGCCTTTCCGGGTGGCAGGCATCAGCGCGCTGATGGGAGCAGTCGCCATTGCCGCGCTGGCGCTGCGCTCGCCCGGAACCCACATCGCGGCCATGCTGGTGGCCTTCGGCGCGGGCTGGCTCTGGCCGGTGTTCACCAACTTCGGGGTCGTGCGGGCCAACCCCCGGGCGGCCGGGGCCGCCACCGGGGTCACTCAGATGGGCGTCTACGTCGGAGTGTTCGTGGCCCCCCTGGTGACCGGCTGGCTCATCGAGCACCACGGCTACCAGGCCATGTGGCTGGCGGTGGCGGTGTCGGCGGTCATCGGCGCGGTGGTGTCGATCCGCATCGCCGACAAGTTCTGAGCTCGTTTCAAGCATGAACGGGAGGGAGACCGACTCCGGCAGCCGCGGCTGACTCGCGGGCCGCTGACTCGTAGATGGCCGCGGCCATGACCGACTGCTGCTCGGCCCGGCGCTGCCAGTAGACGTCGGTCCGGATCCCGTGCACCGTCGTGCTGTCCGGATCGGCGGCCGCGGCCAGGTCAATCAGGTGGCAGGCCACCGCCAGCTGCCCGGCGGCGGCCAGTGCCTCGGCCCGGCGGGCCAGCGTCAGCGCACCGCCGGCCAGGTCGGCCAGTTCCGAGGCCACTGCGGCCTGGCGGGCCGGCTTGAGGTTGCTGGGAGTGCCGTCGTACCAGCCGCCGTAGAGCCGCCAGACGTTGCGCACCACGAACTCGGGCTCGTCGTAGGTGGGAGCCAGGTACGGCCGGTGGATCCGCTCGCCGGCCAGGCGGGCCTCGGCCAGCACATCGTCGAGGCTGGCGCCCCGGTTCATGAGGTCGAGGGCGAGACCTGTGAGCTCCTCCAGCACGGCCGCGGTGTCGAGCAGCACCCGACGGATCCGCTCAGCCCCGCCGATGGGTAGCCCGTGTCCGGGCAGCAGCAGTTCGGGGCCGGCCGCTGCGATGTCGCGCAGCGCGACAGCCCACTCCAGCGGGTAGCGCTGGGCCTTGGCCGGGTTGCCGGCGTTGGGGAAGTGCCACAGCATCAGATCGCCGGTCACGGCCACGGCCCGCTCCGGTATCCATGCCCACAGGTGGTCGTCGGTTTCGGCCCGCACATGGCGCAGCTCGATCTCCAAGCCGCCGGCGTCGAGTTGCAGCCGGTCGTCGAAGGTCAGGTCCAGTTCGGGCACTCCGAAGGCCCAGCCGGCGGCCAGGTCCCAGTTGGGGACCCGTCCGAACTGCCGCTGGTTGACGGCCTGGTTGTAGCCGTCGGTCAGCCGGTAGCGAGCCTGCCGGGCTGGCAGCGACCGGTGGCCCACCAGCCGGGGCCGCGGCCCGGCCGCAGCCAGCCCGTCGATCAGCGCGCCCGCACCGCCGGCGTGGTCGCGGTGCCCGTGTGTGAGCACGACATGGCTCACGGGCGCGTGAGCCAGGCCCCGGACCCGCTCGGCCACTCTCGGGCCGAGATCGGGGACACTGGAGTCGAACACGACCGCGGCCGAATCGGTCTCGATGACGTGCACGTGGGCGAACGATTCGATCATGGTGACGCCGTCGGCCAACCGGTGGTTGGCGCCCAGGCCGTCGCCGGGCAGTCCCAGACCGAAAGGCCTGCCGTCGGGCTCGAACATCACGTTGCCGTCGATGGCCGCGGCCGCCCTGTCGAGAATGTCGCTGGTCATTCCCCCATAGTGCTCGGCCTCAGGCCGCGGCGCTGGCGCGTTTCTCGGTGAAGTGACCGGCCAGCAGCATCACAGCCACCAGCGCCGAGACCACGCCCGAGACTGCCATCGTCTGGGCGAAGGCGGTGGCGAAGGCCTGTGAAGTCTCGGTGATGGTCGCTTGAGCAGCGGCCTCGCCGAGCACCCCGGCCCGGGACAGCCCGTAGGCGGCCTCAATGGCCGCCCCCATCGACTCGCCGGCCGCGTCGGCCACCTCGGGCGGCAGGATGTCGACGTTCACGGTGCTGCGGTAGATCGAGGTGGAAAGCGCACCCAGTGTGGCGATCCCCAGCGCGGCGCCGAGCTCGCGGGCGGTGTCGTTGACGGCCGAGCCGATACCGGCCTTCTCGTAGGGGGTGGCCGCCATGATGTCGTTGGTGGCCGGGGTCATGGCCAGAGCCAGGCCCGCGCCGGCCAGCACCAGCGGACCCAGCAGGAACCAGTAGCTGGTCTCGGTGTCGACCATGGCCAACGGCAGGAAGGTCACGGCCAGCACGGCGAAGCCGAGGGACATGATCCGGCGCGACCCGAACCGCTTCGCCAGCGGGGCCGTGAACGGGGAGACCACCATCGACGCGATCGCCTCGGGCATGGTGGCCAGACCGGCCTCGAGTGCGCTGTATCCCAGCGAGAACTGCACGTACAGCGCCAGCAGGAACCAGAACCCGATCATCACCACGAAGGTCATGGAGACGACCGCGGAGCCGACGCTGAAGCGCCGGTCGCTGAACAGCTCGAGCGGCAGCATCGGGTGGCGGGCCCTCTGCTGCCACCTCAGCAGGATCGCGCCGAACACGACCGCGATGGCGAAGGCGGCCAGCACCGGCACCGACGTCCAGCCCTGCTCGGGCCCCTCGATGATGCCGTAGATCAGCGCGGTCACGGCCACGATCGAGAGCCCTGCACCGGCCGGGTCGAGGTGGCGGGGCCGCTCGTCGCGGGATCGGGGCAGCCACACCGCCATCACGATCATCACCACGGCCACCACCGGGACGTTGTAGAGGAATCCGGCCTCCCAGCCCCACGACGGCACGATCCACCACCCGGTGACGAACAGGCCGGTCAGGGCGGGGCCGATGGCGGCGCCCCCTCCGGCGAACCCCGACCAGATCGCGATGGCGGTCGGCCTCTCCGGCGGCGGGAAGATCTCGATCAGCAGCGACAGGGTGGCCGGCATCACGAAGGCGGCCGCGACCCCCATCGCTCCCCGGGAGACCAGGATCACCTCGGCCGAGTCGGCCAGGCCTCCGAGGAGTGCGCCCAGACCGAACACGAGCAAACCCCACATGAGGGCGCCCTTGCGGCCGTAGCGGTCGCCGATGGCTCCGCCGGTCATCAGCAGCCCGCCGAAAGCCAGAGCGTAGGTGTTCACGATCCACTGCAACTGCGGCCCGGTGACGCCCACGTCGCGTTGCAGGGTGGCCAGGGCCACGTTCAGGCCCGAGACCGACATCACCACCAGCACCAGGGTCAAGCTCAGGACGCCTAGAAGGAACCAGCGCCGGGCGTGCACGTCCGGCCGTTCCCACAGATTCACGTGTTCACGCTAGGGGTTGTGCGGGCGGGCATCCCTATCCGGCCGGTATGGCTGGGGCGCCAGGTTCGCTCAGCCTTCGAGGGTGTAGACGGCGACCGGTTCACCCAGGGCGGCCTCGTCGGGGTGGGCTCCGATGCCGGGCTCGTCCGGCGCGGTGGCCCAGCCACCTACGTTGACCACGCCGCCCTCGACCGGGTTGCGGGTCAAGCGGTCGAAGCACAGCCAGGTGGCCCGCCGGATCGGCTCCGGAGTGGCCTGGGCCAGGTGCACGGCCGCCGTGGCCTGCAAAGACGTGCCCCCGGTGTCCTCGATGTTCATCTGTATGCCGGCCTCGGTGCATAGGTCGCGGAGCCGGCGGGCGACGGTCAGACCGCCAACCCGGCACAGCTTCAGCCCGATCACCTCGCAGGCGTCGGTCTCGATGATGCGCAGCATGTCCCTCAGGGTGTGCAGCGACTCGTCCACCGCGAGGGGTTGGCTCACCAGGCGACGCACCTGCAGATGCTGGTCGAGGTCGTTGCAGGGCTGCTCGATCACTCGTCGCAGGTCGCTGGTGGCGTTGAGAGCGGCGACCGCCTCGGCGGGCAGCCACCCCCGGTTGGCGTCGAAGGTGAGCTCCTCGCCGCGGGCCATCTCAGCGTCGACGGCCCGCATCCTCTCGATGTCGCCGGTGGGATCGCCGCCGACCTTGACGGAGTGGAATGAGTACCCCTGCTCGCGCACGATGTCGATCTCGGTCATGATCTCGCTCACCGATCCCGACGGGACCGACGTATGAAGCCGCACACGGCCCTCGGTCCGACCGCCGAGCATGTCGCACAGCGGCAGGCCGGCTGCCTTGGACGCGAGGTCCCAGCAGGCCATGTCCAGGGGCGACTTGGCGTAGGGATGTCCGGGCATGGCCCGCTCCATGGCTCGGTAGACCACCTCGATCCGGCGGGGATCGAGTCCCAGCACCACCGGAGCCAGCTCCTCAACTCCGGCCCGCACGCCGCGGGCGAACGCCGGCAGGTAGGTCGAGCCCCAGGGACAGCCCTCGCCCCAGCCGACCAGGCCCTCGTCGGTGTCGAGACGAACGATGGTGGAATCGAGCCGCTCGAAATGGAAGCGCCCGCCGGTGAGCGAGTACGGGCGGGCCATGGGCAGGTCCACGGCCCAGACGGTGATGCCGGTGATCTTCACGCCGGTACTCCGCCCCTGAGTCCTCTCAGGACTGGGACTTCTTCATATCGGTCAGGCCGGTGAGGATCGGGTAGCCGCCGACGGACAGGGCGTTGCCATGGCCGGTCTGGTGGATGTCGAACACCGCCTGAAGCGCCGAGTAGAAGCCCTGTATGTCCATGGTCCGGTTGACGGCCCGCTTGGACTGGGCCAGGGCGAAGGGATGCATCTGGGCGATCTCGTGGGCCAGGGCCATGGTCTCGGAGTGGAGCTCGTCGAGGGGCACGACCCGGTTGACCATTCCGGCCGCCTCGGCCTCGGTTGCGTCGATCCGGCGGGCGGTGAACAGCATCTCCTTGGCCTTGCGGGGCCCGAGCTCCCAGGTGTGGCCGTGGTACTCCACCCCGCCGATGCCCATGCGGGCCACCGGATCGGAGAACATCGCGTTGTCGGCGGCGATTATCAGGTCGCAGGGCCAGCACAGCATCAACCCGCCGGCGATGCACTGGCCCTGCACCGCCGCGATGGTGGGCTTGGGGATGTCGCGCCAGCGGCGGCTGTAGCCGAGGTAGTGGATCGTCTCCCACTCGTAGATGGCTTCCAGGCCCCGCTCCTTCCAGTCCACGAAGCTGCCCTTGGCCGGGCCGCCCTCACCGGCCGCGGCCTTCTCCAGGGCCTCGTCGGAGCCCGAGAGGTCGTGGCCGGCGCAGAAGTGCTTGCCGATGGAGCGCAGCACGATCACCCGCACCTCGCTGTCGTCGGCGGCCCGGGTGAAGCACTCGTCCATCTCGTTGAGGGTGAGCCCGCTGACCGCGTTGGCCTTGTCGGGCCGGTTCAGGGTGATCACCGCCACCGGGCCGTCGGTCTCGTAGAGCATGTGCTGCATATCGGTGGTCTCCTTCGGGCGTTACCAGGTGCTCGGTTACCAGGTGCTGCGGATGTAGGCGTACACGCCGGCGAAGTCCTTGGCGGTCTTGGCGGGCAGCGGCTGTACGCCACCCAGGATCTGCGCTCCGAACATGATCTTGGCGGTGTGCTCCACCACCAGGGCGGTGTGCAGGGCGTCGGCCGGCGACTTGCCCACGCACAGCAGGCCATGGTTGGCCATGAGCACCGCACCCCGGTCGTCGAGATGGCGCACCACCTCGTCGGCCAGCTCCTGGGTGCCGGTGACGGCGTAGTCGGCTACCGGCACATCGCCGCCCACGTACACGATGACCTCCTCGATGCTCGCCGGGATGGGTCGGTGGGCCACCGCGAACATCGATGCGTGGGGTGCATGGCAGTGCACCACCCCGCCGACCTCGGCGAAGGCGTTGTAGCAGGCCAGGTGCATGGCCTTCTCGGTGGACGGCTGGCCCGATCCGCCCAGATGCTCGCCGCCGATGCTGAGAACCGCGAGGTTGTCGGGGGTGACATCGGCGTAGGGAGTGGACGAGGGAGTCAGGCAGATGGCGCCGTCACCCCGGCGGCCCGAGACGTTGCCGGCCGTTCCCACGGTGAGGCCGGCCCGCTCCATCTCCTGGGCCGCGTCCACCACCTGCTGGTAAATGGGATCGCTGGCGGCGTTGCTGGGGCCGGTCACTCCAGTACCTCCGGGTTGGCGCAATGCACGGGCCGCTCGCCGGCCAGGACGGCCTTGATGTCGGCCACCACCATGGCCGCCTGGTTGCTCTCGACATCGTAGGTGGCCCCGCCGATGTGGGGCGTGAGCACCACGTTGTCCATGGCGGTGAGCGGATGGTCGGTGGGCAGGATCTCGCCCTCGAAATGGTCGAGGCCGGCCCCGCCCAGGTGTCCCGATTCCAGGGTCGCCACCAGGGCGTCGGTGTCGTGCAGGGTGGCCCGAGCCGTGTTGAGGTAGATCGCGCCCGGCCTCATCGCCGCGAACTGTCCGGCACCCATCATCCGGGCTGTCTCGGGTGTGACCGCGGCGTGCATCGAGACCACATCGGACGCGGCCAGCAGGTCGTAGAGGCTGTGAGTGGCGTCGGCGGCGTAGGGGTCGGACGCGATCACGGTCATGCCCAGCCCCTCCAGGCGCCACTTGGCGGCCCGGGCCACCGCGCCGAAACCGACCAGACCGGCGGTCCGTCCGGCCACCTGCCAGGCCCGGTAGCGCTGGTAGGGGAGGGTCTCGCCGAACATGGTGCCGGCCCGCACGTCGCGGTCGCCGGCCACCACGAACCGGTTGACCGCCATCAGCAGGGCCACCGTCATCTCGGCCACCGCGTCGGCATTCCGCCCCGGTGTGCGCAGCACCGGTATCCCCGCGGCGGTGGCCCCGTCGACGTCCACGTTGCTGGGCCGGGCCCGGGTGCATCCGATGGCGATCAGCGGCAGCTCCAGCACCGGGCCCTTGCACGAGTCGGCCTCGCACACGACGATGTCGGCCCGTTCGGAGCGGATCTTGTCGGCGAAGTCCGCGGATCGGTAGAGCTTGATGGGGACATGCTCGATCCAGGGCTCGAACACGACGTCGGCGATGTCGCGCAGTTCTTCGAGGGCACTGCCCCGCAGCGGCGCGGTGACCAGCGCTCGCGGCCGACCCATGAGCCGACGCTACCGCCCGCGTCCGGTGATCAGCCCGTGCGGTGGCGTAGCTCCGCCCGTGTCGGCGTAGCTTCCTGTTAGCGCATCGGTATCTGGGAGAGCGCATGGAACACCTCACGGTTGGGATCGACATCGGGACGACCTCGGTGAAGGCGGTCGCGGCCGGCGATGACGGCACCGTGGTGGCCCGGGCCCGTGTCCCGCACCGGGTGGTGGCGCCCAGTCCCGACCGGTTCGAGCACGATCCGCAGCAGGCCTGGGTGGACGGTGTCCTGGCCGCCTGGCGGGACGTGGCCGCCGGAGCCGAACAGCCGGTGGCCGCGGTGACGGTGTCGGCCATGGTGCCCTCCATGTGCGGGGTCGACTCGGCGGGGATGCCGGTCACACCCGGCCTGCTCTACGGCGACGCCCGAGGCCGGACTCCGGCAGGTAGCTCCGATGGCGCCGGTGATCAGGACGCAGACCCGACGCCCCGCAGCGGCTCCGACTCCGTTCCCGGCACCGACGCAAGCGAGGGTTCCACCGAGGGCGAGGCGGCTGGATTCGCCCGCTGGCTGTCGGGACGAGACGGTGTGTATGCGCTTTGGCCCGCGCAGGCGGCCGCCAACCATGCTCTGTGCGGGGTCGCAGCCCTCGACTCGTCGACGGCGATGGCCATGGCTCCGATGTCCGACGGGCAGGGCTGGGCGCCGGAGTTGCTCGAGGAGATCGGCATGGCGTCCGAGCAGCTCCCGGCCATCAGCCCAGGCGCGGCTGCTATCGGGGAGCTGGACGGCGCCCTAGTGTCGGCCGGGACCATCGACGCGTTGGGGGAGCAGCTGGTGGCCCCCTGCGGCGATGCCGGCGACGTCTTGGTGATGTGCGGTACGACCCTGCTGCCGTGGATTCTCACCGACCAGTGGATCGAGGTCGACGGCCTGTGGACGTTTCCCTCAGCCCGGGCCGGGATCATGGCCGTCGGCGGGGCCAGCAATGCAGGTGGCCTGTTCGTGGACCGGGTGCGGGCCCTGGTGAGCGATGCTCCCTCGGACGAGTTGCTCTCGCTCGGACCGGACGACCTGCCAGTCTGGTTGCCGTATCCGCGGGGAGAGCGCACCCCGTTGCACGACACCGACCGGAGGGCCGAGCTGCTCGATGTGCACGTCGGTCACACGCCGGCCCACGTGCTGATGGCCGCCTACGAGGCGGCCGGGTTCGTGGTTCGCCACCACATCGATCTCTCCGGACTCACAGCCGGCCGGATCGTGGCCGTGGGCGGGGGCACCCAGTCGGCGGCCTGGATGCAGGCATTGGCGGACACGACCGGCCTGGCCGTGGATGTGGCCGCGGAGCCCTACAGCGCGGCTCTGGGCGCGGCCTACCACAGCCGGGTCACGGCCGGTCTGGAAGCCGATACCTCCGAGGCTCGGCGCTGGGGCCGGGTGGCTGGACGGGTCGAGCCCCGCGCCGACCATGCAGCTGCGGCCGAGGGCCGCTACCACCGCTTCCGGGAGGGCGCCGACCGGTGAGGTTCTCGGTGACATACCCGCTGGCATCCGGCCGGGCCAGCGCGGAGTTCGCCACCCGCCAAGGCGTGGTGGAGTTCGCTCGGGCGGCCGAGGAGGCCGGCTTCGACGGGGTCGGCTTCACCGACCATCCTGCTCCGACTCACCGCTGGATGAGCGCCGGCGGCCACGACGCGCTCGACCCCTTCGCGGCGCTGGCCTTCTGTGCCGCGGTCACCGAACGGATCCTGCTGATCCCCAACGTGGTGGTGCTGCCCTACCGCAACCCGCTGCTGGTGGCGAAGTCGGTGGCCACCATCGACACACTGTCCGGCGGGCGGTTCGTGCTGGCGGTGGGGACCGGCTACCTGAAGGGCGAGTACCGGGCCCTCGGGGTGGACTTCGAAGAGCGCAACGACCTCTTCGACGAGGCCATCGAGGTCATGCGAGGCGTTTGGTCCAGCGACGACTTCAGCTATGAGGGCCGCAACTTCACCGCTCACGGCCAGACGGTCAACCCCAAGCCGGCGGCTCGGATCCCGATCTGGATCGGCGGCAACAGCCGCCTAAGCCGCCGCCGGGCCGCCACTGTGGGTGACGGCTGGGTCCCGTTCCCCGCCCCCCGGGGGCTGGCCGCCACTGCCCGCACCGTCCCCCTGGAGACGCTCGACGACCTGCGGAGAATGCTGGACTACCTGTGGCGCCAAGTCGACGCGGCCGGGCGCGACGGCGCCGAGATCGACGTCTCGTTCATGTCGCTCGCGGGAGGAGGCCCGGGTGATGCGGACTTCAACCCCGACGCTCACTCGGAGGCCCTGCAGGAGTTGGCCGACCTAGGCGTCACCTGGTGCGCGGCTCCCATCCCCGCCGACTCCCTTGCCCACGCGGTCGAAGCTCTCCAGCGCTACGGAGAGTCAGTCATCCGCGCCGAGAGCGGCTAGGCCGGGGGGTGGCGACGAGTCAGATGACCGACGAATAGGGCGAAGCCCGTGTCGGTCATCTCGGCTCGGCGACAGGACCCGCCGGCCGGGGGTGCCCGGTAACATCGAAGCGATGCCAGAACGACCTGAACTGGGCTTCCGGGCGTTCGACGTGGACGAGCACTACTACGAGGCCCCCGACGCCTTCATCCGCCACATCGACCCGTCGATGAAGAAGCGCTGCATGCAGTGGGCCACCATCGACGGCCGGAAGCGGTTCATGGTGGCCGGCAAGGTCAACAAGTTCATCCCCAACCCGACCTTTGACCCGATCGCCAAGCCGGGCAGCCTCGAGGACTACTTCCGGGGCCGCAACCTGGAGGGCCGCGACATCGCGGCCATGTTCGGCGAGCTCGACCCCCTCGACGATCATCCGGGCTTCCGTAATCGCGACGCCCGGGTGGAGCTGATGGACCGCCAGGGCCTGGATTCGGTGCTGCTGTTCCCGACCCAGGGCGTGGGCATGCAGGAGGCCCTTAAGCGCGACATCGAAGCCCTCCACGCCGCCTTCAGCGCGTTCAACACTTGGCTCGACGAGGACTGGGGCTTCGACCGCGACGGCCGCATCTACGCGGTTCCGATGCTCACCTTCGCCGACCCCGAGATGGCCGCGGCCGAACTGGAGCGGCTGCTGGGGATGGGTGCCCGCATGGTGTGCACTGTCCCTGGACCGGTGCCGACCGGGAGCGGCTACCAGTCACCGGGAATGCCGGACTACGACCCGATCTGGGCTCGGCTCGAGGAGGCCGGGGTGCCGCTGGCTATGCACGCCGGCCTCAACGGCACCGTCCAGTACGGCCGGGTGTGGGAGCCGTCGCGGGGTCAGTTCGAGGCGTTCAAGCACATGGCCTTCCCGCTGGTGGCCTTCTCGGACCGCTCGATCTCCGACACGTTCGCCGCTCTGATCTGCCACGGCGTGCTCGACCGCTTCCCTCGTGTGCGTCTGGCCACCATCGAGAACGGCGCCATGTGGGTTCCCGACCTGCTGCGCAACCTCAAGATCTGCCACGGCAAGATGCCCCGGGAGTTCAAGCGTCATCCGGTGGAGGCGTTCATCGAGAACGTGTGGGTGTCGCCCTACTTCGAGGACGACATGGACCTGATCAAGGACTGCATCGGCGCCGACCGGATGCTGTTCGGCTCCGACTATCCCCACGCCGAGGGCCTGGCCGAGCCGGCCTCCTACATCGACGACATCGCCGGGTTCAGCGACGACGAGGTCCGCAAAGTAATGCGCGACAACGCCTACGAACTGCTGTCGGCATCGACCCGCTAGCGGTGTCGCCCGCGGTCAGCGGGTCTTGACCGCGAAGTCCTGCAGGGACGTGTTCTTGCCGTCGTGGCGGCCGGTGTCGCGGGACTGGATGGACACGTCGTGGCCCTCGACGGACGCCCGCAGCGCCCCCACCGTGCACTCCGAGCGGTCCAGCACCGAGAACGGGTCGTAGCAGAACCAGTCCATCGCGTTGAGGTGGGTGATCCGGTCGACGTCGCTGTCGGGCACGCCCTCGAACACCTCGACCAGCTCCTCGGGGGCCTCGGGCCAGTTCGAGTCGGAGTGGGGGTAGTCCATCTCCCAGCAGATGTTGTTGATGCCGATCTCGTGGCGTAGGGCCACCCCCACCGGGTCGGAGATGAAGCAGGTGAGGAAGTTGCGCCGGAATACGTCGCTGGGTTTGAGGTCGCCGAAGGACTGGCCGGTCCAGAGGTGGTGCATGTCGTAGGTCTTGTCCGCCCGGTCCATGAAGTACGGCACCCAGCCCGAGCCGCCCTCCGACAGCGCGATCTTCAGCCCCGGGTAGCGCCGCGGCACCGTCGACCACAGCAGGTCCGAGGCCGCGATCGACGTATTCATGGGCTGCATGTGGATCATCACGTCCATCGGGGCGTCGGGCGCGCTCACCACCATCTGCCCCGACGACCCCAGGTGGATGGACAGCACCGTCTCGCAGTCCACCAGGGCCTCCCACAGCGGGTTCCAGTAGGTGTCGTGGAAGCTGGGCTGGCCCAGCGGCACCGGGTTCTCGGTGAAGGTCATCGAGTGGCAGCCCAGCTCCGACACCCGGCGCACCTCGGCCGCGCACTCCTCCGCCGACCAGATCATGGGCAGGGCCATCGGGATAAACCGCCCCGGGTAGGACCCGCACCACTCACCGATGTGCCAGTCGTTGTAGGCCCGGATCAGGTCGGCGGCGAAGGCCTTGTCGGGGTGGTTGGCGAATAGCCGGCCCGCGAAGCCGGGGAACGACGGGAAGCACATCGAGCCGAGCACCCCGCCCGCGCTCATGTCCTTGACCCGCTCGTGGACGTTGTAGCAGCCGGGCCGGATCTCGTCGAAGCTGGTCGGCTCGATCCCGTACTCCGCCTTGGGCCGTCCGGCCACCGCGTTGAGGCCGATGTTGGGGATGATCGTGCCGTTGAAGGTCCACACGTCGTCGCCGTTGTCGGTGTGGAGGATCTTGGGGGCCTCGTGGCGCCACTTGGCCGGCAGGTGCTGCTCGAACATGTCGGGCGGCTCGCACAGGTGATCGTCGACGCTCACCAGGATCATGTCGTTCATGTCCATGGCGCTGCTCCTCCTCCGTTGCCTGCGGCAGGTCCCCTGACGGCTACTCCTCGATGAAGTCGTAGTCGGCGTCACCCTGCACGACCTGCTTGAGGATCTTGCCGGTGGCGTTCCGGGGCAGCGGCTCGGTCCGCAGCTCCCAGTGCGCCGGCACCTTGATGTCGGCCAATGTAGCGGCCACCCACGCTCTCAGTTCGGCGACCAGGTCCCCGCCGGGCGGCTCCTCGCCGATCACGACGACGGCCTTCACCTCCTGGCCCAACTCGCGGTGCCCCACACCGATCACGGCCGACTCGGCGACCGCCGGGTGGGCGTCGAGGCGCTGCTCGATCTCGGCGGGGTAGATGTTCTCGCCGCCGCGGATGATCAGGTCGCTTCGCCGGCTCACCAGGAACAGCAGCCCGTCCCGGACATAGCCGTAGTCGCCCGTGCGCAGCCAACCGTCGCGGATGGTCTCGGCGGTGGCGGCGGGGTCGTTCCAGTAGCCGGGCGTGACCATCGGGCCGGACAGGCAGATGTTGCCGACGGAGCCCTCCGGCAGTTCGGTCCCGTCGTCGTCGGTGATGCGCACGCCGACGGTGGGGAGCGGGTAGCCGACCGAGTCGGGGTGGGCCTTCAGCACGTCGTCGGCCGCGCTGGTGGCCAGTCCCGAGCTCTCGGTGAGCCCGTAGCCGATGGTCACGCTGGTGCGGGCGTGGGGCAGAGCGGTCCGGCAGATCTCCTGCAGCTCCGGGGACCACATCGAGCCGCCGCCGCCGATGCTGATCACCGACGACACGTCGTAGTCGTTCAGCCGGGGATGCTCGACCAGCCGCCACACCTGGGTGGTCACCCCCGACCATCGGGCGATGCCGTGCTCCTCGGTGAGCCGCAGGATCTTCTCGGGGTCATAGCGACCGGTGGTCCACAGATGGTTGAAGCCCGCACCGACGGCCATCACCGCGCAGGCGTGCAGGCCCGACACGTGGAACAGCGGGCTGCACGCCAGGGTGGGCCCGCCGACGTCCATCGACTCGCCCGGGAAGCGCACGAACTGGCGGGCGCCGATCATGAAGGCGCAGGTCAGGTAGGCGAAGAAGTTGCGGTGGGTCTGGATCGCGCCTCGGGGCCGGCCGGTGGTGCCCGACGTGAACAGGATGGCGGCCGGATCGTCGACGGCTATCTCGACGTCGGGCAGGGAGGCGTCCTGGTAGGCGTCGATCAGGCTGTCGATCGAGTCGGCTTCGTCGGGAGCCATACCGATCACGGGGATGCCGGGGTCGCGGTCGAGGCGCTCCAGGCGGCGACGGTCGGCGATCAGCACCTTGGGCTCGGTCAGCTCGATGCCGTAGCGGATCTCGTCGCCCTTCCACCAGCCGTTCATGGC